>NZ_JAPFGP010000086.1 GCF_026241155.1 Paucibacter sp. PLA-PC-4
CAGTCAAGCCTGATGACCATAGCGAGTTGGTCCCACTCCTTCCCATCCCGAACAGGACAGTGAAATGACTCAGCGCCGATGATAGTGCGGATTCCCGTGTGAAAGTAGGTCATCGTCAGGCTAATATTCGAGGCGCCCAGTCACCCGACTGGGCGTTTCTATCTGCGTCAGCAGATACAAGCATTGAGTGCAGTGCTTGTATTTGCGGACGCCGCTGGCGAAGCCGGCGCGCTGCGAAGCGAAGCAAATAGGTGTTGACACTAGTAAGAAAAGCGTCAATAATCTCGCTTCTGTGCTGATCACTGATTAGCGCCAGACGATGAGTTGATTACCCAGGTGGTGATTGATGAGTGGTTTGAAGTTCTTTAATAATTCACAGCCGATAAGCGTGGGCGTTTGAAGGTG
>NZ_JAPFGP010000010.1 GCF_026241155.1 Paucibacter sp. PLA-PC-4
GCAGCTTCGCTCCACGCTTCCTCCCCACATTCGGTCGCCCTCGTGCAGTTGCGCTTCGCTTCGTTCGCTGTGATCAACTTACGGCGGGACTTGCACCCGCAAGAGTGCGCTCATGCTGAGCGCACAAAGCAAAGGGCTCCCGAGGGAGCCCTTCAATGCTGAGGCACAGACGATCTGGTGCGAACAGGCGGCCTAGCGGGCACGCTGGCGCCGACGCGCAACAAAGCCGACAAGGCTCAAGCCAGCCAGCAACATCGCGTAGGTGCCGGGCTCAGGAACTGCAGTGACGGTCACCAGGTCCTGGTAGTCGATGTGCTGCAGCTTGCTCAGCTGATACTTCGCCGGACCTTGGTAGCCATCGGCGGCACTCAAGAAGCCGTTGACCTTGTTCAAAAACGCAGCGTCTTCCTCGGCCGTGCTGTTTGCATTGAGAAATGCGAACTGATAGCTGCCCTGAGAAGCATCGAGCTGCGAGTCCTGCTCATGGGTGATTTCCCAGACTGCGGTCTGAAAAGCCGCGCGGTCCTGATCCGAACTCAGCAGCCCGTAGCTGGTGGAGAACAGGCCCTGCAATTGGCGCGACTGGACGGCGCCGAAGCTGCCAACGGTATAGCTCTGAACACCGGCAAGCGCGTAGCTCTGACCGATCTCCACACAGAAAGCTTCGAAGCTTGCGCCACTCAGTGCCTTGTACTGCATGCCGCCGCTCAGATAGTCTTCGCTGACGGCACCATCAGTGACCATGGTGATCTCGGTGCCCAGGGTCTGGGTGTACTCGATGTCCAACACCGCAGCGCTGGTGGTACCGGCTGCGGCCAGGGCCAGGGCTGCTACAAGGATCTTGTTCTTCATGAGGCGTCTCGCTTGGAGGGATCGGCGTGTTTGGTTCAGCGGGCTGCGCGGCGGCGGCGCACCAGCGCCAGGGCGCCCAATGCGGTCACGGCCAGGGCCAGCGAGGCCGGTTCAGGCACTGCCTGCAGCGTGCCGGCACCAGACAGCGAGCTGTTGAACTTGCTGCTGTAGCTATTCATCTGCACCTTCACATCCCAGTCCCCGGCACTCAGCACCACCGGGCTCAGTGCGTAGCTCCAGCCCCAGTGCGTGACGTCAATCTTCTTGCCGGGCGTGACCCAATGATCACCGGTGACGGACAGAAACTTGTACTCATCATCCATCAGGTCGAACAGGTACTGTTCGCTGCCTTTGCTCAACGTGATCGACTCGATGACCACGTTGTCCTTCTTGTTCGAGACAGATTTGAGGTAGCCACTGAACAGCGATTGCTGGTCAACATGCAAGGTGTAGCTGGCGGACCAAGGAGCCTGTCCATCCAGGACTTTGGAGCCGAAGGTCACCGGCGAGGCCGACGCCAAAGGGGCGGCCAGGGCCAGAATCAAGGGGAAGAGAGCAACTAGGGGCTTCATAGACAGTTCTTGCGCCGGGTATTCTGTTGAAGTTCCGGTGCTGCAAACCTCCCGCACCGATCAACTTCACTTTAGGGGGGTGGCCTTGACATGCGCACCCCCCATCCACGGGCTTGGGCCTTGAAGTGTGCGAACTACGTCACAGATCACCCCCGGATAGGGGGCTGGGCTGGCGAGGTCTGCTCTCAGTTCAGCTTGCCGTGGCAGGCCTTGTACTTCTTGCCGCTGCCGCAGGGGCAGGGATCGTTGCGACCGACATGGGCGTACTGCGAGACGGCCGGCTCCGCCGCGTCCTGCGATACCGAACCGTCCTCGTTGGGATGGGTGTAGGTGACGTTGCTGATGTGCTCGGCACGTTCCTCGATCGCTTCGGCGGCGCGTGCCACCTCTTCCTGCGACTGGATGCGCACATTCAGCAGGGTGCGAGTGACCTCCATCTTGACCACATCAAGCAACTGGGAGAACAGCTCGAAGGCCTCGCGCTTGTACTCCTGCTTGGGATTCTTTTGCGCATAGCCGCGCAGATGGATGCCCTGGCGCAAATAGTCCAGCGCGGCCAGATGCTCGCGCCAGTGCTGGTCTATGCTTTGCAGCAGCACCATGCGCATGAAGGGCGAGAACTGCTCGACGCCAACGCGCTCGAGCTTGTCGGCGAACAGCGCGTCGCCGGCGGACACCACCTTCGCGAGAATGTCCTCGTCGGTGATGGAGTCGCTCTTCTCCACCTCGGCCGCCAGGCCCACATCGAGCTGCCACTCACTCTTGAGCACCCGCTCCAGCCCGGCCAGGTCCCACTGCTCTTCCAAGCTCTCGGCGGGCACATAGCTGCGCACCACGTCTTCGAGCGTGCTGGCGCGCAGATTGCCAATCTGGGCCACCAGGGAGTCGGCCTCGAGGATGTCGTTGCGCTGCTGATAGATCACCTTGCGCTGGTCGTTCGAGACATCGTCGTACTCCAGCAATTGCTTGCGTACATCGAAGTTGCGCGCCTCGACCTTGCGCTGCGCGCCCTCGATCGAGCGGGTCACGATGCCGGCCTCGATCGCCTCGCCCTCGGGCATCTTCAGACGATCCATGATGGCGCGCACGCGGTCGCCCGCGAAGATGCGCATCAGCTGGTCGTCCAGCGACAGATAGAACCGCGATGAGCCCGGGTCGCCCTGACGGCCCGATCGGCCGCGCAGCTGGTTGTCAATGCGGCGGCTCTCGTGGCGCTCGGTTGCGATGATGCGCAGGCCGCCGGCGGCCTTCACCTGCTCGTGCAGGCCGGCCCATTCGTCCTTGAGCTTTTGGATGCGCACGGCCTTCTCAGCCTGCGGGATCGCGGCATCGGCCTCGATGAACTGCACCTGCTTCTCGACGTTGCCGCCAAGCACGATGTCGGTGCCGCGGCCGGCCATATTGGTCGCAATCGTGATCACGCCGGGACGGCCGGCCTGGGCCACGATCTCGGCCTCCTTGGCATGCTGCTTGGCGTTGAGCACCTGGTGCGGGAGCTTGGCCTTGGTCAGGAGGCTGGAGATCAGCTCGGAGTTCTCGATCGAAGTCGTCCCCACCAGCACCGGTTGGCCGCGCTCGTGGCAGTCGCGGATGTCCTGGGTAACAGCGTCGAACTTCTCCTTGGTGGTCTTGTAGACCAGATCCAGTTCGTCCTTGCGTATCGTGGGGCGGTTCGGCGGGATCACGACGGTCTCCAGACCGTAGATCTCCTGGAATTCATAGGCCTCGGTATCGGCCGTTCCCGTCATCCCCGCGAGCTTGCCGTACATGCGGAAATAGTTCTGGAAGGTGATCGAGGCCAGGGTCTGGTTCTCGCTCTGGATCGCCACGCCTTCCTTGGCCTCGACGGCCTGGTGCAGGCCGTCGCTCCAGCGCCGACCGCTCATCAGCCGGCCGGTGAACTCGTCGACGATGACGACCTCCCCGTTCTGCACGACATAGTGCTGGTCTCGGTGATACACATGGTGCGCGCGCAGCGAGGCGTACAGATGGTGCATCAGCGTGATGTTGGCGGAGTCGTAGAGACTCGCGCCCTCGGCCAGCAGACCGGCCTGGCTCAGGTACTTTTCGGCATTCTCGTGGCCGTCTTCGGTCAGATAGATCTGATGAGACTTCTCGTCGACCGTAAAGTCGCCGGGCTCGACGACGCCCTCGCCGGTGCGCAGATCGAGCTCGCCGATCTGCTTCTTCATCAGCGGCGCGACCTTGTTGATCGCCAGATAGACATCGGTCTGGTCATCGGCCTGGCCGGAGATGATCAGCGGAGTGCGGGCCTCGTCGATCAGGATGGAGTCGACCTCGTCGACGATGGCATAGGCGGTGCCGCGCTGCACGCGGTCGGCCGTCTCGTAGACCATGTTGTCGCGCAGATAGTCGAAACCGTACTCGTTGTTGGTGCCGTACGTAACGTCGGCGCGGTAGGCGGCTTGCTTCTCCTCGCGCGGCATATTCGGCAGGTTGATGCCGACGGTCAGGCCCAGAAAGTTGTAGAGCTTGGCCATCCACTCGGCATCGCGCCGGGCAAGATAGTCGTTCACCGTCACCAGATGCACGCCCTTGCCAGTCAGCGCATTCAAGTAGACCGGCAGGGTGGCCATCAAGGTCTTGCCTTCGCCAGTGCGCATCTCGGCGACCTTGCCGGCATGCAGCACCATGCCGCCGATCAGCTGCACATCGAAATGGCGCATCTTCAGCGCGCGCTTACCGCCTTCGCGCACAACGGCAAAAGCTTCGGGCAGGATCGCGTCCAGGCTCTCGCCTCCCGCCACGCGCTTCTTGAACTCTTCGGTTTGGGCGCGCAGCTCATCGTCGCTGAGCGCTTCGAACTTGGGCTCCAGCGCATTGATCTGCTGCACGACGCGGCGGTACTGCTTGAGCAGGCGCTCATTGCGGCTACCGAAAATCTGGGTAAGAAGCTTGGGCAACATGCAGCGTGTGTGTCTTGGACTTGAAGGTAGGCGGACCAGGTCTGAGCCGCTGGCGTACCCGCTCGGGGGCAACGACGGGCGCGGCAATCAGCCCGTGGAGTTCTGTTCTTGCTTGTTCGAAGCTTTCTACAGCTGAGGGCTCCACGCCGGCTTGCAAGCCGGGTGCCGGCCTCAGCCTGCAGAAAAACCCACCGAGTTTAGCACCGGCACCCCGCACACCCCGGCCGGCCAGGCTGCGGGACTACACTGAGGCCATGTCCACGACGACGCACCCTTTGAGTCCCCACCGCCCGCGCCGCGCCGCCAAGCGCGGCGGACCGTCGGTGCCCGAGCCGATGCCCATCGAGCGTGCGATGAACGGTCATACGGGACTGGCGCGGCTGGGCCTGCTGATGCAGGAATCAAACCGACGCATGGCCATCGTCAGCGTCGCGCTGCCGGGCGCACTGACGCGCTTCGTGAAGCCGGGGCCTATCGATGAGGAGGGGTGGACGCTGCTGGCCTCTAACGCCGCCGTGGCGGCCAAACTGAGGCAATTACAGCCGCGGCTGCTGGAGCTGCTGGCCGAACAAGGCATTCCCGCCGCCAAGCTGCGCATCAAGGTGATGCAACCAGGGTGAGGCCTGTGTTGGGCGCAGGAAGAATGGTGCCGGCTATCGGATTCGAACTGATGACCTACCGCTTACAAGGCGGTTGCTCTACCAACTGAGCTAAGCCGGCACTGACTTCATGCGAGGGCGCATTGTAGGGGAAAAAACCTGCCCTACCCCGACTCAAACCAACTATTTAACGCGCTTGAGCGCGGGGCGACCGCCACCGGCAGCCGGGCCGCCGGAATCATCTGGACCGGGCTCGGTGACAGGCTCGGCCGCTTTGGGTTGATCCTGCGGCTCGGCCGGGCCGGGTGCCAGGCGCAGGCCGCGCAAGGGCGCGGGCGGGCGCACCGGCGGGCTCGGCGCTGCAGCCACGGGCGAGGCGCTACCGGCTAGGCTCAAAGGCGCGTTCGGCGCATCGGCGCTAGGCGCGGGGAAGGCCATGCCCTGGCCGTTCTCGCGTGCATAGATCGCTACCACATGATCGACCGGCACGACGATCTCGCGCGCCACGCCACCGAAGCGAGCCTTGAACTGGATGAACTCGTTGCCGAGTTCCAGCCCACTGGTCGCGTCGAAACCGACGTTCAGCACGATTTCGTTATTGCTGACGTACTCGTTCGGAACCTGCACGAAACGATCCACATGCACCGCGATATAGGGCGTGAAGCCGTTGTCGGTGCACCAATCGTGCAGGGCCCGTATCAGATACGGCCGGGTCGAGGTGCTGGCGGCCATGCCGCCATCGGAGCTTTGATCCATGGGGTCGCAGTTTACTTGCGCATCACCTTCTCGGACGGCGTCAGCGCCTCGATATAGGCCGGGCGCGAGAAGATGCGCTCGGCATACTTCAGCAGTGGCAAGGCGTTCTTCGACATGTCGATGCCGTAGTAATCCAGGCGCCACAGCAGCGGTGCGATGGCCACGTCGAGCATCGAGAAGTCGTCGCCCAGCATGTACTTATTCTTCAGGAAGATCGGTGCGAGCTGGGTCAAGCGGTCGCGGATCTGGGCGCGGGCCTTTTCCAGCTGCTTGTCGGTTGCCTTGACGGCTTGCGAGCGGCCCTCCAGCACATTGACGTGAGCAAATAGCTCCTTCTCGAAATTGAGCAGGAACAGGCGAACACGGGCGCGGGCCACCGGGTCGCCGGGCATCAGTTGCGGATGCGGGAAGCGCTCGTCGATGTACTCGTTGATGATGTGCGACTCGTACAGGATCAGGTCGCGCTCGACGAGGATGGGCACCTCGTTGTATGGATTCATCAGCGCAATGTCTTCGGGCTTGGCGAACAAGTCCACATCACGGATTTCAAAGTCCATGCCCTTCTCGAACAGCACGAAGCGGCAACGGTGCGAATAAGGGCAGGTAGTTCCAGAATAAAGCACCATCATGGCGGCAGGCTCCCGAGAAGGTCGGTGGGTGATTCACGGGCTCATGCTGGACGAGCACCGCACAAAATGCAAACGCAGTGGAGGCCGAGGCGCCCCACTGCGATCAACTCAGGCCCGGACAAACCGGGCCCGCAAGGCTTACTTCACGTCTTTCCAGTAAGACGCGTTCAGACGCCAGGCGAACAGTGTGAACACGCTGAGGAACAGCAGCACCAGCACGCCAAGACGGAAGCGCTGAGACTGAGCGGGCTCGCCCATCCACTGCAGATAGGCAACCAGATCGGCCATCGCCTCATCGAACTGCTGCGGCGTCAGCTTGCCCGGGGTTAGCTGCTCATAACCCTTGAACACATGGACGGTCTTGCTGGCGTCATGCGGATCGGGTTCGTCAGCAAACTTCGCGGCCCGCTGGCCTTGCAGCTCCCACAGCACATGCGGCATGGCCACGCTGGGGAAGGCCATATTGTTCCAGCCAGTAGCCTTGGTATCGTCGCGGTAGTAGGTGCGCAGGTAGGTGTACAGGTAGTCCGCACCCGAGCCTTGGCCCGCAGCCGCACGCGAACGCGCGATCACGGTCAGGTCCGGCGGCGTGGCGCCGAAGAAGTCCTTGGCCTGCTTGGGGTCCAGCGAGATCTTCATGGTGTCGCCAACCTTATCGCTGGCGAACATCAGATTGCTCTTGATCTGCGCCTCGCTCAGGCCGATATCGGCCAGCCGGTTGTAACGCATGAAGGCGGCCGAGTGGCAGTTCAGGCAGTAGTTGACGAAGAGCTTGGCGCCGTTTTGCAGCGCAGCCATGTCCGTCATCTTCTCCTTGGGGAACTTGTCCCACTCGATGCCGCCGCCGGCGGCCGAGGCGCCCGACACCAGCCCGGCGCTCAGCGCCAGCGAGGTCAGCAGCGTAGCAATGAATTTTTTCATTCTTGGAACTCCGATGCTCAGTGGGCGTGGAAGGTCACACGGTCAGGCACGGGCTTGGGCGTGCCCAGCTTGCTCCACCAGGGCATCAGCAGGAAGAAGCCGAAATAGAACAGCGTGCCGATCTGCGCGATCAAGGTGCCGATATCGCTGGGCGGCTTGATGCCCAGATAGCCCAGCACCAAGAAGAACACGACAAACACGGCGTATACATATTTGTGCCAGTCGGGGCGGTAGCGGATCGATTTGACCGGGCTGTGATCCAGCCAGGGCAGGAAGAACAGGATCACAACAGCGCCGCCCATCACGACCACACCCCAGAACTTGGCGTCGAAGGTCTTCAGCAAGGCCATCGCGACCAGGGCCACCACGGTGGCAGCAATCTTGCCCTTGGTCGAGAAGCCGCTCTTCAGCCAGGCCAGCACCACCGCCGCGCCGACCAGACCCACCAGCACATTGACCATCGGGTCGGTGGTGGCGCGCAGCATTGAGTAGTACGGCGTGAAATACCAGACCGGGGCAATGTGAGCCGGTGTCTTCAGCGGGTCGGCCGGGATGAAGTTGTTGTACTCCAGGAAGTAGCCACCCATCTCCGGGGCAAAGAAGATGATGGCGGTGAACACCATCAGGAACAGGCCCACACCGAAGATGTCGTGCACCGTGTAGTAGGGGTGGAAGGCTATGCCATCAAGCGGCTTGCCCGACGCATCCTTCTTGGCCTTGATCTCGACGCCGTCCGGATTGTTCGAGCCAACCTCGTGCAGCGCGATGATGTGCGCCACCACCAGGCCCAGCAACACCAGAGGGATCGCAATGACGTGGAAGCTGAAGAAGCGGTTCAGTGTCGCGTCGCTGACCACGAAGTCCCCGCGGATCAGCAGGGCCAGGTCTTCACCGACGAAAGGCACGGCGGCGAACAGGTTCACGATCACCTGGGCACCCCAATAGGACATCTGGCCCCAGGGCAGCAAGTAGCCCATGAAGGCCTCGCCCATCAGGCACAAGAAAATGCCGCAGCCGAAGATCCAGACCAGCTCGCGAGGCTTGCGGTAGGAACCGTAGATCAGTCCGCGGAACATGTGCAGATAGACCACGACGAAGAAGGCCGAGGCGCCAGTCGAGTGCATGTAGCGGATCAGCCAGCCCCAGGGCACATCACGCATGATGTACTCGACCGAGGCGAAGGCCAGCGCCGCGTCCGGCTTGTAGTGCATCACCAAGAAAATGCCGGTGACGATCTGGATCACCAGCACCAACAGGGCTAGCGAGCCGAAGATGTACCACCAGTTGAAGTTCTTCGGTGCGTAGTATTCGGAGAGATGCTCTTTGTAGAGCTTGGATGCTGGGAAACGGTTGTCCACCCAGGTCAGCAGCTTTTCGCCGATCGGAGCACCGGCGGGAGCTTCTTTGAATTCAGCCATGTTGACCTCTGTCCTTTAGCTTCAGGCTTGCTTGTCTTCACCAATCAGTAGCTTGGTGTCGGACAGGTACATGTGGGGCGGCACTTCGAGGTTGTCGGGCGCCGGCTTGTTCTTAAAGACGCGACCGGCCATATCGAAGGTCGAGCCGTGACAGGGGCAAAGGAAGCCGCCATGCCAGTCGTCCGGCAGCGAGGGCTGCGCGCCGGTCTGGAACTTGTCGCTGGGCGAACAGCCCAAATGCGAGCAGATGCCCACGACCACCAGATACTCCGGCTTGATCGCGCGCGCCTCATTCTTCGCATAGGCAGGCGTCGGGTAGGCGGTGCGATCCGAGGCCGGATCGGCCAGCTGTGGATCGATGCCCTTCAGCGCGGCCAGCTGCTCGGGTGTGCGACGCACCACCCAGACCGGCTTGCCGCGCCACTCCACGGTGAGCTTCTCACCCGGCTTCAGGGCGCTGATATCGACTTCAACGGCAGCTCCGGCGGCCTTGGCGCGCTCGGAGGGCGTGAAAGTACTGACAAAGGGCACGGCGGTGGCAACGCCGCCAACGGCGCCGGCACAACCGGTGGCGATGAGCCAGGTGCGCTTGCCTTGGTCCACTTGCTGGTCACTCATGAGGGTCCTCAAACGAGACTTCTGATCGGGGCAACCGAGGATTCTAACGGACGCCACCGCTTCCAACCATTGGAGACGACGCGAAGCGCGCCTCATGCGCACCACAGAACCCGTATTCAACCCGATTTCGCGCGCTGTAGCCCGGGCACAATCCTGACATTGCTACAGAGGAGAAACCTATGGGATTCATGACGGAGTTCAAGGAATTTGCGGTCAAAGGCAATGTCGTCGACCTGGCGGTGGGCGTCATCATCGGCGCCGCATTCGGCAAGATTGTCGATTCGGTCGTCAATCATTTGATCATGCCGGTGGTCGGGCGCGTGGTCGGTGGCCTGGACTTTTCCAACTACTTCATCATGCTGGCCGACCCGCCGGCCGACTTCAAAGGCCCGATGAGCTTCGAGGCCCTCAGCAAGGCCGGCGTGCCGCTGTTTGCCTATGGCAGCTTCCTGACCGTACTGCTGAACTTCATCATCCTGGCCTTCATCATCTTTTTGATGGTCAAGCAGATCAACCGCCTCAAGCGGGAGAGCGTCCCCGCCCCCGCACCGGCCGAACCGGCGCCGACGCCAGAGGACATCCAGCTGCTGCGCGAAATCCGCGACGCACTGCAGCGCCGCTGAGCCGGTAAGCAGCGGTAACAGAGAGCGGCCTGTCATTTATTTCGCAGCGCCGCGCCGGTGCTCGCACGCCCTCGCCTGCTCGACGCAGGCTTTGGCGCGATACTTGTCGACATAAGCTGTGGCAAATTTCCCACAGGCGGTCCACACGCAGCCATGAATTCGCCCGAACCACGCCTCAATCCGCACCTGGAAGCCGCACTGCAGCGCATACGCACCGCGGCCGAGCAAGCGGCCGAGCGCGGCGCCGAAGGCATGGGCATGGCGGCCCTGTCGGCCGGCCAGATCAAACGCCGCGACGCCCTACTGTCGGCGCAATTTCTGTTCCGCAAGCAGCAGGCCTTGTTCGGCCAGCGCTTCTACCAAAGCCTGCGCACCCAGATGGCGGGCGAGCAAAGGCCCAAGGCCGATCCAGGTGCGCGCAAAAGTACCCAGGCCTGGACCGAACTCTCGCTGATGGACGATGACGCCGTCGATGCGATGGTGGCGGCCGACCGGATTGGCCTGGCCATCGGCCACCAGAGCGAGTGGGAGCTGCGCGAGGTCGAGTCCTATATGTCGGCACTGGGTGGCGCCCAGGACGGTAGGGAGCAGCAGCGCAACCCGCTACGTCCCGAACTGGTCGCCCAGGCCTTGCTCGACGCCGTGCATGCGGTCACCGACGACGAGCAGACCCGCCAGATTCTGGTCGACGAGATGACGCGCGCACTGGCCCACGAGATGCGCAGCTGCTACGCCGACATCGTCGAGCTGTTTCGCAACCGCGGTCTGCGACCGCAAGACCTGCGGGTGCGTGGGGTCGATGTCGGCGGCCATTCGGTGCACTCGTCCCATTCGGGCCATTCCGCCCATTCTCAGTCACCCGGACAAGCCGGCCACAGCCGCATGGGCGAGCTAGGGGGATATGGTGGCGCTTACGCAGGCCCGGGCGGTATCACGGCTGGTGGCAGCCATGGCGGCGTCCCTGGCGTGGCCAGGCGTGGCGGCAGCCCCGGTACGATGGGCGCGGTCGATGCGCAGATGATGGAGCTGCTGCGCCGCCTGGCCTATCTGCCCAGCGTGCAGTCGCCGCTGGGTGCGAGCACCGCCGGCGGCCCCGTCAGCAACTGGAGCGAGGACTACGGCGATGCGACTTGGGCCAGTGGTGGTGGCATGCCGATGCCGCCCAATCTGATACATCTGCACCGCGACGAGTTGCGCCAGGCAGCCACCGGCAACCTCGACCATATGGTGATCGATGTGGTCGGCAGCCTGTTCGACCAGATCCTGTCCGATCCCAAGGTGCCGCCGCAGATGGCACGCATGCTGGCGCGGCTGCAACTGCCGGTGCTGCGCGTGGCGCTGGGCGACCGAACCTTCTTCTCTTCGCGCCGCCACCCGGTGCGCCGCTTCATCAACCGCGTCGCCTCGCTGGCCTGCGCCTTCGATGATTTTTCGGAGGATCCAGGCCGCGACTTTCTCAGCCATGTGCGCGAGCTGGTGCAGGAGGTCGCCAACGGCGACTTCGACCGCATGGATGTTTACGAGAGCAAGCTCGACGCGCTCGAACAATTCATCGCCGAGCAGACCGCCAAGGCTTTGCAGGCCCAGGGCGACGCTGCCGCGCTGATCGAGCGCAAGGAAACCGATCTGCGCCTGCAGCAGCGCTATATGCAGCAGTTGCAGGCGGCGCTGGGCCCGGTGCCGATGCCGGAGTTCTTGCGCGAGTTCCTGTCGCAAGTCTGGAGCCAGGCCATCGTGCTGGCCAGCCGCGAGGGCAGCACCGAGCGCGCGATGCGGCTGCGCCAGCTCGGTCGCGACCTTGTGATGAGCGTGCAGCCCAAGAGCGGCACTGCCCAGCGCCAGACCTTTCTAGGTCAACTGCCGGTGCTGATGCGCACTCTCAACGAAGGGCTGGAACTGATCGGCTGGCCTGAGAGCGGCCGCAAGGCATTCTTCGGCGAGCTGCTGCCGGCCCACGCCGAATCGCTAAAGGGCCAGGGCCTGTCACCGCTGGACCATAACCTTCTGGTCAAGCAGCTCGAAGGCGTTTTCGGCTGCGCACCACCGTCCGAGCAGGACCTGCCCCCGGCCCAAGCCGGTGCGCCGGTTTCGGTGCCGGCTGACTTGGACCTGGCGCAACGCCTGACCCCCGACGAAGCCAAGCGCCTGGGCCTGATGGAGGAAAGCCGGGTGGACTGGGACGGCCAGCTCGACATCGACCTCAGTGCTGAAGCGCCGCTCGCCGCCGTCGACATCAGCATCGACGGCCTTCCCGCCGCCGAGGCCCCTGAGCCCAGCGAGGGCGAACTCCTGATCGAGCATCTGCAGCTGGGCTTCGCTTACCAGATGAACACCGGCGATGCCTGGCGCAAGGTGCGCCTGGCCCATATCAGCGCCGGCCACAGCTTCTTCATCTTCACCCAGGGCCACAAGCACCAGGAGACCGTCACGATGACGGCCCGCATGCTCAAGCGCCTGTGCGAGTCCGGCCGGCTCAAGGCCTTCGAGAACGCCCATCTGCTTGAGCGCGCCACCGCCCGCGCGCGCAAACAGCTCTCCGAGCTGGGCAGCAAGAGCTAGGTGATCAGCTGGCGCGCCATGCGGATGGCTGCGCGCATGCTGGACGCATCGGCGCTGCCAGTGCCGGCGATGTCGAAGGCCGTGCCGTGGTCGGGGCTGGTGCGCACAAAGGGCAAGCCCAACGTCACGTTGACGCCCTGCTCCACGCCCAGATACTTCACTGGGATCAGACCGTGGTCGTGCGTCATCGCGACGACCAGATCGAACTCGCCAGGGTGCGCAGACGTGTTGCGAGCCCGCATAAAGATGGTGTCGGGAGCATAAGGGCCACTGGCGGTGATGCCCTGCTGGCGCGCCAGTTCGATGGCTGGCGCGATGATGTCAATTTCCTCGCGGCCGAAAAGCCCGCCCTCGCCGGCATGGGGGTTCAGGCCCGCCACCGCGATGCGCGGTGCTTTGAGTCCGAAGCGACGTAGCGCCGCGTCGCTGATCTGCAAGGTCTGCAGCACCCGCTCGACGCTCAGCATGTCGATGGCCTCGCGTAGCGCCACATGGATGGTCACCAGCACCGTACGCAGCTCTTCATTGGCCAGCATCATGCGCACCGGAGGCGCTGCCCCCCCTTGCGCGGCCAGGGCCTGCAGCATCTCGGTATGGCCGGGATAGTCCACCCCGGCTGCATGCAGGGCCTCCTTGTGCAGCGGCGCGGTCACAAGTCCTAGCGCCTGGCCGGTCTGGATCGCCGCGACCGCTGCCTCGATGCAGCCCGCCGCTGCGCGGCCGGCACGCGCATCGATGTGGCCCACCGGGCAGTCCAGCAGGTCGGACGGCAGGCCCTCGGGCTGCCAGACCGGCAGGCAGTCCGGCGGCATGGCCGCCAACTCATCCGGCGAGGCCAGCCGCGCTACCGGCAGGCCAAGACCCAGCCAGGCGACTGCACGGCGCAGCACGCCGACATGGCCGACCAGGCAGAGATCCTCGCGCCGCGCCTCGGCCACCCAGGCTGCCACGGCAATCTCTGGACCAATGCCGCAGGCGTCGCCCATGCTGATCAACAGGGGTTTGCTGTCACTCATCACATCATTGTTTCATGGGTAAGCCCTCATCCCACAACCGAGCGTCCGGTGGCAGGCTCGCGCGACCCACAAATCAAGGAGCTCCGCATGGCCTACCTGCCATCCCGCATCCACCGCCGCACCCTGGCGACTGTCCTGACCTTGGCCCTGGTTGGCCTAGGAACCAATACAAGTTGGGCGAACCCGGCCGCACAAACGCTGCATGCCCTGTTCGACGAAGCCTGGGAGCAAGGCGCCCGGCAGGCGCCAGAGTGGGCCACTGTGCGCGGCGACCACCGCTTCAATGACCGTCTCAGCGACCGCTCCCCGGCCGCCGTTGCGGCCCAGGATTCTTATGCGCGGGAACTGCTCAAGCGCGCGCAGGCCATCGATGTGGCTGCCTTGGATGAGCGCGACCGCGTGTCGCTGCAGATCTTTATCGATCGACAGCAAGGCGAGATCGAGTTCCAGTCTTTCGAGGGCTATCGCACACTGAGCCTGGGCTCGCTGTGGGGGTTTCAGTCGGGCCTGTCGAATCTGATGCGTGCCACGCCCACCGCCAGCGAGACCCAGGTCCGGCAGTTGCTGGCCCGACTGGCCGCTTATCCACTGCGGGTCGATCAGGAGATCGAGAGCCTGCGGCGTGGCATCGCGCTGGGCTGGGTCAGCCCACAGCCGGTGCTGGCGCGCGCGCTTGCCCAACTGGACGGCCAGCTGAGCGACGATGTGACGCGCAGCCCTTTGTTCGAGCCTTTCGACAAGCTGGGCAGCGGCATCGCTGAGGCCCAGCGCGAAGCACTGCGTCAACAAGGTCGACAGGCACTGCGGCAGCAGGTCTATCCGGCGATGCAACGCCTGCGCCGATTCATCCAGGAGGAGTACCTGCCCAAGGCCCCGGCCGCCGGCGGGCTTGGCCGCTATCCCGGCGGCGCCCAGGTCTATGCGGCGCTGGTTCGCCGCAACACCACGCTGGACCTGAGCCCGCAGCAGGTCCATGACATCGGGCTGCACCAGGTCGAGCGCCTGCGCGCGGAGATGGAGGCGGTGCGCCGCGAGGTCGGTTTTGCCGGCGACCGCCAGCAGTTCTTCAGTTATCTCTACAGCGAGCCGAAGTTCTTCCACCCCAATGGCGAAGCCTTGCTGGCGGCCTACCGCGAGATCAGCAAACGCATCGACCCCGAACTGCCCAAGCTCTTTGCCGAGCTGCCGCGTGCGCCCTACGGTGTGCGGGCGATGCCGGCCCATATGGGCGAGGGTGCGGCCGAAAACTACAACGGGCCTTCGCTGGACGGCAGCACACCGGGCTGGTTCAACGCCAATGTACTGGCCTACAAGCGCCGCCCAATCTGGGCGCTGGAGACCCTCGTCGCGCACGAGACCGTGCCCGGCCACCATCTACAGAACGCCCGCCAGCGGGAGCTGGGCGAGCTGCCGCCCTTCCGGCGCAGCAGCTTCTACACCGCTTATGGCGAGGGCTGGGCCCTCTATGCCGAGACCTTGGGCAAGGATCTGGGCCTGTACCGCGACCCCTACAGCCGCTTCGGCCATCTGCAAGCCCAGATGTTCCGCGCGGCCCGCCTGGTGGTCGACACCGGCATGCATGCGCTGGGGTGGAGCCGCGAGCAGGCACTGGCCTATATGCTTGAGGAAACCGGCCAGGACCGGATCTTCATGAATGCCGAGGTCGACCGCTATCTGGCCCAGCCCGGCCAGGCCCTGGCCTATATGACGGGCCAGCTGAAGATTCTGGAGCTGCGCGAGCTGGCTAAAGCGCAGCTCGGACCGCGCTTCGATCTGCGCCGCTTCCATATGGTGCTGCTGGATCAGGGCCAGCTGCCGCTGGGCCTGCTGGAGCAGCGGGTACGTGCCTGGATCGCCTCCCAGCCGGGCTGAGCAAGCGCCAGCGTTCAGGCCGGATTCGGGATGTCGATGAACTGCTGGCTCAGGCCAAAGTCTGTGGCCAGGCGCTGCGCCAGCGCCTGCACGCCATAGCGCTCGGTCGCGTGGTGGCCGGCGGCGACGAAGGCCACACCGGTCTCGGCGGCGTAATGGGCTTGCGGTTCGGATATCTCGCCGGTCACGAAGACATCAACCCCGGCCGCGATCGCGGCCTCGAAATAGCCCTGAGCACCGCCAGTGCACCAAGCCACGCGGCGCAGCGGCCGGCCGTCGCCGGCCACGGCCAGCACCTCGCGGCCCAGCGCCGCCGCCATCTGCCGGCGCAGCTCATCCAGGCTTTGCGGGGCGCTCAAGGACCCGGCAAAACCGAGCTCCTGATCGCCGAAGCGCTGCTCGGCCTGCCAGCCGAAGAGCCGACCCAGCTGCGCGTTATTACCCAGCTCCGGGTGGGCATCGAGCGGCAGGTGGTAGGCAAACAGATTGATCTCGTGCGCCAGCAGCTTTTGCAGGCGCTGCTTCATCCAGCCGGTGACGCGGCCGTCCTGGCCGCGCCAGAACAGTCCGTGGTGCACCAGGATGGCATCGGCACCGCTGGCAATCGCCGCATCGATCAGGGCCAGGCTGGCGGTAACACCGCAGACGAGATGGCGTATCTCCTCGCGCCCCTCCACCTGCAGACCATTCGGCCCATAATCTTTGAAGCGAGGCACCTCGAGCAACTGGCTGAGGTGGGCATCGATGGTGTGGCGGTTGGGCATGGCGACAGGAGCGGCGGTGCGCAGAATTTGGCTGATTTTCTCCCAGGCCGTGACGGTGGGCTTGGCGCTGTACTTTGTCGTCGCCACCTTGCGGCCCGAGTGGGTGGAGCGCGGCGAGACGCTGCGCCCCACGGTAATCCTGGGTCAGGCCATCCCGAGCGCCCGCCCCGCAAGCGATGCGAGCGGCGGCGGGGGCTACCGTTTTGCGGCCCAGCGCGCAGCGCCCGCCGTGGTCAGCGTCACGGCCAGCAAAGCGCCACGCCGCTCGGCGCAGAACGATGAGGCCTGGCGGCGCTTTCACTTCGGCCTGCCACGGCGCGGCCAACGCGGCGAAGACGATGGTGACGAGCAAGGCGGCCAAACCGGCCTGGGCTCAGGTGTGATTGTCTCGGCCGACGGCTACCTGCTGACCAACAGCCATGTGGTGGCCGGCGCCTCCGAGATCGAAGTGCAACTCAGCGACGGCCGCCAGGCCAAGGCGCGCCTGGTCGGCAGCGATCCAGAGACCGATGTCGCGGTGCTGAAGGTCGAGCTCGACGGCCTGCCGGCGATCGCGCTGGGCGACGCCGAGCAGCTGCAGGTCGGCGATGCGGTACTGGCGATCGGCAACCCTTTCAATGTCGGCCAGACGGTGACCTCGGGCATCGTCAGCGCACTCAAGCGCACACAGCTGGGCATCAACACCTTCGAAAACTTCATCCAGACCGATGCCGCAATCAATCCGGGCAACTCGGGTGGCGCCCTGGTCGACGACCAGGGTCGGTTGGTGGGCATCAACACCGCGATCTTCTCGCGCAGCGGCGGCAGCCTGGGCATCGGCTTCGCAATCCCGATCAGCACCGCGCAGCAGGTGATGCAGGCCCTGGTGCGGGACGGTCAAGTCGCGCGCGGCTGGATCGGTGTGCAAACACGCGAGCTGACGCCGGAGTTTGCCGAAGCCTTCAAGCTGACAGTGCGCGAAGGGGTGCTGATCAGCGCGGTCGTCGTCAATGCACCGGCCGCGAATGCAGGCATCAAGCCCGGCGATGTCGTGACACGGGTCGGCGGCACCCAGGTGCTCAGCCCGGCGGACCTGCTGGCGGCGGTAGCGGCACTCAAGCCACAGTCCAGCGCCGCCATCGCCGTGCAGCGCGGCGACAAGGCCCTGCAGTTCGAGCTAACGGTAGCGCAGCGCCCGCTACCGGGCGCGCGCGACTAGCCCTCAGCTCAGGGCTGATCGGTGGCCGAGTCCGGCGCCTTGGAGTAGCGGATGAAAAAGCCGGACGCCCAGATGCCGACCTCGTAGAGCAGGCACATCGGGATAGCCAGCGCCAACTGCGACACCACATCGGGCGGCGTGATCACGGCCGCGATGATGAAGGCTACGACGATGAAGTAGCCGCGGAACTCGCGCAGCTTCTCGACCGTGACGATGCCCATGCGGGCCAGCACCACCACCACCACCGGCACCTCGAAGGCCGCTCCGAAGGCGATGAACATGCTCATCACGAAGCTCAGATAGGCCTCGATATCGGGCGCCGCCGTGATGCTCTTGGGCGCGAAGCTCTGGATGAACTTGAAGACCTGCCCGAACACGAAGAAGTAGCAGAACGCCACGCCGACGAAGAAAAGCAGTGTGCTCGATACCACCAGCGGCATGACCAGCTTCTTCTCGTGCGAATACAGGCCCGGCGCCACAAAGGCCCAGACCTGATAAAGCACCACCGGCAGCGCGATCAGAAAGGCGGCCATCAAGGTGATCTTCAGCGGCACCAGAAAGGGCGAGATCACATTGGTGGCGATCATGGTCGAACCCGCCGGCAGGTTCGCGATCATCGGCGCGGCCAGCAGGTCGTACAGCATCGAAGGCCCCGGATAGAGCGCCAGCACGCCAAAGCACACCGCGACCGCGATGGCGGCGCGCACCAGGCGGTCGCGCAGCTCGATCAGGTGCGAGACAAAAGGCTGCTCGGTGCCGGCGAGTTCATCGTCGGACTTGTGGGAATCGGTCATGTAGGTCTGCGGGGCGGGCGAAAGCGCGCCACGCGGGCGGCGCCGGATTGGGCATGCTGGCGCACGCCCTGGCGCTGCTTGTACCACTGCGGCGTGGCACCGCGCTTGAGGCGCCAGTTCTTCTTCGGGCGCTGA
Source organism: Paucibacter sp. PLA-PC-4 (assembly GCF_026241155.1). Classification (GTDB taxonomy): domain Bacteria; phylum Pseudomonadota; class Gammaproteobacteria; order Burkholderiales; family Burkholderiaceae_C; genus Roseateles_E. The sequence continues at coordinate 18,254 of NZ_JAPFGP010000010.1, forward strand.
TAGCCGGGCGGCGGCATCAGGGTCTGGTAGCCGTGATCGGTGCTGCCGCCATCAAGGCCGGCACTGGCCTCATGCCAGTTCTGCTCGAAGGCCTGGTTGGCTTCGTTGATCTCTTTGCTGACTGATTGCTCGACATCGCGCGCCGCATCCTCGATGCCGCTCTTCATCTTCTTGAGCTCTTCGAGCTCGATGGAGCGGTTCACCTCGGCCTTGACGTCCGACACATAGCGCTGCGCCTTGCCCAGCAGATGACCCACCGTGCGCGCCACCCGCGGCAGCCTCTCGGGGCCGATCACAATCAGCGCGACGGCGCCGATCAGGGCCAGTTTGTCAAAGCCGAAGTCAATCATGCAGGGTCAATCAAGACTTGGTCTTGGCCTCGACGTCGACGGTATTGCTGTCGTTCGTCTTCTGGCTCGTTACCTGCTGGGTCGGCTGGGCGGCATCACTGCTGCCTCCGTCCTTCATGCCGTCTTTGAACCCCTTGACGGCAGAGCCCAGGTCCGAACCCATGTTCTTGAGCTTTTTCGTGCCGAACACCAGCACCACAATCACCAGCACGACGAGCCAGTGCCAAATGCTGAACGAACCCATAGTTATCTCCTGGAAACGAAGCGCCCATTCTAGTTGGCGCGCATGACAAATCAGCGGGGATGGCTATTGCCGCATCAACCCTTGAGCCAGGGGCGGGGGCCGCCCATCGCATGCATATGCAGGTGATAGACCTCCTGGCCGCCATCCGGGCCGGTGTTGATCACGGTGCGGAATCCATTGACCACGCCGAGCTCGCGCATCAGCTGCGGCACCAGGGCCGTCATATGACCCAACAGCGCCGAATGCTCGGGCCCCACATCGGCCATGCTGGCGATGTGCAGCTTTGGGATCAACAAAATGTGGACCGGCGCCCAGGGATGGATGTCGTGAAACACCAGCACCTGCTCGTCTTCGTAGACCTTCTTCGACGGGATCTGACCGGCAACAATCTTACAAAAGAGGCAATTGGGATCGTGAGTCATCGCGGCATCGCTTGATTGGCGTTCATCGTGGTCCAGCCGCGCACGATGCGGTAGAGGAACCAGATCGAGATCAGGGCCCAGGCGATCCAGCCAGGGATCAGGAATAGAAACCACAGCGGCAGGGTCAGCGCATACAGCACACCGGCCCAGATCACGCTGCGCAGGCGCCAGCTGAAGTGCGAGGCCTGCCAGGTACCGGCGGCCTCGTCGCGCTTGACCAGGTCGATGATGACCGCAACGATCAGCAGCAGCACGCTAGCCTGCACACCAGGCAGCACCGCGCCGACCGCAACAATGGTGTGCAAGATGTAGCTGACGATGCCGATGCTGCGCAGACTTTGCGCGCGCACCGGGTCTAGCACCACCGTCTCGACCGTCTGGTTCATGACTCAGCCCTTCGCTGTGCGTTGTGCAAATTCCTGGAGCCCCGACAGGCCCTCGCGCCGCTCCAACTCGGCCAGCACATCGGCCGGTTTGAGCCCGAAATGGACCAGCGCAATCATCGAGTGAAACCACAGGTCGGCGGTCTCGTAGACGATCTTCTGCACATCGCCGTCCTTGGCCGCCATCACCAGTTCGGTGGCTTCTTCGCCGATCTTCTTAAGGATCGCGTCGGTGCCCTTGTCGAAGAGTTTGGCCACGTAGCTGGCGCCGGGGTCCCCCCCGTTGGCCGGCTTGCGCGACTCGATCACCGCCGCGAGTTTGGCCAGGCTGTCAATATCGCTCATTTGTAAATGCTCTCCGGATCCTTCAGCACCGGCTCGACGCTGTGCCAGCCACCGTCCTGATAGCGCTGAAAAAAGCAGCTGTGGCGGCCGGTGTGGCAGGCAATGCCGGGTTCGTGGCCCTGCTGCGTTATCTTCAGCAGCAGCACATCGTTGTCACAGTCCATGCGCAGCTCATGAACGATCTGCAGATGGCCTGATTCCTCGCCCTTGTGCCAAAGCTTGTTGCGCGAGCGGCTCCAGTAGACCGCCTGGCCCAGCTCAGCGGTGCGCTGCACAGCCTCGCGGTTCATCCAGGCAAACATCAGCACATCACCGCTGTCCTTCTCCTGGGCTATTACCGGCACCAGGCCGGCGGCGTCCCACTTGATTTCATCCAACCAGTTCATGGTCACAGTGTACTCAGCCCAGATGGGTGGGGCCCTCATGGCCGCGCTCGGCGGCAAACCACTGCAGCACAGGAATCGTGCCGGGCAGCACCGGCTGCATTTGCACCGGCAAGCCCTGCCACGACATCTCCTGCTGCTCGCGCATTTCGAACTCGCCGCTCCAGTCGAACACCTTACAGAAATGCAGGCGCACGCGGGCATGCGGATAGTCCATCAACTCGATCTTCCACGGATGGGCAGAGCCTATCGTGATGCCCAACTCCTCGTGCAGCTCGCGCTTGAGCGCCTGCTCGACGCTCTCGCCGGTCTCCAGCTTGCCGCCCGGAAACTCCCAGTAGCCGGCATAGACCTTGCCCTCGGGCCGCGAGGTCAGTAAAAAGCGCCCTTCCCGGCCCGCCGCATCGCGCTCGACCAGCACACCGACTGCCACATCCACCGGCTGTCTTTGCGGCGACGGCTCAGACATGGTCAAGGCCCTCCGGTGCGTCACCATGGATAGTGCTCGACGGCAAGGACTCGAGCTGCCCACGCCCGGCCAGATCGCGGGCGAACTGATAGGCCACGCGGCCCGAGCGCGAGCCGCGCTCTAGCGCCCAGACCAGCGCGCTCTGGCGGCTGGCCGTAATCTGCGCCTCGTCCATCCCGTGGTAGCGCTGCCACTGGGCGCAAATTTCCAGATACTCCTGCTGGCTGAAGGGATAGAAGCTGACCCACAGGCCGAAGCGCTCGGACAGCGAGATCTTCTCCTCGATCGCCTCGCCGGGATGTAGCTCTCCGTTCTCATCGTACTTGACCGCCAGGTTATCCTTCATCTGCTCGGGCAGCAGATGGCGGCGGTTGCTGGTGGCGTAAATCAGCACGTTGTCGCCAGCCACCGAGACCGAGCCGTCCAGCATGGACTTCAGCGCCTTGTAGCCGAGCTCGCCCTCATCGAACGACAGGTCGTCGCAGAAGATCACGAAACGCTCGGGCCGCTCTGCCACCAGATCGACCAGATCCGGTAGGTCGACCAGATCGCTCTTGTCAACCTCGATCAGGCGCAGCCCCCGGTCCGCAAACTCATTCAGGCAGGCCTTGATCAGCGAGCTCTTTCCCGTGCCGCGGGCACCGGTCAACAGCACATTGTTGGCGGGTTTGCCGGCGACGAACTGCTCGGTATTGCGCAGCAGCTTCTCCTTCTGCGCCTCGACCTCTTTGAGGTCCTGCAGATGGATATGGGCGACGTGGCGCACCGGCTCCAGCTGCGCACGACCGTTGCGCTTGCGGTAGCGGAACGCCACCGACGCCGCCCAGTCGGGCGCCATCAGTGGCTGGGGCAAGACGGCTTCGAGCCGTCCAAGCAGCGCCTCGGCGCGAGCGATCAGGTGTTCGACTGCAGACATAAGCGCGCAGTTTAATGGGACGGCCGGCGGGCCGCCGGGCAGCTCAGCCGGCAAGCATGCGCAGCGCCGCCTCCAGCTGCTCGCTGGGCGCTCGCTTGAAGCCCGAGCGGGCATAGCGCTGCAGCCTACCAATGATGAAGCTGACCAGCACCGAGGCCTGCGCATTGGCCTGCACAGTAGGGGTGCTGGAGCCGGCCGCCTCCGCGGCGGCCCGCAGGCACTGGCGCAGCGAGGACTCGATACGGTCGAAGAACTGGTTCATGCGCACCACCAGGCGCTCGTTCTCGTAGACCAGCGCATCGCCCACCATTACCCGGGTCATGCCCGGGTTGCGCTCACCGAACTGCAGTAGCACCGAGACGATCTTCTGCGCCTGTGCAAGACCTGACCCTTCGCGCTCGGTGATCTGCGTGACCAGCGTGAACACGCTGCTCTCGATGAACTCGATCAGGCCCTCGAACATCTGCGCCTTGCTGGCGAAATGCCGGTACAGCGCAGCCTCGCTAACCTCCAGTTTGGCGGCCAGGGCGGCGGTGGTGATGCGCTCAGATCCGGGCTGCTCCAGCATGCCGGCAAGGGTCTGCAGGATCTGCACCCGGCGCTCGCCCGGACGCGGCCGCTTGCGCGGACTGGCCGGCTCGCCATGGCCCAGGCCTGCGGCGCCGGGCGCGGGATCCGTCATGTCGGTAGGGGATGCGTGCATCAAGCGGTGCGGGCGGGAGGTTTGCACCGATTCTGGCACAGGCTGCGCGCGCGCCGGCTAGTCGCGCAGCCAGCCCAGCCGGCGGGCCTCGTAAATGGCTTCCACCTTGGAGCGCACCTGAAGCTTGCGGTAGATGCGCTTCACATATGTCATCACTGTGTGCGGCGAGACCTGCATGAACTGGGCGATCTCGTCAAAAGTGAACCCTTTGGCCGCCAGATGCAGCACTCGCGACTCCTGCTCGGACAGCGCCACCGCAGACTCATCCTCCAGCAACGGCACGGTCGGAGCAGAACCCGCACCGGGCGCCAAGCGCAGCAGTAGACGCCGTGCGATCACCGGGCTGATCGGGCTGCCGCCGGAGCGCAGCGTTCGAAGTTGGCCGGCCAAGTCCAGCGCCAGCGAGTCCTTCAGCAGATAGCCCGTGGCGCCGGCCTCGATACTGGACAGCACATGCTGCTCGTCGCCGAACACCGAGATCACCATCACATCGCACTGTGGCCGGGTCTGCGCCGCATGGCGTATCAGATCGATCCCGCTGCCGCCGGGCAGGTCCAGGTCGACCAGCAGCACATCGGGCTGGGTCTGGTCAAAGAGTTTGCGGCCCTGAGGCAGGTCGGGCGCGATGCCCAGCAGGTCGATATCGGGAACACTGGCCAGGGCGAGCTGGAAGGCATCGCGGAATCTGGCCTGATCTTCCACAATCAGCACGGAGAAGTCGGGCATATCTGGCTCAGGCAAAAGACCGCCCCATTCTGCGGCCCAGACCTTGCAGCCGCAAGCCGCGACTTCCCCCCATGCGGGGGTGGTCGTGTCGCCGGAACAGCAAGATTCTGGGGATTGCCAAGCAGCGTTCAGCGCAGCAACTTGTTAAGTTGACCGATCCGGCGCCCCACATAGACTGGCCGGCGTCGCATCCGCGCGCTGGCTTCTGGACCATGCAGTGCCTGGCGCGCCCAGCGCTGCATCCAGACAGTCTGCATGCCCACCGAGCGGGCCGACTTCTGATGGACCAAGGTGTCCTCGACTAGCACGCAGTCGGTCAGGCGCAGGCGGTGCCGGGCGGCGATATGGCGATACATCCGCGCATCGGGCTTGGGCCGGTGCTCGCCGAACATGCGCATCTCCTCGAAGCCGATCACCCGCTCGAAACAGCGCTGCAGCCCCAGCGCAACCAGCACTCGCCGCGCGTAGGCAGCCGGCGCATTGGTCAGCAAGATCTTGCGGCCCGGCAGGCGCTTGAGCGCCGCCAGATCATGGGCGTGGCTGTGGACCAAGTCCCCCAACCCCGGCAAGGCATGGGTTTGAGCCAAGAAATGCGGCACGCTGACGCCATGATGGCGCACCAGTCCCAGCAGGGTCGCCCCATAGCGAGACCAGTAGAGCGCACGCAGCCGATTCGCCTCGGCGCGCTCGACGCCGACATGGCTTTCGATGTAGTCGGTCATCGCCACATTGAGCGCCCCAAACACATGGTGCGAGGCGTTGTGGACCGTGTTGTCGAGGTCGAACAGCCAGACCGGTCGGCGCTTGCCGCTCACCTCAGTGGGACCGGATCATGGTTCCATAAGCCTGATCTGACAGGATCTCCAGCAGCATCGCATGCGGCACGCGCCCGTCGATGATGTGGACCGCGTTGACCCCGCTCTTGGCCGCATCCAGCGCCGAAGCGATCTTGGGCAGCATGCCGCCGGACAGCGTACCGTCGGCGAACAGTGCATCGATCTCGCGTGCGCTGAGGTCGGTCAGCAGATTGCCAGCCTTGTCGAGCACGCCCGGCGTGTTGGTCAAGAGCACCAGCTTCTCGGCCTTCAGCACCTCGGCCAGCTTGCCAGCAACGACATCGGCATTGATGTTGTAGCTCTCGTTCTCCTCGCCGAAGCCGATAGGGCTGATCACCGGGATGAACTGGTCGTCCTGGAGCGCCTTTACTACGCTCGGGTCGATCGCGACGATGTCGCCGACCTGGCCGACATCGTGCTCCTTGCTCGGATCATCCTTGTCCACCATCTTCAGCTTGCGGGCTCGGATCATGCCGCCGTCGCGGCCGGTCAGGCCCACCGCCTTGCCACCGGCCACATTGATCAGGCCGACGATGTCTTGCTGCACCTGGCCGGCCAGCACCCACTCGACCACCTCCATGGTCTCCTCGTCGGTGACGCGCATGCCCTGGATGAACTGACCCTTCTTGCCAAGGCGGCTCAGGGCCCCCTCGATCTGCGGGCCGCCGCCGTGCACGACCACTGGGTTCAGCCCCACCAGCTTGAGCAGCACCACGTCCTCGGCAAAGTCTTGCTGCAGGGCCGGGTCGGTCATCGCATTGCCGCCGTACTTGATGACGATGGTCTTGCCATGGAATTTGCGGATGTATGGCAGGGCCTGGGACAGGATCTCGGCCTTGTCGCGCGGGGCGATGTGCGAAACATCGGCAAACTGGTGCGCCGGCAGAGCGGCAGCAGGGGGCTCGGTCTTCATGGTGTCGGTCGTCGCTGCGAGTTGAGGAGCGAATTCATTGTAGGGGCCGGCCCGGCTCAGCCGCGACAATGCATGCATGCAAGTCAGCGCCTATTTGAAGCTCTCGGTGGCGGTGGCCCTGGCCACAATCACCTTGAAGACCGCCGCCTGGTGGTGGACCGGCTCGGTCAGCCTGGCGGCTGATGCGCTGGAGTCTCTGGTCAATCTGGCCGGCGCCCTGTTTGCGTTGGCGATGGTGACGATTGCGGCGCGTCCGCCCGACGCCGACCACCCCTACGGCCATCACAAGGCCGAGTATTTCTCCAGCGGCTTTGAAGGCGTGCTGATTCTTGCCGCCGGCCTGGGCATTGCCTGGGCAGCGCTGCAGCGGCTGCTGGAGCCGCTGCCGGTCGAGTCCATAAGTCTGGGCGTCGGTCTGGCCGTGCTCAGCTCGGCGCTCAACGGGGGCCTGGCCTGGGCCATGCTCAAGAAAGCGCGCCAGCACCGCTCGGCCGCACTGGAGGCCGACGCCCGCCATCTGTTCACCGATGTCTGGACCTCGGCCGGCGTCGTGCTGGGCCTGATCGGCGTGCTGCTGACGGGCTGGCTGTGGCTGGACCCGCTGCTGGCCCTGTTGGTGGCTGGCAATATCCTGCGCGAGGGTTTTCGCTTGGTGCGCGACTCGAGCGCCGGCCTGATGGACGAGGCGCTCGATGCCGAGGCGCAGGCCCGGATCCGCCAGGTGCTAGACGGCTTTGCCGACGAAACGGTCCGCTTTGACCATGTGGCCACCCGCGCCGCCGGCCAGCGCCGTTTTGTCGATCTGCATATGCACATGCCCCCGGCCTGGACCCTGGGTCGGGCGGCCGACCTGCGAAACGCGGTCGAGCAAGCGCTGATGGCGGCGGTGCCGGGGCTGCGCGCGAGCATCCAGCTGCTGCCGCTGGATGTCGAAGCCCATTTCGAGAATCAAAAGGAGTGACCGTGATCGCCGTATTGCAAAGAGTCAGCGAGGCCCGGGTCGATGTCGCCGGCCAGACCATCGGCCGAATCGGCCCAGGGATTCTGCTGCTGGTCTGCGCCGAGCCCGAGGACAGCGAAGCACTGGCGGAAAAGTTGATTGCCAAGACGCTGAAGCTGCGCATCTTCGGCGATGCCGCCGGCAAGATGAATCTGAGCCTGCAGGACGTCGGCGGCGGCTTGCTGATTGTCTCGCAGTTCACTCTGGCGGCGGACACCGGTGGCGGCAACCGCCCCAGCTTCAGCGGTGCGGCTCGCCCCGAACTCGGACGGCGGCTTTACGAGCATTGCCTGAGTTACGCTCGGAGCCAGCATGCGGAGGTGGCCGGCGGCGAGTTCGGCGCGGACATGCAGGTCAGCCTGCTCAACGACGGTCCCGTGACCATCCCGCTGCGCATTCAGTGAACGACAAACCGCCAAGGAGCTTTCCGATGATCAGCTACGCCACCTTGGGCACTGTCGACCCCGGTCGTGCCGCCTTGTTCTACGACGCCGTATTGGCGCCGCTGGGTCAGCAGCGCAGCTATGCCGACGAGAACATGGTCGGCTACAAATCGGCGACGCAGCCCAATGCCAACTCGACCTTGTGGATCTGCAAGCCCTTCGACGGTCGGCCGGCTACGGTGGGCAATGGCTGCATGCTGGCCCTGAGCGCCGAGACGCGCGAGCAGGTGCAAGCCGTGCACGCAGCCGCAATGGCGGCAGGTGGCGCCGATGAGGGAGCGCCGGGTCTGCGCGAGGTCTACGGCCCCGACATGTACTTAGCCTATTTCCGCGACTTGGACGGCAACAAGCTGGCGGTGATCTGCCGCGCCAAGGGCTGAATTAAAAAACCCGCCGAGTGGCGGGTTTCCTGACACGCGGGACAAGTCTGGATCAATCAGTCGGCGTACTGACCAGCCGCCTTGATGACCGGGCCCCATTTGTTGATCTCGGCTTCGACGAACTTCTTGTGCTCGGCGCCGTTGAGGCGGTTGTCGGTGACGATGACGGCACCCAGCGCTTCCTGGCGCTTGATGAAGTCGGCGTCCTTGAGCGCGACCTTGACGGCCGCGTTGATCTTGTCGACCACAGCCTTGGGCGTGCCCTTGGGTGCGTAAAGGCCGTGCCAGATCGAAACGCTGAATCCCTTCAGCCCGGCCTCATCCAGCGTCGGCAGCTTGGCCAGCGCCGGCGTGGTCAGGCGCTTGGTAGTTGTGACGGCGAAGGCCTTGACCTTGCCCGACTCGATCTGGCTGGTCGTGTTGGTGGTCTGGTCGCACATGATGTCGACCTGGCCACCCAGCAGATCGGTCATCGCCGGTCCCGTGCCCTTGTAGGGCACCGTGGTCATGTCGATCTTGACGGCGCTCTGGAACAGCAGGCCGCACAAGTGCGAGGCGGCGCCCAGGCCGGCGTTGGCCAGATTGACCTTGCCCTTGTTGGCTTCCAGCCATTTGGTCAACTCGGCATAGTTGTTGGCCGGCAGTCCGGGCTTGCCGATCAAGGTCATCGGCACTTCATTGACCATGCCGAGGTACTCGAAGTCGTCCAGGGTCTTGTACTGCATATTGCGGTACAAGGCCGGCGAGGTCGCCATGCCGATATGGTGCAGCAGCAGGGTGTAGCCATCCGGCGCGGCCTTGGCCACCTTGGTGGCGCCCAGCGTGCCGCCAGCGCCGCCGACGTTCTCGATCACGATGGTGGCGCCCAGTGGCTTGCGCAGCGCCTCGGCCAGATCACGCGCCACCTTGTCGGTGGGGCCGCCGGCCGAGAACGGCACCACGATGTTGACGGGTTTCTCGGGATACTCGGCCCAGACAGCACCGGCAGCAACGGTGGCCAGACCAGCCAGCATGAACTTCTTCATCGTCATCCTCGTTGTGTAGTAGGTTCAGGCCTGCAATGCTAGGGGGCGCTTGTGCGCATGGCGTAGCGGGAAATACGTAAGTGCCGCCGAGTTCCATATATCGACATCGAATATTGATCCTGCGAATCTGTATTGGACCGAATAAGTCCCGGCTTCTAGAGTTCGGGCATGAACATCGCCACCACCGCCCGCCGCCTGCCCGCTCTCGCCGCCGCACTGCTGCTCGCCTCGGGTCTGGCCCAGGCAGAGATTGTTTCGGCAACCGCGGCGGCACAGCGCCTGCAAGAAGGCGCGCAAGCCTGGGACGTGCGCGCGCCCGGTCAAGGCCAGGTCTTACCCGGCGCGGTGCAACTCGATGTGAAGGCCTGCCTGCAATGGCTGGCCTCGGGCCATGTGCAGGCATTCAGCGCGGCGGTGTCGGCCGCCGGCATCGACCTGTCCCGCGACGTGGTGATCTACGGCAATGCAGGCGACACCCAGGCCCAAGCGCTTTACACCGCGCTGCGGACCGTGGCAACCGGCCATGTGCTGTGGTTCGTCGGCGGGATTGCCGAGTGGCAGCTCAGCGGCCGCAGCACCGTGGCGCAGCCGAGCTCGCGGCTGCCGGTGCCCCAGTATCTGGTGGCACTGAGCTCCGGGGCCGCATCCCGCATGGCCGCCGCCAACTTGCGGGACCCGGCCGCGCCACCTGAACTGCTGGCAACGCGCTGACTCTGAGCGCGGGCCGCCTCAGTCGTCCGCCTCAGTCATATTTGCGCGCGTCCTCGATCACCCGCCCGTCGTTGGGCAGGGTGCCGGGCGCCAGCAGCAGCACCTCGGCGCGCAGTTTGGTAACGTCGCGCACCGCGCCAGCCACCAGCTCGGCCAGACCTTCGGCCGCATCGGCCACCTCCAGCTTCAAGGTCATGCGGTCCTGGGCCATCTCGCCCTGGACCACCAGCCGTGCGCGCAATACCTCCGGGAAGCGCTTGGCGATCTCGGCCACTTGGCCGGCGTGGACAAACATGCCGCGCACCTTCGCGCTCTGGTCGGCCCGGCCCATCCAGCCCTTGATGCGGGTGTTGGTGCGGCCGGTCGGGCAGCTGCCCGGCAGCACGGCAGACAAGTCGCCGGTGCCAAAGCGTATCAGCGGGTAGTCGGCGTTCAAGGTCGTGACGACCAGCTCGCCGACCTCTCCATCCGGCACCGGATCACCGCTGCCGGGACGCACGATCTCGACGATCACGCCCTCATCGAGCACCAGGCCCTCGCGGGCGACCGTCTCATAGGCGATGAGGCCCAGGTCGGCGGTGGCGTAGCACTGGTAGCCCTGCACGCCGCGCGCGATCAGCCAGTCGCGCAGCGAGGGCGGGAAGGCCTCACCGCTGACCAGGGCCTTGGTGAGGGACAGCGCCTGGCCGGCCTCGGTCGCCTTGTCGAGCAGGATCTTCAGGAAACTGGGCGTGCCGACATAGGCATCGGGCCGCAGCTCGGCGATGGCCTGCAATTGCAGCTCGGTATTGCCGACACCGCCGGGGAACACCGTGCAGCCGAGCGCATGGGCGCCTGTCTCCATCATCGAGCCGGCCGGGGTCAGGTGATAGCTAAAGCTGTTATGCACCAGGTCTCCGGCCGCAAAGCCAGCCGCATGTAGGGCGCGGGCGACTCGCCAGTAGTCGCCGGCCCGGCCCTCCGGCTCGTAAATCGTGCCAGGCGACTGAAACACGCGCCGGGCCGTACCCCAGCCGATCGCAGCGAAGCCACCGAAGGGCTGGCCCGGTCGCTGTGCCTGCTGGCGCTCCAGCAACTCATGCTTGCGCGTCACCGGCAGGCGGGCGAGCGCCGAGCGGCTGCTGATGGTCGCCGCCTCGACACCGGCCAGCAGCTCGGCAAAGGCTGGCGCCCGGCTTTGCGCATGGGCGATCTGGCCGGCCAGCGCTGCCATCAAGACCTGCTCGCGCTGCGCCGGGTCGCGGGTTTCGAGGGCATCGTGGAAAGCCGTGCTACTACTCATTTTTGTCATCCGTCCAGCGCGCCAGGCGCTTCTTGATCTCGTCCTGCAGCGCGCGCACATCGGTGTTGCTTTTGCAGGTCCTGCTGTCCCATTCGGGGCTGCGCGACGGCCGCCGGGCCAGTCGGGCCGTCAGCTGTGTCGCGTCAATACTCAGCTCGATCACGCTCATGCCTTGTACGGTGAAGCCGTTGCCGCGCTCACTGAGCTGGCGCACATCGCGCAAGGCGCGCTTGAGCTGGATCAGGGCCAGGTCGGGCTTGAAGAGCGGTGGGGCAAAAAAGTCCTGGGGTTCGTCATCGGTCATCGCACGCGCTCCCCAGTCAGGCCAACCAACGCTTGCGGCGCTTGTAGCTCTTGACGTCTTTGAAGCTCTTGCGATCGCCGCCGCCCATGCCCAGGTAGAACTCCTTGACGTCCTCGTTCTCGCGCAGGGCCTTGGCCTCGCCATCCATCACGACGCGCCCGTTCTCCAGGATGTAGCCGTAATCGGCATAGCGCAGTGCCATATTGGTGTTCTGCTCGGCCAGGAAGAAGGTCGTGCCTTCCTTGGTGTTCAGGTCCTTGACGATCTCGAACACCTCTTCGACGATCTGCGGCGCCAGACCCATCGAGGGCTCGTCGAGCAGCACCATCTTCGGGTTGGCCATCAGCGCTCGGCCAATCGCGCACATCTGCTGCTCGCCGCCCGAGGTGTAGGCCGCCTGAGATGTGCGCCGCGTCTTCAGGCGCGGGAAATAGTTGTAGACCTTCTCCAGGGTCTGGGCCACCGCCGCTTTGCCGTCCTTGCGGGTGTAGGCGCCGGTCATCAGGTTTTCCTCGATGCTGAGGTGGGCGAAGCAATGCCGACCCTCCATCACCTGGATCACGCCGCGATCCACCATCGCCGAGGTGCTGAGCTTCTCGATCCGCTCGCCGCGCAGCTCAATGCTGCCCTTGGTGACTTCGCCGCGCTCGCCGGCTAGCAGGTTCGAAACCGCACGCAAGGTGGTCGTCTTGCCCGCGCCATTGCCGCCCAGCAAGGCCACGACCGCACCTTCCTTGACCTGCAAGGAGACCCCCTTAAGCACCAGGATCACATGGTTGTAGATGACCTCGATGCCGTTGACGTTCAGAAGAATATTGCTCATGGTCTCAGCCTCGTTGACTCGTCACAACGCCGCTCGCGGCGCTGTGACAAGGGCTCCATGGGGAGCCCTCGCGCCCCTCAGCGGGACGCGAAAGGGAAGGATGCAATCAAGACTGGCAGTCTGCAGGAGTGCGGCGGTCCAGCTTCTTCTCTGCGGCGTACTTGTCGGCGGCCTGCTTGACCATGGGTTTCATGATCATCTCGTCAGCCTGGTACCAGTCGGAGCTGAAGGCCCACTTCTTGCCGTCCCAGGTCTGCATGCGCGCCCAGGCCGAGCCCATATGGTCGACACAGGAGGTCGACACCGGACGCATCACGCCGGCAAAGCCCAGACCATCGAGCTTCTTCTGGTCCAGCGCCAGGTTCTCCAGGCCCCAACGTACCTGCTCGCCCGACATGACCTTGCCCTTGCCGAAGCGCTCCTGGGCGCGCTTGACGCCCTCGACCGCCAGCATCGCCGAGATCATGCCCCGCATATACAGCACCTGGCCGACCTCGTCCTTCGGGCCGGTGCCCTGGCCCTTGGCATGGACCTGGGTGAGGATGGCCTGCGTGACCTTGGCATCCGGGTGCACGCCATGCTGCATGGTCAGCGCGTTATAGCCCTTGGCACCATCGGCCACGTCCTTGACATCCGGCTCCGCGCCGGCCCACCAGACGCCGTACATCTTCTCGCGCGGATAGCCGGTCGCCTGCGCTTCCTTCAGCGAGGTGGTGTTCATCACGCCCCAGCCCCACAGCAGCACATAGTCGGGACGCTGCTGGCGGATCTGCAGCCAGGCCGACTTCTGCTCGACGCCAGGGTGGGTCACCGGGATCGAGTTGAGCTCGAATCCATGCATCTTGGCGCGCTCCTGCAGCAGCGGGATCGGCTCCTTGCCATAAGGGCTGTCGTGATACACCAGGGTGATCTTCTTGCCCTTGAGCTTGTCCAGCCCGCCCTCCTTCTTGCCCAGATGCTGGATCAGCACATCAGCGGCCATCCAGTAGGTGCCGATCAGCGGGAAGTTCCACTTGAACACGCCACCATCCTGGCTTTCGCTGCGGCCGTAACCGGCCGTGATCAGCGGGATCTTGTCGGCCGGGGCCTTCTCGGTCAGCGCGAAGGTCACGCCGGTGGACAGCGGCTGGAACACGGTGGCGCCGCCATTCTTGCCCTTCAGGCGCTCGTAGCACTCGACCCCGCGGTCGGTGGCGTAGCCGAACTCGCACTCCTCGAAGGAGATCTTGACGCCATTCATGCCGCCCTGGGCATTCACCAGCTTCAGGTAGTCAACATAACCGTTGGCCCAGGGTGTGCCGTTGGGGCCGTAGGCGCCGGTGCGGTAGACCAGCACCGGGAAGAATTGTTCCTTGGCCTGGGCGAAGGCCGGGGCCGTGACCAGCGAGGCCAGGCCGGCACCGACCAGGGTGGCCGCTAGCGCAAAGCGCCTGATATTCAACGTCGTCATGCTTGTCTCCTAGAAAAAAGCACTCTGTGGTGCCGGGTTGGTATGGCTTGACTTCAGTGCGGGAAAGGCCAGAGGCGCAGCTTTTCCTTGGCGGTGGACCAGAGTTTGGCCAGGCCATGGGGCTCGACGATCAGGAAGAACACGATCAGCGCGCCAAACACCATCGCCTCGGTGTGGCTGACCAGGGCGGTGTCGACATTAATGCCGAACAAGCTGCCCAGCGCCGGCAGCGCCTGGTTCAGGAAGATCGGCAGGATCACAATGAAGGCGGCGCCGAAGAAGCTGCCCATGATGGAGCCCAGCCCGCCGATGATGACCATGAAGAGCAGCTGGAAGCTGCGGTCGATCGAGAAGGCCGCCGGCTCCCAGGAGCCCAGATGCACAAAGCCCCACAGCGCGCCGGCCACGCCGACGATAAAGCTGCTGACCGCGAAGGCGCTGAGCTTGGCCTGCACCGGCCGGATGCCGATCACGCTGGCCGCCACATCCATATCCCGCATCGCCATCCAGGAGCGGCCGATATGGCCGCGCACCAGGTTCTTGGCCAACCAGGCAAACACGATCACGAAGAGCAGGCAGAACAGGTACTTCTGCAGCGGCGTGTTGATCGGCATGCCCAGCACCTGCAGGCCCGAGACGCTGACCGAGCCGGAGGCCGAGTCATTGGTGAACCACTTGATGCGAAGGAAAGCCCAGTCGGTGAAGAACTGCGCGGCCAGCGTAGCAACCGCCAGGTAAAGACCCTTGATGCGCAGCGAGGGAATGCCGAAGAAGACGCCGACCACGGTAGCGCACAGCCCGCCCAGCAGCAGGGCCGGGATCAGCGGCATGCCGGGAATGCGGACGAAGAAGTTGTACGCGGCATACGCACCCACCGCCATGAAGGCGCCGGTGCCCAGCGAGATCTGTCCGCAGTAGCCGACCAGGATATTGAGCCCGATCGCTGCCAGCGACAGGATCAGGAAGGGGATAAAGATGGCCCGCAGCATGTACTCGTCTGCCAGGGCCGGCACCAGCAGCAGAGCCGCAGCGATGATCAGGCCGATGACAAAGCGGTCTTGCGCGATCGGGAAGATCTGCTGGTCGGTCCGGTACGAGGTCTTGAACTGGCCGTTCTCACGATAGAGCATGGTCTGTGTCTCCTGGGCTCAGACGCGGTCAATGATTTTTTCGCCGAACAGACCCTGAGGCCTAAACAGCAGGAACACCAGCGCCAAGACATAGGCAAACCAGATCTCGATACCGCCACCCAGCATCGGTCCGATATAGGCCTCGGACAGCTTCTCGCCGACGCCGATCAAGAGGCCGCCGATGATCGCGCCCGGCACCGAAGTCAGGCCGCCCAGGATCACCACCGGCAGCGCCTTCAGCGCCACCAGCGAGAGTGAGAACTGCACGCCCAGCTTGGAGCCCCAGATGATGCCGGCCACCAGTGCGACGAATCCAGCCACGCTCCAAACGATGACCCAGATGCGCTTGAGCGGAATACCGATTGACTGGGCGGCCTGATGGTCATCGGCCACTGCGCGCAGCGCCCGACCCGTCGAGGTGTACTGAAAGAACAGCGCCAGCGCACCGACCAGGGCCGCGGCCACGACGGTGGCGATCAGGTCCTCCTGGCCCACCAGGATTCCGCCCTCGAATACGTTCTCGAACAGGAACAACGGGTCCTTGGGCATGCCGACATCGATCTTGTAGATGTCGCTGCCGAAAATAGTCTGGCCGAAGCCATCGATGAAATACGTGATGCCCAGCGTGGCCATCAAGAGCGTGATGCCCTCTTGATTGACGAGCTTGCCCAGCACCAGGCGCTCGATACACCAGGCCAGCGCGACCATGATCAGCATCGCGACGCCAAAGGCCAGTACATTGACGACCAACTTGCTCTCGATGCCGGTCCACTGCGGGATCCATTCGGAGAAGCGTGCCATCGCCAGCGCCGCGAACAACACCATCGCACCCTGCGCGAAGTTGAAGACGCCGCTGGCCTTGAAGATGAGCACAAAGCCCAGCGCGATCAGCGAGTACAGCATGCCGGCCATCAGGCCGCCGATCAGGGTTTCGAGAAACGGTCCCATTGCAGTTGTCCTTCGCGCTTCAGTGCGAGGTGCCGAGATAGGCACTGATCACGTCTTCGTTGGCACGCACTTCGTCTGGCGCACCATCGCCGATCTTTTTGCCGTAGTCCAGCACGACGACACGGTCCGAGATATCCATCACCACGCCCATGTCGTGCTCGATCAGCACGATGGTTGTGCCGAACTCGTCGTTGACATCGAGGATGAAACGGCACATGTCCTGCTTCTCCTCGACATTCATGCCGGCCATCGGCTCATCCAGCAATAGCACCTGCGGCTCCATCGCCAGCGCGCGGCCCAAGTCAACGCGCTTTTGCAGGCCGTAGGGCAGACGCCCGACCGGGGTCTTACGATAGGCGGGGATCTCGAGGAAATCGATGATGCGCTCCACCTTCTCGCGCTGCGCGATCTCCTCGCGCTCGGCGGCACCCCAGCGGATCGCTTGCTGGAAGATATTGGTCTTCATGCGCAGATTGCGGCCGGTCATGATGTTGTCCAGCACGCTCATGCCCTTGAACAGTGCCAGGTTCTGGAAAGTGCGAGCCACGCCCATCTCGGCAACCTGGCGCGAGTTCATGTGCTTGAAGGTCTGGCCCTTGAAGGTGATCGAGCCCTGCTGCGGCTGGTAGACGCCGTTGATGCAGTTCAGCATCGAGCTCTTACCGGCACCGTTGGGGCCGATGATGGCGCGGATCTCATGTTCGCGCACATTGAAGCTGATGTCGGTCAGCGCCTTGACGCCGCCAAAAGCCAGCGAGATGTTCTGGACGTCGAGGATGACCTCGCCGATCTTCTTGCTCGCCATCAGGCCGCCCTCCGCACTGCGGGAAATGTTTTGACATCGACGATCTTCAGATCGGCCGAGACCGAGCCACTGCGCCCGTCCTCGAACTTCACCGCGGTCTCGATGTACTGCGAGCTCTTGCCGCCATACAGGGCTTCGATCAACACCGCGTACTTGTCGGCGACCGCGCCACGCCGCACCTTGCGCGTGCGGGTCAGCTCGCCGTCGTCGGCATCGAGTTCCTTGTGCAGGATCAGGAAGCGGCTGATCTGGCTGCCGGCCAGCAACTCGTCCTGGGCCAGATCGGCATTGACCTGCTCGACACAGTCCCGGATCAGCTCATAGACCTCGGGCTTTTGCGCCAGGTCGGTATAGCCGGCATAGGGCAGGTTGCGGCGCTCGGCCCAGTTACCCACCGCATCGAAATCGATATTGATGAAGGCGCAGCAGCGCTCACGCTTATCGCCAAAGGCCACCGCCTCCTTGATATGCGCAAAGAACTTCAGCTTGTTCTCGACATACTTGGGCGCGAACATCGCGCCATCATTGGGGCCGCCGGCGATGCGGCCGACATCCTTGGCGCGGTCGATGATCTTCAGATGGCCGCTGGCATCGATGAAGCCCGCATCGCCGGTGTGATACCAGCCTTCGGCCGTCAGCACCTCGGCCGTCGCGGCCTCGTTCTTGTAATAGCCCTTCAACAGCCCCGGGGACTTGACCAAGATCTCGCCCGAGGGCGCCAGCTTGATCTCAACACCGTCGATCGGCACGCCGACCGTGTCCGAACGCGCCTGGTTGTCGGGCTGCAGGCAGACAAACACAGCCGTCTCGGTCGAGCCATAGAGCTGCTTCAGATTGATGCCGATGCTGCGGTAGAAGCTGAAAAGATCGGGGCCGATGGCCTCGCCGGCCGTGTAGGCCACGCGCACTCGCGAGAGCCCCAGCGTGTTGCGCAGCGGGCCGTAGATCAGCAGATTACCCAAGGCATACAGCAGCTTGTCGCTGCCGCTGACTGGTTTGCCGTCCATCAGCGCCGGCCCGACGCGGCGCGCCAGGCTCATGCAGCGCGCAAACAGCCATCGCTTGATCGCGCCGGCATCCTCCATGCGGATCATCACGCTGGTCAGGAGACCTTCGAACACCCGCGGCGGAGCGAAATAGTAAGTCGGTCCAATCTCCTTCAGATCGATGGAGACGGTGCTGGTCGACTCGGGGCAATTGACCACATAGCCGCAGGCCAGCCACTGCGCATAGCTGAAGATGTTCTGGCCGATCCAAGCCGGCGGCAGATAGGCCAGCACTTCTTCGCTGCTGCTCAGCTTGTCAAAGCGCGCGCCGGCCTGGGCGCGGTCGATCAGGCTCAGATGGGTATGGACCACGCCCTTGGGGTTGCCGGTCGTGCCAGAAGTGAAGAACATCGCCGCCACATCGCTGGGCTCGCTGAGCTGGACCTGGGCATCGTAGAAGGCCGGGTGGGCATTGGCATGCTGGCGGCCGCGTGCGCAAAGATCATCCAGCGAGGCTAGGCCCGGCTCCGCATAGTTGCGCAGGCCGCGCGAATCATCGAACCAGATGTGCTGCAACTGCGGGCATTGCTCGCGGATCTCCAAGAGCTTGTCCACCTGCTCCTGGTCCTCAACCACCGCGAACGCGATCTCGGCGTTGTTGATGGGGAACACGAACTCGGCGCTGACAGCATCCTGGTACAGCGGCACCGGAATCGCACCCAGCGACTGGGCCGCCAGCATGCTGGCATACAGCCGCGGCCGGTTTTCACCGACCACCACCAAATGCTGGCCGCGTTTAAGCCCAGCCTGGGCCAGGCCATGAGCCAGCTCGCGCACCAGCAGGGCCAGTTGCGCCCATGTCAGCGTCTGCCAGATGCCGTATTCCTTCTCGCGCAATGCGGCGGCATCGGGCCGTCGCGCCGCGTGGTCGATCAAGAGCCTGGGGAAAGTCGTCGCCACCATCTGTCTCCTGTGCAGTCCGCACCGCCGGGCGGTGCTGGTGCATGACGCCCTTCTGCGGGGCCTACATGCCTTCAGTGGGTGCAATACTAGGCCCGACTTTGACGTCAGGCTGTCGTTGCGACGACATTCCTAGGGACACCCCGGGGGCGTGCTTTCCCGGGGGTCGTCAACGGCCGTTTGTAAGCCTGCTGTCAAGCTGCACGATAAAGACTGCATCATGACCGTCTCCGCCTTCTCCAGCCCCAGCGGCGCCCCCTTGCGCCAGCGCGCCCGCGCTGCCACCCGCAACGAGCTCGACGCTATTCCCTGGCTGGCCGTGCTGGAGCCGGCCCAGCGCGAGCAGGCGGTGGCCGAGCTGCAGGTGGCCGATGCCGAGGTCGGCGAGCGGGTCTGCCGCATTGGCCGGCAGGCCAATTTCTGGTTCGGCGTCGTCGACGGCCTGTTGAAGATGAGCAATGACGACTCGACCGGCCAGGCCATCACTTTCACCGGCGTGCCGCCGGGCGGCTGGTTCGGCGAAGGCACCCTGCTCAAACGCGAGGTCTACCGCTACAACATCCAGGTGCTGCGCAAGAGCGTGGTGGCCGGCCTGCCGATCGATACCTTTCACGAGCTGTTGGAGCACAGTATCGGCTTCAACCGCTTTGTGCTGAACCAGCTCAACGAGCGCCTGGGCCAATTCATTGCAGCGCGTGAAACCGACCGCATCGGCAATCCCGATGTGCGCGTGGCCCGCAACCTCGCCGCGCTATTCCATCCTCAGCTGTATCCCGGTGTCGGCAGCATGCTGCGCATTACCCAGCAGGAGCTGGGCTATCTGGTCGGCCTGTCGCGCCAGCGCGTCAACGAGGCCTTGAAACGCCTGCACGAGCAGCGCCTGATCAGCGTCGAATACGGCGGGCTGCGGGTGCTGGATCTGCAGGGCTTGCGCAGCTTCTTTCCCGGCAGTGATGCGGCGGGATCAGCCCTGCCGACGCCCTGAGCTTCGGCGCAAGGCCCGCCCGGCCCGCGTCAGCACCGCCATGCCGCCGTCATAGGCCTGCCGGCCGTTGACGAAGACCGCTTCAATGCCTTGCGAGCGCAACAGCGGAGCCTCGAAGCTGGCCAGGTCCTGCACCCGTTGGGGGTCGAACACGACGACATCGGCGGCCCAGCCGGGGCGCAGCTCGCCGCGCTGGTGAAGGCGGAACTGGCGCGCTGACAGGCCGGTCATCTTGTGCACCGCTTGCTCCAAGGTGAACAGGCCGCGCTCGCGCCAGTAGCGCGCCAGCACGCGCGGGAACGCGCCCCACAGCCGCGGATGCGGATGGCGGTCATGCGGCAGGCCGTCGGAACCTATCATCGTCAGCCGGTGCGCGAGCACGCGCTCGACATCGTCCTCATGCATCTGGAAGTAGCAGGCGCCGCCGGGCTGCAGACGCCGGCAGGCCTCCTTTTGGTCGACGCCCCAGTTTGCGGCGATATCGGCCAGACTGCGCCCACCCAGCTCGGGATAGGGCTCGCTCCAGGTCAGCAGTACCTCGATCACGCCGTCCACCAAGTCCTCGCGCAGCACCGTGGAGCCGGCCAGATAGGGATAGACGTCCAGGCCCACGCCCTGGCGCTCGGCGAAGCGATCGATCAGCGGCAAGGTCTCTCGCGTGCGGCCCCAGTTCGACGGACCGGCGCACTTGTGGTGGGAAAAGATCAGCGGCACCCCGGCTTCGAAGGCGGTGTCGGCGGCCTCGTGCATGGCCTCCAGGATTGCCGCCATCTCGTCGCGCAGATGGCTGGCATAGACACCGCCGTGGCGGGCCACGATGCGGGCCAGGGCCAGCACCTCGGCGGTCGGCGCGGCGGCGGCCGGCTGGTAGAACAGGCCCGAGGACAGGCCTTGCGCGCCCTCGGCCATGGCTGCATCCAGCAGCGCTTCCATGCGGGCCAGCTCGGCTGCCGAGGCGGCTCGGTCGATATCGCAGCCCATGACAGCGAAGCGCAGCGCCGTGTGGCCGATCAGCGAGACCACGTTGACCGCCGGCATCGCCTCGTTGACGGCCTCCTGATAGGCCGCAAAGCTGGAAAAGCGAAAGCCCGTGCGGCCCAGCAGATTCAAGGGCGGCTGCGGTGCCTTGGTCAGCAAGGGCACCAGCGAGATGCCGCAGTTGCCGGCCACCACGGTGGTGATGCCTTGCGAGATCTTGGGTAGACAATCTGGCTGCTCCAGCACCAGGGCATCGTCATGGGTGTGCACATCGATGAAGCCCGGTGCGACTACCTTGCCTGAGCAATCAAGGCGGCGCGCGCTGACGCTCGTGAGCGCTTCGCCCATCGCAACGATGCGGTCGTCCTGCAGCAGCACATCGCCGCGCCAGGCCGGCGTCGCACCTGAGCCATCGACGATCAGCCCGCCTTGCAGCAGCCAAGACTCACTCATTGGGCACCTGCCAGTTCAGCAGCGGATGGTCATGCGTGTCGATGCCATGGCGCTGCAGCACCTCGCGCACGCTTTGCAGGCGGTAGACCGCCGGCTCGCCGATCACCTTGGCGATCAGCACGGTCAGTACCTCGATGGCGGTCAAGTGCGCCAGATAGGCCTCAGTGCCCACATGCATCACCGCGTCCTCCGGCACCTTCAAGCCCAGCACGATGTCGGCATTGGCGGCCAGCTTGGTGCCCGGCTGGGTCAGCGCGATGACAGTCGCGCCCTGGGCCCGCGCCACGGCAACCGCCTCCAGCAGCAGCGGCATGCCGCCGACATGGGAGATCGCGACGATGACGCCGCCCGGTCCCTGCGTGGCTGCAGCCAGCAGCTGCGAGTGGAAGTCCGACCAGGCATTTGACACCAGACCCAGTCGGAACAGCCGCGCATGCAGATCGGCGGCCATGAAGTTGGAGGTGGCGCCGGCCGCCAGTGCATCAATGCGGGTCGCGTGGGCGATCGCATGGGCGGCGGCGTCCAGGGCCTGGGCATCAAACTGACTGCTCAGCCCGGCGATGGTGCCGGCCGCACCGCGCGTGATCTTGTGGGCCACCTGCTCGGTCGTGTCCTGCAACTGCACGCGGCGGTGCAGCGGCGAGCCGCCAACGGCCATCTCATGCGCCAGTGCCAGCTTGAATTCGCGCAGCCCGGCAAAGCCCAGATCGCGGCAGGCCCGCATGATGGTGGGTACCGAGGCGCCGCTGCGCGCCGCCAGCGCCTCGAAGCTCTCGTCGAGCACCCGCTCCGGATCCTCCAGCATCAGTGCGAAGATCGCGCGACGCGCAGCTGGCGCTTTCTGCTGCGCCTGGGCGATCGCGGCCATCAGCCCTGTTTTACGGTCATTCATCTCAGAAATGCGTCAGCACCGCATCGCTGACGCGGTAGTCCTTCTCGACGATGGGCAGCCAGGTCCATTTGTCGAAAGTTGTGCAGGGATGCGAGACACCCAGGCCCAGCCGGTCGCCAACCTGCGGGCCCAACGCGGCGGCCGGATCCCAGCGCAGATAGGCGTGCTGGTCATTGAGCCCGGTGATGCGCCAGGCGGCCGGTGCGGCCAGCGGCGCGCGCGAATCCAGCGGCGCATGCCAGACGGGGGTCGGCAGATCGATGTCGAAGGAGATGTCGCGCCGGCCCACGGCCAGGATGGCCAGGCCCGGCTCCGGGCAGGACTGCACCAGGGCCCAGACCTCCAGCGCACTTTGCAGGCCGTCGACATGCCGGCAGCGCTGGTCCAGCACATTGACCAGGCGCTTGTAGTGGCCGTGGTCATGGGTGATGTAGCAGCCCGAGCGCAGCAGGCCAAGCACCGGCTTGCCCAGGCGCGGCCGCAGCGCGCCGGCCACCAGATCGAAGATGCCGGAGCCGCCGGCCGAGACGATGACCTCGTCGGCTCCGTCGAACCAGCCGCGCTCTGCGCAGGTCCGGGCCACAGCGTGCACCCGCGCCATCAGCGCGTCGGCATAGGCGGTGTCGGCAGCGCTGTCGCCGGTGGCGCCCAGGCCTTCGTAGCATTCGATACCCGCGAGCCGGAATGCTGGGCTGGCGTGAAGATGCGCGGCCAGGGCCAGCGCCTCGTCCTCGCCGCGCGTGCCGGTGCGGCCACCGGCCAGGCCGATCTCCAGCAGCACCTCGAAGACGGGCGCCACCAACTGGCGATTAGCTTGACGCTGGTGCCAGCGCTCGATCAGCGCGCACTGCGCCAATGAGTCGACAAGGAAGACCACGCGCAGATCGGCGTGCTGCGCGAGCAGCGCCGCCAGGCCCGCCAGATCGGCTTCGGAGCAGACCTGGTTCGCGATCACCGCTCGGCGCACGCCGCTGGCCACGCCCACGGCCAGCTGCTTGATCGTTGCGAAGCTGATGCCCCAGGCGCCGGCATCGAGCTGGCGCTGGAACAGCTGCGGGCTCATCGTCGTCTTGCCATGCGGCGCCAGCGCCACGCCCTGGCCTCGCGCGTAGTCCTGCATCCAGCGGACGTTGTGTTCTAGCGCCTCGCGCTTGATCACCGCCAGCGGCAAGGGCAGATCGCCGGCCAACACATTCCATTGCCGGGCGGCCAACTCAGCCAGCTGCAGCGGCGGCTCGGTCAACGGGAAGCCTTTCAGCGCGGCACTTAGAACAACAGGCGTGGTCATACGAAAAGCTCCTGGCGCCAGCAGGCCGAGAACCGGCCGGGACGCACTTCGGTCAACGGGGGTTGGGCCTCGGCGCAGCGCGCCTGGGCATCCGGGCAGCGGGTACGGAACACGCAGCCCGAGGGCGGATTCATCGGACTGGGGATGTCACCCCGCAGCGGCACCGGACGATGGGGCGCCTCTGGGTCGGGCTGGGGCGACGCGGCCAGCAGCGCTCGAGTGTAGGGGTGCAGCGGCTGCGCGTAGAGCGCCTCGGTCTCGGCCACTTCCATCACTCGGCCAAGGTACAACACGACGACGCGGTCGCACAGGTACTCGACCACATCGAGGTCGTGCGAGATGAAGAGCATCGTCAGCTTGAAACGCTCGCGCAGATCGCATAGCAGGTTGACGACCTGGGACTGGATCGAGACGTCCAGCGCCGACAGCGGCTCGTCGGCAACGATGAACTCCGGCTCGACCGCCAGCGCCCGCGCCACGCCGATGCGCTGGCGCTGGCCACCGCTGAACTCATGCGCAAAACGCGCGCCATGCTCGGGCCGCAGACCCACCAGATCCAGCAACTCGGCGATGCGCGCCGCCCTGGCCTCGCGGCCCTTGGCCAGGCCATGCGTGTCCAGCGCTTCGCCAAGGATGTCGGCGATTCGCATCTTCGGGTTCAGGCTGGCATACGGGTCTTGGAAGATGATCTGCAGCTTACGGCGCAGCTCGCGCATGCGGCGGCCGCCGGCCCGGGTGATGTCCTCGCCTCGATACAGCACCTGGCCGGCACTGGGATCGATAAGCCGCAGGAGGCTGCGGCCCAGGGTGCTCTTGCCTGAGCCCGATTCACCGACCAGGCCCAGGGTCTCGCCGGGCTGGATCGTGAAGCTGACATCGTCGACCGCGCGCACCGGTTTCTTGGCGTCGCCGAAATAGCGCTTGAGCTGGCGCACTTCTATCAGCGGCCGTTGTTGATCTTTACGCATCAGTCCCATTCCTCGACATGGATGCAGCGCGTCTGGCGCTCGGAAGAAGCCTGCGCCAGCAGGGCCGGCATCGACTCGCGGCAGCGCGCCTCGGCGCTGTCGCAGCGCGGCTCGAAGGCGCAGCCGGGTGGCGGCGCCAGCGGGCTAGCGACCTGACCGCGGATCGCGAACAGGCGTTTGGGTCGCGGCTCACCGGGCTTGCGCGCCTTCGCCGGCAGGCAGTTCAACAAGCCTTGCGTGTAGGGATGCTGCGGCGCGGCGAACAGCGGCCGTACCGGGGCGCTCTCGACTACTCGGCCGGCATACATCACGACCACCTCGTCGGCATGGTGGGCGACGACACCCAGGTTGTGCGTAATGAATAGCATGCTCATGCCGGTCTCGCGTTGCAGCCGGCCCATCAGCGCGAGGATCTGCGCCTGTATCGTCACATCCAGCGCGGTGGTTGGCTCGTCAGCGATCAGGAGGCGCGGCTCGCAGGCCATCGCCAACGCGATCATTACGCGCTGGCGCATGCCGCCGGAGAGTTGGTGCGGATACTCATGCAGGCGCTGGCCGGCAGCCGGAATCTCGACCAGCTCCAGCATGCGCTTGGAGGCCGCCAGCGCAGCCGCGCGGTCCAGGCCCTTGTGCAGGCGCAAGCTCTCGGCGATCTGCTCGCCTATCGTCAGCACCGGGTTCAGGCTGGTCATGGGCTCCTGGAAAATCATCGCGATCTCATTACCGCGCAGCGCCCTCGCCTGCCGGGCCGGCAAGCTCAATAGATCCACACGGCGGCTGTCGCGGCACACGAAGTCGGCCCGCCCTGTGATCTGCGCGCCGCAATCCTTGGGCAGTAGACCCATCAGGGTCAGGCTGGTGACCGATTTGCCTGAACCCGACTCGCCCACCAGGGCAGTCGTGCGACCAGGCAGCACGCTGAAGCTGACATCGGCGACCGCACGCACCAGGCCGTCGTGGGTCGGGAAGGCGGTGCCCAGGCCCTGGACGCTCAGCAGGGCGTTGTTGCTGCTACTCATCGCATCGACTTCTTCAGTTTCGGGTCCAGCAGATCGCGCACGCCGTCGCCGACCAATTGCAAGGACAGCGCGGTGAAGATGATGGCCAGCCCCGGGAACAGTACGACCCAGAAGGCCTGGTGCGCATAACTTTGGCTGCCTGCCACCATCGTGCCCCATGTGGGGATGTCGGGCGGCACACCGACGCCCAGAAAGGACAGACCGGCCTCGGCCAGGATCGCGTAGGCAAAGATAAAGGACAGCTGCACCAGCACCGGCGACAACAGGTTCGGCAGTATGTGGCGCCACAGGATGCGCCCCGTGCTGACGCCAACCGCGCGCGCCGCCTCGACGAAGAGCAGCTCGCGCAAAACCAGGGTCGATGCTCGCACCACGCGCGCGACGCGCGGCGTGTAGACCAGCACGAGGGCCAGCACGACGTTGAACATCGAAGGACCCAGGATGGCCACCAGCGCGATCGCCAGCAGGATGTCGGGAAAGGACATCATCGCGTCGACCAGGCGCATCAGCGGCCCGTCCAGGCGCTTGAAGAAACCTGCCACCAGGCCGAGCAAGGTTCCCATCAGCACAGCCCCGAGCGCAGTGCTGGCCGCAATCATCAGCGAGTAGCGGCCGCCGTGGACGATGCGGGCATAGACATCGCGGCCGAGCTCATCGGTGCCCAGCCAGTGCACGGCGCCAGGGCCGCGCAGCCGCTCCATGATGGCGGTGTCGTTCGGGTCGAAGCGGCCGAAGGCCTCGGCCCCCAGCGCCAGCACCGAAATCAGCGTGAGGACGATCATCGCGACCAACACGGTGCGGCGGCGCACCAGTTGTCTGAGAGCCAGCGGAACTTTCATACTTTGACCCGCGGGTCGACCAGCATGTACAGCAGGTCGATGAAGAAATTGATCAGCACATAGATGGCCGCGATCACCAGCAGCGCGCCTTGGATCACGGGGTAGTCGCGCCGCAGCACCGCGTTGACGACCAGATTGCCGACGCCGGGCAGGCCAAACACCGTCTCGGTGATCACCGCGCCGCCGATCATCAGCGCGACGGTCAGGCCCAGCACAGTGACGATGGGCACCAGCGCATTGCGCAGCGCATGCTTGAACACCACAACCCCCTCGGGCAGGCCCTTGGAGCGGGCGGTGCGCACATAGTCTTCGCCCAGCACATCCAGCATCGAGGCGCGCGTGAAGCGGATGATCAGAGCAGAGTTCAAAAGGCCCAGCACCAGGGCCGGCAGCACCAGCGCGTGCAGGCGCGCTAGCAGGGGCGCGCCGGGCTCGCCATAACCGGAGACCGGGAACCAGCCCATGCCCACCGCGAAGATCTGGATCAGCACCAGTCCCATCCAAAAGCTCGGGATGCTGGCGCCCAGCATCGCCAAGCCGGTAAAGAACTGGTCGATGAAACGGCCACGGAAAACCGCCGACAGCACGCCACAGGGCACGCCGATTAGCGCCGCGATGGCGACCGCCAGCAGGGCCAGCAAAAAGGTGGGCTCGGCGCGCTCCCACAGCGCCTGCGTGACCGGGCGCTGCAGAAAGATCGAATCGCCCAGATTACCCTGGGCCAGTTCGCGCAGCCAGTAGCCGAACTGCATCAGCAGCGGCTGGTCCAGCCCGTACTGCACGCGCACACGGGCGATATCGGCCGGCGTGGCCTGATCGCCCAAGAGCACGGCCACCGGATCGCCGGGCGCGGCGCGGGTCAGCAAGAACACCAGCACCGCGACGATGGCCATCACCAGCGCCATGCCGCCCAAGCGCGAGAGCAGGTACTTCAGCATGCCGGTAGTGGGTCAATTCTTGACCGTGACGTTCCAGAAGAAGGGCCAGGCGGCCGGCTGGTAGTTCGTCAGCGCCGGGCTGCGCGCCGACAGGCTGGCGAACTTTCCGACGTTCACATAAGGGACCTCGTCATAGACCACCTGCTGGACCTTGCCCCACAGCGCGCCACGTTTGGCAGGATCGGCCTCACGGTTAAAGGCCTCCAGCGCTGCGGTCTTGGCCTGACTGCTCCACCAGCCCGGTGCGCCCTCGCCCAGCTGCGGCGGCGACAGCATCGGCTCGGGGAACTGGCCAGAGTGCGTAATGTAGAGATCCCACAGCTTGGCTTCGCCACGGCGCTGCACCAGCGTGGCCCAGTCGACCACATTGAGCTCCACCTTCAGCCCGGCGCGCTTGAATTGCTCGGCCATCAGCAAGGCCATGTTGTAGTGGAAATCGTACTGGCGGCTGGTCAGCACGCGGATGGTCTCGCCCTTGTAACCGGCCTTCTCGGCCATGGCCTTGGCCTTAGCGGCATTGCGCTGGTTGTACTGGTCTGCACCGGCGGTGGAATAGAACGGCGAGCCCTTGGGGAAGTGGTTCGCCTCGGCGCTGAAGAAGCGTGTGTCGCCGAAGCCGGCGGCTAGCATCTCGCCGCTGCCCATCGCGGTCTGCACCGCCCGGCGCAGCGCGGTACTGGCCAGCGCGCCCTCCTTGGTGTTGAAGACGATGTAGGGAAAGCCGAACGAAGGCGTCATCAGGGCCACGGTCTTGCCTTGGGCCTTATCCAGCCGCGCCATCGCCTCGACCGGCAGCAGGTCCGCATAGTGATACTGGCCGGCCAGCGCGCCCTCGACCCGGGTATTGGCGTTGGGCACCGGCACAAAGCGCAACTCGGCGATCAGCGCCTCGCGCTTGCCGCCATAGCCGTTGGCCGGCTCCTTGCGAGCGCTGTACTGGTCGAAGCGGCTCAGCAGCACATACTGATCAGGGCGGCGCTCCTTGAAGCGGTACGGGCCAGTGCCGACGAACTCCTTGAGCGGCAGCGCGATCGCCTCCTTGGCCATGATGGCGGCCATGCCTGTGGGCAAGGCCAGTTGGGCCACCAGTGGCGCATAAGGGTTCTTCAGCGTCAGCTCGATCTCCAGCGGGCCCAGCGCCTTCATGCCAGCCAGCTCCCTGGCCACGGCCTTGCCGCGCGGCGCGTTGTCCATCCAGCGCCGCAGGCTGGCAAGCACATCCTCGGCATTCAGATCGCGACCCGAATGCAGCTTGACACCTTTGCGCAGCGCGATGCGGTAGGTCTTGCCGTCGGCCGAAACCTTGGGCATGGCCTCGGCCAGCATGGGCACAAGCTGCCACTTGGCATCGAAGGTGTAGAGCGGCTCGAAGACATGCTGCATGATCGTGCCGACCAGATCGGCGGTGGAGGCCATCGGGTCCAGCGTCTGCGGCTCGGCCACCATGGCCAGCGTCGCATGGCTTGAGGCTACGCCTTGGGCCAGCGCCGCCTGCAAGCCACCCAGCAGCACGGCGCCTGCCAGGCCACTGAGGACGCTACGCCGTACAAACAAAAATGGGTTGACTACTCGCATAGATGGCTCTCCATTTGAAAATTACTTTCAATGAGGAGAACGATATCTAGGTTTTACTCGCCAAAACCTAGAGAAAACCCGCTATTCAGCAACTCGTCTTGAAATACACTTTCATTCATACACCCTGAAAGTCAAGCATGCCATTGGAATACCTGGGCGCCCCGCCTGTCGCCTCAGACCAGCAAGCCCGTCCCTTCTCGCCCGCCGTGCGGGCCGGCGATTTCGTCTATGTGTCGGGCCAGGTACCGGCCAATGCCGCAGGCGAGATCATCACCGGCGGCATCGAGGCTCAGACCCACCAGGTGATGGCCAATCTGAAGACCGTGCTGGCGCTGGCCGGCTGCACGCTGGACGATGTCTGCAAGAGCACCGTGTGGCTGGAAGATGCGCGCGACTTTGGCGCCTTCAATCGCGTCTACATGAGCTACTTCCCGAACGGCAAACCGGCCCGCTCGACCACCGAGGCCCGTCTGATGGTGGACGCAAAGGTCGAGATCGATGTGGTGGCTTACAAGCCCAGGTGATCTGGCATGGCCCCGTCACTTGAGCTTTAAGTCGCCGCCAGGCGGTCAAAGCAGATTTGTTGACACATGGGCGATGTCAGCGGCCTCGGCCGACTCCTTTGCGCAACGCCTTTGCAGCCGAGCTTCCATGCGAACGAACACAGCGATCGGTAAGCATTGCTGATTCCCAGGACCTGGGCGGCAGCTTCCAGGCTGATACCCCCTCCGGTGGTCGCGCGGTGCGCACCGCCTGCCCGAATGCCGCGGCATCGCGGACCAGCGGGTCTGAAAAGGCGCAGCCGCCATGTTGAGCGTCATTTCTGCCGCTTTGACAGGATCAAAAGCACTACTTACGCCCGAAATGCGTTTTCGGATGATTTGGCAGGGGGTTTGCGATATTTCTGGCTGAGATCTGCACAACACCTGCTTTGGCAGCCGCTAAGCCCCGAACGGCGTCGGCTCCGGAGGTGTCTTCGGCAGGGTGGCCCAGCGCGCCGCCGTGATCTCGTAGACCAGGCTGGGCGCCTGGCCCGGCACATCGGCCAGCGAGCCTTTAAGCAGCATGCCGATGCGCTCCAGCGTCTTGCGCGAGGGCGTGTTGGCCGGCTGCACCACCGCCTGCACGGCGGGTGCATGCCGGATATCGAAAGCCTGGGTCAGCGCCGCCTGGGCCATTTCCGAGGCATAGCCGCGACCCCAGGCATGGGGCCGGAAACGGAAGTACAGATAAAGGCCAGGCTGGCCGCCGATGGGCCGATTCATGATGCCACCGCAACCCAGCAACTGCTCCGGGTGCTCGCGCTCGGCAATCACCCAATAGCCGAAGCCCTGGCTCTGCCAGTGAGCCAGCCAGCTTTGCAGCAGGGCGGCAGCGGCCTCGGCGGAGTGCAGCGGGCCGCCGGGGCTGAAACGGTTGGTGACCGGGTCGGCATGCAGGCCGTAGATCTCGTCCAGGTCCTGTTCGCGAGGCGCCCGCAGCAGCAGGCGAGCCGTTTCCAGCGGCATCGACATCTCTTCTCGCGAACTCATGAGCAGCAATCTCCCGATACGCACCGATACAAGTCGGCGCACCCCAGGGTTTTAACCGATATGGCGAAGCCGGCGCGGGTTATCACCCCCTCGCTCGAGCGGTAGCAGCACAGCGAGGCCAAAAACTGCACACCGCAGCCGCTCTACTTGCTGGCCATGTACTGTGCACATATACAGCTTCTGGATCTTTGCAGTCCCCATGCACGCCACCCTCCCCTTGCTACAAGGCTCGCTGCGCCAGTCGCTCTGGCACTGCTCTGAACTGGCCCATGGCAGCAGCCCGGGCCTGCCCAGCGGCTTTGCCGCGCTGGATGCCGCTCTGCCCGGCGGCAGTTGATCCAGTACCTGTACAGCAAGTATGGCCGCGAGCGCGCCGCGCTGGCAGCCACCGTGATCAGCTACCGCGCCAAGAGCGCGATCCGCGATGTCGGCAAGGCACTGGCCATTGGCGAGGCGCTGCTGGAGCGGCTGGCGCTGGACCACCATGGCTGGTCCGAGGAGTCGCTTCCCAACGACCGCCTGAGCCAGCTCTGCACCGAGCTCAATCCGGCCCCCGGCGGACAGCCGCTGCGCCAGTTGGTGAAGCTGTCGCGCCAGCTGATGGGCATGCCGCGCCATCTAAGTCAGCATGTCGGCGGCTTTGTGTTGACCCAAGGCCCTTTGGACGGGCTGGTGCCGATCGAGAACGCGGCGATGAAGGGCCGTACCGTGATCGAGTGGGACAAGGACGATCTGGACTCGGTCGGGATGATGAAGGTGGACATGCTCGCCCCGGGCATGCTGAGTTGCCTGCGGCGCTGCTTCGATTTCTACCGCCAGTGGCACGGCAAAGACTACGACCTAGCCAGCATCCCCGAGGGCGACAAGCCGACCTACGAGATGATCAGCAAGGCCGACACGGTCGGCGTATTTCAGATCGAGAGCCGCGCGCGGATGTCGATGCTGCCGCGGCTGCGCCCACAGAACCATTACGACCTGGTTGTCGAGGTGGCCATCGTGCGGCCCCGGCCGATCGAGGGCGGCATGGTCCATGCCCTATCTGAAGAACCGTGCCGAGCATCGCGCCGGCCGCCAGATCGACTACCCCCCGGGCCTGAAGCCGGCGCTGGAACGCACCTTCGGCGTGCCGATCTTCCAGGAGCAGGCAATGCAGGTAGCAATGATCGCCGCCGAATTCACGGCCGGCGAAGCCGACCAGCTGCGCCCCGCGACGGCGGCCTGGAAACGGCCCGGCGACCTGCAGCAGTTCTACGCGAAGATCATCGGCAACATGCGCCACAACGGCTACGAGGACGAATACGCCGAGCGCATCTTCAAGCAGATCAAGGGCTTCGCCTCCTACGGTTTTCCGGAGTCCCACGCTGCCAGCTTCGCGCTGCTGCCCTATGTGTCCTGCTGGCTCAAAAGCCACGAGCCCGCAATCTTTCTGTGCGCCCTGCTGAACTCGCAGCCGCTGGGGGTTCTACACGCCGAGCGAACTGGTGCAGGACGCGCGGCGCCATTGCGTCGAGGCGCGGCCAGCCGATGTCAGTCTCAGCGAGATCGACAGAAGCACTGAGTCCGATGCCAAGCAGGATCTGGCCGTGCGCCTGGGCCTGCGCCTGGTGTCCGGCCTGTCGACCGACGCGTCGACACGCATCGTCGCGGCGCGCGCCGAGGTGCCGTTTGCCGACGCGCAAGACCTGGCCCTGCGTGCAAGACTGAAGCAACGCGAGATGCAGCGGCTGGCCGGAGCTGACGCGCTGCTGTCGCTGGCCGGACACCGTCGCCAGCAGGTCTGGCAGGCGACAGACTGGCACCGGCTGCCGCCGCTGCCAAAGGCGAGGAGGTGCGCTGGGACGATGCGGCCACCGGCCTGACCCTGCGCACCCACCCGCTGGCCATTCTGCGGCCGCGGCTGAGCCAACGCGGCCTGCTCAGCTCGACCGAGCGGGCGCAGGACCCGCACCTGCGGCATCGTCACCGTACGCCAGCGCCTGCAGAACGCCAAGCGCACGATCTTCGTCTCGCTGGAGTACGAAGGCGGCAATGGGCAGGTGAGCGTCTGGGTCGATGTCTATGCCGAGCATTGCTCCACCATCATCGGTGCGCGACTGCTGGCCGTGCGAGGCCGCTGGCAGACGGAAAAAACGGTGTGGCCCATCTGATGGCCCAGGACGTCAAAGACCTCTCGCACCTGCTGGGGCCCATCCTGACGCCCAGCCGGGATTTCCATTGAGGTCCGGACTCAGCGCCCGGCCCGCCACAAACGCCAGATCGTCAGACCGTTGATGCCGGCTACCACCAGCTCCAGCAAAGTGCCACCCACCGAGCCGACCAGAGCGTTGTGGACCACCCAGCACAGCGTACCGGCCAGCATCAGCAACCGCATCCGCAGGCCTTGCAGCAGGAACAGCGCCAGACTGCCCAGACAGGAAGCCGCGATCGGCAGCAGCGAGACAAAGCCGCTGAACAGCCACCACCCCAGCGCCAGGTTCAGGCCCACGAAAAGCGCCGCCAGCCAGCGCGCGCGGCTGTACATCGCCGCCAACGAGCGCCCCAGCGAGACCAAGGAGCTGGCCACCGCCGTGGGCTGGCCCAGCAGCCCGAAATGCAGAACATAGGCGAAACACTCGACCGCCATGAACTGCTTGAAGCGCCGGTCATCGGTCTGCAAAAAGCAGCCAACACCAAACACAAAAGCCAGATAGCCCAGCAGCTGAGCGGGCGACAACAGGGAGGACATCATGGGTGACAACAAGGCGGCGGGAGCAGACGCTATTCTCAGGGGCGCCCTTTCAACCGCTTTGGAGTCACCAGAATGATTGCGATGAAGACCCGACTTTGCCTGAGCCTGGTGGGCGTGGTACTGAACGCCTGCGCCACGCCGCCCAGCCCGCCGCGACCAGCCGCGTCGGCCCCAAGGCCCGACCCCCTTCTGATCGCCGAGGGCCGCGAATGGCGACTGGTGGAACTGATGGGCCAAGAGATCAAGGCCGACGCGGGCGGCCGCGTGCCGACGTTGAGCTTCAAGCTGGAGGGCCAAAGCCTGCGCGTCAGCGGCTACAACGGCTGCAATGGTTTCTTCGGCCAGGCCGAGCAAGGCGCGCCGCTGCGCCTGCGCTTTGACAAGCTGGCGAGCACTCTGCGTGCCTGCCCCGACATGAGCCTGGAGCAGCAGTTCATGCAGACGCTGGAGCGCACCGACAGCTACCAAGCCGACGCCAAGCAGCTGCAGCTGCACCGCGCCCGGATGGCGCCGCTTGCACGCTTCGAGCCGGCGGCGCCGTGACAGCACTCGCCTTTCTTCACACGGCCGAAGTCCATATCGCCGGCTTTGAGCGTCTGGTTCAGTCGCAGGCGCCGGGGCTGCGGGTGCACCACGCTGTCGCGGCACCTTTGCTGGAGCAGGCCCGCCGGCTCGGCACTGACGATCCGGCCCTGCGCGCAGCCTTGCAGCAGACCCTGGCCGAGATAGCGTGCAGCAGCGGCGCCCGGCTGCTGGTCTGTACCTGCTCGACCCTTGGCGCGCTGGCAGAACAGGTCGATGGCGACGGCCGGTTCCGTAGCGCACGGATCGACCGGCCGATGGCCGAACGCGCGCTCACCCTGGGATCACGCGTGCTGCTCCTGGCCGCGCTGAACTCGACTCTGGACCCCACACGTGCGCTGCTGCAGGACTGCGCCCTGCATCAAGACCGGCCGCTGCAACTGCACGAACTGCTGGTCGAGACGGCCTGGCCGCTTTTTATGGCCGGCGACACCGAGGCCTATCTGGACTGCCTGGCCCACGCCTTGCGAGCCGAGGCCGTCGAGGTTGATGTGATCGTGCTGGCCCAGGCCTCGATGGCGCCGCTCGCCGAGCGGCTCGCCGGCTCGGGCCCGCCGCTGCTGGCCAGCCCGGTGCTGGGGGTGCAATGGGCTTTGGCCCAGCCCGAGGTGCAAGGACTGCCTCGATGACCACACCCCCCCTGCTGTTCGAGATTGACATCGGACTGAACGCACGCCGGTTCGACCCCGCCGACGCAACGCTTCTGCAGGCATTTCTCGACGCCAACCCCGAGTACTTCGAGCGCATCGGGCGGTGCGCCGCCCAAGCCCGACGAGGCTGCCACCGAGCTGGCCGAGCGGCCGCCGGCGGAACTGAGTTGGCGCGAGCACTTCAATATCGGACTGTGGCGCGAAACAGCGGAAACGGCGCCAGAGCTGATCGGCATTGCCATCGTCGACAGCGATCTGGTGATCGAGGGCTGCTGGCATGTGGCATTGTTCATCGTCGCCACGACTCTGCATGGCCAGGGCATCGCGCCGCGCAGCTACCAGGCGCTGGAGCAATGGGCGGAGACTCAGGGCGCTCGCTGGATGCGGCTGGGCGTGGTGCTTGGCAACGCCAGGGCGGAGGCTTTCTGGCAGCGTCAGGGCTTTGTCGAACTCCGCCGCCGCGAGGGCGTGCCGGCCAACGACAGGCTCAACACGGTGCGGGTGCTGCTCAAGCCCCTGCGCGAGCCCGATGTGGCGCCCTATCTGGCCTTGGTTGGGCGCGACCGGCCCGAATGACGGCAGGCACTGCTATCCTCGCCCGCAAACTCAACAGTCCAGAAAGCACCCACCATGAACACCGTCCGGATCGCCGCCATCGCCCTGATCATCGCCGGCGTGCTGGGTTTGCTCTACGGCAACTTCAGCTACACCAAGGAAACCCATGACGTGAAGCTGGGGCCGATCGAGCTGTCGGTGAAGGAAAAACAGACCGTAAACGTGCCGGGCTGGGCCGGCGCGGCCGCGATCGCGCTCGGCGTGGTGCTGCTGGTGATCGGCGGCCGCAAACCCTGAGGCCCGCGCCTCGCGCTCAAGCACGCGGGTTGGCAAAGAAGAAGCGCAGCATCTCGGCGCTGGCGTCCGGTCCCTGCGGGTCGGTGTAGGACCCGTCGGCACGGCCGCCCGACCAAGCATGGCCGGCGCCATGCACCACCCAGTGTTCTGCACGCGGGCGACCCTGCGAGTCGCGGTAGACGTCGCGGGTGTAGGCCCGTCCCTGAGAGCCGCGCTCACGCCGAGAAGCCGCCATGCCGGCCGCAGCGATCTGCTCACCGTTGCTCGGATGAACGGTGGCGTCCCGGTCGCCGTGAAAAACAATAATCGGTGGGCTGTCGAGCGCAGGCGCAGGAGTGTCGCCGGCGCCGCTTCGCATCGCAGCCAGCGCCGACGGCAGATCGCTCGCCGCCCCCGCCGGCAGCCCGGAATGCACGCCCACGGCGGCGAACAGCTCCGGGTAACAGGAGCCCAGGATTGCCGCCATCGCGCCCCCGGCAGACAGCCCGGCCACATAGACACGCCGAGCGTCGACACCGTACTGCTGCATCACTTGCCGGGTCATGCCGGCAAGCAGCGCCGGCTCGCCGCTGCCGCGACGCTGATGATTGCGCTTGAACCAGTTCCAGCAGCCGGAGCTGTTGGCGTGCTTCGTCTGCGCCGGGTAGAGGACCAGGAAACCCTGCGCCCGCGCGGCCTCATTCATGCCAGTGCCGCGCGCGAAATCATCCGGATCCTGGCTGCAACCATGCAGCATCAGCACCAGGGGCAAGGACTGACCCTGCTGATAGCCCGGCGGCACATAGAGCTTGTAGGCCCGGGTACCGGCCGCCCCGGTGTAGCTGCCGGGTAGAAACTGTTGGCCAAAGGCTGGCTCGGCAGGCTCGGCCGGCCGGTTCGACTCGGGCAGCGCCTCAGGCCACACCTCGCGCGCCTCGACGTCGATGACATCGCCCTGATCTGTGCGCGCAGTCGCAACGGTCGCCGACGGCACAGCAGCGCCCAGCGCCGACTGGATGAGCGCGGTGGCGGCCCGCAGATCGCCAGCCCGGGTCAGGCGCGTGGCCTCGGTCATCAGATGGCCGAACGATGGAGTCATGCGAAGAGTCTCGGTTAGGTCAGCGGATACGGCCGGCCAGCGCCGCCTTGACCGCCGGGCTAGCATGCAAAGCGCCAAGCACGGTGATGGATTCGATGGCCGCCAGCGCGAGTTCCGGGCTGACGTCCGTCGCAATGCTGGCAAGGCCGAGCACACGAATCTGCAAGGTCTGACCGGCGGCCTGCAGCGCGCGGAAATCGTCCGCGCTGAAGTGCTGGATGCCCAGCACCAGGGTCTTGCGCGCCACCGACTGCCTGACTGCCTCGGCATGCGTAGCCAGTTGGTTGCGGATCGCCGCCCGGATCAGGTCGCTGCGGTTGGCATAAAAGCCTTCCTGCACCAAAAGGTCGATCTGACCCAGGTCGACAAAGCCGAGATTGATGGTGATCTTCTCGTCAACGGGTCGGCCAGGAGCCAAGGAGGAAGCGCTGCGTGCGGGCATATACCCATACTAGCACCATCCACTTGGATGTTTATCCTGAATTTTCTAGCGCAGACGAATCTCCGCGCTTTCACCCAGCGAGGCGGGCGGCTTGCCGGTGACGACCGCCTTGGCCATGGTGTAGAGCTGGGTCAGCTTGCTTTCCTTCATGTCCCAGTAATGGGCGTGGATGATCTTGACCTCGACCAGGGCCAGATCCGGGTCATCAACCCCGCCGGGAAACCAAGCCAAGGCCAGCGGCGACCAGAGCTCGCGAGCCTTGGCCATATCGCTGACCACGCGCGCGCTGCCCGAGACCGAGACATAGCAGTCCTGATCCGGGTCGGCGTAGGCCAAGTTGACCATGGCCTCGTTGGCCAGCTCCCCAACCGGCTCGCCGCTGCGTGA
This sequence comes from Paucibacter sp. PLA-PC-4, assembly GCF_026241155.1. Taxonomy (GTDB): domain Bacteria; phylum Pseudomonadota; class Gammaproteobacteria; order Burkholderiales; family Burkholderiaceae_C; genus Roseateles_E. The sequence continues at coordinate 55,377 of NZ_JAPFGP010000010.1, forward strand.
CATGAAGAACCACAGGCAGTCATCGTCTTCCAGCTTTTGGTTCTGCGTAGTCATCGGCCGCGAGTGCAGATGGCTGTTGTCGTGCAGGGTCGTGAACATCGCGAAGCGGATGTCCTTGATCAGGTCCCACAGCTGTTGGCGGGGTGTTAGGTCAGTGCTCATGAGCGCTCTTTCGCTGAATATCGGTGCATGGTTTTCAGTCCCAGTAGCCGGTCCGGCCATGGGCTTGGTGAAGCCGCTCCTCGAACTCGCGATTCAGCAGCACGCTGTCGTCGTATTCGGGGCTGTTCTTGATCTGCTCGCGCGTTAGCTGGGTGTAGACGGTCTTTTCACTCCACTCGATGCGGTCGATCCAGTGCGTGGCGATCAGCACCTTTTTGCCGCCAGGCCACCAGTTGCGCGTATCGACCACCAGATAGCGAATCGCCCAGGAGGCCTCATCGAAGATGAAGTCCTTGACATGGCCCAGGCTGCCGTCGAGCGCATGGATGTCGTAGCCGCTGACATTGGCACTGCTGCGCAGATGCACGTCCTCCGGGGCCAGGTCTTGCTCGGCGAGCTCGATCTCGGCCTGGGTCTGCAGGCCGGCCGGCGGCAACACCGGAAGTGCCTCCATCGCCCATAGGCCTACACCGCCCCAGTACTGCGGATAGTTGTAGTAGTCCAGATAGACCCGCTCATGGCGGCGTGAGACCGGCTTGTGGGTATCGATGCCTGGGCTTTTTTCGACCTGCTCGCGAGTGAGTCCGACTTGGATCTGCTTGACCCGGCCCAGCGGCGGTTGCACCGCATAAGGGGAGATCAGCACCTCGCGCCCGGCCAGCCAGGAGCCGGTATCGACCACCAGATAACGAATGGTCCAGGCCTGATCGTCGAAATAGGCTTCCTTGACCTCACCGACCTCTCCGTCGGCAGCGCTGAGCGTGGATCCGCTGAGTTGGCTGATGCTGTTCAACATGGCAACACTCCTTGATCGCTGTGATGCCGACAGCTTGCCGCGCATCGGCGCCGCTGCCTGTAGGACAGCCGGCCCTTGCCATGCCGGAAAACCACGCTAGGCCAGATGCGCCGCCAGATGCTCGACCAGCAGCCGCAGCCGCTGCGGCATGAAACGCTGGCTGGGCATCACCGCATGCAGCGGCAGCTCTTCACCGATCCAGTCAGGGAACAGCTCGACCAGGGCGCCGCTGGCCAGGCTGGCGCGCACATCGAGCTCGCTCTTGCAGATCACGCCGCGGCCCTCCAGCGCCCAGCGATGGGCCAACGCGCCGTCGTCGCAGCTGCGCCGCCCGCGCACCCGCACCAACAGCGGTGCCGCATCGGGCTGCTTGCGCGGGCGCAAGCGCCATTCCTGCTCGATGCGGTTACGAATCTTCATCGTCAGGCAGTCATGTGTTGCCAGCTCGCTGGGATGCTCCGGCCGGCCGGCGCGCGCCAAATAGGCCGGTGCAGCCACCACACAGCGCCGCGCCGCGCACAGGCGCCGGGCCACCAGGCGCGAGTCGGCCAGCTCGCCATAGCGTAGCGCCAAGTCGACATCGTCGCGCACCACATCGAGCAGCGAGTCGCTGACGCTGAGCTGCAGCTCCAGCCCGGGATGCTGGTCGAGGAAGTCATCCAGCAGCGGCAGCAATACCTGACGCGTCAGATCGCTCGACGCGCTCACGCGCAGCCTGCCGCGCAGAAGCGCGCGCGAGGTCGCGCCGGGGTCGCGCTCGTCCAGCAGGGCCACGCCCTCTTCCAGCAGCTCCAGCGCCCGCTGGCCGTAGTCGCGCAGCCGTTCGCCGGCGGCGCTTAGGCGCAGCGCCCGCGTGCTGCGCTCGACCAGGCGCACGCCCAGCCGGGTTTCCAGCTTCTTCAGCATCGCGCTGGCGGCCGCCGGCGTGATCTGCAGCGCCCGCGAAGCGGCAGTCAGGCTGCCGCCGCGCGCGCATTCGATGAGCAGGCGCAACTCGTCGGTATTTTCAATTTTCATTTGAAACTGAATCTCATTAAAGCGACTTTTTAAGAAAGCCGCCAAGCCTCACCATAACAGCCATCGCAACATTTTCCGAAGGAGTTCCCCATGCAAGCCATCGGCTATTTCAAGGCTCTGCCCATTGCCGCCGCCGAGTCCCTACTCGATCTCGAACTGCCCGCGCCGACGCCCGGCCCGCTCGATCTGCTGGTCGAGATCAGCGCCATCGCGGTCAACCCGGTCGACGCCAAGGTGCGCGCCAGCCGTAACAGCGCCGACGGCCACACGCCGGTGCTGCTGGGCTGGGACGCGGTGGGCATCGTGCGCGGCCTGGGCGCGGAGGTGCAGGGTTTCGCCCTCGGTGACCGCGTCTGGTATGCCGGCGACATCACGCGCGCCGGCAGCTATGCGCAGTTCCAGACGGTGGACCATCGCATCGCCGCGCTGGCCCCGCGCAGTGCCAGCGACGCCGAGGCCGCCGCGCTGCCGCTGACCGGCATCACCGCCTGGGAGCTGCTGTTTGATCGGCTTGAAGTGCAGGCCCGGCCCGAGCGACCGGTCAGCCTGCTGGTGACCGGCGCGGCCGGCGGCGTGGGCTCCATCCTCGTGCAGTTGGCGCGCGCGCTGCCGCATCTGACCGTGATCGCCACGGCTTCGCGGCCCGAGTCCGCCGCCTGGCTGCGCGAGCTGGGCGCCCATCATGTGATCGACCACAGCCAGCCACTGGCCGCGCAGGTCGCCGCGCTGGGCGCCGCGCCGCTGCGCTATGTGGCCAGCCTGACCCACACGCCGCAGCATTTCGGCCAGTTGGTCGATGCGCTGGAGCCGCAGGGCCGGCTGGCCTTGATCGACGACTTCGCGCCGGAGCAGCTCAATGTGATGGCACTGAAGGGCAAGAGCCTGTCGCTGCACTGGGAGATGATGTTCACCCGCTCGATGCACACCACCCACGACATCGCCGCGCAGGGCCGGCTGCTGGCCGAACTGGCCCGCCGCATCGACGCTGGCGAGCTGCGCAGCACGCTGGGCCAGATGGTCGGCACGATCAACGCTGAGAACCTGAAAAAGGCCCATGCGCTGATCGAGAGCCAGCGTAGCATCGGCAAGCTGGTGCTGGCCGGTTTCTAAACGCCGCTAAACCTCGCTCAGCGCCGCCACCTGATCGCGAATCAGGTGGCCGGCAATTGAGAAGCGCGGCGGGATGCCGGGCAAGGCGTCCAGCGGGAACCAGCGCGCGTCCTCAATCTCGCCGGCCTGCGGCACGATCTCGCCGTCCACCCACTCGGCCGTGTAGGCCACCATCAGGCTGTGCGGGAAGGGCCAGCTCTGGCTGCCGTAGTAGCGCAGATTCGCGACCCGCACGCCGACCTCCTCGGCCACCTCGCGGTGCACACAGTCCTCCAGCGATTCGCCGGCCTCGACAAAGCCGGCCAGCGCGCTGTAGAAGCCCGGCGCATAGCCGGGCGAGCGCGCCAACAGCAGCTCGGGGCCATCCGGCAGGCGGCGCCACACCAGACACATCATTGCCGGGCTCAGCCGCGGGTAGCAGACATGGGCGCACGCCGGGCAGCGCCGAGCCCGTTCATGCGCCATCGTTTCGGTCGCCGTGCCACAGACGCCACAGAAGCGATGAGTCCGCTCCCACTCCAGCACCTGGGCCGCACGCCCGGCCAGTTGCATTAGCGGCTCGGGCAGCGTCATCATCGCGGCGCGCAGCGGCATCGCCTCGAAGCCTGGCGGTGCCTCGGCCAGCTGCAGCACCCAGCAATCGCGATCGTCCAGCCGACCGAGGTAATGGCGGCGCCCCTGCACCGGCTCGAACAGGGCCGCCGGCTGCGGGCTCAGCATCTGCTCGCGCAGCAGCAGGCGGCCTCCAACAAAGACGAAGTACCAGGCTTCGGCGGTGCTGGCTGCGGGGTCGGCGGGCGAGGCGGCAGGAAAAACGGCGGCGTGGAATTGCATGGGAATGGACTTTATTCGCAAGTCCCGGACTCGGCAGCCCACCTGCCATGTGCTTTATGAAAATACGTCCCTGACGTACACTCATGCATGCTCACGATCGACGAAACGCCGACCTTTGTCGTCGAAGCGGCGAAGCTCTGGAGCATCGAAGAGAGATTGACGCTTTTTGCATGGATCGCGCATGAGCCTTGAGGCCGGCGTTGTCATTTCCGGCAGCGGCGGTTGCCGGAAGCTACGCTGGTCAAGACCCGGCATGGGCAAGCAGGGCGGTACTCGTGTCATCTACTTTTGTCGTCTTGAGTCGGGTGAGTTGTGCATGCTGCTCGTGTATCCCAAGGCTGCGAAAGACGATATCCCTGGCTTCATCCTGAAGCAAATTCGAAAGGAGATTGAAGATGACCGCACGTAAGACCAAGACGGCCACGCCATCTGGCGAGGAACTGGGGCTCAGGCTTTTGCAGTCGGTTCGGGAAATGAAGGCGCGCCAGTTCGCCCGCGTGACCGAGACCGAAGTCAACGAGGTCGTCCAAGCCCGGCAAAGCACCGGCCTGTCGCAGGCGGGGTTTGCTTCTGCTCTGAGCATCTCGAAGCGAACGCTGCAGGAGTGGGAGCAAGGTCGGCGGGCTCCGTCTGGCGCCGCGCAGGCGCTCATTCGCATCGCAAGAAAGCACCCCGAGGTGGTGCGCGAGGCGCTCGCCTGAGCGCCCTCGCAAACGCGGGCATCGCATAGCCGCCCCACGGCGCCGCTCCCTCACCGCATTTGGCAGATATGAAACTCTGTGCGCGCGCCGGTGACGATGAGATACACCGGGTCATGCATTTGTTCCCCGACCTGGATCGATTCGTTTTTGACCCTTCCTCGACAAGCTACGAGAAAGTGGCAATCTCCGTCTTTGACGGATGGCTTGGGCCTGACAGATTGCATATGCTCGAACGCGATAGCCGGGAGCGAGCGGAGAGAAAGCAGAAGCTCCTTTCACATTAAAGCAGGGACGACCCAAACGTGCTGTGGTTCAAATCTATGCAAAAGGCGAAACCCGTCATCGAGTGGGCTGTCGAGTGCGGATTGCAGCAGATCGCATATGACAGCCAGCTTCAGCTTTGATGTCGTCCTTCGGCCGATCGCATGCCAGGCATGCCTGGCCATCAAACCTCCGCACCCAACCCTAGCCGGCCCACCGAAATCTCGTATGCGCCGCCCTCCCCCTGCATGCAGCTGACCGGCCAAGCCCACCAACTCCCCTGCCCCCAATGTGCCGCGCCGATGGCGCATCTGAACCTGGCCGGCCATGGCAGCGCGAGCGTGCCGGTGGAGCATTGCGCACCGTGCCGGCTGGTCTGGTTCGATCGGCTGGAATCGGTGCAGCTGGCCGGCCTGGGCTGGATCGCGCTGCTGCGCGAGTTGCAGGAGCCGCAGGGATCGAGCGCGCCGCTGCCGGCGCCGCGTGCTGCCAAGCTGGCCTGCCCGCTATGCCGTGTCACGCTCAAACCGGTGCACAACAGCACCCGCTTCGGCCGCTTCCCGGCGCTGGAATGCGTGCGCTGCGGCGGCCATCTGCACAGCCATGCCGGCATGCTGGCCGAGCGCGGTCTGGTGCGGCCGCTGCTGCCGGCTGACCGCCGGGTGCTGCAGCAAGAGCGCCGCGCGCTGTGCTGCCTGAACTGCGGAGCGCCGGCCGAAGGGCGCGAAGAGGCCTGCCGTTATTGCGACAGCCCGCTGCTGATGCTAGACCTGCCGCGTCTGACCCAGGCACTGCGGCTGGGACCAGGCCGCGACCCACAGACCGGCGAGCGCCAGCGCCCTGCCGCGCTATGGGCCTGGGCCTGCCATGGCTGCGGTGCGGCGCTGGACCCGAGTCGCCACACGGCCTGCACCCAATGCGGCCATGCGGTGCTGGCGCCTTCGCTGCTGGACCTGACGCCGTTGCTGGACCGGGTGGAGGCCGAATGGCGGGCCGATATCGCGGCCAAGACGCCCCGTCCCCCACGCCAGGCAAGGCAAGTGCGTGACTGGCGCGACACCGGCCTGGCGCGGCTGCTGCACAGGCTGCAGCCGGACGAGGATGAGCGAGGCACGCTGGCCTGGCAGGCAGCGCTGTGTCTGGGCCTGCTGCTGGCCTGGTGGTGGTTTGCATCCTGACCCTCCGATGTCGATGACCCGGCGGGCCGACAGCTAGCGCAGCGGAGCCAGCACCCCCGACTTGGTCAGATCGGCGAACACCTGTTCAGCGAAATCGCCGGCATGGAAGTCATCGAGGCTCTGTTGTGTACGCGCATAGCGATAACTATGCTTGAACTCGGCGGTGGTCACGACCGTGATGGCGGCGGCCATGGCTTCATGGCCTGGCTTGGGGTCGATGCGAAACAACGCAATATCGAAGCGAAAGTGGCGGCCGGCTCCATCCTCGGCAATCTGGTGCGAGACCTGGATCAGACGATTGCAGCGCTGCTCCGCTAGCTGGGCCAGCACCAGATCCTCCGCCTTGCCCGTGCGCTGCGTCGGCACGGTGAAGCGGATCACTCGGTACTGCCTGTCCCTCAGCAAGCGCTCATGCAGCTCAGCGGTGAGCGTCGCATTGATACGGTCCCAGATGGCCGTGGCCTGCTCATCCGCGAACAGGCTGCCGATGCCGCCCCCGGCCAGCACTGCGCAGCCGGTCGGCAAAGTCAGGTAGGAGGGGATGGCCGCCGAGCCCCCGCGCGGCGCGGCGGCGCTGGTGGCGGCGTCAGGCGTCGCGCATCCTCCCAGCACAAGCCCCAGCGCAAGCATCGAAGCCGCTCGGGCGATGATCGCGCCAGAGCCATCCGCGAACCGGGTCCTCACGGCTTGTCTGTCTGGACGGACTTGAACCAGGCGTTCCAATCCTCGGGGAACAGACAGGTCTCGAAGACGAACTGCCTCAGCTGATACTCGTCGTCATCGGACTGCACCCGGTAGACCATAGGCACCAGCTTGTCGATCAAGGCCCCGGGATAGACGGCCTGTGAACTGCGGCTCAAGAGGTTCTTGATGCGGCCACCGGCCTCGTCCTGCGGCCGCGCCCCGGCCCTCTCCGCATTCACGAAGAAGACGATGTCCTGCCTAGCCAGACAGACCGGTGCGGCCTTGAGATCCTCCACGAGATCCATGCCTTCGCGCTTGGCACATTGGTAGAACTTCCGGGCCGCAAAGCCCCCGTGGTCCCTGCTGGCGGATCGATCAATCTCGGCATAGACCTCCTTGATCGTCGCTACCGAGAAGTCGCCGTTGGACTTCACATCCAGCTGTGACTGCTGGGACATGTTGAGGTGCATGGCATTGCGGGCGATCACCAGCGCCGTGAAGGCCTCCGCCTCGCAGCGCTGGAACTCTGGGCGGTCCATCAGCAGGGTTGCAGCGCCGACCGAGGCGCTGCAAAGCGCCAGCGGCAGCAGGACCAGGGATGTGAGGAAGAGTCTCATGATGAAAAAGGGCTGGGCGTCAAGGCCAAGCAGTCTCGCAGACCCGCGCGCTCAGAAATGAATGCCCTTCATCATCTGCTGCAGCGCGATCGCCTCGGCCGAGAGCTGAGGCTTGCCGCCCTTCTCGCCCTTGGCCGCATCGCTGTCCGGGAACATGCGGAAGCTGGTGTTCATCGCGATCTGCGCCACCCGCGGCGCCAGCGCATGCATCAGCTGGCCGGTGATGCCCAGCCGAGTCGCGATGCGCACTGGCTTGGCGATGCAGGCCTGGGCGATCATGTCGGCGGCCTCCTCTGGCGCCAGGGTCGGCACATTGTTGTAGATCTTGGTCGGCGCAATCATCGGCGTGCGCACCAGCGGCATATTGATGGTCGTAAAGGTGATGCCCTGGTCGGCGAACTCACTGGAGGCGCAGCGGGTCCAAGCATCGAGCGCGGCCTTGCTGGCCACATAGGCCGAGAAGCGCGGTGCATTGGTCAGCACGCCAATGCTGGAGATATTGACCACATGCCCCTTCTTCTTGGCCACCATGCCCGGAAGCAGGCCCATAGTCACGCGCAGGCAGCCGAAGTAGTTCAGCTGCATCGTGCGCTCGTAGTCGTGGAAGCGCTCGTAGCTGCCCTCGATGGCGCGGCGGATCGAGCGGCCGGCGTTGTTGATCAGAAAGTCGACACCGCCAAAATTCGTGGCAATCCAGGCCATCAGCTCGGCGCAGCTCTGCTCGTTGGCGATATCGGCCGAGAAGCTATGTACCTGGGCCTTGGGGCCGGCGAAGCTGCGGATCTCCTGCTCGGCCTCGGCCAACTTGGCCGCGTCACGCGCGCAGATCAGCGTGATCGCCCCCGCCTCGGCGAACTTCATCGCCGCGGCAAGGCCGATGCCCGAAGAGCCGCCGGTCACCAACACCACCTTGCCGGCGGTCGCCCCTTTTAGGCTGCGGTCAATGAAGAGGTCGGGGTCGAGATGACGCTCCCAGTAGTCCCACAGCCGCCAGGCATAGTCCTTCAGGTTCGGGCAGGCAATACCTGACCCCTTCAGCGCGGCGGCGGTCTCGCGGCAGTCGAAGCGGGTCGGGTAATTGATGAAAGTCAACATATCCTCGGGCAGGCCCAGATCCTTCATCACCGCATTGCGGATGCGCCGCACCGGTGCCAGCGCCATCAAGCCCTTCTTGACGCTCTTGGGGATGAAGCCCAGGAGCGCGGCGTTGACGAACAAATTCATCTTCGGCGCATGGGCAGCCTTGGAGAAGATGTCCAACACATCGCCGACGCGGTAGCCCACCGGGTCGACCAGATGGAAGCAGGCGCCGCTCTTCTTGGCCTGCTGGTGGCTGATGTGGTCCAACGCGTTGACGACGAAGTCCACCGGCACGATATTGACCCGCCCGCCCTCCAGGCCCACCGAGGGCATCCAGGGCGGCAGAATCTGGCGCAGGCGCTGGATCAGCTTGAAGAAGTAGTAGGGGCCGTCGATCTTGTCGGCCTCGCCGGTGGCCGAGTCGCCCACCACCATGGCCGGTCGGTAAACGGTCCAGGGCCTTTTGCACTCCTTGCGCACGATCTTCTCGCTCTCGTGCTTGGTCATGAAATAGGGGTGATCCAGGCCCTCGGCCTCCTCGAACATATCCTCGCGGAACACGCCCTCATACAGTCCGGCCGCCGCGATCGACGAGACGTGGTGGACATGGCCGGCCTCGATGGCCTGAGCGAACTCGACCAGCGCGCGGGTGCCGTCGATATTGGCCCTCACCTGCTCGTCCTCGGGCGCGGCCAGGTCGTAGATCGCGGCCAAGTGATAGACATGGTCGACCTTGCCCTTCAGCGCCTTGATCTGATCGGCCGCCACGCCCAGCTTCTTCGAGTTCAGATCACCGAACACCGGCAGCGCACGCGTCTTGCTGACGCCCCAGAACTCCAGCAGCGCCGGCACCTTGTCGCGGCTCTCCTCGCGCAGCAAGAAGTGGACCGTGCTGCCGCGCCGCGCCAGCAGTTTCTTGACCAGGCGTTTGCCGATGAAGCCGGTGGCGCCGGTGACGAAATACTGCATGCTGTGTCTCCATTGGGATGTTTGCGGCCATTCTTGACCAACTGCGCCGGGCCGCCGCTGCGCGCTTTCCCGAGGGTGGGCGATAGAGCGCACTCACTAGGATTGGCCGCTGCGGCCGCCTCTTGCGGCCCTATAGTGAAGCCACCCTCCACAGACATAGGACCGCAGACCATGGTCAAGAAGCTTCAGAAGATGGCCGCCAAGAACAAGGCCGGCTCCAACGGCGCTATCCCTGGCATCCCGGCCGGCCTGCTGGACAGCCAGTTGGCCCAGTCTGTCAAGGACTCGGCTCAGCAGATCTGGGCCGCCGGCCTGGGCGCGTTCGCCAAGGCCCAGGGCGAAGGCGGCAAAGTCTTCGAAGCTCTGGTCAAGGAAGGCCTTACCCTGCAGAAGAAGACCCAGAGCGCCGCGGAGGAAAAGCTCGGCGCCGTCACCAGCAAGATGAGCGGCATGGCTGGTGAGGTCGGAGCCAAGGCCGGCCAGCAATGGGACAAGCTCGAATCGATCTTCGAGGAACGGGTCGCCAGCGCGCTCAAGCGTCTGGGCGTGCCGACCGCCAAAGACATCGACGCGCTGATCGCCCGCATTGACGCATTGAGTGAAGCGACCGGTGCCAAGCCGTCGGCCCGAAAGGCCGCGGCCAAGCCGGCGGCCAAGGCCGTCGCCAAGCCCGCTCCCAAGGCTGCACCCAAGGCCGCCGCGAAGACAGCCGCCAAGAAGCCGGTTGCGAAAAAGGCCGCTGGGACCAAGGCAACACCTGCCCCCGCCCCCAAGCCCATCCCGCGCAAGCGCGCCGCCAAGCCGGCCGCTGCCGCGCAGGCCTGAGCGCGCTAGCCGCCGCTCACTGATCGCGCACTGTCCATGCCCGCATCGAAGCGCCGCGCCGCCAGGCGCGGCACCGCACGCATAGGCCTGGCCCTGGCAGGCGGTGGGCCGCTGGGCGCCATCTACGAGATCGGCGCACTGTGCGCACTCGAAGAGGCGATTGACGGGCTGGACTTCAGCGCCTGCGATGGCTATATCGGCGTCAGCGCCGGTGGCTTCATCGCGGCCGGCCTAGTCAACGGGCTGACGCCGCGCGAGCTCTGCGCCGCCTTTATCGAAAACGATGCTGACGCCCCGGTCAGCTTCGAGCCCAGCCTGCTGCTGCGCCCCGCCTGGGACGAGTACCTGGCGCGGCTGCGCAGTCTACCGGGCCTGTTGGGTCAGGCGCTGTGGCAGACCGCCGTACAGGGCCGCTCGCTGTTGGCCGCCTTCGAGCGGCTGGGCCGCGCGCTGCCGACCGGACTGCTCAGCGGCGACGTGATGGCCGAGCAGTTGCGCAGCCAGTTCAGTCGGCCAGGCCGCAGCGACGATTTCCGCCAGTTGCGGCGCCCGCTGGTGCTGGTGGCCACCGATCTGGACAGCGGCGAGGCGGTGCCCTTCGGCACGCCCGGCTACGACCACGTGCCGATCTCGCGCGCGGTGCAGGCCAGCGCGGCGTTGCCGGGGCTGTTCCCGCCGGTCGAGATCGAAGGCCGCCATTTCGTCGATGGCGCGTTGAAGAAGACCATCCATGCCTCGGTGCTGTTGGACCGTGGGCTGGACTTGCTGATCTGCCTGAACCCTTTGGTGCCATACCAGGCCGGCTTTGACGAGCACGCGCGCATCCCACGCATCGCCGATGGCGGCCTGCCCCTGGTGCTGAGCCAGACTCTGCGCGCGCTGATCCATTCGCGCCTGGAGCTGGGGCTCAAGCGCTACGAGCTGAGCCATCCGGACACCGACATCGTGCTGTTCGAGCCCGATCCACGTGACGCCGAGATGTTCTTGGCCAACACCTTCAGCTATGCACAGCGCCGCCATCTGGCCGAGCATGCCTACCAGGCCACCCGTAGCGCGCTGCTGCAACGCTATGCCAAGTTGGCCCCCAAGCTGGCCCAGCAAGGCCTGACCCTCAAGCGCTCCGTGCTGCAGGACCACCAGCGCCGCCTGCTGGCGCCGAGCCGCCTCACGCCCACCGAGGCGGCACTTCAGCGCCTGCGCGACACGCTGGGCCGGCTCGAAGAACGCACCGCGGCGTGATCTGCGTCACGGCCAGGGGCTGAACCCCCTGCGCGCAGGGGGATGGCAGGGGCCGAGCCGGCTGCAACACTGCATGCCATGCGCTGCAACAACATGCAGCAAGCCTTCAGCCCTTCGGAGAAACCATGCGCAAAGCCCTCATCGCCGCCCTGCTCGCCAGCCCCCTGCTGGCTCTGGCATCGCCGGTCAACCTGGTCAACAACGGCAGCTTCGAAACTGAGGTCAAGTCCAACGGCCAATGGTCGAACTACAGCAGCCTGACCGGCTGGAACGCTGGCGCCCGTGGCGTGGAGCTGCGCAACAATGTCGCCGGGAGCGCGCTGGACGGCAGCAATTTTGTCGAGCTCGACACCACCGGCAATAGCTGGATCAGCCAGACCATCGCCACAGTGGCCGGCCAGTGGTACGCGCTGGAGTTTGCCTACTCGAACCGCGCTGGCGTAGCCGCCGCCAGCAATGGCCTGGCCTGGAGCTTCGGCGACGCCTCGGGTATCGCCGACCCGCAAGCCCAGATCAGTGGCAGCCATCAATGGCAGGCCTTCAGCACCCTGGTGCAAGCCAGCGGCTCCAGCATGGTGCTGCGTTTTGATGCACTGGGCAGCAGCGACTCGCTAGGCAGCTCGCTGGACCGCGTCTCGGTCACCAGCGCCGTGCCCGAGCCCGAAAGCTATGCACTGATGCTGGCCGGCCTGGGCGCGATGGCCCTGGTGGCACGCCGCCGCCGCGCACAGCAATAACACCCTATTGACCAGACGCGCTGCGGGGTAGAGACCGTTGCGCTCAAGCACAAGGGCGCCTCGGCGCCCTTGTTGGTTTGCGCTCGGACTTCAGCCCAGATAGCGGGACTCGAGATGCGCCTTGAAATGGGCCGGGTTCAAGGTTTCGCCGCTGGCGCGCCGCACCAGCTCCGGCGTCTCCCAGCGGCTGCCTTGGCTCCAGATATTGGTTTTGAGCCAGTCGAACACCGGCACCAAGTCGCCGGCGGCGACACGGGCGTCGAGCTCGGGCATGGTGCGGCGCATGGTCGCGAACCACTGCGCCGCATACATCGCGCCTAGCGTGTAGCAGGGGAAGTAGCCAAACAGACCGGCACCCCAATGCACATCCTGCATTGGCCCGTTGCGGTAGTTGCCGCGCGTGTCCAGACCCAGCAGCTCCATCATCTTGGCGTCCCACATCGCCGGGATGTCCTCGCACTCGATCTGCCCTTCGATCAGTGCGCGCTCGATTTCGTAGCGCAGGATGATGTGGGCCGGATAGGTCACCTCGTCGGCATCGACGCGGATGAAGCCCGGCGCGACGCGCGTCAGCAGGCGGTTCAGATTCTGCGGCGCAAATGCCGGCTGCTCGCCCAGATGGCGGCTCACCAGCGGGCTCAACAGGCCGGCAAAAGCCGGATGGCTGCCCAGTTGCATCTCAAAGGACAGGCTCTGGCTCTCATGCAAGCCCATCGAGCGCGCCCGCGCCACGGGTTGGCCCAGCCACTCGCGCGGCAGGTTCTGCTCGTAGCGGCCGTGGCCGGTCTCGTGGATGGTGCCGGTCAGGCTGGGCAGAAAGCTGTCCTCGCGATAGCGCGTAGTCATCCGTACATCCTCGGGCACACCGCCGCAGAAGGGATGAGCGCTTTCGTCGAGCCGGCCGGCCTCGAAGTCAAAACCCATCAGCCGCATTGCGTCCTGGCCCAGCGCACGTTGGGCCGCTGTCGGGAACGGCCCCTGCGGCTGCAGCACCGTTTCGCCAGCCTGCTTGACCTGCACGGCGCGGATCAGGCCCGGCAGCCACTGGCGCAGCTCGCCGAACACACGATCCACCTCGGACGAACGCATGCCCGGCTCATACTGGTCCATCAAGGCGTCATAGCGACCCATCCCGGTGCTGTCGGCCAGCAGCTGCGCTTCCTGGCGGGCCAGGCGCACGACCTCTCGCAAATTCTCCAGATAGCCTGCCCAATCGTTGGCCGGGCGCTGGCTACGCCAGGCATGCTCGCATCGCGAGATCGCCAGGCTCTTAGCCTCGACCAGGGACTGGGGCAATGCGTTCGAGCTCATCCAGGCACGCCGCATCTCGCGCAGATTTGCTTGCTGCAGTTCGTCCAGCGGCTCGGTGGCCGCAGCATCCAGCAGGCTTTTGAGCGCCGGCTCGGTGGCCAGTTGGTGCATCAGCCCGCCCATCTCGGCCAGCGCCAGCGAACGGGCCTCATTGCCCTTGGCCGGCATATTGGCCGACTGGTCCCAGGAGGCGATGGCTTGCAGATGAGCCAGGTGGTGCAGGCGCTGGTGGCGCTGGCGCAGATCGTCGTAGGCAGTGGTGGTGCTCATGTTGTCGAGTGGGGCTGGTGGGTCGAGAGGGTGCAAACAGGGGCCGGTGGGCGCCACAGGCATTGTCAGGGAAACACCCAAAGCAGGGCCGCCGTCATGACGAAGTAGCGGCCGAACTTGCCGATCGCCATGTAGAACACGCAGGGCCAGAACGGCAGCCGCAGCCAACCGGCCACCGCGCACAGCGGGTCGCCGACAAGGGGCAACCAGCTCAGCAGGCAGGCCTTGGCGCCGAAGCGTTCCAGCCATTGCAGCGCGCGGGCTCGCGCCGGCGGGTGGTGCGCGGCCCGTTCGTAGAGCCGCTCGGCCCCTAAGCCCATCCACCAGCTGATCGCGCCGCCAACAGTGTTGCCGGCGGTGGCCACGAGCACGGCCGGCCAGAACATTTCGGGGTTGAACTTGACCAGGCCGAACACCGCCGGCTCCGAGCCCATCGGCAGCAAGGTGGCCGACACCAGAGCGATGATGAAGATCGCCGACAGGCCGACCTTGGGCAGCGCCAGCGCCGCCAACAAGGCGGCCATCAGCTCTTGCATCCAGATTTCCATGCGGCGATTATCCAGGGCGCCCAGCGCACCGATGCAAGCAAACGGGGGTAATCGTCGGCTTGCGGGATCGGGGCCGACATTGCAGACTCCCGCCAGGGATGCCGTCCGCGTGTCTGTGATAGAAAGGTCGACAAGACTCGGCCCGCCCGCTGATGCGGGCAGCGCAGCGGATCATGTCGTTGAGGATCGATGAAGGCCATGTTCTCCACCCTGCCGCGTGCATCCGATACCCGCCACCGGGGGGTATCGATGCTGCTGCTCGCCCTTGTGACGACCTTGTTCGCCGCGCGCGAGGTCAATGCCAACGAGAGCTGCAAGCAGCTGCTGGCCTCCGGCAATCCGCAGTACCCGCCCTATCTGTGGCGCGACCCTGAAGACGAGTCACGCCTGATCGGCGCCAACACCGAGCTGATGCAGATGCTGAGCAAGGAACTGGGGCTGCCCATCGAGGTTCGCTATATCGGCCCTTGGGGCCGGGTGCAGGAGGAATCGCGGGCCGGGCGTATCGATCTGATCGCTGGCGCCTTCTTCACGCTGCCGCGCACCGAGTACATGGATTATTTCCACCCGGCCTTCCGCGAGACCCGCTCGGTCGTCTGGACGCGCGAGGCCAGCCGGCTGAACTATCGGCGCTGGAGCGATCTGGCCCCGCTGCAAGGCGTGACCGTGATCAACAATAGCTTCGGCGAGGAGTTCGACCGCTATGCCAAGGAAAGCCTGAAGATCAGCCAGGTAGCGAGCCTAGAGCAAGCCATCCAGATGCTGCAGCGCTCGCGGGCCGACTACCTGGTGTACGAGGACGCCCCGGCCGCCGCCTATCTGGCCAAGATGAATATCGCCGACATGAAGGCGCTGACGCCGGCAGTGGCCAACGAGAATCTCTACCTGACCCTCTCGCATCGCTCAGCCTGCAACAGCGGCGAGATGCGCGGGCGGATTGCGCGCGCGATGTACAAGTTGGCCCGCCAGGGTGTGATGAATGCCCTGATTGAGAAGAATATCCAGCTCTGGCGGCGCCAAAATCAGTAGCATCGGTCGAGCTGGTCGGTCATGGCAAGGGCAGCGGAGGTATAATTCTGCCTCATTTTTGAGCAGAACCTCCCTCATCCTTTATGCACATCGGCCCTTACGCCTTGCCGAACAAGCTGTTCGTCGCGCCGATGGCAGGCGTCACTGATCGGCCGTTTCGCCAGCTCTGCAGGCGTCTGGGCGCGGGATACGCAGTCAGCGAGATGGTGACCTCGCGCAAGGATCTGTGGAACAGCCTGAAGACCTCGCGCCGCGCAAATCATGAGGGTGAGGCCGCGCCGATCGCGGTGCAGATCGCCGGCACCGATGCTGCCATGATGGCCGAGGCAGCGGCCTACAACATCGATCGCGGGGCCCAGATCATCGACATCAATATGGGTTGCCCGGCCAAGAAGGTCTGCAACAAATGGGCCGGTTCGGCGCTGATGCAGGACGAGGCGCTGGCGCTGCAGATCATCAGCGCGGTGGTGGCAGCCTCGGCGCCGCAGGGCGTGCCGGTGACCTTGAAGATGCGCACCGGCTGGTGCGACAGCGAGCGCAATGCATTGAGCATCGCTCGCGCCGCCGAGAGCGCCGGCGTCGCGATGGTGACCGTGCACGGTCGCACCCGCGAGCAGGGCTACAAGGGCATGGCCGAGTACGACACGATTGCTGCCGTCAAGGCCGCGCTGCGCATACCGGTGGTCGCCAACGGCGATATCGACTCGCCGCAGAAGGCCGAGCAGGTGCTCGCCTACACAGGCGCTGACGCGCTGATGATTGGTCGTGCGGCCCAGGGCCGGCCATGGATCTTCCGCGAGATCGCCCACTATCTGGCCACTGGCCAGGAGCTGCCAGCACCCGAGGTGCTGCAGGCCCGTGACTGGCTGCTCGAGCATCTGCAGGACCACTACAGTCTCTACGGCGAGTTGACCGGCATGCGCACCGCGCGCAAGCACATCGGCTGGGCCCTGCGCGGCCTGCCTGGCGGCGAGGCGTTCCGCCAAAAAATGAATCTCCTGGAGAGCTGCGAAGCCCAGATCAGCGCCCTCGGCGACTGGCTGGGCGAGCTCGCCACCCGCTACGACAGGTTGCCCGTGCTCGCCATCGAGGCCGCCAACGACGAAGAAGAACTGAGGCTGCAGGCATGACCCCGAAACCGATTGACGCCTGCGTGCGCGAGAACCTGGAAGTCTATTTCCGCGATCTGGACGGCGAGACCCCTCACTCGATGTACGAGATGCTGATCGGCCTGGTCGAGAAGCCTTTGCTGGACGTCGTGATGAAACAGGCCGACGGCAACCAGAGCAAGGCCGCCGAATGGCTGGGCATCAACCGCAACACACTGCGCCGCAAGTTGACCGAGCACAAATTGCTCTAGTCCTTGCCGGACAGGCCGCCGCCGCGCTGCGGCAAGCGCTGTCCCCAACCGACTGAGTGACTCCTGAATCCAATCCCCCTGAGTACACCCCATGACCCAATTGACCGCCCTGATCTCGGTATCCGACAAGACCGGCATCCTTGAGTTCGCCCAAGCGCTGCATGCCTTGAACGTCAAGCTGCTGTCCACCGGCGGCACCGCCAAGCTGCTGGCCGAAGCAGGTCTGCCCGTCACCGAGGTTGCCGAGCACACCGGCTTTCCCGAGATGCTGGACGGCCGCGTCAAGACCCTGCACCCGAAGATCCACGGCGGCCTGCTGGCGCGCCGTGACCTGCCCGAGCATGTTGCCGCGATTCAGGCCCACGGCATCGACACCATCGACATCCTGGCCGTCAACCTCTACCCGTTTGAGGCCACCGTTGCAAAGCCCGGCTGCACCCTGGAAGACGCGATAGAGAACATCGACATCGGTGGCCCGGCAATGGTGCGCAGCGCGGCCAAGAACTGGAAGGACGTCACGGTGCTGACCGAGGCCTCGCAGTATGCGGGCGTGCTGGCCGAGCTGAAGTCCGAGGGCAAGACCAGCGACAAGACCCGCTTTGCCTGCTCGGTGGCAGCTTTCAATCGCATTGCCCAGTACGACGCCGCGATCAGCAACTACCTGAGCGCCATCAAGGAGGACGGCAGCCACCAAGCCTTCCCCGACCAAATGAACAGCAGCTTTGTCAAGGTGCAGGACCTGCGCTACGGAGAGAACTCGCACCAGAGCGCCGCGCTGTACCGCGACCTGCATCCCGCGCCCGGCTCGCTGGTGACCGGCAAACAGCTGCAGGGCAAGGAGCTCTCGTACAACAATATTGCCGACGCCGACGCGGCCTGGGAGTGCGTGAAGAGCTTCTCCATACCCGCTTGCGTGATCGTCAAGCACGCCAACCCCTGCGGTGTGGCCGTCGCAGCCAATGCCGCGGAGGCCTATGCCAAGGCCTTCAAGACCGACCCGACCAGCGCCTTCGGCGGCATCATTGCCTTCAACCAAGTGGTCGATAAGGCGGCGGCTGAGCTGGTCGTCAAGCAGTTCGTCGAGGTGCTAATGGCGCCCGGCTTTACCGAGGAAGCGCTGGCGATCTTCGCGCCCAAGGCCAATGTGCGCCTGCTGCAGATCGCGCTGCCCACCGGTGGCACGACGCCCTGGCAGCAAGGCCGCAATGCGATGGACAGCAAGCGGGTTGGCTCCGGCATCCTGATCCAGAGCGCCGACAACCATTTCCTGCAGAAGTCCGATCTGAAGGTTGTCACGACCTTGCAGCCGACGGCCCAGCAACTCGATGATCTGATGTTCGCCTGGACCGTGGGGCAGTACGTCAAGAGCAATGCCATCGTGTTCTGCGCCGGCGGCATGACGCTGGGCGTTGGCGCTGGCCAGATGAGCCGCATCGACAGCGCCCGCATCGCCGCGATCAAGGCCGAGAACGCCGGCCTGAGCCTGTCGGGCTCGGTGGTCGCCAGCGACGCCTTTTTCCCCTTCCGCGACGGCCTCGATGTGCTGGCCGATGCCGGCGCCTCCTGCGTGATCCAGCCGGGCGGCTCGATGCGCGACGAGGAAGTGATCGCCGCCGCCAATGAGCGCGGCGTTGCGATGGTGTTCACAGGCGTGCGCCACTTCCGGCATTGACTGACGGCCACTCCCCGAGCGCCGCGCGCTTCGGGAGTGGATCAACCTACCGGCAGCGCCGTCTCGTACTTGACCTCGCGCAGCACCACATTGCTGCGCACGCTGGCAACTCCTGGCACCTTGAAGATCTGCGACTGCAGGAACTGGTCGTAGGCTTTCATGTCCGGCACTACGACCTTGATCACATAGTCGGCCTCTCCGGTGATGCCGTGACATTCGATGATCTCGCGGCTAGCGCGCACCAGGCGCTCGAAGTTCTCGACAGCGCCTTCGCTGTGCCGCACCAGGCTGACATTGGCCAGCACGCAGATATTGAGCCCAAGCTTCTCGCGGTCCACGAGGGCCACATGGCGGCGTATCACGCCGCTGTCCTCCAACTCCTTGACGCGTCGCCACACGGGCGTGGCCGACAACCCGACCTTCTCCGCCAGCTGCTGGGTGCTCTGTCGGCCGTCGGCCTGCAGGGCCTCCAGAATCTGCTTTGTCGCCCGATCGAAACGTTCAATTTCCATTTCAGCCACCTTTGAGTTGAATTCTCTCATTGACGAGCTTGACAGTAGCAAAGAGAGGAACAAACACTTGGGCTGCTGACCAAGAATCTCCCCCCAAGCTTTAAAGCAACAGAGCCGCCAGGAGACAGATAGCATGCCCAGCACCGACCTCATTGCCCCGCCGCCCGCGCTGCGCGACTACAAGCTCTCCGACAACCTCGGTGCCAAAAGCGGCCAGGTCTTCATGACCGGCACCCAGGCCCTGGTGCGACTGCTGCTGGCGCAAAAAGCCCTGGACGAGCGAGCCGGCCTGAAGACGGCCGGTTTCGTCTCCGGCTACCGCGGGAGCCCGCTGGGCATGGTGGACCAGCAGCTGTGGAAGGCGAAGAAATTCCTCGAAGCGGCCCAGATCAACTTCCTGCCCGCGATCAACGAGGACCTGGCCGCCACTGCATGCCTGGGTGTACAGCGGGTCGCGCTGGATCCGAAGCGCACAGTCGATGGCGTGTTCGCGATGTGGTACGGCAAGGGGCCGGGCGTTGACCGCTCCGGCGATGCGCTCAAGCATGGCAATGTCTACGGCAGCTCCAGCCAGGGTGGTGTGCTGGTGGTGTGCGGTGACGACCATGGCTGCGTGTCCTCCTCGACGCCGCACCAAAGCGATCTGGCGCTTCAGGCCTGGAGCATGCCGCTGGTGCATCCGGCCAATGTGGCCGAGTACCTGGAGTTCGGCCTCTACGGCTGGGCGCTCTCGCGCTTCTCTGGCGCCTGGGTCGGATTCAAGGCCATCTCCGAGGTGGTCGAGTCCGGCATGACCGTCGATCTGGACAGCGTGCCGCTGGATTTCGAGCTGCCCATTGATCACAAGCCAGCGACGAACCTTCACATCCGCAGCGTCGACCTGCCCTCGCTGGAACTGGAGTCGCGACTGGAACACAAGCTGGCCGCGGTGCGTGCTTTCAGCAAACTGAACTCGATCGACAAGCACATCGTCGCTAGCCCCAGCGCCACCCTGGGCATCGTCACGGTGGGCAAGGCCCACTACGACTTCATGGAGGTGCTGCGCCGCCTGGACCTGGACCCGAATGCGCTGGCCGCGGCCGGCGTGCGGGTCTACAAGGTGGGTCTGGTCTACCCGCTGGAGACCACGCGCATGGCCGAATTCGCCCAAGGGCTGACCGATATGCTGGTGATCGAGGAAAAGGCCCCGGTGGTCGAGCGCCAGATCAAGGAACTGCTCTACCACCTGCCCGACGCGCAGCGCCCCCATGTGATCGGCAAGACCGACGAGCATGGCGCGGCCGTGCTCTCAAGCCTCGGCGAGCTGCGCCCCTCGCGCATCATGTCGACCGTGGCCGAGTGGCTGGCGCGGCTGAACCCGGCGCTGGACCGTCGCCATCTGGTGGTCGATTTCCTGACCCCTTGTCTGCTCAGCAATGCGGCCGATGGCGTGCGCCGCCAGCCCTACTTCTGTTCGGGCTGCCCGCACAACACATCGACAAAATTGCCGGATGGCTCCAGGGCGCTGGCCGGCATCGGCTGCCACTTCATGGCCAGCTGGATGGAGCGCGGGACCTCAGGCCTGATACAGATGGGGGCCGAGGGCGTGGACTGGGCCGCGGCCTCGCGTTTCACGACCGAGAAGCATGTGTTCCAGAACCTCGGCGACGGCACCTACTACCACTCCGGCTATCTGGCGATCCGCCAGGCCATCGCCGCCAAGACCAACATCACCTACAAGATTCTCTACAACGACGCGGTCGCGATGACCGGCGGCCAGCCGGTCGACGGCCAGACCAGCGTGCCGCAGATAGCGCGCCAGGTCGAGGCTGAAGGCGTCAAGCGCCTGGTGGTCGTCTCCGACGAGATCGGCAAGTACGAGGGCCATCACGGGCTCTTCCCGGCCGGCACCACCTTCTTTGATCGCAGCGAACTGGACAAGGTCCAGCGCGAGCTGCGCGAGATCGAGGGTGTGACGGTGCTGATCTACGACCAGACCTGTGCCGCCGAAAAGCGCCGGCGCCGAAAGAAGAAGGAATTCCCCGATCCGCCCAAGCGCATCTTCATCAACGAACAGGTCTGTGAAGGCTGTGGCGACTGCGGCCAAGCCTCGAACTGCCTGTCGGTCGTGCCGGTCGAGACCGATTTTGGCCGCAAGCGCGCGATTGAGCAAAGCAGCTGCAACAAGGACTTTTCCTGCGTCAATGGCTTTTGCCCCAGCTTTGTCTCGGTGCATGGCGCGCAGCTGAAGAAGAAGGTCGGCTCGGGCTATACCGCGCAAGACCTGGCTCGGGAAATAGCCGCCATCGGCACACCCGCCGCCTGGGACTGGACCGGCCCCTTCGACCTGCTGGTCACCGGCGTCGGCGGCACTGGCGTCGTTACTGTGGGCGCGCTGGTCTCGATGGCCGCACATCTGGAAGGCAAGCAGGCCTCGGTGCTGGACTTCATGGGCTTTGCGCAAAAGGGCGGCTCGGTGTTGAGTTTCGTGCGCTTGGCGCCGACTCAGGACCTGCTGAACCAGGTCCGCATCGACACCCAGCAGGCCGATGTGCTCTTGGCCTGCGATATGGTGGTCGGCGCCAGCCCCGACGCGCTGGGCACCGTCAAGCCCGGTCGCACCGTGATCCTGGCCAACACGCACGAGCTGCCAACGGCGGCCTTTGTCCGCAACCCCGACGCGAGCCTGCAGGGCGAGTCTTTGCTGGCCAAGATGCGACATGCGGTGGCCGATGACACCCTCTTGTCCACCATCGACGCGCAGGCCATCGCGCAGCAGCTGATGGGCGACACCATGCCCAGCAACATCATCATGCTGGGCGCCTGCTACCAGCGCGGCCTGATCCCGCTCAGCGAAGCGGCGCTGATGCGCGCGATCGAGCTCAACGGTGTCGCGGTTGAGGGCAACAAGACCGCCTTCGCGCTGGGCCGCCTGGCCATCGCCGCGCCGGACGCGATCAAGCGCCTCGGTGGCGACAAGGCGCAACCGGTGCAGCTGATGCTGGGCCAGGACAAACTCGATGGCCCTGATGGTCTGATCGCGCGTCGCGTCGCGCACCTGACGGCCTATCAGGATGCCGCCTATGCGAAGCGCTATCAGGCCCTGGTCGATAAAGTGCGTGCGGCCGAGGCGACTCTGGGCGAAGCCGGCAAGGCCGAGCGGCTGAGCAAAGCTGTCGCCCGTTACTACGCGAAGCTCCTGGCGATTAAAGACGAGTGGGAGGTGGCCCGGCTCTACACCGACGGCAAGTTCGAGGCCAGCATGCGCGCGCAGTTTGACAACTGGGAGCGCCTGTCCTTCCATATGGCGCCGCCGCTGCTGTCAAAACCTGGCCCCGACGGGCGGGCCAAGAAGGTCGAACTGGGCTCATGGACCTTCAAAGCCTTGAAGATCATGGCCAAGCTCAAGGGTCTGCGCGGCACACCGCTGGACGTCTTCGGCAGGACCGAGGAACGCCGACTGGAGCGCCAGCTCATCGCCGACTACGAGGCCTTGGTCGACGAGCTGCTGGCCACGCTCAGCGCCGAGAAACTGGAGCTGGCCGTCAAGCTAGCCCGGCTGCCGGAGTCCATCCGCGGCTACGGCCATGTCAAGCTGGCCAATGTCGTGACGGTGCGGGCCCAGCAGAAGGAACTGCTGGACCGCTTCCACGGCCGGGTGACCGAGGCGCCGGTGCAGATTGTCAAGGTGGCCGAGCGGGTCAAGAGCGTGGCAGAGCTGTGACACGCTCCGTCTAGAGCCGTGTCAACCCTCCGGGGCAAAGAACCAGCGCCCCACCAAGGCGCCATCCTTGCTTCCGAGAAGGACCCGCAGCTCTTTGGTCCGGATGTGATAACTCGGCCCACCCCAGCAGGTTGCTCCCTGTTTGGCCGCCGCCACCGTCCCCGCCCGCAGGGCCGGGACGCCTGTGCGCTTGAACTGGCCATCGTGCAAGCGGCACCAGTCGCCGTATTTGTGAAGGAACAGAAAGTAGGCGTTCGGTAAACCCGCTGCCGAGCCCGCCTCAACGACTTTCGACTCCGGAGGACCTACCGAGCGGAACTCGGGGAAATCCGGAACAGCCAGGCCCGACGCATTGCCAAATGTTGTTTCTGCTGAGAAGGCAAGGCCTGATCCGTAGTCAACATCGTCGGATGCTTCCACTGCGGGCATCCCCAGCCAGAACTCGCTGCTCGCATCGGCGGCGTTGCGCTGAGACAGTATCAGCACCGGGCCTGAAGGTGTACGGGCAGCGCGCAGGCGGCGGACTTCTCCGCCTCGATCCACCAGTTCCAACTCCTCACCGACGATGGCGACATCCCAACGCCGCAGCAGGGCCTCAGGGCATTGCGCGACCGCAGTCGGCACGGCACTGGCGCAAACCTCCATGGCGCCGTTCCTGAACTGGGCGGTCCAGGCAAAGGCGTCCAGAGACTGCCCCTGCTTGTCCGCCTTCGAGCCCAGCAGGTTGTAGATCCGTCCCTCCAGTTCCGTCATCTGGCTCACAAAATGGCTACCCCCCAGAAAAGGCCGGCGACCTGTTCCCAGATCGAGCGCGCCTGTGAGGAGGCCAACACCCGGAAAAAGGCTGCCAGCTAGCATTGGATTTACACCGACTTCATCGCGCTCGCGCAACCACAAGTGGCCTGTCACATCCACCATGATGTTGACTCGCCGGTCTATCCGTTCATTGGTGAATCGCAGGCTTCGCTCGCCCCAAAGAGAATACGCAAGTCGGTACTGCTCTCCGTCCAACCCGAAGACAACGTAGCGCCCTTCTTCGTTGTTGACGTTCGCCTGTCGATGCTCGGCACGGTTGTTGGCCGGGGACATCTCCCCCGGCGCAAACACGTCGCTGCTGAGGAAATTGGTCTCTTCTCGGTCGATTTGGCGCGGCCGGTAGCGCGCCACCAGAGTGAGCATCGCCCCTTTGGGCAGCCGCTCCAGGTTAATGCGCTCGTTCAATTCGGCAGGGCACTGGGCACCTGAAGTGGCACTGCAACTGGCACCCAGCCAGTCCATGCCCGAAGCGGCCATCTGCCGCCACTCGACACTGCGCGCCTCATCCTGTCCGTCGTTGCTGAGGGTCAGCTCATGGCTCAACACCTCGTCCCCAGCTTCGATGGAAGTGACTGGCGCCTTGACGGCCACGCTCAGGTCCGCAGCATAGGCCTGAATTTCCTGACGCCAGCTGTCGGCACCCGCCTCTGCAGCAGTGCGCATCAACCAGTTGTTGCTGACCCGCCCACTGAATCCCGGCGCAATCCGCAAACGCTGCTGCACCCGCAGGCTTGCCCCGGGCGCCAGCTCGGCGATCGCAAGGCTGCCATCCGCGCGAACCGCACAGGGAGACGGCGTCCCCTCGCAGCTCAGCGGCAAATGCAAGACATGGGTGCCTGGCTCGACGGCCAGCAGCACCTGACGTGCGGCGGCGCTCCCCGTGTTGCGCAGCGTCAGCCACTGCGTTTGTACGGCGCCACTGGGGACCATGGTCACCGCTTCGGAGGTCGACGACCCGATCTCCAAACGTGCGGCCCGTGTTGGCTCGGCTTCGCCTCCGCCGCAAGCCATCACTGCGGCAGCGCAGACAAGCGCGGCCAGCACCGGCTCGGTACGGTTGCTCATCTTGCTCTCTCCCTCACAGCTTTTTATAGCCATCGATTCTATCGATGCGATCAACAACGGCTCCGCCGCCAGACTCCGGCCTAGCGTCGAGACGATGCCCCCCAATGTGGGATTCCCAGGCGGCGAGCGGCGGTCACAATGCGCGCTCAATAAACCACCCGACCCAGGACCGACACGATGCCGCTGCAACGATTTCTCCGCCCGTCCGCCATTGCTTTCGTGCTGGCCCTGAGCCTCGCGGCCTGCGGCAAGCAAGGTGTCGAGCTCGGCCAAGGGGGCTCCATCGTCTCGGGCTCTGGCGGCCCGCAGGGCGCGAGCAATGCAGCCAAGGAGTTACTGAAATGCGAAGCGCCGGTGGCCGTGGTCGCGCTGCAGGAGAACCAGGGTGGTTATACCGGCATCGGCCGTGGCGGTCTGCCGGAGTCGCCGCTGCCGCTGGTGCGCGTGCTGATGCAGCAAAGCGGCTGCTTTCGCATCGTCGACCGCAATGCCGGGCTGAAGGCCACGGTGCGCGAGCAGGAGCTCAAGGATGCAGGTGTGCTGCGCGCTGACGGCGATGTCAAGAAGGGCCGCGGCATCATGGCTCAGTACAGCGTGATGCCCAGCCTGGTCTTCTCCGAGCAGGACGCCGGCCGCCAGCTGGGCGGCGTCATCGCGGCCATCCCCGGTCTCAACAAGCTGGCCGGTGCGGCCGAACAGGTCAAGCTCAAGGAGGCGCAGGTCGTGCTGCTGCTGACCGATAACGAGACTACCGAGCAGCTGTCCTCGGCCACCGGCTCGGCGCGCACCACTGATCTGGGCATCGGCGGCTTTGCGATCGGCGCCGGTGGCGGCCTGGGCGGTATGGGCTGGAGCAATACCAACGAAGGCAAGGTGATCGCGGCTGCCTTCCTCGATGCACACAACCAGTTGGTGACGCAGCTGCGCACACTGGTGGCCAAGGAACTGCCCGAGCCGGTCGCGACCAGGCCGAAAAAGGGCTAAAGAGCGCCCTCGTGCCCGGACTTACCTCAACATCGCCGACATCGCCGACAGGCTGTTGAGCATGCGCACCGCCGCCTCGACGGTCGGCGCCTCGAAGGCCAGCTCGTCGCCGCCCAGGCGGCGCAGCGTCGGCCATTGGCAGAACAGATCGGCCAGTGCGGTGGTCTGGGTCTGCAGGCGCACGGTGACAGCGCCGCTGATCACCAAGGGATTGGCCAGAGGCTGCGACAGCGCGCGCTTGACGCCTTCGCGTATCGCCGCGCAGGCCGCACTGGGCGACAGGCTGACACCGCTGCTGAAGCCGTGGGCACGCTTGGTCTGCACGAACACCGTGTCGGGGAACAAGGCTTTGTGCTCGGCGATAAAGACATCGTCCCCGCTGGCCATCGCGACCGGCACGCCGTACTCGCCGGCGAGCGCGCCGTAAATACCCATCTCGCCGAGCTCCTGCTCGTTGACGAACACGCGGGCGAAGGCGAAGCTGTTGATCGTATGGGCCAGCACGCCCGGGCCCTGCGCGCGGCCGTGATAGCCAATCATGCAGACGGCAGTGACGCCCGCCTCCTCGACACCGGCCACCATGCTCAGATAGCGGGGCTTGCCCAGCACCGCCTGCGCGCGCGCATCGAGCAGATCGGGCAGCAGATTGCGGAAACCGCCGTGCGAGTCGTTGACCAGTACCTCGCTCGCGCCAGCCTCGAAGGCGCCGGCAATGGCCGCATTGGCCTCGTCCGTCATCAGGCGGCGGGCGCGCTCGTACTCGGAGTTGCCAGCACGGGTCTGCTCGGGGTGGAAGACGCCGGCGGCGCCCTCGATATCGGTGGAGATCAGGATTTTCATGGGCGTGTCTTCAGCAGATCGGACAGGGCTGCGCGGTGATGGCCGGTGCGGCCGGTGACGGCCTCGGCACGGAACAGCGCATGCAGGATGGCCTGCTCGGTGCTGTCGGCCGCCGCCTGGAACAGCTCATCCAGGCGCGCATCGTGCAGCAGGGCCACGGCGGGCATGGGCCGCAGCGGATCCTGCGGCAGGGTGTAGCCCGTCGAGAACGCCAGCGCGATATCGCCGCTGCCATGGCCAAACACCGAGCCGGTGCGGGCCAGGCCGGCGCCGGCGCGCAGCGCCAGGCGGCGCAGCTGGCGCGCATCCAGCGGTGCATCGGTCGCCAGCAGCATGATGATGGAGCCCTTCTCGGGGCAAGTCTCGGCACGGGGCTGCAAGTCGCCAAGGACTTGGCCGGCCACGGTCAGCTGCTCGGGTCGGCCGTAGTTGGCCAGCACCAGCGCGCCGACCCGGTACTTGCCGCAGCAGCGCGACGCAGTGCCGATGCCACCCTTCAGGCCGAAGCTGGACATGCCACGCCCGGCGCCTACCGAGCCCTGCTCGAAGCGCACATCGGCCGCGGCCATCGCCTGCAGATAGTGCGCCTCGGTGATGGCCAGGCGCTGGATGTCGTTCAGATAGCCGTCATTGCACTCAAACACCAGCGGGTTCACGGTGGGCAGGCGCCGCCCGGTCTCGGGATTGGCTGCGATGCAGGCGCGGATCTGCGCCTGCGCCACCGCCGCGACCGAGAAGGTATTGGTCAGCGCGATCGGCGTCTCCAGCACACCGAGCTCCTCGACCTGGACCAGGCCGATGCTCTTGCCGAAGCCGTTGATCACCGCCGCCGCAGCCGGCACCCGCTCGCGAAACGGGTCACCGGCATGCGGGCGCACGACCGTGACCCCGGTCTGCAGATCGCCATCGGCCAGCGTGCAATGGCCGACCGTGACGCCGGCCACATCGCTGATCGCGTCCAGCGGGCCGGACGGCAGACTGCCGATGCGGGGCGCTTGATTCATATCACTTGCGGTCGATCTTGGGGTCGAGCGCGTCGCGCAGGCCGTCGCCCAGCAGATTGAAGGCCAGCACGGTCAGAAAGATCGCCAGGCTGGGGAACAGCGCGACGTGCGGCGCGTTGACCATGTCGGCGCGCGCCTCGTTGAGCATCGCACCCCATTCAGGCGTTGGCGGCTGCGCGCCCATGCCGAGAAAAGAAAGGCTGGCAGCGGTGATGATCGAAGTGCCCAGGCGCATCGTGAAGTAGACGACGATGGACGATATCGTGCCCGGCAGGATGTGGCGCACGATGATGGTCCAGTCGTTGGCGCCGATGCTGCGCACCGCCTCGACATAGGTCATCTGCTTGAGCACCAGGGTATTGCCCCGCACCAGGCGGGCAAAGGCCGGCACGCTGAAGACCGAGACTGCGACCACGACGTTGATCATGCTGCTGCCCAGGATCGCGACCACGCCCAGCGCCAGCAAGATGCCGGGGAAGGCGAACAGCACGTCCGAGATGCGCATCACGATGCGGTCCCACCAGCCCTCGTAATAGCCGGCCAGCAGGCCCAGGGCCGTGCCGATCAAGCCACCGATCGCGACCGACAGAAAGCCGGTGGCCAGCGAGATGCGCGCACCCAGGAGGATGCGACTGAAGATATCGCGGCCCAGCGGGTCGACGCCCAGCCAGTGCACGGCGGACGGTCCCTCGTTGAGCCGGTCGTAGTCGAAGAAATTCTCGGCGTCATAGGGGGCGATCCAGGGCGCGAACAAGGCCACCAGGATCAACAGCGCGACGAAGACCAGCGCGGCCATCGCCACGTGTTGCTTGCGGAACTTGCGCCAGAACTCGGTCCAGGGCGTGCGCACGCCTTCGGCGCTGGGGATTGAGGTCGTGGTGCTCATATCACTTGTAGCGGATGGTCGGGTTGATATAGCCATAGAGCAGATCCACGATCAGATTGATCAGGATGAATTCCAACGAGAACAGCAGCACGAGGGTTTGGATCACCGGATAGTCGCGCTGCGTCACCGAGTCGACCAGCAAACGGCCCAGGCCCGGCCAGTTGAAGACGGCCTCAACGACGATGGAGCCGCCCAGCAGAAAACCGAACTGCAGACCCATCATGGTGACCACCGGGATCAGCGCATTGCGCAGGCAATGCTTGGCGATGACCTTGCGCTCGTTCAGGCCCTTGGCCCGCGCGGTGCGCACAAAGTCCTCCTGGATCACCTCGACGAAGGAGGCGCGGGTGAAGCGGGCCATCACCGCCGCCACCGCCGCACCCAGGGTCAGCGAGGGCAGAATGTAGTGTTTCCAGCTGTCGGCTCCCACCGTGGGCAGCCAACCCAGCTGGACCGAGAAGATCTGCATCAAGAGCATGCCTAAAGCGAAAGCCGGGAAGGAGATGCCCGAGACTGCGATCGTCATGCCCAGCCGGTCCGGCCATTGGTTGCGATAGACGGCAGAGACAATGCCTATGGTCATGCCGAAGATGACGGCCCAGACCATGCTACTGACGGTCAACAGCAGCGTGGGCATGAAGCGCTCGGCGATTTCGGTGGCGACCGGACGGCGCGTGCGCATCGAAGTGCCGAACTCGCCGGTCAGCATATGGCCGAAGTAGCTGACGAACTGCTCGTGCAGCGGCTTGTCCAGGCCCAGCTCCTGGCGCACCAGAGCCACGGTCTGCTCGTCGGCATCCTGGCCGGCCGCCAGCCGCGCCGGGTCGCCGGGCAGCATGTGCACGAACAGGAACACCAGCACCGCGACGATCAGCAAGGTGGGAATGAGTCCCAGCAGCCGTTTCAAGAAATAGTTCAGCATGATGGCAAAGGCCAGTCAGAGAGAAGGCCCGCGCCGCCTCGGATGAGGGGCGCGGGCGGGCACGACCATTACTCGGAGATTTACTCGGAGACCGCGATCTCGGTCGAGTTGATGTTGCCGTCAGGCATCACGAAGATGCCGGACAGGCGCTTGGCCGTCGCGTACAGGTTCTTCTCGGTGACCAGGGGTGCCCACGGCGCGTCCTTCATCAACTGTTCCTGGGCGGTGCGGTAGAACTGCGCCTTCTCGCCATCGTCCACCGACTTCAGCGCCTTAGCGATGGCCTCATCGACCACAGGGCTGCTGTAGTAGGAGGCGTTGTTCAGCTTCGGCGGCCACGACTCGGTGGCCAGCAGCGGACGCAGGGCCCAGTCGGCCTCTCCGGTCGACGAGGACCAGCCGGCGTAGTACATGCGCACCTTGGCGGTCTTGGGATCCTGCGCGTTCTGCACCCACTCGACGCGCTGGCCAGGCTCCAGCGCCTGGACCTGCACCTTGATACCGACCTGGGCCAACTGCTGCTGCAGGAACTGGATCGTCTTCTGCGCGGTAGTCGTCGTGTAGGCGCTCCAGATCACCGATTCGAAACCGTTCGGATAGCCGGCTTCCTTCAGCAGCTCGCGTGCCTTCTTCGGGTCATAGGGCCAGGGTGCCATCTTGTGGGCATACAGCACGCCATTGGGTACATAACCCTCGGCCGGCACCGCATAGCCGTTGAACGCGACCTTGGCCAATGCTTCCTTGTTGATCGCGTAGTTGATGGCCTGGCGCACCTTCAGATTGTCGAAGGGCTTTTGCAGCATGTTGAAGCTGAGGTAGCGCGTGATGATGGACGGTGCAGTCGTCACCTTCAGCTTGGCGTTCTTCTCCAACGCGGCCGCCTGCTCGTAGGGCAGCGGCGAAGCAAAGTCGGCCTCACCGGTTTGCAGCATCGCGGCGCGGGTGTTGTTCTCCAGCACCGGCTTCCAGGTGATGCTGTCGACCTTCGGATAGCCCTTGTTCCAGTAGCCGTCGAACTTCTTGCCCTTGACGAAGTCGGTCTGCTTCCACTCGACGAAGACAAAGGGGCCGGTGCCGACCGGGTTGAAGGCAATGTCCTTGTTGCCGTATTTCTTCAGCGCGGTGGGCGAAATCATCGCTGCCGAAGCATGGGCCAGCGAGTTGATGAAGGGACCGAAGGGCTCCTTCAGGGTGATGCGCACGGCAAGCGGGCCGGTGGCCTCGACTTTGTCAATGCGGTTGAACTGATTGAAGCGGGCCAGCTTGTTCTCGGGGTTCATCACCCGGTCCAAGGTGACCTTGACTGCCTCGGCATTGAAGTCGGTGCCGTCGTGGAACTTGACGCCGGGGCGCAGCTTGAATTCATAGACCAGACCGTCCTTGGAGACGGTGTGGCTCAGCGCCAGCACATTGCGCACCTTCAGGTCCTTGTCGAACTCGAACAGGCCCTGGTAGAAGGACTTGGTGACCGCCGTGGTCAGCGTGGTGTTGGTCTGGTAGGGGTCCAGGGTCTCGGGTTGGCCGCCGATGGCCAGCACCACATCCTTGGCGGCTAGGGCCGAAGCGCCGGCGCTCAACAGGCCGGCGGCGAGGAAGCAGCGGCCGAGCGCGCTGATGCGGTAGGTATTCATCATCTGAAGACTCCTGTGGGGTAAAGGGGAAGGAAAGTCGATTCGATTCAGTACACGCCGACGCTGTGGCGCGCGACGAAATGGCCGGGCGAGATCTCGACCAGGGGCGCCACCACCGGCTCGTCGCCGACCTGACGCACCGGGCTGGGAATCTCGCCGCTGAGCAGCTCGCGGCTGCGGCTGCGCCGCGTCGGGTCGGCCACCGGCACCGCCGCCATCAGCTTGCGGGTGTAGGGATGCTGCGGGTTCTCGAAGATCGCGCGGCGTGGTCCGATCTCGACGATTTGGCCCAGATACATCACCGCGACGCGGTGGCTGACCCGCTCGACCACGGCCATGTCGTGCGAGATGAAGAGGAAGGCGATGCCCAGCTCGCGCTGCAGGTCCAGCATCAGATTGACGATCTGCGCCTGGATGGACACATCCAGCGCTGACACCGCCTCGTCGGCGATCACCACCTTCGGATTCAGCGCCAGGGCCCGGGCAATCGCGATGCGCTGGCGCTGGCCGCCGGAGAACTCGTGCGGGTAGCGCTGAGCCTGCTCGGGCGTCAACCCGACCTTCTGCATCAGCCAGTCGACCCGGGCCTGGGCCTCGGCGCCCGTGGCGATCTTGTGCACCAGCAAGGGCTCCATGATGGAGAAACCCACCGTGACCCGCGGGTCCAGCGAGGCGAACGGGTCCTGGAAGATGAACTGGATATTGCGGCGCAGGGTCTGCAGCGCGGCGGTCGGCAGCTCGCGGATGTTCTGGCCGCCGAACTCGATCGCGCCGCTCTGGCTCTCGACCAGCCGAAGCAGTGAGCGGCCGGTGGTCGACTTGCCGCAGCCCGACTCGCCGACCAGGGCCAGAGTCTCGCCGGGACGCAGATCAAAGCTGACTTGCTCCACCGCATGAACGCGGCGCGTCACGCGGCTCATCAGGCCGCTGCGCATATCGAAACGGGTCACGAGATTCTTGACACGCAAGATGGGCTCGGCCTGGGCGTTGACCGTGTCCTGCGGCAGCGCCGGCTCCGCCGGCGCACTGTCATCGGTGCGTAGCAGCTCGAACTTCAGCGGCAGGTCCAGCCCTTGCATCGCTCCCAGGCGCGGCACGGCCGACAGCAAGGCTCTCGTATACCGGTGCTGCGGCGCTGCAAACAAGGCCTCGGATGCGCCCTCCTCGACCTTGTCGCCCCGGTACATCACCAGCACCCGGTCGGCCACCTCAGCGACCACGCCCATATCGTGGGTGATGAAGACCACGCCCATCTGCATTTCCTGCTGCAGCTCGCGGATCAGCTGCAGGATCTGCGCCTGGATGGTCACGTCCAGCGCCGTAGTCGGCTCATCGGCAATCAGCAGTGCCGGCTTGCAGGAGAGCGCCATCGCGATCATCACCCGCTGGCGCATGCCGCCCGAGAGCTGGTGCGGGTAGCGGTCCAAGACATTGCGGGCCTCGGGGATGCGCACCAACTCCAGCATGCGCAGCGCCTCGGCGCGCGAGGCCGCAGCGCTCTTGCCCTGGTGCTCCTGAATGGCCTCGGCAATCTGGTCGCCCGCCGTGAACACCGGGTTCAGCGAGGTCATCGGCTCTTGGAAGATCATCGCAATGTCGGCGCCGCGGATGCTGCGCATCGTCGCGTCGCGTGCCGTCGCCAGGTCCAGGATGCTGCCGTTGCGACGACGGAAGGCCATGCTGCCGTTGACGATACGGCCGCCGCCATGCTCGACCAGGCGCATCAGCGCCAGAGAGGTGACCGACTTGCCCGACCCCGATTCGCCGACGATGGCCAGGGTCTCGCCACGGTCCACATGGAAACTCAGGTTCTTGACCGCATCGACGGTGCGCTCGGAGGTCGAGAAGCGCACCGACAGATCATTGACGCAGACGACACGCTGCTCGGGCAGGATCAGGGCGCTGGACTGGGCGGGAGCTTCGAGCACGGAGGTGGACATAGGAGAAGACTTACTCGAAAAGGTTCAGCGGAAGATCGCTGTTTGCGGCGCGGCATCGCCGATCCGCATCTGACCGCGGTACATGCCCTCGGTATTGAAAGGCAGGCTGACATTGCCCTGGGCGTCGACGGCGATCAGTCCGCCGCGGCCCTCGATGGCCGACAGCGACTGCATCACCGCCGCTTCGGCAGCGGCCTCCAGCGACTGGCCGCCATAGGCCATGCGGGCACAAAGCTCATAGGCGGTTGCGGCGCGGATGAACATCTCGCCGGTGCCGGTGCAGGAGACCGCGGCCGTGCGGTTATCGGCATAGGTACCGGCGCCAATGAGCGGCGAATCTCCGACGCGGCCAGGCCGCTTGTTGGTCATGCCGCCGGTCGAGGTGGCGGCGGCCAGATTGCCGTGAACGTCGAGAGCCACCGCGCCGACGGTGCCGAACTTGCGGCTCTCGTCCAGCGGCGCGGCGTTGTTCGCGGCTCCGTCGTGGTCCAGCACGGTCACCGAGCTGGCCTTCGCGCGGTACAGCTGCTCGCGGCGCGCCTCGGTCGAGAAGTAGTCCGGGCTGACCATCTCCATCCCCAGCCCCTGGGCAAAGGCCTCGGCGCCGGCACCGACCAGCAGCACATGCTCACTGCACTCCATCACCGCACGGGCGGCACGCAGGGGGCGCTTGATATGGCTGACGCAGGCGATGGCACCAGCCTTCAGCGTCGCGCCGTCCATCACGGCGGCGTCCAGCTCATGGGTCTCGGCACTGGTGAACACTGCGCCGTGGCCGGCGTTGAACAAAGGGCAGTCTTCCAGCAGGTCGACCGCAAGGCTGACCGCATCCAGCGCCGTGCCCCCGTTGGCCAGCACTTGCTCGCCGGCGCGCAGGATGGCAGCCAGAGCCTCGTGATAGGCGGCCTCCTGAGCAGGGCTGATGTTGTTGCGGCTCAGCGTGCCGGCGCCGCCGTGGATGGCGATGGTGGCTTTAGGGCTCATGGATAGGGTGCTCACTTAGCGGTCTTCTTCTTTGTGTTGACGGGGGCGGCGGAGGCGGTCGCTCGCAGCTTGCTGGCATGGCTTCCTTCAAGCCACGGCAGTACCGATTCGGTCAGCTGGGTGGCGGCTTGCAGCGAGCCCTTAGCGCTGTGCGCGACGGCGCTACACAAAGCCTCGATCAGCACCAGCACGCCGGCCTCGGAGTTCGCGAAGTACTGGCTGTGGGTCTGGGCATACAAGGCCACCGAGGCCAGCGGTGCCAGCGGCGACGCTGGACTGTCGGTCAGCGCCAGCAACGGCAGGCCGGCGGCGCGAACCCGGCCAGCCAGCATCACGGTGTCGGAGAAATAACGCGGGAAACTGATCGCGATCACCAGGTCCTCGCTCGTCAGCCGGCCCAGCCGCCGCGCCGCGTAGGACGAGCTTTCAATGCTGGCCAGCAGTTGCACGTTGTCGCAGTAAAGTTCCAGACTGCGCTGCAGCAAGCCGCCCAGCCAGCTGCTGGCGCCATAGCCGACGATGGCGATGCGACGTGCCTTCAAGATCGCATCGACGGCCTGGGTGCAGCTCTGCACATCGAGTGCAGCGCGCGTGGCCTCGATATTGCCGGCCATATCGACCAGCGCGCTGTCGAACACATCGGCCACCGTGGCCGGCCTCTCCAGCTTGCTACGCAGCTTCTCGACCGGAGCCAGCGCGGTCTCGAAGCCCAGCACCAGCGCGGCCCGGAACTGCGGATAGCCATCAAAGGCCAGCGCCCGCGCAAAGCGGTTGGCAGTAGCCACCGACACGCCGACGGTCTCGGCCAGCTCGTCGATGGGCATCGTCGCGACCTTCAGCGGATGGGCCAGCACGTACTCGGCCACCCGGGCGTGCGAACGCGTCAGCGAAGGCATCGCCCGCGCAATGCGCTGGGCCATCGAGGGATTGCCGGGGAAGGTCGCCATCTGCCTGCCTGGGAGTCGGGTGGAAGGTTCACGGATGAATGCATCACGATTGATCGTGAATTTTCATTCATCGCGATCATAGCGACATTTTTTGATCAAACGCAAATACGTGAACACTTGATGACGGCGGGCGCGCGCAGCGCACAAGACGTAAAAAAACCGGCCCTCGGGCCGGTCTGTCGGGAGCGCGTGAACACTCAGCGCAGCAGCACTTCGACGCGCCGCGCCTGGCGCGGGCTACCGCTGCCGGTGGCCAGTTCGGGCTTGCTCAGCTCGATTCGGCCCTCGCCAACGCCCAGGCTCAGCAGCGCCTCGCGCACGGCCATCGCGCGCTGCTTGGCCAACTCGGCATTCATCGCCGCGTCGCCGCTGGCATCGTGGTAGCCGCTGACCACCAGCGTCTTGCCTTCGGCCAGCGCCTGGGTCAGCTGAGTCAGCGCCTCGTTGGCGCCACCGGCCAGTTCAGCGCTGGCGCTCGCGAAGAAGAACTTGACAACACCGTTCTCGACCAGGATCGCGGCCACATCCTCCTCGACCAGGACGGCCGCCGGCTGCTGTGCAGGCTTGGCCATGCTGCGACTCTTGTGCACCCCGAAGCCGATGACCAGCGCCACCACCAAGGCCACGATGATCCCTACCAGGCGCAGGGCCACGCCCTCGTTCTCGTCAAAAAGCGCGTTCGTCGTCATGAGTTTTCCTCAGCGAATGGAGCCCGGATTCTAGACGCCGGACCATGACAAATCGCGAGCCCGGCGCCGCGCGGCTCAGACCCGGCTGCGGGCTCGGTGATGCAGGGCCGTGGCCGCTTGCTCCATGCCCTCGATGTGTTCTCGCATCTGGCGCAGCCCCCTGTCGACAGCGCCGCTTTGCCCCAGCGCGCGCTCGCGCTGCTTCAGTCGCTCAGCCAGCTGGCGCGCCTTGGCCCGCAGTCGGGCCCGCTGGCGCTCCAGCTCGCCCTTGCTCAGGCAACTCCATTTGGGTCTTCTCTCGACCATATCGCTATCACTCCTTCGCACCCACTGTGCGACGGCCAGCCGGACTCGACCAGCGCGATGCGACCAACTGCCAAAAACGAGGCATGGAAACGCCTGCCTCGGCCCTGCGCCGGATCAGCGCTAGCCGCTGCCAGAGCGCCAGAGCGCCAGATTCGCGCGATGGCACACGGTGAGCGCGTACGACTCGCCAGGCGATCAGCACGCACCTGGATCAGCAGCGGATCAAGCACAGGGGTCGCAGCAACCTTTTGAAATGTCCGCAGACCCGCCGCCAGCCCTCGCTCCCAAGCATGGGTGTAAGGTAGCCCGATCGGGGCTGGCGCACAGCGGCGTTTGTGCGAGGCTGGATCTAGGCATAGTCAGCAGTAGGAGTGCACAGGTGAGCAAGATGAACTTTCGTATCGAAAAAGACAGCATGGGCGAGATGCAGGTGCCCGCCGACGCCCTCTACGGCGCGCAGACCCAGCGCGCGGTGCAGAACTTCCAGATCAGCGGGCCGATGCCGGCGCGCTTCATCGCGGCGCTGCTGCAGGTCAAGCTGGCTGCCGCCCGCGCCAATGTGGCGCTGGGCCAGTTGCCGGCCGAGATCGGCGAGGCCATCGAGATGTCGGGCGTCGAGCTGATGGCCGACGCCGATTTCATGCGCCACTTCCCGGTCGACGTGTTCCAGACCGGCTCGGGCACCAGCAGCAATATGAACGCCAACGAGGTGCTGGCCACGCTGGCCGGTCGCAAGCTCGGCAAAGCCGTCAGCGCGAACGACCATGTCAACGCCGGCCAGAGCAGCAATGACTCGATTCCCTCGGCCCTGCACATCAGCGCGGCACTGGCGCTGCACAATGAGCTGCTGCCGGCGCTCGGTGCCCTGCTCGACGCACTGCGCGCCAAGAGCGCCAGCGACGGCCACCATATCAAGACCGGCCGCACCCATCTGATGGATGCGATGCCGGTGCGCCTGTCCCAAGTGCTCGACGGCTGGGCCGCGCAGATCGAGGCGCAGATCGCCCAGCTGCAAGGCCTGCAGCCCCGTGTTCAGGCGCTGGCCCAGGGCGGCACGGCGGTGGGCACCGGCATCAACGCCCATCCCGACTTCGCCGCACGTTTCTGCACCGAGCTCAGCAGCCTCACCGGCCTGAGCTTCACGACCGCGCCCGACTTCTTCGCCGCGATGGGCTCGCAGGACACGGCCGTGGCTCTTTCTGGCGCGCTCAAGGGCCTGGCCGTCAGCCTGATGAAGATCGCCAACGACCTGCGCTGGATGAACTCCGGCCCACTGGCCGGGCTGGCCGAGATCGAGCTGGAGGCGCTGCAGCCTGGCTCGTCCATCATGCCGGGTAAGGTCAACCCGGTGATCCCGGAAGCGGTCGCAATGGCGGCGGCGCAGGTGATCGGCCATGACGCGGCGATCACGATCGCCGGCCAGAGCGGCAACTTCGAGCTCAACGTGATGCTGCCGCTGGTTGCCCACAACCTGTTGGACAGTCTGCATCTGCTGGCCAAGACCAGCGCGCT
This sequence comes from Paucibacter sp. PLA-PC-4, assembly GCF_026241155.1. Taxonomy (GTDB): domain Bacteria; phylum Pseudomonadota; class Gammaproteobacteria; order Burkholderiales; family Burkholderiaceae_C; genus Roseateles_E. The sequence continues at coordinate 92,518 of NZ_JAPFGP010000010.1, forward strand.
GCTGGGCGAGCGCGCGATCGCGAGCTTCAAGGTCAATGCCCCGGGCCTGCAGCAGGCGCTCTCGCGCAACCCCATCTTGGTCACGGCGCTGAACCCGGTGATCGGCTATCTCAAGGCCGCCGAGATCGCCAAGCAGGCCTACAAGCAGGGCCGGCCGGTCATCGACGTCGCAGCCGAGCTGACCGAGCTGTCGCGCGCCGAGCTGGAGCAGTTGCTGGACCCGGCCAAGCTCACGCAGGGCGGGCTTTAGCAGCCTGGGGCCAGCAGCGGCGTCGCCGCCTCCACCGGCGCCAGCAGCCGCGGCCAGATGCGCGGCCCGAACTCGCGTCGGAAGGCGGCGAAATGGCCCAGGCTCGTCAGCTCCACATCGGCCGGCGCCAGCGTGTGGCGCTGAACCTGGGCGGTGCTGAAGCGAGCGGCCAAGGCATCGACCGCCTGGGCCGGGCCGAAAACCGGGTCATCGGTGATGTTCCATAGATGCACCGGCCCGGTGAAGCGGTGGTAGCCCAGCTCGGCCTGCAGGCTGGGATCGCTGAACATGAAGCCGCGCCGCCGGCCCCAGGCCGCCCATTCCAGCGCCGCGCCCTTGGGAAGGCCCTGGGCGCGGCGCGCCCCCATCAGCCAGCCGGGCGCCTGGCCCAGCAGATGGCCGGCGGCAGGCAGCATCGCGTGGAAGAACAGCCAGGCCTTGGCCTTGTGGATGCCGCTCCAGAAGCGCCAGTCGGCCGCCTGGGCAGCCACGCCCAGGATGGCATCGGCCTGCTCGTAGTCGGGCGCCAGCCCGATCGCATTGCCGCCAAAGGAATGGCCGACCAGCAGCAGGCCCAGCGCACGGCCCTGTGCCTCTTGTTCCATCAGGCGGCGGCGCAGCACCGCTCGTAGCGCGGCGCCCATGTCCAGTTGGGCCCAGTCGCGCAGCCGGGCGCGCTCCTGGCGCAGCGGTCCTTGCAGCGAGTCGCCGATGCCGCGGTAGTCGTAGCTGAGCACGGCATAGCCGCGCTGTGCCAGCCACTCGCCAAAGCCGCGATAGAAGCCGCGCGCCACCGCCGTGGCAGGGCTGATCAGCGCAATCGCGCGCGGCGCCCCGGCCGGCTCGAACCAGGTGGCGGCCAGCAAGCGGCCATCAGCGCAGCGCAGCTGCAGCGTGCGTTGGCGCACCAGCGGCTCGGCAGCAGGGGTGCCGGCGGCCAGCGCAGGGGTGTTGAGCATGAGGGCTTGAGGCATTGATCGAGTCTATGTTGGCAACAATTCATTGACTAGATCAGTCGATATCATCACATTGCTTCCATGAAGTTGACAAAAGACCTCGGCACCACGTCTATGGGCAAGCCAGGGCGCGAGAGTGCGCTGGATGCCAATGCGCTGGAGCTGTTCGCCCGCATCGTCCAGGCCGGCAGCTTTGCCGAGGCTGCACGTCAGTTGGGGCTGACGCGTGCGGCGGTCAGCCGCCGGGTCGCGGCGATCGAGGCGGCGGTGGGCGTCGCGCTCTTCGTGCGCAGCACGCGCAGCCTGGCGCTGACCGATTCGGGCCGGCGCCTGCATGCGCGCGCCAAGGCCGTACGCGAGGCCGCCGAGGCCGCGCGCATGGCGCTCAAGCATCAGCGCGGCCAGTTGGGCGGCACCTTGCGCATCAGCGCCACCACCAGCTTCGGCCGCCATGTGTTGGCGCCGCTGCTGGCGCGCTTCCAATCCCTGCACCCGGCGCTGCGCTACGAACTCCTGTTCACCGACCGGCGCGTCGACCTGCTGCGCGAGGGGCTGGACCTGGCCTTTCGCATCACCGACCGCCCGCCGCAGGACTGGGTGGCCCAGCCGCTGCGGCGCTTTGCGGTGCGGCTCTATGGCCTGCCTGGTCTGCGGCTCGAGGCGCCCGAGCAGATCGTCGCCCTGCCCTGCCTGCTGCTGGGCCAGCATGAGGACCCGCGCGCCAGCCTGTGGCTGGGACCACAGGGCCGACGCTGCGAGCTGATGCTGCAGGCCAGCGCCTGGGGCTCGGACCTGGAGTCGCTGCTGGCGTTGGCCCGCCATGGCGCCGGTGTCGTGCCGGCACCGGACTTCTGCGTGCCGGCCGGCGACGCGCTGGTCGACCTGCTGCCCGGCTGGCGCCTGCTGGTGCCCGAGGGCGAGTGGGTGCAGGCGCTGAGCCTGCCGGCGCCCGGTGCGTCGGAGACCGCGCGGGCGCTGGTGGCATTTGTGAGGGCACAGCTAGCCAGCGCCAGCGACTCTTGAAACCCGGCGAGCCGTTCCTATTTCGGGTATCGACCGGCCATCGCTGGTTTTCCGGCCGGTGCACACCACTGAATGGAGGACATGCCATGTATGAATCGATGATGTTGAACTATCCGGGCTCCCTGTTCGGGCAGTTCGAGCGCCTGCGTCGTGAGCTCGACGATGTGTTTGGTGCTCCAGGCCTGCCCAACAGCATCCGCGCCGTCGCACAGGGCAGCGTGCCGGCGGTGAATATGGGACGCACGCCCACCAGCTTCGAGATCTACGCCTTCGCTCCCGGTCTCGCGGCCGACAAGATCGAGGTCACGGTGGATCGCGGCGTGCTGCGTATTGCCGGTGAGCGGCCCTCGGAAATCCCTGCCGGCAGCCCCAAGCTCAGCGTCTACACGCGCGAGCGCAGCAGCGGCCGTTTCAGCCGCGCCGTAGCCCTGCCCGACGACGTCGACCCGGCCCATGTCAGCGCCAGCTACCGGGACGGCGTCCTGCAGATCAGCATCGCCCGCCGCGAGTCGGCGCAGGCCCGCCGCATCACCGTGCAGTGAGCACAAGAAGGAGTCACCATCATGAGCAAGACCACTCAAGCCAGCCAACCCTCTCAGGAACAAGAGCGTACGGTGCAACCAGCGGTCGATGTCTTTGAGGACGAGGCCGGCATCACTCTGCTGGCGGATATGCCGGGCGTGCCGCGTGAGCGGCTCGAAATCCGGGTCGAGGGCGACGCACTGCTGATCGAAGGCAGCGTGCAGCCGGCCACGCCCGAGGGCCTGGAAGCTGTCTACGCCGAGCTGCGCATCCCGCGCTACCGGCGCAGCTTCACGCTGAGCCGCGAGCTCGACAGCGCCAAGATCGACGCCAGTATCAAGGACGGCGTGCTGACGCTGCGCATCCCCAAGCAGGCGCATGCGCAGCCGCGCCGCATCGAAGTGTCGGCCGGCTGAGGCCAGGGGCCCGTCAGCCCAGGGCGCGTCCGATCAGGATCTTCTGCACCTCGGACGTGCCCTCGTAGATCTGGCAAACGCGCACATCGCGGTAGATGCGCTCGACGGGGAAGTCGCTGACATAGCCGTAGCCGCCGTGCACCTGGATCGCGTCGGAGCAGACCCGCTCGGCCATCTCGGTGGCGAAGAGCTTAGCCATTGCCGCTTCCTTCAGGCAGGGCTGGCCGGCGTCCTTGAGGCTGGCGGCATGCCAGATCAGCTGGCGCGCGGCCTCGATCTGGGTGGCCATATCGGCCAGCTTGAACTGGATGGCCTGGTGGTTGAAGATGGGCTGGCCGAAGGAGACGCGGTCCTTGCTGTACTTCAGTGCGGCCTCGAAGGCCGCGCGCGCCATGCCCACCGCCTGTGAGGCGATGCCGATGCGACCGCCCTCCAGGCCCGACAGCGCGATCTTCAGGCCCTGGCCCTCCTCGCCCAGCCGGTTGGCGGCGGGGATGCGGCAGTTCTCGAACAGGATCTGCGCGGTGTCGCTGGCGTGCTGGCCCATCTTGTCTTCGATGCGCGCGACCGTGTAGCCGGGCGTGGCGGTCGGCACCAGGAAGGCGCTGATGCCCTTCTTGCCGGCAGCCTTGTCGGTGACGGCCATCACGATGGCAACATCGCCGTTCTTGCCGCTGGTGATGAACTGCTTGACGCCGTTGATCACATAGTCGTCACCATCACGCACGGCCGTGGTCTTCAAGCCGCCGGCCTCGGAGCCCACATGCGGCTCGGTCAGGCAGAAAGCGCCCAGCATCTCGCCGCGCGCCAGGGGCTTGAGAAAGCGCTGTTTCTGATCCTCGTTGCCGAAAGCCATCAGGATCGAGCAGACCGGACAGTTGTTGACGCTGACCACGGTCGAGGTCGCGCCGTCACCTGCGCCGATCTCCTCGAGGATGATGGACAGCGCCAGATAGTCCAGGCCGGCGCCGTCGTACTCGGTCGGCACGGCCACGCCGTAGCACCCCAGCTCGGCCAGGCCCTTGAGCTCGGCGGCCGGGAAGTGATGGCTCTTGTCCCATTCGGCCGCCTTGGGCGCGATCTGGTCTTGCACATAGGCGCGCACGGCGTCCTGCACGGCACGGTGGTCGTCGGAGAGGATCATGGGGGTCACCAGGCCAGGGGCTGGCCGTCATAGTTGAAGAAACTGCCGCTGTCGGCGGGCGTCAGCCCGGCCAGCACCTCACGCATGCCTGCCACGCTGGTGGCCGCGTCGATGTCGGCGCCTTCGCCGCCCATCTCGGTGCGCACCCAGCCGGGATGGAAGCTGCACAGCAGGGCCTGGCCGGCCAGCGCCAGCGAGGCGTCCTTCATCACCGAGTTCAAGGCGGCTTTGGAGGCACGGTAAAGCCAGCCGGCATGCGCGGTGCGCAGGCCGATCGACCCCATGCGCGAGGACAGCACGCCGATCCGCGCGCCGGGTGCAAGCGCGTCCAGCAGCTGCGGCAGCACCCGCATCGCCCCCAGCACATTGGTGTGCATCACCTGGTCGAACTCGGACTCAGTGGGGGTGTCCAGGCCCAGATGACGCGGGCCATAAACGCCGGCATTGATCACCACCGTGTCGAACTGGTAGCCGTCGATCTGCCAGGCCAGGCCCGAGGCGCTGGCGGTGTCGGCGACATCAAGCCTCAGCGCGGTGGCGCCGAGCTCGCGCAAGGCGGCCAGAGCCGGCTCGCTGCGCGCCGTGGCCACCACCCGATCGCCGGCGGCACGGTGCTGACGCACGAACTCCAGGCCGATGCCGCGTGAGGCACCGATTAGCAAGACATTGGCCATTCCGACTCCGATCTGTGCTCCGCGACAGCGGGGCTTTTGTATTGTGCCGCAGGCATACTCGCGCCCTTGCCGACCTCGCCCATGAATCCAGACACGACCGCCGCCCCCTCGCCGCCGAGCCTGCGCTTGCTGGGCGGCTTCGAATTGCTAGACGCCCAGGGCCGGCCGCTGGCCCTGCCTTATGACAAGGCGCGCGCGCTGCTGGCCATGCTCTGTCTGCACAGCGGCCCACTGGAGCGCGAGCCGCTGGCCGAGCTGCTCTGGCCCGACTCCGAGCCGGCCCAGGCGCGCGCCAACTTGCGACGCGCGCTGTTCGATCTGCGGCACTGCCTTGCCCGCCTCTGGCCTGACCGGTCGGCCGAGATGCTGCACAGCGACAAGAAGCGGCTGCAGCTCGGCGACACCCTGCCCTGGCATATCGACTGCCGGGAGTTCAGTCTGGCCCAGCTGGACGCCACCACCCCCACGCTCGCCGCCCGCCGCAACGCCTTGCAGCGGGCGGCGGCGCTGTATCGCGGCCCGCTGCTGGCCGGCCTGAGCCTGGACGATGCGCCCGGCTTCGAGGCCTGGCTGGCACCGCGCCGCGAGGCGCTGCAACGCCAGGCCCTGCAAAGCCTGGCGGCACTCGCCGAGCTGCTGGAGCAGCAGGGTGAGATGGCCGAGGCCCTGGCCTGCGGGCGCCGCAGCCTGGCCCTGGATCCCTGGTGCGAGCCGGCGCTGCGCAGCTGCATGCGCGCGCTGGCGCTGCAGCAACCCGCTCAGGCGCTGGCGATGTTCGAGCAATTCAGCGCCCAGTTGCAACTGGAACTCGGGCTGGGCCCGCAGCCCGAGACGCTGGAGCTGGCCCAGCGCCTGCGCCGGCCGGTCGTGCCGGCACCGGCAGCCACGCAAGGTGCGCAGCGCCGGCGGGTGGTGGTGCTGGCCTGCGAATGGGAGGCCCCTATGGACGCCGACGACGCCGAGACGCTGAGCGCCCAGCTGATGAGGCAGCTGGAGCGGGCGCGCGCCGCGCTTCGGGCCCAAGGCGCCTGGGTGCAGCGCGCCGAGGGCGGCGAGCTGCTGGCCTTTTTCGGCCATCCGCGTGCGCTGGAGCAGGCGCCGCGCCTAGCACTGGACGCCGCACTGGCGATGCTGGCCCCGACCGCAGACGAGGCCGGGCTGGCACCACGCCTGGGCCTGCATGTGGGCTGGGTGCACAGCCTGCCGGACCAGGCCTCGCCCGACAGCGTCGGCACCCTTTCGCGCGAGGCGCGCCGCCTGGCCTGGCTGGCCCGGCCGGGCACGGCCCGGGTCAGCGCCGAGCTGTGCCAGCAAAGCCTGAGCCACCATCGTTTCATGGCCGCCGAGGCCGACGGCAGCGCCGCGCTGCGCGAGGCACTGGGCGCGGGCACCCAACCGGCCAGCCTGCAGCCCATGGTCGGCCGCGACACCGAACTGGCCGAGCTGCTGGGCCATTGGGCCGCCGCCCAGCAGCAGCCCCGCGCGATCTGGATCCAGGGAGAGCCGGGCCTGGGCAAGACCCGACTGCTGCAGGCCCTGCAAAGCGAGATCGACACGGGCAGCGGCGTCGCAACACGCCGGCTGCAGCTGTTCTGCCGGCCGGAGTTCGGCCACAGCCCCTGGCATCCGGTGGTGACCGCATTGCAGCGCAGCCTTGGACCACTGTCGGACCGGCCCCGCGCGCTGGCCGCGCTGAAGGCGCTGCTGCGGCGGGCCGGCCTCGACCCCAATGCCTGCATCGACGCGCTGAGCCAGCTGCTCCTGCCCCAGCCGCCCCAGCCCGACCCGGCCCCGCGGAACAAACGCGAGCTGCAGACGCTGCTGCTCGCCATGTTCGAGGGCCTGGCCCAGGGTCGGCCCCAGCTGGTGACGATGGAAGATCTGCACTGGGCCGACCCCTCGACGCTGGAGTTGCTGGCTCTTTATCTGCAACAGGCGGCGCGCGGTCCCGATCTGATCGTGATGAGCTCGCGCGAGCCACCACCGCTGGCACTGGTCGGCGAGCTGCAGCAGGTATTGAGCCTGCAGCCGCTGCCAGCGCCCGAGATGCAGCGGCTGATCGAGCAGCTGGAGCTGGTGCCGGACGGTGCGCCGGCACGCCAGCAGGTGTTGCAGCGCGCCCAGGGCGTACCGCTGTTTGCCCAGGAACTGGCCCGCTCGCTGCGACTGACACCGCAGGAGCGGGTGCCCGCCACGCTGTGGGACCTGCTGGCCGCGCGGCTGGACCGCCTGCCCGCCGAGGCCCGGCGGCTGGCCCAATGCGCTGCGGTTCTGGGCAGTGGCTGGGACGAAGCCCTGCTGCTGGCCATGCAGGACGATCAGGGCCGGGGGTCGCTGTCGGCCGGTCTGGGCCAACTGGCCCGCGACGGCCTGTTGCAGGCCGGCACCGACGGTTGTTGGCATTTCCGCCATGCGCTGATACGGGACGCGGCCTATGAATCGCTGGGCGGCCGCGAGCGGCGCGCCCTGCATCGCCGCGCGGCCAACGCGCTGATGGGCTTGTTCGCAAGCCGGGCGGCCGACGAACCCGAGCTGCTGGCCCACCATCTGCAGGCCAGCGGCGATCCGGCCGCCGCCCACTACTGGCTGCAGGCCGGGCGCCGCGCCGCTAACCAGTCGGCCCACGTCGAGGCCCGCCATCTGCTGGAGCAGGGCCTGCAGGCGCTGGCCGCAGCCGATGCGCCGCCGGGTCTGGTCCAGCGCCTGCAGCCGCCGCTTCTGCTGCAGTTGGGCACCAGCCTACTGGCACTGGAGGGCTATGGCTCACCCGCAGCCCGCCTGTGCTTCGAGCGAGCGCTGGCCGCCAGTGCCGCCGACGCCGGTACAGGGCAGCGTTTCCAGGCTCTGTGGGGCCTGTGGCTGGGCAGCCGCAGCGGTCCCGGCGAGTCCCCCGCGGCACTGCAGCTGGCCGAGCAGCTGCAGTGCGAAGCCCGGCGCAGCGGCGACCCCGCCGCCGCAGTGCAGGCGGGCTATGCGCTGGGCAACAACCTGTTCTTCCTCGGCCAGCTGAAGGCGGCCAGCAATGCGCTAAGGGCCGCTGCCGAGGCCGGCGAGTCATTGCCCCCCGGGCCGCTGCTGGCGCGCTACGGCGAGCATGGCGGCATTGCCGCCCGTGCAATGCTGAGCTGGCCCCTGGCCCTGCAGGGCCAGGTGGAGGCAGCCCAGGCACAGGCCAGCCAGGCCCTGTCGCAGGCGCGGGCGCTGGGCCATGCCCAGACCCTGGCCTTCGCGTTGACCATGGCGGCGGTCCTGCATCGCCATCTGCGCCAGCCCGGCGACGCCCTGCCCCTGTGCCAGGAGCTGCTGGCGGTGGCCGACAAGCATGGGCTGGCACTGTGGCAGGCGGTCGGCGCCCTGGTGCTGGGCTGGGTTCGGGCAGAGGGCGGCGACCCCGAGGGCCTGCTGCCGATACGCCAGGCGGTAGCCGCCTCGGCCGTGGCCATGCCAAGCACCGAACCGACCTTTCTGTCCTTTCTGATCGAGGCCCTGCTGCGCCTGGGTCGGCACGAGGAGGCATTAGCGCGGACCGACGAGGCCATGAGCAAGGCCCATGAGCGCCAGGAGCTCTACCTGCTGCCCGAGCTATGGCGCATGCGGGCCCAGGCCCTTCAGGCCGGCGGCGCCGCCACGCCCGCCGTCCATGCCGCGCTGGACCAGGCATTTGCGGTGGCCCGGCAGATGGGCGCCGAGCTGCTGTGGCAGCGCAGCGCCGCCCAGCAGCGCGACTGGCTGGGCGGCGCCGGCAGACCCTAGCGCGGCGGGAGGGCGCCAGCCGATTCAACGCTGATTCAACGCCGGCCCCCGAACATGGTTGCCTGCCCCGACCACGGGGCGCAAACCCAGCCGAGGCCGCCCATGATTTCTTCGCATCTGCCACTGCCCGCCCGCCGGCCGGCCGCCTGGGCATGAAGACGGCCCCCTGGCGGCGGCGCTGCTCACTGGCCCTGAGCGGCCTGGCCCTATGCGGCCCGGCGGCAGCCAGCGAGGACACGGCCGCCGGGCCGCTGCGCTTCTCGGGCTTTGCCACCCTGGGTATGGCCCACAACGACAACGCCACAGCCGGCGCCACCACCTCCTTCTCGCAACTCAAGCCGGTACAGCAGGGCTGGTCGGCCAATATGGACACCGTCCTGGGCCTGCAGCTGGAGTGGCAGCCGGCCGGCGGCACGACGCTGCAGCTGCAGGGCGTGGCCCGGGCCGGCGAGGACATGCGGCCGCGCCTGCGCATCGCCGCCCTGCGCCAGCAGCTGGGCCATGGCCTGAGCCTGAACCTGGGGCGCCTGCGCAGCCCGCTGTTCTTTGACTCCAGCATTGCCGAGATCGGCTATGCCAATCTGACCGTGCGGCCGGCGCCGGCCATCTACGGCGTGGTCAACAGCGTGGCCAGCCTGGACGGCGCCGATCTGCACTGGCGGCTCAACCTGGGCGACGCCAGCCTGCTGGCGCAGCTCTTCGGCGGCCGATACGACTACACCCATCGCTTCAACAACTTCAGCCCCGCTCTGTCGGCCGATGCCAGCCTGCGCGGCCTGCTCGGCTTCAGCCTCAGCGCCAATCTGCAAGACCTGACCCTGCGCGTCTCGCACACCGAGATTGACCGCTATGTGCTGCGCTCCGAACAGGTCAGCCAGATCAACAATGGCCTGAGCCAGCTCAGCGGCGCCCTGGGGCAGCTGGCACTCAACCCGCAGTTGCCGCCGCCGATGCTGGCCGCCCTGCAGGCCAAGGCGCGAGGCCTGGACGCGCTGCGCAACCCCTTTGACAATCACCCGGTCTACACCAGCATCGGCCTGGACGGGAACTGGCGGCACTGGCGGCTGCTGACCGAGCTGACCTGGATGGATCCGCACAACGACCTGGTCGGCAGCGGCCGCGGCTACAGCCTCACGCTGGCACGCAGCTTCGGCGATTTCACGCCCTATCTGAGTCTGGCCCGGCAGCAACGCTCGGCCGCCAGGTTGAACACCACAGCGCTGGCGCCGACCGGGCTGGACCCGCAGCTCGACGGTGCGCTGAACCAGCTCAAGCAGGGTTTCGACCGTGCCCAGCGGTTCGCCGACATCCGCAGCCGCTCGCTCAGCCTGGGCCTGCGCTGGGACTGGCGCGAGAACATGGCGATCAAGACCCAGCTCGACCTGGTGCGCACGCCCGATGCCGGCACGCCGGGCCCGCTGGCCGTGCCCGCCCTGCCCTTCGACAACACGCTCCGGCTGTTCAGCATCACGCTGGACCTGGTGTTCTGAGGGCAGTCCCATGCATCGCCCCGACACCCTGACCCTGATCGGCCTGCTGGCCCTGCTGTGCGCGGCGGCGCCGCCGGCCGCCGCCAGCGAGCTGTATGTCATCGCCCACAAGGACGTGGCCCTGGACAGGCTCAGCCCCGAGCGCACCACCCAGATCTTTCTGCGCCAGCAGCAGAGCTGGCCCGACGGCCAGCTGATCCAGCCCATCGACCTGCGCGAGGGCGCGCCGCTGCGCAAAAGCTTCTACAGCCAGATCAGCGGCCGCAGCCCGGGCCAGCTGCGCGCCTACTGGGCGCGCCAGAGCTTCACCGGCATGGGCCTGCCACCGCGCCAGGCCGACAGCGACGAGGAAGTCGCGCGCCTGGTGCAGGCCACGCCCGGCGCCATCGGCTACGTGACGCGCAAGCCCAGCGGCGGGGGCGTCAAGGTGCTGCTGGTGAGCGCGCTGGAATGAGCCAGGCGCCCGCAAAGGCCGGGGAGTGGCCCGCCGCGCTGCTGCGCCTGCTGGCGCCGGCCAGCTGGCTGTCGGGCCGGCTGAGCTTCTCGCGCAAGTACCTGCTGGTGGGCACGGTGATGCTGCTGACCCTGGGCCTGCTGAGCCTGCCCCTGCTGCGCCAGACCCATGAGGCAGCGCGCCGTGCCGAGCTGGAACGCCAGGGCTTGCAGGCCTTCGCGCAGCACAGCGCCTTGCTGGCCGAGCTGGTGGCGCTTCGCAGCCGGGCGATGGCGGGGACCGAGCCCGCCCGTCCCGACGCCACACTGGATCAGCGCATCGTCGCGCTGCAGCAGTGGAGCGAGCGCACCGCGCCCAGGCCCTCGGAGCTGCCGGCCCTGGCCCAGCGCCTGCAGCGGCAATGGGCCGAGCTGCGCGCACTGCCGCAAGGCGAGCAGGCCCAGCTGCGCTTTGCGGCCCACACCGGCGGCATCAACACCTTGCTGGCCCTGATCCGCGAGAACACCCGCGCCCACCGCCTGAATGTCGATGCCGAGCTGGATGCGGCGGTGGATATGCTTTGCAACCGCCTGCCCCTGCTGCTCGAGACCCTGGCCAAGCAGCAGGATGTGCTGGGGCTGCGCAGCGAGGCCATGTCGGGCTATGCACTGGGCGCGCAGGTGGTGCTCAGCGACAACGCGCCGGCGCTGCGAGCTGGCATCGCGCAGCTGCAGCAGTCGTCTGCCGTGGACCTGCAAGGTCCGCTGACCGAGCTGCTGGCGCGCATCGAACGCCAGCAGGAGGCGGTCGACAAGGTACTGGACGACGCCGATGCGCTGCAGGAGATGCGCACGCTGGCCGGCGCCAACCTGCAGCAGGCCCAGGGTCTGCTGCACAGCGCCACCACCGTCGCCGATGACCGGCTGCAGCAGCGCCTGGCCCGGCTGGAGCGCAGCCAGTGGCTGGTGGCGGCGCTGCTGGTGGCTGCTGTGGCCGCCATCGCCTATCTGTTTGCCGGCATCTATGTCTCGACCCTGGGTTCGCTGCGCCGGCTCTCGCAAGGCACCGAGGCCTTCTGTGCCGGCCGGCTCGACACCCGCATCCGCATCGACAGCCAGGACGAGCTGGTGCAGGTGGCCGGCAACTTCAACACCATGGCCACCGAGGTGGGCCGTTTGCTGCTGCTCATCCGCGAGCACAACGAGTCGCGCCAGCGCGAGCTGGAACGCCTGGTGCAGGCACGCACGCTGGAGCTGGCCGACAAGAATGACCAGCTGCATCTGGCCGCGCTGCGCGTGCAGGAGGAGCTAGCCTCGGCGCGCGAGATGCAGCAGGCCATCCTGCCGCAGAGTTTTCCCGACACGGCCGACTTTTCGGTCAGCGCCTGCATGCATCCGGCCCGCGAGCTGGGCGGCGACTTCTACGACTGCTTTGCGCTGGCCGACGGACGCTGGGGCTTTCTGGTCGCCGATGTGGCTGGCAAAGGGGTGGGCGCTGCCTTCTTCATGGCGGTATCGCGCACGGTGCTGCAGGATCTGGCCCAGTCCGGCCTGGCGCCGGCCGAGGTGCTGGCGCGCGCCAACGACTTGCTCAGCGAGCGCAATCCGATGGAGCTGTTCGTCACCGCCTGCTTCTGCCTCTACGACCCGCGTGACGGCGGTCTGGTCTATGCCAGCGCCGGCCACCCGCCGCCGCTGCTGCGCGGCGCCGATGGCCAGGTCCGGGTGTTGCCAGGCGCCTGCGATCTGGCGCTGGGCGTGCTGCCCGGCATGCGCTACCACGACCGCGAGGCGCGGCTGGCCGCTGGCGACACCTTGCTGCTCTACACGGACGGCATCACCGAGGCCTTCGCAGGCGATGGCCGGGCCTACGGCGATGAGCGTCTGCAGGCCTGGCTGCACGCCTGCCCCGGCAAATCCGCCGGTGACAAGCTGGCCGCGCTGGTGGCCGATGTGGCCGGCTTCGTCGGCAGCGCCGAGGCTTCCGACGACCTGACCGCCTTGCTGCTGTGCCGCAAGCCCCGGTCCACATCCATTGCCAAGGAGAGCTCGACATGGGCCATGCCCCTCTGCAACTGAAGAACAAGACGCTGCTGCTGCACTACCGGCTGGCGAGCCGGCTGGAGCAGATCGCCCTGCTGGCGGCCGCAGTGGAGAACGCCCTGGCCGATCGACCCGACCTGGCCTTCGCGGTGAACCTCTGCCTGGAGGAACTGATCACCAACACCATCCAGCATGGGCTGCAAGGCGCGCCGGACCGGCAGATCCAGGTGCGGCTGTCGCGCTCGGACAAATGGCTGGAGGTGATGCTGAGGGACGACGCTCCGCCCTTCGACCCCTTTGTCCAGGCCCCGGCCCCCCAGCTGGATTCCGGCGTCGACGAGCGCGCCGTGGGCGGCCTGGGCGTGCACCTGGTCAAGTCGCTGATGGACGACGTGCGCGCCTTCTATGACGGCAGCGGCAATCTGATTGTGCTGTTCAAGACATTGAAACCCGCAGAAAAGGAAGCAAGATGAGTTTCGAACACCAAGTCAGCCAACAGCAGAACACCCTGCTGCTGGCACTGAAGGGCCGCATCGACAGCGCCAGCGCCAGCGCCTTCGAGCAGGCCGTGCTGGAGCTGTTTGCCGAGCCGGGACGCCGCGCGGTGCTGGATTTTGAGACCGTGGACTACATCTCCAGTGCCGGCCTGCGCGTGGTGCTGATGGCCGCGAAACGCGCCAAGCAGGGCCAGGGTCGGTTGCTGCTGTGCGCGCTGCCCCAGCATGTGCGCGAGGTGTTCGAGATCAGCGGCTTCCTGAAGATCATCGACACGGTGGATGAGCGCGCGACCGCACTGCGTCAGCTGGCGGCCTGAGCGTTCGGCCCTACCCCGCCACCGGCCATGAGCATCTTCGTCAGCCTGTTCGCCGGGCTGGGCCTGTTCTTTATCGGCGTGCGCCTGATCAGCGCCAATCTGCGCCAGGTGATCGGTCGACGCCTGCGCCAGCTGATCGCGCGCGCCGTCACCGGCAGCAGCTCGCTGGCGCTATTCGGCCTGCTGGCCGGCGCGGTGATGCAAAGCGTCAACGCCGTTATCCATGTGCTGGTGGCCCTGGTCACCGCAGGCGCCCTGGACCGGCGCAAGGCCTTTCCCATCATCCGCTGGGCCAATCTGGGCACCTCGCTGCTGGCCCTGGTGGCGGCCATCGATCTGCACGCACTGGCCCTGTGCCTGCTGGGCCTGACCGGCATCGCCTACTACCGACAGATCGACCAGTCGACACGCTGGCGCCATGCGCTGGGCGCACTGCTGGGCCTGGGCCTGCTGTTCCTGGGCACCGACTTCATCAAGAGCGGCGCGGCGCTGCTCAAGACCGCGCCCTGGCTGCGCAGCCAGATCAGCGAGCTGAGCATTTGGCTGCTGCCCAGCTTCGCGATCGGCGCCGCAGTGGCCTGGCTGGCGCAGTCCTCGACCACAGTGGTAGTGATCACGATGAGCCTGGCGGCCGGCGGCCTGCTGGGCTGGAACGGCGGCGCGATGCTCGTGATCGGCGCGGGCCTGGGCTCGGCCGCCTCGGCCTGGAGTCTCGCCGGCCGGCTGCAGGGCAGCGCGCGCCAGTTGGTGCTGTTCCAGGTGCTGCTGCGGCTGCAGGGCCTGGGCCTGAGCCTGCTGTTCTACGCGGCCAATCGCTGGCTGCTGGATGATGCCTTCGGCTCGCTGATGGACCGGCTGGGTCTCGCACCGGCGGCCCGCCTGGCCACCCTCTATTTGGTGGTGCAGCTGCTCAGCGACCTGGCCAGCCGGGCGCTGCAGGCGCCGAGCCTGCGCCGGCTGGAGGCCTGGGCTCCGCCCTCGGTGCAGGAGGACCTGGGCCGCCCGCACTTCGTGCACGACGAGGCGCTGGATGAACCGGAGACCGCGCTGCTGCTGGCCGACAAGGAGCAGCAGCGCTTGCTGAGCTGCCTGCCCGCCTATCTGGAAGCGCTGCGCCAGGACGGCGCAACTGCGGTGGCCGCCAGCGCCCGCCAGGCCGCCGAAAGCCAAGTGCTGCGCCTGTGCGAGCAGTTCCTGCTCGAGCTGGTCGACCGCCAGCGCAGCCGCGCGGTGCTGGAACGCAGCATGGTGCTGCGCGACCGCAATCGCCTGCTGGCTTCGCTGCAGGAGTCCTTGGCCGAGCTGTACGGCACGGCCCAGTCCGCCCAGGGCTGGGCCGACGCGGCGGTGGTGCACCAGCTGCTGGACCAGCTGGTGCAGAGCCTGCACATGATGCTGCAGGCCCTGGCCGATGCCGCAGGCAGCGCCGAAGCCGAAGACCTGGCCCTGCTGCGTGCGCTCACCCATGACCGCTCCGAGCTGATGGATGGCATACGCCGCCGCCTGCAGGGCGGCGACCTCGACGCCGGCCTGCAGCAGGCCGTGTTCACCGCCACCAGCGTGTTCGAGCGTTGCGTCTGGCTGCTGCGCCGCTATGTGCTGCTGCTGGACTTGCCCCCCGGCCTTACGACCCCGAGCCCATGACCCTGTCCCGACTGCTGTCCCGCTACCTGCCCCCTTCCAAGCCGGCGCGCCGCCCCTTCGAGCTGGTATATGCGGCCGACGAGTGCCCGCCGCCGGCCGCACTGGGCCTGCTGGCGCTGCAGCATGCGGCCATCGTGCTGGCCCTGATCGCCCACGTACTGGCGGCCGCCAAGATCGCCGGCCTTTCCTTGCCGCAAACCCATTCCATCGTCGCGATGACGCTGCTGGGCATGGCCCTGGGCACGGCGGCGCAGGCCTGGGGCGGCCGGCTGGGCAGCGGCACGCTGCTGGTGTTCCAGCCCGACCCGATGATGATCACGGTGGCCGGCGCGGCCATTGCCTCGCAGGGCGTCGGGGCGCTGGTGCAGGTGACCGTGGTGACGGCGCTGGTGACCATGGGGCTGGGCCCGCTGATGCGACATCTGCGCCCGCTCTTCCCGCCGACCGTGGTGGGCACCGTGATCTGCATGGGCGGCCTGGCCCTGGTGGAACCGGCGGTGCGCAATGCGCTTGGCGTCAGCGGCAGCGGGGCTCAGTTGCAGCTGGACGGGATCAGCGCGCTGATCTCGGGCACGGCACTGTCCTGCATCGTCGCGCTGTCGGTCTGGGGCGGGCGGCGTTTCCGGCTGCTGGGCCTGCTGGTCGGCATCCTGGCCGGCCTGCTGATCGCCGAGCTGACCGGCCGGCTGGTGGGGCTGGACTGGCTCGCTGGCGCGCCGCTCATGGCCCTGCCGCAGCCGGTCACGCCCAGCTTCAGTCTGGGGCCGGGGATTCTGATGGCCATCGTGCTGATCGCTGCGCTGAACCAGCTGGACAATATCGGCTGCCTGATCGTGATGGACAAGACCAACAACGCCGATTGGCGCCGCGCCGATATGCAGATGGTGGGCCGGGGCATACGCGCCAATGGCGCCAGCGATCTGATCAGCGGACTGGTCGGCAGTTTCCCCACCGCACCCAGCTCGGCCAATATCGCCCTGGTCCACGCCACCGGCTCCAGTGCCCGCGTGATCGGCCTGGCTGCGGCCGGCCTGCTGCTGCTGATCGCACTCAGCCCAAGGCTGACCATGGCCCTGACCCTGATCCCGCATGCGGTGCTGGGCGCGGTGGAGCTGTATGCGGCGGCCTATCTGATCGTCTCGGGTATCGAGATGATCGCCACCCGCGCGCTCGACAGCCGCGGCATCTTCATGGTGGGCCTGTCTCTTTGCGCCGGCCTGGCGACGCTGCTTATGCCGGGGCTGTCGGCCGGCCTGCCCGAGAGCCTGCGCTTCCTGGCGGGCGATGGCTTTGTCGTGGCCGGGCTGGCCGTGGTGCTGCTGAACCTGCTGTTCCGCCTCGGCACGCGGCGCAGCGCGAGCAGCCCGCTGGAAACGATGGGCGGGCCGCTGAACCACCAGATCACAGACTTCGTCGAGCGCCAGGGCAAGGCCTGGTCGGCCCGCTCCGAGGTCGTGCAACGTGCCGCCCTGGCCGCGCTGGAAGCGGCCGAGGCCCTGGCTGCCGCCGGCCGCGGCCGTCCATGCTCGCTGCGAGGCGACTTCGACGAGTTCAATCTGGACATCGAATTGCTGCACGAGGGCCCCGCGCTGCCGCTGTCGGCCGGCCAGGCACCGGACATCGATGCATGGCTCAACGGCGATGACGACAGCGCGCTGGACGTCGCAATGCAGCGCGTCTCCAGCGTGCTGCTGCGCCATCTGGCCGACCGGGTCGAGAGCCGCGATATCGGCGGCGGGCATGCGGTGCTGCGCTTGCACTTCGATCACTGAGGGTCAAGCGCTGAGAGCGCGGCGGCGGCTTTTCGGGGTTGTTGGCCGGTATGACGGGGGCCGTGGGTTCCTCAGTGCGGGGTGTCACACCATCCAACGCTGATTCAACGCTGAGCATGGAGGATCGAGGCTGCCCTGAGGACCGTGCGTATACGCACGGCCGCCGCCCCCCAATTTCGCACCAGGAATCATCCATGAATCCGACACCGCCCCAAACGGCAGCCGCCCCGCGTACCCGGCACCAACAACTGGCCCGCCCCCTGGCCCTGAGCCTGGCCCTGGCCTTCGCGCTGCCGATGGCGCCCGCCACGGGAGCGACCGTCGTCACGCTGAAGCCCGGTCAGCCACTGACGCTGAACGATGCCCTCGACCGCGACTACGGCCTGCAATGGGGCGACACCGTCTTTGACGGCCAGGGCCAGTTGGTCAAGACCGGCGCCGGTGCGATCCGCTGGGGCAGCGCCAAGCTCAGCTTCGCGATGCTGGCGGGCAGCCTCATTGACATCCAGGCGGGCACCTTCTACGGCGGCGCCTCGGGCAAGGACGATTGGCGGGACAACCGCGCCGATTTGAAGGTCAGCAACACCGGCATTTTTGATGGCGGCAGCGCCAATGTGCGGGTCGGCGCCCTGAGCGGCGACGGCCTGATCCGCACAGGTGCTGCCAGCGGCACGGGCTACCAGACCTTCACCCTTGGTGTGAGTCATCAGGACGGCAGCTTTGCCGGCGTGGTGGCCGACGCGCTCGGCGCGGGCCGCCTCACCAAGGTGGGCAGCGGCACGCAAATTCTGAGCGGCGACAACACATATACCGGTGGCACCCATGTGGCGGCGGGCACCTTGGCCATTGGCAACGGCGGCAGCAGCGGCACCATCTTGGGCCCGGTGCAGGTGGACGCCGGCGCCACCCTCGCCTTCAACCGCTCCGCCGACCTCACCTTCGCCGGCGCAATTTCCGGGGGCGGGCAGTTGCTCAAGCAGGGCTCTAGAGTATTGACGCTCAACACCCCCTTGGACGCTGCACTGAGCGTGCGAGTCGAAGCCGGCTTCCTGGAGGTGGCCACACCCTGGAAAAGCACAGCCGAGGTCAGCATTCTCGAGCGCGGCAACGTGAACCTGACAGGAGGCGTCAGCGAATTGTCGGGACTGCTTCGGGTGGAGTCCGGTGGCTGGCTAACCGTCCGGAACGGCAGCCATTTGCGCCTGAGCGGCGACGTGGAGAACAGCGGCGTCCTCGAATTCACCGGCAGCAGCGGCGAAATCACCGGTAATGCGCAGCTGAGCGTCGTCTTCTTGTATACCGACGACGACGACCGGGGCAGCGCTTTGCAGCTGGGTCGTTCCGACACCCACACCACGGTTAAGTACGGAACCATCTACGTGACCACCGGGAACGAATTGCTGGTGACGGGCCCCAACACCACGGTCAAGTCAGGGCAGCTGGGCGATTTAAGACTAAGCGGTGAGACGCAGGTACGCGTCTTGGATGGCGCACAGCTGAGTACCAATGGGCTGAAGATGGGTGGCTCCGTCGCGAATAGCGCCAGTATCCTGGTTTCTGGCAGCGGCTCACAGTTCCAATTTTTGCAAAAGGAACAAGTCCGGAACAGCCGGTTCACGATAGAACAAGGTGGCCAGCTGTTCGGTGACCTTGCAGCCGCGGCCACCGTTTTGAACGTTCGCGACGCCGGCAGCATCGCCACCGCAAACGTGATGCAACTCCAGGCAGGCTCAGTCGACGTTGCTGCGGGCGGCCGCTTGCAAACCAACACCTTCAGCGGTAGCTTCGGCAATAAAAGCAGCGTCAGCGGACAGGGCAGCGTCTGGAACAACACCGGCAACTTCACGGTGGGCGGCGGGAACAATCTCAGCAGTGTGACGCTGCGTGACGGCGGGCTGCTGCACACCGCCTTCTTGGACGTCCTCCTGGGTGCCAGAGTGCTGCTGGACGGCGGCCAGCTGCGCATCGACAACGTGGGCAGCAGCTTCATGGCCGGCCTGGACTGGCGCAGCGGCCGGCTTAGCCTGGGTGGCGACACGGCGTTGAACCAAGGCCTGTTGGCCGCCTCGCTGTCCTTGGACCCGGGGCGCCAGCTGGTTGTCAACGGTCGGCTGTCGGTGAACGAGGGCCAAAGCCTGCAGCTGGCCCAAGGCGGCAGCCTGCATGTGCAAGGTTTAACACTGGCCGGCGGCAGCTTTGCGGTCGAGGCCCAGGCGGACATCGGCGGCAGCTTCGACTGGCAACGCGGCGCCCTCACCTTGAGCGGCGAGGCCCAGCTGGGCCAAGGTTGGCTGGCGAGAATGCCGGTGTTGACGGCGCAGAGCTCGCTGAACATCCAGGGCTCGCTAAGCAGCAGCGCACAGTTCGCGCCCTTGCAAATCGGCGCCCTGGGGCGGCTGACGGTGCACGGCTCGGCCAATCTGGCCGGCGCCATCCACATGGACGGCAGCGGCGCCCTCGTGCTGGACGGCAATCGTAGCGCGCGCCTGAGCGGAGGCATCACCGGCGGATCGTTGAACCTGTACGCCGGCAATGGCGAGCTCAGCGGCAGCGCCCAGCTGAACAACATCACGCTGCAAGCGGGCGGCAGCGGCGGTAGCGACAGCAGCACGCTGCAGCTGGGCGGCGGCGGCGGCACCACGGGGGTGACGGTCGACGCACTGACGCTGAGCGGCGGCTCGCTCTTGCTGATCACCGGCAACACCACCACGCTGGACGGCACGGCCGGCGCGGGCGACTTGCTTGCCTCCAACAGCCAAGTGGACATCACCAACGGGGCGCGGGTCCGACTGAACAATATCTCGATCAGCAACACGGCCCCACGCGCCCCCGGCGCTGCGCCCGATGTGCGGGTCTCGGGCAGTGGTTCGCAGCTGCTGGGCAGGGGCGGCACTATGCTCACCGGTGCACTGCTGAGCGTCGAGCAAGGCGGCCAGCTACATAGCAGCCTCGATCTGCAAACCAACGCCAGCTTGCGGGTGCAGGACCTGGGCAGTGTGGCGAGCGTGGGGCTGCTGAGCAGCCAAGCCAGCACGATAGACATCGCCAAGGGCGGCCAGCTGCAAACCGGCAGTGCCAGCCTGATGGGCGGCAGCGCCAGCGTGAGCGGCTCGGGCAGCCTGTGGCGCAATGCCGGCGCCTTGTCGCTGGGGCATGGCGGCACGGTCAGCAGCTTGCAGCTGAGCCAGGGCGGCCAGCTGCAAACCGGCAGCCTGGATCTCGGCGCGGGCGCCCGCCTGCTGCTGGACGGCGGCGTGCTGAGCCTCAGCGCCCCCGGCGGCAGCTTTATGGCCGGGCTGGATTGGCACAGCGGCCAGCTGAACCTGGGCGCCGACACCGCGCTGAATCAGGGCTTGCTGGCAGCCTCCCTCACACTTGACCAAGGCCGGCAACTGGCCGTCCAGGGGCAGCTGAGCGTGAACAGCGGGCAGCGCCTACAACTGGGCGCCACGGGTAGCCTGCAGGCACAGCGACTGCTCTTGGCCGGCGGCAGCTTTGAAAGCGCCGCCTCGGCCGACATCGGCGGCAGCCTGGCCTGGCAAAGCGGCACGCTGAGCCTGCACGGCGATGCGCGCAGCTCCCAAGGCCTGCTCGCCGCCGCCACTGCGACCCCGCTGGGCAGCCAGCAGACGCTGCGCGTGCACGGCGCGATGACCTTGGACGGCAGCTCCGCCTGGCAGCACCAGGGCGGCACGCTGGAGGTTAATGCCTTGCATGCCAGCCCGGGTTCCGCCGCCTTGGATTGGCGCAGTGGCAGCGTCGTGATCCATGGTGATGCGGCGCTGGGCGACGGCCTGTCGGCCCAGCTGCTGCTGGACAGCGGCAAGCGATTGACGGTTGATGGCCGCTTGAGCATCGCCAGCGGCCAAAGCCTGAGTCTCCAAGGTGCTGCACTGAACTACGGCACGCTGGCCTTGCAAGGAGGCCGACTCGAGCTGCACGCCAAGCAGGCGCTGGCCGGTCGCTTCGATTGGCAACAAGGCACCCTGGCGCTGCGTGGTGATGCGGCACTGGACAACGCCTGGATCGGCGGCCAACAGGTGTTCGCCGATGGACGCCATCTGGAAGTTGGCGGCACGCTGGCTCTGGGCAACGCTTCGCTGACGATTCAAGACGGCGGGCAAGTGGCCGCCACGGCCATCAAGCTTGGGACCGGCAGCGTGCTGCTGGACGGCGGCCTGCTGCGCACCGACAGCTTCGGGGCTGACCTGGCCGGCCAGCTCCGCTGGAACCGTGGCACCTTGGCCATCAGCGGCGCGGCCGGGGCCAGCCTGGGCCAAGGCGGCCTGAAGAAGCTGACCGTGCTCAGCGAGGGCCAAACCTTGCAAGTTGCCCAAACCCTGAACGTCGGCCGCAACACCCAGCTGCTCTTGGATGGCGGCCAGCTGTCGGCCGGCACCCTGGCCCTGCAAGGCGGCATGGTGAACAGCGGCGATGCGGCGCTGAACCTCAACGGCGTCCAGCAGCTGCGGGGCTTCGGCCAGGTCAACGGCGCCGTCCAAGGCGGCGTGACCACGCGCCTGGTCGCCAGCGGTGGCACCTTGAGCCTGGGCGATGCCAACCAATCGGGCGGCTTCAGCCACGCAGGCATGCTGCAGGTGGCCACAGGCGCCACCGCGCTCTTGCTCTCGGCCGATGCGGCCCGACTGGACGGCCGCACCGAGCTGGCGGCGGGCGCGCGGCTGCTGTCAGTCAACGGCACGCAACTGGGCCAGGGCGCCGAGCTGCACAGCTCGGGCGACGCGAGCGTGGAAGGCAAGTTCATCAACGAAGGCCAGGTGAGCGCGCAAGGCGGCACGCTGAGCTTCCTGGGCGACGTCAGCGGCACGGGCAGCTACGCGGGACAGATCCAGTTCAAGGCCGGCTATGGGCCGGGCCAGGGCCTCGCCGCTGTGGACTTCGGCGGCGGCCAACTCAGCTTTGGCGACAAGTCGGTGCTGACGATGGAATTCGGCAGCGCCTCGTCCAACCTTGGCTTCGACCAATTGCTGCACATCGGCCAGCTGGACTTCCGGGGCATGCTGCACCTGCAGTTCGATGCCAGCTTTAAGGCTCAGGCCGGAGCGGCGTACACCTTGTTCGACTTCCAGTCATTCACCGGCTCCCTCAGTCCCGACCGCATCATCGTCAGCGGGCTGGATGGTCAGCAACTGGACCTGAGCCGCCTGGCACAGACCGGGCAAATCCAGATCAGCCCGGTGCCAGAACCTGCCACCTACGCGCTGTGGCTGCTCGGCCTGATGCTGCTGGCCGGTGCGAGCCGGATCCGCCGGCAGCCCGCTGGGGGCCACGCATGAAAGGATGTTCCGCGCAAGCGCGCGGCGCAGAAGCAAAAAAGCCAGCGACCCGAGGGATCGCTGGCTCTCGAATGCAGCCATGATGCGAGCTGACTTCAGTCAACTCGCCTTCACGGCTCAACAGCCGACCAAGAACTTCACAGCAGCTCCACACCAACGGCAGTCGCCTCGCCGCCGCCGATGCACAGCGCCGCGACGCCGCGCTTGAGGCCGCGGTGGCGCAGCGCGCCCAGCAGCGTGACGATGATGCGGGCACCGGAGGCGCCGATCGGGTGGCCCAGCGCGCATGCGCCGCCGTTGACGTTGACGATTTCGTGCGGCAGCTTGAACTCGGCCATCGCGGCCATCGTGACGGCAGCGAAGGCCTCGTTGACCTCCCACAGATCGACGCTCTTAGCGTCCCAGCCGTTCTTGACCAGCAGCTTCTGGATCGCGCCGACCGGGGCGGTGGTGAACCACTCGGGCGCATTGGCATGCACGGCAGTGCCGACGATGCGGGCCACCGGCTTGACGCCCAGGCGGCTGGCCGTGCTCTCGCGCATCAGCACCAGCGCGGCGGCGCCGTCGGAGATCGAGCTGGACGTGGCGGCGGTGATGGTGCCGTCCTTCTTGAACGCGGGCTTGAGGCCGGCGATCTTGTCGAGCTTGGCCTTGAAGGGCTGCTCGTCGCGGTTGATCACGGTATCGCCACCCCGGCCAGCCACCGTCACCGGCGCGATTTCCCAGGCAAAGCTGCCGTCCTCGTTGGCGCGCTTGGCGCGCTCAGTCGAGGCGATCGCGAAGGCGTCCTGCGCCTCGCGGGTGAAGGCGTATTTGTCGACGCACTGCTCGGCAAACACACCCATGGCCTTCCCGCGCTGGTAGGCGTCTTCCAGGCCGTCCAGTGCCATATGGTCATACATCTGGGCGGCGCCGTACTTGACGCCCTTGCGCGCGAACATCAGGTGCGGCGCGTTGGTCATGCTTTCCATGCCACCGGCGATCAGGATGTCGGCACTCTCGGCCTTGAGCGTGTCGTGGGCGAACATGGTGGCGCGCATGCCGGCGCCGCACATCTTGGACAGCGTGACCGCGCCGACCGACTGCGGCAGCCCGGCCTTCAGCACCGCCTGGCGCGCCGGGGCCTGGCCCTGGCCGGCCATCAGGCAGTTGCCGATGAAGGCCTCGTTGATCGAGTCGCCGGGGACGCCGGCACGCTCGACCGCAGCCTGGATCGCAACGGCCGCCAGTTCCCAGGCCTGCAGTGAGGCGAAATCACCCAGCAGGCCGCCGATGGGCGTGCGGGCGGCGGAAACGATGACGATGGAATCGGACATGGTGGGGCTCCTTTACTGAACGGGAAGATCGTGATGCGCGTCGGCCATCAGCACGGCGCCATCGACGGGGTGAAGCGGGGTGGACGAGGCGGCGCGGGCATAAAAGCGCTTGTGGGCCTCGTAGGGAAAGACGTCGTGCACATGGCCGGCCTGGATGCGGGCCTTGTGCTGCTGCCAGAACTCGGCGTCCAGCAGATCGGCATGGTGGCGCATGAAATGCTCGCGCACACCGGGGTGGCCGAGCAGAAAGGGGCCGAAGGTCTCGGGGAAGACATCGCGCGGGCCGACGGAGTACCAGACCTCGCCGGACATCTCTTCCTCCTCATTGCGCGGCGCCGGCACGCGGCGGAAGTTGCAATCGCTGAGGTACTCGATCTCGTCGTAGTCGTAGAACACGACCTTGCCGTGGCGGGTCACGCCGAAGTTCTTCCACAGCATGTCGCCGGGGAAAATATTGGCGGCCACCAGGTCCTTGATCGCATGGCCGTACTCGATCACCGCATGCTCCAGCTGGGCCGGCGTGGCCTCCTGCAGATAGATGTTCAGCGGCACCATGCGGCGCTCGATATAAACATGGCGCAGCACCAGGTCCTCGCCGCTGTCTTCGATCAGGCTGGGGCAGAAGTGCTTGAGTTCCTTGAGCAGCTCATCGTCGAAGCGCTGGCGCGGGAAGGCGACGTTGGAGTATTCCAAGGTGTCGGCCATGCGCCCGACCCGGTCGTGGGTCTTCACCAGCAGATACTTGTGCTGGATCAGCTCCCGGCTGGTGTTCTCCTTTTGCGGCGGGAAGAAGTCCTTGATCAGCTTGAAGACAAAGGGGTAGCTGGGCAGATCGAACACCAGCATCACCATGCCCTTGATGCCGGGCGCGATGCGGAACTTGTCGCTGGAGTGGCGAAGGTGGTAGAGGAAGTCGCGATAGAAAAGATTCTTGCCGTGCTTTTGCAGGCCCAGCGCGCTGTAGATCTCTGCGCGCGGCTTCCTGGGCATCATCGAGCGCAGGAACTGCACGTAGGCGCTGGGCACCTCCATGTCCACCATGAAATAAGCGCGGGCAAAGCTGAACAGCATGAGCAAATCGTCTTCGCCGAACAGCACGGCGTCGATGTAGAGCAGGCCCGACCGCCCTTCCTTGTGCAGGATGGGCAGCGCGAATGGCGTCTCGGTGAAGCCGTTGATGATCTTGCCCACCAGGTAAGCGCCCTTGTTGCGATAGAACAGGGAGCTCAGCACCTGGATCTGGAAATTGGTGCGCCAGCGGAACTCACCCAACTCGCGCTGCATCGCGCGCAAGACCCAGTCGATGTCGCGGCCCAAGTCCTCGAACTCCAAATCGAGCTGGAAGTTGGTGACTACCCGGCAAAGGGTTTCATGCAGCGTCGGCTTGCTCGGGTAGTAGGCGCGGTAGGTCGGCTTGGCGGCTGGCTCCTCGTTCTCGATGTACTCAGTCGAGACGGCCGGCCGCACGAAGATGAAGTCGTTGTGGAAGTAGGCGTGGTGCAGGATGCGGGTGCAGACCGAGTTGAAGAAGGTCTCGGCCAGCTCCGGCTGGTGATGGTCGGTCAGCAAACCGATGTAATGCAGCTTAACCTGCTGCCAGACCTCCATCGGCAAGGTGCTGGCCTGGAAGCGCTCTTCCAGCAGGACCACCGCCTCGTCGACCCGCTTGTCATAGAACTCAATGCGCTCACGTTGGGCGCGCTGCTGGCCGTGCCAGTCGGCGCGCTCAAAGCGCTGCTTGGCCGATGCGCTGGTGGCGCGGAACAGCCGGTAGTGCCTGTTGAAGCCGCCCAACAAGGCCTGCGCGATCTCGAACGCGCGGGGGTTGGTCAGCTTCTGCGGGAACATCGGGCTGTACCGCCTAGGCTTGGCTGTAGCGCTGCTTGACCGCAGCCAATGCGCGCTTGTAGGCAGGGCCGACATCGTCGTGATGGGCGGCCGTGATCTGCAGGTCCTCCAGCAGCCCGTTGTGCAGGCCATAAACCCAGCCATGGACGACGATCTCTTGCCCGCGGGCCCAGGCATCCTGCACCACCGTGGTCTGGCAGGCATTGCGCGCCTGTGCCAGCACGTTCAGCTCGCACAGCGCGTCGACGCGGCGAGCCTCGGGCAGGCTGTCGATCCACTCCTGGTGGTCGTTTCGCACGTCCTGCACATGGCGAATCCAGTTGGACACCAGGCCCACACGCGCGTCGATCAGCGCGGCCTTGACGCCACCGCAGTTACTGTGGCCCACCACGATGATGTGCTTGACCTTCAGGTGGTCCACCGCGAACTGCATCACCGACAGGCAGTTCAGGTCTGAGTGCACGACGACGTTGGCAACATTGCGATGCACGAACAACTCGCCGGGCAGCAGGTCGACCAGCTCATTGGCAGGCACCCGGCTGTCGGCGCAGCCTATCCACAGGTATTGCGGCGTCTGCTGCTTCAGCAGTCGCGAGAAAAAGCCCGGTTCGCGCTGTTCCGTCTCGGCGGCCCAGCGCTTGTTATTGCCCAGCAGGTCTTGCAGTTCGTTGTTCATGCCGACATTGTCCACGCCTGCAGCTTCTCCAGGCTGACAGCCACGCCGCCGCAGACTTCCACCAGAGGTCTCTTGAAACGGGCAAACAGCTCGGGGTGCACATCCACCGCCGCCAGCGCCGCACCGCAGGCCGGCTCCACCATCACCCGCATCTGCTCGGCCAGCCGCGCCGCCGCGCCACAGGCCTGGGCATCGCTGACCAGCACGCTGTGCGTGGGATGCAGCTGGGCAAGGCGCAGGGCCTCGTCGGCGACGCGGCGCGCGCCCAGCGAGGTGGCGATCGAGGTGATGGCAGGCAGGGTCACGGCCTTGCCGGCCTTCAGGCTCTCGTGCAGGCTGGCCGCGCCCTCGGTTTCCACCGCAATCACCGGGATGTCGTTCAGACCGTGGCGGCGCAGGCCCTGGACGATGCCGGCGAACAGGCCACCGCCGCCCACCGCTGTGACCACCGCGTCGAAATCCAGGCCTTGGTCCAGCACTTCGTCGATCAGGCTTGCATGGCCCTCCCACAGCAGCGGGTGGTCGAAGGGATGGACATAGGTGGCGCCGCGCTCGGCCGCCAGCGCCTGGGCGAACTCATTGCTCTCATCCCAGACCGCGCCATGGCGCAGCACCGTGGCGCCGCGCGCCTCAATCAGGCTCTGCACCGCGGCGCTGCTGGTCTGCGGCAGCACGATGGTGACGGTCAGCCCCAAGGCCTGGCCCGCATAGGCGGCAGCGAAGCCGGCATTGCCGCCCGAGGCGCAGACGATTTCCTTGGCACCGTCCTGCGCCGCCTTGCGCACCAGCCGCCCGACGCCGCGCAGCTTGAAGCTGCCGCTGGGCTGCAGCGCATCCATCTTCAACCAGACATCTGGGTGCGAGAACTGGCCGGGCGCGGCCCGCAGCAGCGGCGTATTCAGGTGCAAAGGCTTCATTTACATCGTCTCCGCGAACAACTCGCGGCCTATCAGCATGCGGCGAATCTCGGAGGTTCCGGCACCGATCTCGTAGAGCTTGGCATCGCGCCACAGCCGGCCCAGCGGGTACTCGTTGATATAGCCGTTGCCGCCGAAGATCTGCACGCCCTCGCCGGCCATCCAGGTGGCCTTCTCGGCGGTCCACAGGATCACCGAGGCGCAGTCCTTGCGGACCTGGCGCACATGCTCGGCGCCCAGGAGGTCGAGGTTCTTGGCCACCGTGTAGGCAAAGCTGCGGCCGGCCTGGAGCACCGTGTACATATCGGCGACCTTGCCCTGGATCAGCTGGAACTCGCCGATGCTCTGGCCGAACTGTTTGCGGTCGTGGATGTAAGGGATCACGTTGTCCATCACGCTTTGCATGATCCCGAGCGGTCCGCCCGTCAGCACCGCGCGCTCATAGTCCAGGCCCGACATCAGCACCTTGGCGCCACCGTTGACCGCGCCCAGCACGTTCTCTGCCGGCACCTCGACGTTCTGGAACACGAGCTCACCGGTGTGCGAGCCGCGCATGCCCAGCTTGTCGAGCTTCTGCGCGATCGAAAAACCGGGCATGCCCTTCTCGATGAGGAAGGCCGTCACGCCGCGCGCGCCGAGCTCGGGTTCGCTCTTGGCATAGACCACCAGCGTGTCGGCATCGGGGCCGTTGGTGATCCACATCTTGTTGCCGTTGAGCAGGTAGTAGCCGCCCTTGTCCTCGGCCTTGAGCTTCATGCTCAGCACGTCGGAGCCAGCGCCCGGCTCGCTCATTGCCAGCGCGCCGACATGCTCGCCGCTGATCAGCTTGGGCAAATACTTGGCCTTCTGCGCGGCGTTGCCGTTGCGCTTGATCTGGTTGACGCATAGATTGCTGTGCGCGCCATATGACAGGCCCACCGAGGCGCTGGCCCGGCTGATCTCTTCCATTGCGATCATGTGGGCCAGATAGCCCATGTTCGCGCCGCCGTACTCCTCGCCGACAGTGATGCCCAGCACGCCCAGATCGCCCATCTTGCGCCAAAGATCCATCGGGAACTGGTCCGAGTGGTCGATCTCGGCGGCACGCGGCGCTATTTCTTGTTGGGCAAAGTCGCGCACCGCGTCGCGCAGGGCGTCGATGTCCTCGCCGAGTTGGAAATTCAGGCCGGGCAGATTCGTCATGGTGGTCTCCTAGTTTTTCAGTGCATCAGGCCATCGCGGCCCAGAACGGTCATCACGGTGGCGCTCATCGTCGCCACCAGCTTTTCTTCGGCGCCGGGCTCGGCGGCGCCCCAGGCACGGCCATCGACTACGCTGATGGTACGGCCGGCCTTGCCGACCTGACCTTCGAAACGGAACCAGGGACCGCGCGCCGGAGACAGCAGATTGATCTTGAATTCGATCGTCAGCACCGCCGCGTCGGGCGGCATCAGACTGAAAGCCGCATAACCGCAGGCCGAGTCCAGCGCCGTGGCGACGATGCCGGCATGCAAAAACCCGTGCTGCTGAGTCAGCTCGGGGCGGTGCGCCATCGTGATCACGACCCGGCCCGGCGCCACCTCGGCCAGGCTGGCGCCCAGGGTGGCCATCACTGCCTGACGTTCGAAGGAGGCTCGCACTCGCTGGGCATCGCTGTCATCGGTGGGCTGCATGCAGGCTCCGGTTGAGTTACGTTTACGTAAACGTCAATTCTAGTGAGAATCGGCAAGCCTTGGTCTGTTGCAGCTCTACCTAAGTAGTTACCCTTGGTACCCTGGTCGCATCAGCGCGATGAATCGCCGCGCTCCCAGACCCAATGGCCGGTCGCGGCGCCAGACCACATCGACCCAAAGCCGCACCTCGTTGCTCATGTTCTCGAACTCGATCTGCAGCAAGGCGCCGGCCTCCAGCAGTGGATCCACCATGCGCTGCGGCAAAAAGGCCCAGCCCAGGCCTGCCTGCACCAGGCTCAGCGTGGCCAGGTGGCTGTCGGTGCGCCAGAGCCGGCGCGAGACCAGCACCCGAGGGTCGTCGGCTGTGCCGGCGTCGCGCCGGGCGACCGCGATCTGGCGCAGCTCGGCCCATTGGTCCTGGCGCAGGCGTTGGCCGGCCAGCGGATGCTGCGGCGCCATCACCGCGACCAGCCGCTCGCTGCCCAGCTCCTGGAAGCTCTCGCGCTCGTCGAAGCCGACCCGCTCGAACACCAGGGCCAAATCGATCTCGCCGGCGTGCAACATGCGCAGCACTGCCGCCTGCGGCGCCGATAGCACGTCCACCTCCAGCGCGGGATATTCGTCGGCCAGCTGGGCCAGAGCCTCACTCCAGGCCGCCGACAGGAGCTCGGGCGCGATCGCCAGGGTTAGGCGTCGCTCCAGCCCCTGGTGCAGGGCCAGCGCATGGGCCTGCAACTGAGCCAGCCGGGCGACCAGCTGACGCGCTTGTGGCTCCAGCGCCCTGGCTTCCTCGGTGGGCCGCAACTCCCGGGTGCTTCGCTCGAACAGACGCAGCTCCAGCTCGGCCTCCATCTGTGCCACCGCCATACTGACCGCAGAAGGCACCCGGCCCAGCGCCCGCGCCGCCGCCGAGAACGAACCCTGGTCCAGCACCGCAAGGAAGAGCAGCAGGTTGTCGCTATGCAGAGCCATGTCCACAATTTGTCAGAAATTCTGACAGCTGTCGACTTTGTCTATCAGAAAAGAATCCGTACGATGGCGAAATTCCCGCTTCAGGACAGGATTTTTCATGCAAGGCATCAGGCGCCGACTGGTCTATGTGTCGCTCTACGAGCTGTTTGCGGTCGGCCTGACCAGCGCCGGCCTGACCCTGCTGGCCGGCAGCGCGCTGGCCCATGCAGGCATCGCCGCCCTCGCCTCATCGGCCATCGCGCTGGCCTGGAATCTGGCCTATACCCACTTGTTCGAGGCCTGGGAGGCCCGCCAAACCCGGCGCGGCCGCAGCCTGGCGCGGCGAATTGCCCACGCCCTGGGCTTTGAGGCCGGCCTGATCGTGATGCTGGTGCCTTTGTTCGCCTGGTGGCTCGACATTTCGCTGTGGCAGGCCCTGCTGCTGGACTTCGGCCTGATCGTCTTCTTCCTGATCTACACGTTCGTCTTCAACCTGGCCTTCGACCGGCTGTTCGGCCTGCCGGCCTCGGCCGTCTGATCAGAGGAATCGCTCCAGCACCCGTCTTGAGGCCCGATCCAGCGCGAAACGATCCGGCACTAGGAACTGGATGCCGTGGCTGCTGGCGATCAGTAGTCGGCCTTCGTCGAGCCGGCGGATGTCTTCTTCGGTCTTCAAGATGAACTGGGTCTGGCCGCGTTCGGTCTGCACCGTCCACTGGCTGGGGGTCGAAAAGGTCGACACCTTGACGATGGCCAGCACCGTCGGCACAAACTCCCGGCCGGCGAATTCAGTCTCCAGCAGCTCGCGCTCGGGCGCCGGCAGCGCAGAAAGCCGGTCAATCCAGGCCAGCTCATGACCATCGATGCCCAGCAGCGAGACGCCTTCATCGGGCGCCGAGATCGGATGCGCACGCACTGGGGTGACGCCGACATGCTCGACGCCCTCGGCATCGAGCATCACCAAGCGGCCGAAGGCATTGCGGAAGAGTTGGCGGTAGCTGCTCATGCTTGCACCGTGTGGGCGTTGGGGTTAGGCAGCAAGGCCGGCTGCTCGTCGTCCGCATCGACGCGGCGCGCCTGGGCCTCGTAGAGACGCCAGTAATAGCCCTGCTTGGCCATCAGCTCCTCATGCGGCCCGACCTCGACCACCTGGCCGCGGTCCATCACGACCAGCCGGTCGGCCTTGCGCAGGGTCGAGAGCCGGTGGGCGATCGCAATCGTCGTGCGGCCCTGCACCAGATTGTCCAGCGCCTTCTGGATCTCCTTCTCGGTCTCGGTATCGACCGAGGAGGTGGCCTCATCGAGAATCAGAATGCGAGGGTTGATCAGCAAGGCGCGGGCAATCGAGATGCGCTGGCGCTCGCCGCCTGACAGGCCCTGGCCGCGCTCGCCAACGAGCGAGTCGTAGCCCTGGGCCAGGCGCAGGATGAACTCGTGCGCATGGGCGGCTCGGGCGGCGGCGACGATCTCCTCGCGCGTCGCATCAGGTTTGCCGTAGGCGATGTTCTCGGCGATCGTGCCAAAGAACAGGAAGGGCTCCTGCAGCACCAGGCCGATATGGCGGCGATAGTCGGCCACGCCGATGCGGCGCAAATCGGTGCCGTCAACCTTGATTGCCCCCTCGGTGACATCGTAGAAGCGGCAGATCAGGTTCACCAAAGTGCTCTTGCCCGAGCCGCTGTGCCCGACCAAACCTATCATCTCGCCCGGCCGGATGTCCAGACTCAGGCCACGGATCACCGCGCGGTTGCCGTAGCGAAAACCGATATCCTCGATCTGGATGCCACCCTTGACCGCACCCAGTGGAAGCGGATTGGTGGGCTCAGGCACATTGGATTGATGGTCGATGATGTCGAAGATGCGCTTGGCACCGGCGGCGGCCTTTTGCGTCACCGAGACGATGCGGCTCATCGAGTCCATGCGGCCATAGAAACGGCCGATATAGGCGATGAAGGCGGTCAGCACACCCACCGTGATGTCGCCGCCAGCCACCAGATAGATACCAAAGCCCCAGACCACCAGCAGGCCGATTTCGGTCAGCAGCGAGACGGTCGGGGTGAACAGGCTCCAGGTCTTGTTGAGCTTGTCATTGACGGCCAGGTTATGGGCATTGGCCTGGTGGAAGCGCTGGGCCTCACGCTTTTCCTGGGCGAAGGCCTTGACGACGCGGATGCCGGGGATGGTGTCGGCCAGCACGCTGGTGACCTCGCCCCAGACCCGGTCGATCTTCTCGAAGCCGGTGCGTAGCCGGTCACGCACCAGATGGATCATCCAGGCGATGAAGGGCAGCGGCAGCAGCGTCGCCAGCGCCAGCCAGGGGTTGATCGAGAACAGGATGGTGGCCGTCATCACCAGCATCAGCACATCGGTGATGAAGTCCAGCGCATGCAGGGACAAGAAGACGCTGAGCCGGTCGGTCTCGCTGCCGATGCGGCTCATCAGGTCACCGGTACGCTTGTTGCCAAAATACTCCAGCGACAGACTCAGCAAATGGTCGAAAGTGGTGGTGCGCAGGTCGGCGGCGATGCGCTCGGATACCAAGGCCAAAATATAGGTCTTGGCCCAGCCCAGCAGCCAGGACACCAGGCCGGCACCCAGCAGGCCACTCAGATAAAGTCCGACCACCCAGGGGTCAATTCGCTGGCCCTGCTGAAAGGGGATCAGTACCTTGTCCATCAAGGGCATGGTCAGATAGGGGGCCACCAGGGTCGCGGCGGTCGAACCCAGCATCAGCGCAAAACCAAGCAAGAGTTGACCCTGGTAGGGCTTGGCAAAACGCCACAGTCGCAGCAGCACCCAGGTGGAAGGCGGCGTGTGCAGCTCGCGCGCGCAGGTCGGGCATTCCTCGCTGCCCTCATCGCTGCGGGGTGGCAGCGGCGCCTTGCAGCTGGGGCAGAAGCTCAGCTCCTCGGCATCCGGCCGGGCCGGCTCGTTGCGGCGCTCAAATGCCTCATGCCAGCGCTGCGCTTGCAGATTCATCTGCAGCGTAAAGCGCCACAACGCCAGCCGTTGGCTGCCGTCCACCAGTTCCAGGCTGCCGATGCCAGCATGGTCGGAGATGCGCATCGCCAGATCCGGTCGCAGCGCCCATTCGCTCCAGGCGCTCGTGGCCGGATCCCAGGCCAGCAGGCGGCAGTCGGTCAGAACCAGCAGGCCCCGGTTGAAGCGCCCGGCGGAGTCCAGGTCAACCTCCAGCACCGTCGCCGCGTTCTCAGCGTCTGAAAGACGCGCCTGCAAGGCGGCCCATTGGGGGTGCTGGGGGGCGTCGGCGGGATGATGATGCTGCATTGTGATGTTTTTCGAGAAGCGCTCTTGAGGCGGCCCGCGCGCTGTATTGAACCCCGAATTCTCGCCGAAAGACAACTGCCGGCATGAAACCCGGTGCTGGCTGCGCGCCACACCGCCCGGCGCGCGCCGGGCGCACAATCTCGCATCGTCATACCCCAGCTATCGCTTTTGGCCGGCCTCGGCCCCGCCCTTATGAGTCCTAAATCCGACATCAAGCTCCTGCGCGTCAACTATCTGCGCGGCCCGAATATGTGGACCTATCGTCCGGTCCTGGAGGTCTGGCTGGACCTGGGCGAGCTGGAGGACTACCCCTCCAACCTGCTGCCCGGCTTTACCGAGCGGCTCACCGAGCGGTTGCCGGCCCTGATCGAACACCACTGCGGCGTCGGCGAGCGCGGCGGCTTTTTGCAGCGCCTGACCGAAGGCACCTGGATGGGCCATGTGCTGGAGCACATCGTCATCGAGCTGCTGAACCTGTCCGGCATGCCTACCGGCTTCGGTCAGACCCGCAGCACCTCGAAAACCGGGGTCTACCGCATGGTGTTCCGTGCCCGCGACGAGCAGGTCGCCCGCGCCGCACTGGCCGAGGGGCATGCCTTGCTGATGGCCACCATCAACGAGCAGCCCTTCGAGGTGCAGGCCGCAGTGGCCAGGGTGCGCGACAAGCTGGACGACTGCTATCTGGGCCCGTCAACCGCGGCCATTGTCGCCGCCGCTACCGACCGTCGCATCCCGCACATCCGTCTGAACGATGGCAATTTGGTGCAGCTGGGCCATGGCGCACGCCAGCGCCGCATCTGGACCGCCGAGACCGATATGACCAGCGCGATCGCCGAAGGCATCGCCGGCGACAAGGACCTGACCAAGACCCTGCTGAAGGCGGTCGGCGTGCCGGTGCCAGAGGGCGCCACCGTCAAGAGCGCCGAGGCTGCGTGGGACGCAGCCCAGGACATCGGTTTCCCGGTCGTCGTCAAACCTTCGGACGGCAACCATGGCCGCGGCGTGACGCTGGACCTGCGCGAGCGCGCCGACATCGAATCGGCCTTCCACGTCGCCGACAAGGAAGGCTCGGAGGTGTTGGTCGAGCCCTATATCCGTGGCATGGAACACCGCCTGCTGGTGGTCGGCGGCCAGGTAGTCGCGGCCGCGCGCGGCGAGGAAGCCTGGATCACCGGCGACGGCCGGCACACGGTGGTCGAACTGATCGATCTGCAGATCAACACCGACCCTCGCCGCGGCCTGACCGAGGACTTCCCGCTCAACCGCATCGACATCAGCGACGACCCCGTCGTGCTGCTGGACTTGCAACGCCAGGGCGTCTCGCCCGAGGCGGTGCCGACGGCCGGCCAGCGAGTGCTGATACAGCGCAACGGCAACGTCGCCATCGACTGCACTGCCGAGGTCCATCCCGAGGTGGCCCATGCCGTCTCGCTGGCGGCCCGCACCATCGGCCTGGACATCGCCGGCGTCGACCTGGTGACCGAGGACATCGCCAAGCCTCTGGCCGAGACCGGCGGCGCCATCGTCGAGGTCAATGCAGGCCCGGGCCTGCTGATGCATCTAAAGCCGGCCTCGGGAAGCCCGCAGCCGGTCGGCCAGGCCATCATCGACCACCTGTTCGCCGCCGACGAGAACGGCCGCATCCCCATCATCGGCGTGGCCGGCTCGCGCGGCGGCGCCCAGATCGCTCGACTGGTGGCCTGGCTGCTGCACCTGAACGGGCGCTCGGTCGGCCTGGCCTGCGGCCAGGGCCTGTTTCTCGGCAATCGTCGCGTCGAGAAGTCCGACTCAGCCCATTGGAGCGCTGCCCACCGCCTGCTGATGAACCGCGGCGTCGACGCAGTTGTTATCGAGAACAATGCCGCCGCCATCCTGCGCGACGGCCTGGCCTATGACCGCTGCCAGATCGGCCTGGTCACCGATATGGGTGGCCTGGGCAGCCTCGACGACTTCGATGTGCGCAGCGAGGACCAGCTCTTCAAGGTGCTGCGCACCCAGGTTGATGTGGTGCTGCCCGACGGTGCCGCGGTGCTCAATGCCGACGAACCCAGGCTGCTTGACATGGCCCGCCTCAGCGACGGCGATGTGCTGTTCTATGCGTTGGACGCCGCCACGCTGGCCGAGCAGCGCGCCGCCGGCAGCCGCACCGTATTCCTGCGCGACGGCGCCGCGATGCTGGCGCAGGGCCTGTCGGAAACCGCCGGCGCCAATGTCGAGGCCTTGCTGGCGCGCTTTGCGGCCGCCGGCCAGCCACTGGACGCGGCCACCGCGCTGGCCGCCGTCGCCACTGCCTGGGCGCTGAACATCTCGCCCGAACTGATCTCAGCAGGCCTGGACACTTTCGTGCCCGAGTCGGTCTAACAGCACTCCAGAAGCAACGAGCCCCCTATGGAAGTCTCACGCATCCGCGCCCTGCGCGGCCCGAATATGTGGAGCCGTCACACGGCCATCGAAGCCGTGGTCAGTTGCGGCGACGCCGAACGACAGGTCGCCGACCAGGCCGGCTTCGAGGCGCGACTGCGCGCCCTGTTCCCCGGCATCGGGGCGCTGCGTTCCCGCGGCGCCCCCGAGCTGCCGCTGCCGCTGGCCAAGCTTCTGGAGCAGGCGGCGCTGGCCCTGCAGGCCCAGGCCGGCTGCCCGGTGACCTTCAGCCACACCCATGCCACCGGCGAGCCCGGCACCTACCAAGTGGTGGTTGAGTACAGCGAGGAGGATGTCGGCCGCATGGCTTTCGACGCGGCCGTCCGGCTGCTGCAGGCCGCACTCGACAACACCGGTTTTGACATCGACGCAACGCTGGCCCAGCTGCGCGAGCTTGACGAGGACGTGCGCCTGGGCCCGTCGACCGGTTCTATCGTCGACGCGGCGATGGCCCGCGGCATCCCCTACCGCCGCCTGACCCAAGGCAGCCTGGTGCAGTTCGGCTGGGGCGCCAAGCAGCGCCGCATCTGGGCCGCCGAGGTCGACGCGACCAGCGCCGTCTCTGAATCGATTGCGCAGGACAAGGACCTCAGCAAGCGCCTGTTGCAGTCGGCCGGCGTACCGGTGCCGATCGGCCGCCCGGTCGACAGCATTGACGATGCCTGGGCTGCCGCGCTGGAGGTCGGGCTGCCGGTGGTGGTCAAGCCTC
The DNA here is from genome assembly GCF_026241155.1 of Paucibacter sp. PLA-PC-4. GTDB lineage: Bacteria > Pseudomonadota > Gammaproteobacteria > Burkholderiales > Burkholderiaceae_C > Roseateles_E. Next base: position 128,526 of record NZ_JAPFGP010000010.1, read on the forward strand.
AGGACGGCAACCAGGGCAAGGGCGTCACGGTCAATGTAGCCAGCCGCGACCATATGGAAATCGCCTACAAGGCCGCCGACGAGATCGGCCAGGTGATGGTCGAGAAATTCCTGCCCGGCAGCGACTACCGCTTGCTCGTGATCGGCGACAAGCTGATCGCTGCCGCGCGTCGCGACCCACCGCATGTGATCGGCGACGGGGTGTTGACAGTCAAGCAGCTGGTCGACAAGGTCAATGCCGACCCGAAACGCGGCGACGGCCATGCCACTTCGCTGACCAAGATCCGCTTCGACGACATCGCCGTCGCGCGTCTGGCGCTGCAAGACCTGACTCCGGCTTCGGTGCCCGACAAGGGACAACGCGTGATCCTGCGCAACAACGCCAATCTGTCGACCGGGGGCACCGCCACCGATGTCACCGATGACGTGCACCCTGATGTCGCAGCCCGTGCGGTGGCGGCTGCGCAGGTGGTCGGCCTTCATGTCTGCGGCGTCGATGTGGTGGCCGAGAGCGTGCTGCAGCCGCTGGAGGAGCAAAGCGGCGGTGTCGTCGAGGTCAACGCCGCACCGGGCCTGCGCATGCATTTGAGCCCGAGCTATGGCAAGGGGCGCCCGGTCGGCGAGGCCATCATCGCCCACCTCTACGGCCATGGCCACAAGAGTGAGGATGGTCGTATCCCGGTGGTCGCCGTCACCGGCACCAATGGCAAAACCACCGTGACGCGGCTGATCGCCCATCTGTTCGCGACCTGCGGCCTGAAGGTCGGCATGACCAATACCGACGGCGTCTATGTCGACGGCCGCCAGATCGATAGCGGCGACTGCTCAGGCCCGAAGAGCGCGCGCAATGTGCTGATGCACCCGGATGTGGAGGCGGCCGTGTTCGAGACCGCGCGCGGCGGCGTGCTGCGCGAGGGTCTGGGCTTTGACCGCTGCCAGGTGGCCGTGGTCACCAACCTCGGCGAGGGCGACCACCTGGGCATGAACTTCCTCAACACCGTTGAGGAACTGGCCCTGGTCAAGCGGGTGATCGTGCAGAACGTCGCGCCGAGCGGCTATGCGGTGCTCAACGCCGCTGACCCGGTGGTGGCTGCGATGGCCCCGGTCTGCCCGGGCCAGATCATCTTCTTCGCGGCCGACCGCCATCACCCGCTGATGGCCACGCACCGCGCCCAAGGCAAGCGCTGCGTCTATCTGGATGGCGACCAACTGGTCGCGGCACAGGGCTCCTGGCGCGAGACCCTGCCGCTGCGCGACATCCCCTTCACCCGCGGCGGCACCATCCCCTTCCAAGTCGAGAACGCGATGGCGGCCGTGGCGGCGGGCTGGGGCGTCGGCCTTGACTGGGACACAATACGGCGCGGCGTCGCCAGCTTCAGCAATGATGCCGACAATGTGCCGGGCCGCTTCAATGTCATGGACTATCGCGGCGCCACCGTCGTGGCCGACTACGGGCACAACGCCGACGCGATGCGCGCGCTGGTGGCAGCCGTCGATGCGCTGCCGGCCAAGACCCGCTCGGTCGTGATCAGCGGCGCCGGTGACCGCCGCGACGAGGACATCCGCGCCCAAACTCAGATCCTTGGCCGGGCCTTCGACGAGGTCTTGCTGTTCCAGGATGCCTGCCAGCGGGGTCGCGAAGACGGCGAGGTGCTTGCCCTGCTGCGCCAAGGTTTGGAGGGCTCGACCCGCACCCGCCATGTGCAGGAGATCCGCGGCGAGTTCGTCGCGATCGACACCGCACTGGCGCGGCTGCAGCCAGGCGACCTGTGCCTGGTGCTGGTCGATCAGGTCGAGGAGGCGCTGGCTCATCTGAGTAAGCGCATCAGCGCCGGCTGAACCAGGGCCCTGGCCCGCGCTCAGGACAAAGGCGCTGCGGCGCCTTTGCTTTTTGCGCCAGCCATAGCAGGTCGCCAGCGGCGCACGGCTGAGGAGCGCAGCCGCGGGCGCGATGCAGGAGATCGTTCAGGCGATGCAGCGCGAGGCCCTCCTGATCGTCGACATCGCCAATGCATCGGCCCAGCAAAGTTGGCAACATCCTCCGCGTCAACGCAACCATCCCAGCGCTCGACCAGGTCACACAGCAAAATGCAGCGCTGGTCGAGGAGTCTGCGGCGGCAGCGGCCAGCTTTCGGGAGGAGGCTGCCCGCCTGACCGAGAACTCGGCCATCTTCAGCCCCGAGGAGTCAATGCCCGGCTGCCCCCCCCATGAGAGGGCCGTCGGGGCGGCATTAATGCTCATTTGTCAGCCGCGCGTCCAAACACCGGCGGCCTAAGATGTAAGCAAAATTGAATCCTCTCGCGCCCCCTCGTCCAAGCCCCCCCCTTCGTGATCTACGCGCTCGCGTTCAACCTCTCGGTCAATCTGATACTCGGTCTCGCGCTGTGGCTGACCTGGGCGCGTGAACGCAGTCAGGGCTTCAACCGGCTGCTGGGTGCGAGCTTTCTGGCCCAGGTGCTCGCCACCCCGGCCTATTTGCTGTGGCGCCAAAGTGAGGGGCTGCTCCACAGCCTCGGCGGCTTCGGCCTCGCGGCTTCCGGCGCGCTGAGCATGCTGATGATGGTGGCCGGTCTGCGCGACCTGGTCGGCCGCCCACTGAGCTGGCGGCAGGCCACGGCGCTGGGCCTGGGCCTGCTGGGCCTGCTCGGTGCACTGCTCGACCAGAGCATCGCGGCGGCTCAGGGCTCCGGCGCCGCGCTGAACACCTTGCTGGGCGTGGCCGCACTGCGCTGGCTCTGGCCACATGGCAAGGCCGAGCGGCTGGCCGGCCTGAGCCTGGTGCTGATAGGCCTGAACCAGTTCACTTTCGCGCTCGGCGGCGAGGCCGCCCTTGGCCTGCAGTCCAGCATCGGTGCGGCGCTGCGCATGTTGCTAGGCATCAGCCTGCTGCATGCGGCGCTTCGGCGCAGCAGCCTGGAGTCCCGCGGCCTGCGCACCCAGCTGCACTACATGACCGAGCATTCGCACCAGGGCGTGCTGGTGGCCCGCGAGGACGAACCGCTTTATGCGAACGCGGCCCTGCTCGAACTCTACGGCGTCGCCAGCCTGGCCGAGTTCAAGCATTACCAGCAGCAGCAGCCGGCGAGCCTGCGCGCGTCGGCATTGCAGCGCCGCCGCGCCATCATCAGCGGCGAGCTGCCCCACGCGCACTGGGAAGGCGAGCGCCGGCGCAGCGACGGCAGCTTGATGCGGCTGATGTTCTCGTCCTGGCGGATCGACTGGGCCGACGGGCCGGCCGAACATCTGGTGATCAGCGACGATACCGAGCGCTACAACGCTACCCAGGCCCTGCTGCACCAGGCCACCCACGACCCGGTCACTGGCCTGCCCAACCGCAGCGCACTGCAGCAGCGCTTGCGTGAGCTGTGCGCGCAGGCCCGCCCCTTTGGTCTGATCTGGCTGGACCTGGACCGTTTCACGCTGCTCAACGAGGCTTATGGCCATGCCACGGGCGATGCGCTGCTGCGCGCTTTCGGCGCGCTGCTGCAGGCCGAGTTCACGCCGCAGGCGCAGACCATGCATCTGGGCGAGGACGAGTTCGCGCTGCTGGTAACGGCAGGCGCTGAGCCGGCCCTGCTGCACGAGCTGACACGGCGCCTGCGCGCGCGGCTGGCGCGGCCCTTCGCCGTAGACGCTCGCGAGATCTATATCGACGCCTCGATCGGAGTGGCCCGCTTCCCGCACACCGCCAGCGACCCCGAGGGCCTGCTGCGCGAAGCCAGTGCCGCGATGCACGAGGCCAAGCAGGAGCCCGGCAGCGCCGAACGCTGGGCCGAGGCCAGCCCCAGGCGCAGCAGCAGCGCGACCATGCTGGCCGAACAGGCGATGCGAGCCGGGCTGAAGAACGCAGAATTCGAGCTGGTTTACCAGCCCAAGATCGCTGCCGCCGGCGGCGCACTGCTGAGCTTCGAAGCCCTGGTGCGCTGGCACCGGCCGAGCCATGGCGTGGTCAACCCCGCTGATTTCATCCCAGCGGCCGAGCGCACCGGCCTGATCGTTCCGCTGGGTGCGATGCTGCTGCAGCAGGCCTGCCGCCAGCTCAGTAACTGGCGCGCCGAAGGTCGACTGGTCCTGCCGGTGGCCGTGAATGTCTCGCCGCTGCAGCTGCACGACCCGAGCTTCCCGGCCTTCGTCGCCCGCACGCTGCAGACTTTCGATCTGCCGGCCGCGCTGCTGACCTTGGAGATCACCGAAACGGCGGCGGTGCGCGACGCCGATCAGGCTTGCGAGCGCATCAGCCGGCTCAACGAGCTCGGCATCAAGGTCGCGCTGGACGACTTCGGCACCGGCTTCTCCTCGCTGAACCTGCTACGCAGCATGCCACTGGACGCAGTCAAGATCGACCGCAGCCTGATCGAGCCGATGCCTCAGCGCACCGCCAGCGCGGTGGTGAGGGCGATCTGCCAGCTGGCCGCCGTGCTGGACCTGAAGGTGGTGGCAGAGGGCATCGAGACCCAGGCCCAGGCCGAGGCGGCGCGCGCCGCCGGCTGCAACGAGCTGCAAGGCTTTTTGTTCAGCAAACCCCTGTCGGCCTCTGCGGCGGGCGACTGGCTGGCGCGCCAGCCGGAGCCGGCGCTCGGCTGATGCAGCTTTAAGCCGGCAGCGCGCTGACCTTGAAGGCTGCGACGATCGCGGCCAGCTTGTTGGCCTGTTCCTTCAGACTCTCGGCCGCTGCGGCGGATTCTTCGACCAAGGAGGCATTCCGCTGCGTCATCTGGTCAAGCTGGGCGACCGCCGTGTTGACCTGCTCGATGCCCTGGCTCTGCTCGCGCGTCGCGCCACTGATCTCGGCCATGATGGATGTGACTTGGCTGACACTAGAGACGATCTCGCCCATCGTGCCGCCGGCCTCGCTAACCAGGCGCGAGCCGGCCTCGACCTGCTCGACGCTGGCACCAATCAGGGTCTTGATCTCGCGCGCGGCGCCGGCAGAGCGCTGGGCCAGCGCTCGCACCTCGCTGGCGACGACCGCGAAGCCGCGGCCCTGCTCGCCGGCTCGCGCCGCCTCGACGGCCGCATTCAGCGCCAGGATATTGGTCTGAAAGGCGATGCCGTCGATGGTGCCGATGATGTCGGCGATGCGGCGGCTGGCGCTGTTGATCTGCTCCATCGTGCTGACCACTTGGCCGACGACTGCTCCGCCGCGCTGGGCTACGCCCGAGGCCGTCGCGGCCAGTTGGTTGGCGCTGGCCGCGGCATCGGCGCTGTGGCGCACGGTGCTCGTCAGCTCTTCCATCGAGCTGGCGGTCTGCTGCAGATTACTGGCGGTCTCCTCGGTGCGCTGACTCAGGTCCTGGTTGCCCGAGGCGATCTGGCGCGCCGCCACCGCCATGTCCTCGCTGGTGGCGCGCACCTCGCGCATGACTGTGTCGATCTTGGCAACAAAGAGATTGAAGGAGCGGGCGATGTCGGCGATCTCGTCCTCGCCGCGGGCGAGTAGACGCTGGGTCAGGTCGCCACTGCCCGAGCCGATCTCGTCCATCGCATCGCGCACGCCGGCCAGGCCCTTGAGCAGCACGCCGATGGCCAGCGCCGACAGCAGCGCAGCCACCACCGCCACCGCGACCAGGGCCACGCCGGCGGTGGCCAGCAAATCGCTCAGCGCGGCGAGCGCCTCGCCGCGCTCGGCCGCGGTCACGAGGGTCCAGTCGGTGCCGGGCACGCGGGTAGCCTTCAGGAAGAAGTCCTGCGCGCCCACTTCGGCCTCAACCAACTCGGCGCCGGCGGCACGGGCCAGCAGGTCCGGGCTCAGCGCGGCCGATAGCTCGGCCACCGGCTTGAGCGTCAGTGCGGCGTCCGGGTGGGCGACGATCTTGCCGCCCGGCTCGACCAAGAAGGCAAAGCCGCTGGGCGTCGGCTTGATCGATTTCAGGGTCGCGATCACATCGTCCAGCGCCACGTCGGTGCCGGCCACCGCACGGGTGCTACCACCGGCCTTGATGGCAACGGCGAAGCTGACCACCAGTTTCTTGCTCGACGAGGCAATATAGGGCGCGGTGATCACCGCAGCCTCACTGGCCTCAGCCAGCTTGTACCAGGGTCGAGCGGTCGGGTCGTACTCGGCCGGGCGCTGGCGATCCGGCACAGAGACCATGCGCTTGTCGGCGCTGCCCAGATAGGCCAGGTCCAGGCGGCCGGACGTCAGCGCTTGCTCCAGCATGGGCTGGGGGCTGTCCAGCGCGGCGGCAGGCGTCAGCGCAGTGACGATGTCTTTCTGCGCTTTGACCCAGGCCCCCATCGTGCCGGTATGAGCGTCGCCCAGATCATTCAGCTGGGCCAGCACCTGGCGCTGGGCATGGCTGCTGACGCTTAGATAACTGGCCAGAGTCGCCACACCGATGGCGGCGATCACGATCAGGATGCAAATCGCGATCAGGCGGCTTTTGATGGTCTTCAGCATGTGGGTCCGGGGGATGGGCGCAAAGCGCACGAGTGTAGGCAGGCCCATACCCGGAACCAAGGGTAAACACCAGTTTGCGCGTGAACTCGGTCACGCGCCCTGCCTTCACACCTTGTGCGTGGACAAGAGGATGCTGGTCTCGGTGTGCGCGATGCCCTCGATCAGGCGCACGCCGCTGAGCACCCGGTCGAACTCCTCCAAGGTGTCCGAGCGCAGCTCGGCGACCAGATCCCAGCGCCCGTTGGTGCTGTGCAGGGCCGCCACATTGGGATGGCCGCGCAGCTCGCGCAGCACTTCGGCCGCACGGTTGCCCTCCACCGCGATGCTCATCAGCGCGCGGATGCGCTGGGCCTCGGCGGCGGGCCGCAGCCGGACGCTGTAGCCGACGATCACACCCTCGCGCTCCAGCCGTGCAATGCGGTTTTGCACCGTCGCCCGCGCCACCCGCAGTTGGCGGACCAGCGCGACAACGGGCAGACGGGCGTTGTCGCGCAGCAAGGCAATCAATTCGCGGTCGGTGTCATCGATATTGGCCATAACGCCAAGTTTAGCCTAGCACTTTGCCAAGCAAACCAGACAAATTGATCGCTTTGCCATCTTTTCGTTAGCTGCACTCCTCTTCAGAATTTGCGCAAAGCGGCCAGCAAGAACGCCAGCCCGCGCCCGGAGACTTTCGATGACACGCTTTGTAGACGTACCCGCCCTGACCCAGCTGCTGCAACGACGCGGCGTCGCCGCGCTGATGACCGAACTCAGCGAGGCCTTGCGCGAAGACTTTCTGCGCTGGGAAGACTTCGACAAATCGGCCCGCGTGGCCAGCCATTCCGCCCAGGGTGTGATCGAGCTGATGCCGGTGGCCGATGCCCATCGCTATGCCTTCAAGTATGTCAACGGCCACCCGGTCAACACCAGTCGCGGCATGTACACGGTGATGGCCTTCGGCGTACTGGCCGATGTCGCGAGCGGCTATCCGCTGCTGCTGTCCGAGCTGACACTGACCACGGCGCTGCGCACCGCCGCCACCTCTGCGATGGCCGCCAAGGCGCTGGCACGGCCCGACTCGCGCCGTATGGCACTGATCGGCAATGGCGCGCAAAGCGAGTTCCAGGCCCTGGCCTTCCACACCCAACTGGGCATCAATGAGGTCGTCGCCTATGACATCGACACGGCCGCCACCGTCAAGCTCGAGCGCAATCTGGCCGCCTTCCCGGCGCTGAAGATCCGCCGTGCGGCCTCGGTGGCAGAGGCGGTTCGCGGCGCCGACATCGTCACGACGGTGACGGCTGACAAGACCCGCGCCACCATCATCACGCCCGAGATGATCGAGCCCGGTATGCACATCAACGGCGTCGGTGGCGACTGCCCCGGCAAGACCGAGCTGCATGCCGACGTGTTGCGTGCCGCCCGCATCTTCGTCGAGTACGAGCCGCAGACCCGCATTGAGGGCGATATCCAGCAGCTGCCGGCCGACCATCCTGTGATTGATCTGTGGCGTGTACTGGCCGGTCAGACCGAAGGACGTCAGAGCCGCGAGCAAGTAACGGTGTTCGACTCGGTGGGCTTCGCGCTGGAAGACTACACGGCGCTGCGTCTGGTCTACCGCCTGGCCCAGGAGCTCGGTATCGGCCAGGAGGTCGAGCTGGTACCGCCGGCCGACGACCCCAAGGACCTGTTCCGCCACACCTTGGGCGGCCGCACCCAACTCAGGCGCGCTGCCTGAACCGGGAGCCGGCTGCGACCGGCGTGTAGTTTGTAGCGCTTTGCCGGCACAGATCCGGCTTTCGTGGGCCTGGGCCGGGGTTACAGTCGGACGCATCCCTGCACAGGACGTGTTCGAGGTCATATTGAGCCGCAAAGCTTCCAGCTCGCTGTTTGTCGCCATTGCGATGGGCGCCAGCATCGGCCTGCTGCTGCCGGCGCTGATCATCGGTGGCATCCTGATCGGTCTGCGCGAACCGCAGCAGGCTGAGCAGATCCAGCAGCGAGAGCTGCAGGCCAAGCTCGATGTGCTGGCCTCCAGCCTGCCCGAGCTGCTTTGGAACCTGGACGCAGTGGCCGCCCGCGAGGTGGTGTCGGCCATCATGAAGTCACCCGAGGTGGTCCGGGTTCGAGTCAGCGATGCCTCGCAAGGTGTGCCCTTCATCGAAATGCGCTTCCCGGAGCGCCAGAAAGGCCAGCTCTACCAGGGCGAGCGCGAGATTTATCGCGGCAGCGCCCGCATCGGCCACATCCAGATCGAGCTGGACGACCATCTGGCGAGCGCCGCGCTGGCGCGCCAGCGCTGGCTGTACGGAGCCACTGTTGGCGGCCAGCTGCTGATCTCGCTGGCGCTGATCCTGGCGCTGCTGAACTCCCGCGTGATGCGGCCGCTGCGCGAGCTCGGCGGCTTCGCCAACGATCTGGCGGCCGGGCGCTTCGCGGCTCGGCTCAAGCGCGAGCGCGATGACGAGATCGGCCGCCTGGGCGGGCATCTGGAACATATGCGCGACGCGCTGCAGCAGCAGTTCGAGTCGCAACGCGACCTGATCAACCGGCTGCGCGGCATGGCCGAGACCGTACCGGGCGTCGTCTATCAGCTGCGCCTGCGCGGCAATGGCGAGTTCGCGTTCGCTTATGTCAGCGAGGCGGTCAAGGACTACTTCCGCCTTAGCGCCAACGAGCTGGCCGAGGATGCCAGCGCCTGGTTCGGTCAGCTGCATGCCGAGGACCGCAAGCCGGTGATGGACTCGCTGCTCGCCTCGGCCCGCCATCTGACGCCCTGGCAGCAGGAGTTCCGCACTCACCACCCCGACGGCAGCGAGCGCTGGCTGTACGGCAATGCGATCGCGCAGCGCGAGGAAGGGCAGGACGGCTCCGGCGTGCTGTGGCACGGATTTCTGACCGACATCTCGCGCCAGCGCCGCGATGCACTGGAGCTAGAGCGCTACCGCCATCATCTGGAAGAGCTGGTGCAGGCGCGCACCGCCGAGCTGGCCGAGGCCACGCAGGCCGCCCAGGCCGCCAGCCTGGCCAAGAGCGCCTTCTTGGCCAATATGAGCCACGAGATCCGCACACCGATGAATGCCATCATCGGCCTGACCTATTTGGTGCGACGTGATGTCGTCGAGCCCGAGCAGCAGGAGCGGCTGCGCAAGGTGGCCGACGCCGCCGAGCATCTGCTCAGCGTCATCAACAATGTGCTGGACTTCTCCAAGATCGAGGCCGGCAAACTGCAGCTGGACCGCGCCGAGTTCACCGTCGGCCAGGTGATGGACGGCATCTCCAGCATGCTGGCGCAGCGCGCGGCTGAGAAGCGGCTGAAGGTCGAACTCGAGCTCGACCCTGCGCTGGCAGCCCGCCCGCTACTGGGCGATGCGCAACGCATTGCCGAGGTGCTACTGAATTTCGCCGGCAATGCGGTCAAGTTCACCGACCATGGTTTTGTGCGACTGAGTGCCAAGGTGGCTCAGGAGTCAGGCAACTCGGTGCAGTTGCGTTTCGAGGTGCGTGACAGCGGCATCGGCATCGCCGAAGATGTGCAGCAGCGCCTGTTTCAGGATTTCGAGCAGGCGGACAGCTCGACCACGCGCCGCTACGGGGGCACCGGCCTGGGCCTGGCGATCTGCCGGCGCCTGGCCCGGCTGATGCATGGCGAGGTCGGGGTCGAGAGCGCAGCTGGGGCCGGCAGCCTGTTCTGGTTCACCGTGCTGGTGGAGAAGTTTGAGGGCCGGGCCCGGCTGCCGCTGCCACTGAGCCGCAACCAGGTGGCGCAGGATCTGCAGAAGTCCTTCGCCGGCACCCGCGTGCTGCTGGCCGAGGATAACGCGGTCAATCAGGAGGTCGCGGTGGCCCTGCTGTCCAGCGCCGGTCTGCAGGTCGATGTGGCCGAGGACGGCCAGCAGGCGGTGGACATGGTGGAGCGGCAGGACTATGCGCTGGTGCTGATGGATGTGCAGATGCCTGTCATGGACGGGCTGGATGCGACCCGCACGATACGCCGCAGCGCCCGCGGCCGCGATCTGCCCATCTTGGCGATGACGGCCAACGCCTTCGCCGAGGAGCGCCAGCGCTGCCTGGACGCCGGCATGAACGACCACGTGGCCAAGCCGGTGGTCGCCGAGCAGCTGTTCGCCACCTTGCGGCTGTGGCTCAGCAAGCAGGCCACACCGACGAACTGAGGGCTAGCGGCTTTGCTTGATGAGCCGGCCCGAGTCCTTCTGCAGCGGGCGGGCATTCATTGGGTAGAGCTTGGCAAAGATCTCGATTTGCTCGCCCGACAGCTGCACCGGCTGGCGCATCACCATCCACAGCACGCCCTCGCTGCAGGGCGGCGTCGTCAGCGAGCCCATATAGGTGTAGTAGGCGCGGTCCTCGGGCAGCAGTTGCAGTAGGTTCAGCGTTCCGGGCCCCGGCTGCGCCTCATGTTTTTCCAGCGGCAGATTGTTCCAGACGGTCTGCACCAGCGGCTGCGCTTGGTGGATGGGGCCTCGCTCCAGCAGCACGGCCAGCACCGCGAGCCGGCCCTCGGCGTCTTTGTGCACCAGATGGGCCACCATATCGAACTGTTGGCCGTTGATACGCTCCTCGCTGGGCCGGTGGAAGTGGAACTGCTGCAGCTCGAAGCGTCGCCCCATCACCTGCAGGAAGTTGCCCGGCGCGATATTGACCTGCACCGTGTGGCCGGTGTCCAGCACGGCGAAGCTGCTGGGCTTGTAGTCGAACTCAATGGGCTCCAGATCGACCCGGATGCCGTCGCGGATGTCGATCGGGCTCTGGCGCGTACCGATGGCGCAGAGGCGGTACTCGGGCTTGAGCCCGCCCCAATGCTCGGGCGCACCCTCCCCGCCGTAGGCCCAGTGGATCTGCGCGGCCATCTTGGCCGGCGCAGGCCTGGTGCCGCGCTCGTCGACGCGGCTGCGCGCTTTGGGCGCTGCGATGGGCTCGGTCTTCGAAGTCAGCCGCTCGGCCAGACGCTGGCGCAGCGTGTCAGCCGACTCGTCGCTGGCCGCCGGGTCGATGACGGCCGCCGCCACCGGCGGCTTCGGCGGTTTACTCGTGCTCATGGCCGCAGGCCGGCCCTGGGCAACGGCGGCTGAGGCGACGAACAGCAGCATCAACAGACAAGCATGGCTGGGCGAAAGCGCCCGTATCGATGACAACATGACTTCTTCCGGCGCCGCCCATGCGGCCCCCCACCCCGTCATCATCGGCCGGCTGGCGTCAGTCTTGAGTCTGCAGGGGGCCTCCGGGTCTCAATACATCTGCGGCTTGACCTTGATCCAGGCCACCAAGCCGATACCCATCATGCACATCGAGGCCAGCGCCAGCGCCACGGTCGAGTGCATCACCAGCGGCACGACGACGCCGGCCACCAGGCCATTGGCCGCGCTGCCAATGCATGCCTGTAACGAGGAAGCCATGCCACGCCGGTCCGGCGCCTGGTCCAGAACCATCAGCGTCACGACCGGCACCATCAGTGCCCAGCCGAAGGCAAAAGCCGCGATCACCGGCAGGGCCCAGAAGGGGCTGGGTTCCAGCAGCAGGTTCAGCGTCACGTTCAGCACCGAGACCAGCAGCATGATCACGAAGCCGTGGCGGATCTGGTGGCGTGGCTTGATCTTGCCGGCCAGCCGGCCGCTCATCCAGGCGCCACCCATGATGCCGCCGATCGAGAAGCAGAAGAACCAGAAGAACTGGGTCGGCGCCAGATGCAGGTGCTCGCCGAGAAAAACCGGGGCCGCCAAAACATAGAGGAACATGCCGTTGAACGGGATGCCACTGGCCAGGGCCAGGAGCAGAAAGCGCCGGTTGGTGCACATCTGCCGGTAGCCGCGCATCAACGAACCGACATGAAAGGGCTGCTTCTGGTCCTGATGCAGGGTCTCGGGCAACAGTCGCCAGTTCGCTACCACCAGGGCTGCGCCAACCAGCACCAAGAACCAGAAGATTGAGTGCCAGTCGGCATGGACGAACAAAAAGCCGCCCACCATCGGCGCGATCGCCGGCGCGATGCCAAAGAAGATCGTGACCTGGGACATCACCCGCTGCGCTTCAGAGGGCGGGAACATATCGCGGATGATGGCCCGCGAGACCACGACGCCGGCGCCGGCGGACATACCCTGCACGGTGCGCCAGAACACCAGTTGGCCTATCGTGCCTGCCAGCGCGCAGCCCAGCGAGGCCAAGGTGAACACCACCATGCCCCACAGCACCACTGGGCGGCGGCCGAAGCTGTCGGACAGCGCGCCATGGAACAGATTCATCACAGCAAAGCCCAGCAGATAGCTGGACAGGGTCTGCTGCATCTCCACCGGCGTCGCATTCAGCGCCTGCGCAATGCCTGAGAAGGCCGGCAGATAGGTGTCGATCGAAAACGGCCCCACCATGCCCAGACAGGCCAGCAGGACGGCAAGAGCCCAGCGCGGTGCGCGCCAAAGGGTGCTGGCATCGGGATTCATCGGGGTTTTGTGCGCTACACGCCCGCTCGGTCGGCAGGTCTGATGGGCAGGGCCGCAGTGTAGCGGCGCCCTCTAAACTCGGCACTCCTGTGGCTATGGCATGACGGAACAATGACGGAACCCTTGAACATCGGCATCATCGGCCTGGGCGTGATGGGCCAGCGCATGCTGGCTCGGCTGTCCAGCCATCAGCGGCTGAAAGCCGCGTGGGTCTGGGATGCCAATCCGGCGGCCATTTCTCAGACCCTGGCCACCTACCCGCAGCTCAAGCCCGCCGCCAGTGCGGAGCAACTGATCTCCACACCCGGCCTGCACAGCCTGTACATCGCGACACCGCCTGCCGCGCACATGAGCCTGTCACATCTAGCGTTCGATGCCGGCCTGGCGGTGTTCTGCGAAAAGCCGCTGACGGTGGACTTCCCCGCCGCAAACGAGGTCATCGCCCGCATCGCCCGCGAAAAGCAGCGTGCTGCGGTGAACTTCTCGCTGGCCTCGGCGCCGGGCCTGGGCGCACTGCAACTGGCCTTTGGCGCGGCCTCCCGGCTACCGCTGGGCCCGCTGAGCTCGATCGACCTCGAAGTGGCTTTCGCCGCCTGGCCGCGCCCTTGGCAGGCCGGCGCCGGTGCCTGGCTGGCCGAACGTGAGGAAGGCGGCTTCACTCGCGAGGTGCTGTCGCACTTCGTCTTCGTGCTGCAGCGCGTGCTGGGCCATGCCGAGGTGCTGGACAGTCAGGTCGACTACCCCGGCGACGGCCGCAGCGCCGAGACCGCACTTAGCGCCTGCCTCAAAGCGGCCGGCGTGCCCATCCGCATCGCCGCCCGGGTGGCCAGCGATGTGTCGGTGCCCGATCACAACCGCATGCTGTGGCGCGCCAGCGAGGGCGAGATCGAGCTGCGCGAGTGGTTCGGAGTCACCCAGCAGCGCCGCAGCGAGGGCTGGCAGCCGCTGGGTTCTTCCGACGCCCTTCGGGCCAGCAGCCAGGCCGACCAGTTGGACCAATGGGTGGCGCTGATCGAGGGCCGCTCGCACAGCCTGCCCGGCTATGCCGAGGCGCTGGCGGTGCAGCAGACCATCGAGGCCTTGCTCAGCGGCAATGAAAAGAGTGAAGCAAGCCGATAGGCCGGATTCTGTGCAAAACCTGACCCTTGCGGGCCGGGTCCTGTGACCGCCATTCCTCTGGGCCGGGCATCACTGCCCGGCTCGGTGCCACCTACCCGCCAGCTCAGCGAGCCGCCTCGATACTGGCCTACTTGGTGTTGCTGCGCGTAGAGATTGCCCGTTTCACCCGATCCCATGGGCTGCGCTCATGGTCCCGCAGGGCATGCACCCCGCACGTTTGATCGACTCGTCTCTGTTGCTCTGATCCTCGGCTCACGCCGGACAGCCGTTAGCTGCTACGCCGCTCTATGCAGTCCGGACCTTCCTCCAGCCCCAGGTTTCCCTGATCGGGCCAGCGGCGGTCTGGCTTGCTTCACGACCGTATTATCGTTCATCGCTTCAGGCTCGCGATGGCGGCTGCCATCATCGCGACTCCCAGCAGTTGGAGCGGGCTCAGCGAGCGCCCATAGACGGCCCAGTCGACCAGCACCGCCGCCGCCGGATATACGAACTGCAGCACCGCGATACGGCCGGCCGGCAGTCGGTTGATGCCGGCATAGAGCAGCACATAGGCGAGACCGGTGTGGATCAGACCCAGACCAGCCAGCCAACCCCAGGCCGCCCCCCAGGCCGGCCAGCCCTGGCTCAGCGGCCAGGCCAGCAAGGCGAGGCTCCCGACCGCGCACTGCCACCAGGCCAGCGCGAAAGAGCTGACCCCGCGTACGGACTTCGCGATCAGGGTCACGGCCGCATAGCTGAGCGAGCCGCCCAGACACATCAGCAGGCCCCAGACATAGGCGCGGTCGAGCGCCTGCAGCTGGTTCGTCAGGCCGGCGGCAAGCGCCAGGCCCAGCAGGGCCAGCAGCGCCGCCACCCCCTGCCGGCGGCTGAAGGGCTCGCGCAGGAACAACACGCCGAAGGCCATCACCAGCAGCGGCTGCACATGGAAGACCACGGTGGCCACAGCGATCGACGTGCGCTCGATCGCCGCGAAGAACAGGCCCCAATTCAGCAGCATCAGCAGGCCGGCCGCCACCGCAGCCAGCAGCCCACGCCGCGCCAGCCACAGCTCGCCCAGGCGAGCGCTGATCAGCCCCCAGGCCAGCAAGGCCAGGCCGCCAAACGCGCAGCGGAACCAGACCGCCGTCAGCGGATCCTGGCCAGCCTCCTCCAGAAACACGCCCAGCGTGCCCAACAGCAGTCCGCCGGCCAGCATCAATGCCTGACCCTGGCGTTGTTCGCGGGAGGCAGTCGATACGGGAGCGAGTGTTGATGCAGTCATGCCGGAATGCTCGGTCAGCACGAAAATCCTGTGAAGCGGATAGTTTTGCTGGCTACCATTCGTTTATCGAATAGCTGGAGCAAGGGATGCGGGATCTGCAACTGGACTGGCTGCGCGCTTTTGTCGCGGTGGTCGACGCCGGCTCGCTATCGGCCGCCGCGCCGCTGCTGCACCGCTCGCAATCGGCCGTCAGCATGCAGCTGCGCAAGCTGGAAGAGGCCGTCGGTCGACCGGTGCTGCTGCGCGGCCCGCGCCATCTGGAGCTGACACCTAGCGGCCAGGAGCTGCTGGTTTTTGCGCGCCGCATGCTGGAGCTGCATGGCGAGGCACTGACCGCGCTGCACGGCCCGCAGCTGGCAGGACGGCTGCGCTTGGGCGTGCCCGACGACTATGCGGCCAGCTATCTGACGCCGCTGCTGCGCAGCTTCGCCAACCGCCATGCCGGGGTCGAGATCGAGCTGGCCTGCGAGCAGTCGACCGCGCTGATCCCGCAGGTGCAGCGCGGTGAGCTCGATCTGGCCCTGGTCTCGCAGGACAAACCCGGCCGTGGCACCCATCTGTTCGACGAGCCCCTGGTCTGGGTCGGAGCCGCCCAGCATGAGGCCTGGCGGCGTGAGCCGCTACCGGTAGCGGTCTACGAGAGCGGCAGCATGGCGCGCCGCGATGCGCTGGCGGCGCTGAACGCCCAGCGGCGCAGCCATCGCATCGCATACAACAGCGCGAGCCTGGCGGGCCAGCTGGCAGCGGTCGAGAGCGGGCTGGCGGTGGCCGTGCTGACGCGCTGCAGCGTGCCGCCGGGCCTGCAGATCCTCGGCGACAAGCAGGGCCTGCCACCGCTGCCCACGATGGCCGTGGCGCTGATGCGCAGCCGGGCCTCACGCACATCGGCCGCAGCCGATGCGATGCAGGAGCTGGCGCTGCGCACGCTGGCCTGAAAGGCTGAGCGCGCTTCAGTCCCCGCCGTCTTCGGCTTGCTCCTCGTCGTCCTTCTTGGCCTGGCGGGCCAGCTCGGCTTCCAGCGGCCGCAGCGAATCGATCAGTGCTTCGGGCGGCTGGGGGGCGACCAGGCGTAGCGCCGGCGGCGGCAGCGCGCTCAGATACGGTGGGCCGAACCAGTGCTGCTGGTCCAGACGCCTGGCCACCAGCAGGGCCTGCGAGCAGACCAGAAAGCCCAGCACGCCGAAGGCCAGCGCACGCCTGCCGCGCGGCCAGACCAGGCTGGCATGCCAGTACACAAGGCCCGCCAGCCCCAGCGGCAGGATCAGCCCTTCCAGCGGCAGCAGCTGGCGCAGCGAGAACGCGTAGGCCAGCAAGGGCAGCAGCGCGCCCGCCATGCTCATCAGCGCCACGCCGACCAGGGCCCGCCACACATGGCTGGCGAAGGGGAAGCGGTGCTGGAACAGCTGGGTCACCAGAGCCCAGAGCGCGGCCCAGCTCAGCAGCAGGCCCAGCGGCATCAGGATGGCGCCGGCGTAGTCAATCCAGGGCGAGCCCGGGTTCAGCGAGCTCCACTGGTCCAGCCACAGCGCGCCCAGCCACAGCAGCAGCAGGCCCGCCAGCCAGCGCAGCGGCGGCGCACCGGCGGCCAGCAGCAGCGGCTGCTCCGGCGTCAGCGCATCGCTGCTGCGGCGCAGGCGCAACTGGGTAGCGCCAAGCTGGAATACCGCGCCGGCCCCCAGGGCCACCGACTCACCGGGCACCAGCCGCCGCCGGCCCAGCTGGCCGCCATTCAGGCTGGGCAGCAGGGCCAGCTGCGGGCCGGATTCGTCCAGGCTCAACCTTGCATGGGTGGCGGCCAGGTGGCTATCGTCCAGCACGATGTCGCAATCCGGCGAGCGGCCGATCGAGACCGGCCAGGCCTGCAGCTTGTGGGTGGCGCGCACCTGGCCGTCGCGGCCCAGCACCTCGATCACTGCTGCTGCGCGCGCGTCCATCCGAAGCCTCCGAGGTAATGGGCGCTCAGCTTGAGCGCGTTGTCAAAGCTGATGCCGCGGGCATCGAAACGGCCAAGAGCCCCCTCGGTCGCGCCGTCCACCGTGGTCACGAGCACGCTCAGATCATGCAGGCCGGCCAGCTTGCGGTAGGCGCTCAGGCAGATCACCGCGCGCAGCGGTGGCCCCTCCTTGACGTCCTTTTGGATGAACTCCTCGCGGCAATGCGGCGCGGTGCGCTGCTTGTTGGAGCGGCCCAGGTTCTCGTTGCGAAAACTCCCCGAATACTGCTTGGCAAAACGCAGGGCGCCGAGCTTGGCGCCGTCATAGGCCTCGTGCGAGATGTCCAGATAGCCGGTCTGCAGCGCGCCATTGATGAAGATCGCATGCTCCATCCGGCACTGCGAGCGCTGGAAGTCCAGGCCCTTGCTGTCGGCCGGGGTGCCGCGCCCCCAGCAGCGCATGAACTGCTCCTGCGGCACCGGTAGACGGTAGCGCACATGGTCGGCGCCGCGCCAGGGCTGGGCGATGAAGCGGGTCACCAGCTCATCCTGATAGGCCATCAGCTGCTCGCGCAGACGCGGCCAGGCCGGGCCAGCCAGCGGCTTGCTCGCGCGGCTGCGCTCGAACAGGCGCAGCGCAAACTCGGCCGGCACCAGAAAGCTCATCTGCTGAGCGAAGAACATCGCCGAAACATTGATGCCGACGACCCGGCCGTCCTCGTCCAGCACCGGGCCGCCGCTCATGCCCGAGTTGATGCTGCCCGAGTAGTAGATCAGCGCATCGAAGCTGCGCTCGACCAGGCCGTTGTACGTCCCCTCGACCACGGCGAAAGCAACGTCATGCGGATTGCCCATCGAGTAGATGCGGTCGCCCTTGGACAGCGGCTCGTCCAGTGGGCGAAAGCTCAGTGCGCCGGCATTCTTGAGCCCAGCCCCGACCACACGCAGCAGCGCCAGATCGCGCCGCACATCGAAGTCCAGCAGCTCCAGCTCGCCCGCCTGGCCCTCGGTGCCGGCGTAGCGCAGCCGGTAGCGCTCGGGCTCCAGCGCGGCCTGGCTGACCACGTGATAGTTGGTAATCACATGGCCAGCCTCGCTGACCAGAAAGCCCGAACCAACCGAGGCCTGACTGTCCTGATTCTTCAGCAGGGTGCGGATTTGAAGCAGCTGGCCACGGGCCCGCTCGTAGATGCGCCGGGCGGTAGCCGAGACCGCAGCCGCCGGCGCGCTGGCGGCTGCTGCCGGGGGGGTGGGTGCCGGCTGCGGCTGAGCCAGCAGCGGCTGGGCCAGGGTCTGCAGCAGCAGGCCGGCCACGATCAAGAGTTTGCGCAAGTCACTTCCCTCCTCGTTGCGTCGCCGGCCATGCTAGCCGGTTTGCAGCCAGGAAGCCGTGCTGTCAGAGTAGTTTCCAGCCCAGCGCCTCGCCGCCGCGCAAGGGTTTGAGTCGCGCCTGGCCGAAGGGCACGCTGTCGGGCAGGGTCCAGTCCTGCTTGCGCAGCGTGACACGCTCGGTATTGCGCGGCAACCCGTAGAAGTCGGCTCCGTTGAAGCTGGCGAATGCCTCCAGCTTGTCGAGCGCGCCCATAGCCTCGAAGGCCTCGGCATAAAGCTCCAGCGCGCACATCGCGGTGAAGCAGCCGGCGCCGCAGACCGAGTTTTCCTTCATCACCGAGGCGTGCGGAGCACTGTCGGTGCCGAGGAAGAATTTCGTGCTGCCCGACGTCGCTGCCCGTATCAGGGCCAGGCGGTGCTCCTCGCGCTTGAGCACAGGCAGACAGTAGTAATGCGGGCGCAGGCCACCGGTGAAGATGGCGTTACGGTTGTAGAGCAGGTGCTGGGGGGTCAGGGTCGCGGCCGTGTAAGCGTCGGCACCGGCCACGTACTGGGCGGCCTCCTTGGTCGTGATGTGCTCGAACACCACCTTCAGCTCGGGCATATCGCGGCGCAGCGGGGTCATCACACGGTCGATGAAGACGGCCTCCCGATCGAACACATCGATGTCCGGGTCGGTCACCTCGCCATGCACCAGCAGCAAGAGACCCTCGCGCTGCATCGCCTCCAGCGTTTTGTAGGTCTTCTTGATGTCGGTGACGCCCGCATCGCTATTGGTCGTGGCGCCGGCCGGGTAGAGCTTGAGCGCGACAACACCGGCGTCCTTGGCGCGCTTGATTTCGTCGACCGGGGTCAGGTCGGTCAGGTACAGCGTCATCAGCGGCTCGAACTTCAGGCCTTGCGGCACGGCCGCGAGAATGCGCTGGCGGTAGGCCTGGGCCTGGGCGGCCGTCGTGATCGGCGGGCGCAGATTTGGCATCACGATGGCGCGGGCGAACTGAAGCGCGGTGTGCGGCACGACGCTTTGCATCGCGGCCTCGTCGCGCAGGTGCACATGCCAGTCGTCGGGGCGGATCAGGCTCAGCTGGGTGGGGGTGGCGGTACTCATGGGCCGGCATTGTCGCACCCGTCACCCGGCGGAAATCCCGCGGGAAGCCCCCGCTATTCCCTGGACAGTGGCGACGGCGCTCACCAACAATCGATGACCCCCACAGCACGGAGAAGCCATGTCCCGTCACGCCCTGTCCCTGATCGCCGCCAGCCTGCTCGCCGCCTGCGCCAGCACTGAAACCGTTGGGCCGCCGGCCAAGGAGATGATCTATGCGGTGACTGCGAGCAACCGGCTGATTCAGTTCAACGCCGGCCAGCCGCAGAAGATCCTCAGCAGCAAGGCACTGAGCGGCCTGGGCGCCGAGGAGCGGCTGCTGGGTATCGATTACCGAGTCGCCAAGGGCCAGCTGTTCGCCATGGGCGACAGCGGCCAGCTCTACCGCATCAACACCGCCGACGGCAGCGCCAGCCGCATTGGCACGCCGGCAGCCCTGCCGCGCGAGGGTGCCGCCGAATGGGGTTTCGACTTCAACCCGACCGTGGACCGCATCCGCGTCGTCAACGACGCCGGCTTCAATCTGCGCCTGCACCCCGACACCGGCGCGGTGGTCGATGGCAATGCGGACCAGGCGGGCCTGCAATTCGACGGCCGGCTGGCCTATGACGCCGCCGACGCCAACGCAGGCAAGGCGGCCGCCCTCGTCGCGGCCGGCTACACCTACAACAAGGACAACGAGAAGATCACGACCAACTACGCGCTGGACGGCAAGCTGGGCACGCTGGTGCACCAGGGCACGAAGGAAGGTGTGCAGCCCATGGTCTCGCCCAATACCGGGCGCCTGTACACCGTGGGCTCGCTGGGTATCGGCGACTTCGCCCGCGCCACACTGGACATCTCGGACCTGTCCAACGTTGCCTATGCCGCGGTGAGCCAGGGCAGCGTTTCGCGCTGGTACCGCATCGATCTGGCAAACGGCAAGGCCACGCTGATAGGCACCATCGCCGCAGGCGAGACCGTGGCGGGTGCGGCCATCGAGCCCTGATCAGGCCGGGCACTCGTTGGCCAGGTGCACGCGGTTGCGGCCGCCGCGCTTGGCCGCATAAAGCGCCGCGTCGGCAGCGCGGTACAGGCCCTGAGGCGTGGCCGCGCCCTCACCCAGGGCCACGCCGGCCGAGAGCGTGACACTGACCTGCCCCCCGCGCCCGTCGGGCACGCGCAGGTCCTGCACCGCCTCGCGCAGCTGCTCGGCCAGGGCCAGAGCCGCCACCGCATCCGCGCCCTGCAGCAGCAGGGCGAATTCCTCGCCGCCGTAGCGGGCCACCGCATCCGAGGCGCGCAGCCGCGCCTTGAGCCGGGCCACGAAGGCCTGCAGCACCGCATCGCCCACGGCATGGCCGTGGCGGTCGTTGACCTGCTTGAAGTGGTCCAGATCAACCAGCACGAAAGCAAGACTGCCGCCCTCGCGGCGCAGGCGCGCCAGCGCATGCTCAAGCTGCAGCTCGGCAGCTCTGCGGTTGAGCGCGCCGGTGAGATCGTCATGGTCAGCCTGGGCGCGCAGCAGGCGCGCGGCGCGTTCCGAGCAGGCCAGCACGAAGCCAAACCCCGCACCCAGCATGCTCAGAGCGCTGACCAGCAGCAGCAGGCCCTGCACGGTATTGCCTAAGGCCAGATCCTGGTAGGCCCCGGGCTCCATCAGCACATGGGCGATGCGGGCCAGCAGCACCAGCAGACTCAGCAGCTGCATCAGAGCCACGCTGCGCAGCGAGGCCTCCAGGCGTGCGCGATCGCACCACCACAGCCACACACACCAGGCGGGCGCGGCCAGCAACAGCACGGACATGGCCAGCACCCGCTGCGGAGGCGTGAGCGGCACCAGCAGCAGCAGGGCCGGAAGGCTGAGCGCCAGAGCGCGCCACAGGCGCGGCGGCAGCGGCCGGGCGCGCACGAAGCGGTGCATGGCGTCGGCGATGAAGAGGCTGGCCAGCAGCACCAGCACGTTGCCCGCGACCACACACAGCGCCTCGGGCAACCACAGGCGCGCGCCCAGCAGGCCCAGACCGGGCACCAGCAGGCCCGCGGCCACGGCCCAGCGGCGCAGGGCCTCGCGCGCCACCAGGCGACGCTCGGCCAGCAGGATCTCCACGGCCAGCAGGCCATGCCCCAGCAGCAGCACCAGCATCAGGGTGGGGGTGTGCAGTAAATTCATGCGCTCAGTGTCCCCAAGAAAGAACCCCGCGCCGATGACGGGGCGGGGGCTTGGGCGCGCTGCGCGCGGTGTGTGCTGGCCAGGCGTGCAATATGCACGCCTGGCCTTCCTCAGTGTTGCAAGATCTTCGCCAGGAAGTCCTTGGCGCGCGGCGAGCGCTCCTCGGGCTTGCCGAAGAAATCGTCCTTGCTGCAATCCTCGACGATCTTGCCGGCGTCCATGAAGATCACGCGGTCGCTGACCTTCTTGGCGAAGCCCATCTCATGGGTCACGCACATCATCGTCATGCCCTCGTTGGCCAGCTGCACCATGACGTCCAGCACCTCGCCGACCATCTCGGGGTCCAGCGCCGAGGTCGGCTCGTCGAACAGCATCACGATCGGGTCCATCGACAGCGCGCGCGCGATCGCGACCCGCTGCTGCTGACCGCCGGACAGCTGGCCGGGGTGCTTGTCTTTTTGGGCGATGAGGCCCACGCGGTCCAGCATCTTCAGGCCGCGGGCCTTGGCGTCATCGAGGCTGCGGCCGAGCACCTTGATCTGGGCAATCGTGAGGTTCTCGGTGATCGAGAGGTGCGGAAACAGCTCGAAATTCTGAAACACCATGCCAACCCGGGCGCGCAGCTTGGGCAGGTTTGTCTTGGGGTCGGAGATCGAGATGCCGTCGACAATGATGTCGCCCTTCTGGATCGGCTCCAGTGCGTTGACGGTCTTGATCAGCGTGGACTTGCCCGAGCCCGAGGGGCCGCAGACGACGACCACATCGCCCTTCTTGATCGTCGTGCTGCAGTCGGTCAGCACCTGGAAGGGGCCGTACCACTTGGAGATGTTCTTGATATCAATCATGGCCAAAGCTCTCTAGCGAATGATGGCGATCTTCTTCTGCAGCCGACGCACCAGCATCGACAGGCTGAAACAGATCACGAAGTAGACGACGGCGGCTACCAGGTAGGTCTCGACCGGCCGGTTAAAGTTCTTGCCGGCGATCTCGAAACCCTTCAGCAGGTCGTAGGCGCCGATCGCATAGACCAGCGAGGTGTCCTGGAACAGGATGATGGTCTGTGTCATCAGCACCGGCAGCATATTGCGGAAGGCCTGGGGCAGCACCACCAGCTGCATGGTCTGGCGATAGCTCATGCCCATCGCGTAGCCGGCGTAGACCTGACCCTTGGGGACACTCTGGATGCCAGCGCGCATGATCTCCGAGAAGTAGGCGGCCTCAAATACCGTGAAGGTAATGATGGCTGACAGCTCGGCGCGGTTGCTGGAGCCCCAGTCGCCGCCGACGGCAGCGTAGAAGGCCGCAGGGATCAGCAGGAAGAACCACAGGATCACCATCACCAGCGGGATGGAGCGCAAGGTGTTGACATAGAAGGCCGCCGGCAGCACCAGCCACTTCTTGCCCGACAAGCGCATCAACGCCAGCAGCGTGCCCAGCACGATTCCGCCAAAGGTGGCAATCAGCGTCAGCTCGACACTGAAGATCAGGCCCTTGATGATGAAGCTGGAGACGACGCTCCAGTCGAGGAAGGAAAAATCGAGATTCATCGGCCACCTCCGAGGATGCCGGGCACCTGGACGCGCTGCTCGATGAATAGCGCGATGCGGTTGATGGCGAAGGCCGAGACGAAATACAGGCCGGTCACGGCCAGATAGACCTCGATGCCGCGCGAGGTTTCTTCCTGGGCCTGCATCGCGAACATCGTCAGCTCGGCGATCGAGACCGCGAACGCCACCGAGGAGTTCTTGACGATATTCATGCTCTCGCTGGTCAACGGCGGGATAACGATGCGAAACGCCATCGGCAGCAGCACATACCGGTAAGTCTGGGGCAGCGTGAAGCCCATCGCCAAGCCAGCATAGCGCTGGCCGGT
The DNA here is from genome assembly GCF_026241155.1 of Paucibacter sp. PLA-PC-4. GTDB lineage: Bacteria > Pseudomonadota > Gammaproteobacteria > Burkholderiales > Burkholderiaceae_C > Roseateles_E. The sequence goes on from NZ_JAPFGP010000010.1 coordinate 152,138, forward strand.
GGGCAGGCTCTGGATGCCGGCCTTGACCTGTTCGGCGATCCGTGCCGAGGTGAAGAAGCCCAGCGCGAACACCACCAGCACAAAGCTGGGCACCTCACGCAGCGGAGTGAACAGCGAAGGCAGCACGTGGTACCAGAGAAAGACCTGCACCAGCAGTGGGATGTTGCGGAACAGCTCGGTCCAGGTATTGCCCAGGGCCACCAGCGCCTTGCTCGGCGTGGTGCGCAGAATGCCCATCACCGATCCGACGACCAAAGCCACTACCAGGGCCAACACGGCCACGCTGAGCGTCCACCCCCAGGCCGACAACAGCCAGTCCAGGTAGGTGATGCTGCCGCCGCTGCCAAAGCAGCGCGGCACCATCTCCCCATCGATGGTGTCCTTGCAGAACACCTGCCAATCCCATGTAGCCACCGCTACCTCCGTCAAAAAATCGAGGCCGCCCGAACTGCGCCGAGCGGCCCCGTGTTAATGCCCTCAGGCCTTGCGCTTACTTCTTCGCGTAGTCTTCCATCGGCTTGTCATTGGGGTTGGCCCAGGCAGCCTTGGTGTTGTCGTTGGCCGGCATACCGACCTTGGTGTTGGACGGCGGGATCGGCTGCTCGAACCACTTGGTCCACAGCTTGGCCAGCTCGCCAGACTTCATCATCGCCTTGATGCTGTCGTCCACTGCCTTCTTAAAGGCCGGGTCATCCTTGCGGATCATGATCGCGATAGGCTCGACAGACAGCACATCGCCCACCAGCTTGAAGTCCGCCGGGTTCTTGGCCTTGGCGATATTGCCAGCCAGGATGGCGCCGTCCATCACGAAAGCGTCTGCACGGCCCGATTCCAGCAGCAGGAAGCTGTCGGCGTGGTCCTTGCCGAACACTTCCTTGAAGTCCACACCGGTGGCGCGCTCGTTTTTGCGCAGGGTCTGGACCGAGGTCGTGCCGGTAGTAGTCGCGACATTCTTGCCATTGAGCTGGGCGATCGAGCTGATGCCCGAACTGGCCTTGACGGCGATGCGCACTTCCTCGACGAAGGTCGTGACTGCGAAGGCCACGTCCTTTTGGCGCGCCGCGTTATTGGTGGTGGAGCCGCACTCGATGTCGACGGTTCCGTTTTGCACCAGTGGGATGCGGTTTTGCGAGGTCACCGGCTGGTACTTGACGTCCAGCTTGGCCAGGCCCAGGGACTTCTGCACATCGGCCAGCACCTTCTGGCAGATCTCGACGTGGTAGCCGACAAACTTGCCATCGCCCAGGGTGTAGGACAGCGCGCCGGAGGACTCGCGCACGCCCATCGTAACGGCGCCGCTGTCCTTGATCTTCTTCAGCGTATCGGCTTGGGCCGACATGGAAAAACCGGCAACGACGGCCAACACAAGCAATGTCTTTTTCATGGAAGCTCCTCTTTCAGAATCATTACGAGAACGCCAAGCAGATCACGGACCGGCCGAGCGCCGGGTACGGAGTTTCACGCATATCCGACCTCCTGCCGCATCTGCAGCAAGATTTGAGCCACTATTTGCCGAGCACGCTGATGAAGGGCCGGACTCTAACGGTGCGTTCGCTGATCGCCCAATGCCGAATGCACGCACGGTTATGCAGCACAAACATGAGCGTTCAGGGTTTTTCCTAGTTCCTTACTCTTAGCCTCGCTGCGTCAGGTAATCCCACAGCGCCAGCGCCACCGGCTTGCTGCGCCGCGCCGCCTCGGGTCGTTCGCGGTAGATGCGCAGCTCCATGCTCAGCTCATACGAGCCCGCTGCCGTGGCCTGCACCAAGCGTTTGGCTTTGAGTTCCTTCTTGACCGAGCTGGCCGGCAGGAAGGCCAGGCCGTGGCCTTCCAGCGCCATCGCCTTCAAGCCCTCGGCCATATCGGTCTCGTAAATCGAATCAAGGTTCAGTGCCGTCGGCGAGTCCTTGACGACCAGCTCGACCAGCCGGCCCAGATAGGCTCCGGAGGCATAGCTTAGGAACGGAATCTTCTGACCCGGATGCCCGGGCAGAGCGAACAGCGGCCGCCCCTGGGCATCGGCCTTGGCATAGGCGGCCAGGGTCTCGTGCCCCAGCGAGGCCATCTCGTAGCGCTCGGGGTCGAGTTGCAGCGGCTGGCTGGGGTGGTGATAGACGATCAGCAGATCGCAGTTGCCCTCGCTGAGCTGCATCATCGCGTCGTGCACATTCAGCGCATTGAGCCGGCTCTTGACCGCGCCGAAGCGCTGGCGCAAGTCCATCAGCCAGTGTGGAAAGAAGCTGAAGGCCAGCGAGTGCGGCACCGCGAACTCGATCATGTCCTGCCCCACCGCCTGGTGACTGCGCAGCATATTGCGGGTGGCCTGCAGGCTGCCCAGCATCTCGACGGCCTGACCCAGCAAGGTCTCGCCGGCGGCGGTCAGCCGTGTCGGGTAGGAACTGCGGTCCACCAGGTCGACCCCTGCCCAGGCCTCCAGCGCCTGGATGCGGCGCGAGAACGCCGGTTGAGTCACATGCCTGTGCTGAGCCGAGCGCGAAAAGCTGCGGGTCTCGGCCAGGCTGACGAAATCTTCAAGCCATTTGGTTTCCACACTGTTCAGTGTAGCCCTGCGCCGCAGCCCCTCGCTTTGAGGTCCACGCCTGCCCTAGATCAGCAACGCGCCTCCCCGGCGGGTCGTTTTCATTCAAGCCGGCTGCTCGGCAGCGACACCTCCGGACTGCTGCAGGCGCCACATTTGCGCATAGCGCCCGCCGCGCGCCAGCAGATCCTCGTGATGGCCACGCTCGATGATGGCGCCCTGCTCCATCACCAGGATCTCATGCGCATCGACCACGGTGGAGAGTCGGTGCGCGATCACCAGCACAGTCTTGTTCTGCCCCACCGCCTCCAGCTCGGCCTGGATCGCCCGCTCATTGCGAGAGTCCAGCGCCGAGGTCGCCTCATCGAAGATCAGGATCGGCGGGTTCTTCAGCAGGGTGCGGGCGATCGCCACCCGCTGCTTCTCGCCACCGCTAAGCTTGAGCCCGCGCTCACCGACCATGGTCTCGTAGCCCTTGGGCGTGGCCGCGATAAAGTCGTGGATATGGGCGGCGCGGGCCGCGCCCTCGACCTCCTCGCGCGAGGCGCCGGGCCGGCCATAGGCGATGTTGTAGGCCACCGTGTCGTTGAACAGCACCGTGTCTTGAGGCACGATGCCGATCGCGCGGCGCAGCGAGCCCTGACTCACGCCGCGCACATCTTGGCCGTCGATCAGGATGCGGCCTGCGTCGAGGTCGTAGAAGCGGTAGAGCAGGCGCGCCAGCGTGCTCTTGCCCGAGCCGCTGGGGCCGACCACGGCCACTTTCTTGCCGGCCGGAATCTCGAAGCTGAGGTTCTTCAGAATGGGTCGCGCGGCCTCGTAGGCAAAGCTGACATTCTCGAAACGTACCCCCGCACCTTCAATGCGCAGCGCCGGCGCGCCCGGCGCATCCGCCACCTCGCGGTCGCGCTCGAGCAGCGTGAACATCTTGTCCAAATCGGTCAGGCTTTGCTTGATCTCGCGGTAAATCACGCCGAGGAAATTCAAGGGGATGTAGAGCTGGATCATGAAGGCATTGACCATCACCAGATCCCCTAGGGTCATGGTTCCAGTCACCACACCCTGGGTCGCGCGCCACAGCATCGCGACCAGCGCGGTCGCGATGATCAGCTGCTGGCCGGTGTTCAGCAGTGACAGCGTGGACTGCGACTTCAGCTGCGCGCGGCGCAACTTCTCCAGGCTCTCGTCATAGCGGCGCGACTCGAAGTCCTCGTTGTTGAAGTACTTGACCGTCTCGTAGTTCAGCAGTGAGTCAATTGCCTTGCTGTGCGCCACCGAGTCGAGCTCGTTGAGCTGCTTGCGGAACTTGGTGCGCCACTCGGTCACCAGCACGGTGAAGCTGACATAGAGCACCAGGGCAGCGATCGTGATGCCGGCAAACCAGATGTCGTACTTGACGGCCAGCAGGCCCAGCACCAGGGTCACCTCGATCAGGGTCGGCACGATGCTGTAGAGCGAGTACGAGATCAGCGAGTGCACGGCCCGCGTTCCACGCTCGATATCGCGCGTCATGCCGCCGGTCTGGCGCTCGAGGTGAAAGCGCAGGCTCAGATCATGCAAATGACGGAACACCTGCAGCGAGATGCTGCGCGCCGTGCCCTCGGTGGCCTTGGCGAAGATCAGCTCGCGCAACTCGGTGAACAGCGAGGTCATCAGGCGCAGCGCACCGTAGGCCAGCAGCAGGCCCAGCGGCAGCACCAGCAGGGCCTGCGGATCGCCGGGCTTCAGCGACAGACTGTCGACCAGTTGTTTCAGCAGCAGCGGCACGCCGACATTGCTGAGCTTGGCGCCCAGCATGAAGCCCAGCGCCAAACCGACCCGCCAGCGGTAGCGCCACAGATAGGGCAGCAGCTTGGCAATCGTCGCCCAGTCAGAGCGGGGCATGGCCGGTGCGGCGGCGGGCTCAGGGCTGGCGGCCGGGGTCGAGAGGCTTGTGCGCATGTTTTTTGCTGGACATCGGGCGGTCGCCGACAATGAGTCCAATTTTCCCAGGTATGCATCATGAGCCACGCTTCAAGCCCTTCCCCTGAAAACAACGCCACCCCCAGCAGCCAGCCCGGCATGCCGCGCGAGTTGGTGCTGCGAGTGATGCCCATGCCGGCCGATGCCAATGCCAACGGCGATATCTTCGGCGGCTGGATCATGGCCCAGGTCGACCTGGCCGGCTCGGTCTTGCCAAGCCGGGTCTCGCGCGGACGGGTCGCAACGGTCGCGGTCAACGAGTTCATCTTCAAGCAGCCGGTTTCGGTTGGCGACCTGCTGAGCTTTTATGCTCAGGTCAAGCGCATCGGCCGCACCTCGATCACGGTCCATGTCGAGGTGGTGGCCGAGCGCAATCCGGCCAACCCTCAGGTGGTCAAGGTCACCGAGGCAAACCTGACCTATGTGGCGATCGACCGCGACGGCAAGCCCCGGGTGTTTGCCGAACAAGTTTGAAGACCCAGGTCCTGATCCTCGGCGGCGGCGCCATTGGCAGCGCCATCGCCGCCCATCTGGGCGCCGAGCCGGGTTTCGATATCCGCGTGCTGGAGCGCGACCCGAGCTATGCGCAGGCCTCCTCGGCCCTATCGGCCGCGTCGATACGCCAGCAGTTCTCGACCCCGCTGAACATCGCGCTGTCGCAGTATGGCCTGCAAGTGCTGCGCGCAGCGGGCGCCGAAGCCGGACTGGTCGAGCGCGGCTATCTCTATCTGGCCAGCCCGGCTGGCGCCAATGACCTGCGCGAGCTCAATGCGCTGCAGACCGTGCATGGTGCCGACATTGCCCTGCTCTCCCCGGCGCAGCTGAGCGAGCGCTGGCCCTGGCTGGCCACGCAAGACCTGGCACTGGGCTCCTGGGGCCGCAGCGGCGAGGGCTGGTTTGACGGCTGGGGCCTGCTGCAGGCGTTGAAGCGCCGGGCCCAGGCCCTGGGCGTGCAGTACCTCAGCGCTGAGGCACTCGCGCTGCGGCGCGACGCCAGTGGCGCCGTGGTCGGTGTCGAATCCGACAGCGGTCTGCTACAAGCAGACCTATACGTGCTGGCCTGCGGCGCCTGGTCCGGTGCGCTGGCCGGCACCGCGGGCCTGGCCGTGCCGGTCAGCGGCAAGCGCCGCAGCGTCTACGCCTTTCGCACGCCCGAACCGGCCGCCGACTGCCCGCTGGTGATCGATCCCTCTGGGCTGTGGTTCCGGCCCGAGGGAGAAGGGCAGTTCATCTGCGGCGGCCCGCCGCTGGGCGAAGATGCCGACGGCCTGCCGCTGGACCCCGAGCCCGGGCTGTTCGAAGAGCGGCTATGGCCGGCACTGGCAACGCGCGTGCCCGGCTTCGAGAGCCTGCGCCCGCAGCGCGCCTGGGCCGGCTACTACGAGATGAATGCCTTCGACCACAACGGCCTGGTCGGCCCACTCGACGCCTGCCCTAACCTGCTGCTGGCCTGCGGCTTCTCGGGTCACGGCCTTCAGCATGCGCCGGGCGTCGGCCGCGGCCTGGCCGAGTGGATCGCACACGGCGAGTACCGCAGCCTGGACCTGGGCCCGCTGACACCAAAGCGCATCGCGGCAGGTCGCCCCTATTTGGAACTCAATGTGATTTGAGTGGCGTTCAGGCTAACTTGAAGGGCAGCTCGCGCAGCGGCTTGCCGGTCAGGCGCGCGATCGCATTGGCAAAGGCTGGCGCCAGCGGCGGCAGGCCAGGTTCACCCATGCCCGTCGGCGGCTCGGCGCTGGGCACGATGTGCACGGCGATCTGCGGCATATCGGTAATGCGCGGCACCGCGAAATCGCCGAAATTGCTCTGCTCGACGACGCCGTCTTTCAGCGTGATCGCCGCACCGGGCAGGCACATCGACAAGCCCATCAGCGCCGCACCCTGCACCTGGGCTTCGATGCTGCGCGGGTTGATCGCCAGATTGCAGTGCACGCCGGCGGTGACGCGGTTCAGCACCGGCTGCCCGTCCTTCACCGACGCCTCCACCACGTAGGCCACCACGGTGCTGAAGGATTCGTGCACCGCCACGCCCCAGGCGCGGCCGGCCGTGAGTTGTTTCTTGCCATAGCCGCTCTTGTCGACAGCCAATTGCAGCGCAGCACGGTGGCGCGGATGCTTGTCACCAATGAGGCGCAAGCGATAGGCCACCGGATCCTGCTTGGTGGCTCGGGCAATCTCGTCGAGCAGAGTCTCCATGACATACGCGGTGTGCGTCGAGCCCACGCTGCGCCACCACAGCACCGGCACATTTACCTTGGGGTGGTGCACCGTCAGCCGCATCGGCACCGGATAGGGGTCGCGCAGGCCTTCGGTAGCCGTGCCATCAATGCCGTTCTTGACCATGAACTGCCCGAACACAGTGCCCGTGGTAATGGACTGGCCGACCAGCACATGGTCCCAGGCCAGTACATTGCCCCGCTCATCGAAGCCGATGCGGGCGCGGTGCAGATGCATAGGCCGGTAGTAGCCGCCTTTGATATCGTCCTCGCGGCTCCAGAGCGTGCGGATTGGCGCGTCCAGGCCGGCGGCGCGGGCAGCCTTTGCAATGTGGCAGGCCTCGACCACATAGTCGCTGGAGCCGACAAAGCGCCGGCCGAAGCCACCGCCCGCCATCTGCACCTGCATCGTCACCTGTTCGGGCTTCAGCCCCAGCACGCCGGCGGCCGCTGCGGCATCCAGCCCCGGACACTGTGTGCCGACCCACAGCTCGGCGCGATCTTTGCCGAGGCGAACCGTGCAGTTCAAGGGCTCCATCGGCGCATGGGCCAGATAGGGGAAGATGAACTCGGCCTCGATCTGGCGCGGCGCAGTGGCCAGTGGCGCCATGTCGGCATCGAAAGCGCGCGCGCCGGGCTGATTCGCCAGCTCGCGGTACTGGGTCAGCAGCTTCTCACTGTCGACCTTTTCGACGCTGCTCGCATCCCAATCCAGTTTCAACGCCTCACGTCCCTGCCTGGCCGGCCAGTAGCCGTCCGCCACCACGGCCACGCCCTCGCCACCCAGGTCGCCCGGGATGCGCAGCACCGCCTTGACACCCTTGATCGCGCGTGCCGCGCTGTCGTCCAGTGAGCGCAGCCGGGCGCCGAACACCGGCGGATGCGCGACCACGGCGGTCAGCTGGCCGGGCAGGCGAGTGTCGATGCCGAAGTCCTGCCGGCCGCTGCTCTTGGCGCGCGCGTCCAGCCGCGTCGTCGGCCGGCCGATCAGGCGAAAGTCCTTGGGGTCCTTCAGCCTCACCTGTTCGGGCACCGGCAGGGCCATAGCGGCCTCGGCCAGCGCACCATAGCCCAGCTTGCGGCCGTCAGCGGCGATGACCTCGCCGGCCCGGGTGCGCAGCGTGGCTACATCCACGTTCCAGCGCTGCGCAGCGGCGCTCAGCAGCATGGCACGTGCGCGGGCGCCGAGCTCGCGGTACTGCGTGTAGCTGTTCTTGATCGAATTCGAGCCGCCGGTCATGTGCAGGCCGAACAGCGGGTCGAGATAGGCCGGGTCGCTGGATCCGTTGCGGCTGCGCACAAGGCTCCAGTCGGCATCTAGCTCCTCTGCCAGGATCATCGGCAGGCCGGTCTGCACGCCCTGGCCAAACTCCAGCCGGTTGATGGTCACGGTGACATCGCCGTTCGTCGCGATCTGCACAAAGGCCGAAGGTTGCTGCGTCGGCTTCAGTCCGGCCGCAGCGGCCTGTGCACCAGCCGGTGGCGGGAATGCGCCGAGCACCAGGCCTGTGCCGGCTGTCGCGCCGGCCAGTTTCAGGAAGCTGCGGCGCGGCAGTGCAAGAGTGGTGATGGCGGCCTCGCGGTCCAGCAGCTGTTGCAGCGCGTGCGGCATTTCTGGAGTGTGGGTCAACATGGCGGATGCTCCTTCAGGCCAAGGTCTTGGCCGCATCGGCCACTGCGGCGCGGATGCGGGCATAAGTGCCACAGCGGCAGATATTGCCGGCCATCGCGCCGTCGATCTCGGCGGCCGTGGGCTTCTTGCCTTTCGGCAGCGATTTGAGAAAGGCCGTCGCGCTCATGACCTGCCCGCTCTGGCAGTAGCCGCACTGGGCCACGTCATGCTTGACCCAGGCGGCATGCACCGCCGCGCCGACCTTATCGCTGCCATCGGTGGTGGCCTCGATGGTGCGGATCTTCTTGCCCTCGGCCGCCGAGATCGGCGTGACGCAGGAGCGGATCGCCTGGCCATCCAGATGCACGGTGCAAGCGCCACACAGCGCCGCCCCGCAGCCGAACTTCGTGCCGGTCAAGCCCAGCGTGTCGCGCAGGGCCCAGAGGATGGGGGTGCCGGGGTCGGCGTCGACCGCGTGGTCACGGCCGTTGACGTTGAGGGTGCTCATGGTGCTCGGTTCTCCATCTTTGGGGCGGTGCCGGCAAGTGTCCCCCGGCTGGCCCGGCAAGCGCTTGCCCATTTCGACGCATGTCTTGCCTATTCCGATGTTTCGTCAGCGGATCCGCCGGCTGCCTCTCGCGCCAGCGCTACAGTGGCTTTGCCTCTGCCCCGCTGCTGCACAACACCACACCCATGACCATTGCCCGCCTGGCCCAGGAGATCGGAAAGATTGCCCGAAATGACGGCAGCCACCCAACCGCGGTGACCTCACTGAGCGTCCACCGCCTCAGCGCCAGGAGTGATCCCTTGCCTTGCTTCTACGAGCTGGGCCTGGCCGTCATCGCACAGGGTTCGAAGCAAGTGACGCTCGGCGAGCACGTGATGAACCTCGGGCCGGGTCAGTCCTTGCTGACGACAGTAGATCTGCCGGTGCTCGCCCAGATCACCATGGCCGACCAGGCTGAGCCCTTTTTGGGCCTGATGCTCAAGCTCGATGCCCGCAACATCGTGCAACTTGCCGCGCAGATGGCGCTGCCGGCGCTGTCGCGCGACCAAGCCCCCGGCGCCGTCTCGCTGAGCCCACTGGACCGGTCGCTGCTCGACGCGATGGTCCGCCTGCTCCGGTTGCACGACGAGCCTCAGTTGTGCGCCAGTCTGGCCCCACTGATCCAGCAGGAGATCCTGGTGCGCCTGCTCAGCGGCCCGCACGGCCCCTACCTGCGACAGCTGGTGGCTGCAGGCTCGCCCAGCCATCAGATCGCGCAGGCTATGGCCTGGCTGAAACAGAACTTCGTCCAGGATGTGATGATGGACGAGCTGGCCGAGCGCGTGCACATGAGCCCCTCGACCTTCCGGCTGCACTTCCGCCATCTCGCCGGCATGAGCCCGCTGCAGTACCAGAAGCAGCTGCGCCTCCAGGAGGCACGCCTCTTGATGCTGAACCACGCCCTGGACGCCTGCAGCACGGCGGCCCGCGTGGGCTACGAGAGCGCCTCGCAGTTCAGCCGCGACTACAGCCGCTTGTTTGGCGCCCCGCCGCAGCGCGACATCCAGCGCATGCGAGGCCTGCCCGCCAGCAGGGCTTAGGGGCGCTGCCGCTTCCCCCACTCCCTCACCAGCCGCTCCGCCAACGCCTCAGCCCAGGCCGCATAACCAGCCGGATTGGGGTGGAAGCCGTCGCGCGCCATCAAGCGCACAGCGGCCTTGCCATGCAGATGCGCAGGCAGCGCTTGTATGCCGCGCCGGGGCTGGGACAGCAGGTGTCGGCTCAGCGCGCGGTTCATGCGCAGAGCTTGGGCCCCCATCAGCCAGCGCAGCGGCTGCGGCAGCAGCGGAAAGCTGTGCATCGGCGGAACCGCACTGTGCAGCGTGAAATACGGCGCGCCGGCGCGCTGCTGCAACATGGCATCGATCTGGTCGAGCTGGTGCAGCCAGCGCCGGGGCGACAAATGGTCGACCACATCATTGACGCCCAGTGCCGTCACCACCACATCGGCCGGGAATATCTCGCTGACGCGCAGGTGTTCGAGCGCATCAGCGGTCGTATGGCCGCTGCGGGCCAGCACCTGCCACCGCACCATGCCGCCTAGGCGCCGCGACAAGGCCCGGCTCAGGTGGCCGGCCAGCGCCTCGTCCTGGCTTGACGCGCCAACGCCAGCGCCGGACGAATCGCCGACGATCAGCAGGCGCAGTACCAGCAGGCCTTCGCCCGTCACACCGGCCCGCTGGCCTTCGGCCTCGGGCAGGCGCAGGGCCTGGCGCCGCACACGCGCACCCTGCCACAGCAGCAGCGGCGCCAGCGCGATCCGCGCGAGCTGCAACATGCCGAGGGCTTACTCGAACTTGCTGAAATCCGGCTGGCGCTTCTGGAAGAAGGCCTGAAAGGCCTCCATCGCCTCGGGGCTGCGCAGGCGAGCGCCGAAGATCTCGGCCTCGGTCTTGATCGTCGCCAGCACGGTCTGTGCCTGCGGCGCGCGCATCAGGCGCTTGCTCTCGCGCACCGCGCTGGGGGCGAGTTTGTTGAAGCGCTCGGCCACGCGGCGCGCGTGGTTGACGACCTCGCCGGCCGGCAGCACTGCGTTGGCGATGCCGCACTCCACTGCCTGCTCGCCAGTGAAGGGGTCACCCAGCAGCAACTTCTCGGCAGCGCGTCGGTTGCCCATCAACTGCGGCACCAGCAGGCTGGAGGCGAACTCAGGCACCAGGCCCAGGCTGACGAAGGGCATGGCCAGGCGAGCGTCGTCGGCGACAAAAACGAAATCGCAGTGCAGCAGCATGGTGGTGCCGATGCCGATGGCGCCGCCGGTCACGGCCGCGATCACCGGCTTGTCGCAACCCAGCAGCGCGCGCATGAACTGGAAGACCGGAGCGTCCTCGCCCGAGCGCGGGCGGGCCATGAAGTCCTCGAGGTCGTTGCCCGAGGTGAAGATGCCGGGCTGGCCGTAGATCAGCACGGCACGCACCTCGCCGGCAGTGGCGGCCGCGTTGATCGCATCGGCCATCTGCTGGTACATGTCCGAGGTCAGCGCGTTCTTCTTCTCGGGGCGGGCGATTTCGATGCTGGCCACGCCGTTGACGATGGCGGTCTTGATGGTCATGTCGGGGTCTCCTTGGAATGGAAGTGATTGTCGGGGGTCGCAGCGGCTTGGGCCGTGGCCGTCAGCGCCTGCACCTGTGTCCAGTGGTTGGCCAGGTGCATCAAATGGGCGCGCTGGTACTCGGCGCGGTCCAGCTGGCCATACGCGAAATGTGGCTTGAACGGCCCCTTGTGGGCGCTGAATGCCTGCATCGCGTCCAGCAGGCGCTGCACCGCGATCTTCAGGCCTTGCTCGGGATCGAGTGCAGGTGCGCCGGGAATCGGCTCGGCGAGGTCGTGGCTCATCTGGCCGCGGGCATCAAACACTGCAAAGGCGGTCCGGCCCAGCGTCCGCTGGAACAGCACGCTCCTGGCTTCGGGGTAGCCCTGGATCGAGAACTCAGTGCTTTGCGCCAGATGCTGAAGCAACTGCGGCAGGCTCCAGCGTTCATGGGCGAGATGGTGCTGGCGAAACATCAGCTCCAGCACGGATTCGCGGGCCTGCTGCCAGCTGGTGAACCCGGGCGAGAGCTCGCCGGCGCAGCCACCCAGCAGCAGCAGCGGCGAGGCGCAACCCAGCAGCAGATGGCGGCGCTTCATGCCAGCCAGGCCGGCACCTGCGGCCACAGGCTGGCCTCGAAGTGCTTGCGGAAAAAACCGAAATGGCCGATGCGACGCGCGCCGACATCCTTCGGTGCGATGCGGCGAAGCTCGGGACTCGCGCCGGCATAGAAGCCGTGCAGCGATTCGGTATTGCGGCGAGACATGAACTCGTCGTCGGTAAAAGCAAGCGACAACATCGGCGTGCGCAGGGCGGCGTAATGCGCGCGCAGCGCCTCGCCGCCCTCGCCCATCATGTAGCTGGGGTCCAGGCACCAGCGCCGCCACTGTGCCATCACGCCGCGCGGCAGATCGCCCACCTTGCGCAGCTTGCGGCCCGGGAAATAGCCGAACAGAGGCAGGGCGAGCGGCACGACGACGTACCAGAGCCACCAGACATAGCGCCTCAGGCCCGCCGAGTTTTCGCGCCAGTAGCCGCTTCCGCAGCCGACGGTGATGGCGCGGCTGACACGCTCGCGATTGGGCAGCAAGCCGAGGATCTGGCCGCCCAGGCTGTGGCCGAGCCAGTGGACCGGTGTCGCTTCGCTGCCCAGGCGGCGGGACAGCTCATCCAGCGCGGCGGCGGCATCGCGCTCTGCCCAAGTGCGGATGTCCGCGTCCAGGCCCTTCAGCGAGCGCCGCATCTGGGCCGGCCGCGAAGCGCCCATGCCGCGATAGTCGAAGCTCAGCACCAGCCAGCCTTGGGCTGCCATCCAGTGGGCGAAGTCGGCGTAATAGCGCTGCTCGACACCCATGGCCGGCGCGATCAGCAGGCCCGCCTTGGCCGTGGCCGCATCGCCATACAGATGGCCCTTCAGTTCAAAGCCGTCGCCGGCGCGAAAGCTGATCGTCATGCTGCGGAACTCCCAAGCGAAAGCGCGGCCGAGGCCGCGCTTTTCAGGAACGCTTACAAGCGTTCGATGATGCCGGCGGCACCCTGCCCGGCGCCGACGCACATGGTGACCATGCCGTACTTGGCACCTGTGCGGCGCAGGCCGTGGATCACCGAGGCGGCTCGGATCGCACCGGTCGCGCCCAGCGGGTGGCCCAGCGCAATCGCGCCACCGTTCGGGTTGACCTTGGAGCGGTCCAGCACGATGCCCTTGCTGTCCAGATCGTTCAGCACGGCCAGCGACTGGGCGGCAAAGGCCTCATTCAGCTCGATCCAGCCCAGGTCCTGGGCCGAGATGCCGGCAAGCTTGAGCGCAGCCGGGATGGCCTCGATCGGGCCGATGCCCATGATCTCGGGCGGCACGCCGCGCACCGCGAAACTGACGAAACGGGCCAGCGGGGTCAGGCCGAAACGCTTGACCGCGGCTTCAGACGCGACGATCAGCGCACCGGCACCGTCCGATGTCTGCGAGCTGTTGCCAGCGGTGACGCTGCCCTTGGCGGCGAACACCGGCCTGAGCTTGGCCAGGCCCTCGGGCGAGGTGTCCTTGCGCGGGCCTTCGTCGGAGTCGACGATGCGCTTCTTCAGATTGACCGAACCATCGGCCAGATTGGGCGAGCGCTCCAGAATTTCGAAGGGCGTCATCTCGTCCTTGAAATGGCCAGCCTCGATGGCGGCCAGTGCTCGGCGGTGAGATTCCAGCGCGAACTCGTCCTGGGCTTCGCGGCTGATCTTCCACTGCGCGGCCACCTTCTCCGCGGTCAGGCCCATGCCGTAAGCCAAGCCGATGTTCTCGTCGCGCTCGAAGATCGCAGGCGGCAGGCTGGGCTTGTTGCCGCCCATCGGCACCATGCTCATCGATTCGACGCCGCCGGCAATCATCACCTCGGACTCGCCGATGCGGATCCGGTCAGCCGCCATCGCCAGCGCGGTAATGCCCGAGGCGCAGTAGCGATTCACCGTCACGCCGCCGACCGTGTTGGGCAGACCGCTCAATACAGCCGCCACGCGAGCGATATTCATGCCCTGCTCCCCCTCGGGGAAGGAGCAGCCGATGATGGCGTCCTCGATCACCTTGGGGTCAAGACCCGGCACCTGGGCCAAGGCGGCCTGAATAGCGCGGCTCAGCATCTCGTCCGGACGGGTGTTCTTGTAGTAGCCCCGACCCGACTTGCCGATCGGCAGGCGGGTGGCGGCGCAGATATAGGCTTCTTGAACTTGCTTGCTCATGATGTGTTCCAGTCAGTTGGGGACAGAGCTACTCGCGTTGCTCGGGTGGTCTGTCCCGCAAGGTCATTAGTTACGAACCGGCTTGCCGGTCTGCAGCATGCCCATGATGCGTTCCTGCGTCTTCGGGTGCTCCAGCAGCGCGCAGAAGTGCTTGCGCTCCAGCGACATCAGGTATTCCTCGTCGACCAACGAACCGGCTTCGACCTCGCCGCCGCAGACCACATCGGCGATCAGCGCCGCCAGGTGGTAGTCATGGGCGCTGATGAAGCCGCCGTCGCGCATATTGGCCAGTTGACCCTTGATGGTGGCGATGCCCGAACGGCCGGCCACCGGGAACATCGCCTTCAGCGGCGGGCGGTAGCCCGACTCGAACATGGACTTGGCCTGGCTGGAGGCGACGTGCAGCAGTTCGTCCTTGTTGGGCACGACGATGTCGCTGTCCAGCAGGAAGCCGTTCTTCTTCGCTTCCAGTGCGGAGGTTGCGACCTTGGCGGTAGCGGCGGTGGTGAACCCGTCCTTCAAGAAGGCAAAGATGTCCGCATCGGCACTACCCGCCTTGGCCATCTCGGCAGCACGGCGGGCGATATAGGTCAGGCCGCCGCCGCCGGGGATCAGGCCGACGCCCACTTCCACCAAGCCAACATAGCTTTCCATGTGAGCAACACGGCGCGCGCAGTGCACGGCCAGCTCAGCGCCACCGCCCAGGGCAAGGCCGCGCATCGCCGCGACCACCGGCACATTGGCATAGCGGATGCGCAGCATCATGTCCTGCAGCTTCTTCTCTTCCGGCGCGATGCCCTTGGCACCCGACTTCATGAAGACAGGCATCAGCGCTTCGAGGTTGGCACCGGCCGAGAACACATCGTCCGGGCTCCAGATCACCAAGCCCTTGTACTTCGCCTCGGCGATCTCGACGGCCTTGAGCAGGCCCTCGGTCACGGTGGGGCTGATCAGGTGCAGCTTGGCGGTGATCGAGGCGATCAACACCTCACCGTCCAGGCTCCAGACGCGGATCTCTTCGTTCTTGAACTCTTCGGTGCCGGCCTTCAGGGGTTCGTCCGCGCCCTCGCCCACCAGGGACTCAGGGAAGGCCTGGCGCTCATAGACCGGCAGCTTCGCGCGCGGCTTGAACTTGGCCTCGGCAGCGCTCCAGGAGCCTCGCGTGCTGTGCACACCGCCGTTCTCAGCCACCGGGCCCTCGCTGACCCAGGCAGGCAACGGGGCGCTGGACAGGGTCTTGCCCTCCGCGATGTCGGCGGAAATCCACTCGGCAACCTGCTTCCAGCCGGCGGCCTGCCACAGCTCGAACGGGCCCTGGCTGCTGCCGAAGCCCCAGCGCATCGCGAAGTCGATCTCGCGCGCGGTGTCGGCCACGGTGTTCAGGTGCACGGCAGCATAGTGGAAGCTGTCTCGCAGGATGGACCACAGGAACTGGGCCTGCGGATTGCTTGATTCGCGCAGCAGCTTGATGCGATCAGCGGCGGGCTTCTTCAGCATGCGGGCGACGATGTCGTCGGCCTTCTTGCCGCCAGCGACGTACTCGCCAGTTGCGAAGTCCAGGCGCTGGATGTCCTTGCCGACCTTTTTGTAGAAGCCGGCACCGGTCTTTTGCCCCAACGCGCCCTTTTCGATCAGCGCGGCCAGCACCTTGGGTGTGGCGTAGGTGCTGTAGAAGGGGTCATCCTTCAGGTTGTCCTGCATGGTCTTGACGACATGGGCCATGGTGTCCAGGCCCACGACGTCGGCGGTGCGGAATGTGCCGCTGGACGCGCGCCCCAGCTTCTTGCCGGTCAGATCGTCCACCACATCGACCGACAGGCCGAACTTCTCGGCCTCGATCATCGTGGCCATCATGCCGGCGATGCCGACGCGATTGGCGACGAAGTTGGGCGTGTCATTGGCGCGTACCACGCCCTTGCCGACGGCGGTCGTGACGAAGCTCTCCAGCTGGTCAATCACATCAGGACGGGTCGTCGGCGTATTGATCAGCTCGACCAGGTACATATAGCGCGGCGGGTTGAAGAAATGGATGCCGCAAAAGCGCGGCTTGATTTCTTCGGGCAGCACTTCACTGAGCTTGGTGATCGACAAGCCCGAGGTGTTGCTCGCGACGATGGCATGCGGGGCGATGAAGGGGGCGATCTTGGTGTACAGATCGAGCTTCCAGTCCATGCGCTCGGCAATGGCCTCGATGATCAGATCACAGTCCTTCAGCAGCTCAAGATGCTCTTCATAGTTTGCCTGCTGGATCAGCGCGGCGTTCTCCGGCACGGCCAGCGGCGCGGGCTTGAGCTTTTTCAGGCCCTCGACGGCCTTGCTGACGATGCCGTTCTTGGCACCTTCCTTGGCGGGCAGGTCGAACAGCACGACCGGCACCTTGACGTTGACCAGGTGCGCAGCGATCTGCGCGCCCATCACGCCAGCGCCGAGCACGGCGACTTTGCGAACTTGGAATCGACTCATGGTTTGCATTCCTTCAGAAAAATGGGCGTCGAGGGCGCTGCGGCTCACTCGACGCGAATCCAGGTCTGGGTGCGGCCCAGCATGGGCATGCCGACATAGCCGCGCACTTCCAGCTTCTTGCCGCCTTCGATGGGCTTGATACGGACCTTGTAGACCTTGCCGTCATTGGGGTCGAGGATCTCGCCGCCGTCCCACAGCTCTGCATCGTCGGCGTTCTTTTTGACGTTGCGAACAATCGTCAGGCCGATCAACGGCTGATCCTTGCGGTCGTCGGCGCACTTGTCGCACTTGGACTCTTGCTTGGCGGGATCGACGACCTTCTCGATCTTGGCGCTGAAGACACCGGCGCTCTCGCTGATGCGCACCAGCGACTTCTCCTGCTTGGTCTTGTCGTCGATGGTCTTCCACAGCCCGCTGGGCGTGGCTTGGGCCAGCGCGATGCCCGAGAGCAGGCTCAGGGTGGTGGCAGCAATCAGCGATTTCATGGTGTCTCCTTTATGGCGTTATTGAAATCAAGCAAGTCAGAACAGCGCTTCGTCCATCTCCATCAGCGGATTCAGTCCGGCGCGCGCGGTGCGGATCAGGGAGGCGGTCTCGGGCAGCAGCTTCGCAAAATAGAAGCGCGCCGTCGAGAGCTTGGCGGTGTAGAACGGATCGCCCGAGTCCTTCTTCTCCAGCGCGATCTTGGCCATGCGGGCGAAGAAGTAAGCAAAAGTCAGATGGCCTACGACGCGCAGATAGTCCACCGCAGCGGCGCCCACCTCGTCGGGGTTCTGGAAGGCCTTCATGCCGATCTCTGTGGTCAGCTTGGTGACCTTGTCGCCGATATCGGCCAGCGGGTTGATGAACTCCTGCATGGCCTCGTTCGTGCCTTCTTCTTCGACGAAGGCAGCGATCTTCTTGCCGAACTTCTTCAGCGTGGCGCCGTTGTTGGACAGGATCTTGCGACCCAGCAGGTCCAGCGACTGGATCGTATTGGTGCCTTCATAGATCATGTTGATGCGGGCATCGCGGACGAACTGCTCCATGCCCCACTCATGGATGAAACCATGGCCGCCGAAGACCTGCAAGCAGTGCGAGGTCGCGATCCAGCCGTTGTCGGTGATGAATGCTTTGATAATGGGGGTAAGAAGCGCGACTTCGGCCTCGCACTCCTTGCGCTCGTCCTCGTCGTCCGAGCTCAACGCCTTGTCCAACTGCAGGCCCACATAGGTATTCAGCGCGCGGCCGCCTTCGGCGTAGGCTCGCGCGGTCAGCAGCATCTTGCGCACATCGGGGTGCACGATGATGGGATCGGCCGGCTTGTCCAGTGCCTTCGGACCGCTCAGCGCGCGCATCTGGATGCGGTCCTTCGCGTAGGCCACGGCGTTCTGGTAGGCCACCTCGGTCAGGCCCAGCGACTGATTGCCCACGCCCAGGCGGGCGGCGTTCATCATCACGAACATCGCGGCCAGGCCTTTGTGGGGCTGCCCCACCAAAGTGCCGACGGCGCCGTCCAGCACGATCTGTGCGGTGGCGTTGCCATGGATGCCCATCTTGTGCTCCAGGCCGCCGCAATAGACCGGGTTGCGCTCGCCCAGGCTGCCATCGGCATTCACCTTGAACTTCGGCACCACAAACAACGAGATGCCCTTGGAGCCCTCGGGCGCTTCCGGCAGACGGGCCAGCACCAGGTGGATGATGTTGTCGGCCATATCGTGCTCGCCGGCCGAGATGAAAATCTTCTGGCCAGTGATCTTGTAGCTGCCGTCAGCCTGCGGCTCGGCCTTGGTGCGCAGCAGGCCCAGATCGGTGCCGCAGTGCGGCTCGGTCAGGCACATGGTGCCGGTCCACTCGCCACTGGTCAGCTTGGGCAGGTAGGTAGACTTCTGCTCAGGCGTGCCATGGGCATGCAGGGCCTCGTAGGCGCCGTGGCTCAGGCCCGGGTACATGGTCCAGGCCTGGTTGGCCCCATTCAGCATCTCGTAGAAGCCCTGATTCACAATCACCGGCAGGCCCTGGCCGCCGAACTCCGGGTCGCAGCCCAGCGCCGGCCAGCCGCCTTCGACATACTGTTTGTAGGCCTGCTTGAAACCCTTGGGCGTCGTCACCTCGTGCGTGTTCTTGTCCAGGCTGCAGCCCTCGGCATCGCCAGACAGGTTCAGCGGCGCGATCACCTCCGCCGCGAACTTGCCCCCCTCTTCCAGCACCGCATTGATGGTGTCGACATCGATGTCGGCGTGGGCCGGCAGCATCTTGAGCTCGTCGACCACATTCAGCAGCTCGTGCATCACGAACTTCATGTCACGCAGCGGTGGGTTGTACTGGGGCATGTCTAACTCCTCGGTTTCGATTCAATTCAGAACGGGTTCAGGTCTGGGGCCGCTTGCCGGTCTTCTTTGCGGCGGCCGCCACGGATTTGCTGCCTGCGGCCTGCAGGCCTTCGGGCGTGGCATAGAAATTCACGATGCGCTCGAAGCCCGCTCCGGCACGCTCCAGCGCGCCGGGCCGGCGCAGAAATCGCGCATCGTGGTGCAGGGACAGGATCAGCCCATGCAATTCAAACAAGATCTGTTCCACATCGGCGTCGGCGCGCAGATGGCCGGCCTGCAGCGCCAGCACGATGGCCTTGTGCAGCGCCGCGTGCCAGGCCTTGACCATGCTGACCAGGGCGTCGCGCACTGGGCCGGGCCGGTCATCGAACTCGACCGCGCCGCTGATGTAGATACAGCCCGAGTCGATTTCCACCGAGACCCGGCGCACCCAGTGCTCGTAGAGCGCGCGCAGCCGGGGAAGGCCGCGCGGCTCGCGGATCGCGGTGAAAAACACCTCTTCCTCGAACTTGGCGTGATATTCCATGACCACCGCGATCTGCAACTCCTCGCGCGAGCCGAAATGGGCGAACACGCCGGACTTGCTCATCTTGGTGACGTCGGCGAGCGCGCCGATCGACAGGCCTTCCAGCCCCATGTGCGAGGCCAGGCCCAGAGCCGCCTCCAGGATGGCGGCGCGGGTCTGCTGGCCTTTTTGCAGTGAGCGCACGCCGCGGCGCGGCATCTCGTCGCCGTCGGTGGGCTTGGGGCTGGGCAGGGCGGACACGGTGCTTGGGGACTCTGTGGAATTCGCTGGAAAGCCGAATAATAAAACGAACGGTCGTTCTATTTTGCAGAAATCGACACAAGGCCGTGCAAGTATTCGTGGCGATTTCTAGAGCCGCCCGCCTAGAAGTTCACGCCAGCCCGCCAGTCTGGGCCGTGCAGATGTCAGGCCGTTGACGCTGTGGCCGCCGGCGCACAGCGCCTGTCTGCGGGGCTTCAGCACTTGAGTCAGTACGCACTCTTGCAGTACGCTGCGAGCAGGAGGTCAATGCTGTGGATGTTCTTCAACTGGATGTCTCCGGCCGGCCGCAAGCCTGGATCACGACCAAGGAGGCCGCCGTGATCTATGCCAGCGACGGCGTGGCCTGGACTCTGGGCAACCCCTGTCATGTGATGCGCGGCGGCCTGCAGCGCCGTACCGGACTGCAGTCGCGCATCGAAGTCCACCCCATCATCGCGGTGCGCGGGGCCGTGCCCAGCCGTGCCTGGCGCTCGGCGCCTGCGCTGTCCAATCCCAAGCTCTTCGTGCGCGACCGCTATGTCTGCGCCTACTGCGGGCATAGCCACCACGCCGACGACCTGACCCGCGAACACATCATCCCGACCTCGCGAGGTGGTCGCGACAGCTGGATGAACTGCATCACCGCCTGCCGCGGATGCAATGGTCGCAAGGGCAGCCGGCTGCCCGAGGAGGCCAATATGAGCCTGCTCTACCTGCCCTATGTGCCCAGCCTGCACGAGGACATGATTCTGCGCGGCCGCCGCATCCTCGCCGACCAGATGGAGTTTTTGCTGGCCAGCGTGCCGCGTTCCAGCCGGCTGCATGCCTGAGTAAAGACTTGTTGCATGGCCGGCGCCCGCCGGTCAACCGCTTCACAATACGGACCGTTGGGTTGTGATCTGCCCCGAGGAGACCGTGATGAAGAAGTTGTTGATTGCCGCCGCTGTCGTGACCCTGGCCGCCTGCTCGACCACCAGCCCCGATGTGGTGCAACGCGGCGATGCCCAGCGCATGTCCCAGGTCCAGGACGGCACGGTACTGTCGGTGCGCCCGGTCACGGTCGACGGCTCGCAAAGCGGTGTCGGTGGCGTCGCTGGTGGCGTAGTCGGCGCGATTGCCGGCTCCAATGTCGGCGGCCGGCGCGAGGGCCAAATCGTCGGCGTGCTTGGCGCTGTGGCCGGCGCGGCACTGGGCAATGCAATCGAGCGCAATGTGACCAAGGAAGAGGCGGTCGAGATCCTGGTGCAGCTGCGCAACGGCGAGCGCCGCGCCATCGTCCAGGCCAAGGGCAATGAAACCCTGAACCCCGGTGAAGCAGTGATCCTGGTCACCACCGGTGGCAAGACCCGGGTGACCCGCGCCCCTGTGATCAGCGGTGCAGCCAAGAGCTGAGGCCCCTGCCGTTCTTGGCGGCCCTTGGCCGCGCCCGCTCCATCCAGCTTGGGTTTGTACAGGGCCGCTGATGGCCAGGCGCAACGTATGCTTGGCGCTCCTATCAAACGCAGGAGATTGGAACAATGCCCGCCACCCTGACATCCGCACTGAGCCTGGCCGGCCGGGTGCTGCTGGCCCTGATCTTTGTGTTGGCCGGTCCCGGCAAGCTGGCCAACCCTGCCGGCACCGCCGCCTATATGGCCAGCTCCGGCCTACCCGCCAATCATCTGCTGGCACTTGCCGTCGGCGCTTTCGAATTGCTGGCCGGCCTGGCCCTGATCATCGGCTTTCAGACGCGCTGGGCCGCGCTAGCGCTTGCCGGCTTCACGCTGGTGGCCAGCTTCATGTTCCATGCCTTCTGGGCTCTGCCCGCCGAGCAGCAGATGATGCAGCAGCTGCTGTTCATGAAAAACATCGCACTGGCCGGCGGGCTGCTGGTGCTGGCCGCGAATGGCGCGGGTGCGCTGAGCCTGGACGCGCGCCGCCGGCACTGATGAGTCTGCGCCCCTCAGTGGGCACGGCGCTGACGACGACCGGCAAACACCCAGGCCACAGCCAGCACGCCCGCGGCACCCAGAGCCATAACCCAGGCCGAGCCGAAGTGCTCGACCGCCAACCCTGCAGCGCTGACCCCAGCCGATTGGCCAAGGAAGAAGCAGGAGGCAAAGGCCGACACCGCCGCGCCTCGCTGCGCCGGCGCCATCTGGGTGGCATTGAGCTGCAAGGTGTTGTGCAGCATGTAAAAGCCCAAGCCCGCCAGCAGGCAGGCCGGTGCCGCCACCCACCAGGCTGGCGTCAGCGCTAGGCTCAGCAGCGCCACAAACAGCAGCCCGCCGCCCCAGCGCGCCAGCCCCACCTCGCCCAGTCCCTTGACCAACCTCGCTGAGCCCAGCGCGAACAAAAACCCGCCCAGGCCGAACAACATCACCAAGGAACCGGCCAAGGACAGCGATAGCCCGAAATGCCCATGCAGATGCGAGGCGATGAAGGCGAAGGGTCCGTAGAGGAACAAGCCCTCCAGAAAAACCGTCAGCAAGATCACGCGTGCCCAGGGCAGGCCCAGAATGTGTGAGAAGTCGTCGACCATGCGGCGCAGCTGCGAGCCGTCGGCCGGCCGCATCTGACGGGCGTGCGCCGGCAGCTGACGGTTGACACGCCATAGCGCCGCGCTGATCAGCACGAATAGCCCCGCCAGCATGAAGAAGGGCGTGCGCCAGCTCAGATGGTCGGCCGCGAAGCCGCCCAGCCAGACACCCGCCGAGAGCCCGACGATCTGGCCGATCAGAAAGCGCGCCAGCACGGGCTGGCGCTGCTCATAGGCCACCACATCGCCGATCCAGGCCATGGACAGCGGGATGATCGCCGCCGCCGTGGCGCCGGCCAGCACTCGGGCGAACAGCAGGCCCGCGAAGCCACCGGCCAGCGCGCACAGCAGCGAAGTGGCGCCGCAGGCCAGCGTGGCCCAAGCGATCACCCGGTACTTGCCATAGCGGTCCCCCAGGGGCCCGAACACCAGCTGGGACAGCCCGTAGGCGATCGAGAACAAGCTGATCACTTGCGCGGCCTGGCCCAGCCCGACCGCGAACTCCTGCGCGAGTCGCGGCAGCAAGGCGTCGTTGACGCGAAGGGCCACGCCGCTGCCGAAGGCGGCCAGCGACAGGCAGACGATAGCGCGGGCGGGAACGGCCGGGAGCGGCGCTGGTTGTTTGGCTTGATTCATGGCAATGCCGCCATTTTTGCCCGGAAGCGAGCGCGGCTCGCCCCATCGTGCGCGCCCCTCGCACGCCTTGCATTCCCGCGCGGCGCTACCATATCTGCCCTGCATGCCGCCCGGGCAGCAGCCCAACAAGACCAGCTCAGCGTGACCCTGCCCTCCGAATCCTCCGCCCCCATGCCCGCCAAGGTGCAGCGCATCTCCAGCGCCCGCCTGCCTACCAAGCATGGCGAATTCGTCGTCCATGTCTACCAGGCAGCCGACCATCCTGATGAGCATGTGGTCATCGTCAAGGGCGATGTAGTGCGGCCCGAGGTGCTGCTGCGCATGCACTCGGAATGCTTCACCGGCGACATCCTGGGCTCCTTGCGCTGCGACTGCGGCGAGCAGCTGGCGCTGGCGCTGCAGCGTATCGAGGCCGAGGGCGGTGTCGTGATCTATCTGCGCGGCCACGAGGGGCGCGGCATAGGCCTGGGCCAGAAGCTGCGCGCCTACGCGCTGCAGGACAAGGGGCTGGACACGGTGGAGGCCAACTTGGCCCTGGGCCTGCCGATCGACAGCCGGCGCTTCGACGCAGCCGCCGACATCCTGCGCGACCTCGGCGTGCAGTCGGTGCGCCTGATGAGCAACAACCCCTTCAAGGTGGCTGCGCTGAACGAGCTGGGCATCGCCGTGATCGCCCGTGAGGGCCATGAGGTCGAGTCCAACGAGGAAAGCGGCCGCTACTTGAAGACCAAGCGCGAGAAGCTCGGCCATCAACTGCACATGCTGCCGTAACAAAACGACGCACAAAGCGGCAAAACGTGCGCACAGCGCGCACCCCGGCCGGATCGACGGATTTCAAGTCCGCGATTAACCCTGATTCCGCAACGCTGCATTCCACGAACCCGCTCTTTTGATCTCGGTCAGTGCCCGGATCTGTTGCTCCATGCAAGGGCGTCGAGGGACACCCAAGCATCGCTGGTCACATCCATCCGGTGGCCTCCCAACATCGAAAGACGAGTTCATGAAGTACAAGACTTTTGCCTTCTCCGCCCTGGCCCTGGCCGCCAGCTCGATGACTTTTGCCCAATCGAGCAGCGGCACAAGCCAGGTCACCCTGTATGGCGTGGTCGATGCCAATGTGCAGGTGCTGGATGGCGCCTCCACGCTGAGCCGCGTGCAGTCCGGCGGCCTGAACAGCTCGCGCTTCGGCATCCGCGGCACGGAAGACCTGGGTGGCGGTCTGCGCGCCTTCTTCACCTTGGAGTCCGGTATCAATCTGGACGACGGCACCACCGGTCAAGGCGCCTTCTGGGGCCGTCAGGCCTTTGTCGGCTTGGCCACACCCTACGGCAAGGTATCGCTGGGCCGTCAATACGGCAGCGTCTACGCGCTGTCCAGCGACTTCAGCCAGTTCTCCAACAACAACACCGGCGCCTCGACCGCGGTGATCGGCGGCTTCGGCGGCTATGAGCCGGTGCGCGGCAGCAACAACACGGCCACCGGCAACGGCGGCCCGGCCCGTGTCAACAACTCGGTCAAGTTCGAGTCGCAGAACTACGACGGCTTCAGCGCCGGTGCCCTGTACGGCGCCGGTGAGGTGGCCGGTGGCACCACCGACAACCGCATCGCCGACATCTACGGCCGCTACACCAAGAACGGCTTCGACGCGATGCTGTCCCTGGTGGACGACAAGGCCGACGTGATCGGCCAGAACATCCGCACCGTCTCAGCCGCAGCCGCCTACGACATGGGCAGCTACCGCTTCAACGGCGGCGTGATGCAGATCAACGACCGCAGCAGCGCCGACCGGGATGGCACCGGCTACTGGCTGGGCGCCAGCTATCGCCTGGGCTCGCACCTGCTCAAGACCCAGTACGTCCAGAGCAAGAACGACGGCAGGCTGGCAGATGGCAAGACCCAAGCCCTTGGCGTCGGCTACCAGTACGACCTGTCCAAGCGCACCGCGCTGTACTCGTCGCTGACCCAGTTCAAGAACGACGGTGTCGGCTACGCCAATCGCGCCGCCGGGTCGCTGTCTTCGGGTCTGACCAGCGCCTCGGACCGCGATCTGACCGAGGTCGTCGCCGGCATCCGCCACAGCTTCTAAGCCACCCGGCTTCTCGGCACAGCCCACCCATGCGGGTGGGCTTTTTCTTGGGCGCGCGTGATTTTGTAGGCGTCGTCCTACTGCGACACCCGACGCGCGCCGGGAGACAAGGCCAGGAGGCTTCAAGATAATCGGGGCATCCCATGCTTGCCTGCCCGCCCCCCGCCGTCATGTCCGCCCTCCGATGTTTTTTGGTCGAAGACAGTCCCACGATCCGGGCCGAGCTGATTGCCACGCTTGAGGAAATGCTGCCGCTGCAGGTGCTGGGCTGGGCCGACAACGAGCACGATGCGCTCGAATGGCTGGGCAAGCCTGAGCACCAATGCGACCTGATCCTGATCGACCTGTTCCTCAAGAGCGGCTCGGGCATGGGTGTGCTGGCCACCGCCGGTAAGCAGGGTGCTGCCGCCAAGCGCGTGGTGCTGAGCAATTACGCCACCGTCGACATCCGACGCCGCTGCCTGGCGATGGGGGCCGACCGCGTGTTCGACAAGTCCAGCGAAATCGACGAGTTGGTCGACTACTGCCGAACTATTGAATCAAGCCATTCTTGAGTGCGTAGTACGTCAGATCGCTGTTCGAGGCCAGCTTCATCTTCTCCATCACCCGGGCCCGATAAGTGCTGACCGTCTTGACGCTCAGGCACATCAGCTCAGCCATCTGGCCGACTGTCTCGCCCTGGGCGAGGCGCAAAAAGACCTGCAGTTCGCGCTCCGACAACTGCTCATGGGCAGGCCTGTCGTGATCGCCGCCCAGGCCGTCGGCCAAAAGCTCGGCCACGGCCGGCGTGATGTACTTGCGGCCGCGCGCCACCGTGCGTATCGCCAGCACGATGTCCTCGGGATCGCATTCCTTGTTCAAATAACCGCTGGCGCCCTGGCGCAGCAAGGTGGTGGCGTAATGGCTTTCGGGGAAACCGCTCAGTATCAGCACCGGCAGCTCGGGCGCGCGCGCCTTGATCGCAGCGAGCGCATCGACGCCCCCATGCTCGGGCATCGACAGATCCATGATGAGCACATCGATCTCGCCGGCGCGCACCAAATCGAGCGCCTCGCGCCCGTTGGCGGCTTCGCCCGTGACGCTGATATCAACCTGCTCGGCCAGATACTGGCGCAAGCCGGCGCGGACAATGGCATGGTCATCAACGATGGCAACACGGATCATGATGGCTGCAACGGCGCGCGTCGTCTTGAGATGAACACAAAGAGAGTTTAGGTCATGCATGCCGATCAATTTGCCTTGCTGGAGCGACTGCAACGCAGCGCCTACGTCTTCCCTCTGGCGGTGCTGGCCGCCGCGCTGATGATCAGCATCAGCGAGGGCAGCTATGTGAAGGCTCGCGGCACGCTGACCGAGCTGACCGAAATGGGCCGCGCGCGGCTGATGATCTACAACATCAAGCTGCGCGCCACCGATGCCGAATCGGCCCAACGTGGCTATCTGCTGACACGCCGGCGCGAGTATCTGGGCCCCTACGAAGAGGCCAACGAGGACCTCAGCCGCGCCATGAAGAGCCTGCGCGCCCACTACCAGCAGCTCGAGGACGAGCAGGCACTGACCCTGCTCGCGCAGCTCGAACAGGCGCTGGGCGCCAAGATGGGCGAGCTGGCCGAGGTGCTGGAGCGCCAGGAGCGCGGCCGCGCCGACAGTGCGCTGGAACTGATACAGGCCGGCATCGGTCGCGACCAGATGGAGCTGATACGCGCGCGGGCCGAGGAATTGATGCACCGCGAGAACCTGCGCGTAGGCGCGGGGCTGCGCGAGGTCGTTAACGCGCTGCTTCAGAACCGCATCGGCGTGGCGGCGATGACCGCGCTGAGCCTGCTGGCTCTGGCCATGTATCTGCGCCAAAGCCGCGCGCTGTCCAGGCAAAGGCTGGCGCTGGCCGAGGCCGTGAAGGCTGAGCGCGACGTGCTGGAGAGCGAAGTCCATCGCCGTACCGAGGAACTGACCCAGCTAGCCACCCATCTGCAGAGCGCCCGCGAGGACGAGCGCAGCCGGCTGGCCCGCGAACTGCACGACGAGCTCGGCGCGTTGCTGACCGCGGCCAAGCTCGACGCCGCTCGCATCAAACCCAAGCTTCCGCCCGAGTTGCAAGAGCGGCTGAGCCATCTGAACGAGGCGCTCAACAGCGGCATCGCGCTGAAGCGCCGCATCATCGAGGACCTGCGCCCCTCCTCGCTGACCCATCTGGGCTTGCTGCCGGCGCTGGAGATCCAGGCCCGCGAGTTCAGCGAAAGGCTGGAGGTGCCGGTGCTGACCGAGCTGGAGGCAGTGCCGCTGTCGCCGCGCGCCGAGCTGACCATTTACCGCCTGGTCCAGGAAGCCTTCACCAATATCGCAAAGTACGCGAACGCCAGCGAGATCCAGGTCAGGCTGCTCAACCGCGACGGCCGTGCGCTGGTCGAGGTGCGCGACAACGGCCAGGGCTTCGACACCAAGCAGCAGACGCTCTCCTCGCACGGCCTGCTGGGCATGCGCTACCGGGTGGCTGCCGAAGGCGGCCAGCTGATGATCAGCTCGGTGCGCGGCCAGGGCACGGTGCTCAGCGCCAGCCTGCCCCTCCCAGCCCCTTCCCCCCCGCCCGCCGCGCCCCTGTAGGCCCACGCCTACAAAAGCGCCCGCTGCCGCCTCACATCCGCACGGGCGCTGCGCTGCTGGGCTGGCGCAGCACGGATTCCTATAGTGAAGCCATCAAATCTTCACTAGGAGTCCCTCTCATGCTGCACTACGCCGTTGTCTTCTTCCTGATCGCCCTGGTGGCCGCTGTTTTCGGCTTCGGTGGCATCGCCGCCGGTGCCGTTGGCATCGCCAAGGTGCTGTTCTTCGTCTTCGTCATCATGGCGTTGGTCACGTTCGTGATCGGCTTGATGCGTCGAGGCTGAACCCGTTCGCTGTCATCACACCCAAGGAGCTACTCATGAAAACCACGACACAACAACTGGCCATTTACTCCGGCGTCAGCCTGTCAGCCCTGGCACTGATCGCCTGCCAACCGAAGTCCGATGAAACAACGGTAGGCCAGAAGGTCGATGGCGCCATCAGCCAAGCCGAGCAAAGCGCCGACCAAGCCAAGGCCAAGGCCGAGGAGATGGCCCGCGATGCCAAGGCCGCCGGCGGCGCTGCGATGGACAAGGTCGAGACCGGCCTGGGCGACGCCGCCATCACCGCCAGCGTCAATGCCGAGCTGGCCAAGGACGCTCAGCTCAGCGCCTTGAAGATTGACGTCGATACGCGCGAAGGCAGGGTCGCACTGAAGGGTACGGCCCCTACGGCTGACGCGCGCGAGCGCGCCACCCAGTTGGCCTCTGCGGTCAAGGGTGTGATCAGCGTGGACAACCAGCTGAGCATCGAGTCGCGTGGCTGAGTGAGCGCGCAATCCCAAAGGGAACCGGCCGCCATGCAAGCCCATGCCGACATCAGCCAAGCCACTCGCCTGGAAGGGCTGAGCCCGGCCATGCAAAGCTATCTGCGCGAACGGGTCAGCGAAGCCGGGGCCGATGCGCCTTGGCTGCTGCCGGCCCAATGGCAGATGCGGCTCTACCAATGCCTGGGCGATGCGGGCAGCGCCCGCGCCCTGTGCCGGGACTTGCTGGACGTGGCCGACACCGCAGCGTCCGACAATGCCGGCCTCGTCGCCGTCTTCGAATGCGCGCCCTGCCAGGACCGTCGTTCCTTCGAGGCCACTTTGGCCACCCATTTGCGCCTGATGCAGCAGTTCGATAGCCGACTGTCGCTGACCCATCTGCGCGGACATGTCGATGAGGCCCGGCTGCAGATCATGTCGCGCAGCGTACGCATGATCGCGCTGCACGCCACCGCGGAGCGCTTGTCGCGCGTTCTGCCCTGCCCTGTCTTGGCCTTCTCACTGTTGTAAGACTGCAAGGCACTTCATAACCGCGGCCGGGCCCGCTCCAGCAGCCGTCGGCAGGCCTGCAACATCTGCTGATCGGCGGCGCTGTTGCCGCTGTCCATCAAGGGCAGCACCGCAGCCAGGGGATTGATCAGGCCCAGCAGCACGGCCGGCACCAGTCGACGCATCAGCGGCTGGGCCTGCAACTGCCACTGAGGATCACCGAGGCTGCCGCTGATCTGCACCGGTGTGCGCAGCGACAGCGGACTGAAATCCTTTGGCGCCACCCGAAGGCGCAGATCCAGCTGCTCGCTGGCCAGCGACAGACGGCCCTCCATCCACAGCGTGGAGTCCTCGGTATCGAGCACCAGCGCGCGCGGCACGACCTGGCCCTCGGACACATCCAGATCGGCCAGCGCGCAATGCAGCGGCAGCGCGCTGTCGCCGCGCAACAGCAGGCCCAGGCCTTGCGCCAGATCGACCCCGGCAGCCTCGACGGCCAGGTGCGAGATCGCGCCCTGCGACAACGTCGCACTCACGCGGCCGCGGGCACTTGCCAGAAATTCCGCGGTCGAGCGCCCCTGGCCGCTGAGCTTCAGCCGGCCGCGCATCTGGCCCGTGATCCAGCCCGGCTGGCCCGGAGCGCGGGTCTGACGTAGCCAATGCGCGAGGTCGACCTCGGCCCAGTTCAGCTCGGTCTGCCACAGTGCCAGCGCGGCGCGCCCGTCCAGGTTGATCAAGCCGCTTAGGCGACCATGCGAGGTGCCGGCCTGCAGATCCCGCAAGCTCAGCACCCCGTCCTGCAGCAGCAGCCGTGCCCGGGCCGGCGCCAGCGTGTCCGCCAGTGCGCTTCCGAGCTCGATGCGTTGCAGATCGATGCTCACATCGGCATCCATCGCACGCAGCGAGGGCAGATCGAATTGTCGCCTGGGCAACACACGATGATCTCCGGCTACGCGGGGGCTGGGCTCGGCCGGCACGCCGATGGCCGGCCCTAGATCGGCCAGCCACAAGCTCTCGCCGCCGAGGCGGCCACTCAGGGCCGGACGCCCGCCCGCGCTCGCCTCCTTCAGCTCGAAGCTGCCGTCCAAGCGGCTGCGACCCAGCCGGGCTTGCACAACCTCGACCTGCCAGCGCTGGCCCTCACGTGCCAGGCGACCCTTGAATCTGAACGCAGCGGTACTGGGCAGGGTCAGGCCCAGCGCATCGCCAATGGCCGACAGCGAAGGCCCGGCGAGCCGGTAGTTTCCGGCCAGGCCTTGCAGGCCCAGCAGCTCGCGCAGCGAGCCCTCGAAGTCCAGCGCCGTCGCGCCTGCGCGCAGCTGCAGGCGCAGCGGCACGGCGCTATCGCCAGCATTGATCCAGGGAAGCGGCGAGGCCGTATCCAGCCAGGCTTGCAGGGGGCGCCCCAGATACTCGCCATGGGCAGTAGCAAAGAGGCCACCATCGCGGCCGTCCCTATCGGCAAGCGCAAAGTCGATCACTGCGCTGAGTCGGCGCGGCAGGTCATTCAGCACGATTCGGCCGCCGCCAAGACGTAACGCTTCGAACTGAAGCAAGGCGGCGCCCTCCCCGGATTGCGGCCCGGTCTGCATCGCCCAGCTGGCACGCCCCTGAGGGTCGCGCCACAGATCGAGATCGGCCGAACGGGCCTGCAGCGAACGCACGCGCAGGCTACCGCTGCCGCGCCAGTCCCACAGGTCAAAGTAGCGCAAACGCAACTCCACCGCTTGGGCGCGCAGTGTCGGCGTCTGCGACCGCCAGGCCGGGCCGCCAATCAGCAGCTGGTCGGCCCGCAGACGCAGGCCGCCAAGCAGGCGCAGCTGCAGCACGCCCTCACCCTCAGTGGCCGACGCGAAACGGACTTCACGGCCCAGGCGCTGCGAGAGCGTCTGGGCCAGCGGAGCGGCCAGCCAGGGCCAGCCCAGGCTCTCGCCGATGGCAAAGCCGCCCAGACACAGGGCCAGACCGATCACAGTCAGGCGCAGCTTCATCTAAGTCCGATCGGAAGATGGTGCGTGCTAAAAAAAAGCCACCCGGCGCGTTTTCGCGACGGGTGGCCGAGGCTGCGGTCCCTTGGGGGCTCAGGAGCGCACAGACAACTCGTTCTTGACCTGCTTGACGCCGCTGACGCCGCGCGCCAACGACTCGGCCATCGCACGCTCGTTCTGGCTCTTCGCAAAGCCAGACAGCATCACAGTGCCATTGAGCGTCTCGACGCTGATCGCAGCCGCGTCGACCTGCTTGCTCTCGACAAACTTCGCCTTCACCGCCGTCGTGATGGCCGAGTCATCGATGTAGGCGCCCACCGTGGACTGGCCACGACTGACGGCGCAGCCCTGCAGGGCCACCAGGGACAGCGCAGTTGCCAATGAAATAACGATTGCACGAGTAGACATGATCATGAGAGATCTCCTTAAGTTTTATTGCTGAACCGGCGGCTGGGTGACAGCCTCGGTCGTGTCGTACAGAAACGGAAACGCCACTTCGTAGCCGAGTTCGAGAGCGGCCGCATCGACCGGCTCGAGCGGTGCCTGCGGGGCCCACAGGGCTTGAGGGAAATCACTGAAACTCATCCGATCCTCCTGTTGCGGTGGGCCTTGCAGCGGCCTTGGACTGGCCAAGCCTTACTTCTTCTTGCTCAACTCGTTGCCGATGGCACCGCCGACTACCGCGCCGCCGACGGTGCCCACGGTGCTGCCGCCAGTCGCAGCCGCACCGACCACACCGCCGACCACCGCACCGACCGCGGTATTGGCCTCGCGCTTGCTCATCCCGGCACAGGCGCTGAGGCTGAGCGCCAGCGTGGCGATTGCCAGAGTGGAGATAAGGCCGTGTCTATTGATTTTGTTCATGCTTGACTCCTATGAGGGATGTCGGCAGTGTGCGCGGCGCAGTCGTCGGCAAGAATCAGCCAAGCTCGCGAAGCCCTGTCAGACAGCACCGACACGTCACATGCCGCCCTCGCCTGCAAGCACCCATCTCGGCACGATGCAGGGAAAACCCGCAAAATCACGGGCAAACCACAACCGGCCGGTACCCCCCAAGCCATCAATGGACAGACTCACCGCTCCCTCCGCCACACCACAAGCCAGCCTGCCGGGCTCCAGATGGCTGACCCTGCCCGCCCCGCTGCTGGCCGCCCTGTTGGCCGTGCTGCTGTGGCTGAGCTTGGCACCGGCCCAGGTCATGCATGTGATGCGTGAGGGCGGCCCGATCGAGGGCATGACCGAGATCCTCTACTTCGTGCTGGCTGCCGTGCTGTGGCTGAGTCCACGTGCGGCGGGCGAGTGGCGCACAACATTGACGCTGTCAGTGATGCTGGCGGCGGCCGGCGCGCGCGAGATGGACCTGCACAAGTACTGGACCGGCACCAGCGTGCTCAAGGTCAGCTTCTATCTGCGCGACGCGCCGCTGCATCAGAAGATCGTCGCCTTCGTGATCCTGGCGCTGATCGCTGCGGCCGCCATCCACCTACTGCGCCAGCATGGCAAGGTGCTGTGGCAGCGCCTGAAGGCGCGCGAGCCGGTCGCCTGCAGCATTGCGCTGTTCTTCATCACGATGGCCATCAGCAAGGTGCTGGACCGCTCGATCAACGTGCTGGCCGAGGACTTCGGCATCGCCAGCTCGGCCTCGGTGCTTGCCCTGGTGTCGGCGCTGGAAGAGACGGTGGAGTTGGCCCTGCCGGTGATGGCCGGCCTGGCACGCTGGCAGTATCTGCGGCTCAGAAACGCTTAGCATCGCCATCCATGCGCCTCCTCGTTGTTGAAGATGATGCCCAGCTGGGCGATGCGCTGGCCTGTGGCCTGCGCCAGCTGGGCCATGCGGTCGACTGGTTCCAGGACGGCGCCAGCGCCGGCGCCGCGCTGGCCGGCGCGCCCTATGACGCGATGGTGCTGGACCTGGGCCTGCCCGGCGGCGATGGCATGCAGTGGCTGGCGCGCTGGCGCGCCAGTGGGCTGGTGTTGCCGGTGCTGATACTGACGGCGCGCGACGCGGTCGAGCAACGCATTGCCGGGCTGGATGCCGGCGCCGACGACTATTTGGTCAAGCCGATCACGATAGACGAGCTGGCCGCGCGGCTGCGTGCGATGCTGCGGCGCTCCGCCGGCCGGGCCCAATCGGTCTGGCAGCACGGTGCGCTGGCCTATGACCCGGCCACCAAGCAAGTGCGCTGGCGCGGCCAGCCAGTGGAGCTGACCGGGCGCGAGATGGCGCTGCTGGAGGTCTTGATGGCCCATCCGCAGCGCGTGCTCAGCAAAGAACATCTGAAAGACAAGCTCTACGACTGGAGCGGCGGCGAGCCCGAGGGCAACGCGCTGGAGGTACATATCCACCATCTGCGTCGCAAGATCGACCCGGCCATCGTGCGCACGGTGCGCGGCGTCGGTTATGCGCTTGGCCCTGCCGAGGAGATCCCATGAGCTTGCAGCGGCGGCTGCTTCTCTACCTGCTGATGTGTGCGCCGCTGGTCTGGGGCGTGGCGCTGTTCATCTCGGTGGATCGGGCCCGGCATGAAGTGAACGAGCTCTTCGACACCGAGATGATACGGCTGGCCCGCCAGGTCCAGGCCACGCTGAGTTCGACCCAGCAGGGCGAGCGGGTGCCCACCGCACCAGCACAAGGCGCGGCAGATGCCGGTGAGGCGGACGTGCGCGATCTGGCCATCGCCGTCTGGGACTCCGCCGGCCAGTTGCTGCTGTCCGACCGCGAGGGCGTGCAGCTGCCGCGCCGTGCCGAGGCGGCGGGTTTTGTCGACCTGACGCTGGAGGCCGAGCCCTGGCGGGTCTACTACCTGCAATCGGCCGGAGGCCAATGGCTGGTGGCGGCCGGGCAGAAAGCCTACGAACGCGACGAGCTGGTATTCGATCTGACCGCCAGCCAGCTCGGGCCATGGCTGCTGGTGCTGCCGGTGCTGCTGCTGGCGATGGCCTGGGCGGTGCGCCGGGCGCTGGCCCCGGTGCACCAACTCACCGCCGAGCTCCAAGGCCGCGGCCCGAATGATTTGCAACCAGTGCCGCAAAGCCATGCGCCGGCCGAGCTCAAGCCGCTGGTGGGGGCGATGAACGGCCTGTTCGAACGCATCGACACGATGCTGGCGCGCGAGCGCCGCTTCACCGCCGATGCGGCCCATGAGCTGCGCACGCCGCTGGCGGTGCTGCGTGCGCAATGGGATGTCGTGCGGCGCTCGGCCAGTGTCGAGGAGCGCGCCGGCGCCGAGGCCAAGCTGGGCGCCGGGCTGGAGCGCATGGACCGCCTGGTCACGCAGATGCTGGCGCTCTCGCGCCTGGAGGCCAGCGCCGGGCTGGGCCACAGCAGCGAGCTACGCTGGACAGCCATCGTCGAGCAGGTGATCAGCGACTGCCTGCCACTGGCCGAGCGCCGGCGCATCGAGCTGGCCTGCGACTGGCCGGCACCGGGCGAGCATGCGCTGCCCTTGCTGGGCGACGAGCAGCTGATGATGGTGCTGCTGCGCAATCTGCTGGACAACGCCGTGCGCTACGCGCCCCCGGGCACCACGGCCACGCTGCGCTTCGAGCCCGGGCGGCTGAGCGTCGAGAATGCAGGCGAACCGCTGACGGCAGAACAGCTGGCGCGCCTGGGCGAGCGCTTTCACCGCAGCGAGGGTCAGGCGGAAAGCGGCAGCGGCCTGGGCCTGTCCATCGCCCAGCGCATCGCCGCGTTGCACCGGCTGAAGCTCGAGTTCGGCGCTGGCGCCGCTGGGCGCGGCTTCCGGGCCGTGCTGAGCCGGGCTTAGCGGGACTTGGTCTTCTCGAGCAAGGCCCGCACCTCCTCGCGCCGGCCGGTGTCGGCGATCTGGCGGCCGGGCCTGGCCGGCGCCTGCAGAGCGCGTTCCAGATAGGCCTGCGCCTCGGCCGGCTGCTTGGTCTCGATCAGGTATTCGGCATAAAAGAAGTTCGGGTCTATGCCCTTGGGGTTCAGCGCCAGCGCCTTTTGCAGCAGCTCGCGCGCCTTGGCCTTGTCGCCAAAGGCGATCGGCCAGCCAGGCACCTTGTAGTACAGCACGCCCAGGCTGTTATAGGCCGAGCCCTCCAGCGCACTGCCGTCGATCTGGATCGCCGATTCATACAGCGCCTTGGCCTGCTTGACCAGGCCCAGCGCGCCGAGGCCGCCCTTCTCGCCTGCCCAGGAGCTGACGACGATACCCTCCCAGACCAGCGGCTCGCTGCGGCCGGCAAAACTCTCGCTGAGCTTGTGAGCCTTGGCGGCCAGGGCCTCGAAGCGCTTCTCGCGCTCGGCCGCGGGGGTCTGGTAGCGGATCACCTCCCAGTCATGCTGGATCTCGGTGACGGCGTCGTCGACACCGGCGGCCTGGGCCCCCAGCGCACCGAAGAGGGCAAAGGCAAGCAGCGTGTTCAGGTGCAAAGAAGTCTTCATGGATTTGTCCTTGTCAGCAAGCGAGAGTCGCGGGGGCGCCGTCCGCGGAAGGTTGCAGGGGCGGCAGGCTGCGGCGGTGTTTGGTGAAGGCGCCGTCCAGCACGGGGCCGGCCAGGCCGTTGAGCCGCACCGCCAGGGATTCGGGAAAGCCGATGAAGCGCTCGGCGCCCTCGCTCTGCAGCAGGCGCAGCAAGGCATGGGCGACCCGCTCGGGTGCGTCCATCGCGGTGCCGGTGGCGCGGTTATAGGCTTGCACGCCGGCGTTGTTGAACTCGGTGCGGGTGCTGCGCGGGCCCAGGTACTGCACCCGCACCCGGCTGTCGCCCAGCTCGCGGCGCAACGCCTCAGCAAAGCCGCGCAGGCCGAACTTACTGGCGCTGTAAGCACTGAAACCCGGCAGGCCCAGCCCGCCCAGCGCTGAGCCGATGCAGATGATTTGCGCGCGCCGCTGGCAGCGCAGGTGCGGCAGCAGGGCCTGGCTCAGCAGCATCGGTGCGAGCAAATTGAGGTCCAGCAACTGTCGTATCGCGGCGGGCTCCAAGGTCTCGAGCCGGCCGAAGCTGGGCGCGCCGGCACCATGGACAAGCACATTGCAACCCCAATCGGCCGCGACCTCGGCCAGCGGCCGCAGACGCTCGGCCTGGGCCAGATCGGTGGCCACCCAGCGCAGCCGCGCAGGCTCGACGCCATGGCGCTGACCCAGCTCATGGACCTGGGCGGCCAGCTTGGCCGGCGAGCGGCCCACCAGCAACAGCGAGGCGCCGGCCTGCAGCAGGCTGTCGGCCACCGCGCGGCCGATACCGCCGCTGGCCCCGGTCAGCAGCACACGGGCTTGAGCGGCCTTCATGCCAGGACCTCGGCGGCTTGCGACTTGGGCAGCGGCAGGCTGCGAAACACATCGCCGTAAAGACGAAAGAACACGCGCGCCGCATGGACGATGTCGGCCTGGTCACGCGGGTCCTCGATCTGCGCCATCAACAGCTCAAAGTGCTGGATGTGCTCCTTGTCCAGCGTGCCGTGCGAGCGCAGATAGCTAAAGGCGGCATCGGGCAGGCCCAGCGGCTTCTGGATCTGGTCGGCCGCCATCAGAGCCAGCGAGACACTGGTGCCCTCCAGCACCAGCACCATGCCGAAAAAACCCAGCGGATTGACACGGGCGATAGTGTCGTAGGCATAGGCCACCATCAGCTCGGTGGCCGCGCCGGGCTTGCCGTGGCGCACCGCCTCGGCGTCACCGCCGCAGGCTCTGATGTCGTTGAGTATCCATTCATCATGGCCCTGCTCTTCCTCGATGTACTCGTCCAGCGGCCCTTCCAGCCAGCGGTTGCGCTCGGGCAGCGCGGCCTTGCAGGCGTGCAGCAGCGCCACCGTGTGGCGCACATGGTGGTAGGCCTCGGTCAGGAAGGCGATGTAGCTGGGCAGCGAGACCTCGCCGCGCAGGCAACCCTGAATGATGGGCGTGCCGAGCAGGGCCTGCCGGGCATCGGAAGTCTGGGCCAGCAGCTGGGTATGGAAAGACATCGGTGACAACTCCTTGAAGCGATGGATCAGGCAGGACAGGCCAGCGCGTCGGCATGGCGGTCCCAGATGGCGGGGCGTTGCGGGCGTCCGTTGGCGGTGGCCAGGCCGGTCTCGGGGCCGAAGGCGGCGCGGGCTCGTACCCAGGACTGGATGCGGGCGTAGTCGGGCAGCTGGGTGTTGGCGGCATCGACGGCGGCCTGCAGCTCAGCATCGTCGGCACGGGGCTGCGACGGCCACAGCACCGCGCTGAGCGCGGGCTGGCCATCGCCGAAGACCACCGCCTGGGCGATGGCCGGCTCGCCACGCAGCGCGGTCTCCACCCACTCGGGTGAAATATTGCGGCCAAACGCGGTGATCAGCAGGTGTTTCTTACGGCCGCTGATGTGAACAAAGCCATCGGCGTCGATACGGCCCAGGTCGCCGCTGGGCCACCACTGGGGCACCGGCGTCGGGTCGCGCAGATAGCCAGCGAACAGGCTGCCTGCCACCTCGATTTCCCCGTCCGCCGCGACGCGCAGCCGCGCATGCGGCAACGGCCGGCCGGCGCTGCCGGGACAATCGGCACCGGGCAGGTTCAGGGTCTGCACCGAGGCCGCTTCCGACAGGCCGTAGCCCTCGTGCGCCGGAATACCCAGCTCGCGGGCGTCGGCCAGAAGCCGTGTGCCGACCGCCGCACCGCCGACAGCCACCAGCTTCAGCGAGGTCGGCGCGCACTGGCCGCTTTGCAACAGATAGACCGCCCAGGCGCGCAGCATCTGCGGCAGCAGGATCAAGCTATCGGGCCGCTGCGCGACGACTGCGGCATGAAAGCGCGCCGCATCGAAGCTCGATGATCCTGTCAGCCCCAGCTCAGCCAGCGGCAGCACGACGCAGGTCGCCCCGCGCCGCAGCGGCGCCATCAGGCCGGCGATGTTCTCCAGCAGCACCGCAAAGGGCAGCGCGCAGAGATGGCGACGGATATCCAGCGGCGCCATCGCCTGCACCAGACCGGCCGCGACGCGCTGTAGCGCGGCGCCATCAAGGCAGACGCCCTTGGGCGCACCGGTGCTGCCGGAGGTGAAGGTGATCTTGGCCGTGCCGGCCGGCAGCTCCAGCGGCGCTCCAGGCAAGCGCAGGCAGACCAGGGCCTGACCGGCCAGCTCACAGGGATGGGCCGGTGCTTGCGGCCAGCGTGCAGCCAGCTCGCCAGGCGCCAGCAGCGTATCGACCGCGGCCGCCTGCAGCGCATGGCCCAGCTGCTCGGGCGTGAAGAACAGCGGCAGCGGCACATGGACCACCTCGGCCAGCGCTGCGGCCAGATCAGCAATGACCCAAGCCGGCGAGTTGTCCATCAAGGTGGCCAGCACGCGCGTGCCCTCGCCCTGCAGTCGACGCGCCAGGCCACGGGCTGCGCTCTCCAGCGCTTCGCGGGTCCAGGTCTGTCGCCCGTCCTCCACCGCGGCACCATGCCCCAGCAGCAGCCCGCTCATGAGGTCTCCTTCGCTGCACGTCCTTCCCGACGACGGGCCAGCTGCTGCAGCGCCTGCGGAAGATGGCCGGCCAGCACGACCGGGCGGTGCTCGTAGTAGCGGCCCCAAAGCCGCGCCTCGTCGGGGTTCAGCACGGCCGGGTCGGCCAGTCCCAGAGCCAGTGGCGTGACGCCGATGCGCAGGAACAGATGGCGCAGCTCGGTGGTCAGTGTGCTGACCACCCACTCGAAACCCTGCTCGGCCAGGTGCGGCCCCATCAGCATGATCAGGCGCCGGCCCTCACCGGAGCGAGCCGCAGCCAGATGGCCGACCTCGACGATGCGCCCACGTGCCGGCGTCGCCGCGCCGGCCTGGCGGGCCAGCATCTGCTCGATGGGCGCGGCCAGGTAGCGCTCCAGGAACAGCGTCTCGCTGGCGGGCCGGTAGCCGGCGGCCGCGACGATGTTTTCGCCGCTCTCGTCGCACAGGCTCAGCAACAGCGGCGCGAACTGCTGCAGCGTCGCGCCGAAGCGCTGGGCATAGATGGCGGCGATGAAGGCCTCGACCGCCTCGCGGCCCGGCTCGCCCGGGCGATGCAGTCGCAGACGCGGGCTTGCTGGCAGGGGCGCCGCATCCGACGTTCGGGCCAGGCAGGACGGGGGCGGGAAACAACAGGCGGCGCTCAGCAAGGTCACTCCTTTGCAAACCCGCCAGGAGCGGCAGGTCGGTATGGGAGTGGATGCTCGGGGCTGGCGATTAAGCGTGCATTAAGCGCTACGGACCGCGCTGCGGGCCGCTCAGGTAGGACAAGGGCTACAGCCGCAGGCGGGGCTGTCCGCTTCGCGGCGACGGCTGCGCGGACGATGCTCACCCCTGTTCACGGCAAACCTGGAGACGCCCATGACACAGACCGCCCTCATCACCGGCAAGGTCGAGTACCGCGAAGGCGACGGCCCCAGCATCGTGATACGCAAGGGACCCATCGAAGTCCAGACCACCCG
Organism: Paucibacter sp. PLA-PC-4; assembly: GCF_026241155.1. GTDB lineage: Bacteria > Pseudomonadota > Gammaproteobacteria > Burkholderiales > Burkholderiaceae_C > Roseateles_E. Next base: position 191,271 of record NZ_JAPFGP010000010.1, read on the forward strand.
AGCCGACGCCACGCTGAGCTGGGTCGATGGCGAGACCCACGGCTCGGCTGCAATACCGCTGGGCGATTTCAAGCGCTTCGTTGCCAAGGGCCTGATCAAGATTGGCGATGAGATTCCGCCTGCTTGATTGATCTGGCGCAAGACCCGCACTGCCTCAGTACCTAGACTGGGCTGCACCGGCACCATCCATCGCACGGAGCCCCCCCGATGAGCTATCGCAGCCTTCTCGTCCACCTGGATCAGACCCCGCAGTGTTCCGAGCGCAGCCGGCAGGCGATCGCGCTGGCGCAGCGCATGCAATGCCATCTGGTCGGCTTGGCGCCAACCGGCCTGCTGAACTTTCCGGCCGTTCCCGAGGCTAGCGGGGCGCTCGCCGAGTTCAACTCCATGGCCTGGGAAATGCTGCAGGAGCAGGCCGGGCAGGCTGCCGAGCGTTTTCGTGCCGGCTGTGCCGTCGCTGGCATGCGCTCCTGCGAAGTGATTGTTGACGCTGCGGATACCGCATCCTCGCTGGTACGCCATGCCCACTGCTCGGATCTGCTGCTGATGAGCCAGCCCGACCCCGACAAGCCCGGCCACTCGCAGGCACGCGCCGTGCTCGAACAGGTCCTTTTGCACAGCGCCCGCCCCACCCTGCTCCTGCCCTATGCAGCCAGCTTCCACACCCTGGGCCAACGCGCACTGGTGGCCTGGGATGACAGCCGCGAGGCCGCACGCGCCCTCAACGATGCCCTGCCGCTGCTGCGTCAGGCGCAAAGCGTGCAGTTGCTGAGCTGGCGTGAGGGCCTGGAGGACGAAGACCTGCGGCCGCGACTGGCGGCGCTGCAGCAATGGCTGGCGTGGCAGGGTGTGGCCGCAGAGGCCCGCGAGGAACGCAGCGAGATCGGCGTGGCCGAGGCCCTGCTCTCACGCGCGGCCGATCAGGACGCCGACTTGATCGTTATGGGTGCCTACGGTCACTCGCGCTGGACCGAGTTGGTGCTGGGCGGGGCCACGCGCGGGCTGCTGGACGCGATGACGGTGCCGGTGCTGATGTCTCACTGAGACCTGCGGCCCTCAGCGCGGGGGTGCGGCCAACCCGCGCAGCCGCAGATGGGCCTGGTCCTGCGGATCTGGTGGCACGCTCTGCCGGGCACTCAGGTAGCGGGCGCTGAATACCTCCAGATAGGCTTCCAGCGTCTGCGCGGCGTGCACGTCCCCTGCCAGGGCCAGGCACAGCGCGGCCACTTCAGAAGTGCAGAAATGATGATCGTGGCTGGAGCGGCGCAAGCGATAGCGCGACAGCTGATCGGGCTTCAGGCTCAGCACCGGCAAGCGGTCCAGGTAGGGGCTTTTGCGGAAGATCTTGCGCGCCTCGGACCAGGTGCCGTCCAGCAGCACGAACAGCGGGCGTCGCCCGTCGCGCAGCGGCGGCGCCAGCTCGCTGACCACCCGCTCGGGCGCGGCCACGAACTCGCCGGGGAACACCACATAGGGCTGCCACTGCGGATCGGCCAGCAAGGCCGGCAGCGCCGGGTCGACCGCGACGCGGGACCAGGTGAACGCGTGGGTCTGCTCCAGCACATCGGCCACCAGCCAGCCGGTGTTGCTGGGCTTGAGCGGCTCGAACTCGGCCATGACCAGGCACACGGCCGCGCGCGGTGGCGCCGCCAGTTGCGGCCGCAGCGCACACATGCAGTGGCTGGGAGCCAGGCGGCAGCGCGCGCAGCGTTCCTTGCGGGGTATGCCGCGATCAAGGTGGGGGCGGGTACTGCTGTGCGCCAGGCAGGCGGCACGCAAGCGGGAGACGGCATGGGGCATCCGGGCAGTCTACGGGCTACCGGCGCCTGGCCTCAATCGCTCCAGCTGAGCATGGGGCCGAGCTGGCGCTGCGCCATGAAGACCGCTTCGCGCAGCGACAGCGCGGCGCCGCCGTTGTGCCACTCGGCATGGGGCAGATCGAAGAGCACGTAGTAGCAGTCGGCGACGCGGTCGCGCGCGAGTTCGGGCGGGTCATCATCATCGCCGCTGCCCAACAACAGGTGGTGGTGCACGATGCGGACATGGCAGGCACTGACCCCGCCATGAAACCACAGGCCCTGCTTGACGCAGGGCAGGCGCTCAAGATCCTTGTTGTCCATGCCTTGGGCCTCCGTTGAGGGCCGCAGTGCAGCCCTTGGGCTACGAAATTCTGCCGACAGGCCCCGTCAAAAGCGGGTACACGGCTGGTTTTTTACACCCGCCCTGCCTATGTTTTGCAGCCCTACTACAAAGCGTACCAAGGCCCGAATGACCCTGTCGAGCTATGCCACCGACTTGCTCGAACGCGAGCAGGCGCTGCTGTGCCTGCAGCGCCTGCATCAGCGCGCCAGTGCGGGCCAGGGCGGCATCCTGCTGCTGACCGGCGAAGCCGGCCTGGGCAAGTCCAGCGTGCTGCGGCGCTGGGCACGCGAGCTCGATGCCGGCAGCCAACTCTGGTGGGGCGGCTGCGGCGATCTGTTCTCCCCGCGCCCCATGGGACCGCTGCGGGACATGGCCCTGAGGCTGGGCAGCCAGGCCCAACCCTTGCTCGATCTGATGGACACAGGTGCCTCGGCGGGGCGCTTATTCGGCTGGCTGCAGGAGCGCCTAAGTCGTTCGCCGCGCCCCTGTATGCTGGTCTTCGGGGACGTGCACTGGGCCGACGAGGGCACGCTGGACCTGCTCAGATTCCTAGGGCGCCGACTGGTCGCCTGGCCCTGCGCGATGGTGCTCAGCTGCAGCGCCGAGGAGGTCATGCCCCCATCCACTGTGCCAGGAGCTGGCCGACCTGCCCGGGGCCAGCCTGCAACGCCTGGCGCTGCAACCGCTGTCGGGCGCAGCCGTCGCGGCGCTGGCAGCGCGTGCCGGCCGGCCTTGCGACGGCCTGCACGAGGCCACCGGCGGCAATCCCTTCTATGTCACCGAAGTGCTGGGCAGCGGCCTGGCCGACGCCGGGCAGGATGTGCCCAGCTCGGTCCGCGACGCCGTGCGCGCGTGCTTGAGCCGGCTGGAGGCCGACGAGCGCGAACTGCTCGACCGGCTGAGCCAGTTGCCCGGCGAGGTGCCAACCTGGCTGATGCAAGCCTGGCTGCCGGTAGCGCTGTCGGCAGCGCAGGACCCCTGTCAGGCACGCGGCCTGCTGGTGCCCAGTGACACGGGCCTGAACCTCCGACATGCACTGGCCCGCCGGGCCACGGCCGAGGCGGTGCCGGCGGCACGGCGCCGGGCCTTGCATGCCGAGTTGCTTCTGTTGCTGTCCCGGCCACCGGCCGGCAGCCGGGCGGTGGCGCTGTCGCAGCGGCAGCACCATGTCTGCCAGGTCGCCAACGCGGCCCAGGTCCGAGCAGGCCTGAGAGGCACTGGAGAGCAGCTACCACCTGGAGTTATTGGGCATCCCGTAACAGGTCCACGAACGCGAGCTCGAAGACCGATAGATCAGGAGACTGCGCGACTTGATCCTTGAACTGGGTACGGGTTTTTGCTTCATTGGCAGGCAGCGCCGAGTCCCACTCGGGCGCAACGAGTACTGCATCAACCGGCTCTCCTACCACTGCTTCTCAATGGCACTCCTGGCCCAAAGCAGGTATGCGGCCCGTCCAGCCCCATCGGCTCGACGTTGCTGGTGGATATCTTGCCGAAACTTAGTTTGACTAGGGTGGGAAGGGCGGCAAATTGCCGCCCTTAGCCGTTCTTTGTCGGCGGAGGTTAGGAGTCGCCGAACGGATCCCGGTCCAACATGCAGTCGATAAACGAGCTCAGCAATGCAGGGCGATGATGCCGGTTGGAGTAGTACAAGAACAAGCCCGGACGAGAAATCGTCCAGTCAGACAGGATCTGTACAAGACGCCCCTGCTTGAGCAGCTCTCCGACCTGATCCACCTCGAAGTGGTAGGCAATACCTAGACCGTTGACCGCTGCCGCCACGCCGATGTCGGCATGGTTGGTGACGACAGGCCCATCGACGGCTATCTCGTGCCGCTTGCCGCGCTTTTCGAACTCCCACCGGTAGAACCGCCCATCCATCTGGAGTCGCCAATTGATGCACGCATGGTCGTGCAAATCGGTGGGCGTCTTGGGCGTGCCGTGCCGGGCCAGGTAGTCCGGAGAAGCAACGGCCATCATCTTCATGTCTGGTGAAAGACGGACGGCGATCATGTCCTTCTTGAGCTGACCACCGACTCGTATCCCGGCGTCGAAGCGGCCTGCCACGATGTCAGCCAGTGCGTCGTCCACTACGATATCCAGCACCACCTCAGGATGCGCCCGATGGAAGCGCTGCAGTCTTGGCGCAATGAGCGTTCTTGCCGCTATCCCGAGGGTGTTGATCCGCAAAATTCCACTTATCTGACCGGTGGCGTCGCTTGCCTCGGCAACCGCGTTGGCCATTTCACGGAACAGCGGCGCCACGCGCGAATAGAGCTGCTCACCGCTTGCGGACGGGGCGACGCTTCTTGTTGTGCGATTCAACAGGCGCGCGCCGATGCGGCCTTCCAGCTGGCGGATGGTTTGACTCAACGCCGACGGAGACAAGCCCAGATACTCCGCAGCGCGGGCAAAGCTTTGCCTTTCAACGACGGCGATGAAAGCTTTGAGCTCGGCAAAGTCGGACCCCCGCATTGTGTACTCTTTTCTACATAGGCCATTCGAATTCTAAGAGATTCTCTAAATGGATGTGCGGGCGCATCCTTCGTTCCGTCCCAACCAAGGAGCACACCATGCCCTCTTCATTGACTCTCCCTGACCCGATCGCCGCGTACTTCGTGGCGGACACGCAAGGTCCCGACCAGGTCGCGCAATGCTTCACCCCGAAGGCCGTGGTGAAAGACGACGGCCACACCTTCATCGGTCGCGACGCGATCCGGGCGTGGAAGCAGGCGGCCGACGCCAAGTACACCTGCACGACCGAGCCCTTCTCCCAGGAGCTGATTGAAGGCGTTCACGCAGTGAAGGCCCACGTGGCCGGCAATTTCAAGGGCAGCCCGCTCGATATGAAGTTCTTCTTCCGTCTCGAGCGCGGTCTGATTGCAAACATGGAGATTACGGTATGAGCTTCGATCTTCAACTGAACGGCCTGCGGGCCGTTGTCACTGGCGGAACCTTGGGCCTCGGCGCCGCGGTTGTCCGTGCTCTGGTGGATGCAGGTGCCCGCGTTGCGACTTCAGCTCGCAAAGCGCCGGAAGCCCCGGTCGAAGGCGTGTCGTACATCCTTGCCGACTTGACGACGGCTGACGGCGTGAGAACCCTGTCCGATTCCGTCCTCAAAGAGTGGGGGGGTGTCGACCTCCTGATCAACGTGCTTGGCGGCTCGCACGCCCCCACGGGCGGCTTCGCTGCACTCACCGACGAACACTGGCTCTCCGAGCTGAATTTGAACCTCCTGCCGGCCGTGCGCTTGGACCGTGAACTTGTGCCGTCGATGCTCGCGCAAGGTTCCGGCGTGGTCATTCATGTCAGCTCGATTCAGCGTGTTCTGCCGCTGCCCGATGCGACCACTGCATATGCTGCTTCTAAGGGGGCGCTGACGACGTACAGCAAGGCGCTGTCACGTGAAATCACGCCTAAGGGTGTTCGTGTGCTCAGCGTCGCGCCGGGCTGGATCATGACCGAGGCTTCCGAGGTGTTCGCGAAGCGTGTTGGCGCCGATGCCGGCACTGACTACGAGGGCGGCAAGAAGATGATCATGGATGCCCTTGGTGGCATCCCAGTTGGCAGGGCGGCCACGCCGCAGGAAGTTGCCGATTTGATCGTGTTCCTTGCGTCACCCCGCTCGGCATCCTCCGCAGGCTTCGAGTACCGCATTGATGGCGGCACCGTCCCGACGCTATAAGCGCTACCTCCAGGCGCCAGGGTGGCTTTGAGGCCGTAGCTCATCGCCACACTCCGCACCTATTGGCAGTTGATCGAGAAGCCGCCGCGGCTGTGCGGTCGTTGCCGGCGCATGCAACTGCTCACCGGCGGCCAAGGTATCGAGCGACTCGTTCGCCTGAGCTGGGCGGACGTACGCGCCGACTCGATCACAATCCAGGACACCAAGGGCTGCCCCGGGGCGAGGCCCGGGAGCACACACCGCGCCCATCACCAGACCTGCCGTGCCTGACCTGCAGGGATTCGAGCGCGTTGGCGACTATGTCTTCTGCACAACAAAGGGCGTCAAGCCAATCTCAGCCACGGCCTTGTCGGGCTGGGCAGCGCAGGCTGTCGATGATGCGATTGAGGGGCTTTAGCTCAAACGCGTTCGATCGGGCGTGGGGCCTTGCTGGCCGCAAACCGCATTGGCCGCGAAATTCGCGGGCACATGCAAACAGCATGGGTCCACTGGCATCCAAGCTCGGAACTATGACGGACTCGACTGCATGCTGCAGGAACGGGAGTCGCTCGATCAGCAGGCTCGCGAGTTGACTGCGGCTGCAAGCACATCCCAAGTCGGTGGGCAAACACACCAAAGGAACAGGTGGCGGTGCACAAGAGTAAGGCAGCAATGTTCCACCTACGTCCTGCAACGCCGACACCTGGTGTTCTGTCGGCGCCAAGCCCGTTGATTCCTTTCAGCGCTAGCCAACAACTAAACTAAGTGCCCCCATTGATACTTGGAGGCCACCAATGCCGAAAACCGTCGAGCAGATCCGCCAGCAGATCGCAAAGCTACAACAGCAGGAGAAGGCGCTTCTCGACAAGGAAGTTAACGGTGTCGTCGCTCGCATACGGCAGGCCGTCGAGCACTACCGCCTGACGCCCGAGCAAATTTTTGGGGTGCATGCAAAGCGCATGTCGACGCCGGCGGTAGCTCAAGCCAAGACTGAGCAACGTGCTCGCAAGAGTGGCGCCGCGAAGGCAGACAACCCTCGGACTAAGACTGCGACGGCTCCCAAGGGAGTAAAGGTGGCGGCGAAGTTCAGGGACAATGCCGGCAACACTTGGTCCGGTCGAGGCAGCCAGCCGCGTTGGCTACGGGCTGCGCTGGAATCAGGCGCAAAACTCGACGACTTCGCAATTACCGAAGCTTGAGGGCTGGCCTGCTGGCGCGCATGCCCGGCGCTGAGTTTCACGGTGCCACGAGCACCGCAGCGCCCAAGCACCGCCACACAGCATCCAGAAGCTCCTGAAATGGAAGTCATTGGGCTCGCTGCCGCCAAACGATCAGTTTCGGTCGGTCTTTTCTTTCGATATCGGTGTGCCGCATCGGCATAGTCTCCTTGCTGGATCGACCCTATCCAAGAAGGTGACTTTTATGACAAGCATTTCAGGGAGAGTGGACACCCCGCCAGTTCTCATCCGCGCTGCCGCAAGCAACAACCCATCGGGTGGCCGACCTGCCGCTGGGCAAGGCGACTCGCGGGACCTCGCTACAAGCACAAGCTATGACGTCTCGCTATCGAATGCCTCAAATTGGAAGCCGCCAGACGTTTACGCGGCTCCAAAGAGCGGCACTGGTGCATTCATGGCCTTTAACTACTGGTCCTCTGGGGAGACTACCAGCGTCGGCATCGCTTCAGGGCCAACCCGTCTGGAGTACAACGTCTACCGACCCGACGGCATTGCCATCGATGGAGCAACCCATCCCTACACGGTTTCGTCGACGGGCGAACCACTGACAGATGATCTCAAGCGAAAGCTAGATGCCATTGTTCAAGGCGTGACCCGGCAGCGCATCGAGATCTACAAGGCTGGAAAGGATGCGGGCTTGTCGGTCTCGGAGATTCGGGAAAGTCTCATCTCCTTCGACAAATCACTTTCTCAGTCCTACCGCGCACTGGTGGGCACCTCGTACATGACGGATCCATCAACTCGCTATGTCAATCCCACACACACCGAGTTGATGGGTGGCCCCAGGCAGTCGGAGTAAGCAGAACGGCCGTCCACATGCATGGCACGACGGCGAGTTGGGCTAATTCGCCACTTCGGTGTTCAAAGCTAGGCCTGGGCAGAGGATCGTTTGGGGATCGCAACTCTGCTGCGACTTTGCCTCGGCAGCGCCGCATTCAGAGACCTTTCCGCACGGCATGATCGACCCGATGTTGTCGCCGGCATGTAGCCGTCCAGTCGGGACGTCTTGTCTAGCCCTGAATTCCAGGCCCAGTGCGTTGCTTCAGGAGTCCACGCCGGATCCCGGCATGGCTTCACCGTTGCGGCGGGCCTTCCTCCGCATTTGACCGCGACCCATACCCTTGCTGGGTCGGCTGGGCTCACCAGTGCCGCCGGAACTGCCGCCGACATCGGTGCGCGACTGCCCGCTCCCTTTAGCTCTGGCAAGATCATCCGCAGTGCCGCGGGCCTGGGATTCGAGCTCGACCTCAGAATCGGAATCGTCGGGAAATTGGTTGGCGGTCGATGTGAACCGTGCCCTGGGCTCAATTTGACCTGAAGTCGGATGCTGCCATCCCGGAAACCGCTCTCCATGCGTCCCACGGATATCCATCGACCGTTTGAGTTCGACCGCATAGTCCGAGCAGTCTCCGCAAGACAACTTGCTGACTCCGATCAATCCCGGAACGCTCTCAGCTAGCAGTGCGCTTTCGCCATGGACGGCGCCTCGGTTGACCGCTATCGTATGGTCAACATACTGAACCGGATTGCCATTGAAGACTTGCGCCAGTTGCGCGCGAAACTCCTTTCCGCCGACCTTGCCGTCATCGACCCCACGGAAAGTATTTCGCAGCTTGGCATAGTCCTTCTCTAGACGTTCCTGCGCACGATCCTTAGGTTTAAAGCCGCTGGATGGTGCGGTCCTACAAGCAGCATCGTGTGGAGTCATCTCGCCTTTCAGCGTCTTGCGCAGCACCTCCAAACGCTCAGCATCAACCGCCTTCTGGCGATCACTCGTGGCGTTGTGCGCGATGGCCAACGGATACTCGTCTTGCGCGGTGAAACCCACGGCTGTCACCACAGGGTTCGGGAATGATCTGTCGGTGTTGTACTCCCCGGGCATGGATGAGTGCAAGGTACGTGCCAAACTGTCCATTCGACGCATCGAAAGACTGCTGCTTCCCGTGCTCTCCGATCGTGGCAGCACGTTGCGGGTGGCAGCAAGTTCGGATGGCGGACCGTCGATCTGACGCGGACGCGTCTGAGACGGCCGCCCGCGCGGCGCGTTGGCGGCAGGCAGGGCGTTGGAGCCCCCAGCCTGGGAGGCCGGAAGAGGCACCGACGATCGCGAGATTTTGCGGTTATTTGGCATGATGATCTTAGATCGGAGAGAAGAGGGAGCCGTGCGGCGGCGGTCGCTCTGGAAGCCAGTTTTCCTTGACGGCGAAGCGCATGTTCACCAACGCGCATTGGCCAAGGTTTGCGAAATCAATACTGACGCTCCGGCCTCGGACCACTTCGGGATTGAGCGAACTTGCGTTCATCGGCGCGAAGGACACTGGTCCTCGCAGAAGCCGCATCGCCTGTCAGGCCGTCAAACGCCAAGACAGGCTGGGCGCACAACAGCCAAATTTCGCTGTACACCGACACTTGGCCATCAAGCATGAACAGGCCCGGACCCGGCGGTCAATTCAAACTGCAGTCCACCGCCTTCGCGAGCGCGCTATCGCCACGGCAACCTGGGATCTTCCGATGCGCAACAAGCCATGACAACCTGTGCATTGAACTCGGCACTGTGGATTGAGCAGCTGGCTTCTATCGCCTGCCTACTCCGCAGTCGACTGGGTCTGCACCAGTTCACCGGGCCCTTCAAGGGGTCTTGGCTGGTCGCCTACTTTCGACCACCAAGATGCAGCCTTTGCCTTCAGCACGCTCGCGAATGCCGATCGCTCCGGGCTACTGACCCCCAGAAGGTTTCGTCAAGGTCCCTGCAGGTGATTTAGAGAGACCTCAAGAAAGCCAGCAAAGCCTCCCGATCCGCCTTTGTCATCGCCTCAAAGCGCTGCCGCGACTTCTCGCCCTCGCCGCCGTGCCACATGATGGCCTCGGTGAGATTGCGAGCACGACCATCGTGGAGATATCCAACGTTGGCACTGCTACCCATGACCTTGTCGGTGTAGCCGATGCCCCAGAGCGGTGCAGTGCGCCACATAGACCCCTTGGCCTGGCCCTCGACATAGTTATCCGCAAGCCCTGGCCCCATGTCGTGCAAAAGAAGATCGCTATAGGGCTTGATGGACTGACTGCGAAGTTCCGCGAACAGATGCCCCGGTCCGGTCTTCAGTGATGCTGTGTGGCAAGCCGTGCACCTCGCTTGTTCGAACAGGCGGCTACCAGCGCTGACTTGAAGCTCATCAACGCGGTGCTCGTCCAGTGGAGAGACGCCTTTGGGGAACCCGCTGGAAAGGCTGCGCTGCGCCGGAACGCCAACCAAAGCAACATAGCGTGACAAGGACTGGAGATCCGCTTCCGAGATGCCTTTGTCGGGCTTGCCCGCTGCACAGGCTGCTGGTCCGGCATTGCATGCACGGCTGGGGTAGACCGGAGAAGTGACTGCCATGTCCTGAAGCAGTGCGGCAGCGCTTTGGTGGCGCAGCGACACCTTCGAAGCCTTCCAGCCGAAGCGTCCTAGTTGCACAGCGCCGGTCTCGGGGTCGAATGCGAAATTTGGCACACCCTTGACGCCATCGGCATCTGGCGCAGACCGCGCTAGCGCGAGGATTTCGGCCTCGGGAATCGCTTCAAGCAAGCCAGCACCGATCATGGGCTGAGCTGCGCGAAGAGAGAATATCTGAGGCGTTGGCCCGTCGAACGCGAGCGTCGGCTTGCGCAGCTCGATGCGCGCGCCATCGGCCAAGGTGACGGTCCTGACTTCAAACCCGGCAACGCGGACACCTGTTCCCCAGTCCTGGGGCGCTCCAGTTGCGGACTGAGCGTTCATCAGAACAGTAGATCCATAGCTCGGATGCGGCAACTGACGTCCGCCAGCGTCGATCGTCGCTGCACGAACCGACATAGTATCCAAGCGTTGATTGATGGCCCGCGGTGCGGGGCTGCGCCCATTGTTGACATGGCAGGCGATACAGGCCGACTGGCTGAAGCGCGTACCTTGCAGGCCCACGGCCGGCGTATAGCGATCATTGCCTGGTTCGTTGTGATGGCCAGTGGTGAAGTTGGTGTGCACCAAGCGGCGACCTTCAACGAAACGTTGCATGTTCTGCATGCCAATGTTGTTGTGTGGCTGCTGGAACATGAAAACGCCTTCGTCGGAGTAGTTGTAAGAGACCGATCCACTCCCGCCCGACAGCGTGGCGACTGGCAAAGGCGCATTCATCAAGCGCGGTTGCACACCATAAGAGGGGCGCAAGCCCGTACCGACGACATAGGTCCATTCACCAGCGTAGTAGCGCAGATCCCCGTTGTCTCCAATGGCGTCCATAGCCTGGCGAGTGGAGAAGAACGACGGCGACACCTCGATGACGTCACCAATAGCCAGCGGTCGTGCCGGCACGTTCTTGCCATTAGGCAAGCCGTCCGCACCAAGCGCACCATGACCCGGGTACTCCTTAACCGTCAAGCTGCAACCGTCGTTCAGGATGGTGGAACTCAGCAGCTTCCCGTTAGATGGGTAAGGCACCGGTGGGCAGATCGTGACCTTGGGATCGGATAATTCCCCAGGACTCATCCAACCGTAGCCCGTCACCCCTGGCCGGTCAAAAGCGCGAAACCACGCCACACCACCGGGCAACTGCTGCTGGGGGAAGTACTGGTTTACCCGCAAGGTCGGCGTCTTCACGCCGGCTACGCGGCTGTTATCGATGACCTCGAAACCCCAGGTGCGATTCTTGAAGTACTGCGGGACGAAGTTCAAGAATGCGCCAGGCTGCTTATTGACCGGGTTGCCGAAGGCATCCACCGTGTCGTTAGGGCCGTAGCCAATTTCGTTCCACTCCTCACCACGCTCCCGGCCGTGACGGGCGAGGCCACGTACGCCAAACCGTGTAACGAGCGTGCCATCCGCCAGTGTGAACTGGAGCGACTCCAGCGGCTCAGCCGTCGTCGGCAGCGGCACCAAGCCATTGCCATTGGTAGGAAAGCCCAACGGCGATGTGGCGACGATTGGCAACGTGTTGTCGCTGCCTGGTGTCTTGAACTCGACTTCAAACAACGAATAGCCGTACTGTGTCGCCCGAACCTCGCCTTGCAGGCGGATGTATCGAGCATCGACGTTCAGGTTGAAGAACTCCTCCGTACCGCCTCGACCGTTACTGACGTGGCGCAGCGCTGTCCAGTTCACTCCGTCATCGGACGTCCGCAAAGAATAGACCTTGCCATAGGCGTTCTCCCAGGAGAGCTTCATGTAGCCGACCCGAGTCTTGGCTCCGAAATCAAATTGAATATAGGCACCATCCTCGAAGTCGCTGGCCCACCGCGTGCCGGGCTTTCCGTCAATGGCGAGCGTCGCTGCGTTGCCACCCTCAATCCTGGATGAGGTGGCTGTTACCGGCTTAATGAGAACGCCCGGCTGATCTACGCCGACTGGATCTGGGCTGGGTGTTGGTGTTGGTGTTGGTGTCGGTGTCGGTGTCGGTGTCGGTGTCGGTGTCGGTGTCGGTGTGGGTGTTGGTGCGGGCGCGGGCGCGACGCCGGAGAATGCCTGGATCTCAAAAATGGAGTACCCGTAGTCCGAGGACCGCTTGATGCCCTTGACGCGCAGGTAGCGCCCCTGACCGGCAAAGCCAGCCCAGTCTTCGGTGCCACCATGGCTGTCGCTTACGACTTTGAGCGTGGTCCAGTTGCTACTGTCGAGAGAGACCTGCAACTCGTACGCTTTGGCATGCGCACGCTCCCAGTCGATTCGGACACGATTGATCGTGACCGTTTTGCCATAGTCGAGGACAAGGTACTCATCGTCAGAGAACCCGCTGCTCCACCGAGTCTCAGTCGATCGATCAATCGCCTTGTCCGCCGACAGATCACCTCGCTCCGAGTTGCTGGCGTTGGCGGACACTGGCGTCAGCACCGCCTCACTTTCTCCAGCGTCGGCGGCAAGCGCCTTGGACATTCTGGTCGTGAGAACTTCAGCGTCCTGCGTGCTTGACTGGGGTGGATCGCCAGAGCCTCCGCCGCAAGCTGCGAGACAAAGGCTGACGGCTAGAAGTAAGCCATCCTTGGAGAGCTTTGGTAAGCGGAGCTTCTTCATCTTGTTTCGTCCATTTATCGTTGAGTAGTTTGCGAGGAATTTATCGGAGATCATGAAGATGCTCCGCTTGAAATGGCCCGCGCGCTGCCGCGCAAATATCGCAAGTTATTGGAACTATCAGGAGCTTTTGACCAACTGAGTTGTTAGTTTCTTTTACTAACAATCTCCTAACGATGTTCAAAGAGGGCCTTCATCGAAAGCCCTACGCTTCTGTCAGGCCGACCTTTAGTTCCGCACAAAGTTAGTGGCTCTCGGTAGCCTGAAGTGATGCTCCATCACCCCTTTAGCCGGCGTCGATACCCTGCGATCAGAAGCAAGCCGGCAACCATGCTGGCCAGCGTGCCAGGCTCGGGTACTGCCGAGATCGATATGTTGTCAATCGTGACGTCAACATAGGCATCACCGTAAAACATGCCGGGGACAGACGTTGTGATCCGGACTTCATCAACATTCTTGAGTAGATCCGTGAACGTGACGCCGTCTGGCAGAACACTGCCGTGCTCAGAGGAGAAGCCGGACCAGCCTGTCGGCAGCGCTGCGGAAGATGTGTCGCTGATCGTTGCACTGAAGTGTTGCCACCCCTTGTCGGCACCTGTTGTGCCAACATTGAAAAAGACACTTGAGAACGTCTCGTCGGCGTTGATGCTGCGCAGTTCAACCACAACGTCCCGCGTCACTTCCTGTCCATTGAACAGGTAGACAAACGACTCGGTGTGGAGGTCAAAGCTGAAGTTGACACTCCCTACCTTTGTTAGATCACCGGTCACCGCGCTCGATGTATTGACCCAGGTTGCGTCCCAGATCACAGGAAGCTGGCTGTGAAGCGCCGCCCCACCGTCTTTTCCCGCATTGGGATCGACCCAGGTCCGCCAGCCGTTCTCCGGATCATTTTCAGGCGCTTGGATTCGCCAGTCTCCCGTGCCGCTGTTGAAGTCCACCTTTGGCGCGCCTGTAAATCCGTGTGCAGTGAGCGATAGCAGCGCTGAGAGCGCTAGTGCAGTTGCTTTTCTCATGAGCTTTATCCCGGTTTGATGAAAACGAATGGGAAGACAATGCTATGGAGGAAGCAACTACAGAACTTGACAGGAACATAACGATGAATCGCGGAGAAGCATCCTCTCCCGTACTTACAGAAATAAGCCTCGACCGAGATGGCATGCCGTGGGTGAATGGCAGACTTCTGAAGGTCTCGCGCCAGGAGCGGTTGGTGCTCGTGATGTTGGTCGAACGGCAGCCAGGCGTGGTTTCAAAGGACGATTTCTCCGCACGCGTGTGGGCGAATCAAGCCATGTCCGATGAGGGCTTGGCCATGTGCATCAGTCGCCTGAGGCGGGCGTTGCGGCCTCATGGCTGGGACATTGCAGCCGAGTACGGGGTGGGCTACCGATTGCGTCGCGATGGCCGTTCATCAGCTGAGAATGGAAGCACCGATGACAGCCATCCTGGCTATGAGCACGCCAGAAAGCTCCTTGAACAACGCAGCCCTGCTGCGGTGGGCGTTGCACTTAGATTGCTCCGTGAGGTGGTGACCAAGGACCAGGCCCACGGTGCAGCGCGAATTGCCCTTGCGGATGCGCTGGCCATTGCCATAGGCTGGGGCCAGACCTCAACACCTGACGCCGTGAGTGAGGGCCTGGCGGCCCTTGGGCAGATCGAAGATCCAGGACTGTTTTCCGCCGCTGAAGCGGCACGCGGCGCGCTGCTTGACCTGGCCTGGCGATTCGACGACGCTGCAGTGTGTTTCGAAAGATCACTGCATGCCGAGCATTCAGATACGCGGTCCTTGCTTGCTTACAGTCGCCATCAGCTCTACATGAATCAAGCAGTCAGTGCTGTTGAAACTCTAAGAAGAATCAGACGGCTTTCTCCACATGCATTGGCGCCGCGAATGGTTTTGTCCCGCGCACTGGTGCTTTGCGATCGAGGTGACGAAGCCGTTGCTGAGATAGCGTCAGCCAGCCAGGACCATCCTGGCGATCTAGCAGTGACCGCTTTCGAGCTGGCGATTCAGGCAGTTGTAAATCCCCGACCCGAGCTTCGATCTACCGCGATTCGCATGACCGAAGGCGCGCACACCCCGACTTTCGTGTGGAGTGTTTCGTCCTTTGTATTGGCGCGGTTGCAGGAAAGAGAGACCGCCCTCGACATCATTGATTCCGTGCTGCTGTGTTCGAGGACGACAACTGGCGAGGCAGCGCTGTACGCGGCCCCTCTTGCAGAGCTGGGGTACCGGGACCGCGCAGCCGCCTTGCTGGAAGCAGCATTCAACGAACGTTGTGGAATGCTGGCCATGATCCTGCGGGACCCTGGCAACACGTTCTGGCTTTCTCATGATCGCCGAGGGAGCGCGCTGCTTGCCGGTGTGTTTGGTCCTCGACGCTAGCGCTCCTCTGCGCAGGTCAACGAACCTGTCATGCCGGCTCTCAAAGGGATCTTCCAGGTCCGACACACTTTGCACTCGAGCACAGTCGCCAGACCGTCCCGAAGCGCAAAGAGCTTGCCGTGTCGGGCCGGCTAAGCGCGATGGTCGATGAGATGGCCCGTCTGACCCAGAGGCAGCTTGACTCGTGCGGCCATCTGGCAGTTGGGGTCGTCCGGCGACACAGTAGCGAGCGCATGCATCTGGCTAGCGGCGTCGACGGCGGCCCATGCGCCGGCTCTGGGCATTGTGGGTGGAATGGCTATGGCCACGGTGGCCCGCAGCACGCTGGGCCGCAATGGGCATTTCTGGCCGCGGTTGATGCGTCATCGTCGAGGGCCGGCCGGGCTTGGCAACCTGCTCTGGCCATGAGAGACAGGCTCGTGAACACCCTGCCCAACCCGATTCGCAACGTTTTACAAGGCTTGACTCGCTTTGCGGTCTCCGCGCAGCCAAGATGATTGCCAACGCTCTCATCGAGACGTCTTGCTAAAGGAGATTGCCTTGAAGCCGCAAATCAATGTCCTCATCTGCCACGCGGATCCTGTCACGGTGGCGGGCCTGTCCGCCATTCTGAGCGCTGACCACGAAATCCAGTCCAGCGCCACAGACTCCAGTGGGCATGCCGGCCATCGCGTCGATATCCTGATTTCGGACTACACGGGCGGTATGGCCGCTCTTGCCGGGCAGCGGGCCTGCAGCGGCGGCATGAGCAGCAGCCCCCGGCCCCGCGTGCTGATCTTCAGTTCCCGGTACCGGGAACAGGAGGTGCGGCAGGCCATGGGCTTGGGCGCTTATGGCTATCTCGCTCAGGGCTGCTCGGCCGACGAGATTGTGACCGCCATGCACACAGTCCATCGTGGCAGCCGCTACCTCAGCCCCCGGATCGCCCAGCGCATCGCTGATAGCTTGGCGCAAGCCAGCCTGACGAGGCGCGAGTCCGACGTCCTGCAGTTGATGGCCGGTGGTTTGTGCAATAAGTCGATCGCCCGCGAGCTGGGCATGGCCGTCAGCACGGTCAAGGCGCATGTCACGGCCATTCTTGAGAAGCTACAGGCCTCAAGCCGCACCCATGCAGCCTCGATTGCGGTTCAGCGGGGCTTGGTAGCGGATCCGGGGCCATCGTCGAGCAACACCTCACGACCAAGCCTGCACGAGCCGCTGCCCTTGGCCGCCCCATCGGGCCCGGCGTCGCAACGCTGGTTGAACATGGCCATAGCGGGCGAGGAATGAGCTCAGCGGCCGTCGAACTCAAATACAACCAGTTCGGGGATCGGCAAGCCATTGCCGACCAAACAGAAGTTGGCAAGCGCGCCCAGGCGGCACGGTAACGTAAGTTTGGTACACCAGCTGGTTGTCCACGCCATTGTGGATATTGCAAAGCACGACTGCAAATGGCTGCGTCTTCGCACGCGCATTGGCAACTGGCACTCGCTCTCCATGCGCATGAGCCGATCAACGAAGTCGGGCATGCTGGGTCGAGTCCTCAAGCAACTCATGCAAGCGCAGACAGTGCAGACCAAGATCGAAGCCTTGTCGCTGAACATCACCGTTTTGAAGGTGCCCCCTAGCGGCACCGATGCACCCGAGAAGAGCGGCCTACAGGCTCTGAATGCGACGAGATCCGCCCACTGACTATTGATGCCGGCATCAATCCCGTCGTGCCGTCGCTGCGCACGGGCATCAAGCCAAATGAGTACGACCACGAGATGCACATGAGTGGCAGCGAGGTTGAGCACCTGTTGCGCACGCTAAAGGGCTATCGCCGCATGTTCTCCAGATTCGACAAGTTCGACGTCATGTTCATCGCCTCATCTGCTGGGTCCACATCGCAGATGGCTTACGGAAGGGCTAACAGCCCCCCAGGTGAAGCATGGTGTCGAGAGCGTATGTAGAGAGAAGAAGAAAACGTCCCAACTATTGGGCAGGTGCCTCGCCAGCGGTTACGGATGAAGGTCCGACACCGTTGGCGAGGCAGGTTTCGGAGCGCCCGGCGGGCGCTCCGCTTGTCATCACGATTGGATGAAGGCCAGCAGGTCAGCGTTGAGCTTGTCCTTGTGGGTATCAGCCAGGCCATGCGGCGCGCCGGGATAGACAACCAGCTTGGCGTTTTTGATCAACTTGGCTGCAGCCAGGGCGGCGGCGGCGATCGGAACGATCTGGTCATCGTCGCCGTGCAGCACCAGCGTCGGGATGTCGAACTTCTTCAGGTCTTCGGTGAAGTCGGTCTCCGAGAAGGCCTTGATGCAGTCAAAGGTGGCCTTGTGGCTGGCCATCATCCCTTGCATCCAGAACGTGTCGACCAGGCCTTGCGAGAGCTTGGCGCCCGGACGATTGAAGCCGAAGAAGGGGCCGGAGGCGATGTCCTTGTAGAGCTGGGCACGGTTGGCGCGCTCGCCGGCGCGAATACCGTCGAACACCTCCATCGGCAAACCGCCGGGATTGGTGGCCGTCTTCAGCATCTGCGGCGGCACCGCCGAGATCAGGCCGGCCTTGGCGACGCGTTTCGTGCCGTGGCGCCCGATATAGCGGGCCACCTCGCCGCCGCCGGTCGAGAAGCCCAGCAGGGTTGCGCCCTTGATGTCCAGCTTGTCGAGCACCGCCGCCAGGTCGTCGGCATAGGTGTTCATTTCATGGCCGCCCCAGGGCTGGCTGGAACGGCCGTGACCGCGGCGGTCATGGGCGATCACGCGGTAGCCGTGTTCGGCCAGGAAAAGCATCTGCGCTTCCCAGCTGTCCGAATTCAGCGGCCAGCCGTGGCTGAAGGTCACGACCTTGCCATCGCGAGGGCCCCAGTCCTTGTAATAGAGCTCGGTGCCGTCTTTGGTGGTGATGTAGCTGTTCATGGTCTTGGTTCCTTGGGAGTTTTTGGAGGCTGTGGTGGTGGCGTTGGCGTTCTGGGATTGGCCCAGTCCGACTGCTGCGACTGCGGCGGCGGCGCTGCCGACCAGCAGGCTGCGGCGCGAGGCACCAGGCGGCATGTTGCTGTTTTCTTCGGACATGATTGCTTCCTTGTGAGCGAGTTCTTAGGGCTGTACACCACACCTGCAGAACCGGGCCGGGGCCTTGTTTCTGCTCTGAGGTGTGTGAACGAAGAATAGGTTTGGCAGCCCCAGCGAGGAACGCACCTTGTGCTAATGCGGGCCCCCTCCCTTCGGATAAGACCGGTGCGCTCACAGGCTGATCCAGGCACAGACTCCTAGACAACGCCGATCTGGCCTGAGCGCTCGACCGCAGCAAGCAAAACTGCCGGCTACTGACTAGTCGCGCATGACAATGAGGCTTCAGATGCCGCTGCAGACACAGCGTGCTGGCAGATCAGCGTCTGCCGCTACGCCGAACCCCACCTGAATGCCGAGACGGTATAGGCACTTTGGCCCCACAGGCGCAGCTCCAACTCTGCACCGTGGGGTTCGGCGGAGCCGATTCGCAAGCGCCTTCGCGCATGCCCAGCAAGCCCCAGTTCCCGGTGCGCTTGTGCTTCAGTACCGCGAGATACATGCTGACGCCGTCGTCACTGACGCGCAGGAGCAGCAGCAGCTTGTGCGCACCGAAGTCCACCCCCAGATGGACCCGCCGGACTTGGGCATGCCGGCAGGCATTGAGCAAAGCCTCGCCAATGAGCGCGTGCAGCCCCCGCTACACGGCGGCGCGCATCTCGAACGCAAAGCCTGGGATTTCTACCAGGCAACTGACGAGCACCCACAGGCGATCCAGAGAATCCAGCGGGTTAGCCACACTGCGGCACAACTCGTCCGCGCGTTCGTGGCCCTCGATGATCAGCTCCAGCTCCAGCTCCAGCTCCAGCTCCAGGCCGATGCGGTGCGGCGCGAGAGCGTCGGCCTGTATGCGTTCAGCAAGTGACAGGAAGGTGAGCATCAGCCCCTGCATGCCACGCAGCGGCGCTACGTGCAGCTCGTGCGCAATACGCTCACAGTCGAACAGCTTGGCCTTGACGCGGGCGTTCATCCGCGGTGCGCCATGACGCCCTGCTGCGAAGGCCTTGCGGTGCGAAGGCTTGCGCAGGCAGTAATCGAGCCGTTATGAGATGTTATTGATCGTGCCAGTCAACCTGCTGGCGCCAGCCTACTTGTGCGGCGGTGCGCATCATGAGGTCCAGACGGCTGGTGTTGGATCGGTCCGGAAAATCTAGCGCAATGGGGATAGTTGCGAACCACCGTTCCCGGTGCAGATCCGCAGCAGGCCGAGTTGACTCGCGAGTTGATGCCGTCGCCGCCCTTGCGCGCCGGTGAAGGCTTCAGCACTGGGGATAGATAGTCCGGACTGGCTGCGTTGGAACAGATCCGTTCAAATGCCGCGCCCCTGGCAGCCGGTCGCGGCAAAGAAAAGGAAGGTCCGCGCCTCTACGCCGACGCATTTGCTGCAGTGGCCTTGACTTGCATGCATGCATAGCAACGCATCACAAGCCTTAACTCGCATTGCGGCGGCTTGTCGACGAGGATTGTCATCAACCAGGCACCGGTACCCGCCGGAGGTCGACAAGCCCAGAAACCCATCCGCGTAGGAGAGATCCATGAACCCGACCCAAACCCGTCCCGTTGTCGTTCTCGTGATGCACGCCGAACCCCTGTTCGCCCGCGGCCTGCAGGCATCCCTGCAGGAATTGCCGGGGCTGCGCGTGCTAAGCGCTCAGCCTGGTGAACACTACGAAAGTGACATCCGCGTCGACGTGGTGGTCACAGACTATGCAGGTGGCATGCGCCTAGCCAGCGCCGCCCGCCAGGGCAATCTCCCCGGCGCGCTAGCCCAGGCCCGGATTCTGGTCGTCACGGACGCGCACCGCGAGCACGAGGTGCGTCAGGCGCTTGAGTTCGGCATTCAGGGCTATCTTCTGAACGACTGCCGGGAAGACGAGCTATTCGATTGCGTGCGCACGCTGGCCCAGGGCTCACGCTACCTGTGCCCGATGGTGGCGCAGCGAATGGCCGACAGCCTAGCGCGCCAGCCGCTGACCAACCGAGAAGTCGAGGTACTGCAACTGCTGTCGCAGGGGCGCTGCAACAAGTCGATTGCGCGGCAGTTGGAAATCGAGGTGACCACCGCCAAGGCACACGTGAAAGCTATCCTCGGCAAGCTGCACGCCAGCAGCCGCACAGAGGCGGCAAGCATCGCCTCGTTGCGTGGACTGGTGCATCTGCAGCGACCAGCGACGGTCCGTAGCAGTGGGCAAATCGCCTTCTGCTGAAGTCGGCTTGCGTCAGGTGAAGTCGCCGCCGCCAATGTCGCATGGCTGAGCTCAGTTAGCTCATCTGGCCGCCTTCATTCACACGACCTTCGATACGCAGGATCGGGTGCCCCCGAGCCGGGGGTGCTCCCGCGTCATCGCACGATCTGCGACTCCGGGCGTTCTAGCTCCAGGAGTAGTGAGAGTTCTTCGTGCAAGCACTCATGCTGCCAGCGAAATGAGCTTGATCAAGCGGGACAAATTGGTTATCAACGGCACGAATCGCATGTCATCGTGGCAACTGAATTAGATGGTAGCGGGACCTCACGCCATCGCTAAAGCAGGCCTACCCGCTCTCCCTCAACCTATCCAGACTTTGACGCGCTTGCCAACGGCCACTACAAAACGCCGAGCTTGACCGCCTCGACCAGGCGCCGGTGGCGCTCGATCTGCGCTGCCATGAAGCGCTCGACTTCCAGCATGTCCAGGCGAGGCCCGGAGTCTGTTCCGGTCATCGCGAGCTGACGCACAAATGTGGAGTCCCGCTGCAGCGCCGCCACGATGGAATGCAGGCGCTCGGCTGCACTCTCTGGCGTGGACCGGTGCACAAACAGTCCCGTCCATATGTCGTAGTCGAAGTCCCGCCATCCGGTGGCCTCGGTCATGGTCGGCAGCGCCGGGAGGAAGGCGCTGCGCCGCGCATTTGCCAGCGCATAGGCTCGCAGACGGCCCTGCCGGACCAGCTCTAGGAGCGTGCCTGCCAGCGGCAGGAATGCGAAATCGACTTGCCCGCCTATCAGGTCCTGGATCAGCGGCGGTGCCCCCTGGTAGGGCACATGCGTCAGGCCCAGGCCTGCGCGGGCTACGAAATCCTCGGCCACCAAGTGGAAGAGCGAGCCGACGCCGGTGCTACCAAAGCTCAGCTCGGCCGCGCCAGTGCGGCTGCGGCCCTCGATCAGCCGGTTGAGCGGCATGGCCGCTTGTCTAGCGCCACCCACGAGCAGCAGAGGCGCTCGGCCTACCACCCCAATCAGACGCAATTGCTCGGGCCTATGCTTGACCTCCGGCCGCGTCAGCGGCGCCAAGATCACGTCACTGGGCGTTCCCAGCAGCAGGTGGTGTCCATCGGGGGACGAAGCCAGCAGCCGCTGGATGCCCAGAGCACCTCCGACGCCACCAAAGTTTTCGACCAGCACCCGCTGTCCAAGTTGCGCACTGAGAAGCGGTTCCACCAGGCGTGCGGTCGCGTCCGCCGGCCCGCCCGCAGGATACGGAACAATCAGATGAACAGACTTGGCAGGAAGCGCGAGCGCCTTGCCTGCACCGGCCAACATCAATGCGATCCCCAAGCAGGAACGCCGATGCACCCCTGGCCGATGAGATGAAACAGACAGTGAACAGTTCAAGCCTGCCTCCGTGCCAGCGTCACATGCCGCGATGAGGGTTCGCGCGCGCATCCATCATGCAACTCGCTGACCGCCCGTGCAAGGTTCTTGCCGTCAGACTTAACCGCGATGCAGGCTTTCACGAAGCGGGTCCTGGTATCTCGGGTCCACTCTTGCGACAGCGCCATGCTGGCGCCAAATGCCTGGTGGCTCAGCTCGAGAGCAATGGTTTCGCCCGGGAGCGGATTGAGGATGGTCATGACTGCGAAGGACTTTTCTGAATGCCGGACAAAGGAGCCCGGCCTGCGATGCGACGAAGGGCCGCCCTTATTAGATGAAACCGTGACTTGACCCGTATCAGCCCTTGTCCCAGGGCGGACTCATCATCATGGCGGATTGACTTTCACGCCAAGATACCCATGGTCCAAGCATGCCAAGCGGCACAACGGGCTACGGCGGATCGCCGTCCGACGATCCGATCAAAACGATCTCAGCAGCGGCGGCAGCGCACTGCGCTTGCCAGAGGACTCTGCGAACGTTTGCGCTCAGCCGGTCTTCGATTCGGCGACGCGGCATTGGACGACAAGGATCTGCGGCTGAAGATGGACCTGCGGCGAGTCCATAAGGCTGGTCCGGAGTCTTCGCCAGCCGCCCCGCAGGTGTTGTCGCAATGGCCGGTCCTGGCTGGGGCCATGCCACCGTCGGTCTACGGGAGCGAGTGGTCGTGCGGTGCAGGCACGGTACTGGGCCTTACAGCCTACGCCGAGCGGGAAGTAGGCCATGGGTTCCAGCATTTAGCGCCAGCCGTTCACATCGCCGCACGAAGGCGACCGCTCAGTGGGCCGGAGTTATCCCAAGGGAGTAACTGTCGAGCCTCCCCAAGCAGGGCTTCAAGAAGCTGGGAATTGCGGACATTGGAGGGGCGGGTTCAAGCCCGCTTCCCTACACCCTCACATTGAAGGACTCGCCATGAAAACCTCTTCCCACCTCACGCTTGCCATCCTCACGACGGCACTTTGCGCCGGCGCCGGTGCCGGCGCTGCTGAACTCACCCGCGCACAAGTGATTGCCGAGTTGCATGCGGCTCGCCTGAACGGAGACATCCAGGTAGGCGAAAGCAGTCTGACGCTGCGGGAGCGCTTTCCCCAGTTGTACCCAGCAGCCACTCAGCCAGTAGTCGCCCTGTCGCGCGAGCAAGTGAAAGCTGAGCTCGAGTCGGCCCGTCGCAACGGTGATCTGGCCCACCAGATCAGTGGTGAACGCCTCAATGAACGATATCCGCAGCTCTACCCGCGCCAACCGCTGGGTATGGCCAAGACCCGCGCCCAGGTGCAAGCCGAACTCGCCGAGGCCCGCCGTACCGGCGATCTGGAAGTTGGCGAGAGCGGCCTGAAGCTGTACGAGCGTTCCCCCGAACGCTACGCCGCAGCCCGGGCACAGCAAGAGGCCCGTTCCGGCACCGCCCCTGCCGGCCTGTGATTTCCGCCGGATCTAGACACCCGATAGCAAAGTGCTCAATGGCCGCACTGCTACTGGCAGTTGCGGCCATCTCGGCCACAGATTCGCCAGCCGAGCGGGGCTGGCAGCCCGACGATGCGCTGCGCACAAGCAGGCCGCTCAGCGCCCTCCCCCAAAGCCTGGCAAGGACTTCGAGAACTGTGTCAATCCTCGGGTCTGCTCGCACGGAACGTGCAGCAGGCCCTTAGGGAACGCCATCACGACACAGCCAGCGCAAACCGACAGCGCGGCCCCTGCCCGCCAGCCCTGGACAGTGGCATCGTCGGCCTTCAGCGGGGCGGCCGCGAGCGCCTGACTCGTCCCATCGTCGAAGACCTTATTGTTGATGGCCATCACGTCCAACGCGGCGCCAGGATGTCGGAGAACTTGCACTTCAAGCGAGTACCGGCCGATGCTCGCGCCCTCCGTGCACGGGCTGGCGGTCCACGACCCTGTACCAGCCGACCGGCCTGATCGGCTACTGCCCGCACCATCTGGCGCAGATGTTCTCAGAGCGCTGCAAATGCTTGGATGTGAACACATCATCCCGATCACACCCGGCGATCAGGGACACGCCCCAGATCAACAGTTCAATCGACCGCGAAGTGGCGTTGGTCGGTTCCTCCGCTGGTGACGGTCAACGCGGGTAAAGCGGGCTGAGCGTGAGTGAACATCCAGCCCTCGGGAGAGCCGCAATCACCTCGGCCAAAAGCAGGCCCGCAGACACCGCCTTAACTGCACAGTTGCCGCGAAGATGCGAAAGCCCGCCGCTGCCGCCGGGCAGTAGAGGTGCATCCAGTGGTGCAGGTGCCGCTCGCCGAATGCCAGCCCTGCCCAGACCGCCGACGACCGCAGCGAGGGCGATGCGCAGCAGAAAGCGGAATCGGCCGGCGCCCGCAGGTGCTTTGCCCGCAGCGGGGGCTTCATCCTGAAGCCCTGGGCCTCGCGGGGATGGTCAGACACGTGCCAATACTGGCGATGATCCAGCGACCGTGATACCGGGCATGCAGCACATTAAGGGTATCGTCTGGCGGCTTGCTCGTGCTATCTAAGTTCTCGACCATCTCCTCGGCCGGAAGATGCACTGTTCGCCCAGTTGTATTTGGCCTGCATCTTGTGTGCTTAGCAAAATGGCTTGGACGCGCAGGAGCTAGGGGCGACATGCTTCTCCGGTGCGGCCGCCAGGAGCGTATCCCGGCGGCGCGCCTCGCTCAGCCCAGCGCCTTGATAGCCGTCGCCACGCCCTCACCATACGCCGGGTCGGCCAGGCGGCAGTTGTCTACATGGCGCTGCTTGACCTCGGCGCTGGCATTTCCCAGTGCCCGCGCGGTATTTTCGAACAGCGCCTGCTGCTGGGCAGGCGTCTGCAGGCGAAACAGCAGGCCAGGCTGGGTGTAGTAGTCGGTGTCGCTGCGGTGATCCCAGTACCCTGCCGCACCGTGCACCGCCAAGGACGGCTCGGCTAACGCGGGCTGGTCCTGCCAATGGCCTCGGCTGTTGGGCACGATGCTGGGCATGCTGCCCGCGTTGCCGTCCACGCGCATAGCACCGTCCCGGTGGTAGTTGTGGAAGGGGCACTTGGGCGCGTTCACCGGGATCTGGTTAAAGTTCACCCCAAGGCGGTAGCGCTGGGTGTCGCCGTAGCTGAACAGCCGCCCCTGCAACATCCGGTCAGGCGAAAAGCCCACGCCCGGCACCACATTGGCCGGCGAGAACGCGGCCTGTTCCACCTCGGCGAAATAATTGTCCGGATTGCGGTTGAGCTCCAGCACGCCGACCTCGATCAGTGGTGCGTCTTGATGCAGCCAGACCTTGGTCAGGTCGAAAGGGTTGTACGGTAGTGCGTCGGCCTGGGCCTCGCTGAGCACCTGCACATAAAGCGTCCAGCGCGGATATTCGCCGCGCTCAATGGCTTCGTAGAGGTCGCGCTGCGCGCTCTCGCGGTCCCTGGCAACGACGGCCTGGGCCTCATCGTCGCTGAGGTTCTTGATACCTTGCTGGGACTTGAATGTGAACTTGACCCAGTGGCGCTCGTTAGCCGCATTGACGAAGCTGAAGGTATGGCTGCCAAAGCCATGCATATGGCGATATCCATCGGGGAGGCCGCGCTCGCTCATCACAATGGTGACCTGATGCAGCGCCTCGGGCAGCAGCGTCCAGAAGTCCCAGTTGTTCTGGGCGCTGCGCATATTCGTGCGCGGGTCACGTTTGACGGCGTGATTCAGATCCGGGAAGCGCAGCGGATCGCGCAAGAAGAACACCGGCGTGTTGTTGCCGACGATGTCCCAGTTGCCTTCCTCGGAGTAGAGCTTGACCGCGAAGCCGCGGATGTCGCGCTCAGCATCGGCAGCGCCGCGCTCGCCGGCCACGGTCGAGAAGCGGACGAAGGCCTCCGTCCTCTTGCCCACTTCGGCAAGCATCTTGGCCTTGGTGAATCTCGTGATGTCCTGCGTCACCGTGAAGTGACCGTAGGCACCCGAGCCCTTGGCGTGCATACGACGTTCGGGAATGACTTCGCGGTCGAAATGAGCGAGCTTCTCCAGCAGCCAGATGTCCTGAAGCAGCGCAGGCCCGCGGGGACCGGCAGTCTGGATGTTGATGTTGTCGACGACGGGGGCGCCGGTGGCGTGGGTCAGTTTTGGATTCATAGGGGCCTCTCAAGTGTTCAAGGCCTCAACGATGCCTGGCTTCGGTCCGCCGGCAATCATCCAAAGGGAGCGTCTGGCACCCCGCATGAAGAGTGCAGCAGCGACTCTGCCCGCACTTCGATACGGGCGTGAGCCTGCAAGGACGGTATCTGCATCGATTCAGAGGGCGAAGGCACCTCAGATCAGGTCGACTGGCAGTTAGTCGCGCAGCTCAAAGCGTCTGCCGCTTGCGCCAGTCTCGGGGCGACTGTCCGGTCTGGGCGCGGAAGGCACGCGACAGCGCGGCCTCGCTGCCATAACCCACCTCGCTGGCGATCCACTTCAGGGACTGACCCTGACTGAGCATCTTCTGCGCCAGACCGATGCGCCACGCCTGCAGGTAGGCCCCTGGCGTGCAGCCCACCGTGTCGCGAAACGTCCCCGAGAACACGGTGCGTGACATGCCAGCCTGCTCGGCCAGCGCTGCCAGCGACCAGTCGCGCTGCGGCTGCTCGTGCATGGCCACCAGCGCGCCGCGCAGTCGCTCGTGCCCGAGGCCTGACAGCATCCCCATCTGCGTCCGGCCCTGCGCCATCAAGACGCGCAAGACCTGGATCAGCACCAGCTCGAACAGGCGGTCCATGACAGCCTGGCGACCGCAGTTCTGGGCCTCGGCCTCGGCAAACAGCAATTGCAGCACCGGCTCGCAACCACTGAGCTCCGACAGCGGCAGGCAGACCCAAGGCGCTAGCGCGGCTGCGATCGGGTTGGCATTCTGGCCTTCGAAATCAAGGTGCGCGCAGACGAAGTCGGCGCCCTGCTGTGGGTCGGTCCGGAAGCGATGCGACATCGGCTGCGGATACAGCAGCAGGCTGGGCTGCGAAATCCGCAGCGCCGGGCCGGTGTCATGCAACACCTCCACCTCTCCACTGCGGATGAGGTGGAGTTGACCCAGGCGCGTGCCGGCATCCAGGGAATTAATGCCGCACAACGGCCCGGCTTGGAAGGTTTGGGCGTGGATCGAGAAATGCTGAAGCAGCGAGGCTAGGCGATCTGGCATGTACGAATTATCAAGTAAACAGAACTATATGAATCATATGGTACGGACTACTCAGGCAAAGTTCACCCATCGCGAAACACCTTTGTTCCCCTACCCACCACCACTTCGTAAAGGACATCATCATGAGCAAGAAGCTGACTCTCGCAATCGTCGCCCTGATCGCAGCCGGCAGCAGCCTGGCTGGAGGCCTGAGTCGCCAGGAAGTCATCGCTGAGCTGGAGCGTGCCCGCGCCAGCGGCGAGCTGGCACGCAACCACAGCGAGAACCCCGATTTCTACCGCCCTCTCATTTCGAGCGCATCCACGGTGAGCCGTGCGGAAGTCCTGGCCCAGTTGGAGCTGGCCCGTGCCAGTGGCGAGCTGGCACGTTCGCAACGGGAGAGTTACGAGCCGCCGATACCCACGGGCCGCGCCCTGAGCCGAGCGGAAGTCGTGGCGGAATTGCTTCGAGCCCGCGCTACAGGTGAGCTGGCCATCCTGCACAGTGATCGAAACGACTTCGGCACCTTCGCTGACCGAGAAGTCAAGTCGCCTCGACCGACGGCAACAGCGACGGGCCAGAGCGCAGCAGCCCTGTAATCGTCTCGGACAAATGAGCGCCGCGGGTTCGGGCCAGGCAAGCCAGTTAAGGCAGGCGTGGCCCGGCCGCGCCGTCTGGCCGTATCACCAGAGCGGGTGCGCGCCTGGTGGGACTGCGCCGTGTAAGCTCCTGCGAAGCCTCGGCCCAAGCTGTGCAAGGAGAGCCACGATCGTAGATCGAGGTTCTTGATAGGCCCAGGGCATACGGACCGCGTTGGGTGGATCTGGCTTTCTCAAGCCACCTTGGCGCCGGTCGGGGCTCAGTGTCGCCACGCTATTGCCGCCTGCGCGATACACCGAAGAGCCGGGGCCGGCGCTATTGCGAAGGCCACTCCGAGCTGGTGAGCTTCGCCATCAATCACCTCCCACCCGTAGGCGCCCCCCTGCCACCGTCGGTATTGCAGATGCGTCCTGCGGCATCACCCAAAGTACACGCAGACAGGTGTTCGATCTCCAACTGTACTGGTCTGGCTCGTGAAGAGATGGGAAAATCCGGTCGTCTTCGCCGTCAAGGCTCGAGGGCGCTGATCTTTGGCTACAAGCTGGACGATGGCAGCGCACGCGGCGACGGCATCACGCACTCGGCATGGGCCACCCACGGATCGCGATCCTGGCCGCCAAAGGTAGTGACCAGGAAGTCCAGCATCGCGCGGGTTCGCGCGGGCACATGCTTGCGTGTTGGCATGCACACCCAGATCGTATGTCGGTGCAGCTGCCACCCAGGCAGTACGCGTTCCAGCACACTCTCCAGCATCGCATCTTCCACGACGAATGACGGCAGGCCACAGATGCCCAGACCGGACAGAGCGCTCGCGTAGGTCATCTCGGCATTCATGGTGCTCACAGCGGCACGTGTTCTCGGTCGGATGCTGATCTTCTCATCGCGCAGCGCCCCTTCGCCCATCCCCGCTCGTGCGAAAGTGAGCTCATCGTCCCGCCCGGTCGGGATCGGCTGGAGCAGCATCTTGTGATGACTCAGGTCGTTCGGGTGCTCGGGCCTGCCGTGTCGATCGAGGTACTCAGGCGAGGCGCACAGGATCACTTCCGTGCAGGCCAGCCGCCGTGCTACGAAGTCCCCATCGAGCGGACGATGACGCAAGAGAATCGTCAGATCGTGCCCCTCGTCGACGTCCTCAACGGCACTCAAGGTACAAACTTCCACGTTGACCTGCGGAAACTGCCGATGGAAGTCCGGCAGATGCTTGGCCAACTGATGGATGGCAAAGGCTGCAGGCGTGCGCAACCTCAACGTCCCGCTCGGCTCGCTGTGTGCGCTGCTGACCAGATCCTCTGCTGACGCAAGATCGGAGAGGATCGCGCGGATGCGCTCGAGATACTGCGCGCCAATGTCGGTCAGTGCCAGGCGACGTGTTGTACGGTGGATCAGACGAGAACCCAGATGGGTTTCGAGATCAGCCAGCGCTCGGGTGACGACTGCGGGAGCAACGTTCAGCGCGCGTGCTGCACTGGCAAATCCGCCTTCTTCGATGATGCGGACGAAGGTGCGCATGGCCTTGAGGTGGTCCATCTGTTTACCTTTTCTAATCAGATCATGGGTTTGGTCCAGCGCCGCGTGCCCGGAAGGTTCCGCCGCAGGGATGCCTGTAGCTTCTTTCGGCAAACGGTTCGGTCACGCGCCAACGGCCTTGGGGTTCCGACTTGTCTCTCGATGTGAACCCGTCGAGCAGCTGCCTTGCTAGTTCGGCGGCGTCGAGGCGCCATCCTCCTGGAGTGCCCCCAAAGGCAAACAACCGCGCATGTCGGACCGCGCTTGAATGTGGTGTGCATGTCGGACATGTCCTCTTGCAGCAAACAAAGGGGCGCGGCGCAGGGTATGGGAACTCCAGAAGCTTTACGGCCAGCACGTAATTCATGACTGACATGGTGAGCCGTGCAGCATCCGATAGCGAGTTAAACCATGCAAAGACTTGTCATGCGGCTGCTGCACTCGGGTGTTGCGGCGCGCGGAGTACGCCAGACCGATGAGATTCTGAAGTTAGCCAGCGCAAACTTCGCTGAGGCGGACCTCGATCACAGCGAGAAGTGAAGGGTCGCATCGGCGCCTGGAGCCAGCACTTCAGGGTCAAGCCGATCTGCAAGGCCCTGCGGCTTGCCTCGTCAGATTACTGGTGGGACTTGGCAAGCAGGCACGACCCCACTATGCCGCTGGCCAGCGTGCAGTGCGATGCGACGCCGGTGCCACAGGTCCAGGACATCCGAACGAGCAATGTTCAGGTGTACGGCTGCCGCCAGGCCTGGCGGCAGCTGCGAGCAAGCATTGGGCGCGGCGGCGTCCGCTCGGTAGATCCGCCATCGAGTCAGGGCAGCCAATGTGGGCTGCCCACTTCACCATTCACGCACTCGCAGGTCAAATGCGTCTGTGATGATCGCCACTGACGTCACGTGCGCTCTAGCAGCGCACGCGCCAGCTGCAAGTCGGCTGTATCGAGTCCTTCACGGTATCGGCCCAGAACCGGCTCGATGGTTGTGCGTGCCTGCCCGCTTCGCCCTTGTTCGATCAACAGCCGTGCGAGGCTGGTACTGCATCTCAACTCCCAGGCAAGCGCCTGCTGTTCGCGCGCGACCTCAATGCCGTGCCGGAAGGTGGCGATCGCGTCATCGACTGCGTTGGCGCTCAGCTGCCGCTCGCCCTGCACACGCAGCAACTCTGCCGTGCACCAACCGGACGTTCCTTGTTTGGCGCGCGCCGCAAGTTCTTCGTCGAAGAAGCTAGCATTGATCGTAGACAAGGCCTCTCGGACAGTGATCCCCAGGTTGCCAGCTGCCCTGATGCACCCGGTTTCGTGTAAGCCGTCACTCAGCTCGATGACTTGCCGATAGCCATCACCGAAAGCCTGCCAAAAGTGCAACGAACGCTCCTTGGAGCGCTGTGATAGCAACTCGACCCACTCGCGGGCCTTGGGCAGGTTGCCGCACCAGAATGCAACCGGCGCAGCCCCGATCGCAATCGCGTAGCAAAGCGATAGTGCGTGGTCGATGGAGAGCGCCTCTTGCACTGCGTTTTCCGCATGGCGGAGTGCTTGCTCCGGCAGTCCCTTCAGCCACATTGTCCGAGCGAGTACCGTAAGGGCTGCAACGCTCGGGGCAAACTGCACCTCCCGGTACGGTGATGCAACCGACTGTTCCTTCGAGTGCTCGAGGAAGCGTTGCGCGAAGTAATGCGCCTGAGTCTGGTCGCCTTGGAAGTGATTGCCCAGCGCCATCATGCGCTGATGAGTCAAACGCAGGGCCGGATCGTCATCGCACGACGCGATCTCGCCAAACTGCTCGGCAAGCCGTCGCGAGCCAGCATAGTCCCCTTCTGCATTGCACACGAGCCACAAGCCCCAACGGCATCGAAGTCTATAGGCCGTGGCGCCTAGGCGCTCAGAGATCGCCAAGGCGCGGTTGAACGCGGCGCTCATGGCCTCGCCGCCCCCTCGGGTGTGCCAGAGGGCGTGTCCGAGCGCTTCGCACAGTCGCATTTCCTCCGCCGCGTCGTAGACCCCCGGACCTCTCGCGTCTATTGATTCGAGTGCACGTTCCGCCAACTTCCGGTACTCAGCAAGCATGGAAAGGGAGAACCAGAGCGGCGCGGACCGAGCCAAAAGTGCAAGGGCCAGATCGCGATGGTCTTCGCGGGCGTATGCCCAATGCACCGCCTCGCGCACATCATCTATCCAGCGGGTCAAGGCAACGCCGTATCTCGTTCCAAGGTTCTCCTGCCCCTCGGGAAAGGAGTCCTGGACGAGCTGTAGCATGTAGCGCGCGTAGCGAAGTGCGGCGTCTTGGCTGGTCGAGCTGTTGGCGAGACGCTCGGCCGCGTACTCACGTGTCGTCTCCAGCAGACGGTAGTCCATCGCGTCGCCGCTGCGCTCGCCGACCACCATCGACTTGCTCACCAGTCCCGCCAGGCATTCATCCAGCAGTTCGGGCGGCCGGTCGAACACGGCGAGTGCAGCCGCATGAGTGAATACGCCTCGGAACATCGACAGTTGCGCCAGCAAGGCTTGCTCTTCGCTTGGAAGAAGTGCATGACTCCAATCCAGCGTGGCGCGTAGTGTCTGGTGACGGGGCAATGCGGTACGACGACCTCGCCCGACCATGACCAAACGGCTGCCCAGCCGACTGCCCAAGCGATCAACCAACCCTCGCAAGCCGACTGCGTCAATGGCTCCCGCTGCCAGCTCGATGGCCAATGGAATGCCATCGAGGCGACGACAGATGTGGCAGACCAGCGGCGCGTCGTCGTCGCCGATATCGAATCCACTGGTCGCAGCAGCGGCACGCTCCATGAACAACTGCACCGCCGAGTACTGAATAGCGTCTGCCATGCTGCCCTGCATGGCGGGCGGTGGCACCGACAGCGACTCCAGTCGCTGGACCCACTCGCCCTGGATGCGCAGAGCCTCGCGGCTGGTGGCAAGCAAGCGAACGCCACGCGAGTGCGAGAGCATGTGCTCCGCTGCAACGGCAACACCGTCGATCACATGCTCGCAGTTGTCCAGCACGATAAGGAGCTGACGGTCGCCTTGAAGGAAGTTGGCGATGGCGTTCAGCGGATCCAGCTCCGGTGCGACGATACCAAGCGCTGACGCGATCGCCATTGGCACGAGCTCCGCCCTTGACAAAGTGGCGAGTGCGACATGCACAGCGTCATAGCCATCCAAGTCTGCGAACTGGCGTGCGACGGGAAGCGCGACGCTGGTCTTGCCGATCCCCCCAGCGCCGACCAGTGTGACGCAGCGGTGCCTCCGGATTTCCTGTAGCAAGGTCGCAGATTCCCTGTCGCGCCCAACCAGGCCAGCGGAACTGGGTAGCCGCCACCGTGCAGGCCGCGCGACCTCTTCGTCCGAGCCCGAGCGGGCCTGCGGAGGCACAGCGGGCCTCCCCAGCTGATCCTGGACAACCTCCACAGGTGCGACAAGACAGTAGCCGCGCATGGGTACGTTGGTGATGTAACGCCGCTCCCCCACACCATCGCGCAGGGCTTTGCGCAGGTTGGCTATGTGCACGCGGACGCTACCTTCCTCCACCACCCTATTGGGCCAGGCTGCGGCCAAAAGCTCGCGGTTAGAAACCACCTCGCCTGCGCGGCGGCACAACACGACCAGCAGGTCGAAGGCGCGGCTGCCCAGCCTCAGAGGCCGGCCCTGCTCGACAAGCGTTCGCTGCTCCGCATGAATCTCGAAGCCACCGAACCGGAACACGGACTCAGCTTCTGCTACGGTCTCAGCCCGTTGACCGCCCCCCGGCCTTCCTGCTCTGGCACTGGCGTGGCGCGCCGTCCACGAGATCACCTGGCCCGCCTGCCGAAGGCGCTCATGAGCCGGTTCCGCAATGTCAGCCGTGTCGCCGACATGCTGATCCATTTGTAAGCCGTGCATTGCTGACCTCCGTCTACCCTGATGAACCGCTGGCGATGCCCTCGCTTGTCTAGTCCGGACTCAATCCCGGTTGAGCGAAACGGCGTCTTGGCTTGCCCATCTATCTCAA
This sequence comes from Paucibacter sp. PLA-PC-4, assembly GCF_026241155.1. GTDB lineage: Bacteria > Pseudomonadota > Gammaproteobacteria > Burkholderiales > Burkholderiaceae_C > Roseateles_E. The sequence continues at coordinate 224,584 of NZ_JAPFGP010000010.1, forward strand.
AGTTGAAGTATCATACATCTTGTTTATCTTGAACTTCAATATAAATGAAAATTCATCTTCTTCAGCTTCGAGCAGAGCTATGATGCCAAGCCATGACGCTGACCTTACCCGCCACGGACGCCCAGGTGGCCGAAATGCTCGACGCCTACAAGAAGGCTTTGGGTCCGCAAGATGACGCCGCCAACCAGGACCCTGTCTGGGGCAATGCGGACGCTCTCGTGATGCAGTGGCGTGGCGCACTCGGCGATGAAGGGTCTGACGCCTTGCTCTTGGGCATCCGCATACGGCGGGTCGCGATGCTGCTGGACAAGATCATCATCCAGGAGTGCTCCGAGGCGGATGTGAAAAACCACGAGTTCATCCTGCTCATGGCGCTGCGCCGGATCGGAGAACCGTATGCACTGCGGCCGAGCGACATCCTCAAGATGCACAGCGTGACTTCGGGCACGGCGACCTACAGGCTAGATCAACTATCCAAGCGCGACTTGGTCCAGCGAATCCCGGACCCTTCTGACCGTCGGAGCTTTCTCATTGGGCTGACGCCGCACGGCAAGGAGGTCGTGGACACGATTCTTGGTCGCATGAGAGGCTCATTCGACGCGCAGCTGGCGCCGTTTCATCAGGTTCCCGGCGGATTTGACTTGCTCGAAGCTGGCCTCAGGCTGTTCGAATCCTGCATCCAGGCCTCTCCTGCCCAAGGCGCAGCGGCAAAGTAACTTACGCAATCGGCGATTTCGACGCCAATGGCCGATCAAGTTCCGGAGCGTTTGGCTTCGTCGAGAGGTTCGTGCCCTCGACCTCCGAAGCGGGGCTCAGGCCGCCAGTGCGACGGCTTGACGGGTGCGTGGCAAAGACAGCCGGGAAGAAGCCACTGCTGACGTGGAGAAGCACGGTGGAGCATCGTCAGCGGGCCGGAGCTCATGCACCAGGTGCTCGATCAGCTTTCGCACAGCAAGAGGCTGATTGCGCCGCGATGAGTAGGCCAACTGCAAAGCACGCGAGGGGCAGTTCCAGTCAGCGAGCAGGCGCTGCAGCTGACCCGCCTGCAACGCATCCCGGGCCATGAAAGTCGGTAGAAGCACGATGCCCGCGCCGTGCACTGCAGCGCCCACCAGGACTTCGGCCTGACTGCACCGCATGGTCCCCTTGATGGACAAATCGATCTCGGCCCCGCTGCGATGGCGGAACTGCCAAGAGCTGCCACCACTCTCATCACAGACCAAACAGCTGTGGGCGAGCAACTCATGCGGATGATCGGGGACGCCATGCTGGCGCAGGTAATTTGGCGAGGCAAACAGGCCAACTTCGAAGTCAGAGATCCGCCGAGCCACCAGCGAGGGGTGCAAGTCATCGCCTAAACAGAGCGCCAAGTCCACTTCGTCCGCGACCACATCCACAGCACCTTCGCGCGTGCGCAGATCGACCCACACCTTCGGATGGCGCGCGAGGAACGATGCCAAAGCCGGCCCCACGAAATGTCGCGCATAGGCCGCCGGCGCAGATATGCGGACGGTCCCTGCAGGCTCAGATGCACTGAGGCTGCTTAGGGCCTTGAGCGCATCGTAGCCATCAAGCAGCTCGATGGCGTGAGTCAGTACCTCCTGCCCGACGGCGGTGAGGGTCACACGCCGCGTCGTGCGCTGCAGCAAGCGAACACCAAGCAGCATCTCGAGTTCCTGGACCGTGCGGGTTACCGCAGCACAGGACATATCGAGCTCGGCAGCGGCGCGGGCAAAGCCACCCTTGTCGACCACTGTCTTGAAGGTGGCAAGTGCCTTGAGGCGATCCATGTCATTGCCCCTGAGCCTGCCGGCATCGGGAGGCCGGGATGCGCACGAAACGGCAAGGCACGCCCGCGCTGCGACATGCAGCAATGCAAGAATTGTGGCACTGCACCTCCTCCGAGCACTTGCCCACCGCCTCATCGACTACCCGCAGGTCTTCGGCCCTGGCGACAGGCCGTGCCCAAGTGTTCTCAGCGTTGAGGTGCATACGGTGCTCCAGTGCGTGCCAGTTGTCTGATTGCAAGGCAAAACCGAATCGGGCTGCCCTGGTCACCATGTTCGGCGGACGAGCCGCAAACTACGAGTTATTGCTTGTGAATCCTTGCTACCGGCTGCTTCAACCTCCTGATTGATAGCGAGGTGACGTCAGACTTGGCGGACGAACGGCTTGGACGAAACCGTGTGTGACAGGAGGCGCACCGGCGATGATGCGATGCGCGATCAGTGTGATGGCAGCCACAGCCTGAGGACCTTGGCCAGTGATCGGTTTTCTACATCGAATTGCAGACGACACCGTTCAAGAGCGTACAGCTCCAGAGCATGCGCGATGTGATTTGCTCGGCGGCTGGCTGCCGCCCATCAGTCCTGAGTCGCGTCGACAAAGGCATGGATTCGGCGCAGGACTTCCTGCACGGAGCGGGTGGCCTCGACGTCCTCGCGCGGCGCGGCGTTGCCGGCTGGCTGCACATCGAACTGCGCCCCCTCCACCGTCATTGCGCGAATGCACCAAGCCGACATTTCGCGAT
>NZ_JAPFGP010000011.1 GCF_026241155.1 Paucibacter sp. PLA-PC-4
GCGGCCAGGGCATAGTCGGTGGGCTGGGTGGCGCGCACCTCCACGCTGTCGGTGACCACGCCGTCCACCCGCAGCGACACCATTGCGCCGACGCCACCGGCCACGTCCGCGTGGGCGCGCAGGGTCAGCAGGGTCGGTCCGCCGTCGGACAAGGCAGTCGCAGGCGCCGTGACAACGGGAATTAGCACCCTGGCCGTCGTGGTCGCCGTTGCCGTCGTCGCAGCGGACTTGGCCACTGATGTGGCAGAGGTATTCGGCGTGGATTGGAGCGTCGCAGCGACCGGGCCGGCCCCGGCGTCACTGCTGCCGCCGCCGCTGCTGTAAGCGGCGATCGCTACACAGGCGGCAAAGAGGGCGGCGAAGGAGGCCTTTCGGATCAGCGAGGCGCTGAGGGGCTGTTGCATCATGGTGGTACTACCCAAGGTGAGACTTACAGCACCAGTCGTTGTGCGGAAGATCTGTTGCAGGTATTTTCGGCAGATGGGTGTTTGCATTCAGTGAGATCAAGCACGCTTAGACGTACCAAGGGGTAAGGCATTGCAACGCCGGTGAATTACTACCGCCGCCGGGAGTACCAGTGCACTGTGACCGCATTGCCTCGGCCCTCCAAATAGGGGGCTGCCGTCAGGCATGGGGCCGGTGAGGCCCCGGCTGGGCGAGAATGCCGGGCGCGCTTGGGGCCTTGTCGATGATGGGTCCGCGAGCTGGTCGGTTTGGGTACTGGGAGATTGCGTTGAAAGTTCTTGTCACCGGCGCCGCCGGCTTTATCGGTATGCATGTCAGCCAGCTGCTTCTGGCGCGGGGCGATCAGGTCGTGGGCCTGGACAATCTGAACAACTATTACGATGTGCAACTCAAGCACGACCGGCTGGCGCGGCTGACGGGCAAGCCGGGCTTCGAGTTCGTCAAGCTCGATGTGGCCGACCGCGAAGGCATGGCCAAGCTGTTCTCCGAGGGGCGCTTCGACCGCGTTGTGCATCTGGCCGCCCAGGCCGGCGTTCGCTATTCGATCGAGAACCCGCACGCCTATATCGACAGCAATATCGTCGGCTTTACCAACATCCTGGAGGGCTGCCGCCACAGCGGTGTGCAGCACCTGGCCTATGCGTCGAGCTCCAGCGTCTATGGTGGTAACACGCTGATGCCGTTCTCGGAGCATCACAGCGTTGACCATCCGGTCAGCCTTTACGCGGCCACCAAGAAGGCCAATGAGCTGATGGCCCATACCTACAGCCATCTGTTCGGCCTGCCGACCACGGGCCTGCGCTTCTTCACGGTCTACGGGCCCTGGGGTCGCCCTGATATGGCACTATTCCTGTTTACCAAGGCCATCTTGGAAGGCCGCCCCATCAACGTGTTCAACCACGGGAAGATGGTGCGCGACTTCACGTACATCGACGACATTGCCGAGGGCGTGGTGCGGGTGCTGGATCGGCCGGCGACGGCCGATCCCGAGTACGACGCAGTCAAGAGCGACCCGGCGCGTTCCAATGTGCCGTATCGTGTGTTCAATATCGGCAACCACGCGCCCATCCAGCTGATGGCCTTTGTCGAGGCGATCGAGAAGGCCATCGGTCGCGAGGCGGTGAAGAACTTCATGCCGCTGCAGGACGGCGATGTGCCGGCCACCCATGCCGATGTCGAGGAACTGGCCGAATGGACTGGCTTCCGGCCGGCGATGCCGGTGCCCGAGGGTGTGGAGCGCTTTGTCGCCTGGTATAGGGACTATTTCAAGGTGTGATCGGCGTGTGTCTGTGTACGATTGGCAACCGCAAGTAATGAGGATGAACCGACCATGAGGCCTTCCGATGCGCTCCGTTCGCACCGCCTGGCGATACGCCGGGTGGTCGAGGCGCACCATGCGCGCAATGTGCGTGTGTTCGGCTCGGTGGCGCGGGGTCTGGACACCGAAGGCAGCGATCTTGATCTGCTGGTGGACCCGACGCAGGACACGACGATGTTTGATATTGGTGCGATTCGCCTTGAATTGCGGCAATTGCTGGGCGTGACGGTGGACGTGGTGACGCCTCATGCCTTGCCGGCCGAGTTTCGGGAGGCTGTGCTGGCTGAGTCTCGACCCGTATGAGCCGGCACCCTCAACGCTTGTCCGACTACCTGGGCCATATTCTCGACGCCATCGACCGCATCTTGCGCTACACCGCCGATCTGGACGAGGCGGGATTTCTGGCCAGCGAGATGGTGCAGGACGCGGTGATTCGAAACTTTGAGATTGTTGGTGAGGCGTGCCGCAATATCGAGCGGCATTGCGAGAGCTTCGCGCTCGCCCATCCCGAGTTGCCGCTGGCGGTGGCGTATGAGATGCGCAACGCATTGGCGCATGGATACTTCAGCGTGGACTTGCGGATCGTCTGGAAGACGATTCACGCGGATCTGCCGCACCTGCAGAACTTGGTGCGGACTCTCAAGCAGGGCTTGTGAGCACGGATCTTGCGGCCCTGTGGGTTGTCACGCTCGCTGCTTCGGTGAAATGCCGTTACAAACTCATCGCCAACTCCTGAGCTTGGCCGCCTTCCATCGGAGACGATGCGGCTGTCAACAGGGTGCGATGGGCTGCACTCAGCATTTTTGAACTGTTTTTTAGGGAGTCCCCGATGGCAAAAGCAATGATTCTGGCTGCAGGCCAAGGCACGCGGGTGAGGCCGCTGACCAAGCACACACCTAAGCCGATGGTACCCATCCTGGGCAAGCCGGTGATGGCCTATCTGATCGAGCATCTGGCGCGCTATGACGTCAAGCAGATCATGGTCAACGTGGCCTTTATGCACTGGAAGATCGAGAACTACTTTGGCGACGGCGAGCGCTGGGGTGTGGAGCTGGGCTATAGCTACGAAGGTGTGCGGGAGCAGGGCGAGGTGGTGTGCAAGCCGGTCGGCTCGGCCGGCGGCATGCGCAAGATCCAGGATTTCGGCGGCTTCTTCGATGAGACCTTCATCGTGCTGTGTGGGGACGCCATCATCGACCTCGACATTGAGGCCGCGCTGGCCGAACACAAGGCCAAGGGCGCGCTTGCCAGTGTTGTGACCTTGGATGTGCCGCGATCGGAGACCAAGAACTACGGCATCGTCGTGGCCGATGTCGACGGCCGGGTGACCTCCTTTCAGGAAAAACCCAAGCCCGAGGAAGCCAAGAGCACCTTGGCCTCCACCGGCATCTACATCTTCGAGCCGGCGGTGCTGGACCTGATCCCGCCGGGCCGCGAGTTCGATATCGGCAGCGATCTGTTCCCGCTGCTGGTCGAGAAGGGCTTGCCCTTCTTTGCGCAGAACCGGCCCTTCGAGTGGATCGATATCGGGCGGGTGGCGGACTATTGGGCAGTGACGCAGCGGGTCCTGGCCGGCGAGGTGGCACAGATGCAGGTGCCTGGCCGCGAGGTGCGTCCGCAGGTGTGGGTGGGCCTGAATACCTCTGTGGACTGGGATAAGGTACAGATCGAGGGGCCGGTATACATCGGCTCGAACGTGCGCATCGAGGCCGGCGCCAAGGTTGTGGGTCCGACCTGGATCGGCCACGGCTCACATCTGCGCGGTGGCTGCACGGTGGAGCGCTCGGTGCTGATCGAGCACACCCGAATTGGCGAGGGTATGCTGGTTCAGGAGATGATCATGTCACCGCAGTACTGCGTGGACCGCAGTGGCCACACCAGCTATGTGGGCGATGAGGTCACCCCGCTGCGCTGGGGCGACGCGCGCGCATAAGAGTTCGGCTTTCGCGTGCAAGACCCGCGCGGGTTGGCTGATGGCCAATGCAGACCTGTTTGACAGCACAGCCTATGTGCAGACCAGCGACATCAGCCGCGCCGGTCGGCCCGCTCGCCCTTTTGCCTGATGGCCGTCGTGCGAGATCGACGTCAAGGTCAGCCTGGAGGTCGCGCAAAAGAGCAGGTTGATGAGAGGGGCCACTTCAATCCCCGGCAACCCGTCCGACGGACACACGCTGACACAGCAACCGGCGCAGACTGATGTGCTGCTTCATGGCATTCATTGGCGTGGCGCCCAAGGTTGCAGCCGTCGAGCTGTTAGGGATGCGCGGCCGGTCAAGACGTCCGTATGCTGCGACACGTCGTCCGCTACGCGAGTTCAAATAGATGAAGTCGAAAACCTGCTTGGCAACCTGCGCCGCAATATTGAGCCTGCCCTGCAGTTTTGCGGTCGCCGAAGCGACCGCCTCGGTCCGGACTAGCCCTTTGGTAGTGACGCTCGTCGATCTGGATGAGCTGGATGGCATCACGCCATCGATCTCCTTTGAGCCCACCGGCGCTCTTAGCAGTTATGCGTTCGTCCGAGCCCGCGACCAGATCCGAGGTACGGAAGTGGCCGACTACAGGAATTTCGATGCATGGGGGTCAGCCGAGATGGCGGCTGCGCTGCCCTGGGCCACTGCGTCGGCCGAAGTGATATCGGCCGGCACGCCGGCAGGTTCGACGTTTACTGCAAGCGGCTCGGCGCGAGGCGCCGGCGAAGACGGACAGTTCTTTTTCGATGCGTACATCAACCCATCGGACCCGGCAGCTGTCTTCACGCTGTCGCCGAACACAGTTGTACAGATCAGCCTGTCGAGCACCCTGAGCACGACGGCAAGCTTTGCGCTGAATTCAAAGGATGGGAAAGAGACTGCTGACGCTCTCGTGTCTCTCTTGGTCTATGGCACGGAACCAAATGGCGTCGACGTTCAATGGGACTACGACGCCCATTATCTGCGGTCAGGGTACGTCAGCGGCTTGGCAAGCGCTGCTGGAACCGAGACGCTCACGGTCTCGTTCTCGAACCAGACCAACGCCGCTCGGCTGGGTAATTTCAGTCTACAAGCATGGGCGTGGGGCTCCAGTCAGGTCACGGTTGTTCCGGAGCCAGCGACATACGTTATGTCGCTGGCTGGTCTGGCATTGCTTTGTGCCCTGCGGCGTGCTCGGCACGGGCGTGGGCTTGCCCGCAGCCCTGCGTAAGATCGCCCAAATGGCATCGGAACGCTGCATTGATCTCCCAGCTCGACGCGCGCCTGACCATATGAAAGTTTGCTGAGCGGCCAAGACAGCTGAGCTGAGCTTTTCGGGCCACTCCGGGCTTTAAAGCGGGTCGCTGCCGCTGCCATCGCGCTGACATATGGCCTAGCTACTCTGAGGTGATTCAACACCCCAGCGAGAGCACGCGCGATGAAGGTCACGACAGTGGGTACCGGCTATGTGGGCCTGGTCACGGGCGCTTGCCTGGCGGAGATGGGCAACCATGTGCTGTGCCTGGATGTGGACGCTGCCAAGATCGCGCGGCTGGAGATGGGCGAGATCCCTATTCATGAGCCGGGCCTGCTGGAGGTGGTGCGGCGCAATGTGGCGGCAGGTCGGCTGCAGTTCACGACCGATGTGGACCGGGCGGTGCACCACGGCACGATGATGTTTTTGGCGGTCGGCACGCCGCCGGGCGAGGACGGCTCGGCCGATCTGCAGTATGTGCTGGCGGCCGCACGCGCGATCGGGGCGCGCATGACCGACTACAAGGTCATCGTCGACAAGAGTACGGTGCCGGTGGGCACGGCCGACCGGGTCCGTACGGCGATTGCCGAGGAGTTGGCGCGGCGCGGTGTCGAGCTTGCATTCGCGGTGGTATCTAACCCCGAGTTCCTCAAGGAGGGGGCGGCGGTGGAGGACTTCATGCGGCCCGATCGCATCATCATCGGCTCCGACGACGAGCAGGCCACGCTCTTGATGCGGGCCATCTACGCGCCCTTCACCCGCAACCACGACCGCCTGTTGGTGATGGATGTGCGCAGCGCCGAGTTCAGCAAGTACGCGGCCAACGCGATGCTTGCTACTCGCATCAGCTTCATGAACGAGCTGGCCCTGCTGGCCGAGCAGCTGGGCGCAGACATCGAGCTGGTGCGCCGCGGCATTGGCTCCGACCCGCGCATCGGCTATCAGTTTCTCTATGCCGGTGCCGGCTATGGCGGCTCCTGCTTTCCGAAGGATGTGAAGGCCCTTGTGCGTGCTGCCGGTGATGCCGGCATCCCCTTGAGGGTGCTGGCGGCGGTCGAGGCGGCCAACGAGCGACAGAAGCTGCTGATGGTGGACAAGATCGTGGCGCGTTTCGGCGCCGACCTGAGCGGCCGCCATCTGGCGCTGTGGGGCCTGGCCTTCAAGCCCGATACCGACGATATGCGCGAGGCGCCAAGCCTGGTGATCGTGCGGGAGCTGCTGCGGCGCGGTGCCACGGTGGCGGCCTATGACCCGGTGGCCACCGAAGAGGCTGCCCGGGTGCTGGGCAACTTGCCTGGCCTGAGTTTCGCCAGCCGAGCAGACGAGGTGTTGGAAGGCGCAGACGCGTTGGTGCTGGTGACCGAATGGAAGGAGTTCCGCACGCCGGACTTCGAGTGCATCAAAAGCAGCCTGAAGCAGCCGGTGGTGTTCGATGGCCGCAATGTCTGGGAGCCCGCGTTGATGAAGACGCTGGGCATTGAGCACCACGGCATCGGGCGGGGGACGGTGGCGGGCTGAAGGCTCGCCGGCCGGCTACTTCTTCGGGCAGCTCGCGCCTACCCAGGTCTGGGTGCCTTCCATGCTCATCGTGTACAGGCCTTTGGCCGTCGGTTTGACGCCTGGGATCTCGGCGGCCTTGGGATAGTTGCCGGTGCCGCTGAAGCTGCTGCGGGCGCTGGTCTCGCTGAGGGCGGTGTAGCTGCCCTCGATGTCACCGGTATAGCCATCGGGGTCTTCGCAGCGGCCCTTCATGCTGACAGTGTTGCCGCTGACCTTGGTGATCTGGTAGCGGCACTGCGGGGTTTCTTTGTGCATGCGTGCCAGCATGGCCTGCGGGTCCTTCAACTCGGCGGACTCGGCTGCCGTCAGGCATTCCGTCTGCCCGCTGCCTTGCTGGGCCTTCATCATGGCCTCGACCTGTGCGCGCTGGGCCGGCGGCACGCTTTTGAGCATCTCCGCCTGTGCCTGGCGCATCGTGGCCATGATGTCCTGGCCATTGACCAGGATCTTGCCTTCGCTTTTCCACAGGCCGGGCCGGGGCGTGATGCTGAGGGTTTGCGCGGCTGCCGCGCCGGCCGTGCAGGCAAGCAGCAGGGCAGCGATGCGTGCCATCCGGCAGCTCATGATTGACTTCATCTGCGAGTCTCCCTGGGTTGTGGGCCGGCCGGCCCAGTGGTGAATGCTTGGGCTTCAGTCGAAGTACTTGGCCTCAGCCAGCAGCGGCGCTTTTGCATCCTTCTCGGCCAGCAGCGGCGCTACGCCAGTGGCGGGCCACTGGATGCCGATGGCCGTATCGTCCCAGCGCACGCAGCCCTCGGCCTGCGGCGCATAGGTGTCGGTGGTTTTGTAGAGGAAGTCTGCCGTCTCGCTGAGCACCAGAAAACCATGGGCGAAGCCGGGCGGTATCCACAGCTGCTTGTGGTTCTCGGCCGTCAGCTCCACGCCTTCCCAGCGCCCGAAATTGGGGCTGGACTTGCGCATGTCCACGGCCACATCGAAGACCGCGCCGCTGACCACCCGCACCAGCTTGCCCTGGGCATGGGGCGGCAGCTGGTAATGCAGGCCGCGCAGCACACCGCGGGCCGAGCGGGAGTGGTTGTCCTGCACGAAGCGCACGTCGTAGCCGACCGCCTTGTTGAAGACGGCCTCGTTCCAGCTCTCGGTGAAGAAGCCGCGGGCGTCGCCGAAGACCTTGGGTTCAACGATCAGGACTTCGGGCAGGGAGGTGGGGGTGATCTTCATCGGGTAGCCGCTCAGAAAGCGCGGTCGTTCAGGAGTTTTTGCAGGTATTGACCGTAGCCGTTCTTCAAGAGCGGCTTGGCCAGCGCTTCGAGCTGCTCGGCCGTGATCCAGCCGGAGCGGAAGGCGATCTCCTCGGGGCAGGCGACCTTCAGGCCCTGGCGCTTCTCCAGCGTGGCGATGAACTGGCCGGCCTCGAGCAGGCTGTCATGGGTGCCGGTGTCCAGCCAGGCATAGCCGCGGCCCATGATCTCGACCTGCAACTGACCCTGCTTCAGGTACTGGGCGTTGACGTCCGTGATCTCCAGCTCGCCACGCGGGCTGGGTTTGATCGCAGCGGCGATATCGCAGACCTGCTCATCGTAGAAGTACAGGCCGGTGACCGCGTAATTGCTCTTCGGGGCCTTGGGCTTTTCTTCGATGGACAGGGCCTGCTGCTGCGCGTCGAACTCGACCACGCCGTAGCGCTCGGGGTCGGTGACGTGATAGGCGAACACGCTGGCGCCGCTGGTCTGCGCGGTGGCGTTGCTCAACAGGCCCTGGAAGTCATGGCCGTAATAGATGTTGTCGCCCAGCACCAGGGCGCTGGGGGCGCCGTCGATGAACTCCTTGCCAAGGATGAAGGCCTGGGCAAGGCCGTCGGGGCTGGGCTGCACGCAGTAGCTGATGTTCAGACCCCAGCGGCTGCCGTCGCCCAGCAGCGCTTCGAAGCGCGGGGTGTCCTGCGGCGTGCTGATCAAGAGGATGTCGCGGATGCCGGCCAGCATCAGGGTAGACAGCGGGTAATAGACCATCGGCTTGTCATAGACCGGCAGCAGTTGCTTGCTCATCGCCAAGGTGGCGGGGTGCAGCCGGGTGCCGGAGCCACCGGCGAGGATGATGCCTTTGCGGTTCTTCATCAGAATTCCCTTCAGAGTATTTCGTGGAGCATGCGCTCGACGCCCTGGCGCCAATGCGGCAGGGTCAGGCCAAAGCGCTGCTGCAGCTTGGCGTTGGCCAGGCGCGAGTTCAGTGGGCGCTTAGCCGGGGTCGGGTAGTCGCTCGTAGGAATGGCCAGCACCTGATCGGGCGCGACCTTGATGGGCTTGCCGCGCGCTCTGGCGAACTCGATCACATGCTGCGCATAGGCATGCCAGCTGGTCTCGCCGCTGGCCACCGCGTGATAGGTGCCGGCCAGCGCGGGCTGAGCTCGGGTGGCGCGGATCATGTGGGCGCTGAGGTCGGCCAGCAGATCGGCGCCGGTGGGGGCGCCGATCTGGTCGGCAATCACCTTGAGCTGTTCGCGCTCCGCCGCCAGCCGCAGCATGGTCTTGGCGAAGTTGCCGCCGCGTGCCGCATAGACCCAACTGGTACGCAGGATCAGGTGCTGGCAGCCGCTGGCACGTATGGCCTGCTCGCCATCGAGCTTGGTTCGGCCGTAGACGCTCAGCGGTGCGGTCGGCGCGTCTTCGGCGCGGGCTTCGCTGCCGCTGCCGTCGAACACGTAGTCGGTGCTGTAATGCAGCAGCAGCGCGCCTAGGGCCTTGGCTTCCAGCGCCAGCCGGGCCGGAGCCAGGGTGTTGATCTGGCGGGCCAGCTCGGGCTCGCTCTCAGCCTTGTCGACGGCGGTGTAAGCGGCTGCATTGACGATGACTTGCGGCGCCTGGGCGCGTACGGTCGCTGTCAGCGCCTCGGTGTTGGCGAGGTCAGCACCTTCATGGCGGTCCAGCGCGACCAGCTCGCCCAGGGGGCTGAGGGCGCGCTGCAGCTCCCAGCCGACCTGGCCGTTCTTGCCCAGCAGCAAAATTTTCATGCGTTTTGTTCCTCAGGCGCCGTATTGCTTGGACACCCAGTCGCGGTAGCTGCCGGACTGCACATGCTGGACCCAGTCGGGATGATCCAGATACCACTGCACGGTCTTGCGGATGCCGGTCTCGAAGGTCTCGGCCGGGCGCCAGCCCAGATCGCGCTCAATCTTGCGGGCGTCGATTGCGTAGCGGCGGTCGTGGCCAGGGCGATCAGTCACATAGCTGATCAGGCGGGCGTAGGGGCCGGCCGGGTCGGGGCGCAGCTCGTCAAGCAGGTCGCAGACCGTCTTGACGATGTCGATATTGGCCTTCTCGTTCCAACCGCCGACGTTGTAGACCTCGCCGGGCTTACCGCCGGCCAGCACGGCGCGGATCGCGCTGGCGTGGTCGGTGACGTAGAGCCAATCGCGGATCTGCTGGCCGTCGCCATAGACCGGCAGCGGTTTGCCGGCCAGCGCATTGACGATCATCAGCGGGATCAGCTTCTCGGGGAAGTGATAGGGGCCGTAGTTGTTGCTGCAGTTGGTCGTCAGCACCGGCAGGCCGTAGGTGTGGTGCCATGCCCGTACCAGATGGTCGCTCGCAGCCTTGCTGGCCGAGTAGGGGCTGTTGGGCTCGTAAGTCTTGGTTTCGGCAAACGCGGGGTCGTCCTTGGCCAGCGAGCCATAGACCTCGTCGGTCGAGACATGGTGAAAGCGGAATGCGGCCTTCTCTCCTTCGGGCAGCGGGCTCCAGTAGGCGCGCGCGGCTTCGAGCAGCGTGTAGGTGCCTTCGATATTGGTGCGCATGAATGCACCGGGGCCGCTGATCGAGCGGTCCACATGGCTCTCGGCGGCGAAATGCACGACGGCACGCGGACGGTGCTCGGCCAACAGCCGGTCGATCAGTGCACGGTCGCAGATATCGCCCTGCACGAACACATGGCGGGCGTCGCCCTGCAGGCTGGCCAGGTTCTCGAGATTGCCGGCATAGGTCAGCGCATCGAGGTTGATGATCTCTTCGTCGGACTGGCGCAGCCAGTCCAGCACGAAGTTGCTGCCGATGAAGCCGGCACCGCCGGTGACGAGGATGGTCATGTCTTGCTCGCTTTGTGCTTACTTGCGGCCATAGGTGTCTTCGAAGCGCACGATGTCGTCTTCGCCCAGATAGGATCCCGACTGGACCTCGATGATCTCCAGCGGCAGCTTGCCGGGGTTGGCCAGGCGGTGGGTCTGCCCCAGCGGGATATAAGTGCTCTGGTTTTCAGTCAAGAGAATGACCTTGTCGCCGTTGGTGACCTCGGCGGTGCCGGAGACGACGATCCAGTGTTCGGCGCGGTGGTGGTGCATCTGCAAGCTCAGCGTCGCACCGGGCTTGACCATGATGCGCTTGACCTGAAATCGCTCGCCCATATCGATGCTGTCGTACCAGCCCCACGGGCGGTGGACCTTGCGATGCAGGGTCTGCTCGCCGCGCTGGCTGGCGTCGAGCTGCTGGACGATCTTCTTGACGTCCTGGCTCTTGCTGCGGTCGGCCACCAGCACAGCGTCCGCCGTCTCGACCACGACGATGTCGTCGAGACCGACCACGCTGACCAGGCGGCTGGTCGCATGCACCAAGGTGTTGCGGCTGTCCTTGACGATGGCGTCGCCGCGGCTGGCGTTGCCGTCGGCGTCCTTGGCCGTGACCTGCCAGACCGCCTCCCAGGCGCCCAGGTCGTTCCAGCCGGCATCGAGCTCGACCATGGCCAAGGGGATGTCGCTGCCGGGGCAGCGTTCCATCACCGCGTAGTCGACCGACTCGCTGGGCACGGCGGCGAACTCGGCCTTGCCCGGGCGCACGAATTTGTCATCCACCTTGCGGGCCGCGAAGGCGGCACGGGTGGCTTCCAGGATGTCGGGGCGAAAACGCTGCAAGGCCTTGAGCCAGGTGCTGGCGCGCAGCACGAACATGCCGCTGTTCCAGTAGTAGCCGCCGCTGCGCAGATAGCCCTCGGCGGTGGCCAGATCAGGCTTCTCGACGAACTGGGCCACGGCCAGGCCGGCGTCAGCCGCCTCGGCGCGGATATAGCCGTAACCGGTCTCGGGCCGGTCTGGCGTGATGCCCAGGATCACGATGGCGCCGTCGGCAGCGCGGCGCACGGCTTGCTGCAACGCCGCAGTGAAGGCCTCGGGCTGGGTGACGGTCTGGTCGGCGGGCGTCACCACCAGCACTGGATCCTGGGCTTGACCGTTCGCGCCTTCCATCGCCTGCAAGGCGGCCAAAGTCATTGCCGGCGCGGTGTTGCGGCCCATCGGCTCCAGCAGCACAGCGCTGGGCTCGGACTTCGTTTCGCGCAGCTGATCGAGCACCAGGAAGCGGTGCTCTTCGTTGCCGACGATCAGCGGACCGGCCAACGCCAGATCAGGCCCAGCCAATGCGGCCAGCCGGGTGGCCGCTTGCTGGAACAGGCTGGTGTTGCCCTCTAGCACCAGAAACTGTTTGGGGTAACCGGCCCGCGACAGCGGCCACAGCCGCGTGCCGCTGCCGCCGGCCATGATGACGGGTTGGACTTGGATCGTGCTCATTCTTCGTATCCCTTGGGGTTCAGGCTTTGCCAGCGCCAGCTGTCTTCACACATGCGGGCGAGGTCGTGATGGGCCTGCCAGCCCAGGCGCTCGCGCGCCAGGCTCGGGTCGGCATAACAGGCAGCCACGTCGCCAGGACGGCGCGGTGCAATTTTGTAAGGCACGGCCTTGCCGCTGGCCGCTTCGAAGGCGCGCACGACCTCCAGCACGCTGTAGCCGCGGCCGGTGCCCAGATTGGCAGTGATCGATTCGCGACCGTCGAGCAAAAAGCGCAGCGCTGCGACATGGCCCTCGGCCAGGTCGCTCACATGGATGTAGTCGCGCACGCCGGTACCGTCGGGCGTGTCGTAGTCGCTGCCGAAGACCTGCAGCTCGGCGCGCCGGCCCACGGCCACTTGAGTGACGTAAGGCATCAGATTGTTCGGGATGCCGCGCGGGTCTTCTCCGATCAGGCCACTCTCGTGCGCGCCTACCGGGTTGAAGTAGCGCAGTGCGGCGGTCTGCCAGTTCGGCTCGGCTTCACCCAGGTCGCGCAGAATCGTCTCGCCCATCAGCTTGGTGGCCCCGTAAGGGTTGACGGCTGACAGTGGGGCATCTTCGCGCAGCGGCAGCGACTCTGGCGCGCCGTAGACAGTGGCGCTGGAGCTGAAGACGATGCGCTCACAGCCATGGCGGCGCATGGTCTCGCAGGTGTTGATCAGGCCGCCGAGGTTGTTGCGGTAGTAGGCCAGCGGCATTGCGGTGGACTCACCAACCGCCTTGAAGGCGGCGAAGTGCACGACCGCAGCGGGCTTGTGACGGGCAAACACCGCATCCATCGCCGCCGCGTCGCAGACATCGGCACGCTCGAAGTCCGGCGTGGTGCCGCCGAGCCGGGTGAGCCGCCTCAGCACCTCGGGCGAGCTGTTGGAGAAGTCGTCGATGCCGACCACCTCATGCCCGGCCGCCCACAGGGCCAGCCAGGTGTGCGACGCGATATAGCCGGTCGCGCCGGTCAGCAGGATCTTGCTCATCGGTGGGGCCTCTCAGCGAACCATCATCTGCGCGTAACAGCCATAGCTGTTGGCGCTGTAGGGGGTAGACAGCGTGGAAAGGCCGGTGCGCTTGTCGCGATTGAGCTGGCAGCCCACGGTCGCGCTGCGGGTGACCGCCCAGCGGCCACCAAAACTCAGCGAGGTGGACTTGTCGCCGGACTTGACGGTGTTGGTGCCGAAGCTGTCGGTCAGATCACGGTCAGCAAAGTTGAGCCCTGCGTCGAGAACAATCTTGCCGGTGAGCTCATAGCTGGCGTTGACGCTGGCGGAGGTGGTGATGCGGCTGTAGTCACTGCTGATACCGCCGATCGATCCGATGGCAAGGAAGGATGTTTCGTCACCACTGTCCCGCATCAGATTGCTGTTGATCAGCAGCTTGGCTGAGGGCTGCCACTTCCAGCTGATGCTGCCGGTACCGCCGGAAAAGTCGCGCGACGTGGCCTGGCTGGCATCGCGCTTGCCAAAGCTCAGCCGACCAGCGAGGGTGCTGGCCCCGCTGGCCACCCAGGTGCCGGTCAGGTCAATGTCCTTGCGGGTGTACTCGTCAGCCTCAAAGCCAGTGGCGACCGTCCTGAATCGCGGGTATTTGCCGTCCGAGTAGCGACCCGCGACGCCCAGACTCAGCGCGCTGCTGGGACGCCAGGTCAGGCCCAACGACACGGTGTTCTGGCTGTAGTCGTAACGGTCATACTCGCTGGCCGAGTAGTCGCGCCGGCGATGCGTCAGCGAACCTTCGAGTGATAGCAGCGACACCAGGCCGTAGCGCACCGAGGCGCGGGCCTGGTCGGTTTGCTCGATGTTCTTCTTCGTGATGTTCGGCGCCCCATTGCCGGGGTTGAACTGCGCCAGGCTGCGGTTCGAGTTGACGCTCAGCTGACCCGACAGCCGCTCTATCGTTTGCCAATCAACACCTGCATTCAATGCGTAACCGTTGTTACGCAGTGATCTGTTGTTTTCATAGTGATTGGCGCGAATCGAGGCATCGCCGAACAGGCGCTGGCGGCCTATTCGCTGATCCAGGCCGGCCAGCAGGGTGGCCGTGGTGACGTTGTCGTCATTGGTCGGCTGGCCCGGGGTGTTGCGGTAGATATTCGACACATGGGTCACACCCAAGGAGGCGCCGAGGTAGTAAGGGCTTTGCTGGGCCACGGCCGGCAAAGCGCATAGCAGGCTTGCCGTCAGCAGGGTATATCGGTGTTGCGCCATATTCATTCAGTCCTCAATTCCATTCAGTGCCGCGCGGCACGCCATCAATAGGCGTGGCGGTCAAAAAGTACCAGGCGCACGGTGCGAACGATGATTTGTAGATCAAGGCCCAGCGACCAATTTCGCAGATATTCGAGGTCATACTCGACCCGTGCTTTCATCTTGTCGATCGTATCGGTTTCACCGCGCAGACCATTCACCTGGGCCCAGCCGGTAATACCCGGCTTGACCTTGTGGCGAACCATATAGGCCTTGATCAGCTGGCGATATTCCTCGTTGTGCGCGACCGCATGCGGGCGCGGCCCGACGATACTCATGCGGCCCTGCAGCACATTGATGAACTGCGGCAGCTCGTCCAGCGAGGTGCGCCGGATGAAGGCGCCGAACTTGGTGATGCGCGGGTCGCCCTTGGTGGCCTGTTTGACCACCGCGCCGTTGTCCATGGCCCGCATCGAGCGGAACTTGTAGACGATGATCTCCTCCCCATCCAGGCCGTTGCGGCGCTGTTTGAAGATGATGGGGCCGGGCGAGCTCAGCTTCACGCCGATCGCCAGGGCCAGCATGATGGGCGAGATCAGTACCAGAATGACGCTTGCGAGCACCACATCGCTGATGCGTTTGATCAGCTCGTTGGTACCGGTGAACGGGGTTTCGCAGATACCCACCACCGGCACGCCGTTCATGTCCTGCAGACGGCCCTGGATGATGGAAATACCGAATACATCGGGCACAAAGAAGAGCGAGGCGGTCGTACCCTGCAGTTGCTCAAGCAACTGCACGATGCGCGGCTGCGAACCCAGTGGCAAGGTGATGTAGACCTCGCGCACGCCCAGGGCTCGCACCTGTTCGCTGACCTGGGCCAGCGTGCCCAGCAGCCGGTTGCTGGCGTCGGGGTGCAGGCGCTCATCCTGGCGGTCGTCGAAATAGCCGAGGAAATCAATGCCGCTGTCGCTGCCGTCTCGCAGCGCCCGGGCCACCTTGGCACCGAGCGGCCCGGCGCCGACGATCACGGCGGAGCGCCGCGCCTCGGGGCGCGCGCCCATCCAGCGGCGCAGGCGCCGACCGATCTCGATGGCCACCATTTGCGCCAGCGGCGTGACGATGGCCCACCACAGCAGCACCTCGTTCTCGAAATAACCCATCGAGCTGGTGGCATAACCGCACAGCGCCAAAATCGCCAGCAGCATGACCCAGGAGCTCAGCACATCGATGCCGGCGCTGGCCGGATGCTCTGCAAAACGATTGCGGCCCGGAAATGTCAGGGCAAATATCAGCAGGCACAGGGTGAGCGTGGAGCGCAGTACCGGTTCGTCGAAAAATGCATTGACGAGCAGATAGCTCAGGACAATGATGCCGGGCTCCAGAAAAGCGGCGATCAAGGATTCGACCGATTGCGGTGCGCTATAGAAAGTTCTTTTGTAACTGCGATCCTCGAACATCGTCCTTTTGCTCCTGGGCGTAGGTTTAGGCCTTGCGAAATGCAATACCTACCAACTCACGCGCCCGCAACCCGCCTCCCATGGTCAGATCACGGACCGCGAATTCTCCCTCAATTCCTGTGACACGCCTTCCGCGCCTGACCCCCCTAACTCGCTGGGTTCTCGCGCCTGCCTACAATCAGAAACATGCTTCAAGACTGGTCCCACCTCTTCGCCCCGGCTGTGCAGGATCGCATCTGCCTGCTGCTCAATCATGTCATCGGGCGCGAGGCGGCCGCGACGGCCCGCCTGGCTCCACATGCCGGCCGCGCCGTGCTGGTGCATCTGCGGGGCTGGCCGGCGCTGCTGCCGTCGGCTCCAGATCTGGTGCTATGCATTACTCGTGCCGGCCTGTTAGAGCGGCTTGACGCCGCGCCGGCCGACGCCTTGCGCATCGAGCTCGACGCCTCCAACCCGGCCTTGCTGGCCTTGGGCAGCCTGACCGGCGAGCGGCCCCAGGTTTCGGTGCAGGGGGATGCCGCGCTGGCCGGCGACATCAGCTGGCTCATGGACAACCTGCGTTGGGACATCGAGGACGATCTCGCTCAACTGGTCGGTGCGATGCCGGCGCATCAGCTGGCCCGATGGGCTCGCGCGGCGGCACAGGGGCTGGCTACGCTGGCGCGTGGTGCGGCCGGCCTGATGCCTGGGGGCTCCTCCGGGCGCGGCAGCGCATGAGGTATTTCGCTCGCCTGCTGGTCATCGTCTGGACGGTGCTGCGCTTCGGGCTCGACGAGCTCGCGCTCTCGGGTTTTCGTCAGCGCCGCCTGCGCCTGCTGCGACGTCTGATCTCGGTGGGTCGCAACTGGGACCAGCCGCGCGGCGTGCGCCTGCGCCTGGCGCTCGAGCATCTGGGGCCGATCTTCGTGAAGTTCGGACAGGTGCTGTCGACCCGGCGCGATTTGGTGCCGGCCGACATCGTCGCGGAGCTCTCGCGCCTTCAAGACAATGTCCCGCCGTTCCCGGCCGCGGTATCGCGGGCCTTGGTCGAGAAGGCTTTTGGCAAACCGGTTCAGGAGCTGTTCAAGAGCTTCGATGCCGAGCCCGTGGCCAGCGCCTCGATCGCGCAAGTGCATTTCGCGGTGCTGCACGATGGCCGCGAGGTCGCGGTCAAGGTCTTGCGGCCCGGCATGCTGGACATCATTGAAGACGATATGGCCCTGCTGCGCACAGTGGCCGGCTGGGTCGAGCGGCTCTCCGCCGACGGCCGGCGCCTGAAGCCGCGCGAGGTGGTGGCCGAGTTCGACACCTATTTGCATGACGAGCTCGATCTGGTGCGTGAGGCCGCGAACGCGGCCCAGCTGCGCCGCAATATGGCCGACCTCAATCTGGTGATGGTCCCGGAGATGCACTGGGAGCTGTGCAGCTCCGAGGTCATCGTGATGGAGCGGATGTCAGGCGTGCCGATCTCGCAGCTCGAGCGTCTTCGTGCGGCCGGTATCGACATCAAGAAGCTCGCCCGCGACGGGGTCACGATCTTCTTCACCCAGGTGTTCCGCGACGGCTTCTTCCATGCCGATATGCATCCGGGCAATATCCAGGTCAGTCTGGACTCGGCCACCTTTGGCCGCTATATCGCGCTGGACTTCGGCATCATCGGCACGCTGACCGAGGTCGACAAGGAATATCTGGCGCAGAACTTCATCGCATTTTTCCGGCGCGACTACAAGCGCGTCGCCGAGCTGCACATCGCCTCGGGCTGGGTGCCGCCCCAGACCCGGGTCGACGAGTTGGAGAGCGCGGTGCGGGCCGTTTGTGAGCCGCACTTTGATCGACCGCTCAAGGACATCTCGCTGGGCCAGGTGCTGATGCGTCTGTTCCAGACTTCGCGCCGCTTCAATGTCGAGATCCAGCCGCAACTGGTGTTGTTGCAAAAGACGCTGTTGAATATCGAGGGCCTGGGTCGCCAGCTCGACCCCGAGCTGGATCTCTGGGCCACGGCCAAGCCCTTTCTGGAACGCTGGATGAATGAGCAGGTCGGCTGGCGCGCTTTCGTCAATCAGCTCAAGAAGGAGGCGCCGCGCTATGCCCAGCTCTTCCCCGAGCTGCCACGGCTGCTGCACGACAGCCTGAAGAAGCAAGCCGGCCCGCAGGACAGCCAGCTGCTGCTGGCTCTGTTGCGCGAGCAGCGCCGCACCAACTGGTTGCTGCGGGCGGTGCTCTACACCGGCATCGGCTTCACTATCGGGCTCGTGCTGGCCCAGATCCTGGTGCGAGGCGGTCTGCTGAGCTGAAAACGACTTCGATCAGGGCTACACTTGCGCGCCTTTTTGTGTCGGTGCTGGCGCGAATCTTGCGCTGGCGTTTGCTGATTGATGTTGTCAACCTGATGGGAGCTCGGCCGTGCTGGTGACCTTTGTCGTTCTCTACATGCTGATCACGATCGGCATCGGCTTGTTTGCCGCGCGCCGCGTGCACAACGCCAAGGACTATCTGGTGGCCGGTCGCAGCCTGCCGCTGTACATGAATGTGGCCACGGTGTTCGCCACCTGGTTTGGCGCCGAGACGGTGTTGGCGGTATCCGCCACCTTCGCAATGGACGGTCTGTCGGGCATCCCCGGAGACCCGTTCGGCGCCTCTGCCGCGCTCTTCCTGGCTGCCCTGCTGTTCGCCCGGCTGTTTTACCGACTGAACCTGCTGACCATCGGCGACTTCTACAAAAAGCGCTATGGCAAGGGTGTCGAGGTGCTGACCAGCATCGCGATCACGCTGAGCTATCTGGGCTGGACCTCGGCCCAGATGACGGCGCTGGGTCTGGTGATCCACATCCTCTCGGGCGGTGCGATCGAGCTGAACCACGCGATCCTGGGCGGCGCGGCGGTTGTGATGATCTACACCATCTTCGGCGGCATGTGGTCGGTGGCCTTCACCGACTTGTTCCAGACAGTGATCATCATCATCGGCTTGAGCTTGGTGGCCTATATGGTGGGTGATCTGGCTGGCGGCGTCGGCCCGGTGGTTTCGCATGCGATCGAGGCCGGCAAGCTCAACCTGATCCCGCCTGAGGCGGACGGGGCGATGATCTGGGCCATTGCGGCGGGCTTTCTGACGGTGGCCTTCGGATCGGTGCCCCAGCAGGACGTGTTCCAGCGCATGACCAGCGCCAAGGACGAGAAGACAGCGGTGCGTGGCACCGTGATCGGTGCGAGCGTCTACCTGCTGTTTGCCGCCGTGCCTATCTATATTGCCTACTCGGCCCTGGTGATGGATCCGAATCTGGCACAGCTGTTCGGCTCGGAAGACGGCCGCGCGGTGCAGCGCATCCTGCCGGATCTGATCCTCAACAAGATGCCGGTGTGGGTGCAGGTGATGTTCTTCGGCGCGCTGCTCTCGGCCATTTTGTCCACGGCCAGCGGCACCCTGCTTGCCCCCACCGCCACCTTCACCGAGAACGTGCTCAAGCCTTTCGCTCCGCATATGAGCGACAGGCAGTTCCTGCTGACCCTGCGCATCGTGCTGGTGACATTCACGCTGGGGGCGCTGCTGTTCGCGCTGAATTCGCGCTCGACCATGTACGAGATGGTGCAAAACGCCTACAAGGTGACCTTGGTGGCCGCCTTCGTGCCGCTGGTGGCCGGGGCCTTCTGGAAGCGTGCCTCGACCCAAGGTGCGTTCTGCTCCATCGTTTTGGGCCTGCTGTTCTGGATCGGCGCCGAGTTCACGGCGGCCGAGGCCATGGTGCCGCCGCAGTTGGTCGGCTTTGCCGCCTCGGTGATCGGCATGCTGCTGGGCTCGCTGGCACCGCAGCTGCTCAAGCCCGCCGGGCACTCGATCGAGGCGGCTATCAAGCACGAGCAGGCGCTGGCGCACGGCCACAAGCACTGAGGTTTAGCGCCCGAATCTCCGAGCGGGCCGGCGCGGCTGTGCCGGCCCTTATAATTTCGTGTTTCAAATCAACGGTTTAGACCATGCCTATCTACGCTTACCGCTGCGCCTCCTGCGGTCACGCCAAGGATGTGCTGCAGAAGATGTCTGACGCACCGCTGTCCACCTGCCCGGCCTGTGGGGCCGAGAGCTTCTCCAAGCAGGTCACGGCGGCCGGGTTTCAGCTCAAGGGTTCGGGCTGGTATGCCACTGATTTCAAGGGCGGCGGCGCCGCCCCTGCAGCAGCCGCAGCCGCCGCACCGGCTGCTGCAGCGCCCGCCAGCAGCGAGCCGGCCGCCGCCAGCACGCACACCTGCGGGAGCTCCTGTGCCAGTCACTGAGTTCGGCGCAGGTCCGCGAGGAGCCTTGTGAAGAAATACGTCATTACCGGACTGCTGGTCTGGCTGCCGCTGGCCATCACGATCTGGGTGCTGCTTTGGGTGCTGGGCATCATCGATGCCGTGTTCGCGGCCTTGCTGAGCGCCTCGCAGGCGCTGCTGCCGCAGACCCTGCATGCCAGCATTGAGACCTTGCGCCATATCCCGGGCCTGGGCCTGGTGATACTGGTGACCGGCCTGCTGCTGACTGGCGTGTTCGTGACCAATATCTTTGGCCAGTGGTGGTTGCGCCAGTGGCACCGGGTGCTGTCCAACACGCCCATCGTCAAGAGCATCTACAACTCGGTCAAGCAGGTCTCGGACACGCTGTTCTCCAGCAGCGGCAATGCCTTTCGCGAAGCGGTGCTGGTGCAGTACCCGCACCAGGGCTCGTGGACGATTGCTTTCGTCACCGGCCGGCCCAGCAATGAGGCAGCCCGACATTTCGCCGAAGAGCATGTCAGCTTGTATGTGCCGACCACGCCCAACCCGACTTCGGGCTTCTTTCTGATGATGCCGCGTGCCAGTGTGCGGCCGTTGGACATGAGCGTTGACGCCGCCCTCAAGCACATCATCTCGATGGGCGTGGTGCCGCCGTCCGAGCCTGGAGTGGCACGAAATTGACCGGGCTGAGCGCCCCGGCAAGTGCTCAGCCCTGAGGGTGATCGGTGCCTGACCGAGAAGCCCCGCCAGCGCCTCTAAAAGATATGACCCCCGGCCGCGCCAGAACCAGCGGCCACCCAAGATTTCGGAGAACACCATGCGAACCTGTTATGCCGGCCAAGTCAGCGAGAAGCTGCTCGACCAAACCGTGACCCTGATGGGCTGGGCCCACCGCCGCCGCGATCATGGCGGCGTGATCTTCATCGACCTGCGCGACCGCGAAGGCATCGTGCAGATCGTCTGCGACCCTGATCGCGCCGAGATGTTCAAGATTGCGTCCGACGTGCGCAACGAGTTCTGTCTGAAGATCGTCGGCAAGGTGCGCGCGCGCCCGGCCGGCACTGAAAACGTGGCCCTGACCAGCGGCAAGGTCGAGGTGCTGTGCCTGGAGCTGGAAGTGCTGAACCCCTCGGTGACGCCGCCCTTCCAGCTTGACGATGAGAACCTGTCGGAGACGACGCGCCTGACGCATCGCGTGCTGGATCTGCGCCGCCCGTACATGCAGAACAACATGATGCTGCGCTACCGCGTGGCCATGGAAGTGCGCAAGTTCCTCGACGAGCAGGGCTTTGTCGACATCGAGACCCCGATGCTGACCAAGAGCACGCCGGAAGGCGCGCGCGACTACCTGGTGCCCAGCCGCGTGCACGACGGCATGTTCTTCGCGCTGCCGCAATCGCCCCAGCTCTTCAAGCAGCTGTTGATGGTGGCCGGCTTCGACCGCTACTACCAGATCACCAAGTGCTTCCGCGACGAGGATCTGCGCGCCGACCGCCAGCCCGAGTTCACCCAGATCGATATCGAGACTTCCTTCCTGACCGAAGAGGAGATCCGTGCGATGTTCGAGGGCATGATCCGCCATGTCTTCCGCAAGGCGCTGAACGTCGAACTGGGCGACTACCCGGTGATGAAGTACTCGGAGGCGATGCACCGCTTCGGTTCGGACAAGCCCGATCTGCGCGTCAAGCTCGAGTTCACCGAGCTGACCGATGTGATGGGTGATGTTGACTTCAAGGTCTTCTCGACCCCGGCCACCACCAAGGGCGGCCGCGTCGTCGCGCTGCGCGTGCCCGGCGGCGCCGCAATGAGCCGTGGCGAGATCGACAGCTACACCGAGTTCGTCAAGATCTACGGCGCCAAGGGCCTGGCCTGGATCAAGGTCAACGAAGTGGCCAAGGGCCGCGAAGGCCTGCAGTCGCCCATCGTCAAGAACCTGCATGACCAGGCGATTGCAGACATCCTGAGCCGCACCGGCGCGCAGGACGGCGACCTGATCTTCTTCGGTGCCGACAAGGCCAAGGTCGTCAACGACGGCATCGGCGCGCTGCGCCTGAAGATCGGCCACAGCGAGTTCGGCAAGAGTACGGGCCTGTTCAACGATGTCTGGGCGCCGCTGTGGGTGGTGGACTTCCCGATGTTCGAGCAAGACGAGGAGGGCGGTCGCTGGAATGCGGTGCACCATCCCTTCACAGCGCCCAAGGACGGCCACGAGGACCTGATGACCACCAGCCCGGGCGAGTGCATCGCCAAGGCCTACGACATGGTGCTCAACGGTTGGGAGCTGGGCGGTGGCTCGGTGCGTATCCACAAGGCCGAGGTGCAGAGCAAGGTGTTCAGCGCACTGAACATCGGCCCCGAGGAAGCGCAGGAAAAGTTCGGCTTCCTGCTGGACGCGCTGCAGTACGGCGCGCCCCCGCACGGTGGCCTGGCTTTCGGTCTGGATCGCATCGTCACGATGATGACCAAGGCCGATTCGATCCGCGACGTGATTGCCTTCCCCAAGACTCAGCGCGCCCAGTGTCTGCTGACCGGTGCACCGAGCCATGTCGACGAGAAGCAACTGCGCGAGCTGCACATCCGCCTGCGCAATGCCGCCGGCGTGACGCCGGCCTGAAGTTCCGAGCGGGAACTTTGATCGAACAAAGAGCGCCTGAGGTCGCTCTTTTTGGTCCCCCGGCTATGCTGTGCGCCTCGCATTTGGAAGCAGGCATGAACAAGACCGATCTGGGATCCACACTGGGCTTGGCTGAGAGGGCGCGCTGGGAGCGCATCGTGATGCGCCATCCGGCGCTTGCCCTGCCCAAGCTGCGCGCTGCGATGCGCCAGCGTGACGCCTGTCGCGCTCGCGCTGCCTTGCTGGGCGCGGTCTTCGTGCTGGAACGCTGGGGTCGCGCGGCCGAGCTTCAGGCCGAGTTGCAGCAGGCGCTGCAACAGGCGCAAGCTCAGCGCGCGCTGGCCGAGGCTGCCGAGCTCAGCGAGGCGCTGGGCCGGCTGCACTACCAGCGCGGTGACTACAGCCAGGCCTGCACCGCCTGGAGCCAGACCCTGGACTGGGCCAGTGACGACGCTCGCAGCGCCTGTCTGGCCCGAATTGGCCTGGCCCATCTCTGCTATGCACTGGGCGACTGGGCACGAGGCGGCCGGGTGCTGGACCAGGCCGAGCTGCATTACGCAAAACTGCAGCGCGATCCCTATATGCGCGCCAAGATTGCGCTGAACCGCGCCGCCTCACTGCGTGCCACCCAGGGACCGCAGGCGGCGCTGCCTGAGCTCGACGAGGCGCTGACGGCGGCGCGCCGCGCCGGCCACCGGGACTACCGCGCCGAGGCGACCTACCAGCACGCGCGCTGCGCCCGTGACAGCGGCGATCTCGCACAGGCATTGAGCCTGGCGCAGCAGGCCCTGACCTTGGCGCAGGGCTGCGGCTACCGCTGGCTGCAGGCCAATGCAGCGCTGCTGCTGTCCGAGCTGCAGCGCGGCGATGTGGCGCTGGGCTGGGCCGGGCAAGCCCTGACCCTGGCCGAGGCCCTGCAGTCCCGCCCGCTGCAAGCGGCGGCCCACGGGCGTCTGGGCGAGCTGATGCGCGAGCAGGGCGAGCTGGGCCCGAGCTGGCACCATATGCAGCAGCGCCAACGCCTGGAGTCCAGTCTGCACCAGGGCCAGTTGCCGGCCCAGCTGGAGGCCCTTGCCCGCTTCGACACCGACCCGTTGGGTGCCGATGCCTTGTTGCTGAGCCTGTCCAGCCAGGTCTGGACATTGGCCGGGGCGGCCGATTTCGAGCGCGCCTGGATGCGTCTGCGGCCGCAACTGATCGAGGCGCTGGGTCTGCAGCAACTGCAGCTGTGGTGGGAGCGTGATAGCGACGGGCTCTACCACGGCCTGGACGGGGCGCCCGCGAGTCGGCCCCTGCAGGCTGGTCGGATGCCCGGCTACCTCGACGCGATGACGCGGGCCGACGAACCCCTGCAGTGCAGCATCGCCGAGCAGCACCCCTGGCGAGCCGAGCTGCACGAGGCGCTGGCAGACGCAGCCGGCCTGTCATGCCTGGACCTGGGCTTGCGCCTGAACGGCCATGTCGTGGCCTTGCTGTGGCTGCAACGCGAGGGCGGGGCTGCCTGGTCGCGCGCCGACATCAGCCGCGCTGAGCGCCTGGCCGCGCTGCTGGGGCGGCTGCTGGCCTCGCTGGCCCAGGTCGGCAAGGCCCAGCCGCAGCGGTTGGCGTTGGGTGAGCTCGCGACGCTGGCGAGCCATGCCGAGCGCATCAGCGAGTTGCTGGCCGGCGAGGTGATCAACCGCCAGCAACTGCTCGATCTGGCCGGCTCGATCCGCGCCGGAGCGGCGCGTATCGAGCGCGTGCTGCGGGAGAGCTGAGCGGGATCAACGCATGCGCAGTGGCAGCGGCGCGCCGCTCTTGACGCTGCGAATGGCGAAGCTGCTGTTGATGTCCTGCACCACCGGCAGGGCCTGTAGCCGGCGCACGATCAGCTCGTAGTCGCTGAGCTCGCCGACCACGACCTCAAGCAGATAGTCGTGGCTGCCAGACACCACATGGCAGCTGATTACCTCGGCCATTGCCTGCATCGCGGCCTCGAACTGCTGGACCGCATCCTCGCGGTGGTGCATCAGCCGCACGTTGACGAACACCGTTGTCGCCAGCTGGACCGCCTTGCGGTCCAGCACCGCGCGGTAGCCGGCGATCAGACCGCCGTCTTCCAGGCGTTTGAGCCGGCGTGCGCAGGGGCTTTGCGACAGACCCACCCGCTCGGCCAGCTCGGCAATCGTCAGCCGGCCCTCGCGCTGCAGCAGCTCCAGCAATTGGGTGTCGATACGGTCCATAGCGCAATCAGTCAAGGAATGGCGAATTATTGGCTGAAAGAGCCTCAATCAAGGCTATCTCAGGTTGAGATGGGCTGAAATCGCCAGAGGCGGCGCTCGAAAATTGAGCCCGTTCTCTACCCCGATTGCTGATGTCTTCTCCTGCGTCCCCGGGCCTGATCGGCTCTCCCTCAACCTCGACAGCCCGCTCCGAACTGGCCGGCTGGGCCGCGCTGGCCTTGACCCTGTTGATCTGGGCCGGCTTCTTCATCTCGCTGCGCGCCGGCGCTCGCGCCGCGCTGCCGCCGGCCGAGCTGGCTCTGCTGCGTTTCGGGCCGGCGGGCTTGCTGCTGGCGCCGCTGCTGTGGCGTCGGCGGGCCCGCTTTGCAGCGCTGCCGGCGCGGCTGTGGCTGCTGATCGTTGCCGGTGCCGGTCTGCCTTACTTCTTGATCGCCGGCTGGGGCATGCGCCATGCGCCGGTGGTCGACGGCGCTACCTTGATCCCGGGAACGCTACCGCTGTTCACCGCCTTGCTGGCGGCGGCCCTGCATGGCCGCCAGGCCCTGGCGCGCTGGCCGGCCCTGCTGTGCATTGCTGCCGGCGTCGCGACCATGCTGGCGCTCAAATCTGGCCAGGCCGGCTTGGCCCAGGGCTACGGCCTATTTCTGCTGGGCAGCCTGATGTGGTCGGCCTACACACTGGCCCTTCGTGAGGCGCGACTGGCGCCGCTGGAGGCGGCAGCGCTGATCTCGACGGTCTCGCTGGCTTTACTGCTGCCCTGGCTTTTCTGGCAGTTAGGCCAGGGGCCACTGGTGTTGCCGACCCTGTCCTCCGATCAGCTGTTGCTGCAAGTGCTGCTCCAAAGCGTCGGTGTGGGGCTGGTCTCGACGCTCAGCTATGGCTATGCCGTGGCCCGTCTGGGTGCGCAGCGCAGCACCAGCATGGGCGCGCTGACGCCGGTGTTGGCCAGCCTCTTGGCCGTGCCGCTGTTTGGTGAGCTGCCCGAGGCGGCCAGCTTGGTGGGAATGGGGCTGATCGTGGCCGGTGTGCTGTGGAGCCAGCGACAAGTACGCTGAGGGGGCCGATCAAGAGACTAGAGATCCCTCGATCTGCGGCGCCGACTGAGGGCCTAGCGATCGGCGCTCGCCTCATGCGGCCCGCTCCTGCAGCGCCTGAAATAGTCGCCCTCGAATCAGTTGCTTTGTCTGACCGCGTTGATTGCGCTCCCGCGAAACAGCCTACGTCTAGGCAACTACCACTTGCAAAGATGATTGGACGCAGATGAACTGCCTGGCGTAGCCGCCGGCGAAGTACGTACCTGTGGACGGCGCCCCCAAGGAGATTCCGTGGGGCACCCAGACAGGCGATCCGTCGCCGCTGAGAGCCGGGGTCATCAGCACCGCGATTTCGGGTGGCAGGACCGCCCGGCCAGTCAAGGTGCCATCCTGCAGGAAGCGCACAAGCCCCTCGCCCGTGCGGCGAATAGAACATCAGCTAACAGAGGGCTGCCATATCGCGCTAGGGTGTGGGGGTATTCGGAGAATTGCTATGAGCCCCAACGACCCGCCTTCGTCTTCCATCGTGGACGTCCAGCCTCTCGGCATGCCCTGGGAGTCCCTCGACCCGTTTCTCTTTTGCGTGCACCATGACGACGCGTATCCGCCTGGCAATGGCCGCTATGGGCCGGACTCGGCACTGCTGGCTGGCCGGCAGATCGGATCGGACTTTTCGCGCAAGAACGGCTGGAGCATGTATCACGGCCAGCAGGTGCCCGGATTCCCCGCCCATCCGCACCGCGGGTTCGAGACGGTGACCATCGTGCGCAAAGGCCGTATCGACCACTCTGACTCGCTCGGCGCCGGCGCGCGTTTCGGGGGCGGTGATGTGCAATGGCTCACAGCCGGAAAGGGCATTGTTCATGCGGAGATGTTCCCTTTGCTGCATACGGAAAAGCCCAATTCGCTGGAGCTGTTTCAGATCTGGCTCAACCTGCCGGCGGACAGCAAGATGGTTGACCCGCACTTCACGATGTTCTGGTCGCAGGACATCCCCAGGCATCGCTTCGTCGATCAGTTGGGGCGCGCCACCGGAGTGGTGGTGATCGCAGGTGAGCTTCCCCTCGCCGCAAATGCAAATCTGACCAAGCCCCTGGCGCCGCCGCCAGATTCGTGGGCCTCGCGCCAGCACGCGGACGTGGCCATTTGGACGCTGCGCATGGAGCCCGGTGCGCAATGGGTGCTGCCAGCGGCGACGGGCAACGGCACACGCCGCAAGCTGTACTTCTTTGCCGGTACCCAGATCACTATCGATGCTCAGGCCATACCCGTAGGCTCCTCCATCGAAGTTCGGGCAGGCGCCAACATTGTGCTGATCAATGGCGATGAAACTGCTGAGGTGCTGATGCTGCAAGGCCGCCCCATCGGCGAGTCCGTGGCTCAGTACGGGCCGTTTGTGATGAACACCGAGCAGGAGCTGCGACAGGCGTTTGAAGACTACCGCCGCACCGAGTTCGGCGGCTGGCCTTGGCCTGACCCCGCGCCAGTCCATGGTGACGAAGGAGGCCGCTTCGCGCGGCACGCTGATGGCCGGACAGAGCAGTACCCCTCGTTGGAGTAGGCGGACGGGGCCAGAAGGTCAATGGTGGACGGTGAATCTGCATGTGCAGAATCAATGGTCGATCGGAAGCCTTCGATGAGCCCTGATCAACCCTGCTGCAGAGACAAACCTGCCCGCGCGAAGCGCCCTCGCGTTGCCACTGACCTACAGCAGGCGCGAGCTGCGCCTCATCATTGGATCGGTTACCGATCAATCAGCGCTAGGAGCGCTCCATTCGGCCGATAGTCGCGCTTCTGTTTCGAGCATCAGTTCAGCTGAGCTGCGACCCAGCGCATTTGCAAGTTTGAGGATCATTGCGAGCGTTGGCATGTGTTCGCCGCGCTCGATCTTGCCCATATGGGACCGCTCGACGCCAGCCAGTAGTGCGAGCGCTTCCTGAGCAATTCCGTCCTCGGTACGTATTGCTCGTACCGCAGCACCAAACGCTCGCGCTGGCGCTGCCTCGAACGTTGTTGCGCCGACGGGTCTCCCCCTTTGAATTGCACGCTTCTGCATATTGAGCAGCGTGTACTTTTCATTCAATCTAAACCACGTTATAGTTAACTCATTGCGTTCCGCCGATGAGTCACGCGAAGGTTCGGGAGCCGCCTCCATGGTCAGAACTCTTGCTCGGGCGACTAGCTACTCAGTGATGGACGAGTTGCGGCTCAAGCGCTCTAAGCAGTCTGGGTCGGCGCGGCCCTGTCAGCGTTTTGTCGGTGCCGATGCGGCCGGCTTTGCGTCACTGGCTCACTGACCCTGGGATGGTTCACCATGGAAGAGCAACTGCCTGCGGTCTTCTCCTGTATCCGCTCGGCGCTGAGGCGCCGTGGCTCGGCCGAGGAGACCGATGACTACATCCAGGACGCGTGTGTGCGGTTGGTCAGCTGCGAGCGTGAGCAGGTCGTGCTGGAGCCCGAGGCCTTCCTTATGCGCACCGCGTCAATCTGTCGATCGACGACCTCCGGGCGCGGCTGGTGCACTTTGAGCCGATGGAGTTGGAGGACGTCATCGAGCCTAGGACTGTCGGTCTCTCTGCTTTCCTACATCGCTCGACATGCCCGCAGCCAGCTCGACAAGGGCAACTATGCGTGAAGCTTTGGTCCCAAGCGGCTTGGCCAACTTCACTAGCGTTGTCAACGTGGGCTGGCGCTCGCCTCGCTCCAGCATGCTGATGAAGTTGCGCTCTAACTCAGCTTCAAAGCCAAGTTGCTCCTGTGTCAGGCCAGCCTTCTTCCGCAAGCCGCGCAGGACGCCTCCAAATGCAGTTATAAGATCCAAGAACTCCTCCAACTATGGTTGGAGGAATTTGGCCGGACTGATACTATTTGTCTGCCAACCATAGTTGGAATTTGCCCATGCAAGATCTGTCTTTTTGCGGGAGCTTGCGATGACGAGGACCTCGACCAATGTGAATTCACGGTCACCGACGGCACTCTGCGGCTGCTACTTCAGCTCTCAAGTTGGAGGTCAGCTGCTTGAGGTGGTGAGCACTGCGACGCGCGCGAACTGGGCGGTAGACGTGCCTACGGACTGCGATTCGGAAGCGCTCGGGGCGTGGCCTGGGACACCTATGGGCTCGACGTTTTGGAGAGGTACCTGGGCCGACCTGAGCTCTAGGGACATCGACAAGATCTCACTGGTGTGCGCGTCCGATGCTGATGCCCAGACCGTGTGCCCGGGGGGCAAGGTGTTGCCGCCGTTCCGGCAGATCCTGGGCCGGGGCGATGCGCCTGCTGCTTCCAGCCTTGTTGGGCTCCGCGCCGAACGTCGGCGTGCGGTCCGGGAGGCTTCTGGCGTTCGCGCGGCTCGTGCCGCGCAGGAACGCCTTCTCGCCGGTCCGGGAACGGGCAGGGCGGTCGTGTCGTCACCCAACTGGCCTGAGGTGCTGGAGCAGCTGGGGCATGGCTTGCGCCGCGCCGTGGCTCGCCATGGTCCCTTTGCCGATGTTGCCGCGGCGGTGTCGTTCGTGAGTCAGACGCTGTCTCGGGACGAGTTGCGGCTCAAGTTCTCCAAGCTGTCTGGGTTGGCTCGGCCCAGGCTGCGTGTTGTCGGCGCCGATGCAGCCGGCTTGGCGTCACTGGGCCACTGACCCTGGGAGGGTTCATCATGAAGAAGCAATTGCCTGCGGTCTTCTCCCGCATCCGCTCGGCGCTCAGGCGCCGTGGGACGACCCAGGAGACCGATGACTACATCCAGGAGGCCTTTGCACGGCTGGCCAGCTACGAGCGCGAGCAGGTGGTGCTGGAGCCCGAGGCCTTCCTGATGCGCACCGCGATCAATCTGTCCATCGACGCCCACCGGGCGCGGGTGGTGCACGGCGAGCAAGTGGTGCTGGAGGAAGTCATCCTGGTGGATGACTCGCCGCCGGTCGAATCGGTGGTGCTGGGCCGTGAACGCCTGGCGCGGCTGGAGCAATGCCTGGGCCGCCTGGGCGAGAAGCCACGCGAGATCTTCCTGGCTCACCGTGTCGACGGGCTGACCTACCGGGAGATCGCCGACCAGCAGGGCTTGAGCATCAGCACGGTG
Organism: Paucibacter sp. PLA-PC-4; assembly: GCF_026241155.1. Classification (GTDB taxonomy): domain Bacteria; phylum Pseudomonadota; class Gammaproteobacteria; order Burkholderiales; family Burkholderiaceae_C; genus Roseateles_E. The sequence continues at coordinate 29,901 of NZ_JAPFGP010000011.1, forward strand.
GAGAAGCATGTTGCGAAGGCTACGATGCAGCTCATCACCTTGATGAAGGACTGGTAGGCGTGCGTTCGAAGGCGGAGCGGGGCAGTGCAGAGGAAGGCTCCGAGCCCCTGGTGACCCAGGAGATCGCAGCCGAGGCGGCAGTGTGGATTGCGCGGCTGCACGGGCCACACCGATCCCACCTTATGGAGCGCGAATGCCGGGCCTGGCAGGCCCGCTCGGCGGCACATCGCCTGGCCTTCGAGCGCGGGACGGATCTGTGGATGGAAGCGGCGGGCGTAGACCGGGCGGCGGTGGCGCGTGCGGCGGCAGACCGACAACCCGAGCCGGCTGCAAGGGAAGGGCGGCGCTTCAAGCCATGGCCCCTTGCTGCGGCACTGACAACGGCAGTCCTGGCCGGCGTGCTGGTGCTCGGCCCTTGGTGGGGCGGGGACCGCTACGACACCGGCGTGGGCGAGCAGCGCCTTGTGATGCTGCAAGACGGCACGCGGATGTCGATGAACACCTCGACGCGGGTCAGGGTTGAGCTCGGGTCGTCACGGCGCACCGTGGAGGTTCTGGGCGGCGAGGCGCTGTTCGAGGTGGCCAAGGACGCTAGCCGGCCTTTCGTCGTGCGAGCTGCGGGTTCGGAGGTGACGGCCACGGGCACGGCGTTTGTGGTGCGCTATACGCCGGCCATCGAGGGCCGTCCAGATGCCTTGGACATCACGCTGGTCGAGGGCAGGGTGGTGGTGCGCGGTGCGACCGAAGGCTCGCCCTCGACCGAGTTCGTGGCGGCCATGGAGATGGTGCCGGGGCAGCGCCTGCGGGTTGCCGGCCGATCTCGTGGTCAGGCGGGAGCGTTACCCAAGCCGCAGATGGACAGGCCTCAAGTGGATCAGGTGCTGGCCTGGAAGCGCGGAGAGGCTATCTTCGACGATGTGTCGCTGCTCGAGGCTGTGGCCGAGATGAACCGCTATGCCGCGATGCCGATCCGTGTGGCCAGTTCGGACGCGGTGGGCAGCCTGCGGGTCAGCGGGGTGTTCAAGACCGGCGACAACGTCGGCTTCGCGCGGGCAGTGGCCGAGCTGCATGGGTTGGCCGTGCGCGAGCGCGCGGATGGGGTGGAGCTTCTGTCCAAGTAATGGGCCGGCGCGGCAATCAAGCCGCTGGCAGGCCGCTCTCAGGCGTGCTTCGTGCCCATAGCGGAACTCTGGCGAACTAAGGGTGCACGCTGGATGCAGCCTCTCGGCTACTGCGGTCCGATGCCCGCTGCCCGCAGTAAAAGTCACCGATGTGTGGCTTCCGCGCGGAAGCCAACAACGTTGCTACGCAGAGGTTCCGCTGGTCAGGCCTGGGCTAGAAGTCTCTGCCTTTGCGCGAGGTTCGAGCCGCTTGCTTGATGCGGATATCCCGCTGCGGTCAAATCGTCCTCTGACTTGTGGATGCAGCAATTGACTAATTCCCTCAGGCTCAATTGCAAGAAATAACGCTACCAAGTCGTCGCGCGTACTCGCACGAGCTCGCCGTTCAGAACAAGGTCAGGAGCGCTGCTCATTCTCCGGGCGCGTCTGAGCCGCTTTGGAAATGAAGGACATGCGAGCGCTATACCCGGATTTTGGGTACTTATTCAGCGTTGCCCTAACACCCTCGCTTTCATTTTTCCTGAAATCTAGCCGTGTGGAGTCGACATGAATAAATTCTCGCTTGGCCAGAGCAGCATTGCCAAATGCCTGCTCTTTTTAAATCTGCCGGTGTTTGCAATTGCCTATGCTGCAATGAGGAACATTATCAAGGCGGTAAACGTCGTTTCGATTTGCACGACGAAAAAGTTGACAGCGATTGCTGTAGGTCTTTTCGGTATATCAATCGCGCTTGCCGCTGAACCGCCACAAGCATCCGGAATCGTCGTCGAAGGGGTGACCGCATCTCCGGAGTACCTGCCCGAATACGCGCGGGCGGCTTTTGGCAGCAAGTCAACTGCATCAATAGTGACCTACGGCTCGCCTGCAGCTGCGAAATCACTGACCGACACCGAGCTTCTCAATCAATTCGGCCGGCAATTGGCGCCAAGTCCAGGCGCTGAAGCCCGTGCGGATTTTGATGGAACTCGAGGTGCCGCGAGACTCTCGTCGGAGATTGACATGATCGGCGCAACAGGTGCCACTATCACGGTGTATGACCGCCTGGAAATACTTCCGGATTCGGGCCCGCTGACCTTCCGCCTGCGTGTCGATTCGCTCAGTATGTCGGCCCAGGGTCCGGGCGCTGTCGCGAACTTCTTTGTTGGAGCAGCGCTGTACGACGGCGACGGGTATGACATCGGCTTGGTCGGATTTGGGTTTACAAAGGAAGTCGATGCCAGCGGAATCAGCAGCGAGTTCGGATTCTCCTTTGCGGGAGTTAACCTGACTCAGCTAGATCATCAGCCAACCCTTGTTGAGCGCTCCTTCACATTCACGCCGCCAGCTGGCGCGCTGCTGCTGCGTTGGCAGATAAGTGGCGGCACGGAGTCATGGCTTGGTACCGGCGCGGCTCAGATATCTGCGTTCCACACCGCATATCTGGGCATCGACGGTAACTACACATCACAAGCAGGTTTCTCCTATCCAGGCTTCCAAGCACCGATTCCTGAACCGACGACGTCCTTGCTTATGTTTGTTGGACTTATTGGGCTGGGTGCTGTCAAGTACCGCGCCCGAAAGAACTCAAGGACCGTGTCCAGTCATTGAGCCTTTGACTTCATTCACATCAAACGCTGGAGTTAAATCAATGACCATTTTTCTGTCTCGCTTCCTTTTTATAGGAAGTCTCATGGCGTCGTTTGCAATCCCTGCCTCGGCTGTGGACCTGCTTGGCAGCTCCGTAGTATCGCGCTTCTATGCTTTAGGGAACCCAATCACCGCTCCCGGTGCATCTCCGCTTGAGTTTATCGTTGATGGAAATCCTCGCCCCGGATACGCGAACCACTTTACGGTCACCGTTACAGATAGCCAAATAATATATGACTTTGTTGGCATCAATGGTTATGTAAATTCGGTGCCATCCTATAATCAAAATGGCCTCTACATTGAGGTTGGGAATCTGCTGGTTTTTTCCAATGCATCACCCATATTAACCGCGTCAATCAATGCTGCGACTAATATGGCAGGTTTTTCAGCAGACCGACTAAGCTACAATGCCACAGGTGTAGCAGTGAATTGGGCGGGATTGGCGTGGACCGATCAAACTGTCGTCGCGATAGATATAAATCCGGCTGCAGTTCCTGAACCAAGTACGTGGCTACTTTGCCTGGCAGGCATTGCTGTATTGTCCCTTTGCCGCACTAATTCTGGGCGCGACCGTCGCCTTTCTCTTTAGCATTTGCGACACAATGGACGGCAGCCCATCAACAGCAGTGTTCTGCTGACACCGGGTGGCAATATAGAAAGTCGCGAAAATCAATGAGTGTGCGATTAACCAGATCCATTGCGCGGGCTGGCATTTTGGTTCGTCTTTTGCTACCAAAATGCCTGTCAACCGCGGTGGGTTGGTGAGCTCAACTGTTAAATGGCGCCCAACGCTGTCGTGGCGATGACTGCTACGGGCACGCTGTGGCCGAGCTGCATGGGTTGGCTGTGGTCGAGCACTCGGATCGAATGGAGCTGGCGCCCCGGCCAGACCGCCGACCACGGCCGCTCTGACCCGGCCGACACGCAGCCCGCTCCCACCCGTAGCCGATCCGGCATTGCGATGGTGCCTGACCACCCTTGAAAGGGAGGGCTTCCCCCGAAAGCCACGCTTCGGGGCGGCCAAGCACTGACGACTGCCGACCGAAGACCGACACATTCGACTCCCTGAGATGGGGAGCTTTGTGTAGCGGCGCGACGGTCGAATTGTCGCGGGCTTGGATGTTGTCCGAACCAGGCTAGGCTTCGATCGGCGTGGTCAGCGCAGCCGAAAACACCTGGCCGACTTTGAACGGGCGTTCAATAACGACGTCCGCGCCGATCTGCTCCAGCGTCTCCCTGGTGGCGGACATGGCAGGGCTTTGCATCACGACAATACGTATGTCGGCAGGGCAGCCCGCTTGACCACTGCGGATCTGAGTGACGAATTCGGTGAGCGTCGTCGTTTCGATGCCGCCCAGAATGAGCGCGTCGAAGCTCGCCGCATTGAGCTTTGCCTGCGCTGCTTCGACGCTCAATGCTTCCGTGACCTCGGCCAGACGCAACTCGGCACCCACTGAGCCGAGCGTGCGTCGAAGTACGAACTGTGGTTCCACCAACAACACCTGCGGCAGCCTCATTTGCTGCGATGTCATGCCTCCCCCTGCTTGCCTGCCAACGCTTCGTTCACCAATTGACTCAGTGCCGACATCACGGCGCGCTCGATCAGACCCAGTTCCCGGGGCCGCGTATCAATAACGCACAGGGTACCGACACGCTCTCCCGACGGAGCGCATACCGGAGCCCCGGCGTAAAAGCGGATGTGCGGGAAGCCGGTCACCAGCGGGTTGTCGAAAAACCTCTCGTCTTTGGAGGCGTCGCCGACAACGAACAGCTCGGATTGATTGATCGCATGAGCACAAAAGGAGATGTCGCGTGCGGTTTGCGTGACGTCAAGACCCAGTCGGGATTTGAACCACTGCCGGTGGCTGTCGACGAGACTCACCAGTGCAATAGGAACGTCGAGTTCTTCGGTCGCAAAGCGCACGACGCGATCAAATCGCTCGTCTGGCGGCGTATCCAGCACGAGCAAGTTGTGCAGCGCTTGAAGCCGCTGGGCTTCATCGGCGGGTAAGGGGGCGGCGGTCATGGGTTTTCGGCCTTGGTATCAAATGGTGGCTGCAACAAACATGCGGAACTGTCAGCTGATGAGGTAACCCATTTCTTGCAGGTTGACGACAACCGTGCTCACTGGCTCTGCGTTGCCGGGTATGGTGACCATGCTGACGTCACCCATCAGTCCGAGGCGGATGCTGCTCTGCTCCACCGAGTGTGCCGGGACCCACGCCTCAAGTTTGTCGATCGCCACCCCCGCAACAGCACCGTCGGTCTCGACCAATACCGCGAGCTTGGAGTGCGTCGCCGGTTCGGCGCCGATCGAGGGGAAGCCAGCGACCCGGACGGTGCGGTCGCGCCAGCGAATCATCGTGCTGGAGCCGGCGTTCAACTCCTTCTCGGCACGTGCATCGAGTGCAACTATTTGGACGATGCCGTCAACCGGCGAGGCGTAGCGCCTGCCTGCCTGGAACAGCAGGTAGGGAGTGGCCGATGCGCCCGGCCGCCGGCCCTCGGGCATGGGCGCTGCGGCTGGGCTGGCATCGAGCTCGCCGCCGATGACCGATTCGGGCGAAGACTCAAAAAGCCGGTCCATGTCGATCACGCGAACTTGCCCGAGTTGCTCGACGACGGCAACACCGCTCAGCAGCGGGTGGTCGATCGAGGGTTCAATCTCCCCAGGCGCCAGGTCCAGCAACTGTTTGGCGGCTTGGATGCAAAGACCCAGATGCGATCCTTTGTTGTTCACAACGGCTATCCAGTCGGCGTCCAGATTCGTCCCGGTGTCTGTGATGGCGGCGAAATCGACCATGGCGAGCTTGCGGCCCCGATAGGTGGTCACGCCGCAGGTGCGTCCCCCGAGCTTCAATGTCGACTCTGGTATGGGCGCGGCGATCGCCTCCGACACCGCGGTCGCCGGCACGGCGTACAGGGTCTCGCTGCCTGGGCTGCCCACAGACAGGACCGCGTACCGACCGCGTTTTTCGTGGGCCGCGTGCTTTTGCCGCTGACTGAGGTGTCCCGGTGCGACCCGTCTACTCTCACACCACATATTGGCCAGATGCAGCAGTCGGTCGGCTTCGAGAAGCGGCAACGACTGCAGGGACGCGTCCGGGGACGGCAGCACGCGATCAAACAGTTCTTCGGGATCCTCGTTGCGAAATATCTGCTGGATCCGCTCACGGCCCACAGAGGCGACGCCGAGCAGCGCGTCAACCAGAATACCCAGCCGGCCCGCTTTGCCGCGCAGTATCAGGACACGGCGCTCGACCGATGAACTTGAGGGCGATGCATCAAGCTTGACCCACTCGCCGATCGACGCAACGGGTATCGCCTCCGAGTTCGATTGAATCACCCCGGCCAGCGCGCCCTTGCGCCGCGGCACCTGTCCGAGGCCACCCGGCGGGAGCGGAATCGCTCGTTCGATGTCCGAGATGTCGATCGCAAGCACAGTCCCGGAAATCCGGACACGTGCGTACGAAAGAACGCCAGCCTGAGCGATCATGCTGCCGCTTGACGGTTGGTACCCTGTCCCAGGTCCGCAAGGAGCGAGGCAACGTCATGGGTGGAGGACTCCTGGGCTGCCATTGCCGCCTGGATCTCCCCGATGGAATGATTGGTCTTCTCCACCGACAACAAGATACGGGAGAAAGCCTGTTCCACATTTTCGGAGAGACGACTGCCCTCGGTGACGCTGCTGACAGTCTTGTTGATCAGCTTGGCGATCTCCCGTGTGGCCAGCGAGGACTTCTCGGCAAGCTTGCGTACCTCATCGGCGACGACAGAGAACCCGAGGCCGTGTTCGCCAGCCCGAGCTGCCTCGATCGCGGCATTGAACGCCAACAGGTGGGTTTGACTCGAGATCTCCCCGATGGTGTCAACGATCTCGTGGATGTTCGACGAAGCCCGCTCGATCTCCACAATAGCTTCCCGAGCCCGCTTGAGCAGCTTGTTCCCGTCGTCCGCCTCATGCTGCGTCTGGCCCGCGAGGTCGCTGGATCGCTGGGTGTCGCGAGCGACGCGCTGGATCGAGCCCATCATCCGCTCCAGCACTTCGGTGATGTCGTGGACTTTCTGCGTGATCGCTGCCTCTCTGGCCACCTGTTGCCCGATGTCCATGGCGAACTTCACGACCTTGTAGGGCTTGCCGTCGATGTCCAGTATCGGGTTATAGGTGGCCTGGATCCAGCACTCTGCACCATGCTTGCCCACGCGCTTGAACCGTCCCGATTTGTATTTCCCGTCGCCGAGATCAGCCCAGAAGTCGCGGTAGGACTGCGACTTCACCAGCTCGTCCGCGCAGAACATGCGGTGATGCTTGCCCTGGATTTCTGCAAGGCTGTACCCCATGGTGCGCAGGAAGTTCTGGTTCGCCGTCAGGATGTTGCCCTGCATGTCAAACTCGATGATCGCCTGGGACAACGCAATCGCGTCGAGCTTTCCTTTGGTGTCGGCCGAGGCTCGCATCTCCTGAGAAATGTCGGTGGCGAACTTGATCACCTTGTAAGGATTGCCGGATAGGTCGAGAACGGGGTTGTATGACGCTTGAATCCAAATATCACTGCCCGAGCTGGAAACGCGCCGGAATCGCCCAGTCTCGAACTCGCCCCGGCTGAGGCGATCCCACAAGGCTAGGTAGTCGGGCGAGCGCGCGAAATCCGCATCGCAGAACATTCGATGATGCTGACCGACGACCTGCTCGAGTCGGTAGCCGAATGCATCCAGAAAGTTCTGGTTGGCTGTTAAGACCCGGCCTTTGGTGTCGAATTCGATGACGGCCTGGACGCGATGAATCGCCGCCAGCACCCCGGCGAAGTCCGCCTGTTGCTGTCGCGCTGCGGTCACGTCCGTCGCAAGTTTGACGACCCCTGTCGGCGTCCCCTTTTCGTCCAGCACGGGGTTGTAGGTGGCCTGCAGCCAAATGCTGCCGCCACCCTTCTTGATGCGCTTGTAGATTCCTTCCATCACCAAGCCGCTGCGCAGCTGCTCCCAGAGCTGGCTGTACTCCTTGCTTTGAGCGTACTCGGGCTCACAGAACATCGAGTGATGGCTGCCAACAACCTCTGCCAGCTCGTAACCCATGCTCTTGAGAAACAGCTGGTTTGCCCGGATGACCTTGCCGTGAAGATCGAACTCGATCACACATTGTGCGCGCTCCAGCGCGGCTAAGAGGCCTGCGGCGCTGGCGCCATCGGGTACGGTGGGGTGCAGGCTGTGAAGTGCGTTCATGTGACGGTCCGGGTTTCAGGTCAACCCTTGGATATCGGCTCGCGACAGCCCGGACTTGAGCAATTGATGATTGGATAGGTTTCGTCGCGCCTCGATGGCGATGGATGGGAAGTCCTGCGCGACATAGGGGTTGGACTAGAGCGGGAGCATGCAGGAAGCATTCACGAGGCGCTTGCGAAAGCGTCATGAGGTGTTGTGCCCCCGCCGCATCTACACCCGCACGGACTCGTTCCTCCTGCGTCGGGTACTTGGCCCCTACGGCGGCACGGATGGACTCTGCGCCTAGCAGGAGCCCGGCAGTGTGAACATCCTGAGGTTCTCGCAGAGCCTGCTTTGCCGCCGAACCGCACGCTTGAACTGCCGAGCCAAAAGCTGAGCCGATGTCGGGCGTGGATGGGCGCTTGACCGGCAGGCACATTGGCCCAAGCTCCAAGCTCTGATTGCGTGGGCATCCAAAGGTCAATCTGGGCCTGCCACTTTCGCAGGAGATCCACAGGCTACGGAAGGTGGAAATTTTCAGCGCTAGAGGATCTGGGACAGATGGACATGTATAGGCACAATTGCGAAGAGCGGCGCCGGGGAGAGGGAACAACCCCACCGTAGGCAGCTTGCTGTGTCGCAGCAAAGACCAGTCTGGCGCGCGCTTGTTGGAAGCTCAACGGCAGCGTGCAAATTTTTGTCAGCAAATTCCACCCGATTCTGCCCAGCGAGGAAGAGCTTCGCTTGGCGCTGCAGCGAGATCGCGAAGCCATTGAAATGCAAGAAATCTCAGCAACGCTGACCGCTGCCCATGATTGACGACGACGACTTTGATCTCATCGAATCACCGCTGACCCGAACCCACCGGGTCGAGGGCCACACCTTGCGCATTCAGATCTACCATGGTCCCGACGAGCCCTGGATTCTGGAAATCGTGGACGAACTGGGCACGTCCACCGTGTGGGAAGACGGTTTTGACACCGACACCGCTGCGCTGCAAGCCGCCCTCTTGGCAATACAAACCGAAGGGGTCCACGCTTTCTTGACCAGCGTCCAGCCGGCGGCCGAGGACGCCGAGCCCGAGCTGTTGGGCTCGCCGGCTCCAGGCCAGGGTGCGCCTGTGCCGGCCAGCTTGCACGACATGTTGAGACCGCTGTCTGACAGCGAACTGGACGAGCTGGAGCGCTCTTTGCTCAATCTGGACGCCCAGGAGAGCATGACGCTGGACAGGCTCGACGGCTTTTTGCATGCCTTGGTGATCGGGCCGCAAACGGTGATGCCCGATCAGTGGCTGCCCAAGGTTTGGGCTCAGGAAGATGGCGCCGTGCTGCCGCCTGTGGACAGCATTGACCAAGCCAACCAACTGCTGGGTTTGGTGATGCGCCACTTCAACAGCATCGTGTCTGGCTTTGAGCACAGCCCGCCGGTGCTCGCGCCTCTTTGGCCCACGGTCGACTACGGCGATACCGGCGAGTTTGAAGATGCGGAGATGTGGGCCTACGGGTTCACCGAGGGTGTCAGCCTCTGCCAGGCGGCATGGCAGGCGCTGTTCGAGCACCCGGATGGCTCACGCTGGTATCGGCCCATCGGTTTGCTAGGCGCCGACGATTTTTCGGCCGACCAGGACGAGCTGACCCGCACGCCCGAGCAGCGCGTGGCGTTGGCTGCGCAGATCGAGGAGAGTCTGACGCATATTCACGCCTTCTGGCTGCCGCTGCGGCATGCCGTGGCCGAGCGCCAGCAGGCGCGACGCATGGCCGCCAAGGTAGGCCGCAACGATCCCTGCCCCTGCGGCAGTGGCAAGAAGTTCAAGAAGTGCTGTGGCGCCGCGTCCGAACTGCACTGATCGGTGATCTCCCGCGAGGTGGTGTGGTGATTGCCGGTCCGAATGGGTCAGGTAACAAATTCTGCTATTGGTGGCGCCTTTGATCTGTTCGGCCAACGGAGCGCAAAGCCTAGGTCGGGGTGCAACAGTGACAGCGTCGTTGCAGGCTCTTGCTCGGGCGGGCTTTGCCACAGATGCGAGTGAGCCCGTCGAGAGGCTCCGCTATGCTTGTCCCCATGAGCGACAACGCATCCTTGGCCCGACCCTACAAAATTCCCGAATCGGTGCTGGTCGTGATCCATACGCCGGACTTGCAGGTGCTGATGCTGGAGCGCGCCGACAAGCCCGGCTTCTGGCAGTGCGTGACCGGCTCGCTGGATACGCCCGACGAGGCGCTGGATGCGACCGCACGGCGCGAGGTGTTGGAGGAGACCGGGATTGCCGTGGGCGAGTTGCGAGACTGGGGCTTGGTCAACGTCTATGAGATCTACCCGATCTGGCGACATCGTTATGCGCCCGGCGTGACCCGCAATACCGAGCATGTATTCGGTCTGACGGTGCCGGCCGGCACCGCCGTGACGCTGGCGCCGCGCGAGCATCTGCAGTACCGCTGGCTGCCCTGGCGCGAGGCGGCGGACCTGTGCTTCTCGCCCTCCAATGCCGAGGCGGTGCTGCAACTGCCACGCTTCTTGGAGCAGGCCGCCCGATGATCAAACCGGCCTTCAAGCACTCGGTCCAGCCGCCGCAGACCAGCATCCTGAGCCCCTACCTGCGGGTTGCGACCTACAACATCCACAAGGGCGTGCGCGGCGTCGGGCCGCAAAAGCGCCTGGAGATCCACAACCTGGGCCTGGGTGTGGAGGCGCTGGACGCCGATCTGGTGTTTTTGCAGGAGGTGCGCCACTTCCACCACCGCGATGCCAAGCATTTCGAGCGCACCTGGTTTGGCTGGCCCGAGCAGGGCCAGGCCGAGTTCCTCGCGCCCGAGGGCTATGAGGTGGCGTACCGCACCAATGCGGTGACCAAGCACGGCGAGCATGGCAATGCCCTGCTGTCGCGCTGGCCGATCGGCGAGATCGGCCACCACGATGTGTCCGACCATCGCTTCGAGCAGCGCGGCCTCTTGCACGTGCCGGTGCAGTGGCATGGGCTGGAGGTGCATGCGGTGGTCGCTCACCTGGGCCTGATGCATGGCGGCCGGGTCCGCCAGGTGCAGCGCCTGGCCGAGTTCATCGCCAACCATGTGCCGCCCGAGGCCTTGCTGGTGGTGGCCGGCGACTTCAACGACTGGGGCGAGAAGCTCGACGCGCCGATGCGTGAGAACGGGCTGACGCGCGCGATCTCTCCGGGCCGCAGCCGCCAGGCCACCTTCCCCTCGCGCGTGCCTTTTTTCTCGCTGGACCGCATCTACACCCGCGGCATGCGCTGCGTGTCGACCCAGGTGCCCAAGGGGCCGGCCTGGGCCCGCATGTCCGACCATCTGCCGCTGGTGGCAGAGCTTGAACTGGCGTGAGCAACAAAGCGCCGACCCCGGACACCGCTGAGCCCGATCCGCTGATCAGCTGGCATGCGGTAGCGCTGCCGGAGTTCAGTGGCGGCAACGAGGTGCGACTGCTGCGCGGCGGTGACGAGCTGTTTCCGGCGCAGATCGCTGCGATCCATGCGGCGACCCACGAGGTCTGGATCGCCACCTACATCTTCCATCACGACAGCGCTGGCGCTGAGCTGGCGGCTGCGCTGCGCTCGGCGGCGGCGCGCAATGTGCGGGTCAGGGTGGTCGTCGACGGATTCGGCTCCAAGGCCAGCATGCCCTGGTTGCGCGAGCAACTGGCGGACTGCGGCGTCGCGCTGGCAGTGTTCCGGCCTATCGACCGCTGGTGGCGCTGGCTGCAGCCGGGCCAGTTGCGGCGCCTGCATCAAAAGCTGTGCGTGGTCGACGGCGTGCAGGCCTTTGTCGGGGGCATCAACATCATCGATGACCGCATGGACCTCAACCACGGCCCCACCGACGAGCCGCGGCTGGACTATGCGGTCAGCGTCTGCGGCCCGGCGGTGCAGCCGGTGGCGCAGGCGGCGCGGGCGGTCTGGACGCGCGCCTGGCTGGGCCGCGATTTTGGTGAAGAGCTGCGCGCGCTGGTGCGCAGTCCCGAGCCGATCGCGCGGCTGCGCCGCCTGGCGCGGCGCCTGCGCATGCCGCGCAACCGCTACCGCCGCAACAGCCCGCAACAGCAAAAGCGCCGCGAGCAGGAACTGCCGCCGGTCTGCGCCGCCTTTGTGCTGCGCGACAACCTGCGCCAGCGCCGTACCATCGAGCGCAGTTATATCGACGCGATCCGCGCGGCCCGCGATCAGGTCGATCTGATCACGCCTTACTTCTATCCCGGCCACGGCTTCCGGCGCGCGCTGCGTGATGCCGCACGGCGCGGCGTGCGAGTGCGCCTGCTCTTGCAGGGCAAGCTCGACTACCGCATCGCCGGCATGGCGGCCCAGGCCTTGTATGCCGAGTTGCTGGGCCACGGCGTGCAGATCTACGAGTACACGCCTGCCTATTTGCATGCCAAGGTCGGCGTGGTCGACGAGGACTGGGCCACGGTGGGCAGCTCCAATATCGATCCGCTGTCGCTGCTGCTGAACCTGGAGGCCAATGTGGTGGTGCACGACGCACCGTTCGCGCGCAGCGTGACGGCCGAGTTCGAGGCCGCGCTGGCGGTGTCTCACCGCGTCGACATGCGCGAGCTCAGCGGCGGGGGGCTGCGCGGCGTGCTGCGCCGCGCGCTGGTGGCCTGGGCGGCCTATGTCTATCTGCGGGTGGCAGGCGCTACAGGACGCTACTGAAGCTCCTGCAGGGCCCTGCCTGCGCGATCAGGGCAACAGCAGCGCTTGCACTGCGAAGCGGTAGTGGGTGAGCTGCGGGCTCAGCACCTTGCTGAAGGGGCGCATGTCCAGGGCCGGCGTGGTGCTGCCGAAACGGGCCAGATAGCGCCGGGCGCGCTCGGCATCGAAGCCGATGAACATCGAATGCTCCAGCGCCAAGCCTTCGGCGGCGAAGTCGCGGCCGCGGTGGTGGTCGTAGAGCACCGCCAGCGCAAAAGCGCCGGCCATAAAATGACCGCCGGCCAGCGCGCTGAGCTCGCCGTCCACCACCGCCTGCATAGCTTCGGCCGAGGTGTTGATGCCCGAGACGAACAGGTCCTGGCCAGGCCGACGCCCTGCGGCGCGGGCCGCGTCCAGCGCACCGAAGGCGATCAGATCGGTGCCGCACCAAATCAGCGCGGTCTCGCGGTGCTTTTGCAGATGGCGCTCGCTGTGCTGGCGGGCCAGCTCGCGCTTCCAGTCGGTCGCCAGCATGGCGTCCATCACCACCTCGCTGCGATGCTCGGCCAGGGCTTTGAGCAGGCCGTCGTTGCGGGCAATCGAGATCGTCGTGCTGCGGTCACCGGCCAGGGCCAGCAGGTGAAGCCGACCATCGGCGCCGCGCGGCGCGTCGCGCAGCCCCCGCGCGATCAGGGCCTTGGCAGTGAGGTAGCCGGCATCCTCGGCCTTGGGCTGCAGGCTGCCCAATAGATGCTGCAGCGGCGCGCGGCGCGGTGCAAAACGCGCCTGCTCCTGCGGCAGCAGGCCGCTGAAGGCAGCAAAACTCTTGATGCCGGCCGCACTCAGCACCCGGGCATTGGCCACCAGCGTGGCTTTCTCGTTGACCAGCAGCACATAGTCGGGCCGTTGGTTCGCTGGCCGCGCCGCGACCGCGCGGCCCAGGGCCAGCACACGGTTTGGGTCGCGATCGGCAAAGTCCTGGCTGAAGCTAATTCCCAGGCTGTCGGCCGCCGCCTGCATGGCCTCGCCGGCCTGGCGCCAGAAGGTTTCGTCGCGATGACCGGGGTTGATGAAATAGACCTGCTGGGCCCATGTGGGCAGGGCCACCGCCAGCAAGCAGGCCAGCAGTGCGGTGCGATGGAATAGGGTTTTGGTGGGCATCGGCTGGCATTGTGCAATGCGCCGCTCGGATATGCCTGGCCCTGCCTTGATCGGCATCAAGGCGTGAGATGCCAATATCGGCGAGGCTCGTCCCATGCCCGAAGCCGCAGCGCCTGAGACCCCGGTTTTTTTGGCCCGGGGCATTTCCAAGACCTATGGTGAGGGCGATACCGCCGTCCACGCGCTGCGCAGCGTGGATCTGGAGATCGCCCGTGGCGAGTTCATCGTGCTGCTGGGGGCCTCGGGCAGCGGCAAGTCGACCTTGCTGAACATTCTTGGCGGGCTGGACGTGCCCAGCAGTGGCAGCCTGCTGTTCAAGGGCCAGGCACTCAGCGGTGCCGGCGAGGCAGAACTGACCCGCTACCGGCGCGAGCATGTGGGCTTTGTGTTCCAGTTCTACAACCTGATCCCAAGCCTGACGGTGCGTGAGAACGTGGCGCTGGTGACGGACATCGCCAGCGATCCGATGCCGGTGGACGAGGCGGTCGCCCGCGTGGGGCTGCTGCCCCGCGCCGACCATTTCCCGGCCCAGCTCTCGGGCGGCGAGCAGCAGCGGGTGGCGATCGCCAGGGCCATCGTCAAGCGCCCCGAGCTGTTGCTGTGCGATGAACCGACCGGCGCGCTGGACTACACGACGGGCAAGCTGGTGCTGGAGGTGATCGCCCGCATCAACAAGGAACTGGGCACGACGGCCATTGTGATCACCCACAATGCCGCGATCGCCGCGATGGCGGACCGGGTGATCTATCTGGGCGATGGCGCGATCCAGCGCATCGAGTCCAATGCTCACAAGCTCAGCCCCGCTGAGCTGAGCTGGTAGCGGGCCTTCTATGCGCGCACTGGACCGCAAGCTGCTGCGCGATCTGCGCCTGCTGTGGAGCCAGGTGCTCACCATCGCCTTGGTGGTGGCCAGCGGCATGGGCGGCTTTCTGACCAGCCTGTCGGCGGTCGACTCGCTCGCCCTGGCCCGCGAGGGCTTTTATGCCGAAGGCCGCTTTGCCGACTTGTTTGCCAGCGTCAAGCGTGCCCCGCTGGCCCTGCTGCCGCAGTTGCGCGCCGCGCCCGGCGTGGCCGATGTGCAGGCCACGCTGGAGCAGCTGGTGCGGCTGGATCTGCCCGGCGTCGACGACCCGGTGCTGGGCCAGCTGATCGGCCTGGATGCGCGCGATCCGCCGCGGCTCAACAAGCCCTTTATAGCCAGCGGGCGTGCCTTGAGCCCGCAGGCCGCCAGTGACGGCGGCATCGAGGTGCTGGTCTCGGCCGGCTTTGCCCAGGCGCGTGGTCTGCGGCCGGGCAGCCGGCTGTCGGCCCTGATCAATGGCCGCCAGCGCGAGCTGCTGGTGGTGGGCACCGTGCTGAGCCCGGAGTTCATCTTTGCCGGCCTGGGCGGCATGCCCGATCTGCGCGGCTTCGGCGTGCTGTGGCTGGACCGCGAGCTGCTGGCCGGTGCCTACGATATGCGCGGCGCCTTCAACCGTCTGGCCATCAAGCTCGCACCCGGCGCCCGCGAGAGCCAGACGCAGGCCGCGCTGGTGCCCCTGTTGCGCCCCTACGGCGGGCGCGAGGTCCATGGCCGCGACGAGCAGAGCTCGCATGCGATGCTGGACAACGAGATCAAGGAGCAGCAGGTCATGGGCACGGTGCTGCCGGTGATCTTTCTGGGGGTGGCGGCGTTCTTGCTGAACGTGGTGCTGTCCCGCCTGATCAACACGCAGCGCGAGCAGGTCGCAGCGCTGAAGGCGCTGGGCTACCCGAACCGCAGCATCGCGGCCCACTACCTGAAGCTGGTGCTGGCCATCGTCGGCCTGGGCTTGCTGCTGGGGCTGCTGCTGGGCAAAGGCCTGGGCCAGGCGCTGACCGGGCTGTACGCTGAGTTCTTCCGTTTTCGCAGTTTTGAGCACCGCCTGGCACCCGCCCTGGTGCTGGGCAGCGCCGGCGTCACCGCCGTCGTCGCGGTGCTGGGCACGCTGGGCGCGGTGGCGGCCACAGTGCGATTGGCGCCGGCCGAGGCCATGCGGCCGGCCGCTCCGGGGCGCTACCGGCGTGGCCTGCTCGAGCGGCTGCCCTTGGTGGGGCGCAGCCTGGTGCTGCGCATGATTGCGCGCCAATTCGAGCGCCGACGCTGGCGCTCTGCGCTGGGCGTTGCCGGCGTGGCGGTGGCGGTGGCCATCGTGGTGCTGGGCAACTTCTTTCGCGACGCGATCGACCATATCGTCGATGCGCAGTTCAACGTCAGCATGCGTGGCGATGTCACGGTGTGGATGAGCGAGGCGCAAGGCGCGGCCACCCGCTACGAACTGGCCCGGCTGCCCGGCGTGCTGACGGTGGAGCCCGGCCGTGATGTGGCGGTGCGCTTCATCCACGGCAACCGGGTCGAGCGCGGCAGCATCCAGGGCCTGCCGGAGCGGCCCGAGCTGCGCCGCATCGTTGATGTCGCCGGGCGCGAGGCCCGGCCCAGCGCCAGCGGGCTGATGATGACCGATCGGCTGGCCGCCAAGCTGGGCCTGCGCGCCGGCGACTTGGTGCAGGTGGAGCTGCTGGAGGGCCGGCCGCGGCTGCTGGAGATCCCGCTGGAGGCCACGGTGCGCGAGATGATGGGCTTGAACGCTTATCTGGAGCGGCGGGCGCTGAACCGCCTGCTGGGCGAGGGCGATGTAGCCTCTCAGTTCGCGCTGGCGCTGGAGCGCGGCGCCGAGCCCGAACTGCTGCGCGCGCTCAAGGGGCTGCCCAAGGTGGTGGGCAGCTTCAGCAAGGCCAGCCTGCTGCGCAATATGAACGAGATCAGCGCCCGCAATGTGCGCATCATGAGCAGCATCCTGACCCTCTTCGCCAGCGTGATCGCGGTGGGCGTGGTCTACAACAACGCCCGCATCGCGCTGGCCGAGCGCGGCTGGGAGCTGGCTTCGCTGCGGGTGCTGGGTTTCAGCAGGGCCGAGGTCTCGGCCCTGCTGCTGGGCGAGATGGCGCTGAGCATCGCCTTGGCCTTGCCGCTGGGCATGGCGCTGGGCTGGGCCCTCACCCATGGGCTGGTGGGGCTGATGGCGTCGGATCAATTTCTGTTCCCGGTGGTCATACAGCCGCGCACCTATGCCTGGGCGGCCTTGGCGGTGGCGGCCGCTGGCATGGCCAGTGCGCTGGTGGTGCGCCGACGCATTGACCGGCTGGACATGGTGGCCGCGCTGAAGACACGGGAGTGAGGAGAAACAAGCGATGCAAGCGAAGAACAAATGGTGGCTGGCGGGCCTGCTGCTGGTCGGTGCAGCCCTGCTGGCGTGGGCTTTTGCGCCACGGCCGCTGCGGGTGGAGCTCGCCGAGGCCCGGCTGGGCCGCTTCGAGGCCGGCATCGAGGAGGACGGCAAGACCCGTGTGGTCGATCGCTACACGGTCAGCGCGCCGCTGTCGGGGCGCTGGCTGCGGCCTGCGTTGCGCGAGGGCGATACGGTGGCTGCGGGCGCCACGCTGGGCTGGATGCAAGCAGGCCCCAGCGGCTTGACCGATGCACGCAGCCGCGCGCAGCTGGTGGCGCGCGCCGAGGCCGCAGCTGCCGCGCTGCGCGCCGGCGAGGCGGCCGAGCGTGGGGCCGCGTTGCAGCTGGCCGAGGCCGGCCTGGCCGAGCGACGCAGCGAACAGCTGGCCGCTCAAGGCTTTGTGGCCGACAGCCAGCGCGACACGGCTCGCCTGGCCCGCCAGCGTGCCGAGCAGCAGCGCCTGAGTGCCCAGGCTCAGCTTGCCATGGCCCGTCATGAGCTCAGCCAGGCCCGCGCGGCGCTGAGCCTGGGCGGCGCCGACAGCGCCGAGCGTCTGGCGCTGAAGGCCCCCATCGCGGGCCGGGTCTTGCGTCTTCACCAGGCCAGCGAGGCGGTGTTGGCCTTGGGCACGCCATTGCTGGAACTCGGTGATGTCGCGAGGCTGGAGCTGGTGGCCGAACTGCTGAGCGTGGACGCGATGCAACTGCGGCCCGGCCAGCCGGTGCGCATCGAGCGCTGGGGCGGGGAGGGTGTGCTGGCGGGCCAGGTCTTGCGGGTCGAGCCCGGTGCCTTCACCAAGGTGTCGGCGCTGGGTGTGGAGGAGCAGCGCGTCGAGGTGGTGGTGGGCTTCGGTAGCGCCGCGCCGCCGCCGGGCCTGGGTGATGGCTACCGGGTGCAGCTCAACATCATCACGCGCAGCGCCGACCAGGCCCTGCTGGTGCCGGTCAGCGCGGTCTTCCCGCTGCCCGGTGGCCGAGCTGGCCAGCATGCGGTCTACACGCTGGCGGGCGGCCGCGCGCGTCTGGTCGAGGTGGCCCTGGAGGCCCGCAATAGCGGCCTGGCCTGGGTGCGCAGCGGCCTGAAGCCCGGCGATCTGGTGGTGGTCTATCCGCCGGTGACGCTGGCCGATGGCGTGCGCGCCCGCGCCCGCTGAGCGGCGCGCTCAGGCCGCCAGCAGCTTCACATCGGCAAAGCCCATCAGCCTCAGCAGAACGTAGCCGATGGCGGCCTCGCCGGCATCGTCGCCGACGCTGATGATCTGCGCATGGCGCGGCAGGCCGGCCTTGGCCAGCAGGCTCCAGATCTCGTGCGCCGGCTTGGGTCGCCCGCTGGCGTCGAGCAGTTGGCCGTAGGGCAGGTGCACGGTCTTGCCCGGCAGCGCGGGGCTGGGCGGCTGCGCGCCCACGGCCAGATAGACCCGGGGCAGACCCGGTCCGGCCGCACCGGGGCCGCGCACCAGTACCGTGCGCGGTGCCGCCTGGTAGTCCACCGGCGCGATGGTCGGATCCAGCGCCGGCTTGCGCGCACCGACTCGGGTCGGCTCTTTGCTCAGACTCAGGCCGCGCAGGCCCCAGTCGTCGACCGAGTCCAGCAGCAGCGAGACCTTGCGCTGGCCCAGTTGCTCCAGCAGCGCGAACACAATGGCCGAGCGCTTGTTGAGCCCGCCTTCGGAGACGATCACCGCCTCGTGCGTCGGGTCGACGCCGGCCGGGCCAAGCAGCGCGGCCAGGCGTTCCGGGCGCGCCAGTTCTTGCTCAAAGCGCTCGGCCGGCAAGCTCAGCGCGAACGGCAGATGACCCAGCGCATAGGCCTCGGCCGCTCGCACATCGATGATGCTGATCGGGCTATGGCTGAAGGTGCGCAGCATGGTGTTGCTAAAGCCGTGCAGCCAGTCGGCATCACGCAGCAGGGCGGGAGCCGCATAGCTCCACAGCGGCAGGCCGCGAGGGTCCTCCAGCCATTCTTTTTGCGAGCCCTGGTAGAGCGCCACCCGGGGATAGTCGAGCAGGAATTTGAGCGCGAAATAGGGCACGCTGGCGGCCACGCCGCCACCGCAATAGCTGTAGACCTGCTGCTCGCGGCGCACGCCGAGATGCGTCATCAATGCCTGCAGTTCGGCGCGCGGCTTGAAGGTCTTGTCGGGACGAAAGAAGTCGTCGGCCGGCGTCAGCAGCGCATGCGGCACATGGCCGCCGCGGCTGAAGAACTTGGCGCCGCCGTAGTAGTACGGTGGATCCAGCGCCTCCAGCAGCGCATGACCGGCCGGGTCGCCGGCACCGGCCAAAAATTCTGGCAGCCGTACCCGCACGTCCTCGCGCAGCGCGCCCACGCCGACATCGCCGCTCGGGGGCGCGGGCGTGAGCTCGGTGACGACGGCACCACCTGCCGCCTTCCAGGCCGCCAGTCCACCGTCGAGCAGGTGCAGGCGTTCGGGCGCGACGCCGTGGCGGTGCAGCTCATAGAACAGCCACGTGGCCAGCATCGTGCCGCCTTGGTCATGGATCACGATCCGTTGCTCGCCGGCGTTGCGGATGCCCCAGGCTCGCATGCGCGCTTGCATCGTCGCAGCGTCCACCTCGCGGGCGCCGTAGCTGTAGAAGTCCACGTTGACCGCGCCGGGGATGTGGCCGGCGCCATGCTGGCGGGTCGGCGAGGCGTCGAGCAGCAAGGGCGGTGCGGCGCTGGCTAGCGCCTGGCGCAGCCAGGCGGGATCGACCAGAGGGCTGGCAGCGGCCGGGCCGATCAGCAAGAGCAGACAGGCCAGAGCCGGCGCTAGCCAGCGGTTGAGTAGGGGAAGAATCATCGTCAGGCTCCCGGTGAGGAAGCGCTGACTGTGGCCGCTGTCGCCGGCGCTGGCGAGCCGGCTGCGACAGACTGCAGCGGGAAGGGTACAGCCCGCAGCGGCCAGCGACCGCCGCCTAGGTCTGTGCCGCCAGCACCTCGACCCGCAACTGCTCGGTCAGCTCGCGTTTGAGCGCTGCAAACTCCGGCGCGGTCTTGATCGAATAGTGGCGCGGATGCGCGAAGGGCGAGGGCAGGTCGCTCTTGATGCGGCCAGGTCGTGCGCTCATCACGACCACGCGTGAGCCCATGAAGATGGCCTCGTCGATGTCGTGGGTCACGAACAGCACCGTCTTGCGCTCGCGCTCCCAGATACCCAGCAGCAGCTCCTGCATCAGCTCACGGGTCTGGTGGTCCAGCGCGCCGAAGGGCTCGTCCATCAAGAGCATGCGCGGCTGATTGGCCAGCGCCCGGGCCAGCGCGGTGCGTTGCTGCATGCCGCCGGAGAGCTGCTTGGGATAGTGCTTGTCGAACCTGGCCAGGCCCACCTGGGCCAAAAAGCCCTGGGCGATCTCGACCGCCTGGGCGCGGGCCATGCCGCGCTCACGCAGGCCGAAACAGACATTGTCCAGCACCGTCAGCCAGGGGAATAGCGTGTAGCTCTGGAACACCATGCCTCGGTCTGCGCCGGGGCCGGTCACGGCCTGCCCGTCCAGCAAGACCTGGCCGCTGCTGGGCGCATCGAGCCCGGCGACGATGCGCAGCAAGGTGCTCTTGCCGCAGCCCGAAGGACCGAGGATGGTGACGAAGTCGTTCTCGGCCACGTCCAGATCGGTGGCTTGCAGGGCCACAGTCTGCTGGCCCCCGGCGGTGGTGAAGGTGCGCGAGACGCCGCGCACGGACAGGATGTTCTTGCTCATTTGCCTAGCTGCGCCCACGGAAACAGCGCGCGGTTCGCGGCCTTGAAGGCGTAGTCGCTGACCAGGCCGATCAAGCCGATCACGATGATGCCGAAGATGATCTGGTCGGTGGCCAAGAGGGCCTGGCTGTCGGTGATCATGTGACCGATGCCGCTTGAAGCCCCGATCAGCTCCGCGACGATCACATAGGTCCAGGCCCAGCCCAGCACCATGCGCAGGATCTCCGCGATCTCGGGCGCGGCCCCGGGCAGCAGCACGCGTTTGAGCAGGCCCGCATCCGAGACGCCCAGCGTGTAGGCGGCCTCGACCAGGTCGCGCCGGGTATTGCCCACCGTCACCGCAATCATCAGGGTCAGCTGAAAAAAGCTGCCGATGAAGATCACCGCCAGCTTCTGCGCCTCGCCAATGCCCACCCACAGCATCAAGAGCGGGATGAAGGCCGAGGCCGGCAGGTAGCGGGCGAAGGAGACAAAAGGCTCGAAGAAGGCCTCGATGGGCTTGTAGGCCCCCATCAGCACGCCCAGCGGCAGCGCCAGTGCGGCGGCGATCACAAAGCCGCCGAGCACCCGCCAGACCGTCATGCCGATGTCGACCGCAAAGCCCATCTCGGTCAGCAGCACATAGCCTGAGCGAAGCATGCTCAGCGGGTCGGCCAAAAAGGTCTTCTCGACAAAGCCGCCGAAGGTGGCGATGGCCCAGACGGCGATGAAGAGCACGAAAAAGGACAGCCCCAGGGCCACGCGGGCCCCGGGCGATACCGCTTGCAGTGGACGCATGCCGAATTACTGGATGAAGCGCGTGTCGGCCAGTTTGCTCAGGTCCGGGATGGCTTTGATGATGCCCACCTCCAGCAAGAGTTCGGCCGCTTCCTTGCTGAAGCTCGCATGCTCGCCGGCGAAGAACTTCTGGTTGGCTGCCTTGTCCTGCCAGCGCAGATAGGCCTGGCTCTTCTCGAAGGCCTCGCCGCTTTGCTTGACGTCCGCGCCCATGATCTCGAAGCTCTTCTTCGGGTCTTTCTTGATCAGCGCCAGGGCTTCGAAATAGCTGTCGGCCAGAGCCTTGGCCGCCTTGGGGTTTTCCGCGAGGAACTTGGGCGTGCAGCCGAAGGTGTCCATCACCATCGGATAGTCCAGCGTGGTCGCGATGATGGTGCCGGCCTCGGGCTTGGCGCGCACGCCGGAGAGATAGGGCTCGTAAGTCATGCCCGCGTCCAGACCGCCGGTGCCGGCGATGAAGGCATTGGCGGCGGCCTGCGGCTCCAGATTGACGACCTTGACGTCCTTGATCGAGACGCCGTTCTTCTTGAGCATCCAGGCCAGACCGAAATAGGGTGCCGTGCCCGGCGCGCTGGCGGCCACGGTCTTGCCCTTGAGGTCGGCGATCTTGGCGATGCCGGGTTTGACGATCATGCCGTCGGCGCCGTAGCTCTTGTCGAGCTGGAAGATCTGGGTGGTGGCCACGCCATTGGCGTTCCAGACGATCCAGGTCTCGACCGTCGTCGCCGCGCACTGCACATCGCCCGAGGCGATGGCCAGATGGCGGTCTTTTTGCGGGATCTTCTTGATGCTGACGTCCAGGCCGTTCTTCTTGAAGATGCCGGCCTCCTTGGCCAGGGTCAGCGGGGCGAATCCGGTCCAGCCGGAGATGCCGACGCCGACCTTGGTCTCCTGGGCCTGGGCCTGGGCGGCGGTGGCAAGCGAGGCGGCGAGGGCAAGCAGCGACAGCGTCTTCTTCATGGTCAGCGGTTCTCCGTAGCAGGGGTGTCCATCATGGTGCGTGCCGCCTTGTTTGCGTCCTCGGGATTCACCCGGGGTGCGCGCAAAATACCGGCGCGCGGCCGGCTCCCGCTTTCTTGCTGTTTGGCAGGCTCAGGGCAGCACGATGTGCTGTCTTCCCTTTGCATGAGTCGTGCCAGCTCCCTGGGCGCTATCGTTAACTCAACGATGTCCATGTGCGCTATGCGATATGGGATTTGAGCCCTGTTGACCTGGTCGGTCTACGTACGGGTATTCCCGCCTCGATAGCGCGAGGGATGAACTCACGGCGCATGGCGAGCGCATGGAGGTGTTCGGGCAGCACCCCCGCCTTGCGCAAGCGCTTCACGGCCGTGCTGTCTGCCCAGGGACGCCACACGTCGGCTCCCGCAACCGCCTGCTTGGCCGTGAGTTCGATCGAACATGGCTATACCGACGGCCGCCTGTTCCTCAGCAGCCCGCTTCAGCCGGCATGTTCAGATCTTGGGCGCACGGAGCCCCACCGCCGCAGCTCGCAGGTCAGCCTCGGGTGGCAGCGGGTGGCAGCGCTTGGAAGCACGGCGCCAGCACCTGGGCCTCGGCCTGCGTCATGCCCCGGGCCAGCAGGCATTCCAGCCAGTTGGCTTGAACACTTTCCTGGATTGCCTCGATCAGCGAGTGAGCGTCCCTTGCAGACAGGCTAAAGGCCGTCGCCGCGCTGATCAGGTTCTCGACCGTCGCTTGCGAGCCTGAGTCACCGAAGGCCATCGCCTGGCGGCGCACGCGGGTTGCGTGAATCCGCGGCACCATGTCGAAAGCCGGTGAAAGCCGAAACAAGTGGCCAGCCACGTCAGCGAGAAGGCCGTGATTTCGGTCGTGATCATCCGTGTTGGAGATGCAGCAATTGAAGACCAGCCGACGGAACAACTCGTGCCTGTCCTGGACCGGCCGCGTGCTCCACCTCTGCAGCTGTTCAGCAACCTGGGTGTAGGAGGCCATGTACTGGCCCGCGCGGGCGCCAGTCTCGGACTGCGCGATCGTCCGAGCACTCACAAACGCGTCCCGTAGCCAGCCTTGCCCGCCCGGCGCTAGGCTACGGTCAAACCGCTTCACGAGCAGCACTTCACCGGCCTGAGAACTGTCACGGCCTAACACTTGCAGCTGGGCCTGCGCGGCATCGATTCCACACAGCGTTGCCAGATCCAGCATGGCGGCCTCGGCCTTCGCCTGGGAGAAGCGCTTGTCATCCTTGCCCGACGGGAACTTGGCCAGCCACTGGTTGTGATCGTCCACAACTGTGAGCTTCGGCCTGGCGCCGCCAAGGGCGGTGTTAGGGCGCACTCGGTCCTGGAGTTCATCGGGTACGGGCCCCCCGGACTCAAGGCCCGAAGTGACGCGCCACGCATCGTCCAGTAGTTCGCGCCGTGTCGGCGCGGTCAGCAACGGGGGCTCGTCCTTGGCCTTGCTGAAGCACAGATTGCCCACCGCATCCCCTGAGGCACGCAGCAGGTAGCCCGACGGGAACAGCTGCTCGCCATATCGCCGGTTGATCACATAGCGCCCCCACGAGCCCGGCAACGAGTCGGCGATCGCGCCGAAGATGTCCGGCTCACCGGCCGTCTGCCCCGTCGCTTCGAAGACCGCTGGGCGCTTGGGCAGCCGGATGGGATCCAGGGGTGCAGCGAGCTTGTCCTCCAGGTATTTCTTGCCATAGACGAAACTGGCGACCGTCTGGCCTGCTCCAGTCATGTTCACGTTCAGGCGGCCACACAGGACGGGCACGGTGTCGCCCGGCTGGAATGCCCATACAAAGACCTTTTGCTCAGAAGTCATTGTCTAAGCCGCTCTTCTTGACCCCGACCCGCCTGGTCTGCGCATTGAGCTCTAGGGCCATACCGTCGCCGTCCAAACCCGGGTCCGCCACGAGTTCCAGGTTGTCGGTCAGGCCCATGGCCCATAGGACCTGGAAGTAAGTGCCCAGGCCAGTGGTGAGCTTGCCGGCTTCAACTGCCTCGATCGCTGTTCGGCTGAGGCCGGCCCGCAAGGCCAGATCCTCCTGGCGCAACTTTCGCCGATGGCGCGCGATACGAATACGCTGGCCAAGGTCGGCCGCTAGCTTGATGACTGCAGCAGGTGGGGGTTGCGTTATCCTCTTCTTGCGTTCCATGAATTACATATTAGCCATTAGTGCGTTCTATGAAAATCACGGAACAAGGCGAGCGGACCTCGGTGCGGTGTAGAAAACACGGGCACCGAGACCGAGCGCAATGCACTGCCGAGTGATCCCGGTCCGCTGCGCTCGTCTCAAATTCGCCGACCTGCGAACGACGGCTGCCCGTGCTGACGCCTGATAGCGCTCCCCGTACCCCCGACCGCACGTCCGTCAGCGCACGCAGCCCCCGGGCGTGCGCGCAAAAAAGCCGGCATGCGGCCGGCTCTGTCACTCCGCGGTTTTGCAGTGTCAGGGCAGCACGACGATGCTGCCTTCCCGTTGTACGAGTCGCGCCAGCTCGCCGGCAAACACCAGCTCGGTCGCACGCTCGATGTCCGGCGCCAGATAGTGGTCCTCAGGCATCGGCGGGCAAGCGCTGCGCACCAGCGCGTGCACCTCTTCCAGCGCGCGCGAGCTCTTGAGCGGGCGCAGGAATTCGATGCCTTGCGAGGCCGCCAGCAGCTCGATGCCGATGATGTGGGCGGTGTTGTCCAGCATGGGGCCCAGGCGGCGGGCGCCGAAGGTGGCCATGGACACATGGTCTTCCTGGTTGGCGCTGGTGGGGATGGAGTCCACGCTGGCCGGGTGAGCCAGGCTCTTGTTCTCGCTGGCCAGCGCGGCAGCGGTCACATGGGCGATCATGAAGCCGGAGTTGAGGCCGGCGTTCTCGGTCAGAAAGGGCGGCAGGCGCGAGACGCTGGTGTCGATCAGCATCGCGATGCGGCGCTCGGCGATGGCGCCGACCTCGGCGATCGCGCAGGCCAGCGCATCGGCAGCCAGGGCCACCGGCTCGGCGTGGAAATTGCCGCCCGACACCATATAGGCGCTGCCGTCCTCGTTGGCGAAGACCAAGGGGTTGTCGGTGACCGCATTGGCTTCGCGCAAGAGCACATCGCGCACATAGCGCGCCTGGTCCAGGCAGGCGCCCATCACCTGGGGCTGGCAGCGCAGGCAGTAGGGGTCCTGCACGCGCTCGTCGCCCTCGCGGTGCGAGGCGCGGATTTCGCTGCCGGCCAGGATCTGTCGGTAGGCCTGGGCGGCCTCGATCTGGCCGGGCTGGCCGCGCACCGCGTGGATGCGGGGATCGAACGGCCCGTCGCTGCCGCGTGCTGCATCCAGGCTCAATGCGCCAGAGACGATGGCCGAGGCATAGACCAGCTCGAAGCGCAGCAGCCCTTTCAGCGCCAGTGCGGTCGAGGTCTGGGTGCCGTTGATCAGGGCCAGACCTTCTTTGGCCTGCAGCACCAGCGGCTTGACGCCGGCCCGCGCCAGTTCGGGGCCGGCCGGGCGGCGCTGACCCTCGACCAGCATCTCGCCTTCGCCCATCAAAGCCAGGGTCATGTGCGACAGCGGGGCCAGGTCGCCTGAGGCGCCGACCGAACCTTGCGCCGGCACATACGGAACGAGGCCGGCGTTGAAGGCGTCGAGCAGGCATTGCACGACCTCCTCGCGCACGCCGGAGAAGCCGCGGGCGAGGGACGCCGCCTTGGTGGCCAGCATCAGGCGCACGACCGACGGTGCCAGCGGCGCGCCGACGCCGACGCAGTGCGAGCGGATCAGATTGCGCTGCAGCGCAGCCAGGTCTTCCTTGCTGATGCGGGTGCTGGCCAGCTTGCCGAAGCCGGTGTTGACGCCGTAGACCGGCGCGTCGCCGCTTGCTGCGGCCTGCACGACGGCGGCGCTGCGGCGGATGATCTCGGCCGCGCTGGCGTGCAGGCTCAAGGTCACGTCGCCGTTGCGGATGCTGCGCAGCTGTTCGAGGCTCAGTTCGCCCGGGATAATTTCCAAGTTCATCTTCTTTTCCTGTTTACTTGTTCAGCATCGGCAGGTTCAGGCCGCGCTCCTTGGCGCAAGCCTGGGCCTGCTCATAGCCGGCATCGGCATGGCGCATCACGCCGGTGCCCGGGTCGTTGAACAGCACGCGCGCGATGCGCTTGTCGGCCGCCTCGCTGCCGTCGCAAACGATCACCACGCCGCTGTGCTGGCTGTAGCCCATGCCGACGCCGCCGCCATGGTGCAGGCTGACCCAGGTGGCGCCGCCGGCGGTGTTCAGCAGTGCATTGAGCAGCGGCCAGTCCGAGACGGCGTCCGAGCCGTCCTTCATGCTCTCGGTCTCGCGGTTGGGGCTGGCGACCGAGCCGCTGTCCAGGTGGTCGCGGCCGATCACAATGGGCGCCTTCAGCTCGCCGTTTCTGACCATCTCGTTAAAAGCCAGGCCGGCGATATGGCGCTCGCCAAGGCCCAGCCAGCAGATACGCGCAGGCAGGCCCTGGAAGGCGATGCGTTCCTTGGCCATGTCCAGCCAGCGGTGCACGCCGGCGTGATGCGGGAACAGCTCCTTGATCTTGGCGTCGGTCTTGTAGATGTCCTCGGGGTCGCCCGAGAGCGCCACCCATCGGAAGGGGCCGCGTCCCTCGCAGAACTGCGGGCGCACATAGGCAGGCACGAAGCCGGGGAAGTCGAAGGCGTTTTTGACGCCCTCATCAAACGCGACCTGGCGGATGTTGTTGCCGTAGTCCACGGTGGGGATGCCCATGGCTTGGAAGAGCAGCATGGCCTTGACATGCTCTGCGGCACTCTTGGCTGCAGCGGCCTTGAGCTGCGCATGCTGGGCCGGGTCGGCAGCGGCGGCCTTCCACTGCTCGACGCTCCAGCCGGCCGGCAAGTAGCCGTTGATCAGGTCGTGGGCCGAGGTCTGGTCGGTCACCAGATCGGGCTTGATGGCGGTGCCGGCCTTGCAGCGCTCGGCCAAGGCCGGCAGGATGCGGGCGGCGTTGCCCAGCAGCGCAATGGAGACAGCCTTGCCCTGGGCGGTGTACTTGGCGATGCGCCCCAGCGCGTCGTCCAGATCCGCGGCCTGCTCGTCCACATAGCGGGTCTTCAGGCGGAAGTCGATGCGCGACTGTTGGCATTCGATGGTCAGCGAACAGGCGCCGGCGAAGGTCGCCGCCAAGGGCTGCGCGCCGCCCATGCCGCCCAGACCGGCGGTCAGTATCCAGCGCCCGACCATGGTGCCGCCGAAGTGTTGGCGGCCGGCTTCGGCGAAAGTCTCATAGGTGCCCTGCACGATGCCCTGGCTGCCGATATAGATCCAGCTGCCGGCCGTCATCTGGCCGTACATCATCAAGCCCTTGCGGTCCAGTTCGTTGAAATGCTCCCAATTGGCCCAGGCCGGCACCAGATTGCTGTTGGCGATCAGCACGCGCGGCGCATCCGGATGGGTCTTGAACACGCCCACCGGCTTGCCCGACTGCACCAGCAGCGTCTCGTCTTCGTTGAGCGCCTTGAGCGATGTCAGGATGGCGTCGAAGCAGTCCCAGTTGCGGGCGGCCTTGCCGATGCCGCCGTAGACCACCAGAGCGTCTGGGTTCTCGGCCACCGCCGGGTCCAGATTGTTCTGCAGCATGCGATAGGCGGCTTCGGTGAGCCAGCTCTTGCAGGCGAGGGTGGTGCCGGTGGGGGCGCGGACGGTGCGGGCTTGCGAGCTCATGCGGGTCTCTCCAGGGGACGGGGTGGAACGGGCCGGATGGAATGTGGCGAGTTGAATGTGTCGAACTCTAGTTGTCTATACAAGTACAGTCAAGTACGATGGCGGGCATGGCAAGCAGCACAAGCGCACCGGCGCCGCAGTACCTGAAGGTCAAGAATCATTTGCGCGAGCACATCGCCTCGGGCCACTGGGTGGCCGGCGATCTGCTGCCCTCAGAAGCAGAGCTGGTGGCACAGTTCGGCGTGAGCCGCATGACGGTCAACCGGGCGCTGCGCGAGCTGAGCCAGGAGGGCATGATCGAGCGGGTCCAGGGGGTTGGCACTTTCGTCGCCCAGCTGCACCGCATCTCGTCGACGCTGACCGTGCGCGATGTGCATGACGAGATCGCCGCGCGCGGCCACCGGCACGAGTCGCGCGTGCACCTGCTGGAGCGACTCAAGGCCACGACCGAACAGGCGGCCGACTTCGGTCTGAAGGCCGGTGCCACGCTGTTTCATAGCGTCATCGTTCATCTGGAGAACGGCGTCGCAATCCAGTGCGAGGACCGCCTTGTGAATCCGGCCAGCGCGCCCGACTATCTGGAGCTGGATTTCGCGACCGTGACGCCGACGCACTATCTGCTGGAAGTGGCCCCGCTGTCCGAGGCTCGGTATACGATTGAATCGACACTGCCCAGCGAGCTGGAAGCCCGGCTGCTGGGCATTGGCAAGCGCGAGCCCTGCCTGGTCGTCAAGCGTCGCACCTTCAGCCGCGGGCTGACCGTGACGACGGTGCGACTGACCCATCCGGGATCTCGCTACCTTCTCGAGGGGAGTTTTCAGGCATGAGAGCACTGCATGGCCGTCTGAGAGTGGGCGAACTTTGTGTCCGAGAGACAGCGCCAAGCGCCAGGGGGTTCCAATGAGCTGGAGTGTCATTTCTGCGAGCGATGTGGCACCCCAGCGCTGGAGGAATAACGGCGGCTGGACCCGCGAGCTGCTGGCCTGGCCGCATCTGGCCGACTGGGTGCTGCGCGTGAGCGTCGCCGACATCGAGGCCGATGGGCCGTTCTCGGTCTTCGAAGGTGTGCAGCGCTGGTTCGCCGTGCTGTCGGGCAAGGGCGTGCGGCTGTATGACTTCGAACTGCATGCGGGAAGCGAGCTGCTGAGTTTTGACGGCGCGCTGGCACCGGATTGCGAGCTGGTCGATGGCCCGACGCGTGACTTCAACCTGATGCATCGCCGCAGCCGTGGCCAGTTGCGGGTGCTGGCGGCCGATCAGCCGGGTGATGCACAGGGTCGGTGGGTGGGCCTGTTTACGGCCGAGGGCGGCACGCTCAACCATGGCGGCCGGGCGATGGTGTTGGCGCCGCAAAGCCTGGCCTGGTGCGAGGAGCCGGCCGCGCAGCCGCTGAGTTTTGCGGGGCAGGGCGCTGCCTGGTGGATGAACTGGAGCGAGGACCTATGAGCCAGCGCATCTTGTGGCGCAATGGCCGGCTTGCCACGCTGGCCGGCGATCAGCCATGGGGCTGGATAGAAGACGGCGCCCTGGTCACCGAGGGCGAGCGGCTGCTATGGGTCGGCGAGGCCGAGCAGATCCCGACGATGGACTTCGACGCCGAGCACGACCTCGGCGGCACGGTGGTGACGCCGGGATTGATTGACTGCCACACCCATCTGGTATACGGCGGTCAGCGGGCCCGCGAGTTCGAAATGCGCTTGCAGGGGGCCGGCTACGAGGAGATCGCGCGCTCCGGCGGCGGGATCCGCTCGACGGTGGCCGCCACCCGCGAGGCCGGCGCGGACGAGCTGCTGGCGCTGGCCCAGCGCCGCCTCGATGCCTTGCTGGCCGAGGGAGTCACGACGATCGAGATCAAGTCCGGCTACGGCCTGAGCCTGGAGTCCGAAGCCCGCAGCCTGAGCGTCGCACGCCGTCTGCGCGGCGCCGATGTGCGCTGCACCTATCTGGGTGCCCACGCACTGCCGCCGGAGTTCCAGGGCCGGCAGGACGATTATGTCCAGGCCGTCTGCGACTGGATGGGAGCGCTGCAGGCGCAGGGTTTGATCGATGCGGTCGATGCCTTCTGCGAGGGTATCGGCTTCACGCCGGCACAAACGCGGCGGGTCTTCGAGACGGCCCAGCGCTTGGGCCTGCCGGTCAAGCTGCATGCCGAGCAGCTCAGCGACCAGGGTGGCACCCAGCTGGCCTGCGAGTACCGGGCCTTGAGCTGCGACCATCTGGAGTACTTAAGCGCCGAAGGTGTTGCCGCGCTGGCGGCCAGCGGCACGGTGGCCACCTTGCTGCCCGGCGCCTACTATTTTTTGCGCGAAACCAAGCTGCCGCCGGTGGCGGCGCTGCGCGAGGCCGGCGTGCCCATGGCGATCTCGACCGATCACAACCCCGGCACCTCGCCGACCCTGTCCCTGCTGCTGATGCTGAACATGGCCTGCACGCTGTTCCGGCTCACGCCTGAGGAGGCGCTGCGCGGTGTGACCGTGAATGCTGCGCGCGCGCTGGGCCTGGCCGAGCGCGGCCAACTGCTTGCCGGCCAGCGTGCCGACTTCTGTGCCTGGGACATCTCCCATCCCAACGAACTGGCTTACTACTTTGGCCGCAACCCGCTGCGCCGCGCGGTGCGGGCCGGAAAGATCCGATGATGACGACGAGCAGCGATGCTTCCTTCAAACTTCAGCCGGGCAGCACACCGCTGCTGATCAGCATGCCCCATGTGGGCACCGCCATCCCCGAGGACCAGCGCGGCCGCTACCAGCCGCGTGCGCTGCAGACCGAGGACACCGACTGGCACCTAGAGCGTCTGTACGCAGGGATCGCTCAGGAGCTCGGTGCCAGCCTGATCGTGCCGCGCTACTCGCGCTTTCTGATCGATCTGAACCGCCCGCCCGAGGACACGCCGATGTATCCGGGGGCATCGAATACCGAGCTGTGCCCGACACGCTTTTTTACTGGCGAGCCGCTGTACCTGGACGGCCAGGCCCCCGACGCGGCCGAGAAGCAGCGCCGCCGCGAGACCTACTGGCAGCCTTATCACGAGGCCTTGCAGGCCGAACTGGACCGACTCAAGGCGGCCCATGGCTACGCCCTGCTGTTCGATGCCCACAGCATCAAGTCCGAGCTGCCCTGGCTTTTCGAGGGCCGGCTGCCCGATCTGAACCTGGGCACGGCCGAGGGTCGCTCCTGCGACCCGGCCATCACCGCGTCCTTGGGCCAGGTGCTGGCCGGGCAGAGCGACTACAGCCAGGTGGTCAATGGCCGCTTCAAGGGCGGCTACATCACCCGCCACTATGGCCGGCCCGACCTGTCCCAGCACGCGGTGCAGCTGGAGATGTGCTGGCGCTGCTATATGCAGGAACAGCCGCCCTACGCCTATGACGAGGCCGCAGCCGCCGGGGTGCAGCCGCTGCTGCGCCGCTTGCTGCTGCAACTGCTGAGCTGGAAGAAGGCATGAAGGCCGGTGCCAAGCGGTTCTGGGCACCGCAGGCCTGGCTTGACGGGCGCTGGCAGTATCAGGTCTTGATGCATGTCAATTCCTCGGG
Source organism: Paucibacter sp. PLA-PC-4 (assembly GCF_026241155.1). Lineage (GTDB taxonomy): Bacteria > Pseudomonadota > Gammaproteobacteria > Burkholderiales > Burkholderiaceae_C > Roseateles_E. The sequence goes on from NZ_JAPFGP010000011.1 coordinate 61,564, forward strand.
GCACTGGAGCGGCTTCGAAGCCGGCCATGCGGCGCCGGACGATGCGCTGCGGCTGGACGGAGCGGTGATCCCCAGCCTGGTCGATGCCCACAGCCATGCGTTCCAGCGCGCCTTCGCCGGCCTGGCCGAGCGGCGCGAGGCCGGTGACGATGATTTCTGGAGCTGGCGCGACCGCATGTATGGGCTGGCGCTGCGCATCACGCCCACCCAGTTGCAGGCGATCGCGGCGCAGCTCTATCTGGAGCTGCTCAAGGGCGGCTACACCCAGGTCTGCGAGTTCCACTATCTGCAGCACCGCGAGGACGGCAGTGCCTATCCGGACGAGCTGGCGATGAGCTGGGCGCTGGCCGATGCGGCCGCCCAGGTCGGACTGGGCCTGACGATGCTGCCGGTGCTGTATGCCCATGCCGGATTTGCTGAAGACAAGCTGCGGCCCGATCAGCGCCGCTTCGCCAGCGACGCCGACTGGGTCTGGGCCGCGAGCCAGCGCCTGAACGCGGCCTGCCGGCCGCTGCTCAATGCCGGCGTGGCCCTGCATTCGCTGCGCGCCGCCCATGCCCAGGACATCCGCCGCCTGCAGCAACTCGTCGGTGACGAGGCCCTGCCCATCCACATCCACATCAGCGAGCAGCAGCAGGAGGTGGCCGACTGCCTGGCTGCGACCGGGCAGCGTCCGATGGCCTGGCTGTGCAGCGAGTTCGCGCCCGATGCGCGCTGGCAACTGGTGCATGCGACCCACAGTCTGCCCGAGGAGATCGATGCGGTGGCGGCCAGCGGCGCTGCCGTCGTGATCTGCCCCGGTACGGAAGGCAATTTGGGCGACGGGCTGTGCGATCTGCCGGGCTGGCTGTCCAGCGGAGCACCGATCAGCCTGGGCTCGGACAGCCATGTGACGCGCGGCTGGGTCGAGGAGCTGCGCTGGCTCGAGTACGGTCAGCGACTGAGCCTGCGTCAGCGCAATGTGGCCGCGCAGCCGCGGCGCGAGCCCTCGACGGCCGCGCGGCTGTTCGAAGCCTGCCGGCGCGGCAGCGCAGCACCCGCCGGGCTGGACAGCTGGGGGCTGGTGCCGGGCGCCCGGGCCGATTTTCTGGTCTTGGATGCGCAGGCCTCGGGCCTGCTGGGCTTGCCGGCGGCGAGCCTGCTCGACGGCCTGGTGTTTGCCAGCCAGGAGCGGGCCTGGCAAGACGTCTATGTGGCGGGCCGGCCGCAACTCCAGCAGGGTCGCCATCCGGCCGAAGACCGGATCCGGGGTGAGTTCGCGACCTGCATGGCCGAGCTTTGGGGCAAGGCCTGACCCCATTTTGACTCCCTAGAACCCGGGACGTGTTGCGCGGCGGGCCTTCCTTTCCGAAAGGCTCCGCAGTACGCTATTCGCACGCCTGTCGTTGGGTGTGCTCGGAGGGTTTCATGCTGGCTCTGCACCGGTTCACTATTCGCGCCCGGCTGTATGCCTTGGCCGCCTTGTCCATGTTGGCGATGTTGGGGATTGGGGGCAGCGGGCTGTGGAGCCTGTCCCAGGCCCGCGAGCAGTTCTCGCACTACCAGGACAACGATGTCGCCTCGCTGGTCGTGCTGGCCGAGATCCGCGCCGGGGTCGGAAATCTGCGCCGCTACGAGAAGGATCTCTTGATCAATCTCTCGGATCCGAAGGCGGTGGAGCGCTACAAGAAGGACTGGGACGGTGCCTATGAACGCGTGACTGAAGGCCTGAAATCCATCGCCAAGCTCGACATCGCGACGAAGATCAAGGCGCTGCCGCCGCAGATGTTGAGCTCGCTGGAGGGCTATAGAAGCGGCTTTCAGGGTATCCACCGCGACATCATGGCCAGTGCTTTTGCGGACACCGCCGCAGCGAACAAGGCCACCGAGCCGATCAAGGGCCCGGTGCGGGCGCTGGACCAGCAGCTCGGTGAGATGACGCACCTGATCGAGCAGCACTCGGCCGAGGAGGTCAAGCGCCTGGCCACTCAAGAGGCGCGTATCCGGCTGGCCTTGATGCTGATCATGGGCTTGGCCATTGCCATCATCGGTGCGTACACCCTTTTCAATATCCGCTCCATCCTGCAGCCGCTGAAGGCGGCCGTGTCCAGCGCCGAGCAGATCGCACGCCATGACCTGAGCGAGCGCATCAATGTGGCCGGCGCCGACGAGACCTCCGCCGTGATGCGCGGTGTGGCGGCGATGCAGGGCTCGTTGAGCTCGGTGGTCAGCGGTGTGCGCAACGCCACTGACAGCATCGCGACGGCCTCGCGCGAGGTGGCGGTGGGCAGCCAGGACCTGAGCATGCGTACCGAGCAGGCGGCCTCGAATCTGGAGGAGACCGCGTCGGCGATGGAAGAGCTGACCGCCAGCGTCACGCACAACGCTGATTCGGCCCGCCAGGCCAATCAGCTGGCGCTGAGCGCGGCCGAAGTAGCCAAGCGCGGCGGCGCGGTGGTCGGCGAGGTGGTCAGCACCATGGGCCGCATCTCGGCATCTTCGAGCAAGATCAGCGACATCATCTCGGTGATCGACGGCATTGCCTTCCAGACCAATATCCTGGCATTGAACGCCGCTGTCGAAGCTGCGCGGGCGGGTGAGCAGGGGCGCGGCTTTGCAGTGGTGGCCGGCGAGGTGCGCACGCTGGCCCAGCGCAGCGCCGAGGCCGCCAAGGAGATCAAGGCCCTGATCACCGCCAGCGGCCAAAATGTGGAGAACGGCGCCCAACTGGTCGAGCGGGCGGGGCACACGATGCAGGAGATCATGGGGGCGATCGAGCGGGTCAGCGGCATCGTCTCCGAGATCAGCAATGCCACCAGCGAGCAAAGCACCGGCATCAACCAGATCGGTCAGGCAATCGCCAATCTCGACCAGATGACGCAGCAAAACGCCGCCCTGGTCGAGGAGTCGGCAGCCGCCGCGCAAAGCCTGCAGATGCAAGCCGATGAGCTGGCGCGCTCGGTGTCGGTGTTCAAGCTGGCCTGAGCGAGCCCCTCTCGCTCAGCCGCTGCAGACCCGGTCGCGGCCGCCGCGCTTGGCGGCATAAAGGGCGCGGTCGGAACGCTCTTGCAGCAGCCGGGCCTCGGCCGGCGGTTCGCCGGCAGCCAGGCCGATACTCACGCGCACCCGCAGCCCCGGGGCGATCTGCTCCCAAGGGTAGTCGGCAACGGCCTGGCGCAGCCGCTCGCAGATCTCCAGCGCACGGTCGGGCTGCGTGCCGACCAGGGCGATCACGAATTCCTCGCCCCCGACGCGGGCGAGCAGGTCGGCGCTGCGCACCTTCTGCCGCAGCAACTGGGCCAGTTGCTGCAGCACGCGATCACCCACGCCGTGGCCGAAGTCGTCATTGACCTGTTTGAAGTGATCGACATCCAGCATCGCCAGACTGATGGTTTTGCCGGCCTGACGGGCTCCTTCGATGAGCAGCGGCAGGGCGAACTCGGCATGGCGCCGGTTGTGCAGGCCGGTCAGCACGTCTTCGTGCGCCGCACGGTCCAGTGCCGCGGCCTGGTCACGCAGGCGCAACTGGTCACGCTCGAGCTGGCGGGCGCGTTTGCGCTCGCGCTGCACATCTTGCATGGCGTGCTCGGCGCGGGCATGGGCCTGCTCGACCTCCTGGCGTATCAGCATCACCTCGGTCTGCAAGGCCATGGTGTCGCGGGCGGTCTGCCGCTCCAGCTCGGTATGGCGTTCCAGATGGTCGAGTGCTGCACGGTAGTCGCCGCTGGCCTTGTAGGTTTCGTACAGCGAGTAGATCAGTAGCCGCAGCAGCTTGGGCGGCAGACCGTCGTGCTGACTCTCCATCAGGGCTTGCAACTGCCGCAACGCGGCGTCGAACTGTCCGTCGGCCTTCAGTATCAAGGCCCTTTGCACGGCGGCCTGCAGCTGCAGCGCCAAATACCCGTGCTGGCGCGACAGGGCTTCGAATTCGTCCAGCAGCACCCGCGCCGCCGTGTACTCGTCGCAGCCCAGCAGGGCTTCGACGAGGTTGGACACCGCGACCGCCACCTGGAAGTGGCTGCCGGAGGCACGCGCTTGCACGGTGGCCTGTTCGGAGAGGCTGCGAGCTTGAGCGCGGGCGAGCGCGAGGGCCTCGGTGTCTTGGCGCCGGTGCGCCTCAGTGCGTCGCGAAAGCCAGTAGTAGGCCAGGTTGTTGAGGCAGGAGAAGCTCAGCTCGCTATTGCCCTGCGTCAACGCGATCTCCAGCGCCTGTGCCGTCGTGTCGCAGGCCTGAATCGGGTTGTCCAGGCTGGAGTAGGCCACACCGATGCGGTTCAGGGCCCAGGCCTCTCGCACGGCGTCGGCACTGCTGCGCGCGCAGCTGAGCGCACGCAGCCCGCACTCCAGCGCGTCGCGCCCCATCAGCAGCTGGGCATAGACGAAGCACAGCGAGGTCAGGGCATCGGCCTGCACGGCCGCGTCGCCCAGGTGCTCGGCCAGCGCTACCGCCTCGCTAGCACAGCGCACGCTGGCCTGTAGATTGCCCAGGCGCGGGTAGTCATGGGCCAGCAGGGCCAGCGCGCGTGCCCTGCCGCGCTGATGACTGATCGGGCACTGCAGCAGTGCTGCGGCGAGTCGCTCGGTAGCAGCCAGGTAGTCGCCGCGGGCCGATTCGGCCAGCGCGGCGGCCACAGACGCCTCAAATGACTTGACACCCATGCCCTGAGCATAGACCAAGCCAGGGATCAGCCGCCGCGCACAAAGTCGCGCAACTCGGCGGCCATGCGCGCAAGCGAAGGCTGGTGGATATACATCATGTGGCCGGCCTCGAAATAGCTGACCCGGATCTGTCCCTGCAGCGGCTCGCGCAGGCCCAGATGGGACAAGGTGTAGTCGCCCGCTGCATGCGGCGTGGCCAGGTCGTAGTAGCCGCTGGCCACATAGACCCGCATCGCCGGGTTGGCATGCAAGGCGCGGCGCAGACTGTCGCCCACGCTGAGGTACTTGTTCTCGTAGCCCTTCCAGGCCCAGGTCTTCCACAGCGGCGCATGCAGCAAATACGGCTGGTCGCCGGTCCAGCCCAGACGCTCGCGCAGCAAGCGGTTGATGCCCGTGGCATAGGCGCCGACCAGATTGTTCATGCCGGCATCGTCCTCGGGGTGCTCGCCGGCGTCGTCGCGGTCCAGGCCTAAGAAGCGGCTGTCGAGCCGACCCACGGTCTGCCCGCGCGCGCGCAGCAGTTCCTTGAAGAAACGGAACTCGGTGGGGCGCAGATCGCAGCGCAGCACATAGTCGGCGCTCAGGCCGGTGTGCAGCGCCACCTGATCGGCCACATGCGAGCGCTCAGCCGGCGTCAAACGGCTGCCCTGCATCAGCGCCAGCCAGTAGTCGCCGTTGGCAAAGGTCTCGGCCTCGGCCACGATCTGCTTGAGCGGCTTTTTTTGCTGCGCCGGCCGCAGCGCCTTGTGATACCAGGCGGTGGCAGCGTAGGTGGGCAGATACAGCGGATAAGGCAGCTCGTTGCCGGCGTCGAAACTCAGGGTCTGGAAATCCAGCGCCAGCGAGACCAGCATCAGTCCGTTCAGATGGACGTCATGCTTTTCCTGCAGATGGCGCGCGAGTCCGGCGGCGCGGGTTGTGCCGTAGCTCTCGCCGATCAGGTACTTGGGGCTGGCCCAGCGGCCCCAGCGCGTCAGGTACAGGCGGATGAATTCGCCGACCGCATCGAGGTCGCGCTGGTAGTCGTGGAACTCGGCGGCCTTCTGGCCCTCGGCCATGCGCGAGAGACCGGTGCCGACCGGGTCGATGAAGACCAGATCGGACTCCAGCAAGAGGCTGAACTCGTTGTCGACCAGGCCGTAGGGCGGCGCGCCGCAGTGGCCCATCTCATCGGCTGGTACGCGCTGCGGGCCGAGGATGCCCAGATGCAGCCATACGCTGCTGGAGCCCGGCCCGCCATTGAAGCTGAAGCTCAGCGGACGATGCTCGGGCTTATCGGGCTTCTTGGGGTTCTTCAGGGTGTAGGCGATAAAGAAGACGCTGGCGCGCGTCTTCTCGCCCTTGTGTTCGCCCTCCGTGACCTCGACCTCTCGCAGCAACAGGGTGCCGCAGGTGGCGCTGTATTCCAGCGTCTTCTTGCCGATGCTGAGCTTGTGCTCGGTCGTCACCAGGCGCTCGACCAGGGGTGCGCCTTTGTCTTCGACCTTGGTATCGGCTTTGATACCGGCCTTGTCCTCGTTCGTCATGGTGTCGCTCTCCGCGGCTGGTTACAGTGCTGACCATGCACTCTAGCGCCCCTCTTGCCGATCCCTTGTTGCTGGGCGTCGATTTCAGCAGCGCGCCGACCCGGCGCAAACCCATCACCGTTGCGCTGGGCCGGCGCCGGGGCCAGGTCTTGCTGCTGGAGCGGCTGCAGGCGCTGGACAGCTTGCCGGCTTTCGGTGAATTCCTGCAGCGCCCCGGCCCCTGGCTGGGCGGCTTTGACTTTCCTTTCGGTCTGCCGCGTGAGCTGGTGCATGCCTTGAACTGGCCGCAGCAATGGCCGGCGCTGATCGCGCACTACGCGGCGCTGACGCGCGCCGAGATCCGGGCTCAGTTTGCGGCCTTCTGCGATGCGCGCCCGGTCGGCGCTAAGTTTGCCCACCGCGCCACCGACGGACCGGCCGGCGCTTCGCCATCGATGAAATGGGTCAACCCGCCGGTGGCTTATATGCTGCATGCCGGTGTGCCGCTATTGCTGGGCGCCGGTGTGCATCTGCCTGGCCTTCATCCGGGTGATGCCAAGCGTGTCGCGCTGGAGGCCTATCCGGGCCTGCTGGCGCGCGAGCTGATCGCGCGGCGCTCGTACAAGAGCGACGACAAGGCCAAGCAAAGCGACGAGCGCCTGATCGCCCGAAAGGACCTGCTCGAAGCGCTGGAGCAGGGACGCAGCCGGCTGGGTCTGCGCCTGAAGCTCAGCCATGCGCAGCGCGATGCGCTGGTGGCCGACGCAAGCGGCGACCGGCTCGATGCGGTGCTGTGCCTGATGCAGGCGGCCTGGGCGCAGGACCGCGAGGGCTACGGCCTGCCGCCGGCGATCGATCCGCTCGAAGGCTGGATCACCAGCGCCTGAAACAAATTCAAACAAGGCCGACGCGTTGTGGCGGACAACCGCGCCTGCGGTTGCGGCGTTGATGAGTCAACTCATAAAGGGAGCAGAACTTGAGTCTTGCAACATTTTTGCGCCAGGGCTGGACCGCACTGGTGCTGATGCTGGTGCTGGCCGCCACTGCGAGCGCGCAGCGGGATCGCGACGACGATGGTCAGTACCAGATCCTGCAGGCCCGCTACGGCACGGCGCAGCACCATGTCGACGTCACCCAGCAGCTCAAGCAACTGGCCCGCCAGGACCGGCGCTTCAAGCTGGTCAACGATGTGTTTGGCGTCGATCCCGACCCGGGGCGCCGCAAGACCTTGCGCATCTTTGCGCGCGGGCGTGACGGCCAGCAGCGCACCTTCGAGTACGAGGAGTACAGCCAGGTGGACGGCTCGCAGTTCACCGGCTGGGGGCGCGGGGACTGGGGCCACGGCGGTTGGTCGGGCGGCTGGGGTGATAGCCCGTCCGGCGGCGGGCGTCCGCATGGGCGCGACGACGACGGCGACTATCAGATCTTGCAGGCCAACTACGGCACTTCGCGCAAGCACATCGATGTGACGCAGCGCTTGAAGGAACTGGCGCGCCGCGACCGCAGCTTCCGCATGGGCAACGACACCTTCGGTGCCGACCCCGACCCCGGCCGTACCAAGATGCTGCGCATCTACACCCGGGGCAAGGATGGCCGCAACCGCACCTTCGAGTACAAGGAAGGCTCACTCGTCGACGGCGCGCAGTTCACCGGCTGGGGCCGTGGGGACTGGGGCCAGGGCGGTTGGGGCGGTGGCTGGGGCGGAGGCCGTGATGATGGTGATGAGCCACAGGCCGGCGGCATGCGGCTGCGCATCATCAGTGCCCGCTATGGCTACGGCAGCAATACCGTGGATGTCAGCGACCGCCTGCGCGAGCTGGTGCGCCGCAATCGCCTGGAACTCCGGGTGGACAACAGCCTGGCCGGCAGCGATCCTGCGCCCGGTCGACGCAAGACGTTGACGCTCACCTACGCGCAGCAGGGCGGCGATGTGCGACAGGTCAAAGTCAATGAGCGCGACATGCTGCGCGTGCCCTGAGCGCTGCAGGTCCTCGGGGATAATCTCGAGATAAAGACAGTTGGAGCCGGCAGTGACCCTCGCGAAACCAGCGGATGCGGTGGATCGCATCCTGCAGCAGTGGCGGCGTGAGCGGCCCGATCTGGACGTGGCGCCGATGGGCACGATTGGACGGGTCAAGCGCTGCTCTGCCTTGCTGCAACAGCGTCTGGATCAGGTGTTCGCCAGCTTCGGCATGAGCGCGTGGGAGTTTGATGTGCTGGCTACCCTCAGGCGGGCCGGCGCGCCATTTTGTCTGGCACCAACGGCGCTGTTCCAGCAGCTGATGGTCAGCTCCGGCACGATGACCCATCGCATGCAGCGGCTCGAGGCCGCGGGCCTGGTGCAGCGCCTGCCCAATCCGGCCGACGCGCGCAGCCTGCTGGTACAGCTGACGCCCGAAGGCCTGGCACTGATCGACCGCGCGGTGGCTGCCCATGTGGACAACGAGCATGCCATCTTGGCACCACTGAAGACCGCCGAGCTGCGCGCACTGGATGCCGGGCTGGTGGCGCTGCTGGCTGTGCTGGAGCCCTAGCGCGGTTTCATTTCCGGCTGGAGGTGTTCTTGCCGTCTACCCCGCTGGGGGGTGCAGGGCAAGCTCATTTCCTCATCAAGGTGCTCTTGCCATCTGTCCCGCAGGTGCAGGGCAAGCTCATTTCCTCATCAAGGTGCTCTTGCCATCTGTCCCGCAGGGGCAGGGCAAGCTTATTTCCTCATCAAGGTACTCTTGCCATCTGTCCCGCAGGGGCAGGGCAAGCTTATTTCCTCATCAAGGTACTCTTGCCATCTGTCCCGCAGGGGCAGGGCAAGCTTATTTCCTCATCAAGGTACTCTTGCCAAAAAGCGACTCGATCAAGTCCACCGCCAGCTCGGCGGTCTTGTTGCGGACATCCAGGGCCGGGTTCAGCTCCATCACATCGAGCGAGCCCATGCGGCCGGTGTCGGCAATCATCTCCATGCACAGCTGGGCTTCCCGATAGGTCGGGCCGCCAGGCACCGTGGTGCCGACGCCCGGTGCGATCTCGGGGTCCAGAAAGTCCACATCGAAGCTCACATGCAGATGGGTGTTGGCATCCAGCGTCGCCAGGGCCAGCTCCATCGTGTGGCGCATGCCCATCTCGTCGATGTAGCGCATATCGAATACCTCGAGTTCTTGCTCGTGGACAAAGCGCTTCTCGCCGGCGTCGACGCTGCGGATGCCGATCTGGCGCACCCATTTCGGGTTGATGGCCGGGACCTGACCTCCGATCTCGATCAGGGCCTGCGGGCCGAAGCCGCACAGGCAGGCCACCGGCATGCCGTGGATATTGCCACTGGGCGTCAGCGCGCTGGTGTTGAAGTCAGCATGGGCATCCAACCACAGCACGCGCAACTTTTTGCCGGTCTCGCGGCAATGGCGGGCCACCGCGCTGATCGAGCCCAGGCCCAGGCAATGATCACCGCCCAGCAAGATGGGCATGCGGCCCAGCTTGAGCTCGGCATGCACTGCCTCGTGGACCGATTGGTTCCAGGCCACGACCTCGCTCAGATGGCGGTAGCCGTCCACCGGCGGCAGCCAGGGATTGGCCGGGCCTAGCAGATTGCCGCGGTCCAGGACCTCAACGCCATGACTCTCCAAGGTCGCGCCCAGGCCGGCCACGCGCAAGGCCTCGGGCCCCATGCTGGCGCCGCGCGCGCCAGCGCCGATATCGGTGGGAGCGCCAATCAGGGAGACGGCTCTGAGTGTGGTCATGGTGTCTTTCTTTCAGTGATTCGCTGTGTCAGGTGCTGCCGGCTTGGCTCAGTTCGTACTCGCGCGCCAGCAATTCCCAGGCTTCTTCGGCGCTCTCGACAAAATGGAACAGCTCCTCATCGCCGGGGCTGATCATGCCGGTCTCGATCAGCAGCTCGAAGTTGATCAGCCGGGTCCAGAACTCGCGGCCGAACATCAGGATGGGACGGCGCCGGCATTTGCCGGTCTGGATCAACGTCATGGTCTCAAACAGCTCATCGAGCGTGCCGAAGCCGCCGGGAAAGCAGACCAGAGCCACCGAGCGCATCAAGAAGTGCATCTTGCGCAGCGCAAAGTAGTGGAACTGGAAGCACAGTTCAGGCGTGATGTAAGGGTTGGGGCGTTGCTCGTGCGGCAGCACAATGTTCAGCCCGATGCTCTTGCCGCCGGCCTCGTAGGCGCCGCGGTTGCCTGCCTCCATGATGCCCGGGCCGCCGCCGGTGACCACATAGATCGGGTTGGTGCGCTCCATCGAGGCCTTGGTGACGATGTGGGCAAACCGGCGCGCCTCCTCGTAGTAGCGGCTCATGCTGAGCTGCACTTCGGCACGCTTGATCAGGGCCTCGTCACCACCGAGCTTGGCCTGGGCCAGTGCCGCACGGGCAGTCTCGTCCGAGGGGATTCGGGCGCTGCCAAACATCACGATGGTGGCCTTGATGCCCAGCTCGTTTTGCACCAGCTCGGGCTTGAGCAGCTCAAGCTGCATGCGGATCGGCCGCATGTCCTCGCGCAGCAGGAAGTCGGTGTCGGTGAAGGCCAGGCGGTAGGCGCTTTGCGGGCTGTCATAGTCGCCCGACGGGGGCGACTGGGCCAGGGCTTTGGCCTCTTCCTTGGCGCTGGGGAAATTGCGGGCGGTGAGCTGATTGCGCTTGTTCATCTGGAAAGCTGCCCCTCGGGCAGTCTGGAGAAGGGCGGTCTGGCCGCCCGGGGCGCAGCATAGGTCAGGCTGCGGAGAATTTTCTTGCGTACTTTTCTGAAATGACTGATGTTTATTCGGAGATGTATCGAGTTTTTGTGCTGCATACCGGGCATGCCGGGTCTTTGTGCACAAGTATTTCGCTCCAGTCCATGCTCCGCGCCTCCAGCATCTGCAGGCGCCCGGTCAAGCCGGGCAGTTTCAGCAGCAGCTTCAAGGCTTCGGCGGCCTGCAGGCTGCCGATGATGCCCACCAGCGGCGCGAACACGCCCATCGTGGCGCAGCGCTGCTCCTCGAAGCTGGCGTCGGGCGGAAATAGGCAGGCGTAGCAGGGGGCGTCGGCGCTGCGGCTGTCGTAGACGCTGATCTGGGCATCGAAGCCCAGCGCCGCGCCCGAGACCAGCGGCCGGCGGTGCGCGACGCAGGCGCGGTTGACGGCCTGGCGGGTGGCGAAGTTGTCGCTGCAGTCCAGCACCACGTCGGCGCCGGCCACCAGTTCATCCAGCAGGGCGCCATCGGCGCGCTGGGCCACGGTGCGAACCTGTACCTCGGGATTCAGTGCCGCGATCGCGGCGGCGGCCGACTCGGCCTTGGGTTTACCGACTCGCGCCAAGCTGTGCGCGATTTGGCGTTGCAGATTGGTCAAATCCACCGTGTCGTGGTCGACCAGGGTGATCCGGCCGATGCCGGCCGTGCCCAGGTACAGCGCCGCCGGCGAGCCCAGGCCGCCGGCACCGATGATCAGCGCATGGCTTTGCAGCAGGGCTTGCTGGCCTTCGATGCCGATCTCTTCCAGCAGGATATGGCGCGAGTAGCGCAACAGCTGTTCATCGTTCATGCGCCAAGCATAGCGCCGACCATGCAAACGGCCCGCTCGAAGCGGGCCGTTTCATCAGGTGCAGGTCGTGCTCAGTCGATCTTGGCTTCGGCCTTGCGTTCGGTCGCGGTCTTCGAGACGGCCACCGGCTTGCCCTTGAGCTGGTTCAGCGCCTGGGCCAGCGGGAAGTCCTCGGCCGAGCCGAACTCGGGCAGCGGCTTGGGCGGCTCGTTCTTCTTGGCGTATTCAGCCTCGAGCTTTTGGCGGGCTTCCTCGCGGGCCTTCTCGCGCGCCTCGTCCTTCTCTTCCGGGCCGTTGTTCAGGTGCTTCTCAAGATCGGCCTCGCGCATGCGCAGTGCGGCGAATACATTGCCTTCGGCGGTTTCGTCGAGCAGGACGTCAGGCACGATGCCCTTGGCCTGGATCGAGCGGCCGCTGGGCGTGTAGTAGCGCGCGGTGGTGATCTTCAGCGCGGTCTCGGGGCTCAGCTGGCGCACGGTCTGCACCGAGCCCTTGCCGAAGGTCTGCGCACCCATCACGACGGCACGCTTGTGGTCCTGCAGCGCGCCGGCGACGATCTCGCTGGCGGAGGCCGAACCTTCGTTGACCAGCACCACCAAGGGTACGGTCTTCAGCGACGCCGGCAGCTTCTTCAGCGGGTCAGTGCCGCCACGACGCTGGTAGTAGTCGGGATCAGCCTTGAAGTTCGCCTTGGAGTCAGCGATCTGACCGTTGGTGGACACGACATCCACACCCCTGGGCAGGAAGGCAGCCGAGATCGCCACCGAGGCTTCGAGCAGGCCGCCGGGATCGTTGCGCAGATCAAGCACCAGGCCCTTGAGATTGGGTTCTTGCTTGAGGATCTCGTCGAGCTTCTTGACGAAGTCGTCGACCGTTCGATCCTGGAACTGGCTGACGCGCAGCCAGGCATAGCCGGGCTCGACGACCTTGCCGCGCACGCTTTGCACGCGGATTTCCTCGCGGGTGATGGTGACGGGGAAGCTGCGACTCTCCGCCTTGCGGAAGATCATCAGCTGCACCTTGGTGTTGGGTTCGCCGCGCATGCGCTTGACGGCTTGGTCGAGCCCGAGGCCCTTGACCGGCGTGTCGTCGATGCGGCTGATCAGGTCGCCGCTCTTCAGACCTGCGCGGAAGGCGGGGGAGCCTTCGATCGGCGAGACGATCTTGACCAGGCCATCTTCCATGCCGATCTCGATGCCGACACCGACGAAGCGGCCGCTGGTGCCTTCGCGGAATTCCTTGAAGCTCTTCTTGTCGAAGAACTGCGAGTGCGGGTCGAGTCCGGAGACCATGCCGGCAATCGCGTCGTTGATGAGCTTCTTCTCATCGACCGGCTCGACATAGTCGCTTTTGACCATGCCGAACACCGCTGCGAGCTGCTGCAGCTCTTCCAGCGGGAGTGGTGACAGGCTGCTGCGGGCGTTGGCCTGCAACTGCATCGTGGTCATTCCGCCAGCCAGGGCGCCCAACGCGACCCAGCCTGCTACTTTAAGTTTGGCACCCATGATGCGGTGTGTCCTATCGGTGAAGTACAGCCATTCAGAGCTTGCGCCACAGACTAAGCCAGAAGCGAAGACCTTGCAGCGAGTATAGGGTGCTGCTCGACAGCAAGCCTTGGTAGAGGCCCCCATTTGCTGGGCTATTTCGGCGCATTCAAGGGTTCTTTGCGTCTAAATACCGCCGCTTTACACAAGTTTGCTCAGGGCTACTCTGCGGCAACTGGGCTGGGTCTGCCGAAAGTCACGACATGGTCGACATGGGCGCGTATGCCTATCCACTCGCCGACCTGGTGGTTGTGATGCGAGGGCACATGGGCCACCAACTGCTCGCCGCTGGACAAGCGCAGCGTGTAGAGGAACTCGGCGCCCCGAAAGATCTTGCGCTCGATCCGGGCCTTCACCGGCGCGTCGTCGTCATGCACGATGTCATCGGCGCGCAACAGCACCTCGCACTCGCCGCCCGGGTAGGCCGAGGGCAGTGCGCACTCGCCGGCATCGCTGAGCTCGCCCAGCGCGGTCTGCACCACCGGGTCGGTGCTGCCCTGGACGATGCGACCGGAAACAAACACGCCGTGGCCGATGAAATCGGCAACGAAGCGGGTGGCCGGGCGGTGGTAGACGCTGTAGGACTCGTCCCATTGCTCCAGCCGGCCATGCTGCATCACGCCGACGACATCGCCGATGGCGAAGGCCTCGCCCTGGTCGTGGGTGACGAACAGCGCCGTGGTGCCGCTGGCGCGCAGGATGCCTCGCAGCTCCTGGGACAAATGCTCGCGCAGATCCACGTCGAGGCTGGAGAAAGGCTCGTCGAGCAGCAGCAGGCGCGGCGACGGGGCCAGCGCCCGTGCCAGCGCGACACGCTGCTGCTGGCCGCCGGAGAGCTGGTGCGGGGCGCGCTTGGCTGCGTGGGCCAGGCCAACCAGATCCAGCACCTCGGCGATGCGCTGCTGGCGCGGCTCACGGGCCAGGTGGCGCAGGCCGAAGCCGATGTTGTCGGCCACCGAGAGGTGCGGGAACAGGGCGTAGTCCTGGAACACCATGCCGATGCGGCGCGCTTCGGGGGCGAGGTGCAGTCCCGTGGACGCATCGGCCAGTGCTTCACCATCGATCAGGATGCGGCCGCTGTGCAGCCGCTCCAGCCCGGCAATGCTGCGCAGCAGCGAGGTCTTGCCGCAGCCTGAGGGGCCGATCAGCACGCCGATCTGGCCGCGTGCCAGACCGAACGAGACGCCGTCCACCGCCGCCTTGCCGGCGGGCCCGCCGGCGGCGCCGGGATAGCGCAGGCCGACCTGATCAAGTGCGAGAAACATGGACCTATGATACCGGGCTGGAATGCGCATTCGAATGCGCATCGTTCTCGTTTGATCGATATCAAGAGCTGGCCTGCCACGCGTTGGCGTCCGCGCCAACCACCCGCATGCTGCGCCTGATCACTGTTGTCTGCCTTTTGTTGGCCGTGCCCGTGCTGGGCATTCTGGGTTCTTGGCTGGCGCTGGATGCGCAGGCGCTGGCCATCTTGCAGCATCAGTTACAGACCGTACTGCCCGAGTACGCCTGGGCCTCCTTGGTGCTGTCGGTCTGCGTGGCCATCGGTGTGGCGCTGATCGGCGGTGCGACGGCGGCCGCAGTCAGCCTGTTCGACTTTCCGGGCCGGCGCTTCTTTGAGTGGGGTTTGCTGCTGCCCATGGCGATGCCGGCCTATGTGGCCGCCTATGCTTATACCGATGCCTTGCAGTACAGCGGGGCTTTGCAGACCTGGCTGCGCGCGCTGACCGGCGCGCAGGGCGCGCTCTGGCCCGATGTGCGCAGCCTGCCCGGTGCGGTGGGCCTGTTCGTGCTGTGTCTGTACCCTTACGTCTACCTGCTGACCCGCACGGCGCTGAGCGAGCGGGGCGTGGCCTTGATGGAGGCGGCACGCATGTTGGGCGCTGGCACCGCGCGCCGGGTGCGCGAGGTCGCGCTGCCGCTGGCCCGTCCCGCGCTGGCCGCCGGCATCGCGCTGGCGCTGATGGAGACGCTGGCCGACTACGGTGTCGGTGCCTACTTCGGACTCACCACCTTGACCACCGGTGTCTACAAGGCCTGGCTGGTGATGAATGACAAGACAGCCGCGGCGCAGCTGGCCTCGGTGTTGCTGCTGGCGGTTGGCGCCTTGCTGTGGCTGGAGCGGCGTGCGCAGGCCAAGCTGCGTTTTGCCAGCAGCCGCAGCGGCGCGCTGCATGCGGCCGAGGCCCGTCCTTTGCCGCTGCATGGGGGTGCAGCGCTGGCGGCCGTGCTGCTGTGCGCGTTGCCCATCCTGCTGGGCTTTGTCGTACCGGTGCTGGTGCTCTTGCAACTGCTGTGGCAGGAGGCCTTGCACGCCGAACTGGGCTTGCCGCTGGCGCGCTTTGTGCAATGGAGCCTGAGCAGTCTGAAGCTGTCCGGTCTGGCCGCCTTGCTGGCGGTCTTGCTGGCGCTGGTGCTGGCCTATCTCGCACGGGTGCGCGGTTCGGGCTCGGCCCTGCTGGGCGTCAGCACGCGCATCGTGTCGCTGGGCTATGCGGTGCCGGGCGCGGTGATCGCGATCGGCATCTTGCTGCCGCTGGGCTGGTTGCAGGAGCGCTGGCCGCAGCTGGGTTTGACCAGCCTGATGACCGGCACCATTGCCGGCTTGATGTATGCCTATTTGGTGCGCTTCTCCGGCGTGGCCCTGCAGTCGCTGGAGGCCGGCTATGCCCGCATCTCGCCGACCGTGGACGAGACGGCTCGCATGCTGGGCGCCTCGCGCACCCGGATGTTCCTCGAACTGCATGCACCCTTGCTGGCGCGCTCGGCCTGGGCTGCCGCGCTGCTGGTGTTTGTCGATGTGATGAAAGAGTTGCCGGCCACCCTGGTGCTGCGGCCCTTCAACAGCGACACCTTGGCCGTTGTTGCCTACCAGCTGGCGCGCGATGAACGCTTGGGCGAGGCTGCGCTGCCCTCGCTGGCTATCGTGTTGGTCGGGCTGATCCCCGTGATCATGCTGTCACGGGCGATGCGCAGGTCCTGATCCGGCGAGCTTTCTCTGCCGCTTTTCTGTGCCGCTTGTCCTGGGGAATCAGGGTGAGACTGACTTGCATTAGCTTTACCTCCGAGAATTGCTATTCAACCTAGGGGTCATGCGTTTTTTGTCCCCTGATTGAGGGGTATTTGGGCGCCCGTGGCGGGGCGGCTTGCATTGCGATGAATCGCTTTGTTACCAAGAATGGTGGCAACCCCGGGGGATACAACCCGGTCCGAGACAAGCATCACGGAGACGCGCCATGCCCCAACTGTCGGATTCTGTTTCTTCCGGATTGAGCCGATTTTGCAGACCCCTGAACGCTTTGCTTGTGTGTGCGGCGCTGTCAGTTTCGAGCGCAGCGCTGGCGGCTCCGAGTTTCAGCGGACCGTCCGTCGGCAAGGTCTCACAGGCCACCGTCTTTATGGGCAAAGGTTTTGTCCCCAACGCCGCTTTGACCGTCCTGGTCAAACGCCCCGGCGGCGCAGAGGCTGGCTTCAGCGCAGTGGCCACGCCTGAGGGCGCGCTCAGCTACAGCTTCGTGCCGGCCGCAACCGGCGTGCACGCGCTGACTGTGACGGACAGCGCCGGCCGCTCGCTGGCCACGGCGGTGGTGACCGCGCGCCCCTGACGCGTCCCGCGCCGGCCCGACCCTGTGGGCGGGCCGTACCTCAAGATTTGCAAGGAGACAGTGATGAAGCTGAGGACTTTGCCTCGACTGGCCGCTGCATGCAGCCTTGTCTTGTTGGCTTGCCTGCCCCTGGCGGCGGCGGCTGCCCAGGCGGGGCCGGACGACATCGTTTTTACCTCCAATCGCGCAGGAGGTTTGTTTCAGCTGTACCGCATGCGGCCGGACGGCTCCCAGACGCAGCGGCTGACGCAGGAGCCTATGGAAGCGGGCGAGGTGAGCTGGTCGCCGGACGGCAGCAAGGTGCTGTTCACGGCGAGCCGCGGCCGCGGTGTCGAGATCCACGTCGCGGACCTGGTCAGCGGGGATGTTCGCCGGCTGACCCAGGGTGAGGTGTTGAACAGCTCACCGGTGTGGAGCCCCGACGGTCGCTTCATCGCCTTTCGCTCTTTCATGGACAAGAGCGCCAAGCTCTACCTCATGAAGGCGGATGGCAGCGATCTCAAGCGCTTGACCGCGTCCGACGAGGAGGAGGCCGGGCCGGCGTTTTCTCCGGACGGAAAACACCTGGCCTATGTCGTGTTGAAGCATCCCCGCATGCCACAGATCAAGGTGCTGGATCTGAGCTCCGGGGCGTCTCGGCTGCTCAGTGCAGAGCCTCCCACTGCGGCCGAGCAGGGCCCGGTCTGGTCGCCTGATGGCAAACGCCTTGCCTATACCGTCAGCAAAAATCGCAGCAACCACATCCATCTGATGTCGCCGGACGGCACCGACAAGCAAGCGTTGACCAGCGGCAAGGGCCGCTACAACGATCCGCAGTGGTCGCCCGATGGCTCGCGGCTGCTGACTTTGGCCCTGCGTGACGGGGCCTCTCGGCAGGACATCTACACGATCAAGGTCAGTGGCGCGAATGAGCCTCAGCGGCTCACCGACGACGGTGCCGAGCATCTGCTGGCGCGTTGGTCTGCGGACGGCCAGCGCATCTTCTTTGTGAAATTCTTGGCCGGCGGCGGCAAGATTTTTTCTTCAGACAGCGAGGGCCGGCAGGTCCGGCAGTTGTCGACCGATCAGAGCTACGACACCGGCATTGCCATGTGCTGCAGCCGACCACGCGTGCAACTGGCAAGCACGAAGTAAGAACATCAACCCGGCGACAACCAGCCCTACCGGCAAGACATGCCAGATGGAGGTCTTATGACAACCCACAATCGCATCCTCACCGGCTCCGCTTGCATCGGCAAGCTTAGTCTCCTCAGCCTTGCCATGCTCGCCCTGGGCGCGAACGCTGCGAGCAAGACCTACACGCTGGACGCCGACTTCTCACTCGGGATTCTTGAGAATGTCAATTTCACCGCGCCCAATAGCAACCAGCTTCAGCTCAACTTGGTGGGGGTTGGATCCAAGTACATCTTCATTGCCAACCATGATGAGGATTCGGTGTCCAAGTACGACACCGAACTCAACAAGGAAGTTGCGCGCTACAAGACCTATGCGGGGCCCCTGGGCAGCGGGGTAGGCGGCAATCCATCGCGCATCGCGATCGATGTCGATGGCAATGCCTATGTGCTCAATCGCGAACCCGGCTCGGGCCAGCCGCCGCTGCTGGTCAAGGTCCTTGTCGACACGGCGGTGGACCGCAACAGCAATGGCGTGATCGACAGCTCATCGGACCTGAACAACAACGGGGTCATCACGGCGGCCGAGATGAAGCCGATGTCGGCCAACACGAACGCGGGTCTTGGCGATGAGCGCGTGGCCTGGGCCCAGCGCATCGGATCGGCGGGCAATACCTTTGGCCGGGCCTTGTGCATTGCTCCCGACGGCAAGCTCTGGGTCGGCATGTGGGATCAGGCGCGCTACTTCCGGGTCAACCCGACGGATGGCAGCCAAGCCGCTGTCGTCGGCGGTGTGGGTGGCCAGTATGTGCAGCTCAGTGGCTGGAACCCCTATGGCTGCACCGTGGACAAGAACGGTGTGCTGTGGAGTGCCACGCTGGGATCGGGCGGCTTGGGGCGGGTGGATACCAACACCGGTGCGGCCAGCAATTTCCCCAACCCCTTCGGCTATGACTACGGCATTGCGCAAGGCAACGGCAAGATCTACCAGGCCAATCTGAGTGGCAATGCATGGACTGCCTTCGACCCGGCGACCAATACCTTCAGCAGGCCGCCGACAGTGTCGTATTCCGGTTCCGGCATCGCGGTGGATGGCGCGGGCAACATCCTGTCAACCGACACCAGTGGCGTGGCCAAATTTTCACCCGATGGCACGCTGCTCTGGCAGAAAGGGCCTCAGCCCGGCGCGTCCTATTCGTACGGGGTCATGGTCGACGGCAATAACGACGTCTGGGTCATGAATATCAGCAGCAACAACGTCTCCAAGTACCGCGGCACGGACGGGGCTTCACTGGGTGTGTTTCCCACCGGTGCGTTTCCCTACGTCTACACCGACGGCTCGGGCCTGACCACTAAGAACACCACCAACAACAAGCAAGGCACATGGACCGTCGTCTATGACAGTGGCGCCAGTGCGACGCCCTGGGGCAAGGTGAACTGGACGGACACGGTGCCCAGCGGCGCTGCGGTCGAAGTTTCCACGCGCAGCGCCGATGTGGCCGCGTCTCTTGATCTGCAGCCCTATGTGCCGATCAGCAAGAACGCGAGCTTTACAGGCAGTGGTCGGTATCTTCAGGTTCGCACTCGGCTGATTGCCAACGACAGCAATCAGTCGCCGATCCTCTATGACTTGACGATCAACAGTGCCAACCAGAGCTGCGATATCGACCAAAACGGCGCCATCGACATCAGCGATGTCAACGCGATTCGCAGCAGCATCGGGCAGACCCCGGCGGCGGGCGATGCGCGAGACGCCAATGGCGACAACAAGATCACCATC
The DNA here is from genome assembly GCF_026241155.1 of Paucibacter sp. PLA-PC-4. Classification (GTDB taxonomy): domain Bacteria; phylum Pseudomonadota; class Gammaproteobacteria; order Burkholderiales; family Burkholderiaceae_C; genus Roseateles_E. Next base: position 81,272 of record NZ_JAPFGP010000011.1, read on the forward strand.
AACGACGTGCGTATGTGCGTGATGAAGTGCAGCAAGCCGCAGTGCGCGCCCTGATGGGGATTCTCCCGTTCCAAACCAAGAGGTCAGTCATGAAAAACAAACTACTCAGCCTGGGGCTTGCCGCTGCCGCCTTGTTCGCGGGCTCGGCGGCGCAGGCAGCACCGGTTGTCAGCTTCTCGCCGTCGAGCCTGAGTGTGGCCGTGGGCGGCCCGTATCTGGTGGATGTCAACATCAGCGGCCTGGGCGGGCAGATCGTCTCGGCGTTTGATCTGAACATCAAATACAACCCGGGGATCATCGGCTTCACCGGCTACACGCTGGGTGCAGGGCTCGGTGGCCCGTGGTTCAGTGCTGAAGCTTCGGTGCCGCCGATGGACTTCGGCGTGACGGCGTTCTCGCTGGAGGGCGACGATGACATTCTGGCCGGCGACCAGACGGACGACGCCTTCACCTTGATGACGCTGAGCTTCAACGGTCTGAACGACGGTGTCTCGTTTCTGAGCTTTGGCAACAGTCCGGACTTCGAGATCAATCTGGTGGGGCGTGAAGGGCTCAGCCTGGCCGATGTCAGCTATGGCCGGGCCTGTATCGCCGTGGGGCAGGGCAGTTGCGCCACGGTGTCCGAGCCGCAGTCCTATGCCTTGGTGGCCGTGGCCCTGGCGGGTGCTTTTGTGCCTGCGCTGCGGCGCCGGCGCCAGACAGGCGCCGCCTCCATTTGAAATGGCGTAGGACTGACACAGACCCATAGTGCCCACCGCCCGCCGGGAAACGGCAGGCGGTGGCTTGCGTTTGTTGGACCGTGCAGTGACTCGGCTGTAGCCAGACCTCGGATGCACGTATCAATCCGGTTGGTCTAGAAGTCTCACGTCATCCGGCGCTGCAACAGGCTCAGATCTCACCGTCTTTAGGACGCGTTGCCCCGTCGTTTCCGACCCCAGTGCCGGGGGAATTGATAACGCATTGCATTCATGCTGCGCTCCTAGGGGGAGCGGCGTGAATATCCCCCCGAACGCGGGGGATTCGATGTCGGGTTTTGCCATTTCGGCAGTTGCCGGCGAAGGCTTCTGGTGAAAGTATTGGCTCCACGCGGCGGGCGCATATCGCCCAGACAAGCGAAGGAGCCAAACATGTCCCAATGGATTCTCGGCCTGGCCTCGGGCCTCCTGTGTTTGAGCCTGGGCGCCTATGCCCAGGCCCCCTCCACGGCCTCGACCACGGCCAGTCTCTCCGGCCCCTCAGTGCTGAAGACCGCGGAGCCTGCGGTGCTCAAAGGCCACGGCTTGCCGGCTGGCGCGGCGGTGACGGTCTTCGTTGCCGCGCCTGGCGGACAGACGGCCGGCTACAGCGCTGTGGTCGACGGCAATGGGCAGTTGAGCTACCGCCTGGTCGCTTCTCAGCCCGGCAGCTACCGGGTCACGGTCGCCGACACCGGTGGTCGCGCCCTGGCTCAGGCCACGGTCAACTTTGCCCAGTGAGGTCCAGCCATGAAGCTGCAACGGTTCATGTCGCTACTCGCGGTGTTGGGTGCGGGGGCGGGTGCGGCCTCGGCCGCTACGGTGTCGGACGAATTGCTGGTGATCAGCAGCCGCAACGGGGCTGCCGAGCTCTATCACCTGCGCGAGCAAGGGCAGGATGTCGAGAAGATGCGAGGCGCGCAGCCGTCAGCGGTGTTTGATGCGCGCTGGTCTCCCGATGGCCGACAGGTCGCTTATGTCGCAGCGGCCGGGCCTTATGCGCACGTGTTTGTTCACGACATGCTCAGTGGCAGCCATCGACAACTGACCCAAGGCAATCATTTGAACGACAGTCCGCGCTGGTCGCCGGATGGTCGTCAACTGGTGTTCGTCAGTCACCGGGACGGCAACCAGAACATCTACCGCATGGATGCTGACGGAAAGAACCAGCAGCGCCTGACCGAGTATGCCGAAGACGACGTGGAACCGGTCTGGTCGCCGGACGGCAAGCGCATCGCCTTCATGCGCAATGAGAACCGGCGCGATCTGTGGGTCATGAACGCTGACGGCAGTGAGGCACGCAACTTGACGCGCTCGCCAGGCCGCGATGACAGCCAGCCTCAGTTCACACCCGATGGACTGCGTGTGCTGTTCACCACCCGGCAAAACAGCGTCGCCGAGATCTTCTCGATCGCGCTGGATGGCAGCGACAGGCGTGCGCTGACCGACAACAAGTCCTTCAACTCGGCCCCGCGTTTCTCCCCCGATGGCCGTCACTTGGCGTTTCTCAGCAATGCCGGCGGCGAGGGGGTGACCCGGCTGTGGGTCATGAACGCCGATGGCACGAAGCCGCGCCTGCTGAGCGACTCGAAGCTGGACGATATGTCGCCGGAATGGTCCGTCGATGGGCAACGCATCTACTTTGCCAGCACCCGCGAGGTGCGTACCTCCATCTACAGCGTCTCGTTGCAAGGGGGTAGCGTCGATCGCCTGACGCACGGCATCGGGCAGGACATGCTGCCCCAGGTGCGCCCGCGGGCTGCAGCGTCCCGCGTAGCCCAGGCTCGCTGAGTTGATGCCGGCGAAAGTCCACTCATTCATTGCGCCAGAACAACCATCAGGAGACCGTGATGACACAACAAGTCCGTTTCCCGCAGGCCATGCAAAGCCTGCTTGCGGCCGCCATGCTGCTGCTTCCCTTGGCGCTATCGGCTGCGACCAAAACCTACACCACCGACACCGACTTTGATCTTGGTGCCTTGGACGGCGTGAACCACGATGCGCCCAACAACAATCAGCTTCAGCTCAACCGCGTGGGCACCACCTTCCCGGTGCTGTGGATTGCCAACGCCGGCGAGGACACGGTGTCGAAGATCGACACCAACAACAACAAGGAGGTCGCGCGCTACCGGACCGGCTTCGGTCCGTCGGGCCAGGCCGGCTTCGTCTCGCATCTGGGCAATGCCTATGCCGGGCCTGCTCCGTCGCGCACGGCGGTCGACATCCAGGGCAATGCCTATGTGCTGAATCGGCATTTCGACGGCAAGTCGGCCGTGCTGATCAAGATACTGGCCGAGGGTGGGATTGATCGCAATGGCAATGGCTCCATCGACACCTCGAACGATCTGAACAACAACGGCATCATCGCCGGCGCCGAAATCCTGCCGATGGCCGACACCAATGGCAACGGCTACATCGACGCCGCCGAACTGCAAGACGAGCGCATTGCTTGGGCACGTCGCGTACCCGATGGCATTGCAGCCCCCTTGCGCAACGGTGCGCTCGGGCGCTCGCTTTGCATCGCGCCGGACGGCAATCTATGGGTGGGCTTGTTCAATGACGGCACCTACTACAAGGTGGCCTCGTCCGACGGCAGCACCGTCAGCGGTCCGCACAGCATCGGGCTGACGCCTTATGGCTGCCTGGTCGATCGCAACGGCATTCTGTGGAGCGCAGATCTGGGCTCCAGACTGGGCAGGCTGGATACAAGCAACCCATCCAGCGTGGCGACCTTCTCATTCAGCATGTCGAATTACGGCATTGCGCTGGGCAATGACCGCGTCTACCTGGCGACTTACAGCGGCGCCAACGGCCGGCCATTTGCCCGGTTCAACCCTGCCACCAACAGCTTCGATACGCCCGCTGGTGCCAGCCACGGGGCACTGGGCGTGGCCGTCGACGGCAGCGGCAACGTCATCGCCGGCAACTACTCCTCGGGCGGCGTGACCAAGTTCGCCCCCGACGGCGCCGTGCTGTGGCAGCGGCCCGCGCAGGGTGGGACCGGCGAAGTTCGCGGCGTGGCGGTCGATGCGAATAACGATGTCTGGTTGATCCACCGCACCACGGCCAATATCTCCAAGTACCGTGGCAGCGACGGCACGCCTTTGGGCGTCTTCCCGATCGGCAATGAGCCCTACACCTACAGCGACGCGGCCGGCTTTGCAGCCCGCAACATCACCAACAACACCGGCACTTGGACTGCGGTATTCGATGGCGGTGCGGCCGGGACAGCTTGGGGCAAGGTCAACTGGGCCGATCTGGTGCCTACCGGTGCGTCCATCGGCGTGCAGATCCGCAGCGCGGACTCCGTGGCTGGCTTGTCTTTGCTGGCATATCAGCCGGTCGGCAAGAACGTCCAGTTCGCCGCCAGTGGGCGCTACATCCAGATTCAGGCGCGACTCAATGCCAACACCGACGGTGACTCTCCGGTGCTTTATGACCTGACCGTCAACAGCAACAATTTGAGCTGCGATATCGACCAAAACGGCGCCATCGACATCAGTGATGTCAACGCGATTCGCAGCAGCATCGGGCAGACCCCGGCGGCGGGCGATGCGCGCGACGCCAATGGCGACAACAAGATCACCATCAACGACGTGCGGCTGTGCGTGATGAAGTGCAGCAAGCCGCAGTGCGCGCCCTGATGGGCAGTCTCCCGTTCCAAACCAAGAGGTCAGTCATGAAAAACAAACTACTCAGCCTAGGGCTTGCCGCTGCCGCCTTGTTCGCGGGCTCGGCGGCGCAGGCAGCACCCGTTGTCAGCTTTTCGCCGTCGAGCATGAGTGTGGCCGTGGGCGGCCCGTATCTGGTGGATGTCAACATCAGCGGCCTGGGCGGGCAGATCGTCTCGGCGTTTGATCTGAACATCAAATACAACCCGGCGATCGTCGGCTTCACCGGCTACACGCTGGGCGCAGGGCTCGGTGGCCCGTGGTTCAGTGCTGAAGCTTCGGTGCCGCCGATGGACTTCGGCGTGACGGCGTTCTCGCTGGAGGGCGACGACGATGTTCTGGCTGGCGACCAGACGGACGACGCCTTCACCTTGATGACGCTGAGCTTCAACGGTCTGAACGACGGTGTCTCGTTTCTGAGCTTTGGCAACAGTCCGGACTTCGAGATCAATCTGGTGGGGCGTGAAGGGCTCAGCCTGGCCGATGTCAGCTACGGCCGGGCCTGTATCGCCGTGGGGCAGGGCAGTTGCGCCACGGTGTCCGAGCCGCAGTCCTATGCCTTGGTGGCCGTGGCACTGGCGGGTGCATTTGTGCCTGCGCTGCGGCGCCGGCGTCAGACAGCGCTGCGATCGAGTTCGGTCGCGAGTTGAAACAGGAGCAGTGAGGGGGCTCGCGTGACAGGCGGGCGCCAGTAGTAGTCGAACAGGCGGCTGCAGGGATTGAGCCGCTGCTGTGCCTTGTTTGATGGCACACGCTCTTCCACTGCGTTGCTACCGGGGACTGAGGGGCTGTTTTTGCGTGACCCGAGGTCCTGGGTGCGGGCCGCAAAGCTTGTCGGCAAGGCGGCGTGGTGACCGACGCTCTGGGCAAAATCCAAGGCCCGATTTGCAGTCCCGACCGACCGACCAGGCCTGGCAACGCCGCCTGGCGCAGATCGTTGTCGTCGCATGCGATCGACTGCCGCGGCAGCCGTGCAGGGCTCGGCAGAGTGGCTGCGCAGACGGCCGTTGGCGCCGCAGGCGATGGGCTCGCTGCTGTCGATCTGCAAGAGCTTATGCGTCGGTGCGTTGGGCGGCACCGTATCGATCCGGCGCAGGTGATGCGCAGTCCGTACAGGCGGCACAACGCATCGTCGAGCGAGGGGTTTTGACGTCGCATGCGGCGCGGGCCGCGGACCGGATCGGCCGAGATGGCGGTCTGCACCAGCAGGCGCAATTCGTTGCCTTGATTGCGTAGGCGGCGCAGCGTCACCACCCAGTCCTGCGGGGCCAGTCCCGGCGCTTGAGCTTCGTCGTTTGCGGGCACACGAAGCTCGTGGCTCAGCACCGGGGGCCGCACGCTCAGGTGCTCGCGCTGCTGCAACCCATGGGATCAATCGCTTCTGGAGCGCGGGGGCTTGCCCCCGGGGGCGCTGCTCGCGCAGCGCTGGTGGCTTGCATTTCGGATAGTGAATGGCGATGGTTTTTGGCCCAAAAATCATCGCTCACTCTGCGCTGATTCGGTTGCATATTGGCGATCATGGCCAAAGTGAGCAGGACCCGCCACGCTGCTGATGATGCCGCTCGTTCGACGACTCGGCACGAGTGCGTGTGGGTCAGGCTTCGCGGCCACGGTCCAGCGTTGAGTGTGGTCGCGCAGTCCCTGCAAGTGCCATTGACCACCCTGGCAAGTGCAGTCCTCACTGAGTGGCTGGAGGCACGTTGTGTTGCCGGCCTGGAGCAGGCTGCGGGTGATGATGCGGCCCCGTCGGACGACGCAATCACCAGGGTGAGTGTGCGCATGCCGACTCGCCATGCCGCGGAGCTGGCCTGCGAAGCGCGTTCGGCTGCGTTGACCAGGGGGAACTACGTGGCCCGGCTCATTGAGGGAGTGCCTGCTGCCTCTGTGACACCTGATCAACGCGAGAACCGGCTTGCGCTTGTACGGTCCACAGCCGAGCTCGCTGCCAGGTCCGGCGACTTGCATGCCTTGATGCGAGCCATGCGCCAGAGCTCTTCGCCAGAGAAGGCTGCGTGCGACGCCGCAGTTGCTGAGCTGTCCAATTCCTTGAATCGGCATCTCGCAGTTGCGGCGCAGTTGATGGCATCGCTGACACCGTCGCAGCGGCAAGTTGCAGCCGATCTTGTTTCGCGGCGCCAAGGAGGGCTGACGTGAGCTCCGGCGCAACAGTTGACGGCGTGCTGGTTCAATGGGGCGAGCGCTTGTTCTACCCAGGCAACCGCATGGTCAAGGCGCTCCCGCAACCGCGCTTGAATACCCTGGTCCGCCGCCAGGCCGCGGTGATCCGTCGGCGCATCGAGGCCACAGTGATGCGGCGAGCACCGCAGGTCATTGTCAAGGTCGCCGGTGGCGGGCGCGGCATGGGCGCCATCACAGCCCACCTGCGCTACATCAGCAAGAACGGGCGGCTTGCCTTCGAAGACGACCGCGGCGTGGTCCAGCAGGACGAGCAAGCGCTCCACGACCTCGCCCAGCAATGGCGCTTTGGTGGCTCGCTGATCGATGAGATCAGCCCTCGCAGGGAAGCCTTTAATCTGACACTGTCGATGCCACGCGGAACAGACCCACAGCTTGTCCTGAAGGCCGCACGGGAGTTTGGCCGGATCGAGCTGAAGGACCACTTCTATGTGATGGTGCTGCACGAGCATCAGGCGAACCCGCATGTGCACCTGACCGTGCGGGCCGAGTCCAAGAGTGGCTTGCGCCTGCATCCTGGGAGGACGGACATACACCGCTGGCGCGAGACCTTCGCGCAGCTGCTGCGTAGCCATGGGGTTGAGGCCGAGGCCACTCGCCAGTCCACGAGAGGGGAGGCGCGCCGATCTGAGCAACTATGGCAACGTAGGGCAAGCGACGCCGGACTGCTGCGCAATGCCCCCGAGCCGATGAAATCTGGCGACGCGTACCAGCGAAACCGAGTCGGGGCGCTACAGGCCTGGGCTCATATCGTGGCCGCACTCAGAGACTCGGACCAGGCCTGCGACCGCGAGCTGGCGCAGCGCATCAGCAGCTTTATTGTGGAGTCCACTTTCGCTAAGGAACATGGCCGTCGACCCCAGCGTGAGGCGCCAGCGCCCGTGCGCCCTCTTGAGCCGGTCATCTCCAGAGACCGGCCTGGCCCAGCGATCGAGCGCTGATCGACAGCGCACTGCTGCATGTTCATGTGAGGGTGCTCGGGCCGATGGCTTGGATTGCCCGGATGCTGCGGATTGGCGCGATGCTGGCTCGCACAGCGCTTGGGGCGCACTGTGGTCCCCGGGCCAGCTTGAGGTGAGCGAAGTGTGCAGCGCCTTCAACTGCACACTTTGCGGCCCGGTTCTGTGACCTTTGAACCGGTAACGGCACGACTTCGCATGCAGTGGCGTGGCTGTTTGCGCATCTCGAGGATGTTGACTCGATTCCTAGAATCTTGAATTGCGCCCTGCATATCCCGGCATGGCCACCGGGGCGCTGCGGCCAGAACCCTGTTGTGCGACATCGCGACGCGTTCGCGGGCCTGTTGCGCTCGCCTTACCCATGGCGTCGTCATTGATTTACGGCGATGGTTTTTTGGCAAAAAGTCATCGCGCGCCCAGCACCGAGGCCGGTGCATAGTGACGATCATGGAGACGATCTCCCACGCAACTGGCGATGCGCCGTGCCCGACGGATTGGGTCGAGCCCGTAGCCATTTCAGTACCCGGGCATGGCCGGGCGCTGAGTGCTATCGCGCACTCCATGCATGTGCCGGTATCCACCCTGGTGAGATCGGTCCTCGCCGAACGGTTGCTGGGGCGCTCTATTGGCGGCCAAGTGCAGGCTGTCGCCGGGGGGGCGGCTCGGGCGCAGGGCAGCTTCAGGAGTTTGAATTTTCGAATGTCTGCCCGCCATGCCGAAGGGTTGACATGCGCAGCTCGGGCGGCCGGGCTGTCTCGCGGGCTCTATCTTGCGCGGCTGATGGATGGGGAGCTTCCTGTCCCGTTACCCCGTGACCAGCGGGAGAATTGGGTCGCACTTGTGCAGTCCACCGCCATGCTTGCGGTGATGTCTAGGGACTTGCAAGCGCTCATGCGGGCCATGCACCAGGCCTCTTTGCCCGACCCGCTCGCCTGCGAAGCCACCATCGCCGAGCTTTCAGAGGCGGTGCAGCGGCACCTCACCGCAGCCGCGCCTTTGATTTCGGCATCGAAGCCTTCGCAACCCTCAATTGCTGAATGCCTTGCCGGTGGCGCAGCGCAGCTGCTGAAGTGACGGCCAGGCATTGCCTATGACGGCGCGCTGGGGCAATGAGCGCAGCGGCCGCGGTCGCCGGCCAAGTCGACTTGCAAGCCACTGCCAAAGCCTGAGTTTGCAAAGGCGCCTGCGAGGTCGTCGTGCCGGCACAGCCGGCTTGCCCAGACGTTTCTGTCAGTGATATTCGCCAACGGGTGCACCAGCGCTCAGCTGGCGGGCAGGGCATTGTTGACAGGCGGTCCTCGTCTTGCTCCTGTGTGACTTGCCAGGCCAAAGCGTTTACGCTCGCGTCGCAGCCATCCCGCCGGGCATGACTTGTCGATTTGGCTTGTCGTCGTTCGTCGAGGGATACGGGGTGCCCACTGGCGGGCGCGTCGAGCGGCCAACTCAACAGGAGTGAAGACATGTCCTACATCGACGGTTTCGTGATCGCGGTCCCCACCGCCAACAAGCAGAAGTTCATCGAGCATGCGCGCCAGCTCGACCCGTTGTTCCTCGAACTGGGCGCGATCCGTGTGATCGAAGGTTGGGGCGATGACGTCCCGGACGGCAAAGTTACCGATTTCCGCCGCGCAGTCCAGGCCACGGCCGAGGAGACGGTTGCCTTTTCGTGGGTCGAATGGCCGGATAAGGCCACGCGCGACGCAGGCATGAAGAAGATGATGGACGACCCGCGCATGGATCCGTCAACACCCGGCAATTCGCCCATGCCCTTCGACGGCAAGCGCATGATCTTCGGCGGCTTCGAGCAGGTGGTTGAAGTGAAGGCTTGAGCGGTTGGGGGGCGACGCCGAGCCTGGGCAGGCAGCCCCTCAGGGCGGGCGTCTGGCACGAACTAACGGGCCGCAGGCGGGGTGGCTCCTGGACAGCTTGCAGGGCGCCCGATGAGGTGGCTCTCAGGCGATTCCGGGCAGCGTTTGAGCGGGTGCCTGGCATCATTTCAATGCAGGCCGGGCAGGATTTCAAACCCATCTCGGGCGACGTCCCATGGCGCTCAACGGCAAGAGAGTGCTGATGAGACTGTGACGCATCAGAGGTCCCCGTCCGGGTTCGGCGCGGCTGTAGTAGTCACATGCCTCCATGCTCACGCTTCCCAAAAAGTCATCAGCCAAAGTTCTTGACACCCTGGCCGCTGCTGCAGTTGTTCCCCTTTATCTGCCAGCTATTTCGCGCGCGTTGGGGGCCTTGGATGCGCCAAAGGCTATTGGCGTCGTGGCCGACCTGTTCAAAAGGGGAGATTCTGGCCGTCAGCGGGGCGCGTCATGACCATAGCCGCTGACCTGGTCGCACGAGTTCTCCGGCTTCCCGTGATGCCTGTGAACGCTGATCTGCAACCGCACTTATTGGTTGGTGAGGCGTCGCATTTGAATTGGTGGACTGATCGCTCCTGGAGCAACAGTTGGCGGCGAGTTGCCAAACGTCACAGAAACTAGGGCTTTATCCTTGCTGCTTCGCCAGTGAGTTGGGTCAGTCGGGACGCCTGTGCGACGACGAAGTCACGGAGTTGGCCTGCGAAGGCGCGCTCTGCGTCTTCGATGTAGTCGTCTGCCAGGGCCTGCGCCGGTGCGTGTTCCACCGCCAGCTTGGCCAGCCGCGTAGCCTCGCGTTTGAGCAGGTTTTTGTCGACTCCGCATCGCTGTGCAAAGTCGGCCAGCTGAAATGCCCGCACATCGTTGAGCGAAAACGCATCGCCCCAGGCCATGGCCAACTCATGGTTTATGCCTGGGTACTGCACCACACTGACGAGGTCGTACCAAGGCGCCGGATCGAGCCCCTCGCGCCGCACGAAGAATGAGAAGTTCTTTCCGTGAGCGTCGCTGTTGCCGATCAGAAACTGGAACAAGGCCCATCGCAACAGGGTCATGCGCGCCACGGCCTTGTTGACGGTCTGCTCGACGCGCGCAAACAGCATCTCGAAACTCACGCCGTCCCGGATATTGCGGACATGCTCGCCGCTCCCAAGATTGCGCTCGTACTTGTAGCTCTCGGGCAGGTCCGATGCTTGGGCCGCGTCGATGATGTGCAGGCGCTGCACGGTGGGCGCGTTGGCGCCTTGGCCGCCCCCCTGCACGACGACTCGGTCGAAGCGGCGGACGACGAGGACCGGCCTCGGTGTGCGATAGATGCTGACCTGCGCGACGGGCAGCTTCATGCGCCGAGCCAAGGACATGCAAAAGTGTTCGTTGACGACCAAATGTGGCGTCAGATGACGCGCAGGGTCGGGCTTGAGGATGTGCGTCGATGCCAACGGCGGCTCGACCAGGAACAGCCGCCCACCGTCGCCCAAAGGGCGGTCCAGGTAGACCATCAACTTGTCCTGCACGCCCGCGATGGACATGCGGACCTTGCCATCCCAGACGGCCAGGGGCATCTCGTCGCGCTCGGCGATTCGGTGGTCCAGTTCCTCGCGGGCCACCTCGCGCGGCGGCTTCGCGGCGACGGCGGGCGGCACTTCATCCGAACGCCAGAACCGGAACGCCCCCGTGGTCTCGGTCCCCAGTGCGCTGATGAGCGCGTAGATATTGGACTTCGATACGCGGTAGGTCGTTGCCGCGATGTCGAGCGCGCGGCCTTCGGGCAGCAAGTTTTCCACGAAGCGCTTCACCGCGCCGACGGCATAGCCGGTGGCCGGTGGCTGCAAGGGCAGGGCGGGAGATAGTGGAAACGCCCCGGGGGTTGCGACCCAGTCCGTGTCGTAGACCAGGGACCAGCGGTCGTTCAAGGGCTCGTAGCCGAGCGTCGCCACCTTCTGGTCATCCGCCCAGAGGTTGAGTGCATGCGGCGCAGGCTCTTTGGCCGAGTTCATGTCTGCTCCGGACGTCCGGTGCCGGCACGCGAGACAGACTGCATCGTCGGATGATCCTTGGGTCCGAGCACGAGTGCGAGCCCAAGGCTGTCCAACACCGTCAGCAGCTTGTCCAGTCGCACGGAGCCTTTGCCGTTCTCCAGGCGAGAGAGCAGGTCGACGGAGACGCCGCTCAATGAGGCTGCATCGTCGATGCGCAGCAACTGCGCCCGGCGACGGGCGCGGATAGCCGGGCCTAGGGTGCTGGCGTCGTTGATGCGCACAAGCCCAGGCGAGACGTTGAGGCTGGAAGTCATTTCGGAATTCCCTGGACGACAACCTCCAGTGGATTCTGAAGGCAAGATTTCTTGAACTCCGAAATCATGCCACAACTGCAAATTCACACGGCCTAATTAATTAAATTCCGAAATATCGTGCATTGTCTACATTTTTTTGGTCCCATAACTTAAAGTCCGAAACACTGCCTATCAAGGCATGCCCAAATTGATGAATGCATTGCCGCATGCCGTTCCGTTTGGCGATCAGTTTGAACAGCACGCTGGTTTCGGCTTGCTCCTCGAGGCCGAGTGATATGTCGTCAAGGATGAGCAAGTCGTACCGACCGCGCTTGGTCAGCGCCTTGGGTCTTTCTGCACGCAGGGCGCATCGCCACCAATCCAGCAGACATTCGGGTAGCGCTTCAAGGGCAGACTCCGAGACCTGATCGGCAGAATTTCGTTCGATGTCGATCCAGTCCTAGCCCCAGCCGACGCGGTAGGCCCGCAGCGGGGGCGCTGAGGCCTGAACCAGCCGATTCTCAGGTGTTGGCGGGCTTCTCGAGAGCGTCTTTGAGCGTGTGTGCCGCCTTGAGGATGGCTGTGCCGCTGCCGGTCAGGACAATTCCAACAAAGCTGATCACCGCGCCAATCTTGGCGATCCTGGCCTTGATATCCACGATCTCATCGATGACGGACTTGGCAGCTTTGGACGCCGCATTGATGTGCTCCGCCGAGATCTTGGCCTCGCCCGTCAACAGCGTGATGGATTGAACCGTCAGATCGGACGCCAGGGAGTTCAGGCTGTTTTGCAGTTGCCCCAACTCATTGGCTGTCGCGAGATCTGTCGCTTTGGCAATGGGTTCGTTGAGCGAGTTGGACAACTCCAAGAGCCAGGCGTGCGTCGCTGCCAGGCCTTGCTTATCGATCAAATCTCCGGCCTTGGCGGTCGGGAGTGTGTTGGTTTGTGCTGTCGCCATGACGCTGCTCCTGCTCAAAAGGCGTTCTCGACCGCATCACTGGCTTCGCCGATGCGTTTGCGCAGGTTCTTGAGCCGCTTCCAGAGGTCTTGGGGCTTTGGTTTGAGCGCATCGCGCTGGAACTCCGGAATGGCTTCGATCCAGGCGTTCAAGGACGCGAGGAGCTGGCCAGCTACCGATGACGCCGCAAGGCCTTGCCGCTTCTTGATCGCCTCCTGGCTGCGCGTGATCTGGCGCTCCAGCTCCTTGGCTCGGAAAGGCTCCGTGCTGCGCGCCAAGGGGCTTGTCACGCGGTTCAGGCTCTGTGCGGACATGGTGCTGATCTCTTTGAGGAGTGCGTCGTAACCCAGCGACTTGCCGTCGAAGAACTCGCGCAGCACCTCTCCAGAGGCCTGCAGATCCGGCCCAACGGCCACCAGGCGTCGAATGCCTTCCTCACGTTTGCGCTGGGCGACGACGTCGGCAAGCACGGAAATCACCTTGGCAACTGCCCCGACCTTGGCCTCGTTCAAGAGCTTCTCGCCATCCTTGTCCTTGAGCTTGGCGAGCTTGTCTCCGGTGGCGCTGATCGAGTCGCTCAGGTCAAAGGCCTTGTCTTCGGCCATGGCGCCCAATGTCGTGCCATAAAGCTCCAAGGTATCCAGCGTGACTTTCTGGAACTCGACCAGCGCAGCTTCTTTGCGCTTGCAGTCCTCGATCGGTTGGTCCGTCGGCGAGCTGGTGACCACGATACGGATCTCAGCCTGCTCCAAGCACATCTTGCTCACCTGCTGGAGCTCGGTGCGAACGGTCTTGGTGAGCTTGACGGTTCCGGTGCCGAACTCAGAAACGACTTCGAAGTTTGCGCAGCCGCACAGCAGCAGCGCTGCGAGCAAGGAAATCCAATGCTTCATGACACTCCCCTTTTGATTGACTTCTTGCGCTGCATCTTCCTGCCCCGGCAGTAAATTGGCATCCGCACTTCTACGGGAGTGCTCGCAGAGCCAGGGCAACGGGCGCAGCGTGCTCAGCTTCGGGTGCCGTCGTTGCACCGAGGTCCTCTCCTCAAGGAGTGGTCTTCAAGCTTCGATCAACTTGCCAACTCCAGCCGCCATTGCTGTAATGCCCAAGAGCGCACAAGACGCTGGTTATTGAAGACGGCACCGGGGAGGGCTCATGGCAGTGATCATTGAGGGGCAGTCGCGTCGGATCGGACTGGCCTTGTCAGGTGGGGGCTTCAGAGCAGCTGCCTTTCACCTGGGCATGTTTCGCAAGCTGCACCAGCTCAAGTTGCTTCAAGCTGTCGACCTGCTGAGCTGCGTGAGTGGCGGCAGCATCGCCGGCGCCACCTTGGCCATCAACTGGAGCCAAGGTCTCGACAGGGCGCTCTCCATGTTGGAGACCTACCTCAGCACCAAGTCGATCGCTGTGGGTTCGGTGCTGGGCGGCATCCTAGACCCCTTTGAGAGCCGTCTGGACAAGCTCGCTGAGACTTATGACCGCGACCTTTTTGGTGGTCAGAAGCTCGAAGCCCTGGAGTCCGGCCCGCGGATCTATCTGAACGCCACCAACTTGGCGACGGGGAATATGTTCTTCTTCGTCGCCGGCGGCGGCGCACATGCCAAGGCTGAAATGGGCGAGCACGAACTGGGCGTCGTGCAGGCGTCCAATTTCCCCATCAGCCGCGCCGTGGCGGCCTCGTCGGCATTTCCGCCGGTCTTTGGGCCGCTTCGCCTGGACCCTGACGTCTACCCGCCGGCACAGGCGGTAGGCTATGTGACGCTGACCGATGGTGGCGTTTACGACAACCTGGGCGTCAATCCCGGACTCCGCGTCGATCACAACAATCTGAGCTACTTGATCACGAGCGATGGTGGCAAGCCCTTTGCCAACACGGCCGAGCCCACAGAGTCAGGCGCCGTCGTGCTCAAAGCGGCGCTGGACATCATGATGGAGCAGATCCGCGGCCTGCAGTTCGACCGGATGCAGCACCGACACATGGCAGGCAGGGGGCCCAAGCCGCTTTGGTTTTCCATCGACAGCAGGGTCGGTGCAGCTTCAGCCAGTGATGCCACGTTTGCGTCCGCCATCGGTACCAATCTGAAGCGGCTCAGCAAGGACGAAATGGAGCTGCTGCAGCGCCATGGCGGCGCCCTCGTCGAGTCCAGGCTCACCCAGTACGCACCGGAACTCCTGCGGATCGCCTAGGGCGCAGCGCCGGTCACTGCCAAGGCAATAGGTGGTTCTTTCAATCCAATTGGCTCGTTGGGCTCCCGCAGTGGCGGGAATGGCATGACGGGCCGCGGAGCATGTTGATGATCCCAGTGGGTAAGCAGTCTTTCTTGGTGTTGGCCCAGGATCCCGGTGTCCGAGGGGATCACGGTGAGCGGGTGTTTGACTCGGTGGAGGTGCCTGCCGAGCGTTTGTCACTGGGGCCGACGGGCTACCGCGTCAAGGTGGTGGACTACGACGGTGAGGCGGGTGTGCTTTACAAGGCGCACAGCTACAGCGAAGACGCAGCCGGTCATCTGGTGGATCCATTCCAAGCGTCTTTGCCGCCCCCTGAGAGCCCGCAGCGAGCTGAGGTGGAAGAGGCGCTGCTGGCCAATCCGGCCTTCCACAGCCAAAACGTGTACGCCCTGGTGATGCGGACGCTGGCGCGCTTCGAGCACGCGCTGGGCCGGCGTGTTCGCTGGGGCTTTGAAGGGCACCAGTTGCATATTGCTCCGCATGCGTTCATCGACGCCAACGCCTTTTACTCTCGGGACGATCGGGGGCTGATGTTTGGGTACTTCAAGTCCGAGTCCAAGACCGCCAAGGCCGCCAAGGTCGGTTCGCGCGCGGCCAAGACCGAGAAACAGCCTGGCTACGTGTTCACCTGCCTGTCCCACGACATCGTGGTGCACGAGACGACCCATGCTGTCCTGGACGGCCTGCGTGAGGGGTTCATGAGCCTGTCCGGGCCAGACCAGGCGGCGTTTCACGAGGGGTTCTCTGATGTCGTCGCACTGCTCTCGGTCTTCTCGCTGCGCAAGGTGGTCGAGCTGGCGTTGACGAAGTCCAAGGGCGCCAGGGCGGTGGTCACCCGTGGGCAGCGCAAGCTCATTCACCGCAAGGCACTGACCGCCACGGAGCTCTCCCGAAGTGCGCTGCTGGGTTTGGCCGAGGAATTTGGCCAGGCCATTGGAGGGATGCGCGCCAATGCGCTGCGTCGCTCGGTTGAGATTGAACCGTCGCGTGAGCTCCTCAAGCACGAGTACTACCAGCAGGCGCACACTCGGGGAGAGATCTTGGTGGCGGCGGTCATGCGCACCCTGGTTGCGATCTGGGTTGGCCGCATCAAGGAGCTGGGGACCTTTGGTGACGATTACTACAACCTCAACGAGGTCGCCGCAGAAGGCGCCAAGGTGGCAGATCACCTGCTCACCATGGTGATCCGGGCGCTGGACTACTGTCCGCCCCTGGACCTGGAGTTCAGCGACTTCCTGGCTGCGCTGCTGACGATCGACGCGGAAATCGCGCCGGACGACAAGCGGTACCGATACCGAGAAACCGTTCTTGAGGTTTTCCGCTCCTATGGGATAGATCCGCCTGCGCAGAAAACCGACGCACAAGGATGCTGGTTGCCCTTCTCGCCCGAGGCACCGATCCAGTACCGTCGCACCAACTTCGAATCGATGCTTCGAGACCCCGAGGAGGTGTTCCGCTTTGTCTGGGAGAACCGCAAGGCCTTGAAGGTCAGCGACCGGGCCTACACCCGCGTGACCTCGGTTCGTCCCAGCATCCGCATCGGACCGGAGGGCTTCCTGCTGCGCGAGACGATCTGCGAGTACGTGAGCCGCGCCAACATCTACGGGGCCGAGCTGCAGACGGTGTGCGGTGTGAAGGAGCGACCGCAGGGCATCGACTCCAACACCTCGCTGACGGTGTACGGAGCCGCAACCTTGGTGTTCGACCAGTACGGGCAGCTCAAGTTTCACATCGCCCGCCCGCTTGATGACGGCGCCTGGCAGCACCGGCGGCTGAGTCAGCTGTACGGATCGCCGCTTGACGAACCCGAGTCAGGCAACGCGTTCGCTCACCTGCACCGGCTGCGTGCCGCCTGCGGGTCCTGCCCACCTGTGCTGGGCACTCACAAGCCCAAGGCCCAAGGGCGGGCAGGGCCCACCAAGAAGACTCCTGCGGCGAGGACCGCTGCGGCCGATGCAACCGCTGCAACCGCTGCCAACGGAGGCCGCTCATGAGTACCAAGACACCCACGCAGCTCAACCTTTACGCCTACCAGGTCGGGTTTGGTGACTGTTTTCTCTTGCAGTTCGTCTATCCCGACCGCAATCGCCATGTGCTGATCGACTTCGGCTCGATGGGTCTGCGAGAGGAAGACGGCGAGGACGTGATGATGCAGGTCGCGCAAGACATCAAGCAACGGTGTGGCGGGCGCCTGGATGCCGTGGTGGCCACCCATCGCCACGCCGACCACATCAGCGGATTCGCAACCAAGGCGGGTGGCAAGGGAACGGGCGACATCATTCGCTCGCTCAAGCCGACGGTTGTTCTGCAGCCCTGGACCGAGGATTTGAGTCTTGACCCCAAGGCCCGTGCACCGAAGGCAAAGGTGGCGCTCGGGACGGGCAGTCGGCGTGCCGTCGCTGCGCTCAGCGCCATGAACGACCTGTCTGAGCAGGTTACGCAGCTGGCCATCAATCAGCCGAAAAACCTGCCCGATGGGATGGCCAAACGCCTGGAGTTCCTCGGACGCGACAACACCAAGAACTTGTCTGCGGTGGAGAACCTCGCGCACATGGGTCGCAGCGGCAAGGCTGTCTACGCCCATTTCGGCATGGCGGATCCTCTGAGGTCAGTGCTGCCTGGTGTAAAGACCCACGTGCTGGGGCCTCCGACGGTTGAGCAGGCGCCGTCCATCCAGAAGCAGCGCTCGACGGACGACGAGGAGTTCTGGCACTTTCATGCGCGTGGGGTGGCCACAGCAAACACCTTGGCGACGGGGACGGACGGGCCATTCGCCGCAGACTTCGTACGTGCCAAGAAAGGCAAGCTCCCCCTTGAATCTCGGTGGGCGGCCAAGCGCGTGATGGCTGCCCGTGGTGATCAGGTTCTGAGCATCGTGACGATGTTGGACAAGGCGATGAACAACACCAGCCTCATCTTGCTGCTTGAGGTGGGTGGCAAGCGTCTGTTGTTCCCCGGCGATGCGCAGATTGAGAACTGGTCTTATGCGCTAAGCCAGCCGAATGTTCAGGCGATGCTGGCTGATGTGGATCTCTACAAGGTCGGCCACCACGGAAGTCTGAATGCCACACCGAAGTCGCTTTGGAAGGCTTTCAAGAAGAAGGGTGGGCCGAGCAAGAAGGCTCGCATGACATCGGTGCTGTCGACCATGCCGCACAAGCACGGCTCGGAAGAGAAGCGAACTGAGGTCCCTCGACGCTCGCTGGTGCAGACCCTGCGGGACGGCACCCACTTTCACACGACAGAGGACGTGCCGGCGCAGGGGCTGTTCAAGCTGGTGACGATTCCTTTAGGTTAGCGACCGGGCTGCCGACCTCCTGCATCCAGGGCAATTGCCGTTGCTGGCCGCAGATCACCGCTTCAAGATGCGGCCAATGTCTGCTGCTCGGAGGGCCGAACTGATGCTCTTTGTTGTGGTCACTTGATCCATTGCAGCCGTAGCCCCAATCGTCCTGGAAGACGGCAAGGTGCCCGAAGCCTGCGTCGACTTCGGCGTTGTGTGCCCAAGCAGCAGTTCAGCGGCGCGCAGGCTCTTCATTCACCGGTAGTCCAGTGTCGCCTTGGCCCTTCTCATCGAATGCGTTACGTCGTCGGCAGAGTCAAGGTCGAGATCCGCCACCCAGCCTTCCAGGAGCTGAGGGCCATCCGGCATGTGCCCGTGCCGGACGTATCGATAGGGGTTGCGCGTCGGCACCCGCACTTGCCGCGATCCTCCATGCTGTTGTTCGCGCGGCATACGTCAATGCCGGATGGGTGATGTATCACGTTTGCTATACAGTCGAGTGATGCGGTCTGCCACCTTTCCTCCCATCCGCGTCGAGCCCGAAGTTCGGGCCGAAGTCGAAGCCGTCTTGCGCGAAGGCGAGTCGCTGACTCAGTTCATCGAAGAGGCGGTTGTCGCGACTGCAGCCTGGCGCCGAGTTCAGGCCGAGTTCGTCAACCGCGGCGAGGCGGCGATCGGGCGTTGGAAGCGTGAAGGCGGCGGCAGTACGGTCGACGAGGTCATGGCGGGTCTGCAGGGGCGCCTTGACGAAGCCAAACGTCGAGCTGCTCAGCGCCGCGCTCGGTGACTTCCGTCTACAGCGCCACGCTGCTCGAAGAGGCAGTTGCCGACCTGCAGTGCCTGGAGGACTTCGCCATTGAGCGTGAGCTCGCAAGCGAGACACCGGATTGGACGACGCCTCAACGCGCGCTGGACGCGATCAGCGAGGGGATGCGTCTACTGTCTTGGTCACCTTTTTCTTGCCGGAAGGCAGAACTGGGGAATGGCCGTTCGCGTGAATTGGTCGTGCCGTTTGGCAGCGCTGGCTGTGTTGTGCTGTTCGAGATTGTCGGCAACCAGGTGGTCGTGGGGGCTGTTCGACACCAGCGCGAAGAAGACTACCGCCACTGAATTCGTGCATTCAGCGATCTGGCTTGCGGTGCGATGAGCAGAGCCCGTCGGCCAGGCTGGATTTCCTATGCTGTGTGTCACCTGGCAGCGTCGTGCCCATTGCAGCCACCAGGCTGCCTCGGCAGAACGGTCGTTGACCGCGATCAGCGCTACTGAGATTTTCTCGGTGGTTCGCAGCCGGCTGGTGGCGCGGTTTCGATCGAGCCACCGTGTCCGGCTCGAGGCGACTGGCAGGGTTCAGGTGGGCGCGCCAACGCCGAGCCACAGCTTGCGAATTTCGGGGGGGAGCGCTGCTGATGCGCGAGCGAAAGCGTCCGATGGGACTACGGCGCGCAAGGCGAATCCGACGGCCTCAATCGCGTTGTCCGGCGAAAAATTGTGTTCTCGGCGGATCGAACGGACTTCTTCCAGAATGTCGCACCGACTCCCCATGCTCGCCACTTCCGCGCCAGGATCCCAGCCTTCGATGAAGAGACCACGAATCGCCGGCGGCAACTGATCTGCAAAGCGAAGCGCTTGGTGGGGAGTAAGCCTGCGACGCAAAGCATGGAGCACGCCCACGACCATATTCCAGGCCATGTTCGTCGTGGCAAGGCCAGCATGATCGCGCGCAGTCACCATGAACTTCTCGAAGTCGATGGATGTGCGTTGGTACTCTGGAGGCCAGGGCATGGGTTTCGTGATCTGGAGTCCCGCGACGCTCGCCGGTGCAGGCCCTGCGGGAAGGAGTCCATTTTCACACGACAGAGGACGTGCCGGCGCAGGGGCTGTTCAAGCCGGTGACGATTCCTTTGGGTTGGCGACCGGGCGGCCGACCTGCTGCATCCAGGGCAATTGCCGTTGCTGGCCGCAGATCACCGCGTCAAGATGCGGCCAATGTCTGCCGCTCGGAGGGCGCTCGGTCAACGACGCCGACCGGCCCGCCCGGCGGCGAGATAAGTCAACCGGGGGCGCCTTCGGCGAGGGGGACTGCCGGAGCCGCTACTCAATGGCTGTTCAAGATCGGCGGGCCCGGCGCCACCGGTCCATCACGCAACTTGATCAGTGGCAGCCGTCGGCCGATCATGATTGATGCTCGCACCCAGTATGAGACGGGAGCCTTTAAGGTAGCAACATGCCTCAAGGTAGCAACCTTTCAGAAGGTTGCTACCTGGTGTAAGGTAGCAAGCTATGCACCAAAGCTACTTCGCGGACGCCAACAGGGAATACGACGGCCGCTGGGTCGGTCCCGCCGGAGACTTTCTCATCGAGGTCAAGCGCACCAACAACGCCCGCGACCTGCGCGGCGCGCTACTTGCGCTGGCCTATGCGTTGGAGAAAGAACCGTCCAGCGCACAGGCCATGCTGGTGCTCAAAGAGTCCAAGCTAAGCAGTTCCAGGTTGCGCGATGAGTTGACCCAGTTCCGCAACATCGTGAGAGACGGCGTGGGACAGAAGATCCAGCTGGTAGCTTTTGGTGAAGACATCGACCGAACGAAGGGAGTCCTGCAGCAATTCGACGAAGAGCTCGCCCTGTTCATCCGCGATCTCGTGCTCCATGACACGGCCACCCACGGAGGACGGGTCAGTCGCGTATTCGTCCAGTCTCTGGTTGTAGATCGATGGCTGCAGGGCCGGTCCATGACATCCTCCTTGGAAGTCCTGAGTGAATCCAAGGCCAGCAAGCCCACGGTCATCTCCGCGCTTGAGCATCTGAGGAAGCTCGACGTCATAGCAGGCCAGTTCGGGGACTTCGTGCTCCAGCCACCCAGCTGGGACGCATGGCAAAGCCTCGCGCTGGATCTGAAGTTGGAACGCAAGGCCGTCTACTTTGCGGACCCGAGCGGCTTGGCGCGGGGCCCGTCAGCACTTCTCAGCCGGCTCATCAAGGTCATGGACCGAGCCAGCAAACCGCCTGACGTCGCTGTAGGCGGGGTCATGGCGGCTTATCACTTCTACGAGCATCTGAACATCACGGCGGCTCCACGCCTGGATTTGAGCGTCTACGACGGCAATACTGAATTCGTTCGCAAGCTCGATGCAGGCCTTGTCGAAGTCAAGAACTTGAAGGCGCACGCACCGCTGGTGCTACACCTTGGAAGGCGACTTCGGACTCCATCGGCCCCGCGGACACCAGGGGTGGGTCAGGCCTCGCCGTTGGAATGCCTGGCTGACTTGCTGGACATCGGTCTCACGGCCGAGGCCCGTGAGTTCGCAGAGCATCTGAGCCGAGCCACTACTCAAGGGGGAACGTTTCAATGATCGAACCCGAGGAGGTCTCCCCAAGCCAGGTTCTCGAACAAGTCGCAGCCGCGTTGCCGGGCGACGCACGCAAGAACTTGATCGTCTGCGGCTCACTGGCCGCCGCGCACTGGTTCTTCGCCGGCGACGCAACCCGGGCCATCCGCACGAAGGATGTTGACGGCCTGTGTAGCCCTCATGCCAAGGCCGTCGCTGCAGCCACGGCCATCACCGACCAGTTGCTGCACGCCAATTGGAAGCCGCGCGACGACCCCCGTTTCCCGCCCGGCAAGCCCGGCGATGCACCGGACGGACTGCCCATGGTGCGCCTCCATCCGCCAGCGGCCAGAGGGCAGCAACTGGTTCCTGGAGCTCATGGCTGCACCGCCGCCCTATCAGCCAGGATCCGATGCCAAGAAGCTCCAGGCGATCGATACCGCCCATGGCACATTTGCCCTTTGCAGCTTCGACTTCCTGGCGCTGGCCGAGTGGAATCCGCAGATGACGAAAGTGGGCATCAGAATCGCTCGCCCGGAGATGCTGGCCTTGGCAAACATGCTTCATCACCCGACGATCGTGGGCACTCTCATCGCAGGCACGACGTGGAAACGCTCGAACAAGGACCTCGGACGGGTGTCCCAAGAGGATGTGCCAGCACGACACGACGCGCGACGGCGTCAAGGCAGCCACAGCCATATCCCCTAACCAGCTGCATGAGGCAACGGGTCAGCACGGGTAACAGTTCTGATGAGTCAATGCGGCGGCCAAGATAGTTGACGCCGACCAGTCGAAAGCGGCTGGAGCCTTTCATAATCAAGATTTGCCTCTCGCTTGTTCGCGATGCTTACCTTTCATCATGGATAAATTCTTGCTGCAGCAGCAGGTGCTGGAACGTCTTGCCGAAGATCTGCTGCAAGCCGAACAGGCAGCGCGGGCGGCCCATGAAACGGCGACCCACGAAGAGAACATCGCCGAAAACAAGTACGACACTTTGGGACTAGAAGCTGCCTACTTGGCCACCGGCCAAGCTCGTCGCGCGCAAGCCATCCGCCAGGCGCTGGCCAATTGGCGCCAATTCCGCCCGCGCCCCTACGACCCCAGCAAAGGTATACAGCTCGGCGCGCTGATCTGCCTGGTCGATGCCGACGACAAGCAGCAGCAGCTGTTTCTCGGCCCGGATGGCGGCAGTATGAAGTTGGTCAGCGGTGCTCAACTCGTTCAGGTCATCAGCAGTGAAGCCCCGTTGGGCAAGGCCATGCTGGGTAAATGCGTCGGTGACGAGGTGTCGATACAGGTCGCTCCCATCCGACAGCAGTTTGAGGTGCTGCGGGTTCATTGAGTCGCAAGCAAGTTCGCGCCGAATTGACCAGAATCTAAGCGCCCCGACTCCTTTAGGATGGCCGACAGTGTGAACTCGAGGCCGAGCCAGGAAGCCCGCTTTCAAAACACCGGCGCTTGGGCGGCCAAGGTCAGTTGCCGTGAGCAGATGTGGGCTGCAAGTCCCGGCCATTTGGGTGCGTTCGCCAAAGGCGGCTTCCAGGCTGCCCAATCCGCTCGCACGGCGGCCGGTCGCTTCCAGCGCGCGCACCGCGCGTGGTCTTTTGCGAGCCCACTGACCTCGCGAATCAGTTCGCGGTGATCTTGCGCTCGCGCACAATCGCGCCCCACTTGGCGTCCTCCTTTTTCATAAAGTCAGTGAGCTCGGCGCGGCTGGTGGGCTGTGGCGTCAGGCCGTGCTTGTTCAGCACGTCCTTCACACCGGGGTCGGACAGCACCTTGACGATGGCTTGGTTCCAGCGCTCCAGCATGGCTACCGGCGTCTTGCCGGGAGCGACAAAGGCATACCAGTTCAGGGCCTCGAATCCCGGGAATCCGGACTCGGCAACTGTCGGGATGTTCGGCATGTAGGCCGGGCGGGTGAGTCCTGTGGTGACCAGCGGGATCAGCGTGCCGGCGTCGATGTGCGGCAGCGCCGTCGGCGGCGCCGAGAAGTACGAGGCGATTCGATCACCCAACAGATCCTGCAGCGCCGGGGCACCTCCTTTGTAGGGCACGTGCACCATCTGGATGCCCGCGCGCTGCTCAAACAGTTCCCCGGCCAGGTGCGAGGCCGAGCCGGCTCCGGTTGAGGCGTAGTCGACACTGCCAGGCTTCTTCTTCGCCAAAGACACGAACTCGGCCAGCGTCTTCACGCCCAACCCCTTGCGCACGACCAGCACATTGGGGAAATTCACCCCACCGGAGACAGCGGCCAGGTCCTTGAAGGGGTCGTACGGCACCTTCATCACATGGGGGGCGATGGTCAGTGGGCCGATGGAGCCGAACAGTAGCATCGAGCCGTCGGCCGGGCCGTTGGCCACCTGCTGGTGGGCGATGTTGCCGCCGGCGCCTGCTTTGTTGTCGACCACGACGGTCTGCCCGATGTTCTCACCGAGTTTCTTGGCGATCAGGCGAGCTGCCGCGTCGGCCGCGCCCCCGGCGGCGAAGCCAACCACCAAGGTGACGGTCTTCCTTGGCGGGAAGTCTTGGGCCGGCGCGCGGCTGGCGAGGCACAGGGCTGCGGCAGACAGGATCGTGGCGCGCAGAAGTTGTCGTTTGTTCATCAGATGTCTCCGTTGGGCTTTCGTCGATTCGGGGCTCAGTCGGCGCCAAGGCCGATCGGATTTGGCAGGCGTTTCTCGACGGCATGGCGCAGCAGCGCGGCGCTGCGGAAGATGCCGTGGCCGAACTTGCCGTAGGGCAAAGTGGCGAACAGCGCCATGACTGCACCGAGGTGCAGGCACAGCAGCAGCGCGAGGGCCGGCGTGCCGCGGCCGAGCCAAAGCGCCAGGCCACTGGCGCTGGTCAGGAACAGCAGGGCTATGAAGCCCAGGTCCATCGGCTTTTGCTTCACATCGCCGTGCAATGGATGGCGTTTGCGGTTCAGCCGCCACAGGCCTGCGGTTCCGACCATCAGGCTGATGCCACCGATCACACCGAGCAGCTTGGGTAGGCTGGGCAGGGCGTAGGGCGCGACCCAGCCTAAGGCGTAGTGGTACAGCGTCGCCACGCTAGTGGCGGCAAAGCACAGCATGAAGCCGTAGAAGGTGAGATGGTGAAAGCGTCGGCGTGCCAGTGTGTAAGCGTCGTCTTCGTTGTGACAACCTTCGCCATGACCTCCGTCGAGATACTTGAGGCGCAGCACCGCGTCGGCGGCTTCAGCCGCAGCGGGCCCATTCACCGACGCCCCGCTGGTGGCGGGTGTCAGGTCGCGCCAGAAGCGCCGCACGCCCATGGCCAGCGCCAGCATGGCGAAAAGGAACACGGGGGCGAACATGCTGACCAGCAGGTTATGCGGGAAGATGGTGTAGAACGTGTCGCCGGGCGCTGCACCCCACAGGCTGCCCTTCATCGCCACGGCCAATGTCAGAAACAGCGCCAACGCACAGGCCAGAGCCAGCGACAGCGTCAACCCGTTGCGCTGGTAAAGAACGCCGAGAGCTTGCGGCCACGCGTAGTCCACATAGGTCTGACCGCGAACCTCGGCCATGGCTTGTGGCACATTGACGGCAAATTCGTGCGGCGGCGCGTACTGGCAGGCATGCAAACAGGCGCCGCAGTTGTGGCAGAGGTTGGCCAGGAAGTGGATGTCGGCCTTGCCGAATTCAAGCCGGCGGGTCATCGCTGGGAAGACGGCACAGAAGCCCTCGCAATAGCGGCAGGCATTGCAGATCTGCATCTGCCGCCCCACCTCGGTCTCGGCGCTTGAGAGGATGGGGATGACGCGGCGCGGACCCTGCGCGAGCGAGACCGCCTCGCGTGCCAGGGTATCAAGCGTTTGCATGGGAGACCTCTTTTTGCTTAAGGACCGCGGCTGCGGCCTGCGTGCCGGCAATGCGGCCGAAGGCGGTGCCGATGCTCATACCCACGCCGGCGGTGTAGCCTTTGCCGAGCACGTTGCCGGCCATCATTTCGCCGGCAACGAAGAGATTGGGGCTGGGGCGGTTGCCGAAGCGCACGGCGGTGGTGTCGTCCACCTTCAGGCCCAGGTAGGTGAAGGTGATGCCGGGGCGCAGCGGGTAGGCGTAAAAGGGCGCGGTATCGATGGGTCGCGCCCAGTGAGTCTTGGCGGGCACCAGCCCTACGGTATGGCAGTCGTCAAGGGCCGTGTGGTCGAAACGGCCTACACGGCAGGCGGCGTTGTAGTCGGCGATGGTGCGCAGAAAGGTCGCCTCGTCCAGCCCGAGCTGGCGTGCCAGCTCGGGCAGCGTGTTGGCGACCGTGCCGGGAAACACAGGTGGCATGAAGCGGCCGACAGCCTTCTGGTCGATGATGGAGTAGCCCACCTGCCCAGGCTGCTGCGCCACCAGCCGCCCCCAGATGGCATATCGCTTAGGCCAGAAGTCCTCGCCTTCGTCGTAGAAGCGGCGAGCCTCGCGGTTGACCACCACGCCCAGGGACACGCAGTCGATGCGCGTGCAGATGCCGCCGTCATAGAGCGGGGCACGGGCATCGATCGCCACCATGTGGCCCTGGGAGGGATCGCCAACAGTGTCGGCTCCAGCCTGTATCAATTGCTTGAGCAGCACGCCCTGGTTGAAACGGGTGCCACGAATCAGGAAGTTGTCGGCCGGCCATTCCCCACGTTCGTTCTGGCCCCACGCCTCGCGCAGCCAGTCGCGGTTCGACTCGAAGCCGCCGGCCGCGAGCACACAGCTTCTCGCGCTGATGCGTTCACCGCCCTCGGTTCGGACCGCTGTGAAGCGCTGGCCTTCGAGTTCCACTGAAGCCACGGGCGTGTCGTAGCGAATCCGCACGCCGAGGCGCTCGGCACTGCGGTAGTAGGCGTTCACCAGAGCCTTGCCGCCCCCCATAAAAAAGGCGTTGGTGCGCGCTACATGCAGGGCGCCGGACAGGGGCGGCTGAAAGTGAACGCCATGACTGCGCATCCAGTCGCGGCAATTCGACGATGCACGGATCACCAGACGTGCCAGGTGCTCGTTGGTCTGGCCGCCGGTGACCTTGAGCAGGTCCTGCCAGTATTCCTCCTCAGGGTAGGCATCAACCAGCACGTCCTGCGGCGCGTCATGCATGCAGCGCAGGTTGCGCGTGTGCTGCGAATTGCCACCCCGCCAAGCCTTGGGCGCGGACTCGAGCATCAGCACGCTGGCGCCGGCCTCGCGCGCCATCAGCGCGGCGCAGAGTGCGGCGTTGCCGCCCCCTACGACCAGGACATCGACCTGTTTATCGCTCACTACTTGTCTCCTTTGGGTCAGGAGACTGTAGGCAGGCATGCCCTCGGGCGACAGGCCGGATCGGGCAATAGGTGTTCAGTTATCGAGAAGACTGGCGCCGACCCAGCGGCCCTCGCGCACCAGCATGCGCGCGGTATCGGACATCACCACGCGGGTGGCCAGCGCGGCCGGCGACAGCTCATCGTCCGACAGACTGACCAGCAGGCTACGTCTGCCTACATGGGTATCAGTGATCTGGCTGCTGAGTACATCGTCTGCCGGCTGCCGCGCGATAGCAGCCCCAGGCTGGATGGTAGCGCCCAGGCCGGCGCGGACTGCATCCATCAGTATCGCCAGCCCATCGATCTCAGCGACAACATCGGGCACGATACGTGCCCTGGCAAAGGCGGCCGTGAGGGTGGCGCGCAGGCCGTGGCCGGCGCTAGGCATGATCAGTGGCACACCGGCGAGTTGGGCTAGCCGCACCTTCGGGCCCGAGGGGCGCTGCGCCAAACTGGTCGACGCGAGGAGGAACAGCTTCTCGTCGAGCAGCGGCTCGATGCTCCAGCGGCGCGGCGTGGTGGTCTCGAACAGCACGGCCAGATCAAGCAGGCGCGCTTGCAGCATGCCAGCCAGATTGCCCGACAGCGACTCCACCAGGTGCAGCCGTACGTCCGGGTAACGTGCCCGCATGGCCTGCATCAGCGGCAAGCCGAGCACCGATGCCGTGGTCGGTGCCAGACCCACGCTGACATGGCCCGACAAGCGCGCCTGCTGCGCCGCGCGTACCGCCTCGTCCGCATGGCGCAGTGTGAGCTGTGCCTGCTGCAAGAAGGCCACGCCGGCGTCGGTGGGGCTGACGCCGGTGCTGCCGCGCAGCAGCAGCCGCGTACTGAGTTCGCTTTCCAGTCGACTGATCTGCTGGCTCAGTGCCGAGGTCACCACGCCGAGCTCGATGGCCGCGCGCCCCATGCTGCGCAGCTCACAGACCTTCACGAAATAACGAAGTTGGCGGAGTTCCATGGTTGACGCATCAAAGCGGAAGGCAGGATAAGGGTTTCGGTACCCATTGGATCGAACAGGGCACCATACCAGCCCTCGACGGGACGACCTGCCACGATGCACTGCGGCGCGTATCCTTGTTTTCGCTTGCCCTTGCGTCCACCGAAATTCAGGTGCGCACGAACCTTGCCGTCTCACGGCTGGCATTAACGAGGGCGTAGCCGGGGGCATACGGCACTGACGATAGCGCTGTCAGGCGATAGTTGGCTGGAGCTTCGCCTTCAGAGAAAAATCACCTACCAGCGACTGCTTGTCAGCGGTGAGATGTGCAACTCGAAGTTCAGCATTGGGTCGCTGCGACAGTCGCGGGTCGGCCATTGCGCTGCATTGGCAACTTAGGTCCCCAATAGCCTAGTCCTTGGACACCGCCGGTGCTGCGGCATGCAGCAGCTTTGGAATCTCGCCGCCACACATCGTTTGGCTCTTGGCGTATTCCTCCGGGCTGTCGAAGAGCACCTGGCGGTACTCGAGCCGCTTCCATTCCTGCTTCGCGAACCGCATCACATTCGCCGATCTCAGCGGCCCAAAACCGTGATATTGAAGATGTCGGAACTCGTGCGCAATCTCGCGGTAGATCTTGACGTGGGTCCATTCGTGTCTGCGGACCAGCGCTTCGGCACACGAGCCGGGAGGCAAGTTGCTCGCAATACGCAGGACCGGCTTGACAAACTTCAAGATCACCTGAAAGCCTGAGCAAGTCGCCTGGGGTACGACGGAAATCTCCGTCTGAACCATCACGTGACCCAGCTGGACGCTTCTTTCTGAGGCCTCCAGGGCATTGCCTAGCTTTGTGATCTCGGCCGTCGATCTCGAGGTGTCGACTTCCGGGTCCGCAAAGTACTCCGCCGAGAAGCGCACCGGGACATCGCAAGGCCGAAGCGGCGGATCCGACGGCGATACCTTCGGATCCGCAGCGTGCGCAAGTCCGCAAAAGCCAATCAATACGAGCAGCGCCGACCGTAGCAGCATGGCGCGTCAACCGGAGATGTTCAGCAGCGCGCCCATCATCTTGTCTTGCTTCCTGAGGAGCATCAAGTTAGCAAGAAACGAACTCTTCGCTTGCAACTCTCCCGCGAGATCCGTCTCAGTTGCATCGCCTGACTCGGCCGCCCGCGATGCCGTGGTGGTCACGCCGGCTGCGCCCGGCTGCGGCGCTTGCTGCGCCTTCTGGCGCCGAGAACCGGGCGTGTTGAGGATCGCGATGTCGTGAGCCGCCGCGCCGAGACTGGTCCGGGCGGCATTCATGCTTGAGAGACTGATGGAGGAGGTCGACATGGCAGTACTTGCGTGAGGGACATGGTAGTGGGGCGGCCCGCCTTGACACACGTGGGCTGCAAGACAAAGTCGAGAGGACTGCGGCGCAAGTCACGCCGTGCCCGACGGCGCCACCCCATTTCCATGGATCGTCACCTCGGCGCGCAGACGGGACCAGCGTCTTCGACCAGCGCCCCGTCGTCGAACACGTGGAAGTGGGCCAGGGCCCGCGGGCCGCCTTCCATGCCGACCAGCGTCAACCGACTTCGATGCTTGTGGCACCTCGGCAGCGCCGCTTTTGACTATCGGCACCAGGCCGTCGACGAAGGGTCGCTCTGCCGCCAAGGATTTGTCAGGATCGCTACCGACACGCCGAATCCATGATCTCGTGGATGGCTGCCCTCCGGCCTCGTAATAAGGATTCGAACGTCGCTGATGGGTCGACAGCGCCAGGTCGGCCAAGTCCGAACCGGTCCTCGAGATCCGCATCGAAGTCCGCCGGGGTTCGGCCGCTCATACCTTGGCGAGGAAGCCCGCCGCATCACCAGCTTCACACTTCCAGTCTGCGAAGACCCCGCCCAGATTGCATTCCACGCAGTGGCAAGCGATGTAGTACCAGCGCAAGTCATGTGTGCCTTCGTACACGTAGACGCCGGACATCAGCTCGAACACTTCGTTCTCGCACACGCACTCGTGCGCCTCGGGCGAGGATTTTTCAACGTGGTCCGCGCTGTCGCCCATCAGGTGTTCCTGCCCGCAGTCTGTGCAGGTGCGGATTGCCACGCCGGCTTCCTCATCGGTCTGCAGCGCGAAGGTCCGGCATCCGCAATTGCATTTGGACGCGGCAAACCGTACGGCCTCATGGCGATTCGCAATGCTGTAGCTGCGCAGCTCGGCTCGGGTGTCGCCGGATGTCGTCCTGTACCAGAACTCGCCCTTGTTCGTCAGTGCCATTGATGCCGCTCCATTCTTCAAGGTGGACTTCGCGGCGGGCCCGACGCCAAGCTCGCCCGGATCGTCTGGATTTTGCTTGGCGGCCCGGCGATTCGTCTTCAAGGGGCCGGGTTGGGGTGGTCGCCGACTAGGGTTGGGTACAACCCTGAATGCCGAGTCTTGGAGATTGCAACCATCCGGTGGTCTCCGATTCGAACGGCTCACATCAGCCTGTAGCCGAGACGCATTGCAGACCCGCAGGTGTGCAAAGTCTCCATTCAGTTGTGAGTGACTGGCTACAGGCGGCCAATGAACTTATAGGCAACACATAAGTCGTCTTTTTTTGCAACGAGCTGAGCCAGCATGCGACTCGCGCCCCTTCCTACAGCGATGCAGTTGCCATCTCCATCCGTTCACTTACTGAAGAACCGATGTGGGCGATCTGCGACCATCCATCTGGAAACGTCCGCCCACGGTATCCATGACTGAGCCGCAATCCATTGACGACAGACTCAAGCAGTGCTCCTTGGACAAGGTGCTGGCTGAGATCGAAAAGTTGCGCGGAGAAACGGCCGCCGTGAACCGCATGGCGGAGAAGAGTCGGGCCGAAGCGGTCAAGCTGAGATGTGAAGCGCGAGCGCTCAGCGCGAACAAGCGGGGTGAGCGCTTGACTGAACCTTTGAAGCTATTTGGCGTTGCAATCCTCGGCGTCGGCGGCGCCGTTGCGGCTTATACCCAGTACGAGGTGGCCGAGTTGAAGGCCAAGGCCGCAAAGCTGGAGACCAGCCAGGCCGAGAAGGTGCGAGACGAGGCCCTTTCCGTTTCTAAGGCCGCGATGGAGCGAAGGCGGGATGCGGAGGAAAGTGCGATCAAGGCGGCAGCCCTTGCCGCATCGGCGGCGGAGCAACGTGATGTGGTCGAAAAACTGGCTGCGGCGGCGAGCATCAGAGCTGCCGAATCGAGGCGGGATGTCCTGACTGCTCAGGCTGCGGTGGTTGCGGCGAAGGCTGAGCGCAAGCGCCTAGCAAACGACATCACCGCGCTGCAGGCAGAGCTGGGACAGACCAAGTTCAAGTTGGCAGCGGCCAGCACGGAGGCAACGCAGGCTCGATCGACTCTGGAGAAGGGGGTGCTTGATGGTCTTCAGCCGAGCGCGCGTGAACTGGCCAGCCGCTTTCTCGACGCTGCAAAGGCTCGCGACCTACCGCTGACCCTCGTTGCGGGTTATCGCAGCCCTGAGCAGCAACTCGCCCTATATGCCAAGGGACGTAGTGAACCAGGAAACTTGGTAACAAACGCCCGGGTCTCCGTGCACAACACTGGCTTGGCCTTTGATGTAGCGTTCAGAAAGGGCGACACGGTAAGCTGGGAGGATGAGAAGGCCTTCAGGATCGCTGCCGCTTTGGGCAAGGACCTAGGGTTGGTCTGGGGCGGCGATTCACGATTTCCTGATCTTCCGCACTTTGAGACGCGGGATGCGCAGGATGCTTTGAAGAAGCTGATCGCGGATCAGGCACAGCAGCGCTAGGCCACGGTAACCCCGCCAAGGCCGCGTTCAAGTCGCAATCAAATCGCCGGTATGAGCACTAGCAGTGGAATGTTTGCGCCAATTGGCTTCTTAGCAGTGCTCAAGCCTCGACTGGCGCACAAAACGGATTCGGCAACCTCTGCAGGTCGTGCGCAGGAAAATGCGGCACGACGTACTCTCCGAGTTCCCGCACGACGTCCGCAGCGGGTCGCGATCCGTACTTGAGATTGAAGCCGACATGGTTCACGCCGCTGTCCCTCAGGGAACGAAGGTACTCGACTAGGAAACGATGGCCGGACTTGAAGCCCAGAAAGATGGGCGTAGGCGGCGCATCCGGATCCTCGGCCAGATCGATGTACAGGGACTGGGAAAACGGCTTGAAGCCCTGCGGCATCGAACGCCAGTGACGAATCGTCTCGGCTTGGCTATCCACGTTCTGTGGGTAGTAGAGCCATCCATCGGAGTGTTCGGCGATCCACGGGACGGACTGGCGCGAGTTTCCGGTGACAAGCACTGGAATGTCGCGCAGCGCCGGCTTCGGCAGCGTATCGCCGCCCGACAAGTCGACCCTAGGTGTTGATACACGAGGGAAATCTTCCCGCCAGGCGGTGCGCATGACGGCAAGTGCTTCACGAAACAACTCGCCTCGGTTTTCGATCGGTTGACGAACGGCAGCGAATTCCGTGGGTCTATCGCCGGTGGCCAAACCCAGCACCAGGCGCTGATTCGAAAGCCGATCCACGGACGCAGCGGCCTTGGCGACGTGCAAGGGATGCCTCAGCGTAGTGATGATGCTTCCGGTCGCCAGCGCGATGCGTGAGGTGTGCGCCCCCACATGCCCCAGCAACACCCAGGGATCGTAGATGTGGCCCACATCACCGAAGGACGGTACATGCAGGGGAACGTCCCTGAAAAAAAGGGCGGCAAACCCAGCCGACTCCGCCATCTTCGCGAGTCGGACTTGGCTGACGACGTCCATCTCCGGGACGGCACCTTGATAGGACTCGATCGCGAAGAACAGGCCCAGCGTCAGGTGCCCCTCCTTGAACATGGACGAGTAGCCGCGGTGGCTTTCGAATTTCGTCATGCTTTCGCCGATCTCAGTGTCCGTGCCGTGGTGTGGCGGGAAGGGTCGACTTTTCCTGCTTCCTCTTGCGCTGATAGGCGCGCCAGGTCATGGCCCAGTGCTCGGGGCTGTCGATCAGCGCGTTCTTCAGGCGATGCACTGCTTGATTGTGCGGCGCCGTCTTCACGATTTCGGGGTTCGAATAGGCTTCTTCGGAGATCCGGGCAAGGACTGCGATCCAGGTGTCCAGTGATTCCTTGCCATACATCTCGCCCGCCTCAGGTGTGAAGGGCTCGGGAATCAGCCACGGATGGTGGCTCGTCCACATCGGGTCGATGCCGAAATCGGCCATGCGATTCTGCACATCATGCACATCGACTCCAGTGTCTTC
The DNA here is from genome assembly GCF_026241155.1 of Paucibacter sp. PLA-PC-4. Lineage (GTDB taxonomy): Bacteria > Pseudomonadota > Gammaproteobacteria > Burkholderiales > Burkholderiaceae_C > Roseateles_E. Next base: position 114,217 of record NZ_JAPFGP010000011.1, read on the forward strand.
CTTGAGCTGTTGAAGGCTGTAGCGCGTCATTTCGAGCCGTGGGCTCTTGGCATCGGGATGGGATCGCGTGACACCACGAATCGCGAGAAGGCCACGCTCCATGTAGTTGTTCGCGAGCACCGATAGGTCCGAGGCCTCCGCCATGCCGTCTGCCCCCATCGAGCGCGACCAGGCATACGCCTTGACGATGACCGGAAGATTGCCCCAGAACTCACGAATCTTCCCGCAGCTTTGCGGGCGGTCATAGTCAAGTCGGTAGCGCTCGCCATCGAACGCCACCAAGGGTTTGGGCATGAAGGGAGCCAGCTCTGCGGAGCATCCATATGCACCGACAGCGGGGCCGCCGACCCCGCTCTTGGGCGCACCGAATGTCTTGTGCAGCATGAACATGCAGGCATCGAACCCCAACTCACGGGCACGGATCTTGGTCATCGCGCCATTGAAGTTCGCGTGGTCGTAGAAGCTGATGCCTCCCGCTTCGCGCACGATGCGGGTCCACTCGCGGATCTCCGGGTTGTAGACACCCATGTCATCGGGGTTGTTGAGCATTAGCGCGGCCGTTCGGTTCGAGACTGCAGCCTTGAGCGACTCTAGCGACGGGTAACCGTTCTCCTCGATCATCAGCGTGATCACCTTGAAGCCGGCTGCGGCGGCCGTGGCGGCACTGCTGGGATGCGTTTGAATGGTGGTGATGATCTCATCGCGCTGGGCGAGCTCGCCTCGCGCCGCATGGTAGGCCCGTGTCACCGCGCAGCTTGTGTATGCGGCGTCCGCGCCACCGCCCGCCTGGAACACAAACTGGTCCATGCCCGAGAGCTCGCGAAGGATCTTGTCCATTCCATAGACGATCTCAAGTGCACCCTGCAACGTGTCCTCGTCCTGGTACGGATGAAGGTGTGTCACCTCTGGGCGCCAAGCCATCGCTTCGTTGATCTGCGCGTTGTATTTCATCGTGCAGGTTCCGAACAGGCTGATATTCATCATGCCCAGGGTTTGCTGGGATAGCCGCAGATAGTGGTATAGAACTTCTGGCTCCGACAACTCGGGTAGGGCCGGCTTTTGCACTCGGCGCATCGACGACGGAACCAGGTCCGCAGCGTCTCCGACTGTGGCCCGTACCTTGTCCTCGACCGGAGAGAAGAGGACGCCTCGGCGTCCTGGATAGCCCATCTCCAGAATGACGGGCTCATTCCATACAGGAGCGTGATATTCGCGCAGCTTGGTTTTCATGCTTGGGTCACTTTCTTGAGGGCGTCGGCCAGGCGCTCGATGTCGGCCAGCGTGTGGATCTCGGTCACGCAGTAAAGGGCGCTCGCGCCGAGCTCCGGGAAGTCCTTGCTCAAGTCTTTTCCACCGAAGATTCCATGCGCAAGAAGCCTCTTGTTGATTTGCGCCACAGGGACACCGGTGTCGTCGAAGTTGATGACGAACTCCTTGAAAAATCCTCTGGGGAAGGTGATACGCACCCCGGGAACTTGGCCCAGAACGCGTGCGGCATAGTTCGCCCGCTGAAGGATGAGCTCGCCGACTTCTGCGAAGCCCTGTGGACCCATCATGGCCATATACACCGCATTCGCGATCGCCCACATATAGACGGAATGCCCAGTCCAGTCATTGCCCTTGTCGCGCAGGCCGTACGAAGATTGCTCGAAGAGACTTAGCCCGAACCCGTACTCGCCCTCCTTGGTCGTCTCGGAGATGCTGATGAACAGCGTCGGGTACTGGTGGGCATAGCGCTCGTGGTCGCGCGAAGCGATGAATCCGGCAGAGCCTCCACCGCCATTCATGTGGACACCCAGCGGTTGGGTCGTGCCGACGACGATATCCGCGCCATAGTTGGCAGGCGCCGACAGGACACCGAGGGAGATGGCGTCCACGCCCACGATTACCTCGGCCCCCGCGGCGTGCGCAATCTCGGCAATCGCAGCGCCATGCTTCTCGATCACGCCAAAGTACGACGGCGTTTCGAAGTAGACGGCAGCGGTATTGGAGCTGATCGTCGCCCGCAGATGGTCGAGATCCATCAAGCCGGTCGCGGAGTCGTAGTCGACCATGCGTATCGCGATATGACTGGCCATGTCGACCGGTTCACATAGGTTCTGAATGACCGCGAGTCGCTCGGGATCGATCGCACGAACGACGACCACCTCGCTACGGCTGGTGATTCTCGACGCCATACGAATGGCATGCCCAGCAGCAACACCCCAGCTTCGCACTGGCAGCCCGACCAGGTCCATGTCGAGCAGCTCCCCAAGCTGGCTGCAGAACTCGAACCATGCCTGGTTGCGGCCATGGTCGGAGCTGGGCTCGCCAAAGACCGAGGTCAGCCATTCGTTGCGGCGCACGACCTCATCGCAGGCCGCAGGCACGTGATGCTGCCAGCAACCGGCTCCGAGAAAGTTGAGGTTCTGCTCGGCGGTCTTGTTCTTGGCGAGCGTCGTCACCATGTGCCGACGCAGCTCGCTCTCAGTGAGCGCAGGAGGCAGGTCGATCGGACGCTGGAGGCGATGCCCGGTTGGAATCTGCTCGAATAGTTCTTCGATGCGCTCAACGCCGATAGCGTCGAGCATCTCCCGCTTGATCGAGGGTACCGAGTTCGCCATATAGGGATGGGCTGTACCGTTATTCATCTTGAGTTCCTTTGTATGGATTTGGCATTGATAGGGTCACGATCTGACTTTGAAATACACCTTGCGACCAGGCGCCGTGTGAAGCGGCATGTAGCCGCTCAACATGGCGTCCGTTTTTTCGTCGCCTGTATCGACGTGCAGCGCTCCGGCGTCCAGTGCAATCAGCTTCTCCAGGGTCGTGATGATCTGGATGTGGTCACGCCCAACCCGTCGAATCACCTCTGCGCTGATCTGCTGATTGCCTCTTCCAAACAAGCTGCCGTGGCCGCCGAGCACGCTCACGACGATGTATGTTTCGCGCCCCTGCATGAGTTGCAGCAGCGCGTGTTCGTTGAGGTCGGCACCAACCAGGGCACCGTCGAGCACGGCGTCCACACCAAGCAGCGTCTTATGCAGGCCGAGCGCCGACATCACCCTGCGGGTCGTCGTGCCTGGCCCTAAGATGTAGAGGCACCCTGGGCGCATTTCCCTGGCCAGTTGCCGGGAAACAGCTTCAAGCGCCACGTTCTCAGAAAATCCCGATCCGGCCTTTGCGTTTTGCGTGAGCTGATGGTGATGCGGGCTTTGCGCATAGCCGTAGAGTCGGGCTGCCATCCGGTCCTCTCGCATGGCCACCTCGTCAATGTCCATAACCTCGGCCTCGCGAAGCCGTACCGACGGATCGCCTTTTATGAAGCGTGCTGCCAGGTCGCCCGTGTTCTGCGCGTTTGTGCCGAATACGGCGGAATACATCTTTACGCCCGTGGGAATGCCGAGCACCGGTAGGCGATCCCCCACCACGCCCAACACATCGCGCGCAGTGCCGTCGCCCCCTGCGAATAGCAGCAGATCGACGCCTGCTGCCATCATTGCGGCCACGGCTCCTTGAGTGTCCGCTGGTGTGCTGCTGGCGTGCAGCTCGCCGTAAACCACGTTGGGGTGCAAGCCGGCCAGCTGCGCGACGTCCTCGCCAAGGTCCCCTTGCCCGGTGACCAACGAGAAACCGGCACCCGAGGCAGCCAGCTTGTGCAACGCCTGCAGCGCTCTTGCGCTTGACACAGGCTGCGCACCAAGGCGTCTTGCCTCATCCAGCACGGCAGTGCCATCGGTCCCCTTGAGGCCGACCCGCCCGCCCATGCCGGCGATCGGATTGACGATCAGGCCGAGCCTCTTGCGAGACGCCGCGTGAGGTGGCGGCATTTCACAGCTCGCGGCAGTTTGCAAATTGCGGTCATTCATCGGATGGGTCCTGCGTGGCGTCCGCCAGCGCCCACCGAAGCCCCAGCCTGGTCATCCAATGCGTGTCTGCCCGTGCCATCTCAGGGCCGATCAAGCACTCGTCAAGATCGGAGCCGGTGGTCACGACGTTCGGATCTGCGAAGTGCGTGGCGGTGCCTGATTCAGGTGTGGACAGCGCGTGCAGTGTCCGGGCGAGGAAGGCATTGAGGGGCGCCTGCGTCGCCGCGTCAGAAATCATCGACGGCGACTCGTAGCTGGTGAGGCTTTCGATCATGAGTAATCCTGTGCAAGGTGGGACTAGTTGTGCCGCTTGTTCGGCTGGGTGGACGCTCGAATGGACGTGTGCATGCGCTCGCCACCGGTAGGGGAGAGTGAGCGGCAGAATCGGTGCCGCTGTAATGTGGAAGACAGGAAAAGCTAGGGAGCTCTGGGCGCGTTCATTCGAGCGCATCCACTGAACTGGCCTTGCGGCGGAGCTGGAACTTCTGGATCTTTCCTGTCGCCGTTTTGGGTAGCGCTTCGAATCGAACCTCGCGCGGAATCTTGTATTTCGCGAGCATCGTTTTGCAGTGAGCTATCAGTTCTTCGGCCGTGGCCGCGGCACCGGGCCGCAATTCGACGAATGCCAATGGCGTCTCGCCCCATCGGGCGTCGGGTTTTGCGACGACAGCACACGACAGGACTGCCGGATGGCGATAAAGAACGTCCTCGACTTCGATGGAGCTGATGTTCTCCCCACCTGAAATGATCACGTCCTTGCTGCGATCACGAATCTTGACGTAGCCATCGGGTTCGAGCACCGCAAGGTCACCTGTATGAAACCAGCCGCCGTCAAAGGCGCTTCGGGTGCCAGCCTCATTTTTCAGGTAGCCCTTCATGACGATGTTTCCTCGAAACATGATCTCGCCAATGGTTTCGCCGTCGGCAGGCACCTCCTGTAGCGTGAGCGGGTCGCGCACTGTCATGCTTTCTTGCAGGGGGGAGCGAACGCCCTGCCGTCCATTCAAGCGAACCTGCTCGCTCAGGCTGGCCCGCTCCCAGGAGGGCTTCTTGGAAGATACGGCTGCGGGTCCGTAAACCTCCGTAAGTCCGTAGACGTGGATTAACTCGATACCAAGTCGACCCATTCCCTCGAACATGGCGGCAGGCGGCGCGGAGCCCGCCACCATCGCTCGGACCTTGTGCTCGATCTTGGGCCGGTCTTCAGCCGGCGTTGCGATCAAGAGGTTGTGCACGATCGGCGCCGCGCTGTAGTGACCGACGCTGTGATCTTGTATGGCCGCGAAGATCGCCTTGGCCTCCGCTTTGCGTAGACACACCTGCACCCCACCCAGAAGCGCCATCGTCCAGGGGAAGCACCAACCGTTGCAGTGAAACATCGGCAACGTCCAGAGGTAGCGCGCGAAGTGGGGCATCGTCCAGACCGTGACGTTGCACACCGCGTTCAGGTACGCCCCGCGATGATGTGTCACAACGCCCTTCGGATCGCCGGTCGTGCCCGAGGTATAGCTGACGGCGATCGCGTCCCACTCGTCGACAGGTCCTTGCAGCCTGGTAATCGGCGCGTGAGCTGCCAGAAGCGGCTCGTATGCATACTGGCCGACGCACTCATGCGGGCCTGCATACTCGGGATCGCTTACGTCGATCACGATCGGCGTGCGCGCATGAACCTGCCTGAGTGTGGCCAGCGCTTGCCGAATCACCGGGGCAAACTCGCTGTCGGTGATCAGCACCTTCGTCTCGCAGTGATTCATCTGCCAAGCAAGCAGCTCTGCGTCGAGCCGGGTGTTCAGCGTGTTGAGTACCGCATTGATGCCTGGCACCGCGTAGTGCGCCTCGATCATCTCGGGTGTGTTGGCGAGCATGACGCTGACCGTATCGCCCCTTCGGACGCCGAACTCGCACAGCGCAGCAGCGAGCCGGGCGGAACGGTCCCTGCATTGGGACCAAGTAAAACGACGATCGCCATGAATCACGGCAGGCATTTCGCCGAAGACCTCGGCGCTTCGCTCGACGAAACTCGTCGGCGACAGTGGCGCGAAGTTGGCGCCATTCCGGTCGAGTCCCTGCTCATAGATGTTCATCGCGAATCCTCGGTTGCAAACAAGACCAAATTGGCCAAGGGGGAGCAGCACCTTTACAGGGTGCCGTCGACATTTGACATACGCAACGTATGTGAGAATGTTAGTTCACATACGCTGCGCATGTCAATTAACATACGTGGCGTAGGTAAATTAGAGGACTTCATGGCACAGAAACGTTCGGACAAGATCTTGGAGACCCGCGCGAAGCTGATCAAAGCAGCAAGGGAAGCCTTCGCCACACAGGGATTCGCAGACAGTTCAATGGACGTGTTGACCGCCCAGGCGGGGCTCACGCGCGGCGCCCTGTACCACCACTTTGGCGACAAGAAGGGCTTGCTTCAGGCGGTGATCGCGCAGATCGATGCAGAGATGACAGCCCGGCTAACCGCTATCGTCGAAAAAGCAGAGACGAACTGGGATGGCTTCATCGACGAAAGCATTGGCTACATCCAGATGGCGCTCGAGCCAGAGATCCAGCGCATCGTGTTCCTTGACGGGCCAGCGGTGCTCGGGGACCCTTCTCGCTGGCCCAGCCAGAACTCTTGCATCATGAGCACGCAGCGCAGCATCGAGAAACTCATTGAGGAGAAGACAATCCGGCCCGTAGATGCCCCGGCCACTGCTCGCCTGATCATGGGCGCGTTGCTCGGGGCGTCGCTGTGGATTGCCAACGCAGAGGATCCGCACGTAGCCTCCCAGAAAGCGGTCGACGGCTTTCGGACTCTGGCATCGGGCTTGCGTCTGCCTGCGCTCTAGGCAAGGCGATCTGACGCCAACCTTCAACCTTCATTGATGGAGATGGACAGCGCCAGTACTCCTGCGCGCAAGGGCTTCGCAGCGTTGATGCCGTCGACCCTCGCCAATTTCCAACCCGGAGGCAGCTGCCTGCATCTCTGCGTCCGGGCCTCCGTGGCACAGCTCCGCAGTCATGGCTTGGAAGACGACTTCTCCGTTCATGTCGAACTCCCACAGTACCGGGCGGCTGGGCGCTCGCTGTCGACAGCTTGTGCTATCGGTGCTTCAGCACCTGAAGAGGCGCCGACGGAACCCGTTTGCGGTAACGTAGGCCGGAGAAGCGCAAACAATCTGCTGGATGGAAACCGGGCGCACTTTTTGAGCAACGGCCTAACTGGGCACCATTCATAGTGCGGGACGGCAACCTGCTCACTGGGCTATTGGCGATTTCGGTCATGGTCTCCCATCTAGTTGAGGGTCGACAGGATGCGCTCTCGAGGCACTACATCCACATGTCAGCAGGCTTGTGATGGGCTTGAGCTGGGTCCCAAAGTCAGGTTCCAGAAACTTCTGCCAACTCACGGATCCGGTCACTTCCGGTCATTGGCCAAGGTCCGCTAGCGTCGCTGCAATCAGGTCGGCAGAGTGCTACCCGAGGCCAGCCTCTTCAAATCGCGCACCATGTGCAAGCTCGGTGGTTTGAGCAGCCGTGCCAATCAGATTCGGCCCAGCGATGGCGCCAAGCGCGGCCCCTTCCGGGGGCGGCGCTGGTGTGATTCAGAACGCATGGCCGGCGCTTCGCACCGTGCGGATGATCATCTCGTTGACGTCCACGTCCTTCGGCTGGTCGATCGCGTAGAGCACCGCATTGGCGATCGCGTTGGTTTCGAGGGCGATATGCCGGGAACGCCGCGCTTGTTTCCAAGCCCATGACATCCAATGCCAGGGCCGACAGAAGATTCGACAAGACGGACTTCCTCTATATCGCACGCGCCGACGAATATCAGTGCCCAGCGGGTCAGCGAGCCATCGACCGCTATATCAGCGACGACAGGGGGCTACAGATACGCACCTACTGGGCGAGTGCTTGCCCTGCTTGCCCGATGAAGGCGCAATGCACCATGGGAGAGAACCGGCGCATCAGGAGATGGGAACACGAGGCCGTCAGGGACAGGGTGCAGCAACGGTTGGATCGAATGCCAAGGGCAATGACGGTACGCAAGAGCACCATTGAGCATGTTTTCGGCACTCTCAAACATTGGATGGGCTGGACGCACTTCCTGATGCGCGGGATCCGGAACGTGGCGGCGGAGATGAGCCTGAGCGTGTTGGCCTACAACTTCAAACGTGTCCTCAGCATCCTTTGCTTCGAGCGGACCAAAAAGGCGATGCGACTGCTGGGTGCTTAGGCACCGTTTACGGTCAATGAGGTGCCAAGGCGCGCTTCACAGCGGCCCTCGGAATCGCCAAATCGCCCTGTCCGCGCCAATCGATCCGAATTACGTGTCGAAGTCCGAAAGCTCGGGCCGGCGTCACAGCGTCACAGTCTTCCGGTGCGTTATCACACGGCCTCCAGCGTAAGGAGCCAGTCGCCGTCGGCGCACGTACGCACGGAGATCGTCACCAAGCCGACCTTCGGAACGGCGGTCGGTGCCGCGTTGATCGGCAGGAAAGCGACGGACAGCAGCCGTTCGCACACCCGCTGGACGGTACCGCCTGATCTACGACCGGTCCCTGCCGGCGCGAAGGGCTCGACTCGACGCTGAAGCGACGTCCGCGGCCCAAGATAGGCCGCCCCAAAGCGGCCGGTCGGGTCGTGCTGCCTTGCGCAAATACGCCGGTTGCCGATCGGCGCGATGCTCGATGCTGACGGCTTGGTACCTTCAGCCACGGCTCGCCTCCTCACTCCCCCGCAGGGCCTGACCTTTGCCGTCCTCAAAGCTGCGGATGCAGTGACGCGAGGCGATGCCAAGAATGAGTCCTCGTCGCTCACTTCAGGCTTCCCGTGACGTCCATCTCAAGGCAGCGAGCCCTCTGCGCAATATGGGCCTGTGTCATGCTCTCGACGAGCGGCTGCTCCCTGCTCGATCCCTACGTGCGGGCCAAGGAGGTCGATGCGCTTGATGGTGCCGCCGCGTCCGGCCTGCCTGAGGAGAGGCTCGCCAGGAACTCTGCGCTGGCCAAGGCGATCACGGCAACAGCGGCTCAACGCAAGGCCTACTACGACGCTGTCAGCGACCGCGCGAAGCTGCGCAATGGTCTGCCACTGCTGCTCGTGCCTCTTGGTGCGATGGCGCTCTACAAGGGTGTGGCCAGCGATGGGGGCGAATCCACGAGAAGGCTATTGCTCAAGGAAGGACTCATCGGTGGCACGGCGTATGGCCTGGGCGGCTACTACACATCCACGGCGCGCGAACAGATCTATCTGGCCGGTGCGAAATCCCTGTCTTGCAGTATCTATGCAATGACGCCATACAGCCTGCCGGGCGAGGTCGAGGATCGGCTGAGCATTACCGCGCTTCAGCGGGACTTCGAGGCGGCCGGCGCACTCGAGGCGGCTACAGCTGATGTCCGCGCGATCAAGGACAAGACGCCCGCCCAGGAATCGACCGTCCATGCGCAGCTCCAAACATTCCTGACACGCAGCGACGCGTCGCTTGCCGCCGCCCGACTGGCCTACCAGCAGGCGGCCTCGACGCAGAGCAGTCTCACTAGTGCTGCGGCCAACTTACGGGCAGCGACCGAGAGCGTCATTGCAGAGGTGAACTTGCAACTCAGCACGCTCGAGCCGGACCTCTCCGCAATCCTGACGCTCGTTGACAGTTTGCCAACCAACGCTCAACGGCTGGTGCCTGGTGGCAAGTTCTCGCGGACTGCAGCGCCGGGCGAGGTGAAGGCACCAGCAATCGGCGTCGCGGGGGACGAAAATTCGGTGGCCATCCAGACGCTCAGTCGACGCATCCAAGAGATCGATGTCCGCACAGCCTCATTGCGGTTCGCGCTCGACCAGGTCGCACAGGGGATCAAGTCGGTGCCACCGTTGCCCTCCTGCCAGGTCGCGGCCAGGCAGGACGAACTCAGCGTGTCACCGAGCGGCACGGTGCGCATCGCGCCGGGTGAGACCCAGCAGATCGTCATCAGAAGTTCAGCAGGCATTCCCAGTGTTGAGTGGGCCGGTGCGGTCCATCCAGACATTGTCCTGACCAAGACCGTGGCCGGCGAGACCATGCTGGCGCAGGTGAACTACAAGAAGGCCGTGACAGGCATTACCGAGATGACCATCGAAGCGGCGACGCGAACCAGCAAGAAGCAGATCCCGATCGAACTCACTGCACCGTCAGCACCAGCCTCTGCTGCATCCACCGCAGGCGATGCTGCGGCGGCCCAGGCGGATAGCGCAGCTGCTGTGAAGGCCGAGGTGAAGAAGAAGGCGCAGGCTGGCGCCCCCCAGACCACGGCGCCAACGGTGACGCTAGCGCTCAAGGATCCCCCCACCATACCCGCAGTCGTCGCCGTGCAGCCTAACCCGGCCGCCTCGACGCCAGCAGCCACCGTCACAGCGCCCGGCATCTTAGCGCCGCGCAATTCCTTCGAGAAGTCGCTGCTGCAAGGGGAGCGCCTGAAAACCTACCAGCTCAAGTTGAAGGTCCCGACAACCGGCGTGTTTGATGCCGCTACCCGAGAAGAGATCAGCAAATGGAAGAAGGCAAGGGACCTGCCTGCCGACGGCACGCTGTCCGAGGCGATCGGAAAAGAGATTCTGAAGTGATTTCATGGCGATCCGCGTCTGGAACCAAAGCATCGACCCCGCTCAGTCCCTGGCGGGCACGTTGACCTGCGTGACGCACATGGGCAGCGCGCAGCGCTGGATCGCTATCACGGCGGCCCACGTCGTCGCGCCGCTCGTGGCGCCCGGCGCTGCCTCGCCGAGTTCGGGTGACGTCATTGTGCTGGAGGACGGCGCGACCCGGTATGCCGGAAAGCTTTGGTTCTGGTGCGACCTGCAACGGCAGGCCGACGGATTCAGCAACGAGTACGACGCGGCACTCATTGAGCTGTCTAGCGCTGATGCGCGGGCGATCGCCGGGGCGCTGAAACAACCTGCCAACTGTGCGTCTCTGCCCGACAGCACTGACCTCTCCTTCGACGGCATCAGCAGCGGCCGGGTAAACGGTCGATTTGACGGCCTGCGCGCCAGCGATCCTCTGCTGTATGGCGTGCTTGGCGGCACGTTTTCCGCAGTCACCTTCAAGGACAGCCTGCGCGCTTCCCTGCACGCACAACCGGGCGACAGTGGCGCCATGCTCACCAACGGCACGTCCGCCGTCGGTATGCTTATTGGCGCTGAAGGCGTTTTCAGCCGCTTGCTGGCTCTCGAGCCGCTGATGCGCACCTTCAAGCTTGACTGGGTGAACGGCCTGGGCGCACCCTCGACCGTGGCGCCGCCGATCGCAACGGTAGGCGTTCCTGCCGAGATCGTGGGCGACCGAACCCGGGCCGCCGATGTGCTTGCACGCACGCTCTGGGGAGAGGCTCGCGGGGAGAAGCTCGCGGGACTGCGGGCCGTGGCGGCGGTCATCCTCAACCGGGCGACGCATCGCCGGGTGCACTGGTGGGGGAACTCCATCGTTGGCGTCTGCCGGGCACCAATGCAGTTCTCGTGTTGGAACGGCAATGACCCCAACCTGCCCAAACTGCTGGCGGTGACCTCCAGCGACACGCGCTTCAAGATCTGCGGCGATGTCGCTGAAGAAGCGCTAGACGGGCTGCTGGCAACGGATTGCAAGCTGGGTGCGACGCACTATCACACCAAGTCCATCCTGCCCCGATGGGCGACCGGCAAGGTGCCGTGTGCCGACATCGGCAACCACCTGTTCTACAACAATATCGAATAGCGAGATCTCCATGAGCACGGTCATCGACATCACGATCGGACTGTCATTGGTCTTTGCGCTGGTTGCGTTGATCTGCACCGGCCTGCAGGAATGGTTGGCGTCGGCCCTGAACCTGCGGGGCAAGACTCTATGGGAAGGCGTGCAGAGCATGCTGCTGGCCAACGCGAAAGCGGACGATGCGGGTTGTCAACTGGGCCTGGCCATCCGCTTGCACCCGCTCATTCAAGGCACGGTTGCCGACAAGTTCGGCCCGATCGAGCTGTTCCGCTGGCTTGCTGGGTTTCGCCAACCGACTGCGGACGCGGGCAACCAAAAGCCCAGCTACATGGAAGCCGGCACCTTCGCGAACGCGCTGGCCGATTCGATTGGCCAGCAATGGAAGGGAGGCTCCCGGCGTTTCGATGACTTGGGCACGGCCGTCGCGATGATGCCGGACGGCGAACTGAAGGTGCTGCTTCAGAAGATGGTGCTGGAGGCGCAGGGTGATCCAGCCAAGGTGCGTGCCGCCATCGAGGCGTGGTACGACAACACCATGAAGCGCGTCAGTGGCTGGTACAAGCGCCGTGTCCAGGTCCTGTTGATCGCACTCGGCTTGCTCGTCGCAGGGGGCATGAACATCGATGCCATCCACATCGCCACCAGCCTGGCGACGCAACCCGCACTTCGTTCCTCCTTGGCCGATCGTGCGGTCGAAGCCGCCAAAGCTGAGGAAGTCGCTAGAGCGGAGAAGGCGGCCGCCACTTCGTTCTCGGCTTCAGCCGCCATGGCACCGGAGGCCGAGCTGCAGCGCCGGCGTGCGGATCTCCAAGCCGCCACCAAGGACCTGCAGGACCTGAACCTGCCCATCGGCTGGTCTGGTGGCCGTCCGGTCACGGGCGTTTTCGATGGCTTTTCGATGGTTGTGGGCTGGATGCTCACCGCGCTTGCGGCATCGTTCGGCGCGCCGTTCTGGTTCGACCTGATCGGCCGGCTATCTCCGCTGCGCGCCTCCGGCGCGAAGGCCGCGGCGCCGCAGCAGCCCGACGCGGCTGCTGACCTCGCCGCCAGCAAGGCCTCCGCCAGCCCACAGGGCGCCAGCGCCATGCCCAACCCGGCATCGCCTACGTCCCCGCCTGGTTCCGCCGTGCCGTTCCGCGGGGCCCTGAATACCTTTGAAGCCACGGGCATTAGCGATGGTGAACTACTGCAGGTCAAGAAGACGCTGGGGGTCACGGGCCCAAACGCGCTGACTCCGATCATCGACCAGGCGCTGCGAGACTTGATCAAGCAAAGGCAAGAGGCTCAAAAGTGGCCAGCAACCGGCGAGCTGAGCGCACGATGGGTCCAGGCGCTGCTGACCGGGCAAGCTGGTGCGAACGCTGCGGCCGGTTCACCGACATAGTGCGGCGTGAGAACCACCTGGCTTCGGTGCGCGTTCGGACAGATAGCTCACGTGGCGCATCCCGTGTGGCACTCACCCGGCAGGGCGAGCGTCGCCTTTTATGTCAAACCTTTAGCGCCTGCTCTCTGGCGGTCTGCTCGAGCGCCGCCAAGTTCTGCTCCGGATGGGTAAGGTGAGCTCGCAGCCTTAGGACCCGGTAGTTCGAGCCCGGCCAGGCCGAACGGCAGCTCTCGGCGCAGTCCGCGAACTGGAGGTCACGACGCCAGGCAGTCGCTCAGCAGTGCAAACTGGACGGTAGCGAAGTGCCCGAAGCTGCCTGGTCACTCTGGAAAGTTGAGTAGCCTGGCCGACTCGAGGCGTCTCCTCGTCGCGTCGGTCGGCTGGCCTGGTGTCCGGTTTCATTGGCGGTAGTCCTCCTCCGAGGTTTTGTAACCAGCCTGCACCGCAGAATAAGCTAGAACTTCTCGGCCGAACGGTCCACTGTGGAAGCCGTCGTTCGTCGCCCTAGCTTCACTACCACTGGAATGCCTGCGCCAGGGTGTTGCAGCAATCGATGAATAACCCCGTAGACCAGCGCGCTGACCGCAATCGAGTCCAGTGCCGGCACCGCTGTCAATGCCAGTCCCCAGCGCGGTGCCAGCGCTGCCCAGGTGCTGCCGACCGCCCAGGCGATCAGTGCGTCGGCCCGCCAGCGCGCTGCGGTGGCCGCCCCACTTGGGGCCAGCACCGCATGGACGAGGTAGATGCCGGCAACCGGCGGAATGCATACTCCCAGCCACAGCAGATAGGGCACCAGCAGCTCGCCGATGCCGGCCAGGCCCAACACCGTGCCGACGAGACCGGCAACCAGGGTCAACTGCCAGGGTGGCTGGCCTGGTCTTAGGGTGCTGCCGATCAGGGAGGCCGCGTAGAGGTTGAAACTGTTGGTGGACCAAGCGGTCAACGCGACGATCAATAGCGCCGGCACGCCCAGGCCGAGGGTCAACATGATGCGCACCAGGTCCTTGTCCCCACTGGCCAGGCTGGGCAGGCCGGCCAAGGTCAGCACCAGAGGAAAGCCCAGGCCATAGGCCAGCGCACAGGCCAAGGCCGCACGGCGGGGCGACTTGGCGAAGCGGCAGATGTCGGGTGACAGCACTGCCCCGACCATCAGCCCACCGGCCACCATCGATACGCCCAGGCCCATAGGCATGACGGTGGCCGGCACGAAAGACCAGACCGGGGAGAGGCCACCGCGCAGCGCGGCGATGAAGGTCCAGACCAGCAGCAGCAATTTCAGCGGTGTGGTCACGGCCGACAGCAGATCGAGCGCCCGAAAGCCGACCATCGCCGTCAACGTGGTCAGCACGCAACCTCCCAGGGCCAAGGCCCAGATCGGCGCGCTCGCCAGGGCCGGGCTGACAGAGGCCAGCGCATGACCGAACATCATCGCCACCACGCCGTACCAGCCGAGGATGCTCAGGCCCAGCACACCATTGGCTAGCCGTGCCCCATGGCCGCCAAAGGCATCGGTGATCAGCTCGTAGGTGGTCTTGCGCGTGTGCGCGCCAGCGGCACCGGCCAGGGCCGCGATCAGCGCCAGGATGGCACCGCCAACCAGGCTGGACTGGATCGCGCGGACGGCACCGAGCGCGTGGCTCAGCTCGGCGCCCATCACGAAGGCCGGCAGGGCGATCATCACCGCCAGCAGGATCAGCACGATGCGCCAGGCGCTGACGCGGGGGGCGTTTATCAAGGTTTGCTGCATGGGTCAGCGGTCCATCACCGTTTGCTCGACCGGCTTGTAGTCGTGGTCGTAGCCGAAGTAGCGGGGGCCGACCAGGGCGATGGCCTGCGGTGTGCGCCAGGCCGGTACGCAGGGCAGGCCCAACACTGCAGCGCGCAGGCCGAAGCGGGCCTGCTCCGCAGTGATTGGCTCCCCGGTTTCTAGGTCGACCAGCACGATCAGGTCCGGTGTGGTGCACAGCACGGCGTCGTCAGTGCGCGCCATCAAAAACTCGTTCTGGAACAGCAGCTGCAGGCGCTGGCCGGCGTAGTCGTCGAGACCCTGCAGCTGGGCCACGCCGCGGCCGAAGCGGCCGTCCGTCGTGCGCTGCACATCGGAGAGCTTGCCTTTGAACAGGCAGAAGCCCTCGGTCACGCGCACCAGCTCAGCCACCGGGTCGAGGTGCCGGGCGCGCGCATCGAACAATGCCTGGCCGGCCCGCTGCGTCATCGTGATCGAGCCGTGCACCAGGGCCTTGCGCGCCTGCGCCGCCGTCATCGGGTAGATGGCCATGCAGCAGGAGCCGCCCATGTCCATCGTGATGCTGCGCACAAAGCGTTCGGTGAAGGCGTTGCTGATCGTGTTCATCGTCAACGCATTGCCCTTCTCGTCGGCCAGGGCCAGCGGACTGGCCGCAATGCCCTGAAGCGTGCACAGCGTCATCTGGATCTCGGGGAAGGCGCGGCCCATCGTGTCGCCATCGACCAGGGGCAGGCCGGTGGCGCTTGCGATGCTGAACGGGATCGTCGAGTTCAGCCCGCCGACCTCGATCGACATCACGGCCTTGGCCTTCTTGCCCAGCAGCGCTTCGAGACTGCGCAGCGCGGCGATCATCGGGCCGATCTCGGGCAGTTTTTCCAGCATCACGGCCGGTGCGCCGGCCATGGCCACCGGCACGATCAGGTCGTCGTCGTCAAGCTCGTCGATGTCGATCAGCCGCACGGGCCCGTGCTCGCGGATCGCGCGCTGCGCCAGCAACTTGCCGAGATAGGGGTCACCGCCGCCACCGGTGCCGTAGACCGCGCCACCGATGGCGATGGCCTCCATGTCTGTTGCTTCGATCAGGGTCATGCCGCAGTTCCAGTCGCAGTTTCGTTCAGGTCGCCGATCACGCGCACGCGGATGCGGGTGGCGTTGCCGCCGATGTAGGCCAGCGGCACTTCCTCGACGTCGAGTAGGGTCAGGGTTTGCGGGTTGGCACCGGCCTGCACCGCCTTCTGTTCGGCATCAGCGCGCACCTGGGCAATCGCCTGTTCACGCGTCAGGCCGTCTTCCAGGCGCACCACACGGTCGATCTCACCGCTGACCTGGGCCATCGCCGCGCCGACCGCATTGGCCACGCCGAAGTGGGGCGGAATCGTCACGACCGCGTCGCCGACGCGCTCGCGCAGCAAGATGCTGCCGCCGCCAACGACGACCACCGGCAGCACCGCCGCCGAGGTGCGCATGCGTTCGACCGCATTGAAGACCATCTGCTGCAGCCGGATATGGCAACGCTGCACAGCATCAGCAGCCAGATGCGCCACCTTGGCCGCATCGCCCACGGTGGCGACGCCCGCCGCGACGGCGATGTCGGTGGCCGTCAAGGTGCGGCCGCCGAACACCAGGGCCTCGGTGTGAATGTTGTAGCCGACGCTGCGCGGACCCAAGGTCGTCATGTCGGCATTGACCAGCGAGCCGCCACCCAGGCCGATGCTGTAGGCATCAGGCATGCGGAAGTTGGTGCGCACGCCGCCAACCTCGACCGCAATGCCGGCCTGGCGCGGAAAGCCCGCCTGCAGCACGCCGACATCCGAGGTCGTTCCGCCGATGTCCACCACGATGGCGTCGCTCAGCCCCGACAGAAAGGCCGCGCCGCGCATCGAGTTGGTCGGCCCGGAGGCTACGGTCAAGATGGGGAAGCGCGCAGCCTGCTCGGCACTCATCAAGGTGCCGTCGTTCTGCGTCAGGTAGAACGGCGCGCTGATGCCGCTGTCTTGCAGCGCCTGCTCGAAGGCGGCCACCACGTCCAGGCCCAGCGGGCCGAGGCAGGCATTCAGGATCGCCGCGTTCTCGCGCTCGAGCAGGCCGATGCGGCCGATTTGCGAGGACAGGGTGATGCGCGCGTCGGGCATCACCTCGCGCACCAGCGCCGCGGCCACATGTTCCTGCGCATCGTTGATAAAGGAGAACGCGCCGGAGATGGCCACGTCGCGCAGGCCGAGGGCCGCGAACTCTTGCGCGAAGCCACGGATCTGCTCGGGCTGCAAAGTGCCCAGCTCGCGGCCGTCGAATTCATAGCCGCCCTGGGCCAGGCGCCAATGCATAGGTACGGCGGCCAACATGTCTTCGGGCCAGGCCGAGGTGGGCGGCAGGCCGCTGGTGGCCGGCAGGCCCAGGCGGATCATGCCCACTGGCGCTAGGCGCCGGCGCTCGACCAGCGCATTGGTGAAATGCGTCGTGCCTATCATCACTGCGCCGATGCTGGCGCGTTCGATGGCGGCACCGGCCACCACCTCGTTCAGCGCATTGACCACGCCGCTCATCACATCGGCGGTGGTGGCCGTCTTCAGCCCGAAGAGCACCTCGCTGCCGCGCATCACCACGGCGTCGGTGTTGGTGCCACCGACGTCAATTCCCACTCGAATCATGGCGCGCCCCTCACAAGCGGAACTTGGCTTCAAGGCCGACCGTGCGGCCGGTGGCCAGCGAGCCGATGTCGTAGGGCAGGCCGCTGTAGCGGCTGGCGTTGTAGTCGGCGTAGTAGCGCTTGTTGCCCAGATTGCGGCCGACCAGGGTGACCGACCAGCGGTCCTTGGCGTCGCGCACGCCGATGCGCAGGCCCAACAGATCGAGCGCCGGTGACACGGCCATGTTGTCCGGGTGCCAGTACTTCTTGTCGCGATGCTCGTAGTCGGCGCGTAGCAGGCCTTCCAGGCCATTGCCCAGCGGCTGGGTGTACTGCGCGCCGAAGTTGATCTTGAAGGGCACGGTCTTCGGCGTGTGATTGCCCACCGTGGCCGGCTCGGCCGTGCTGCGGCGGATGCTGCTGTGGGTGACGCCCAGACCGCCGTCGAACTCCAGCCCCTTCATCGGCAGGAAGCGGAAGTCCAGATCCAGTCCCTTCAGCGCAACCGAGTCGATATTGGTGATGACTTGGGAGCTGGTGGCGATGTCCACCTTGAAGAACTGGAAGTCCTTCGAGCGCGAGACAAACAGCGCGGCGTTGAACAGGAATCGGCCGTCCAGCAGGATCGTTTTCGCGCCAACCTCGGCATTGCTCAAGGTCTCGGCCTTGAAGTCGGGGATGCCCGGCGCGTTGAAACCGCCGGAGCGAAAGCCTGTGCTCAGGGTGGCGTAGGCCAGCGTGTCGCGGCTGAACTTTTGCGTCAGCGTGAACTTGGGCTGCCATTTGGAATAAGTGGCCGAGCGCACCGCGCCGTTGAGCACATTGGTCTGCTCGCGCTGGTCACGGTCATAGCGCAACGCGCTGGACAGGGTCAGCTGCTTGCTGAAGTCCACATCGACCTGGCCGAACAGGGCCGAGGCGCGGTTGTGGTTGGACTCCTGCTGATGGACGATGGTCTTGCCGGCGTCATCCCACTGGCCGGTCGAGCTATCGACATCGATGAAGGCGCGTGTTTCCAGATCGCGCTTGGTGTCCAGATAATAAAGGCCGCCAATCCAGCGCACGGCCTGGTCGTCCGGCGAGGTCAGGCGCAGCTCCTGGCTGGCCATGCGAACGCCCAGGTTCTGGCCCTGACCGGCCTGGAAGCCCAGGCCCAGAAAGCCCCCGGGCGAGTCGGTCGGGTTGGAGAAATCGACGTCGCCGCGGTAGCGCTCGGTCAGCTTGGTGTAGCTGGTGATGGACGTCAGGGTGCCGACACTCAGCTCGTACTGGACCTTGGCGCTGAGCTCATCGGTATGGCCCTCGGTGCTGCCCAGGATGTTGGCGCGCGGTGCCACGATAGTGGCTGGATTGCGGTCGGCGACGATGCTATCCCAGGTCGCCCCGGCGGCATAGTCGATCAGATTGGCGCGCAGGTCGATCTGCAGGTCGGCATTGGGTTTGAGCAGCAGCTTGGCCCGCAGCGAGTTGTCGTGGCCGACGGCATCGACCTTGGCCCCGCTGTAGGTGTTGGTGATCAGACCGTCGCTGCTTTTGGTTTGCGCTACGACGCGAAACAGCGCCGTGTCCGGCACCAGCGCGCCGCTGACACCGCCCGACAATTCGCGCGCGCCTCCATTGCCCAGCTCCGCGCCGACAAAGCCTTCCAGCTTGTTGCCCGGTGCCTTGGTCTCGATATTGATCGCCCCGCCGATGGCGTTGCGGCCGTACAGCGCGCCCTGCGGGCCCTTCAGCACCTCAATCCGTTCGATGTCGAACAGGTTCATCTTCAGCTGCTTCTGGTTGTTCTGTGGCACGCCATCGACCACCACCGCCACCGGCGAGTCGGCGTTGTTGATCTGGGTCACGCCGCGCAGCACGATGAAGGAATTGCCGTAGGTGAAAGAGTTGTCAAATGACATGTTCGGCGTCAGGTTTACGAAGTCCTGTGTGCTACCGATGCCCATGCTCTCGATCTGCTTGGACGAGAAGGCTTTCACCGAAGCCGGAACGTCTTGCAGGCGCTCAAGCCGACGCTGCGCCGTGACCACCACCGTCTCCAGCTTGGGCGCTGCATCGGCGGCGGCAGGCGGCTCGCTGCCTTGGCTCCAGGCCGAGGTGGTGGTGAGCAGGGCCAGCGCAGCTAAGCTGACAGGCTTTAGCCGGTGGCGGGCTTGCGGTGAGCACTTCATGCAAGAGTCCTTCGAAGTTGGCATTGGGGTGAATGAAGTCTGGGCGAGGCAGACCGCTTGGGCAACGGATCCGGCGGGGGGCACGCCTGGCAAAAACGGGGGATGGGGCAAACCCGGCCGCATGAGGCCGGGCTACTACCGAGGGTGCCATGCACAATCAATCGGCATGACATCGCCCGCCGACCCCGCCCTGCGCTTTGAACCGATCGTGCATGTCGATGAGGCCTTGTGGCGTCAGCGCGTGATCGATCGGCTGCTCAACGCCGCCCCCAGCTCCGCCCGGCTGACTCTGCTCAGCGCCCCGGCCGGCTTCGGCAAGACCACGGTGCTGGCACAACTGGCCGACTACAGGCGCGGCGAGGGCAGCCAGGTCGCCTGGCTGAACTGCGACGAGCGCGACAAGGACCCGGTGCTGTTCGCCGAGAACCTGCAGGCCGCGCTGGGCCGCTGCAAGCTGGACCAGGCTGCCAGCCAGTCCTGTGCATTGCGCCTGGCCGAGCTGCGCGAGCCGCTGCTGATCTGCATCGACGACTACGAATGCGCGTCCAGCGTCGCCGTGGACGGCATCGTAGAGGACTTGGTGCTGGCCGCGCCGCCCCATATCAGTATCGTGCTGGCCAGCCGTGAAGCTCCTCACCAACATCTGACCCGGCTGCAGCTGGCCGGCAAGGTGCGCCTGGTCGATGCCGAGCTGCTGCGCTTCACCCGCGACGAGTCTGTGCTGTTGCTGTGCGACGCCCTGCCCGAGACCGCCGCGCAGCAGGTCGCCGCCTATGCCGATGGCTGGCCGTTCGCGCTGCAACTGGCCCGGCTGCGCGCCAGCGGCGGCGCGGCGACGACCGACTGGACGGTCGATGCGCGGGCGAAGATTCCGCGCCGCCAGATCTTCGATTACCTGGCCGAAGAGGTGCTGGCCACCTTGCCGGTGGCGATGCTCGAGTTTCTGGGCGATGTGGCGGTGCTCGACACCGTCGATGTGGCCAGCGCCAATGCCTTGCGTGGCCGCGACGACAGCCTGGCCCTGATCCAGCAACTGGCGCGCATCAAGCCGATTGCCGTGGTCGAGGAAGCGCCCTGGTCGGCGCGGCTACACCCGTTGCTGCGCGACTATCTGATCGATGCCGCCGAGCTGGATTCACCGGGGCGCATGGCCGGCCTGCACCTGCGTGCGGCCCGCCACCTGGCCGAGCGCGGCCATCTCCACGAGGCGGTAGCCCATGCGGTGGCCGGTGGCCGGCTGGACATGGGGGCCGACCTGATCGAGGAAGCAGGCGGTTTTCTGCTCGTTGCGAACGAGGGTGCGGTGCGCTCACGGCTGCTCCTGCAGCAACTGCCCGAGGCAACGATACGCAAGCGGCCGCGGCTGCGCCTGCTGCAACTGGTGCAGCAGGTGCTGGAGGCCGACCCGGCCAGCGCGGCGCTGGAGTTCGAGCGGCTGGAGCAGCAGATCCGCGACGCCGACACGGCGGCCGACGACCCCGCACGGTTTGATCTGGAGGTGTCGCGCTGCATGATGCAGATGAACCCGGCCGAGCACCACCTGCGCTTCTCGCCCTGGTCGGTGCTGGACCAGGCGCGGCAGCTGGCACGCGCCCATGCCGCGCAGGACCAGCGGCCACTGGGCTGCACCGTGCCGATCGAGATCTTTTTTCTGCACCGCTACGGCCCGGTCGATCGCTGCGAGCGCCGTATCCGCGAGGTCGAGGCGGTGTTCGCCAGCGGTGCCTACACCTACAACAGCCCTTGGATCTGGACCTACCACGCACGCAGCGCCCTGGCCCGCGGCGACTTGGCGCAGGCCGAGCGCGACATACGCCAGTCGCTGCAGCAAGACGCCAATTTCCTCAACTTCCGCCAGGGCTCGCTGAGCCGCCTGGTCAGCAGCCTGCTGGGTCATATCGCCCGGCTGCGCGGCGAGACCGAGGCCGCACTGGAACATTTCTCGGCCATGGCACCGTGGGCACCGACGCGGCTTCTGGAGGTGCTGCACGCCGGCCATGTCGAGACCGCGCTGTGCGAGTTCGCGCTGGGCCATGCGGATCGCGCAATGGAACTGCTGGAGGGCGCCCGCCACCTGGCTTTCGAGGAAAACCTGCCGCATCTGGAGATGCTGGCCGGGGCGGCGCAAGTGCAATTGCTGGCACGCCTGGGCGACTTGGCCGGTGCGCAGGCGCTGGCCGAGCGCGTCAAGCTCGACGAGCTGTGGGCCCTGGCCCAGGAGCCCTTTGCGCTCCCCTGGATCTCGGTCGAGGCGCTGGCGCGGGCCAGCTTCTTTGTGAGGATGGGGCAGGGCGATGCGGCGGCGGCTGAGACGACGGCCACGGCCCTGCTGGGCCTGGCCAGGCGCTCCGGCCATCGCCTCGGCGAGCTGTGCGCGCAGCTGATGGCGGCCCGCGCGCGCGAGGCGCTGGGCGATGCCGCAGGCGCCCAGCGCGCTTTGCTGCAGGCCTTGGCCCTGGGCGCGCACAGCGGCGCCATTCAGCCCTTTCTGGACTTCGGTGCCGAGCTGATCGCGCAGGTCCGCGTCTGGCTTTCAGGGGCCCCCGTGACCGCCCAAATGCTCGAGCTGCCATGGGCCCAGGCACTGGTGCACACCTGGGAGCAGCGCTTTCGCAGCCGTGCTCTGGGTGATGCCGCCAGCCCGCTGACGCCACGCGAGGTTGACGTGCTGTGCGAACTCGCCAAGGACCACACAACTAAGCTGATTGCCAAGAACCTGCTGCTGTCCCCAGAAACCGTTAAGCATCACTTGAAGGCGATCTTCTCCAAGTTGAACGTGCGCACGCGAGAGGATGCAATTCTGGAGGCTAGGCGGCGAACGTTGATGCCATGAGGGCAAGACATCCAGTCTCCACGGAAACTCGCCGGCACCCAACGACTGGTCTTCATTCAGCACTACATCCCCAGCTACGACGAGTTCTCCGACGACAAGAAGACCACATTCGGCGCCTGAGGCCCGCGCCAATTCGGTGGGTCGCCAGATGACAAGGTCCGCCGCGTCGGGGCGAAGTGTCGGGTGACTGCAATGGGCAGAGGCTGTGTGAAACCCCCCTCACACCTGCGGTGCTGAATCTGTAGAGTTCTTAGACATATCGAGTTCGGGAGTCGATATGTCGAGGTTCATCGAAGGGCAGGAACGAACGCAGGTGACGCTGGTGCCGGAGTGCTTGGACGACTTCATTGCGCAGGACAATCCGGTGCGGGTTGTTGAAGCGTTTGTCGCTGAGCTTGACCTGGTGAAGCTGGAATTCGCGGGAGCGACGCCAGCGTTGACGGGACGGCCATCGTATGACCCGGCGGTGCTGCTGAAGATCTACATCTATGGCTATCTCAACCGCGTGCAGTCGAGCCGGCGCCTAGAGCGCGAATGCCAGCGCAACGTGGAGCTGATGTGGTTGACGGGTCGCTTGGCGGCGGACCTTAAGACGATTGCAGACTTCAGGCGTGACAAGGGCCAGGGCATTCGCAAGGTGTGTGCCGGCGCTTCGTTGAACTGTGTCGCGAGCTCAAGCTGTTCTCGCAAGCGCTGGTGGCGATCGATGGGAGCAAGTTCAAGGCGGTCAACAGCCGTGATCGCAACTTCTCGATGGGCAAGATCGACAAGCGCCAAGAGCAGGTCGAGCAGAACGTTCAACGCTATCTGGATGCCTTGGAGACAGCGGATCGCACGCAGCCCCCAGAGGTGGAAGCCAGGACACCGCGGCTGAAGGGCAAGATCGAGTGGCTGCGCCAGCAGATGCGCCAACTCGACGAGATCAAACAGCAACTCGGCACAAGCCCGATGGGCAACTGTCATTGACGGACCCGGACGCACGCTCGATGAGCTCGAGAGGCAAGGCCACCGGGGTGGTGGGCTACAACGTGCAGGCGGCAGTGGATGCCAAGCACCACCTGATCGTGACGCACGAAGTCACGAACATCGGCAACGAGCGTGCGCAACTGAGTCCGGTCGCGCAGGCGGCCAAGAAGGCCATGGGCCAGGTCACGCTGCAGGCCGTTGCTGATCGGGGTTACTACAGCGGGCAGCAGATCAAAGACTGCGACGATGCGGGCATCACGGTCATGTTGCCCAAGCCCATGACCTCAGGCGCCAGGGCTGAAGGCCGCTTCGACAAGGCGGACTTCGTCTACATCGCCAGCGATAACGAGTACCGCTGCCCGGCGGGGCAGCGTGCGATCTACCGGTTCAGCCGCCTGGAGGGGGGTCTGCTGATGCACCGCTACTGGAGCAGTGCGTGCGGGCAATGCCCGATGAAAGCCCAATGCACGCCCAGCCAACATCGGCGCATCTCACGCTGGGAGCATGAGTCGGTGCTGGAAGCCGTACAGCAGCGCCTGGATCGCAACCCCGATGCCATGAAGGTACGCAAGCGCACAGTCGAACACGTCTTCGGCACGCCCAAGCACTGGATGGGCTCGACGCACTTCTTAACGAGGAGGCTGGCCAACGTTGGCACGGAGATGAGCTTGCACGTGCTGGCCTACAACATCAAACGAGTGATGGGCATCCTGGGGATCGAACAGTTGATAACCGCCATGCGGTTGATCAGGGCTTGATGCAGTCCTTTTGCGCGCTCAGTAGCCACATCAGATGCGCCAAGCCAGGTGACGCAGTTCTGATTGGCAAAGGTATATCGCCGTCCATACGGCCCGAAACGGACCTCTGGGCACCGCGCGCGGCAGCCTCATTCGCCCAATTCCTGTCAGATTGAGTTCTCACACGGCCTCGGCACATTCCTGACTGTCGTCATCGAATCGGCGGCAGCTCCGCCACCTACTGCTGACTTCCACGTTGCTGATCGCATCGTCGGTGATGGCGGTCAGGGGACGATTGTTTTTGATTCGCTGAGCCGCAACCAGGAGCCACTTTGGCTTGTGCCGCGACCCCTTCGATGGACCGCTCCACCTGGAAGCGGCCGTTCGCAGCATCCAGCCCGACAGGTCCAGCGCCTTCGCGGTCGAGCATCTCCACCGACGGCGCTGACCCGTTGCAGACGCCTGGAGCCGCAGTTTCACTGACCTAAAGCCGTTCGTCGGCACCGAAGTGACGAAATCCCTGAAGATTTGCTCGTTCACTTTCATACCCGCTCGAAACTGGTGGATAGGCTCGGGATCTCTGCAGTGGCCTTTCAACATTCGGCCATGAAGCGAGCTGAATTGACCATGGATTGCGCCTGCAACGCCGGATAGATGCTGGGACGTCAATTGCGCGCTGAAGCAGCGCTTTTGATACCGTCTATCAATAGATTCGACTGGACATTTGGTTCAGAAAATATCGATTTGATGGCGGGTGTCCCGCGGCGCTCGGGCCTCTAGACTGCGGTGGCCCTTCTCCGCGCCTGCGATGCTCCCCCCTCACACGATGCCATTTCATAACCCCGCGCTATTCGCCCGCAACGAGACGATGATGCGGTCGCTGCGCGATCTGCTGGGCTCTTATGGGCTGATCGATCAGCCTGACCAAATGAGTGGCTATGCGGCCGACTGGAGCGGCGTTTCGCCGGGCTTGCCATTGGCGGTGGCGCGGCCCGCCAGCACTGCCGAGGTGTCAGCGGTGGTGAGACTCTGCGCGGAACACGGTGTACCTGTCGTCCCCCAAGGAGGGATGACCGGCATGGCGGGCGGCGCAATGTCACTCGGTGGAGAACTGTTGCTGAATCTGTCGCGCATGAATCGGGTCGTCGATGTCGACTTGCTCAATCAGACGATGACGGTTGAGGCTGGATGCGTGCTGCAGCAGGTCAAGGACGCGGCGGCTGCGGCCGGTGCGTACTTTCCGCTTGCGCTCGGTGCGCAGGGCAGTTGCCAGATCGGCGGCAATCTTTCGACGAATGCCGGGGGTGTCAACGTACTGCGCTACGGCAACGCACGCAGCGCTGTCTTGGGGCTCGAGGTCGTTCTTGCTGACGGTGAAGTGCTGAATCTGATGCGGGGCCTGCGCAAGGACAACACCGGTTACGACCTCAAGCAGATGTTCATCGGTGCAGAAGGAACGCTCGGTGTGATCACGCGCGCTGTGCTTCAGCTCTATCCCATGACGCCTGCGAGTTCGACGGCGTGGATTGCCGTCGACAGCCCGAGCGCGGCTGTGGAGCTGCTTCGACATCTGCGCGCGCGGGTGGGCGAGAGGATCAGCTCGTTCGAATTGATCAGCCGCCCGATGCTTGAGTTGGTGTTGGCCCATCACCAACAGGGGCGGGACCCCCTGACTGAGCCGCACCCATGGTACGTGCTGACCGAATGGAGCGATTCGATGGCCTCGCTGGATCTGCGAGCGCAGATGGAGCATGTGCTCGGCGAGGCACTGGAGGCCGGCCTTGTGCGCGACGCGACAATCGCTGAAAGTCTGGCGCAAGTGGGCCAGTTCTGGTCGCTCCGCGAGCGTGTGACGGAGGCGCAACGCGCCGAAGGCGCTATCGTCAAGCACGACATCGCGCTGCCATTGTCCAAAGTGGCCCGCTTTCTCGATGACGCTGGTGCCTTCATTGCCGCAACCCTTGCGGGCGCGCGCGTGATCGTCTTCGGCCATGTTGGTGACGGCAACCTGCATTACAACGTGCTGCAGCCACGCGGCGCGGCTGCCAAGGACTTCGAGCTTGCGATGAAGGCGGTCAGCCGCCGCGTCTACGAGATGGTCTCCGAGCTTGGCGGCTCGATCTCTGCCGAGCATGGCCTGGGACAGTTGAAAGCGCAGCAGGTGTTCGCACTCAAAAGCAGGACCGAGCTCAGAGTCATGCAGGCGCTCAAACGAGCCCTCGACCCCCAGGACTTGATGAACCGCGGCAAATTGCTGCCTCATCCCACTGAACGCAATCCATGATCAATGCCATTTCGCTTGACCTGACCCAGGCAAACCTTCTGCAGACGCTGAACCTGATCGGCGGTCGCTGGCAGGCCGCGCAGGCAGCGCAAGAGTTTGAAGTGCTCGACCCGGCCGATGGCTCGGTTGTGGCGCGTGTGCCCGACAGTGCGGCCTGCGATGCAGAGGCGGCCGTCCAGGCCGCGCATACGGCGTTCCCCGCCTGGCGCGACATGCCCGCAAAAGAGCGCGCTCGGCTGCTCAAGCGCTGGCACGACCTGGTGATCGAGCACCAGGACGATCTCGGCCGACTACTGTCGCGCGAGCAAGGCAAACCCTGGACGGAGGCCCGCGGCGAAATCGCCTATGCAGCCAGCTATATCGAATGGTTTGCTGAGGAGGCGACACGCGCGAACGGCGACGTGATCCCGTCGCCGGTGTCAAGCCGTCAGATGCTGGTGATCAAGGAGCCGGCCGGGATTATTGCGGCGATCACACCGTGGAACTTCCCGGCCGCCATGATCGCGCGCAAGATCGCGCCGGCGCTGGCAGCCGGCTGCACTGTCGTCTGCAAGCCGGCTGAAGACGCGCCACTCAGCGCCCTGGCATTGGCGGGACTGGCCTTGTTGGCCGGCATCCCTGCCGGTGTGTTGAACGTGGTGACAGCCTCGCGCGAGCGCACCCCTGCCGTTGTCGACGTCTGGCTCGACGACGCTCGTGTGCGCAAGATCAGCTTCACGGGTTCGACGCCGGTGGGCCAGCATCTTGCGCGGCGCTCGGCCGACACCTTGAAGAAGCTGTCGCTGGAGCTGGGCGGCAATGCGCCCTTCATCGTGTTCGAGGACGCCGACATCGACGCTGCGGTCGAGGGTCTCATGGCTGCCAAGTTCCGCAACGCAGGCCAGACCTGTGTCAGCCCGAACCGAGTGTATGTGCACGAAGACGTCCACGATGCCTTCGCCGCGCAGTTGGCGCGCCGGGTCGGCGCGCTGATCGTCGGGCCAGCGCGACTCGCCGACTCGCAGATCGGGCCGATGATCAATCAACGCGCCGTCGAAAAAGTCGAGTCTCATCTGCACGACGCCTTGGCGCGCGGTGCGCGAGTACTGACCGGCGGACGGCGGCTAGATACATTGGGCCCCCGGTATATGGCACCCACCGTGCTCGTCAACGCGGACCCTTCCATGGCTTGCTGCGTCGAGGAAACTTTCGGTCCGCTGGTCGCTATCCAGCGCTTTGCCCACGAGGCTGAAGTGATTGCGCTGGCGAACGACACGCCGTATGGACTGGCGGCCTACTTCTATTCACAGGACGTTCGCAGGATCTGGCGTGTGACACGCGCTCTTGAGGTGGGCTTGGTCGGCATCAACGAGGGCGTGTTGACCTCGGAGGCTGCGCCGTTCGGCGGCGTCAAGGCTTCAGGCTATGGGCGCGAGGGCTCGGTACACGGCCTCGATGACTACATGCACCTGAAGTATGTGTGCCAAGGCGGTCTTGAGTGAACACGGCTTAAGTTTGATGCGGTAGTGGCGCCGGGGGCGCAGGCCCTCGGCGCCTGTTCCGTCAGTTCAAGTCGATGCCCAGCTTCTGCCCCAGCTTCTGGTATAGATTGAAGCTCACATTCACAAATTTCTCTGTCTCGGCGGGTGATATCACGCGGGGGATGCCGCCGTACGTGCCGTTGGCGGTGATCCAGCGGGGATCGGCAGCGGCTTTGTTGAGCACGTCGACCCAGCGCTTGACTGCCTCGGGCTCCATTCTGGCGGGTCCATAGAGCGCGCTCCAGCCGACCACGGCTTCCATGTCCGGGTGGCCTTCCTCGCTGGCCGTGGGGACGCTTGGAAACTGCTTGAGCCGTTCGGTGGTCGTCGTCACCAGCGCACGCAGCTTGCCACCCGAAATGTTGCCCGCCATGGAGCTCAGGTTGTTGCACGCGAAATCCACGTCCCGCGTCAGCACCGCCATGGCCACCTCGGAGCCGCCTTTGTACTGCACGCCAACAGCCGCATCGGGCTTGAGCTTTAGGCTTTGCAGCAGCACCTGGGGCGCGAAATTCTGGACCGTGGCCGGCCCTGAAGACGCATAGTTCAGCTTGCCTGGCTGCGCCTTCAGTGCCTTGCTCAGGTCAGACAGGGTCTTGTAGGGCGAGTCCGGGTGGACCACGCAAACGACCGGGTTGACCTCGAGCAGTCCGATGAACGTGAAGTCATTCCAGGCGTATTTCAGCGTCGCCGGCGGCTTCAACGCTGGAAGTATGGCCTGGGAGCCGACGCGAGCCAGCAGCAGGGTGTAGCCGTCCGGTGGTGCCGCGAGCACCGCCTGCGAGCCGATCGCGCCATTGGCACCGGGACGATTAACGATGACGATCGGCTGCTTGAGCAGTTCCTGGGCCGTGACCATCAGGTTGCGTGCGGACTGGTCCGCGTCGCCGCCTGCACTGAACGGCACGATGATGGAGACTGGCTTGACGGGATAGTTCTG
This sequence comes from Paucibacter sp. PLA-PC-4, assembly GCF_026241155.1. Taxonomy (GTDB): domain Bacteria; phylum Pseudomonadota; class Gammaproteobacteria; order Burkholderiales; family Burkholderiaceae_C; genus Roseateles_E. The sequence goes on from NZ_JAPFGP010000011.1 coordinate 142,984, forward strand.
GGTCTGGGCGTGGGCCGTTGCGGCTGTCAGTGCCAGCGCGCCGGCCAAACTGGGTCCGAGCACCTTCAGGGTGGGCGTGGTCTGCATCTTGTCTCCTGTTTTTTATGGGCGACGGTGCCCCCAGCCCGTCCAGATTTTTGCGGGGAGGCCAGCCCGGCCTCGCAGGGCAGCGACATGCGTCGTACCCTTCGGTGCCGGCCTGCATTGCTGCCGGCCTGGGCCGACAATCGTGATGGGCTAGTGGGTGGCAGCCACGGCTTTACCTGTGAAAACGGGGGCAGGCTGACCGTCAATCTGTACATTGAGGCAGGCTGGCCGACCGCTGGCCATGGCCGCGCGGAGCGCGGGTACCAACTGATCTGCACGATCAACGCTCGCACCGTAGCCGCCCAATGCTGCGGCGGCGCGGTCATAGCGCGCGGTCTCGCTGAGGCTGCAGCCGATCAGACGGTCGGCCCCATAAGTGCGCATCTGGATCACATGCTCGGCATTCCAGCGAAGGTCGTTGCCGATGATGGCCGTGAACGCCGCGCCCTCGCGAACCGCGGTGTCGAACTCGGTGAAGTGAAAGCCAGCGGTGCCATCGCCCATCAGCAGCACGACCTGCGCGTCTGGCCGTGCGATCTTGGCCGCGATCGCGTAGCAGATGCCGCCACCGATGGCGCCTGACATGCCATTGATCAGCCGTATCGGCGCACTGCAGAAGGCTTGTGCCCATTGGCCGAACTCGCCGCCGTCGCAGACAAGGATGGTGTTCTCACTGGCATCGATCTGCGTCTGCACCGCTTGGCACAGTGCCGGCGAGCTGATCGCGCTGGATGGTTCCGGCGTCGCCAGGCCTCGTTCCGCTCGCGCGGCAGCAACCTGTGTGCTCCAGCCGGCGCGATCAGGCTTGTGGCCCCGATCAGTGGCGCACAGCGAGGCAAGGGCTTCCGCGGTGTCCGCTTGGCAGCGCACGCTCAGCTTGGGGCCAAGCAGCCGTGTCGCGCGGTCGAGCGCCTGGGCTTCCGGGTCGATCACGGCAACTCGCGCCCCGGCTGCGAAGGCGCTGCGTGCGAAACCCAGGGTGAAGTCGATCTGCTTGCCGAGCAGCACGACCACGTCGGCTTCTGCAATGCAGGCCGCCACGGCGCCCAGCGACGGATCGCGCAGGCCGCGGGGGCTTTCCATGGGAATGATAGGGACCTGCAGCGCATCGCTGCACTGCTTCAACGCCGTCTGTCGGTGTGCGCGGCAGTCCGCCGGTCCGACCAGTATCAGCGGCTTGCTGGCGCTGCCCAGCAGTGCGGCGATCTCGGCAAGGGCGGCGCTGGGCAGGGGCGAATGCGCGGCGGGTTCAATCATGGCTGGGAGTTCATCAAGCCCCGATTCGGCGGTCAGCAGATCGAAGGGCAGGGCCAGATGAACTGGACCCTGGCGCGGCGCCAGCGCGGTGGCGATCGCGCGGTCGACCGCCGGCGCCAGCGCTTCGATGACGCGCACGCGCTCTGACAGCTTGGTCAGCGGACGCGACATGGTGACCTGGTCCATCTCCTGGAATGAACCCATGCCGTCTTCGTTCAGCGGCGAATCGCCGGACAGCAGCAGCACCGGGCTTTCCGACAGGCGCGCCGAGAAGAGCGGAGCTATGCCATTGGACACACCGGGCCCGGCTGTGAGCAGGGCCACCCCGATCTCTCCGGTCACTTGCGCCCAGGCGTCGGCCATGAACACTGCCGCAGCCTCGTGCCGAACGTGCACGATGCGGATCCGGGCGTCGATGCAGGCATCGTAGATTGGCATGATCTGGTTGCCCGATAGGCTGAAGATCGTGCTAACGCCCTGGCGTTTGAGGGCCTTCGCGACAAGTGCTGCTCCAAGCATTGAGTCTCCTTCGATGCGTAGCCGCCCGTCCCAACGACGAGGCGCTCGCTTCAGTGATGGGCTGTGTCGCGAGCAAGTCTAGATCTGCAGATCTACTTAAGGACCAATCCCTAAATCGATATTTTCTGAACTTGGCGGCGCAGGCTTGGTGCTGTCGAGTGCGTGTGATCTGCCGCAAGCGCTCGGCTGCAAGCGGGAACCCGGGCGAAGCCTGGCTAACTCTTCCGTCCGTTTTCGGCGCACCAATCGCTCGAGAGCAACCCTTCTTTTTGATTCAATAAATATCAACTTAAATAACGTTGTTTTAGCTTCGGTCAACAAATAGACTTTTCTCAATGTTTGGAGGCACCGCCAGCCCCTGTTGCTGAAAGCTCATGATGACCACGACAAGCAATGACCCGCGCTTGCTGACCGTCCGCATTTCCCGCGGCTCCGGCGACGGCGAGATGACGACTTACCAGATCCCCTGGCGCGAGAACCAGACCGTTCTCGATGTGGTCACCGAAATCCAACGCCACCACGAGCCGACCCTGTCCTACCGGTTCGCCTGCCGCGTCGGCGTCTGTGGGTCCTGCGCAATGACGGTCAACGGCAAGCCCCGCTGGACCTGCCGCACCCATGTGAGCCGTGTTCAGGAGGGCGGAGAGATCGTGATAGAGCCGCTGCGCAACGTGCCTCGGATCAAGGACCTCGTCGTCGACATGAGCGAGTTCTTTGCCAAATGGAAGAAGGCCGGCAACACCTTTATCGGCACGGCTACACGCGAGGACCCGCCCGCGAAGATCTCCCCGCAGAGTCGCCAGCGCAAGATGGCTGATGCGGCAATTGAATGCATCAACTGCGCAGTCTGTTACGCGGCCTGCGACGTCGTCTCCTGGGACAAGGACTACTTGGGACCCGCGGCATTGAACCGCGCCTGGACCCTGTTCAACGACGAGCGCCATGCCGACACCAAGGATGTGCTGCGCAAGGCGACCTCGGGGAGTGGCTGCAATTCCTGCCACAGCCAAGGCAGCTGCATGACTCACTGTCCGGTCAGCCTGAGCCCGACCGGCAGCATCGCCGGCCTCAAGAAGAATGCGCTCAAGTTGTTCTTGAAGGGGGGGTGAGATGGAACCTCGCCTGTTCGCCCTTCAGCGCCTGAGCGCGATGATCATGGCTCCCTTCGTCCTCATCCATGTCGGCCTGGTCCTGTACGCTGTGCGTGGCGGCCTCAGCGCCGCAGAGGTGCTCGCTCGAACGCAGGGCAGTTGGGGCTGGATCGCGTTCTACACCCTGTTCGTGCTGAGTGTAGGCATCCACGTGCCGATCGGCCTGCGCAACGTCTTGATCGAGTGGACCGGCCTCGGACGGCGCACGGCGTCATGGCTGTGCTTGGGCTTTGGCCTGCTGCTGTTGGCGATGGGACTACGTGCTGTGGTTGCGGTCGGAGGGCTGGCCGCATGAAGTCGCCACGCAATCACCGCGCCTATTGGGCTTTCGTGGGCCACCGCCTGTCGGGTTTGGCCCTGGGCATCTTCCTGCCGTTTCATTTCTATGTGCTCGGCATGGCGCTCGAGCGCAGCGGGCGCTTCGACAGTTTCTTGAAGCTGTCGGAGATGCCGCTGATGAAGTTCGGCGAGTGGAGTCTCGTCGTGCTGCTGTCGATACACATGAGTTTCGGCCTTCGCCTGCTGGCGATGGAGCTGCTGCCGTGGAGCTCGACCCGCAATGCGCGGCTGTCGTGGATTGGCTGGGGTTTTGCCGCCTCGCTGTTGGTCGGGCTGGTTTTCGTGGCCGGAGTGATCTGAATGAATATTGAAACTTACAAGACCGACATCCTGGTCCTGGGAACCGGCGGCGCCGGACTGTTCGCCGCGTTGCATGCGAAGAAGGCCAACCCGGATCTGCAGGTGACGGTGACGGTCAAGGGCCTGCTTGGCAAATGCGGTTGCACGCGCATGGTCCAGGGGGGCTACAACGTCGCGCTGTCGGCCGGCGACTCCGTCGAGCGCCATTTCATGGACACGATCGAGGGCGGAAAGTGGCTGCCGCGGCAGGACTTGGCTTGGCGCCTGGTCGAGGGTGCGATCGAGCGCGTGCGCGAACTTGAGAACGAGATCGGCTGCTTCTTCGACCGCAATCCGGACGGCAGCCTGCATTCCAAGGCGTTTGCCGGCCAGAGTTTCGATCGTACGGTGCACAAGGCGGACCTGACCGGCATCGAGATCATCAACCGCCTGATGGAGCAGGTGCGGGCGCTCGATGTCGACGAGCTCGAGGAGCACCGCGCCATCGAGTTGATTCCGGCTGCCGACGGCTCGGGAATCGCCGGCGTGCTGTTCATCGATATGCGCACCGGCGGATACCGCCTTGTCCAGGCCAAGGCCGTGCTGCTGGCGACCGGGGGCGGACCAACCATGTACCGCTACCACACGCCCTCGGGTGACAAGACCTGCGACGGCTTGGCCATGGCACTGCGCTATGGCTTGAAGCTGCGCGACATGGAGATGGTGCAGTTCCATCCCACCGGCCTGCTCGGCGGCGAGGACACGCGCATGACCGGCACTGTGCTCGAGGAGGGCCTCAGAGGCGCGGGCGGCTATTTGCTCAACCGGGCCGGCGATCGCTTCATGAACAACTACGACCCGCGCGGCGAGCGGGCCACGCGCGACGTGGTCAGCCGGGGGATCTACGCCGAGATGCGGGCAGGACGCACCGGTCCGATGGGAGGGATCTACCTGCAGATGAGCCATCTTGGTCCCGAGAAGGTGGCCAAGACATTCCCCGGCATGGTCAACCGCTGCAGGGACTGCGGCTTCGACCTCGCCGGTGGCAGGGTCGAGGTGGTGCCAACAGCCCACTACCTCATGGGCGGGGTCGAGTTCGAGGTCGACTGCTCAACTGCATCGCCGGGCCTGTTCGCTGCGGGCGAGGATTGCGGCGGCGTGCATGGCGCGAACCGGCTTGGCGGCAACGGCGTGGCCAATTCGACCGTGTTTGGCGGTATTGCCGGCGACTCGATGGCTGCATTCGTCAAGCGCGAGGGCCGCTGGCGCGATCCGGACCGCCGTGTGATCGAGCAGGGCGTAGCGCGGGCGGAGTATCCGTTCTCGCGCCCCACGGGGGCCATCCACGATTTGCGCGACGCATTGGCACAGACGATGTGGGACGACGTAGGGGTATTGCGCAACAAGGCCGCGATGGAGCATGGCCTGCAGCAGGTCGCCTCGCACCGGGCTGCGCTGTCGGCAATGGGCGTGTCCGACGGCGATCGCCGCTACAACATGACTTGGCACGACTGGTTGAACCTGGAGAGCCTGGTCGATATCTCCAAGGTCATCGCCGTCTCAGCGCTGGCCCGCGAAAACAGCCGCGGCGCCCATTTCCGCGAGGACTTCCCTGAACCCGGCGATCTGGCGACCAGCTGCTACACCCGCGTCGCCGCGGTGGTCGATGAGGTTCATCTGGAGATGGTCCCCGTCTCGTTCGACATTGTTCGCCCCGGCCAGTCGCTGATCAGCGGCGAGGCCGGCATCCCGCAAAGCTAAAGAAAGGGTGCCATGAAGATCCCCATACAGAAGGTCGAGGAGGCGGCTCTCGAGATCATGAAGCGCGCTGCGATCGAAATTCCTGCCGACTACAAGAACGGCATCAATGCGCTGCAAAAGACCGAGACCGGCAAGCTGCCCCGCTTCGTCATTCACGCGATGATTGACAACTGGGAAGCTGCCGACGAGGACCGCCGCCCGATGTGCGCCGACACCGGGCTGCCCCGCTATTACGTCAAGGTCGGCAACGAGGCCAGTATCGAATCGGGCTTCGTCGCCGTCGAGCGTGCACTGCGCAAGGCGACGGCAGACGCTACCCAGCTTGTGCCGCTTCGGCCCAATCGCGTGCATCCGCTCTGGCGCACTGACAACAACAACAATGTCGGTATCAACGCGCCCGAGATCGAGTGGTCGTTCGAGCCTGAGCAAGACTGGATCGACATCACCACCGTGCACAAGGGCGGGTTGTTCGGCACCGACTACCGCATGCTGTTTCCGGGTGATGGTGTCGACGGCATCAAGCGCTTCGTACTTGACACCCTGATCGCCTTCGGCAAACGCGGATTGGCCTGCCAGCCCGCCATCGTCGGCATCGGCATCGGCGGCTCCAAAGACACCTGCATGCAGCTCGGCAAGCAAGCCGCCTGCCTGCGCACTGTGGGAGACCGTAATCCCGACCCGGGTATCGCCAAGCTCGAGCTGGAGCTGATGAAGCTCGGCAACTCGATCGGCATGGGCGCGATGGGCTTCGTCGGATCATCGATGGTGGTCGACTGCCACATCGAGGTCGGCCATACGCACACCGGCGGCATGCCGGTCAGCATCCACACCTTCTGCTTGTCCTCAAGGCGCGCTACCGCGCGCATCCATCCAGACGGCACGATCGAATACCGAACGGATCCACAGTGGTTCACGCCCTATATGCGCAGGGAGACGGTCGAATGGTAGAGAACACAACCGATCAGTCGGACGAGATGAAGATCTTTCATCTTGATTTGCCGGCTCGACGCGAAGACGTCGCCAAGCTGGAGCTCGGTGCGGCCGTCTACCTCAACGGGCTGGTCTACACGGCCCGCGAGGGCGTGTACAAGAAGGTGCTGGACGAAGGTGTTCCTCTGCCGGTCGACCTGCGTTCGCTGAGCAACGTCAACTTTCATTGCTCCCCGGCCGCGGCGCCCGATGGTGAGGGCGGCTTCCGGGTTGGCGCGGTGACCGCCACCGCGAGTTTCCGTTTCTCCAAATGGATCCCCAGCTGGATCGAGAAGACGGGCTGCAGCATCATCATCGGCAAGGGCGGCATGCCCGCCGATGACTACAAGCGGGTGCTCGCGCCCGGCGGGGCGATCTACCTGACGACGGTGGGCTACGGCACCGGTGCGTTGTTGGGGCGCGGCATCAAGAAGGTTCGCGAGGTGCACTGGCTTGACGAGCTGGGCATCGCGCAGGCGATGTGGCTGTTCGAAGTGCAGAACTTCGGGCCCTTCATCGTCGAGAGCGATCTCGAAGGCAATTCGCTGTTCGCGCAGCATGGCGAGCAGATCAACGCCGGCATCGAGGCGCTGTATGCAGGCCTGAAGCCTCCGGCCCTGCATCGTTACGGCGAGACGGACAACCGCAAGGACGAGGTGATGTAGGGCTGAGGCCCTACTTCCTCCCTCACAGCAAGGTACACCCATGATCATTGACTTTCGACTGCGGCCGCCACTGGGCGGCTTCCTGAACACACTGATGTACTCGGCCGGGGAGCGCCGGGACGGTTTCACGCGCACTGTCGGTTTTGAGCCGTCGCCCGCCGCGCAGCAGCAGTCCATGGCGCTGCTGCTGGAGGAAATGGACGAGGCGGGTGTGGATCGGGGCGTCGTTGTCGGTCGGCTGGCGGGGGTGCTGGGCAGTGTGACCAACGACGAGGTGAAGCAGATCGTGGCCGACCATCCGCAGCGCTTCGTCGGCGCAGCTTCCATCGATCCGACTTCGCGCGTCGGAGCCTGCCGGACGATCAACGAGGCGGTAGCGGCCGGCTTCAAGCTGATCAATATCGAGCCCGGCTCCTACCCGGTGCCCCTGTATGCCGACGACCGGCGTCTGTATCCGATCTATGGCCACTGCGAGGATCTCGGCGTTGCGGTGATCATGATGGTGGGCGGAACCGCCGGGCCCGACCTCAGCTACTCGGATCCGATCCGCACCGACCGGGTCCTGGCTGATTTCCCGAACCTCAAGGTCATCGTCGCGCACGGCGGCTGGCCCTGGGTCACGGAGATCCTGCACATCGGCTTTCGCCGACCGAACATGTACCTGTCTCCCGACATGTACTTCTCGCGCATGCCAGGTTGGGAGGAGTATGTGAAGGCTGCGGACGGCTTCATGTCGGAACGGATGCTGTACGCGAGCTCGTTTCCGTTCTGTCCAGTCAAGGGCTACAAGCAGTGGTTCGAACAGTTGCCCATCAAGCCTGACAATCTTGAGAAGATCATGGGTGGCAATGCCCGCAGGCTGCTCGGCCTTTAGGCCAGCGCGCAGCGGCCAACGAGGACACGATGGACATCAGAACGCTCTACACCTTGATCGCGATCGCCGATCGCGGCAGCTTCAACGAAGCAGGCAACGTGATCGGACTGTCGTTGTCGGCCGTCAGCATGCAGATGCGTGCGCTCGAAGAGGATCTGGGCATCACGATCTTTGATCGCAGCCGCCGCCCGCCGGTGCTCACTGACAGCGGTTTGGCCCTCACGCACCGAGCCCGTGATTTGATTGCGCATTGGGAGAGCATGAGTGCGGCGCTCAAGCGCGGTTCAACGGTCGGGTTGCTCAAGCTCGGTACCGTTCACACATCGGTTTCAGGCCTGCTGCCGCTGGCCCTCAAGCGGCTGCAGCGCCAGGGCCATGGCATCGAAGTGCATGTGACGACGGGTCTGAGTCATGAGCTTGAGAAGGCCGTCTATCACCGCCAGCTGGATGTGGCCATCATCACCCAGCCCGAGGTTTCTCGCTCGGAGCTCGAGTTTCAGCCCTTTGTCGAGGAGCCCTTCGTCGTCATCGCACACCGCTCGACTCCAGGCACGACCGACGAGGAGGTGCTGGAGTCCACGCCTTATGTGCGCTTCAACCGTGCGGCGCGCGTCGGCTACCTTGTCCAAGAGGAGATCGTGCGCCGACAGATTGCTGTCAAGTCGACGATGGAAATCGACAACCTTGAAGGCGTCGTCGCCATGGTGGCCAGCGGGCTCGGCGCCTCAGTTGTGCCGTCGCGCGGCGTTCGCAACGAATTCCCGTCGTCAATCCGGACCATCCCATTCGGCAACCCACCACTGACGCGCACGCTGGGCATCCTGGTGCCCAAGGACAACCCGCGCTCGCACTTGTCTCAGTTGCTGCTGCAGGCCCTGCAGGCCGTGTCCTGCGGTACTGACGAGCCGCGCATTCGGGTCGGCAGCGGCTAGGCGACCCACCCACTACCTCTCGGACTTTCGAATCGGGCCAACAGAGTCCGAGGGCACAGCTTTGACCACGCTTTTGAAGCACTACCCGCGCAAGCACAAACAACAGGAGACAAACATGAGGCCAGCAAACCCAACCTTCTCACAGACACGCCGCGCAATGGCGACCTTCGCAGCGCTATGTTGCGGCTCCTTCGCGCTCGGGCCGGCAGCACTTGCCTCCGAGTGGCCTGACAAGGTCGTCAAGATCGTCATCCCGTTCGCGCCAGGTGGAGCCACGGATCTGCTCGGCCGCTCGCTGGCGGTGGAGATCGGCAGGGAGTGGAAACAGACAGTCATCGTCGACAACCGAGCGGGTGCGGGTGGCGCAGTCGGCGCGCAGGCGGTGGCCAAATCTCCGGCCGATGGCTATACCCTGCTGCTGGCCTCGAGCAGCATGTTCACGGTCAACCAGCACATCTACAGCAAGCTGCCTTATGGGCTCGAGAACTTCGAGCTAATCAGCAAAGTGGCGAGTGGCCCAATGGTGGTGTCCGTCAATGCAGACCTGCCAGTGAGAAACACGAGGGAGCTGCTCGCCTACGTCAAGGCCAACCCCGGCAAGCTGCAGTTCGCCTCCGCCGGTATTGGCAGCCAAACCCATATCGCCGGCGAAGCATTCGCTGACGCAGGAGGCCTTGACATCCTGCATGTCCCGTACAAAGGGGAGGGTCCGGCCTACTCGGACCTGATGGCCGGCGTCGTGCAGGTGGCGGTTGCCAACATCAATGCTATCTCGCCCCTGCTGAAGGGTGGACGCGTTCGCGCGCTGTCGGTCACCGGAAAAGATCGGTCCCCCCTCTTGCCTGGTGTCCCGACCACCTCCGAGGATGGCCTGCCCGGATTTGAGTTCGTCGGCTGGTTCGCGCTGATGGCACCGGCGGGTACGCCCAAGCCGATCACTGCGCAGATGGTGGAGGGGGTCAAACGTGCGGTGGCCCAGCCCGGCATGAAGCGCTATCTCGATGAGCAAGGAATGATGGCCACGACCACGGCAGGAGACGCGTTGAACAGCGATATCCAGCGTGAGTCAGTGCGCTGGAAGGCGCTGGTGACCAAGCGAAAGATCTCGGCGAACTGATCGTCCCCGCCCACTGCACTCTTCGACTTCCAACCCATGAGTCAACTCACACTCGTCTTCAACTCCGTGACTCGGAAGTGGCAAGGAACCGTGGTCTGCGTCACGATCGCCCTTGCCGCCACTTTCGTCTCTCAGCACTATGGCGGCCCGCAGCTTCTGTATGCACTGTTGATGGGGGTGGCCTTTCATTTTCTGCATGGCAACCCTCAGATCGGGGCCGGCGTCGACTTCTGCGGGCGCACTGTCCTGCGCGTCGGTGTGGCCTTGCTCGGCGCTCGAATCACGACCGACCAAGTCGCGGAACTTGGCGCCCGCACCGCCACCATCGTTACGCTGGGATTGGCGCTGACGATCGCCTGCGGGCTGCTGCTTGCTCGAATGCTCGGTCGGCGCCGCGAGGAGGGCTTGTTGACAGGTGGGGCCGTGGCTATTTGCGGCGCCTCCGCGGCCATGGCAATCTCGGCGGTATTGCCACAGTCCCGAGAGAATGAGCGAATTACTCTTTTCACCGTGGTCGGCGTCACCGTGTTCTCGACGATCGCCATGGTGCTCTACCCATTACTTTCACACCTGCTGGCGCTGAGCCCTTTGTTGAGCGGCATCTTCCTCGGCGGCACTATCCATGATGTCGCGCAGGTCGTTGCGGCGGGCATGCTGCTCGGTCCACAGGCCGCCGATACGGCCACCGTCGTCAAGCTGTTCCGAGTGCTGCTACTCGTGCCGGTGGTGCTCGTGATCTCGATCGCGCTGCAGCGCGTGAGAAGCAGAGGCACGGATGCGTCTCTTGGTTCGGCCCGTGCCGCGAAGGTACCTATGGTGCCGACCTTTCTGATCGCCTTCGTGGCGCTGGTGATCGTCTCGAGCACCGGCGTGATCCCCGCCGTGGCTGTGTCTGCGGCCAGTGACGCCTCTCGCTGGCTGCTGGTGATCGCGATCGCTGCGGCGGGTGTGAAGACCTCGTTCGAAGACCTGCTCCAGCTTGGATGGCAGCCGGTGTTGATGCTGCTTGTAGAGACGCTTTTCATCGCTGGCTTTGTATTGACCGCGTTGCTGGTGACATGAGCGCAGAGGTCTTGGCCTTCATGGCCATCACGTTCACAGTCGCGTATGGCGTGTTTGGCATGACCGGATTCGGCGCAGCCATGATCGCCGTGCCTTTGCTCGTACAGAACTTGCCGTTGTCGTTTGTGGTGCCGATGGTTGTATTGCTTGACCTGGTCTGCACCTCATTCGTCGGCGCCCGCAACTGGCGGTCTGTCGCCACTGACGAGCTCAGGCGTCTGCTGCCAGCACTGTTTCTGGGCGTGGCTATCGGAGCGACGTCGTTGGCGGGCCTCGGTCCCAAGTGGCCGCTGGTCTTTCTCGGCGTGTTCGTTATCGCGGTGGCCGTCTACAACGCGCTTCCCAAAGCAGGTCAAGTGAAGCCGATCAGCGCTTGGTGGTCGGCACCGCTTGGCGTTGCCGGTGGCATCTTCAGCGCTCTTTTTGGCACCGGCGGGCCCATTTACACGATTTATCTTGCACGACGCGTCTTCGACCCAAACCGCTTTCGCGCAACCATCTCTGTCATCATCTTGGCCAGCGGCATCACGCGAGCGCTATCCTTCGGCGCGGCAGGGCTGTACGGCCAGCCTGATCTGTTTTTGAGTGCGGCCGGGGCCCTTCCGTTTTGCTTGCTGGGCTTGTTCGCTGGGTCAAAGCTGCGGCATCGCGTTGCGCCTGATCGCATGCGCCAAGCGCTGCTGCTCCTGCTTGTCTGCGGCGGAGCTGGCGCGATCTATCGCGGTTGGTCACTTTAGCGGTCACCGGGAGTGTGCAGGTGCAATGCCAATGCCGCGCTCTCCAAGACTATTTCGCTTTCGGCGTTCGACCCAGCACCTTGCCGAGCGTTGAAAGCATCGAGCTTTCCAAGGCTTCGGCGATGTTGACCCGAATGTAAGAGCTTGGCGGTGCATCGCCGACCAAGAACGCTTGCGCTGGTGCCAGCAGGTGCCCCAACTCCAGCATGCGTTCTGCTACTTGGACCGAGTCCAACCCGTCGCCCAGCGATGCCCATAAGAACATGCCGGCTTCTGGGGCGGTATCGACGGTCAGGCCCCATCGCTTCAACTCTTCACTGACGACGGGGCGCGCTTCGCCCAGTCGGTTGCGCAGTTGCTCGCAATGCCTGCGGTACTCGCCGCCGGACAGCACCTTGTAGAGGATTCGTTCTGACAGCGCAGAGCCGCTGATGTTCTGCACGACACGATGTGTTGTAAGCCACTCCATTCGCTGAGCATTGGCGGTCACGAACCCCAAGCGTAAGCCCGGGCCAAGAGTCTTGGAGAAACCGCTGACGAAAATGACCCGCTTGAGTTGATCCAGCGTGGCCAGCCTGGAGATGGGAGACGCCGTAGCCCGAGGCACCAGATCGCCGTATGTATCGTCTTCGACGACGAACATGTCGAACTCTTCGGCCAGGCGCAGGATCTGAAATGCCTTGTGCGGAGCAATGTTGCTGCAGGTGGGGTTATGCAGCACTGAACTGCAGAAGAAGGCACGCGGCTTGTGCTTTTCGCACACAGCACGCATCTCATCGAGGTCCGGCCCATCCGCCAGACGATTTATGCGATGGATGTACATGCCCGTCGAGAGCAGCCGATCCGTGAGAAGGGGCGGTGTCGGCGATTCCACCATTACGGAGATGCCTGCTCCCGCCAACAATGCCTGGCAAACCAGGTGTATGGCTTCCGTGGCCCCGTTGGTGACCAGTATGTTCTCCGTTTCAGCGAGGATACCAAGCTCATTCAGCTTGACTTGGAGTTGTTGACGTAGCGGCAGATAGCCCAGCCGATCCGAATAGTCGGCGACGCTCTTCACCCCCTGCCGAACAACGCCGCGCAGCGCGCCAGCCATGATCTCTTCGTCGTACCAGGACGCAGGGAACGCCCCTGACCCGGTACGACTCTTCCATGAGGGGTCAGTCTTTAGGAGCATCAACCGCCAGCGCATGATGCCGGACGCCAGGGCGTCCGATAGAGGCGACGTCCCTCTCGGGCGCGGTACCGAAGAGCGACCACTTGCGCGAACGAAGTAGCCAGACCCGCGCCGTGCCTCGACCAACCCATGCGCAACCAAGCGGTCGTAGGCTCGGGCGACGGTGTCCGAGCTGACTTCACAGGAGCTTGCGAGCGACCTTACGGACGGCAGCCTCGCTCCGACGCCTAAGCTTGACGCGTGGATTCGTCGCGCAACCAAGAGGAAGACATGTTCTACGAGTGACGCGGCTGGGTTGTTTAGCGCAATCTCCGCGAGCATCGACTTGTCGAAACGAGCAGGCGCCACCGCAAAATTGCTTGATTTCACAGGCATCGCCTAAGGGAAAACGCCGAAAAGTGTGTGCAAAAGACGTTCAATACAGATTGCTGAGGGCATGCTGAACTGTACTGAAATGACGGATGTGTGAAAAGTATTCTGACGGCACCCATTCACCACACTTTGGTACCCGCCATGCACGCATTGCTCCGTTCCCGTGCTCTACGCCATAGAGATCTCTGTGCAGCCATCCTGACAGGATTCGCTCTTCAGGGAGGGCTGGCGACACAGGCCGTCGCTGCGGATGCGGTGCTGGCGGCCACCCAGCAGGCGCACTTCGACATTCCTGCGGGGCCTTTGCCTGCGACCCTCGACGCCATCGCAAAGCAGAGCGGTCGCGCAGTCATTTTCGACCGCAGCTATCTGGCTGAGCAGAACTCGCCGGCGATCAAAGGCAACTTCACCGCTGCACAAGCCATCGAGGCGGCCCTCGCGGGCAAGAAACTTCAGCTGTCGGAGAAGCCGTCGGGCGTGCTGCATGTTTATGTCATCGGCGAACTCGAGAAGGTGACGGTCTTTGCCAAGCGCGATCAAGCCGAAAAGGGGTTCAAGGCAGACCGCTCGGACACTGCCACTCGAAGCGGCACGGACCTGATGGATCTGGCGGGTGCCGTCACCATCATCACGAGCAAGGTCCTGGAAACACAGCAGGCCACGAATCTGCGGGACACGCTACGCAACGTCAGCGGCATCGGCTTTTCGGATTCGCCTCAAGGCCTTCCTACTTTCTCCGTTCGGGGCTTCAACAATCCTGCGACGACGACCAACGGCATTCCCGACCGCAACGCTTCCCAGGCCAACGTCTTTGGCATTGAACGCGTCGAAGTTCTGAAGGGCCCGCAGGCGATTCTGGCCGGCAACGGCTCACTGGGCGGTGGCGTCAACGTCGTGCTCAAGAAGCCATCGGCAGAGGTCGTCCGGGATGTGATGGTCCAGTACGGCACGAACAGCGACCGCACAATTGCCGGGGACTTTTCTGGCGCCGTTGTGGACGACAAGCGCTTCACCTACCGACTGATCGCCTCCTCAGCCCATGCAGGCACAACGGATGCCGGCTACAAGGGCCGAGAAGACGCTTCGCTCATGCCGCAACTCCGTTGGAAGGACAGTGCCACCGATCTGATTGCCGGGGTTACCTATCAGGAGCAGCATTTGCCGCTACCGCAGTACACGTTCGCTCGACGAGACGGGTACATCATGCCGACCCCGACCATCCCCCTTAGCAACCCCAGCGACGGGTTTAACGTTCGACAGAAGCGGTCCTTCTACCAACTTGAGCAGAAGCTCACGCCATCGATCACGTTCATCAGCCGACTACAGCGCGCGGACGATACGTTGTCGTTGAAGCAGTACTCCTCCTCTGGGGGGCTGAACTACGCCGCTGGCGCTGCGCGTGACAATCCGAACGGCACGATTGGCCTTCGTGCTGGGTATTCCCGCACGCTCCAGTCTCAGACGTCCGGCGATCACTACGCTCGCATGCACTTCAGCACTGGCGATATCGACCACAAGTTTGTCGTCGGCGTGAACCACGACAATTTCGACTACGCGCAGACGCAGTATTCGGGCGCCCCGTCCAAGACCTTGACCTTGTACCCGACGGCCGCTGCAGTGGACCTGCCCGGCGCAGAATCCGCCAATCCGACCCTTTCGTTCATCTCCACTTCGAAGCAGTCGCAAAAAGCCGTGTACCTGCAGGATCAGATCTCCTGGGAGGACTGGGTTTTTCAACTGAATTGGAGACGCACGCTGGTCACCCTGTCGAGCAAGTTCGACAGTCCGGAGTTCAACTCAGTGTCCAACACGCCGGCAGTGACCGTGGGCCGCAATGCGCCCGGCGTGGGTGTCATCTACCGCCTCATGCCGTGGGTCTCGTTGTATGCGAACGTGGCAAATGGCTTCGTCGCGCAGACATCCGCCCAATGCGGCGGTGGTCTTGTGCCGCCCATCTCCAGCAAGAACAAGGAGATCGGTGCGAAGTTCTCGCTCTTCGGCAATAAGCTCTCGATCACGACCGATGCGTTCCAGATCGACCAGTCAGGCACGCTGGTTTTTGACTCGGTCAATCGCTGCTACAACGTTCGCGCGGCCCAGCGGGCCACGGGCTACGAGTTCGATCTTCAGGGCGAACTGGCTCCCGGCTGGCAGGCGATCATGAACTACACCTATTCGACTTCCAAGGACGTCGTAAACCCGGCCGCCGTGTTCCCTGGCAAGCCTCGACACAAGGGCAGCTTCTGGACGACCTACAACCTGCCGCAAGTCAAAGGACTTGGTATCGGTCTTGGTGTCTCGGCGGAAAGCGGACAGCTGGGCACCTTCAATACGATCTACCCTTTCTACATCCCGAAGCAGGTCCAGGTCGATGCCAGCGTCTTCTATGAAATGCCCGCGTGGTCTTTCACCTTCGGCGTGAAGAACATCGCCGACCGGCAGCTGTACACCGGCACGACGTCCGCCAGCTTCGTGCCGGTCATACAAGGACGGAATTTCATGGTGACCGCGAAGCACAGCTTCAACTGACCACAGCACAGCCGCGCTTGAGGGGTTGGACCGGATTCCGGTTCAGCCCTCCTACATTTTCAAGGGCATTTTGATGAGCGCTACCACTTCCCTTCTGATGGATCCGGTGCACCAAGGGCCCGCCGACGTCACTCCGCCAGACGCACCAGGCGACCACGCCGCGCTGGACTCTTCGAGACGTCCCCCGCTGGTCGGCTTCGTTCTGCAGTACTGGAAATCCGAAGACAAATGGAAGGCGTTGGCGCTACTGGCCATCACCATTGGCATCACGTTCCTTGTGACCTACTTGATGGTTTGGGCAAACAAGTTGGTCGGAGAGGTGACGGACGCCATCGTGAACAAGAGGTGGGACATCCTGCTGCCCACGTTTGCGACGGGCATCGGCGTGGGTGTGCTGTCAGGTCTGGTGGTCATCACCAATGTCGCCATCGGGCAAATACTGGATCTGCGCTGGCGTGCATGGCTGACCGAGCGATTCCTGGCGCGCTGGACCAGTTCCAGCAAGTTCTACGACATCGAGCGCGACGGGCTGCTCTTGAACGCGGATCAGCGCATCGCCGAAGACGTGCGCATCTTCACCGACACGTCTCTCAATCTCTTCGGCAACCTGGTCAGCACGGTTACGCACATCATCACCTTCGTCATCCTGCTTTGGGGCCTTTCGCAGACCATCGAGATCGAGCTGTTCGGCAGCACCTGGGTGGTGTACGGATACATGGTCTACATCGCCTTCGCATGGGCCATCGGTGGACTCGCCGTGACGCACTACTTCGGCAAGAAGCTCATCGCTCTGAACATGCAGAAACAAGGGGTAGAGGCCGACTACCGCTACCTGGCAATGCAGTTACGCGAGAACGCGGAGCAGATCGCGCTCTACAAGGGTGGCGAGCGGGAGCACCGCCGGCTGACCGAGCGCTTTGCCTATGTGAAGCGAAACTTCCTGCAGATCGTTGCCCGCACCTGGAAGGTGGACACCGCTCGCAATACCTACGGCCTGTTCTTCGACCCTCTGAGTACGGTGGCAGCGCTGCCACTGTACTTCGCTGGAAAGGTCACGTACGGTGGAATGATGCGTGCCGCAGGCGCCTTTGGGGCTTTGAAGCAAGCCCTCAGCTTCTTCTCCCAGGCCTATGTAGGCTTCACGAATTGGTTGGCCGTCACGAACCGGCTGCGCGATTTGCATGCGGCGCTTGACGAAGTCGAAGCGCGGGGAATGGGTGGGTTCGAGCTGACGCAGGCCGAGCAAAACGCGATCACCACCACCGAAATCTGCTTGCTCGCCCCCACGGGCGAGCTTCTGACGCGCGTCGAGCCCGTGGCCTTCGGGAGCGGTGAGCGCTGGCTGGTACGCGGCGCCTCAGGAGCGGGCAAGAGCACTCTGCTGCGTGCCATCGCGGGCATCTGGCCGCATGGCTCCGGCAAGATCTGCACGCCACGCGATGCTTCCATCATGTTCCTGCCTCAGCGCAGCTATATCCCCAGCGGCAGCTTGGCGGCAGCATTGAGCTATCCCGGGGAACCCACGCAGTTCTCTGAGGGCAGGTTGACGGAGGTTCTCCACACGTGTGGCCTGGGCCGCCTTCAAGGATCACTCAGCCGGGCGGACCACTGGCAGCAAAAGCTCTCAGGCGGAGAGCAACAGCGATTGGCGTTCGCGCGGGTCTTGTTGCATCGGCCGGCATTCGTCTTCCTCGACGAAGCTACGAGCGCGCTTGACCCCGAGACGGAGCGGCTGCTCTACGACGCCATCTTGACCCATCTGCCCGAGGCCGGTGTCATCAGCATCGCGCACCGGGAGTCGCTGGCGGCCTATCACGATCGCGTCCTGTACGTCAGACCGAATGCAGGGCGCAGCAGCGGCGACCTTGCGCAACTGTCATGAAACTGGACTCAGTACGGATCTGGCTGCTAGCGGCCAGACCGTACTGAGATTCGTCCCGTCGCGCCCGTACGCTTTAGCTATTGTTCACTAAAGGTTCACATGTCCACCAATTTTGTTGTCACCACCGATCAAGCGTTTGCCGCGGACGTCGATCAACGCAAGGGCGTCGTGCTCGTTGACTTCTGGGCCGAATGGTGCGCTCCATGCAAATCTCTGCTGCCTGTGCTCGGCGAGATCGCCGATGTCTACGAAGGCGAAGCCGCGGTAGTGAAAGTCAACGCCGATGAGAACAAGGCCATCACCACTCGCTTCGATGTGAGAGGCCTGCCAACTTTGATTCTGTTCAAGGACGGCGTGGAGCAGGAGCGTGTGCTGGGCATGACGTCCAAGACGCGAATCGCAGCACTGCTTGACAAGTACCTGGAGGCCTGAGATGTTGGCCGCATTCAACAGCAAGCCCGAAGTCCGAACTGCTGCGCTCGCGCGGCTCAACGAGCGCTTCAAGGCCGGGACGTTGACGCCCGGGGCAATGTTCTTCAACGGAAAGCTTGCGACACCCGCCGCCGCACTCATCGACAGCAGTGATGGCCAGGTATGGGAGGCTCAGCTAGGCCTGGCTCAGTGGATGGCATTCGCCATCGACTACGCCACGGCACGCTTCTCCGGCGAGAGGACCATCGCACTCGTTGGCGAGTTGCTGGGATCCGTCCCGCTCGGCAGCGATACCGGCCGCCTCGGCTGCCGCGTCGTGAACGAGGTGCTCGCGTCAGTCGCGCAACAACTTGCGGAGTGCGGCGAGCAGACCCGACCACTGATCGCTGCTTGCGAGGATATCCAGAAGCTGCACGGCGAGATACTTGCCGGCGGCGCGCCCTCACCGGCAGCCTGGCGGTTGGTGAGAAAGAAAGCTGTCCAGGCCACGGACGACCTTTCGGATCCTCTTGAAAAGTCGCTCGGCGCTTGTGTTGAAGGCGCGGCTTGGAATCCTATCCAGTCGCCGACCAGCGTGGGCGATGTGCTTCGTCTGCGCGGTCAGGTGCCCGTCGAGCATGTGAACAAGCTGTTCGGTTGGACGGACGAGGATGACAAGCGCATCCGAAGACTGCTCGGTGAGATGCACGAGAAGTACCTCAAGGACAAGCCGTTCGCAGGCAAGGACGTTTTCATGCACCTGCGCGAGGACCACCCCGAGGCCGAGGCGCGACTGCTGGCGTACACCAAATTCCAGAAGGGCGAGAACGCCCGCGCTGCAGAGCAGGCTGCTCAGCAGCTCTTGCACGTTGCCCAGGGGGTGCAGTGATCCCCCGTGCGTTACTGTTCGGCAACGCATCGATTGCCAACCCCAGCATCAGCCCCGATGGGAACTGGCTGGCCTGGGCGGCCAGCGCGGACCAGATCATGAACCTCTGGGTAGCGCCGCGCGTCGACATGGGCGCCGCACGCCAAGTCACCTTCGACACAGGCCGCGGCGTGACTGGCCATTTCTGGTCCAAGGATTCCGCCTACCTGCTATTCAGCCAGGACACCGACGGCGACGAGAATTTCAAGCTCCACGCCGTCGAACTGGCCACGGGTGAGCAGCGGTGCTTGACGCCCTTTGATGGCACGCGGGCCTCCATTGCATACATCAGCCGCAAGACGCCCGGCAAGATCCTCGTCAACCTGAACCGCCGCGACAAGCGCTTTGCCGATCTGTTCACACTGGAACTGGCTAGCGGCGAGATGGCGCTGGTCGCCGAGAATCCGGGCGTCGCGAGCTTCATCGTGGACGACAGCTACAACGTGCGCTTCGCCGTGGGCCCCACGGCAGACGGTGGGCGCCAGTTGCTGGAGCCTAGTGACACAGGTGATTGGAGAACCTGCAGTGTTGCAGGCCCCGAAGATGCCCGTAACACCGGTTGGGCGCACGTCGACTCCGCCGGCACCACGCTGTACGCCTTCGACAGCCGCGACCGTGACACGTCGGCCTTGGTTGCCATCGACTTGGCCACACGCGAAACCACTGTGCTTGGTGCGAGCCCCTTGGCCGACGTGAACAGCATGATCACGGACATGAAAACGTACCGTCCGGTTGCCTTTTGGACCCATCACGAGCGCCCGACCATCCATGTGCTGGACGAATCGGTCCGTGCCGACGTGGACTTCTTGAATGCACAAGACATTGGTCAGTGGGGGATTTCGAGCCGCACGCTGGATGACAGGATCTGGCTCGTTGGAAGCTCTTCAGACACGCAGACAGGCGTGACCTGGTTGTACGAGCGTTCGGCTAAGACGCTAGAGCAGCTTTTCGTGCATCGGCCAGAGCTGCAAGACCTGCCGATGGCGCGCATGCAGTCCACCATCGTGCACGCTCGTGACGGACTGAAGCTTGTCTGCTATCTCACGCTCCCACGGGATGCGGACACGGGCGAGCCGCTCAAGGCCAAGTCGCCACTACCCATGGCCCTGCTAGTCCATGGAGGCCCGTGGGACCGGGATCGGTTCGGCTTCAACAGCATGCACCAGTTGCTTGCAGACCGGGGTTATGCCGTCTTGAATGTGAACTTCCGGTCTTCGACTGGCTTTGGCAAGCGCTTTATCAACGCGGGCGACGGCCAGTGGGGCCGCAAGATGGACGACGATCTGGACGATGCCGTCGACTGGGCCATTGCCGCCGGCATCGCCGACCCCAAGCGCATTGCCATCGTCGGCGGCAGCTACGGCGGCTTCGCGGTGCTGTCCGCGTTGACGAAACAACCCGGCCGCTATGCCTGCGGCGTCGACATCGTCGGCCCTAGCAACCTCCAGTCTCTCCTGGCTGCTATTCCGCCGCACTGGGAACACGAGCGCCAGATGCTGTATCGCGCCGTTGGCAACCCAACTACGCCGCAAGGCATCGCCGAGCTGAAGGCGCGCTCGCCGCTGCACGCTGCCGGCAACATCACCGACCCGTTGATGATCGCCCAGGGCGCCAATGATCCCCGTGTGCCCCAGACCGAATCGGACCAGATGGTTGACAAGCTTGTGTCACGCGGAATTCCGGTCACCTATGTACTGTTTCCTGACGAAGGTCACGGCTTCTCCCGCGAGCCGAACCGGCTGGTCTTCAACGCCATGATGGAAGCTTTTCTCGCGCGCCACCTGGGTGGTGAGATGGAGCCTTTCGAGGTCGAAGACTTTGTGGGCACCACCATGCAGGTCCGCCAAGGTGACCTGCCCTACGGACGGAGTTGAGCGCCAGACGGGACAAGCTCGATCGAATCATGGCCAAGGCAAAGATCGACTCGATCGACTGCAAGATCCTGGAGCAGCTGCAGCGCAACGCTGACTTGCAGATATCCGATCTTGCAGAAGCGGTCGGGCTGTCTCAGACGCGTTGTTGGCGGTGGGTGCAGCGCCTGAAGGAAGCCAGCGTCATCAAGGGCAACGTGACGCTGCTGGACCTACATCAGCTCAACGTCGGAGTCACGGTGTTCGTTACGGTGCGTGCGAGCACACACACCCAGGCGTGGTTCGACCGTTTCGCAGGGACCGTCGAGGCCATTCCTGAGGTGGTCGAGTACTACCGGATGAGCGCAGACCTTGACTACTTGCTTTGCGTCGTCGTGCCTGACATCGCCGCCTATGGTCTGAGCCCTCTGCCCTCATCATGCCAGCTTGTCGGAGGCCGTTACAGAATGACATTCGGATCAGCTTGTCTCGTGGCGCTACCACTGGCGCCGCGCTTGGCCTCACTGGCGAGGACGGAGGCAACTTGGCCACGCCGATGCTGATGATCGGGGCGGGATTGAGCCACACGCAGACAGCGCCCGTCGCCTTTGTGGCCACGGCGTGCGGGGCAGCTCTGGGCACAGCGTCAACCTGCGCGAAGGGCCGGTGCGCTTTCATTCACAACACCAGCGATGGACGCCCTGCGGACGACTCCATACGCAGTTCGCCGCCAGCCCCTAGGCGCGTGCAGCGTGGCTTCGCTGCGCTGAGTGGCTTCATCGCTGCCGCTCTCTTCTGCCAGGCCGCGCACTCGGCCTGATCTTCATTCGATCGACGGAGCTGCAATGAACCAATACCATCAACTCATCATCCTGGGCTCCGGCCCGGCCGGATACACCGCAGCGATCTATGCAGCCCGAGCAAATCTCAAGCCCGTCCTGATCACGGGGATGGCGCAAGGCGGGCAGCTGATGACCACCACCGAAGTCGACAACTGGCCGGCCGATGTGCACGGCGTCAACGGACCCGAACTGATGACGCGGTTTCAGCAGCATGCCGAGCGTTTCGACGCCAAGCTGGTCTTCGACCATATCGATCAGGTCGATTTCAGCTCGCGTCCCTTCAGGCTCAAGGGCCAGGGCACGACGTACACCTGCGAAGCACTGATCGTCGCTACGGGTGCCTCGGCCCAGTATCTGGGTCTGCCATCGGAGACCCAGTTCATGGGCCGAGGTGTCAGCGCATGTGCGACCTGCGATGGCTTCTTCTATCGCGACCAGACCGTCTGCGTCGTCGGTGGCGGCAACACAGCGGTCGAAGAAGCGCTGTACCTCAGCAACATCGCCCAGAAGGTGCACCTGATCCATCGCCGCGACAGGTTCCGCGCCGAGCCCATCCTTGTGGACAAACTCATGGAGAAGGTGGTGGCCGGCAAGATCGAGTTGCACCTGTTTGCGACGCTCGACGAAGTGCTCGGTGACACGAATGGCGTCCGCGCCGTCCGCATCCGGAGCGTGCTTGAAGCGGTCCAGATCACCGAAATTGCCCTGAGCGGCTGCTTCATCGCCATTGGCCATCGGCCCAATACAGAGATCTTCCGCGGCCAGCTTGAACTGAAGGACGGCTACATCCTGACCCGTTCGGGCAACGAAGGTCTTGCCACCATGACCACCGTCCCCGGCGTCTTTGCTGCGGGTGATGTGCAGGATCACGTCTACCGTCAGGCCATCACGAGCGCGGCAACCGGATGCATGGCCGCGCTGGATGCGCAACGCTTTTTGGAGCAGAACCCGTGACCCACGCCATCGACAGTTCGCTGCTGGTGACCGACAGTCTTCCTCGGTTCACAGCCTTCCGGCCCAACGAGGTAGTGCAAGCAATCACCGAGTTGCTGACGCGCTGCGAAGCCGCGCTTGCCGAAGTGACCAAGGCAAGCATGCCAGCGGATTTCCAGCTGATCTCCCAGCATTTGGATGTGCCAACGCAAGCGCTCGGTAGAGGGTGGGGCACCGTGATGCATCTGCACGCCGTGCTCGACTCGCCAGAGTTGCGCGCGGCGGTCGAAGCCACGCAGCCGGCCGTCAGTGAGTTCTTTTCGAAGCGGGGTTCCAACCAGCAGCTCTACGAACTCTATAAGCGGGTGGCGGGTGAGGGCGGCGCCAGCTTGTCCGCTGCACAACGCAAGTCCGTGGAAGATAACTTGCGCGACTGTCGGCTTTCCGGCTCAGAACTCAATCCTGCGCAGAGGGCTCGCTTCATCGAGATTCAGCAACGTCTGGCCATTCTGAGCCGCGAGTTCTCCAACCACGTGCTTGACGCCACGGACACGTATGCCTACTGGGCGACCGCCGAGGAACTTGATGGGGTTCCTCAGGATCTTCTGCAGCGGCTGGCGCAGGCTGCAGAAGCCGAGGGACGTGAGGGTTTCTACAAGGTCACGCTTCATCAGCCGGTCTTCGGTCCGGTGATGCAGCACGCACGGCGGCGCGACCTGCGGGAGACTCTGTACCGTGCGGGTTCCACTCGAGCTTCCGAATTTGGAGCTGTCGAGCTGGACAATGGCCCCGTTTTGAACGAGATACTCGACTTGCGTCAGGAGCGCGCAGCGTTGCTGGGCTTCGTCAGCCATGCTGAGGTCTCGCTCGTTTCGAAGATGGCGACGTCGCCGGATGAGGTCATCGCCTTCCTTCGCGACCTCGGCCGCAGCGCGCGTGAGCAGGGTGAAAAGGACTTGGCGGAGTTGGCAGCGTTCGCGGCGAAGAGGCTCGGGCTTGTGCAGTTGCAGGCCTGGGACATCGCCTTCGTGTCAGAGAGGCTGCGCGAAGACCGCTATGCGTTCAGCGAAGAAGAGGTGAAGCGGCATTTCAGGCTGGATAACGTCCTAGACGGGCTGTTCGACATTGCGCAGCAGCTGTTCGCTGTCAGCATCACTGCCACGGATGTTGACACCTGGCACTCGACCGTTCGTGCCTTCCGCGTTCAGCGCGGCGACCGTCTGTTGGGACACTTCTTCCTGGATCCTTTCGCACGACCGGGCAAGCGTGGCGGGGCCTGGATGAACGGTGCTGAGCCGCGCTGGCGTCGCCCCGACGGCAGTCTGCGCTCTGCAACCGCGCATCTCGTCACAAATTTCGCCGAGCCGGGCGAAGGACAGGCGCCGCTGCTCAGGCATGGCGAAGTCGTGACCCTGTTCCATGAATTCGGCCATGGCCTGCACTTCCTGTTGTCAGAAGAAGAGGTTCTTGGCGTGTCGGGCATCTCCGGTGTGGAGTGGGATGCCATCGAACTGCCTAGCCAGTTGATGGAGAACTTCGCCTGGCAATGGCCCATCCTGGAGCGCATCACCAAGAGCCCAGTGACGGGCCAAGGACTTCCGCGCGATCTTTTCGACAAGATGGTCGCCGCGCGCAACTTCCAAAACGGGATCTCGCTTCTGCGCCAGATCGAACTCGCGATGTTCGACATGCGGCTACACGCGGAACCGCTGCGCGCAGGCAATGTTCAGACGTTGATGGACGACGTGCGCGCCGAAGTCTCCGTCGTAAACACGCCCACTTTCAACCGCTTTCAGAACAGCTTCTCCCATATCTTTGCGGGCGGCTACTCGGCGGGTTATTACAGCTATCTGTGGGCGGAAGTGCTGGCCAGCGACGCCTGGGAGGCATTCGAAGAGTCAGGCGTGGTCAATCCGTCGACCGGCCAGCACTATCTGGACTGCATCCTTGCGCGCGGAGGTAGCCGCCCCATGGCGGAGAGCTTTGAGGCGTTCCGGGGCCGGCAGCCAACCATCGACGCGCTGCTGCGGCAGCGGGGATTGGCTGCATCCACACGACCTGCTGCAGAACGACCGATTCAGGATCAACGCCGGTAACTCGTCTCTCGCAGGCCCCACTGACCGCTTGATGGATGCGCCGACATTCGTCGTTCACCAGCGAGTGACTCTTGCCAGCCTCAAGCCTGTGCAGCCGCTGCCGTCCATCGCGGCACCTAGCTGACTACCGAGTCGCTGCGACAGAGCCGCCATTCGCCTACCATCGCAGGACAAGCAGCAATGACCGCCGCAGAGGGGAAGCAGGCGTTCAAGCCATCTCGACGCTGGTAGCTGCGTCAAGCGGTTGAGAATATTCGCCGAACAGGTGCTCTCGACCCTGAAGAAAATAGCAAGAGGGATGCAAGGAGGCTTCATGCGGAATTCAGCGCGATTCAGCGCGACGTTCTTGGTTACGGTGGCCGCGCTGTTCGGTGGGCGCGCGTTCGCGGCCAGTGCAGGGCATGCGCCCTGGCCGACCCATGGGTGGCTCCACTCGTCTGCGGAAGCTCAAGGGCTCGATTCCGATTCACTTGCAGATGCATTCGACTATGTTCGCGACCACGACACGCGAATCCACAGCCTCACCATTGTCCGCAACGGCCATATCGTCCTCGATGCCTATTTCTGGCCATTTCATAATGGGCAGTTGCACGACGTGGCCTCAGTGACGAAGAGCGTGACCACGACGCTTGCCGGGATCGCGGCCGGTCAAGGGGCCTTCGCCGGACTCTCGCAGCCACTGACCTCGATATTCAGCGGCCGCGCAATTGCCAAACTGGACGACCGCAAGAAGCGGTTGAGCCTGATACACCTCATGTCGATGAGCTCGGGACTGGATTGTCAGGCCGCACACGGAGAGATCACGCTCGGGCAGATGAGGCAAAGCAAGGACTGGACGCAGTTCATGCTGGATCGCTCGATGATTGATGAACCCGGCAGCCGCTTCGAGTACTGTTCGGGTGGCATGCATCTGCTGTCTGCGGCGATCACGAAGGCGACTGGCTTCAGTGCCTTGGATTTTGCGCGGCGAGAGCTGTTCTCCCCACTCGGCATCAGCAACGTGACTTGGCCGGCCGATAGCCAGGGCGTCTCCTATGGATGGGGCGACCTACGCCTTGAGCCCCGCGACATGGCCAAGTTGGGTTACCTATGGCTGAACAATGGCCGCTGGGAAGACCGACAGATCATTCCGAAAGGCTGGATGCAGGCGGCCATCCAAGCTCAGGCCCGCCCGCCGTACATGGATCAGAAGTATGGATACGGCTTCTGGCTACATACGAGCCGGCGCCCCTCGGAGTTCGAGGCGGTGGGTCGTGGCGGCCAGCGGATCACCGTTGTTCCGGAGAAGAATATCGTCGTCGTGTTCACGGGCGGCCAGTTCGAGCCTGGCGAGATCGGCGCATTCATCGGCCGCGCCCTCAAGGCGGACCAGCCCTTGCCAGAGAACCCATCGGGGACGGCTCGTCTAGCCGCAGCAGTCAGGGAGGCCGCAATGCCTCGGCTTGCGGCGTCGTATGTGCCGCCGCTTGCAAAGAGCGTTTCGGGCAGGCGATATATCCTCGCCGCAAATCCGCTGAATCTGAAATCCTTCGTACTCACCTTGTCGGACGCACCAGGCCCGCAGCTTGAGCTCGAGGTCGGAGATCTGCGTGACGGGCCACGGCCCATTGGGCTGAATGGAGTTCCACGTTTGTCTTCCGGCGGCCCTTCGGGTCTACCTGTTGCTGTGATGGGGACCTGGGAACGCGAGAACATCTTCTTCATCGAGTACAACGAAGTCGGAGGCATCAATACCTATCGGCTCAGGCTGAGGTTCACGGGTGATGACGTCGACGTGACCTTATCCGAACGATCGCAGGTGATCCCGAGCGCCAGATTTCGCGGCACGTCCGCGCGCTGAAGGCCGGGCGCCTGCAGTCTTGGGGCGCGAACACCCGCTTTTGGTCCGGTACAGCTGGCCCGATTCAGCGCAACGAGTCGTTCGACACCCGGCGTCCGTTAGCTAAGTTCGGGTGACCGCTGTCTGCCGTGATGGGGCGGTCGACTACGACGCGCGCCAGCGAGCGGTCTGTGCAGCAGCGGTCATTGAGCCTGCCGGTCGGGAATCTCTCAGATCAGCATGATGCTGAAGTCCGCCGGGGTTCGACCGCTCATACCTTGGCGAGGAAGGCCGCAGCATCACCAGCTTCACACTTCCAGTCTGCGAAGACCCCGACCAGATTGCATTCCACGCAGTGGCAAGCAATGTAGTACCAGCGCACGTCATGTGTGCCTTCGTGCACGGAGACGCCGGACATCAGCTCGAACACTTCGTTCTCGCACACGCACTCGTGCGCCTCGGGCGCGGCTTCTTCAACGTAGTCCGCGCTGTCGCCCATCAGGTGTTCCTGCCCGCAGTCGGTGCAGGTGCGGATTGCCACGCCGGCTTCTTCATCGGTCTGCAACGCGAAGGTTCGGCACCCGCAATTGCATTTGGACGAGGCAAACCGGACGGCCTCATGGCGATTCGCAATGCTGTAGCTGCGCAGCTCGGCTTGGGTGTCGCCGGATGTCGTCCCGTACCAGAACTCGCCCTTCTTCGTCAGTGCCATTGATGCTGCTCCATTCTTCAAAGTGGACTTCCCGGCAGGCCCGACGCCAAGCTCGCCCCGATCGTCTGGATTTTGCCTGGAGGCAGGGCGCATCGTCGTCAAGGGCCCGGGTCGGGGTGGTCGCCGACTAGGGTTGGGTACAACCCTGAATGCCGAGTCTTAGAGATTGCAACCATCCGGCGGTCTCCGATTCGAACGTCGCACATAAGCCTTGAGGCGAGACGCATTGGAGACCGACCGGTGTGTAGCGTGGCCGGTCGTTGATCCACGACGAACGCTAGCCGCCGCCGGCCAGAAGCAGTCATCCGGAACGACCGGGTCAAGTCATCACGGCTCATTGATAGGTTCAGGCCGGAGCTGGCGCTGTGGAGCAATGGTGTGCTTATGACACCCGTGGCTGGACGGTTACGGCCATGCTTCAGTGAGCCGGCACCGAGGCATGCCTCTGACGAAGATTGTGAAGCTTTTGGGAGGTCAGGAGCTACCCGCTTGGAAAAACCAGCTGGTACGCCGGGGTCAAGTCGGGCGCATTTCCGCGCCCTGTGAAGCTGCATGGAAGTCGCGCGGTCGCTTGGTACGAGCACCAGGTCATCGCATTGGCCCAGTCGCTGCGAAGTGGCGCCCAGGGCATGGGGGTTGCGCATACCCACGCCGCCAGGGCTTGGCCTGCAAGGAATGTTTGTCCAGAAAAATTATCAAAGACCGGTGTTTTGTCTAAAATGATGGACAAATGAACGATCTGACTAGCACCGCCGTTCTGGAGCGCCAGCTGCTGCTGCAGCTTGGTGACAGGCTCAAGCGCCTGCGCAAGGCGCAGGCGCTGGGCACGGTTGAGATGGCCAAGCGGGTGGGGATCTCGCGCACGACGCTGAGCGCCATTGAGGCTGGTGATCCAGGCCCTTCCATGGGCACGTACCTGCGCGTCATGTCGGTGCTGGGGGTCAGCGGCGAACTGGCCTTGCTGGCTGGCGATGTCATGCAACCGGCGCCTCCGGGCTCGGCTGCCGCCCGGTCCCGCCGGTCGCGCCCTGCCGTGCAGGTGCGAGTTTCGGTCGACGACGCCCGCCATCAGGTGCAGGATTTGCAGAGCTTGGCTTTGCATGAGGAGGCCGTTCGGCTCGTCCGCGCCGATCCGGCCCTGCTGCACCGGGCCGAAGAAACTCTGCAACGCTGGCTGCAATCCGGCAACTCGCGATCCAGCAGTCTGTGGCTGGAATGGCAGGACATTCTGAAACGCGAGCAATGGCGCAAGGTGCTGGGCCGAACCCGGCGGGCACAGGAGTTGCGCCAAGCCTCGCCCTTGATCACCGTGATTCCCGAGGATGTGCGCCAGGGCATCTTGGCGCAGGTGAGCGAACTGAAGAAGGGCGTGGTGCTGGGCGATGCCGAGAGCGGGATGAGCCCATGACGCGCGAAGAACTCGAGCACATCATCCGCGCCAGCGGCGACGTGACGGACCAGTACGAATTCATGATCGTCGGCAGCCAGTCGATCCTGGGGCCGGTGCCGAATCCGGAGGCCATCTTCACGATGTCGGCCGAGGCCGATATCTATCCGCTGAATGCCCCCGAACTGGCTGACAAGATCGAAGGAGCCTTGGGCGAAGGCTCTCAGTTCCACGAGACCTTTGGCTACTACGCGCAAGGCGTCGGACCCGAGACGGCCGTGCTGCCCGACGGCTGGCTGAACCGCGTGCACCGGGTCCAGAATTCGGCGACCAATGATCGCGTCGGCTATTGCCTGGACGTCATCGACCTCTTCATGTCCAAGGCGGCAGCGGCCCGGGACAAGGACCGCGACTTCTGCATGGCATTGCTCCAGCATGGCTATGTGAAGCCAGCCCAGGCTCTGGAGCTAGTGGCCACCATGCCGTTGGACGATCCTGAGCGGCGCAGGCTGCGCGCGACCATCCGTCGGTGGGTGAAGGCTCTGCTCAACGCGGGGCAAGAAATCCCAGATGCTTGAGAAGGCGGAATTGATCTGAAGGGCGCCGTGAATCAAGAGTGGGCTGGAGTTGGCATCGCCCCCATGCAGATAGCGGTCACGTTGACCACCGGCTTCGGTCCGAACTGACCTAGTCATCGTTGCCTGCTGGGGGGCGATGACCGGGCGTAGATGTCTGCTCAGGCTGCCAGCGGAAGTTCTCCAGCGACTGCTTTGCGGCAATTCTGTGTCGGGCAGTCAACCAGCTCGCGGCGCGCAAGCGCCCGGCCACAGCCCAGCACCAGCTCGCGCCACGGCGTGTTGATGCCCAGGCCTGCATCCTTCGAGGAGGGGGGCAGTCCTTGAAGACGTCGGCAACGCCGGACCGGATGGCGGCGACAACGAACTTGGCCGACAGCAGGCAGGCGATGCGATGGAATGAATCGCCCTTGTTTTTGCCACCGTCGTCGACCACCGCCTTCACCGCGAAGAAGGCGGTGCGTGTGGTGGCGTGCCGCAACGCTCGCGCAGGAGTGGCTCGCGCACCATCTGGGTGGCGCCGCGAGCTTCCACCCGGCGCAGGGTGTTCAACAGGATGGGTGCGTTGATGTCGCGCAAGGGCAGGGCGCCGATCCACGGGAACAGGTCTTTCTCGCAGCAGCGCAGGAACTGCGCAGCGTGGACCTTGCTCCAGTCGCCGGCTTTCTTCTCGTGATATTCCTCTGTCACGGCCTTAAAGGTGGTGGCCGATGACACGCGATTGACGATGACTTCGGCCTTGCGGGCCTGGACAGGATCGGCGCCCGTTTCGCGGGTCTTGCGTGCGGTGTCCCAGCCGTCGCGGGCGGCCTTCAGCGACACCTTGGGATAGCTGCCCAGCGCTCTTCCTTCTCGCCGAAGCGGTACTTGGCAAACCAGCGCTTGGAGCCGCTCGGAGCGACCTCCAGGTACAGGCCACCTGAATCGGTCAGCCGGAGCCGGGTTTTGCCAGTCGGACAAGTGGCGTCTTTGCAGGCTTTATCGGTGAGCAGGGGGGCACAAAGTCCTCGGAGGGCGGGGCAACAGTGCTTTGTTCTCCCAAGTGTTCCCCCATCTGAACTGAGCTGTAAAGCAACCCCTCGGGCCTGAATGGCATGAAAAAAGCCTCTAAGTGATTGATTCACATAGAGGCTTGATCGCTTGCGGGATGCTCTGAAACGCCCTCTTGGTCCGGCGGGAACCGCAAGTGGCCCGCCAAGCCTCATGAATACTGAGGCTTCTCACGAGATATCAGAATTTACCCCCACTTTTACCCCCACAAACGCTGGCGATACCCAGGCACGTGCACTTGCATACCGCCCGGCCGTCACGGATTTGAGCGCGGGCGGCTCTTGGTCGGTAACCCGGTCACGTGCGATCTACAAAACACAGGTCGTCGACGAAAGTAGGCCCCGGCCACAAATTACCAAAACTTCTAGCTGGCCACGTCAGGCACATGCGAAGCGACGTCCGGGTAGTCTCGGCGGAATCGTGGTCCAACTCGACAAACTGCGTGGGAACTACCCGCGCGCCATCAACTAGCACAAGCGTCAGTCGGCCGTCTTTGTATGTCCGCGCGAACTCGACGGGGAGCGACGGCCCTGCTGGCAGCCAAGGGCCGACACCGCGAAGTGCACGCGCGTCCCAAACCAGCGAGCTCCGCCCGATACAGTCTGTTCTCATGCGCGCAGCTTGGCGTCTGGGCTGCGGCTCAAATCTCCACATAGAACTTCGGCCCCGCCGCAAGTACGGCCCGCGCAACGGTTATTGAGTAGGCCGATTCCTAATGGCATCAAGATGGTGTCCGCGACAAACTAGCATGGTAGCCAATGCCTAAAGAGGAGGGACGATGTCGGGGGAGAGTCAGAAAAAGGTCGAGAAAGAAGATGACCCAGTCGAGCAGATGTCCGCAGGCTCGCTGCCGGAAGAGAGCAAGAAGCCGCGTCCTGGCCTCCTTCGAACGTGGCGTGATCGCTTGGTCTTCAGGCTTCACTTTCGCTACCCGAATATCCCCTGGTTTCAAGAGCCCGAGTTAAGGGCTTGGGTCGAGAAGGACGACGCCGAACAGAACGAGCAGTTGCGCGTGCCAGCGGATGACCGCGTTGAGGTGCTGTGCTTCTGGGTGGTAGAGGTATACGGGCCTGGTGAGGTCGATGCGCTGTATGCCGGCATCCGGCAGCTAGGTTGGGAGACGGGGCATAACGGAACTCAGAGTCTGTCTCAATGGGTAGCAGACCAGCGGAAGTACGGCTTCGGAGGTGATTACAGCCTTGGAATCATCCGAAATCCCGGTCCTGCAAAGTTCCTTGCGGAGCGAGTGGCGCGGCTGCCATTGGGTGTGAGTTATGCCTACGGACGCGTCCGGCAGATATCGCCATCCTTAACCGCACTAATGCTTAGGTTCTCGCTTGATGAGCACGAGTCGCAAAGCTACTTCGAAGAGCTCAAACCCGACCGAGCATCAGTCAATGAGAAGTTGCTAGGCGACAAGAGATACCGGTGCCTGGATGTGAGTGCGGTGAAGACGAGGGCCGTCCGATGGCGTCGCGAGGAGTTCCGCGCAAGGACCATCCAATGGGTTCAAGAACATCTCCCCGGCTTCTTCTGCGGGCGTAACGATCCAGCGCGCTTTCCTACGGGTGAGTTGATGACAACCGAGCGTTCGCCGGTTCTTTGGGCTCCGGCGTCAGACCGTCCCCGACGAGTGTGGACGGACGCGCTCGCGCCATATTTCTCAGACCTCTGGACTTCGGTCAATCAGCCGGGAATCAGGCTAGCGTGGGACCAAGAGGGGCATGAGCAAACCTCTCATGCCTTGGTCCACTTCGAGCGGCAGCGTTGGGACGTAGAGCACCACTACGGAGGGGCCACCGCAGGCAACATCTCAGCAGAGGTCGAGAACCACGTGGATGGCGTCCTGACTCTGTCGGCAGTTAATGCCTATTTACGTGAGCTGCTGAAAGACGTGAGAGCTGCGCGGGACGGTTTCCCGATAGGAGCCCGTGGAACGAAGGCCGTCCTTCGAGCGCTAGACAGTGTCCAGGACTTCTTCCGCCGTTCTCTTGGTACACCCGCAACGGCCACGGAGATGGCTGAGGTTGGCGAGAACATCTTCTGGTTCAAGATGCATTGCTCGCCATACCAGCTCAGCGTTTGGAGTGACAAGCAAGACCCTTGCACGATGGCAGAGTACCTGCAGCGACAGACGAAATACCTCGCGAAGCAGCTGTTGGCTCAGGACAAGGACACCCGTGACCACTTGGAGCAGCTGTCAACCATCCTGAATACTCAAGAGAGTGTTCGTGTTCAAAGGAAGATGGAGTGGCTAACGTTGGCTGCGACAATGGTCGCCCTTTTTTCCTTGTTCGTCGCAGTGCTTACGCTTGAACCTGCTCGCGTAGATGGATGGCGCGGGTCAATTGGAGGGTACTGCTCCCAACTGTGGTCCGAGCGTCCGCTGTGGCTATTCAGGTAGGGCCTGCCGCTCAAATTCAACAGACCGTCTAGCTTTGGAACAAGCGCCGCATGCCGCCTCTGCGCTGGAACACAACCGCCGACCCGCTGCCGTGCCTATTGAGCTGCTGGGCAGCACGGACGCCGAGCCACTCCAGCCCACGCGCTTTGTACAAGTAACGCGCTCGCCTGGGTTGCGCACACTGGTCTACCGCGCCCCGCGGTTGGCGCGGCCACTGAGGAAGGTCCCATCCGCAGGTCCTTGTCCCGCATATGGCCGGCCCCTTCGCCGTTCAGCACCGAGGCGAGCAAGACTCAAGTCTTGGGGTTGCCGTCCGGGCGGATTCCCGAATAGGTACGGCTTTTGACCATCACTCACCGCCCGAACACGACTGCCACCAGTAAGCCAGCGGCAATGAAGGCTAAGAGGCCCCAGACCAATACTCGCGCTGTCCAGTCGATCACCTTGGCGGCAGCCGTCGGCGGCCTCTGTGAAGCCGGCGAGGGCCCGGACATGGGTGTTCCGTCCGGGTAGTGCTCGCGCAGCAGCTTGGAGCCCACGGGGCTTTCCACAGCGATCAGTTCGCGGTTGCCACATGATCGGCACGCCGGCTTCTTCTTGGACCGGCGCCAGATTGAATAGATCAGCCCTGGAACCAGCCAAGCAAGCCAAAGCACGAACTCGATCCACCCGTTGCCCGGCAAATTGTGGCTGCCGTCGTGCAACGTGCCGCATTGTTTGCAGATCATCGTTTGCTCTCCCTTTGTCCCTCGACGCTATCCCGCCAACGCGGCGCCGGCAATACCCCGTATGGATTCAAGTTTTGAAATTCGAAAAACTCTCGACGGTCGGGCCTCTTCGCCCCCGCGCGGCCCCCGATCACCCAGGGGCCCCCGGCTACCTGGCGCTCGCGATAAATAGCGCAGCGCTGCAGTAAATAGCCCGAGCTGGGGCTATGGCCAGCGCGCAGCACAGCGCATCGATGGCCACAGGTCGGCGAGCTGCGCGCATAGGTGCGAGCTGCAGCGCTGGGCCCATGCCCATGCCCTCGCACCAGCACCATCATCATCAGCATCAGCATCAGCATCAGCATCAGCATCAGCAGCAGCAGCAGCAGCAGCAGCAGCAGCAGCGACGGTAGCAGCAGCAGCAGCAGCAGCAGCAGCGACGGTAGCCCGACTGCTGCGTTGTGACGAAGTCGGCATAGGGGTTACCTCCAGCAGCCGCAATAGCATCACGCACTAGGCCCCGCAGCGCCATCGTCAGAACCGGATTGACGGGGCCAAGCGCCGAGGCTAGCCTGCGTGCGTTCCTGCTCATCAGGAACCGGGATTGACGTCCCGACTCACAGGCGTAGATGGATGCCGCCCCTCAGTTGCAGGCCTGCGGCTTTTGTCTTCTGCTCAGCATGGTGCCGCTCAATGGCGGGCCGTGTGGTGGGGCTCGCGAGGGCCCGCCGGTCCTGTGTCCGGCACGTCAACACTGCCCGGCCCGCCGCCCCCTATTGACGTGGAGGGCGGAGGGTTCAGACCTTGCCTCACAGGAGCCACGCCATGGCCAACTATCCCGCAGTTCTCTCCCTTGCCGCCGACGAGTTGTGCCGCCCGCTCTCCGGGGAATCTCTCCCAGGCGAGTCCGCCGAATCGCTGCAGGCCCGGCGGAATTGGTCCCACCACATCGCGCATGTCCTCGCGGCTGCCCTTCCTGATGAGCGGGCCGACGCATTCCTGCGCGATTGCGGCATCGCTGCCTGAAGCGGGACGGGGCTCAGCGTGTTCCGTGGCCTATAGATGGGCCGCGTTTCACCCTGAACCGGCTTGTGGCTCGCCCTGCGGCGCGCAGCCTGCCGGGCGAGGATCTGGCGGTTCTTGTGCGGCCTAGGGCTGAGGCAGTTCGGGCAACGCGACGGGCGGACGACGCCGGCCGCGTTTCGGCGGTACAGGGAAAGCTACAGCCAGAGGGGCGGCCGGTACCGCGCGCTCGGCCCTTCGCCTAGCCGCTTGCTCAAGCGCCATTTCGTTGAGCCGCTGAATCGTTGCGCCGATCGGGAACACCCAGCTGCGTCCGAACTTCAAGCCGGGCAGTTCGCCGCTGAGCGCCCGCTGCGCGATTGTCAATTCGTCGCAGCCAAACACCTCTGCGAGTTGGCTGGCGCTAAAGACTAGGGTCTCCATGTCGCCAGTCTATAAACACGCTGGCTGCGCCGCTTGCCGGTATTTCCGAATAGCGTCGAATCTGTCGTAAATTTACCCACGGCAAGGCGAAATAGCGCACTTCGTTTTAACGAAGCTGTCCGGCCACAGAGGCTCAAAGCAGCCGCCGACCCATCCGACCTTTGTCGATCCTTGATTTTCTACCTTTCTACACTGCACTCGCCCACGGCTGCTCAGCCGCTATTTATCGCCCTATTTTGTCTATCTCTCTTTTTAGAAAAGATAGGTCGGAAAGGTCGGGCATAGGAGAGGACTAGGGTCGGAGATTGGTCGCGGATCGGTCGGTACAGGTCGGCGCAATTCCGCTATCCCTTGCTTTGAACCCAGGGCCTGCCTGTCATGCCGAACAGCCGGCCGTCCTTGCGTGTGTAGCCAAGCGAGCGAATAACGGCAGCGAGTCGGTTCC
The DNA here is from genome assembly GCF_026241155.1 of Paucibacter sp. PLA-PC-4. Taxonomy (GTDB): domain Bacteria; phylum Pseudomonadota; class Gammaproteobacteria; order Burkholderiales; family Burkholderiaceae_C; genus Roseateles_E. The sequence continues at coordinate 178,298 of NZ_JAPFGP010000011.1, forward strand.
GGTCAGGCTTTGAGGCATGCGCAACAGAAAGCACGCCGGCACCCATGCCAACAGCCTCAGACGTAACTGGTCCCGGGTTCTTCGCCAGGAATGCCTCGACAGGCCCGGTCCAGGGGTCTAGTTCCTTGAACTTGTGGTGTTCATCCCGGGCAAGATCCTGGGCCTGCTGCCACTCGACGCCGTTGGCTTGGAAGCGCACGATCCCCTCGGCCCACAGCTGCTCGCAGTCACGCATGATTGCGTCGATATCGAGCGCCCCTACTTCAATCGGCAGCCAGCGCCGCTCCCCAGTCGGGTCATCGAGGAATTCTTGTTCGTTCGTCGTGCCAATGAATAGGCAGCGGCGGGGCAACCGGGCGGTGTCCTCCAGATACTTCGGAACAAACTCGTCCACCGCCCGCGCAACGAAGGACTTCAGGGCTCGCTGATCCTTGCCTCGCATCCCGCGCAGCTCCGGCATTTCCAGCAGAAGTTTGCCGCGAAGCTGTCGGATCAGGTCGACCTCGTCCCGCTCGAAATCTAGTTCGCCGAAGTGGTCGGGGCTTGGCGCCATGCTCATGACGGCGGTGCTCTTCCCGACGCCTTGCCCTCCCACAAGGATGGGCGCCATGTCGGCCTTGACGCCTGGGTGCATCAGCCGCCCGGCTAGTGCCGTCCAACAGTACGCGCCGACGGCCCGCGCATAGGGCGTGTCCGCCGCGCCCCAATATTTGACCGCGAAGGTATCGATGCGCGGCACGCGGTCCCAGCTCAGGCGGTTGCCCCAGTCGATGGCGGAATCGTGGGCGAACTCGCGAGCGCGGCGCGCCAAGGCGTCATGCATCGTCGCCTCCGCAATAGGCTTGAAGCCGCGAATCTGGAGGTATTCCCGCAGCTCGATGCTATCTTCGGGTTCCAGAACACGAGGCGCCGTGGGACTGACATTCGGCAAGATGCGAGCATGTTGGCTGTCGGCGGCGAGCCACACCAGTTTGCGTCCAGTGAACTTGTCCAGGCCCACGATCAGGCCCACCTCGTTAAGCGCCATTCGCACCCACTGCAACGCCGCACCGCCTCCGGCGAGTTGTGCCACGCTGAGGGTCAGCGCGGATACATCTGAAGCAGCAACGGGGCCGCCAGGGGCCGCCGGCACACCGGCAGGCCCTGGGGTGGCGGGAGCGGCCGGCGCGAGCGCCTGGGGGTCGCGATAGACCTCCCGGCATTGCTCGCAGGCGCCGGTGATCGTCCACTCGACCAGATACTGGTCGCGCTGGTCCCATTTGTCGCGCACCAGGGCGCTGCGGCGCATCAGCCGCTCAATGCGGGCCACGTCGCAGCCGGTCCAGAACGCCAGATGCTGGGCCAGGGCCATGTCGGCGCTGCTGGCGTCGTAGGCGCTGTTGCCGGTTTTGTCGGGGTAGGTTCTCGCCAGCGCGTCGACCGCGCCGTTCCAGAGGTCGGCGAACGTGGCCTTGCCGCCGAACACCGAGGCGTTGGAGCGCGAGGCCATCGCCCGGCGCACGAGCTCGTCGTCATCGGTCGGGCCCACCCAGTCAGCGCGCGGGCCTTCGTCCGGCACCTCGGCGCTGGCGGCTTTGGGCGGGAACAGCTTGGCGGCCACATCGGCGATGCCGGGGGCGCCGGGCACGATCTGGCCGACCGCGCGCGCCGTGTCGCCCAGCAGGATGAAGCGCTTGGAATCGTAGAGTTCCACGCCCAGCGCTATGTTTTTGCTCGAGTGAGGCGGCACTGGGCCTTGACCCCAGATGTGCAGGCCACGACCCGACTGCGAGGTTTCAACCGCCGTCCCAGGCAGCGCAGCACACAGCTGCTGCGACAGCTGGGACCATTTGTCGTCGGGTTGCAAAGCGCCGTCGATGTCCAGACACCAGAAGGGGTCGGCGGCGGTCAGCACGAAGCCGACGCCATAGGCAGAACCCCATGCGCGGGCTGCAGCGTCGGCTTCCGCCCAGGGCTGCCAATTGCGCGGATCGTGCGCGTTCACGCCGACCCGCCCGAGCGGCGACACGGGGATTTTTCCGTCGCGTTTGACCAGGATGAACTGGGGCAGGGCGGCCAGGGGCGCCAGCGGTCCGAGCGTATCTGTGATGCTCATTACATGGCCCTCCCCATGTCGTCTTCGAGACGCCTGAAAAGATCCGCCAGCTTGTCGGCGTCCGATGCAGTCGCGGTGTCGATCGAAGTGCGGCGATTGCCCAGGTTCACATTCACCGTGTACGAGGTGCTGCTGGCCGCAGGCGAGGCAGTGGGGTTAGTCGACTTCTTCGGCACCAGGCCGGCACCGGAAGCCGCGCTTTCCAGCTGCTCGACGATGGCGCGCAGGCGGTTGACCCAGGCCGAGTCGTCGCGCCGACCCTCCAGCGACACGGAGCCGGGTGCGCCGAGCCGCGCGTTGGCCTGGGCCACTTCCAGCGCCTTGCGCGCGCCGGCCAGATCCTCGGCCGTCAGCTGACCCAGCTGGGCCCGGCGCTGCAGGTCGAACACGTAGGACGCATCTACAGCGCCGCCCAGCTGCTGGCGCGGCTGCAGGCCGGCGTTGAACGAGCCCATGCCCGAGCCGTCGATCTCGCCGGCCGTGGCGCTATTCCCCGGCCCCGGGGCACCTTTGACTCGGGTGCCTCCGTTCGCGTTGGCGCCGCCGCCCCCACCGGAGTTACCGACAGCCAGGCGCTGGCGCAGCGCTTCGGTTTCGGCCTGCTTGACCTTCACGACAGCGCCATTTGCCTTGGCCTCGGCCTCCATAGCTTCAGCAATCTTGATGCGCAATAGCAGTTCGCGCTCTTTCTCGGGGGGCAGGTTTTGCGTATCGCGCAGCTCGGCCTCTGCAGCCTCTTTGCGCAGGCGGGCCTCTTCCACCTTCTGAGTCGCACGGTCCTTGGAAAGCAATATCTCCAGTTCCTTCTGTTTCATGACCTCGCGCGACGCCGTCAGCTCGTCGCCTCGGGCCGAGGCCAGAATCTCAGACGCCCTCGACTCGTCCAGCTGGGCCTGGATACCGGCACGTCTTATCTGGTGGTCCAGCTTCTGGATCTGAATCGAGTGCTCGACGGCGCGCGCCGTGTCGGACACAGCGTCCTTCAACAAGCCCTGCGCGCGGGCCAGTGCTTCGGTGGCCAGGCGCACGTCGTCCTTCGTGGCCTTGTCGCGACCGAACGCTCGGATCATGGCGTCCAGTTCGAGCTGGGCCTGTTGCACGGCCGCGCGGTATTCGACTAGGCGACCGGAGTTGTCGCGCAGAGACAGCGCCTGGACGTCCAGCGCTGCGGCGTGGACGCGCGCGGCGTCGGCCTGCTGGCGCGTCTTCTCGGCGTCGGCTTCCTTGCCGGCAAGGTCCTGCTTCAGGTCAGCAAGACGTTTCTTGGTGGCCTCGTCCAGCCGGTTCTCGGCCGTAGCTCGGGCCTCCAGCGCCTCGATGCTGGAGCGCAGCACGGTGGCGACACGGGCGTCCGTGTCGGCCTGGGCCTGCAGCGCGTCAGCGTAGCGGTCGGCGGCGGCGCTCGCGGCGTCTTTGGCAGCTTTCTCGTCGCCGCTGATCGCGATGATCTCTGCGGCAGCAGCGGCCTCGGTTTTCTTGGCCTCGGTCAGCTTGCCGGCGACGGTGGCGGCCTTCTCCGCGGCGCTCAGCTGCTGGCCCATGGCCACGGACAGCTTGACCCACGAGTCGCCCGATTCCGCTGCGGCGGTACCGGCGGCAGTTGTGCCGGCGGCGGCAGCGTCGGAGGCTTGCGCCACGGCAGCGACGCGGTCCGCCAGGGTGGTGACGGCTGGCGTCGCGCCGGCTGCGGCGGTACCGGAGTCCCCGATGCGGCTGGCGAGGTTGGCCAGCTTGGCGGTGGACTCTTGCTCGATGCGGGCGAGCTCGTCGTTGAGCAGAGAGAAGTCGCGGTTGACGATTGCGGCCACGGTCGCGCCGATCTGGCGACCGGTGACGGTGAACGACTCGCCAATGAGCGCAGCTCCGAACGCCACCCGCTGCACCGCGCCTGAAAGCACGTCCAGCACGAAGGCAGCGCCCTGACCGAACGCGCCGCCGGTCAGGATCGTGGACGCCTCCAAGACGACGTTCTTCAGGCGGTTGAACTCGGCGACCAGACCGGTGACGCCCTGCCCGTCCTTGGGTGCCAGCTGCACCAGCGCGTCGGCCAGGGCCGGCAGCGCGTCACTGGCCAGCAGGTTGCCCGACTCGACCAGCTTGCCCAGTTCCTGCTCGGTCAGGCCCAGGCCCTTGGCCATGAGCGCCAGCGCGCCGGGCAGCGCGTCGCCCAGCTGGCCGCGCAGCTCTTCCATCTGCACGGTGCCCTTGCTGGCCATCTGGCCCAGGGCGCCCAGGATGCGAGTCGTCTGGTCCGAGGACAGGCCCAGGTTGCCGGCCGCCAGCGCAGTGTTCTCGAACACGCGGTTGACGGTGGCCAGCGGCACGCCGGAATTGACGGCTGCGGCGGCGAACTTGGAATAGCTGTCGCCGACCTGGCTGAACGCCTGGCCCGAGCGCTGCGCAACTCCCCGTAGGAATTCGATCTCGCGCGCGGCCGCTGATGAGCTACCCAGAACCGTAGTCAGCACCCGGTTCATGCGCTCCAGCTCAATCGTGGCGTCGATCACCGGCTTGACGGCCACGCCCACGGTGGCGATGGCTGCGCCCAGCGCGCCGAAGCGGTTGATCAGATCGCCGACGCTGCTCGAGATCCGCTCGAACGCGCCGGGCAGCGACGGGATCGTGGCGGCCTCGCGCTTGAGCTGGGCCAGTCGGACCTGCGCGCTGCTGGTGGCGCGCGCCAGGTCATCGGCGCCGATTGCGCCGGCGCGGTACTGGCGCTGCAGCAGGCCCAGGGACTCGCCCAGGCGGAACACTTCGTCGTCGATGGACTTCAGCGAGCGCACGCCGGTCTGGCCGAACGCATCGCGCAGTGCGTCCTCAGCGCGTTTGGCGGCAGCGGCCAGGTCGATCAGCTCTTGCTGAGCGCGCTGCTCGGCGGCGGCCAGCTGGTCGAAGGACTCAGCCCAGAAACGCACGCGGTCGGCGTTCCCGCTGGCGGCCAGCGCGGCTTCATTGGCTTTCGTCGCAGCCGCAGCCGTGGCGTTGAGCGCAGCCGCACCCTCGCGCTCCGCGGCGATCTGCTGCTCGGCCCAGACCACGCCCTCGCGCTTGGCACGGTTGTAACTCTCGCTGGCCTGCTCTGCCTCGCGGATCGCGGCCAGTTCTGCGGCCAGGGCCTGCCGGCCACGCTCCAATTGCTCAGCCTTGCCCTGGGCCAGCTGAATCGCTTCGCGGTCAGCTTCGGACTGTGCGCGGATCGCGGCGGTGCGCTGGTCGGCCACGCTGCCCACCAGCTGCTGCTGGACCTGAAGCAGGCGCTGCTCGGCCGCTGCCACGTCGCTGATGTCAGCACCCAGGGACTCGGCTGCGGCGCCGGCCTGCTGCATGGCGCTGCGGTGTTCCTGCAGCGAGGCGGCAGCGTCGGATGCGGCACGCGCGGCGCGGTTGTAGCTCTTCTCCAGCGCCGTCTCGGCGGTCTCGGCCGCTCTGACCGCATCGTTCGAGTCGTTGAGTGCTTGGCGCTTCTGGTACAGCGCGTCCTTCGCGGCCACGATGCCGTTCTTGAAGGCTTGCGACTGGCTGATGTAGCTGGCCTGCTCGCGCTCGGCGCGGGTGTATTGGGCGTTCAGCTGTTCCAGGCCGAGCCGCTGGCCCTGCAGCGCGTCCTGCGCGGCGCGGTATTCGGTCTTGGCCCGGGCCTGCGCTTCGGTGGCCTGCTGCACAGCGCTGCGCTGGGCGTCGAGCTTGGTGCGCAGTTCTTCTGCGGCTGCAGCGGCGGTGCGCTGGCTGGCGCCAAGGTCTTCGACCTCAGCCGATAGTTGCTTGAAGGTCTGGAGCTGGCCGGCCTGGGCCGCGAGACGGTCCAGTTCGTTGGCGAGTTGCTGGTAGGCGGGCGCGGCATCCCCGCCGCGCTTGGCGAGCGTGAGGACTTCCCGCGACAGCGAGCGCAGTGCCTCTTCGCCGGTCGTCTTGATGCCGACGCCAAGCGTTACGTCGCGTGTGGTCTTCTGATTCATGGAATTGCTCCCGATGCATTGGGGTGCGCGACGGGCTCGCAGAAGGGCGAGCGAGGCCATCCGCCGGCACAGATAGCGCCAGCGTGTCGCGACTTAGGTTCGGTGGTGCGGTTTCAGCCGCGAGGAATTCGGCCTAGAGCGAACCAGCGCATATCCGTAGGCTTCGCGCGCGCCGGTAGAGGAACACGGGCACGGACGATCAGCTGCTCGCGAACGATGGGCACATGATCCACCTCGCGCCCTGCAACGCGCTCGATGAACCGATGCAGTTCGTCGTAAGTGGCTGGCACCGGCAGTTTGTTGGCTTTGCAGGCCTCGCGGATGGCCCACAACGGCCCGCCCTCGCGCAGGCTCAAGCAGAGTCGCTGGCGCAAGTCGGGATCGCGGGCGACGCGAGGGCCGCAGACCGTGCAAAGAGCAGCCGTATGCGGTCCAGTCGATAGCCCGCCTGACGGCATCGGAACCCCGCAGACGTCACAGAAGCAGAGTGCTTTCCCGCGCGCGAGATTGCCCGTATAGTTGGACTGTTCGTTGGATTTACCTGAGCCTCCACGCCGCTGCAACGGCTGGGGGCTCGCTACTTTCAGGCGGCGCCTTTTCATTTGGCCTCCTGCGTTTGCTGGCGTTCCAAGTATTCCTGGACGACAGACACGGGCCAGCGCGAGCACCGGCTCGAATATCGAAGGGGCTGGGGGAAAACTCCCGCCGCGACTGCTGCATAGAGCTTGCTCTTTGACCACGCTAATGTCGCGCAGATCGTTTTCGCATCTACTTGAACGTGCTGCGCCAACGAATCCGGTATGGTCACTTTCTGCGCGGCGCGGGGTCGGGCGCTGCGGGGGGGCCAGAGCGCTTCTATCACTCGGGTGCGTATCTGCGGTGCGGATTTCATGGGAGTTAGCCGTAGCGGTGAGGACAAGTAAATGTGACCCGCCCCCTCCTGAATGTCACACCACCGCGTTTCGTTTTATTTCTGCCTGCCGCCCTAACCGGACCGTCAAATCGAGCTCGAACGCTGCGGGCAATTGAGCGCGCAGCGTCGGACTGGGTAGCTACCCCGGCGCGTTTCGTTTTTCCGCGATTTCTACGGGCAATCGCGCCCGCTTCCACCCATGGGCGAGTGCCCGCGCGTCCCTATGCAGCCTTGATCTGCACAACATTAGCGCCTATCCGCAGCCTGTCCAGGTAGTCGGCCCAGGTCTGCATCAGCTCGCAGCGCTTCACCATGTATTCGGCCCGGTCATAGGCGCCACCCAGCGGACCGGCCTTGCCGTGCGCCAGTTGGGCCTCGATCACATCGGGGTCAATGCCGGCGATGTTCTCCACCATGATGGTGCGGGCCATGGCCCGGAAGCCGTGGGCGGTCATGTCGTCGCCGCTATAGCCCATGCCGCGCAGGGCGGCATTCACGGTGTTCTCGCTCATGGGCTTCTCGCCCGTGCGGATGCTGGGGAACACGTAGCGGCCATGACCGGTCAGCGGCTGCAGATCCCGAAGGGCCTCGACCGCCTGCCGGGCAAGCGGCACCAGATGAGGCCGACCATTGAGCTTGCCGCCCTTGGTGCGCTTCATGGCCTCGGCCGGGATCGTCAGCATGCAGCCGTCCAGATCGACCCAGGCCCATTCAAGCGCCCGGATGTTGCCAGGGCGCTGGAACAGCAGCGCCGACAGCAGCAACGCGGCCCGCGTGGCCGGCATGCCCTGATAGCTGGCAATGCCGCGCAGCAGCTCGCCGGCCCTGGCCGGGCTCAGCACAGCCGCCATGTGCTTGACGGTGTGGCGCTTGAATGCGTCCGTCAGCTCCCGCGCCGGGTTGCTTTCGCATTTGCCCGTCTGGATGCCGTACTTGAATACCTGGCTGGAGAAGCCGCGTAGGTCGCTGACCATCTGCAGCGCCCCTCGGGCCTCCACCTTGCGCAGCGTGGCCAGCAGCACGGGCGCCGTCACATCCCGCAGCGGCAGCGACCCCAACCACGGGAAAAGGTCTTTCTCGCAGCACCGCAGCCACTGGTTTGCGTGGGCGTCACTCCAGCCGCCTGCTTTGGCCTGGTGGAACTCGCGGGCCACACCCTCGAACGTGAGCGCGGCCGAGGCTTGCTCGGTGACTTTGGCAATCAGGCGTTTCTGTATCGGGTCGGCACCGGTCTGGTGGACACGCCGGGCCTCATCCCTGGCCAGCCGCGCCGCCTTCAGCGTCATCTCGACCTTGGCACTGCCTGGCTTGGTGTAGTGCCCCAGGGCCATGACGCGCAGCTTGTCGGCAGTACGGTACTTCCAGAACCAGCGCTTGGCGCCGTTCGGTGTGACTTCGAGGTACAGCCCCCCGGAGTCGACTTTGCGAACGCGGCGCTTATCTGCAGGGCAAGAGGCATTGCGGCAGTCGGCGTCGGTCAGCATGACTTCTCCCGGGGTCAGGGTTTATTTGTGGGGGTAATCTGACCTTGGTGTAGGGGTAGCTTGATTTGCCCCCACTTCTACCCCCACAAATCCGCTGGATCCAAAAGGAGCCAACAGGAGTCATGCGGATCAAGAATGATCGCAACTCATTGATTTGCAACGAAGAACGAGAGTCAATAGGTGCCACACGGAGTCGTGTGGAGTCTGAATTGGTCCCTCCGGCGGGAATCGAACCCACATTTGCCGCTTAGGAGGCGGCCGTTCTATCCATTGAACTACGGAGAGCTATTGCCCCGGAGCCCGGAGCGGCGCGAATTGTCGCATGAGCAGTGGATGCTGCCGCACAGGCAACGCGCCCGACCTACTCCCACTTCCACTGCCAGATCAGGTCCACCGCGCTCTCCTCGCCGGCCTGGGCGCGCAAGGTGAATCGGCGTGCGATGCGGTAGATCAGTTGCCAGCTGCCGGTGGTGGCGTTGAGGCCACGCTCGTAGCCCAGATACCAGCGGCGCGAGATGTTCTTGCCCAGGCGCACGATGGTGCCGCGCGAGTCGTCTTCGCCCTGGCTCAGCGACAGCTCGTCCAGCCCCAGATTCTTGATCAGCTTGCCCGAGGTGCTCTCGCCCTCGCCGCTAAGCAAGGCCAGCGCGGCGCGCTGCAGCAGAGCTGTGTCGGTGCGGCCCAGGCCGTCGGGCGCACGACCCAGCAGCAGCCACGAGAGCTTGTCTGTGTCACCCATATCGGGCTCCGAGAACAGCTTGATGCGCGGGTTCAGCGCCGTGCCAGTCAGCGTCACGCCGACCCGAATATCGGTGTTCGGGCGCACCGCCAGCACGTTCAGGCGCGGGTTGTCGACCACGCCAGCGAAAGTGATTTCGCCGCGCTCGATGTCCAGACGCTGGCCATAAGCGTCATAGGTGCCGCCAAACGTGCGCAGTACACCGGTCAACGTCGGCCCCGCTCCCTGGTGCACCAGCTTCAACTCGCCGCGCAAGCGGGTGTCCAGGCCACGCCCCTTGATGCGCAACTGCCGCCCCAGATCCAGCGCGAGCTGCACATCGATCTTTGGTGCCCGGCCGCTGGCGCGCGCACGACCGGCCTCGGCCACGGCACGGTCGGGGCGCAGTACCTGCACATCGTCATCCAGGCTGGGGGCATCGCCGCGACTGAAGTCGAACAGTCCCTCGTCGACGTTGAAGCGCCCATCGAGGCTGAAGGCTTCGCGATTGATCTTCAGGCTGGCTTGGCCGCTGGCGCTCAGGCGCCGGTCGACCCGGCTCAGCGCGGCGAAGCGTTCAGCCGTCATGCTCAGCGTGAGCTCGGGCTTGTCGCCGAGCAGGGCGCGGCCCTGGGCGCTGAGCTTGCCGTCGCCGCCGCGGGCGCTCAGGCGTTCCAGGGTGGCGGTGCTGCCGTCGAGCCTCAGGGCGAACTCGCCGTCGCGCACATCGACGCCCAGCAGCGGGTTGCGCAGCGCAATCTGCGCGCCATTGGCCTGGCCGATGATCTCCGGGGCGCCTACCTTGCCGGCTAACTGGACTCCGGCGTTGAAGCTGCCACCCAGACGCCAGCCCGTCGGCACCCAGCTGCCCCAGGTGCTCAGATTCTCGACATTGGCCTGCAGCACGCCCTCCAGCGGGGCATCCGGCGCCGGCCACAGGGCTTGCGGCGAGGTGCGACTGGTGATGGCACCGCCCAGTACGCCCAGATTGCTGCCCGCCACCGCCTGGGTGAAGTGCCAGACACCGCCGCTGGCCAACAGGCCCAGGCGCAGCTCGCTCAGACCCAGGGCCTGGACACCGGCTTCGTCAGTCACGGTCAGGTCGCCGCCGGCGCGGCTGAGCGCGATGTCGACCTCCACCTGCGGCGCGCTGCGCACCCGCGCCCGTCCGCCCATCACCAGCTTGCCGCCCCAGCCGAAATCGGGCTGCCAACGCGCCAGCAGCGGCGCCACCGCCAGTGGCTCTAGTTCGAGCTCGGCGCTCAGCTGCGGCTGACCGTTGGTGTCGCGGGCAGCCAGCCATTGAATCTGGCTCCAGCGCAGCCCGGCACCGGCCAGCTCGATGCGGCCCGGTGCCAGATCGGCCTGTTGCAGCGTGATCGATGTGCCCAGTTGCAGGCTTAACTTGACATCGCGCGCGGAGACCCAGTCGGGCTGCTCGCTGCGGGTGGGCCGCAGCAGTAGCCGGCTGGCCTGGACCTGCCAGTTGACCGGGTCTCTGGCCTGCTGCCAGGCCAGCCAGGGCGAGGCCGAGAGCTGGCCGTTCAGCGCTAGCAGCAGGCTGCCGCTGAGGCCGGCGGGGTCGGCGACGGAGGCGGCCCAGGCAGGAGTCGGCGTGTATCCCAGACCATCGAGCTTGAGCTGATGGCGGGCCCAGCTGCCCTGCAGATCGAGCTGAGCCTGGCTGATCAGACTGCCGTTGAGGCTCAGCTGCTTGAGCTGAGCCTGCGCGCGCAGCGGGGCGTCGAGGCGGCTGTCGAGCTGCCAGTCCAGTGTGGCGCCGTCTAGGCGCAGGCTGTCCAGCCCGGGCAGATTCTTCAGCTGTAGCGCTTTGACATCGAGCCGGCCGCTGGTGTTGCCGCCGCCGTCCTTGCCGCTGATCGCCAGTGTTCCCTGGAGGCCTCCGTTGAGCTGGGCCTGCGGGGCCCACAGCGTCAGCAAGGGTGTCAGCACCGCGAGTTTCGGTGCCGCAATCTCGGCGCGGCCCTGAGGTGCGGTGCCGCCCTGGGCGCTCAGGCGAAGTCGGTTGTCGGCGCTGCCGAGTTCCAGCTGCAGCTCGGGCTTGGCCTTGCCGCTGGCTTGATAGTTGATCTGGCCGTCCAGGCCCACACCCGCCAGCAGGCTGGGCTGGAGCTGCAGCGTGGCGGTGCCGAGCGGCCAGGCATCGGGGCCCTGGCGCAGCTCGGCTTGCAGCGTGGCATCCAGGCTGTGCTGGCCCTTGGCCCAGCCCGAGCCGGCCTCACCGGCCCACAGCAGCCGGGGATCGAAGTCCTTGGCGCCGGCGCTGAGTTTGGCGCTCCAGCCCTGCGCACCGCTGGCAGGCAAGACCTGGCCCTTGAGATCCAGGCGCGAGGCCCCCGACTGCAGCAGTGCCTGCTGCAGCTCGATCTGGCGGCCGTCGCTGTTCGCACGCAGTTGCAGCTCGACCGGCCGGCTCAGCTTGGCGGTTTGCTGCCAGTCGCCGTTGAGCCGCCCATCCAGGTCCAGGCGGGGCAGCTTGCCAAGTTGGCCCTTCAGGTCGACGCGCCCGCTCAGCCGCAGCGCCGGCAGCCGGGCATCGAGGCCGGCGCTGCGCAGTTCGCTGACACGGGCCTGCAGCTGCAGGCCCGTGCCTTGGGCACTGAGGCGGCCGGCCGGCGCGCCGGCGCTGCCCAATTGCGCCTCCAGCACATCGACCTTCAGACTGCTGAGGTCCTGCAAGCTCTGCAGATGATCGGGGCGGGCCTGCAGGTCGAGCTTGAGGCTGTGCACCGGCAGGCGCTGCTGATCCCAGCGGCCGGCCGCCGCATTGCGCAGCTCGGCAAGAAGATGGGCCGGCTGGTCCCAAGCGCTGGCCTTGAGCCGCGCATGACCGCTCAGCGCGGTGCTCGGCAGGCCGCTATGTAGCGCGGCGAGGTCGAATTTGTCAGCATTGAGCTCGGCGGCGTGCAGCGGCCAGCGCGCGAACGGGCGCAGCGCGGCCTTCAGCTTCAGCGCCTGGCCTGCGGTCTCGGCGCTGGCCTGAAGCGCCGGTGCGTCCAGTGGACCTGTGAGCGAGGCCTGGGCCTGCCATCGCTCGCCCGAGCGCAGCAGGGCCTGCAAGTCGACCTTCATCGCACCGGTGGTCTGCACCTGGGCCTGGCCACTGAGCGAGAGCTTGTCCCAGGCCAGGTTCTGCAGCGCGATACGGTGGCGCAGTCCCTCCTGTTCGGCGAGCCAGACCCCGGCGCGCAGATCGCGCAGCGGCTGCGCACCCAACGCCGGCGCGTGCACTTCGTCTACACGCAGATCGGTAATCTGCACCGCCAGCGGTAGGGCCAGGTCTTGCGGCGCGGCGCAGGGCTCGGTCGAGGCCGGGCTGTCCGACCAGCCCAGCGTCAGACGCCTTGCCTGCAGGCTCTTGATCTCGAGCCGTCCCCACAGCAGCGGCGTGCGCTCCCAGGCCAGGCTCAGGCCCTGCCAGCGCAGATCCTGCATGTCGATGCTGAAGCCGGGGCTCTGGTAGCGCAGCCGGCGCGCCGAAAAGTCTCCCAGCAGCGGACCTTGCGGCGCCTCAACCTGCAGGCCCGGTACCTGTTGCAAGAGCCAAACAGTGCCGGGCTCGGTCTTCAGGCCCCAATACAGGGCCAGCGCACCCGCAGCGGCCAGGCCGGGCAGAGCTAGGCTGGCCGCCAGCAGCAGGCGGCTGCGCTTTTTGCGCGGCGCCACCTCAGGGGCCGGCTGCGGGGTCGGCACTTCGCTCATAGCGCGATCCCGACGCTGAAGTGCAACCGCCATTTGCGCAGCTCATGGCCTCTGGCGATGTCGATGCGCAGCGGCCCGACGGGGCTGCGCCAGCGCACGCCGACGCCATAGCCCAGGGCCGGTTTGAGGTCCCCCCAGCGGTCGGCGGCATTGCCGGCGTCGATGAACGCCGCGCCCCATAGGCTGGGCATGGCTTCGCTGATCGGGCGGGCGATCTCGGCGCTGGCCGCGAACAGCATCCGGCCGCCCACGCTTTGCTCGCCTTCGGTGGGGCCAAGGCTTCGGTAGGGGTAGCCGCGCACCGAGTCGTCGCCGCCGGCGCGAAACAGCAGCTTGTCGGGCACGCCGACGTCTTGCTTGACGAAGACCTGGCCCAGTTCCAGCCGGGTGTTGGCATACCAGGTCTGGCTGCTGAATTTGAAGGGCCGGTACCACGCGGTCTTCAGATTGACCCGGCCGAAGTAGCCGTTGGCACCGATCGAGCTGTCGGCGCGACCCAGGCCCAGTTGCAGCGAGGCCGTGTGCCCTTCGGTCGGCAGCAGGTTGTTGTCGACCCGTCGGCGTGTCCATTGGCCGTTGATCGACAGCGCGCCGGTGCTGACACTCAGATCGTTGGCCCGCTCGTGGGCGCGCAGCAGCTCGATGTAGTAGAGCCGTTCGTCGCGGGTGGTCTCGCGCAGCCGGCCCAGCCGAGCCGTCAGGCTGGTCTTGATCTCGCCTTCGCTGCGGTCTTCCTCCAGCGCGACCGAGCCCAGATTGCGCTGCATATCGTTCTGCGGGTGGGAGGTCAGCTCCAGCGAGGCGGCGCGCAGATCACGGCCCAGATCGAGCTTGCTGAGGCTGCGCATGGGCAAGCCGAAGGGGATCAGGTGCAGATGTTCGAGCGTGACGCGCTGGCCGGTGTTGGCGTTGTAGCCGATGCCGGTGGTGGCCTGCTGGCGGGGCGCTTCGCGCAGGCGCACCAGCACCGGCGTGGCCTCGGCCTGTTCGGCCTCGGGTTCGATATCGACGCTGGCACCATCGAATAGCTGGGTCTGCAGCAGCCGCTCCTGGAAGTCCAGCAGGCCGCGCTCGCTGTAGGGCTGGCCTGGGGCAAAGCCGGCCAGGCGCCGCACGGTCTCTTCGTGCTGGTATTTGAGCCCCTCGATGCGCAGCTCGCCGAGCCGGAACAGCGGGCCGCTGTCGAGCTGCAGCTCCAGCTCGGCACTGTTGGTCTCGGCGTGCACGCGGGCTGCCGTGTGGGCCCATCTTGCCAGCGGGTAGCCGCCGGCGCGGGCGGTGGCCAGGGCCTCGGTCTTGCCTGAGGACCAGCGGCTTTGCAGGAAGTAGCGGCCCGGATCGAGATTCCAGTTCTCGCGCAGCTGGGCCCGCAGCCGCTCGGCCAGGGCCTGGGCGTCGTCGCCCTGGGGCTCTTGCAGCGCGCCGGCAAAGCTCAGATCGACCCGAGCCACCTCGGTGCGGGGGCCGGGCGTGACGCTCAGGCGCACGCGCTGAAGGCCGCGCTCGTCGAGCGGTAGGCGCTCGAAGCGGGCCTCGGCGTTGAAATAACCCTCGGTCTCCAGCAGCGAGCGGGCCTGCGCTGGTGCGGCGGCGGCCAGCCGGTCGAGCTCGATACGGCTGAGCCGCTCGTCCTCGCCGATGCGCTGAAAGCGAGCCAGATCCAGGTGCTCCTGCAATAGCGGGCGCAGCTCCTCGGGTGCCTCGATCTCGAGCTCATAGGCGACCTTCTGCGGGTCGGCCGCCGACGCGGCGGCCGGCTTGCTGCCATTGAACAAGCCGGTCAGGCTCGCACAGCCCGACAGCAGCAGACTCGCCAGCGCGATGCCTGTGCGCAGCGTGCCCGCCCTCATTTGCTCAGCAAACGCATGGCGCCTTCGAGCCCGGCCAGCGAGAGCGCAAACATGCGCTGATGCATGATTTGCTGGACGAGCGCGATGCTCTGGCGGTACTGCCAGACGCCTTGCGGCTCGGGGTTTATCCAGGCGTACTTCGGGAAGGCATGGGTGAGCCGCTGCAGCCATTCGGCGCCGGGCTCCTCGTTGTTGTATTCGACGCTGCCGCCAGCTTGCAAGATCTCGTAGGGGCTCATCGTCGCGTCGCCGATGAAGATCAGCTTGTAGTCCTTGTTGTACTTGCGAATGATGTCCCAGGTCGGGAATTTCTCGGCGAAGCGGCGGCGGTTGTTCTTCCAGACGAAGTCGTAGACGCAGTTGTGAAAGTAATAGAACTCCAGATGCTTGAACTCGGTCTTGGCGGCCGAGAACAGCTCCTCTACCCGGTGCACATGTTCGTCCATCGTGCCACCGACATCCATCAAGAGCAGCACCTTGACCTTGTTGTGGCGCTCCGGAATCATGCGGATGTCCAGCATGCCGGCATTGGCCGCGGTCTTGTGGATGGTGTCGTTCAGGTCCAGCTCAAGATCCGAGCCCTCGCGGGCGAAGCGACGCAGCCGCCGCAGCGCCACCTTGATATTGCGGGTGCCGAGCTCAAGGTTGTCGTCATAGTCCTTGTAGGCGCGCTGCTCCCAGACCTTGACCGCACTTTTTTGCCCGCCCTGGCCGCCGATGCGTATGCCTTGCGGGTTGTAGCCGCTGTTGCCGAAGGGGCTGGTGCCGCCCGTGCCTATCCAGCGATTGCCGCCCTCGTGGCGCTCCTTTTGCTCCTCGAAGCGTTTTTTGAGCGTCTCCATCAGCTCTTCCCAACCCATCTTCTCGATGGCGGCCTTTTGCTCGGGCGTCAGCTCCAGCTCCAGATGCTTGCGCAGCCACTCCAGCGGCACGTCCTTCGTAAAGTCGGTCAGCAGCTCGACGCCCTTGAAATAGGCGGCGAAGGCGCGGTCGAATTTGTCGAACTGTGCCTCGTCTTTGACCAGTGTGGTGCGGGCCAGGTAGTAGAAGTCGTCGATCGTGGGCACGCCATCAGCGCCGATCACACCAGCCCTCAAGCCTTCCAGCAGGGTCAGGAACTCCTTGACCGAGACCGGCAACTTGGCCGCGCGCAGGGTGTAGAAGAACTTGATCAGCATGGGCTCGGGTAGGGCAGGGTGGGCTCTTGATTATCCACATCCGATGCTGCACCGCAGCCAAGCTGTGTATCCGCTAGCATCTTGCTTACAAGACCGCCAGATCGGAGCGCCATGGTCACCGAAGTGGAGAGTACCTTGCTGGCCCTGTACGAGGCCATCAGCGAGCAGGACGGCATCTGGCAGGGTCGCCATGGCGACTGCGTGCTGAGCAGCAGCTTTCAACCCATCTACAGCTTTCCTCACCGCCGGCCGGTCGGCTACGAGGCCCTGGTGCGGGTGCAGGACGGGCAGGGTCAGCTGTTATCGCCGATGAGCTTGTTCGAGCGGGTCGGCAGCTTCGAGGAGCAAGTGAGGCTGGACCGGCTGTGCCGCTTGCTGCACGTGCACAACTTCGTCGCCCAGCAGTCGCAGGACAGCTGGCTGTTCCTGAACGTGCATGCGGCGGTGTTCGTCAACGTCACCGAGCAGGCCGAGATGCTGGCGCGCGCGGTCGAGGTCGTGCACCAACTGGGCCTGCCGATGCAGCGCTTGGTGTTCGAGGTGACCGAGGACGTGATGTCGCAGGACCACAAGTTCGAGCTGGCCGTCGAGCAGGCGCGCGCCACCGGCTGCCTGCTGGCGCTGGACGATTTCGGGGTCGGCCATTCCAACTTCGACCGCATCTGGCGCATTCGGCCCGAGATCGTCAAGCTCGACCGCAGCCTGCTGATCCGCGCGATGGACTCCAAGCGCATGGCCCGCGTCCTCAGCCAGATGGTGGCCCTGCTGCACGAGTGTGGTGCCCTGGTGCTGCTGGAGGGTGTCGAGACCCAGGACGAGGCCCATCTGGCGCTGGACGCCGATGTCGACCTGGTGCAGGGCTATGCATTTGGTCATCCCTCGCCGCAGCTGCTGAGCAAGGCGGTCAGCGGCGAGGTGGAGAGCGCCTGGGAGCTGTTTGACCAGCGCCATCTGCATGTGCGGCATGCTGACGAGGAGCGGGTCGCGCCGTTTCGCACCGCGCTGGCCCTGGCTTTGCAGCCTTTGCAGCAGGGCCGGCCGCTGGCCGAGGCCTGCGCGGCGTTTTTGCAGTTGCAGCAGGCGCAGCTGAGCTATCTGCTGGACGAGCAGGGCCGCGAACTGGGCGAGCGGGTTGCGCCGCCCGGCCGGGTCGATGTGGCCGATCCGCGCTATGCGCCGCTGGAGCGGGCCGGCGATGCCCGATGGGCGCGCCGCCCCTACTTTCGCCGCGCGATCGCCGCAGTCGGTGACGTGCAAGTGACCCGCCCCTACCTCAGCCTGCACGGCGCCCGCATGTGCGTCACCGTCTCGGTGGCCTTCTGGCGCGACGGCCAGTTGCAGGTGCTGTGCGGCGATATCGACTGGGGCCTTGCCGAAGGCGACTGATCACGACTTCTTTGTGCGGCCTGGCGCCGGATCGTGCTTGCTGAGCCAGCCGAAGAACTCGCCGTACCAGAGCTTGCTGTTGCGCGGTTTCAGGATCCAGTGGTTCTCGTCGGGATACCAGAGCAGCCGCGCATCGACGCCCTTGGCCTTGAGCGTGTTGTAGTACGCCAGGCCCTGGGCATCGGGCACGCGGTAGTCCAGCGCCCCGTGGATCACCAGGGTCGGCGTGGCCATGTTCTTGGCGAAGGCGTGTGGGCTTTGCGAGGCCACCTTGGCGGCATCGTCCCAGTACCAGGCGCCGAGTTCCTTGGCATGCCAGGTGTAGGCGTCGTCGGCGAACATGGCCTGCCAGTCGTAGCAGCCGGCGTGGCAAACATAGGCCTGGTAGCGGCCCGGTTTCACATGGCCGTTCATCCAGGCGACCATGTAGCCGCCATAGCTGCCGCCTGTGGCGAAGACGCGCTTCTTGTCGGCCCAGGGTTTTTTGAGGATCCAGTCGGTGCCGGCCTCGACGTCCTGCAGCTCCAGCTCGCCCCAGCGCTGGGTGATCGAGTCGAGGAACTGATAGCCGAAGCTCGACGAGCCGTGATAGTTGACGCAGGCCAGCACATAGCCCTGCGACGCAAAGACCTGATGGTTCCAGCGGAAATGCCAGCTGTCACCGAAGGCGGTGTGCGGGCCACCGTGGATCAGGTGCATCACGGGGTATTTCTTTTTGGCATCGAAACCGGGCGGGTAGACCAGCCACATCTGCACATCGTCGCCTTGGGCGCCCTTGTAGACCACCTCCTCGTGGCGGCAGAAGGTGTAGTCGGCCAGCAGCGCGTCGTTGAAGGACTCGATACGGCTGATGACCTGGCCGTGGCCCTCCTCATCACCCTCGCTGACAACGACCGACAGGCGCGGCGGATGCTGGACGCTGTCGTGCTGCACGACCAGGGTGCCGGCTTCCAGCGCGAAGGCCGTCGCATTTCCTCCCTCGAAGAGCTTGAAGGCCTCGCAGGTCTTGACGTCGAAGCGCCAGAGGTGACGGCGGCCGCGCTCCTCGGCGCCGAACAGCAAGCCCAGATCGTCCTCGTCCCAGCGTAGCGGCGCAGTGACCTCATAGTCCCAGTGCTCGGAGAGCACGGCCCAATGGCCTTGCGTGTCCAGCACGGCCAGCTGCGAGGGCATGGTGTGCTTCTTGCCCTGGTGGCTGGCCAGAAAGGCCAGGTGTTGCCCGGCGTGGCTGTAGCGCGGCGCCTGCAGGTCCCAGTCCTTGTCTTGCAGCAGCGTGCGGATCGCGCCGCTCTTGAGCTCGACCTCGGCCAGCGCGTAGCGGTTGTCCAGGCGCTTCTCGGCAGCGGGGTCGAAGGCGAATACGATGCGCTTGCCGTCGGGTGCGATGTCAAAGCAGTTGGCGTCCGGGTCGGCACGGGTCAGCTCGATGTCCGTGCCCTCGAACAGGTCGCGGGTCTTGCCCGTGGCTACATCCATCACGTGCAGATGCGCGACCCGGCCCATCGGTACATGGTGGTCCCAGTAGCGGTAGACCGCCTCGCTGGTGACATAGCCCGTTGCCTTGCGTTCCTTGAATTCTTTGTGTGCCTTGGCCTGGGCGTCCGCGCCCTTCAGCCCGGGCCAGACCCAGGAGATGAAGGCGATGCGCTTGCCGTCCGGAAACCATTTGAAGGCCTCGACGCCGGTGGCCAC
Source organism: Paucibacter sp. PLA-PC-4 (assembly GCF_026241155.1). Lineage (GTDB taxonomy): Bacteria > Pseudomonadota > Gammaproteobacteria > Burkholderiales > Burkholderiaceae_C > Roseateles_E. Next base: position 197,296 of record NZ_JAPFGP010000011.1, read on the forward strand.
ACTGCCCACGCGCCGGGCCTCGCCGCCGTCCGGCGCGATCAGATAAAGCTGGGCTTCCTCGTCTTTGCTGCCTTCTTGCTCGCGGCGGGCGATGAAGGCGATCCGGTCGCCTTGCGGGCTCCATTGCGGCTGGCCGTCCTTGTCGCCGGCGCTGGTCAGCGCGCGCGGCGCCCCGCCCAGCGTCGACAGCAGCCACAGGCCTGACTGGGCCTTGTTGTTCTCCATCGAGTAGCGGGTGACGGCGGCCACGGCCTGTGCGCCATCGGGCGACAGGCTGGGGGCGCCGACACGCTCGATCTGCCACAAGGCGTCGACGTCGAAAGTCTTCTTGGGGGTCTTTTTCAGCGGGGTTTTGCGAGTTGCCATTGCAGATGGGTTTTGACGGTGGGCCATTCGGTCGCGGTGATGCTGTAGACGGCGGTGTCGCGCAGCGTGCCGTTGCTCGCGCGCATGTGGGCACGCAAGACGCCGTCAAGCTGGGCGCCCAGACGCTCGATCGCGCGGCGACTGGCACTGTTGAAGCGGTGGGTGCGGAACTCGACTGCGATGCAATCGAGGGTCTCGAAGGCATGCGTCAGCAGCATCAGCTTGCATTCGGTGTTCAGTGGACTGCGCTGCACACTGTTGCCATACCAGGTCGAGCCGATCTCGACGCGGCGATTCGCGTTGTCGATATTCATGAAGGTTGTCATGCCGACGATGCGCTGGCCGGCATCGAAGACCGTGAAGGGCAGCATGCTCTGCTTGGCCTGCAGGTCGAGCCGGCGCCGGATCTCGGCGCCCATGCCTTCGGGCGTCGGGATCGCCGTGTACCAAAGTTGCCATAGCTCGCCTTCGCGCACGGCGGCTTGAAGGCCGGCTTCGTGCTCGAGGGCCAGCGGTGCCAGCGTGGCGTGATGGCCGCCTAGCGTGACCGGTGTGCAGATGGCCGCCGCCTCAGTGTTTGCCATTCAGCCTCTCAGGATCAGTTTTCGCGCCAGCCAGCGGCCCAGGCCGCAGCCCACTAGGATCAGCACCAGGCCGATCAGCTCGGGAACGCCCCAGGCGGTGCTGGCGATGAAGTCATAGCCCAGCCAGCGGCCGAGCTGCCAGCCGGCCAGCGCGCCGAGCACGAAGCCGACCGCGTCGGCCGTACCTTGCCGCAAGGCCTTGCCCAGGTCTTGGCCGCTCATCGGTTGTTCCGTTGCATGAAGACCAGTTTCTCGAACAAGGTCAGGTCTTGCTCATTCTTCAGCAAGGCGCCCACCAGCGGGGGGATCGTGACCCCCTGCCCATTGCCGTCCTTGCTTTGCAGCGCGTCCGTCGGGATGTCCTCCGCCACCAGCAGCTTCAGCCAGTCCAGCAGCTCGCTCGTCGAGGGCTTCTTTTTCAGGCCGGGCAGATTGCGCACGTCGAAGAAGGTCTTCATCGCGGCGGCCAGCATTTCGGACTTGATGTCGGGGAAATGCACGTCGACGATCTTTTGCATCGTCGCGGCGTCGGGGAACTTGATGTAGTGGAAGAAGCAGCGGCGCAAGAAGGCGTCAGGCAGTTCCTTCTCGTTGTTGGAGGTGATGAAGACCAGCGGGCGATGCTTGGCCTTGATCAGTTGGCGCGTCTCGTAGCAGTAGAACTCCATGCGGTCGAGTTCGCGCAGCAAGTCGTTGGGGAACTCGATATCGGCCTTGTCGATCTCGTCAATGAGCAAGGCCACCGGCGCATCGGCCTCGAAGGCCTGCCACAGCACGCCCTTGACGATGTAGTTCTCGATATTGCGGACCTTGTCGGTGCCCTCGATGCCGGAGAGCTGGCTGTCGCGCAGCCGGCTGACCGCGTCGTACTCATACAGGCCCTGCTGGGCCTTGGTCGTGCTCTTCACATGCCACTGCAGCAGCGGCAGCTTCAGCGCCTGGGCCACTTCCTCGGCCAGCATGGTCTTGCCGGTGCCGGGCTCGCCCTTGACGAGCAGGGGGCGTTGCAGCGTGATGGCGGCATTGACCGCCAACATCAGGTCGGCGGTGGCGACGTATTGGTCCGAGCCTTGAAACTTCATGGTGTAGATCAACGACAGATGGGCAGCGGGTCAGTATACGGGCCCCCTATAATCGCGCCCGGTGTCAGATCCAGACCCAGCACTACAACACTCGGGACCATGAAAAAACTGCTGCAGATTTCGCTCGCTTTGGCCGCTACCGTCGGAGCCCTGACCTCGGTGCAGGCGCAGGATGTGGCCGCCGGGCAGAAGAAGGTGGCCATGTGCATCGGCTGCCATGGCATCCCGGGCTACCAGTCCAGCTTCCCCGAGGTGTACAAGGTGCCGATGATCTCGGGCCAGGGTGCCAAGTACATCGCCGCCTCGCTGACCGCCTATGCCAAGGGCGAGCGCAAGCACCCGACGATGCGTGGCATCGCGCTGAGCCTTACAGAGCAGGACATCGCCGATATCTCGGCCTACTACGAGCAGCATGGCAAGAGCACGACGACCGTGCCCGAAGCCGCCGTACCCGCCAGCGCCCAAGTCACCGAACTGCTGAGCAAGGGCGCTTGCGCGTCCTGCCATGGTGCGAACTTCAGCAAGCCTATCGATGGCAGCTACCCCAAGATCGCCGGTCAACATGCCGACTACCTGTACGCCGCACTGAAGTCCTACCAGGTCGAAGGCAACACCGTGGTTGGCCGCGGCAACGCCATCATGGCCGGCCAAGTCAAACAGTTCAGCCATGCAGAATTGAAGGCCATGGCCAAGTACTTGGCCTCGCTGCCGGGCGAATTGAAGGTCGTGCCGCAGTCCAAGCTGCGCTGAAAAATCCGGGTTTGCCCGAGTGAACCGCCTCTTGTAGGCGGTTTTTTTGCGCCTGATTTCGGCATGTTCTGGGGCATGAAACCCCATACTGAGGGCCTGTCGCATCAGCATCAGTCGCGCCATGCTCAAGAAGATTCCCGCCGCGCAGGTTCGGCTCGGCATGTTTTTACAGTCGATGGAGGGACCTTGGCTCTCGCATCCGTTTTGGCGGACCAAGTTCGTGCTGCAGGACCCAGCAGATCTGGAGGCGCTGGGGGCTAGCGGCGTCATGTCGGTCTGGATCGATGTCAGCAAGGGTGTCGATCTGGAAGTGCCGGCGGCGGCCAGCGCTGCGGCGATGCCTGCCGTGACCGCCGTCACCTCGGCGCCACCGCCGCCACCACCACCGCCACAGCCGCCACAGCCGCCACAGCCGCCACAGCCGCCCCGCCCAGCGCCAGCAGCCTCTCGAGCCAGCCTGGGCGAGGAGATGGCGCGCGCCAGCCAGTTGGTGAGCCGATCACGCGAGACGGTGATGAGCTTGTTTGGCGAGGCCCGGCTCGGGCACGCCGTCGATGCTGAGCAATGTCTGCCCCTGGTCGAGGATGTGGCCAGCTCGGTGGCGCGCAACCAGTCGGCGCTGATCAGTCTGTCGCGGCTCAAGACCAAGGACAACTACACCTATATGCACTCGGTGGCGGTGTGTGCGCTGATGGTGGCACTGGGCCGGCAATTGGCCTTGTCCGAACAGCAGGTGCTCGAGGCCGGTCTGGCCGGCCTGCTGCACGACGTCGGCAAGATGATGATGCCCATTGAGGTGCTCAACAAGCCCGGGCAGCTCAACGATGTTGAGTACGCGACGATGCGCTCCCACCCCAGGCTGGGCTTCGAGGCGCTCAAGGCCGGCGGGGCGGTGCCCGATTCGGCACTCGACGTCTGCCTGCACCATCACGAGAAGATGGACGGCAGCGGCTACCCGGACAAGCTGGCCGGCGAGCAGATCAGCCTGTTGGCGCGCATGGGGGCGGTCTGCGACGTCTATGACGCAATCACGTCGAACCGGCCGTACAAGGTCGCCTGGGACCCGGCTGGCTCGATCCAGCGCATGGCGCAGTGGCAGGGACATTTCGATTCGGTGGTGTTCCAGGCCTTCGTCAAGAGCGTCGGCATTTTTCCGGTCGGCACCTTGGTCAAGCTGCATTCGGGCCGGCTCGCGGTGGTGATCGAACAAAATCCCGCCAAGCTGGTGGCGCCGGTGGTGCGGGTGTTCTACTCGACCCGCTCCAAGCTGCCGGTACCGGTTCAGGTGCTGGATCTGTCGCAGGCCTCCTGCAACGACAAGATCGTTGGCCGCGAGCTGCCGCAGGACTGGGGCTTCACTCATCTGGACGACCTGTGGGCCAAGCCCGATGCGCGTGGCTGATCCGGGCTAGCCCCATCAGGTGAATCCCAGGGGTTGGGCGCTGCCGCGCCTGCCTACACTCGCGCCACAGTTCGTTCACAGTTGGGAGTTCCCGAATGAAGAGAAAGCCGTTTTTGCTGCTGGGCTTGGTTGCCGCCGCCTGTGCACTGAGCGTGCAGGCGCAGACCCTGCGCTGGGCTAGTCAGGGTGATCCCCAAACCATGGACCCGCACTCTCAGAACGAGAGCATGACCAATATGATGAACGGTCAGGTCTATGAGCGGCTGACCAAGCGCGATGCCAAACTCAATATCGTGCCGGGCCTGGCTTCCGAGTGGAGCCAGACTTCGCCCCTGGTGTGGCGCTTCAAGCTGCGCCCTGGCATCAAGTTCCATGACGGCTCGCCGCTGACCGCCGATGACGTGGTGTACTCCATCAACCGCGCCAAGGAGCCGACCTCTCAGATCGCCGTCTATGCGGCTGCCGTAGGCACGCCGAAGAAAATCGACGATCTGACTGTGGAGTTCCAGCTGCAGACGTTCAACCCGATCTTTCTGCAGCATCTGGACACGCTGTGGATCATGAGCAAGAGCTGGAGCGAGCAGCACAAGGTGACCCGCCCGCTGGACTTCAAGAACAAGGAAGAGGCCTACACCAGCCGCAACGCCAATGGCACCGGGCCCTATATGCTGGTCACCCGCGAGCCCAGCGTGAAGACGGTCTACAAGCGCAATCCGAACTGGTGGGGCAAGTTCGATGGCAATGTGCAGGACATCGTGTTCACACCTATCGGTAACGACGCGACCCGCCTGGCCGCTCTGGTGTCCGGCGAGATTGACTTCGTGCTGGACCCGGCGCCGCGCGATGTGCCGCGGCTGCGCAATACGCAGGGCGTCAAGATCGTCGACGGGCCTGAGAACCGGCTGGTGATGCTGGGCATGGACCAGGCGCGCGACAAGCTGCTCTACGGCGCCGTGCCGGGCGACAAGAATCCGCTGAAGGACCAGCGCGTGCGCAAGGCGCTTTATCAGGCCATCGATGTCGAAACGATGCGAACGAAGCTGATGAACGGCCTGTCGGTGCCCACCGGCGGGCTGACGCCGTCGCCGCTGGGTTCCTACAATGATCCGGCCATCGAGACTCGCTACCCCTTCGACATCGCCGCCGCCCGCAAGCTGATGGCCGACGCCGGCTATGCCGACGGCTTCGAAGTGACTTTGGACTGCCCGAACAATCGGTATATCAACGACGAGGAGATCTGCCTGGCCGTGGCCACGATGTGGGCGCAGCTCAAGGTCAAGGTCAAGGTCAATGCGATGCCGCGCGTGACTTTCTTCCCCAAGGTCGAGAAGCTCGACACCAGCATTTACCTTTACGGCTGGGGCGGCGCGATCACCGATGCCGAGACCATGATGACCCCGGTGCTGCGCAATCGCGGCGAGAAGGGTGTCGGCGCCTACAACTACGGCAACTTCAAGAATGACAAGTTCGACCAGTTGGCTGCGCAGAGCAGCGGCGAGGCCGATCCGAAGAAGCGTGAGCAGTTGATCAAGGCCGCGCTGATGGAGGTCAAGGAGCAGGTCAATGTGATCCCGCTGCACCGTCAGGTCATCCCCTGGGCCGCGCGTACCAATGTCAATGTGGTGCACCGCGCCGACAACTGGTTCGAGACGGCCTGGGTGACGGTCAATCCGAAGTAAGCAGCCCCGAGCTGATGGGTGTCATCGAGCTGATGGCCCTGAGTAGCCACTAACAAGGCCCTTCGCAGTCCGTGTCAATACTCTGGCACTGACCAGAAGCCCTGAAGACAATGCCCTGCAACGCAAGTTGCAGGGCATTGTTCGTCATGGGCTATGTACAAGGACAGAGTCGAGACCAGGGCAGCCTGTT
>NZ_JAPFGP010000012.1 GCF_026241155.1 Paucibacter sp. PLA-PC-4
TGGAGCGGCGGCTGCGCGACGCCCACATCGGCCGCTTCAAGCCGCTGGTCGACTTCGACTGGGCCTGGCCCAAGAGCATCGACCGCAGTGCCGTCGAAGAGCTGATGACCCTGGCCTTCGTCAAGGATGCCAGCAACGTCGTCCTGGTCGGCCCCAACGGGGTGGGCAAGACCATGTGCGCGTGCAACATCGGCTACCAGGCGGTGCTGGCCGGCTACACGGCGCTGTTCACCACGGCCGGGCAGTTGCTGGGCGAGCTGGCCGCCATCGACAGCGACTCGGGTCTGCGCCGCAAGCTGCGCCACTACGCCGCCCCAGACGTGTTGCTCATCGACGAGGTGGGCTACCTGTCGTACTCGAATCGGCACGCGGACCTGCTGTTCGAGCTGGTCAGTCGGCGCTACCAATGCAAGAGTACGGTGGTGACTACGAACCGAGCCTTCGTCGACTGGGGCGAGGTCTTCCCCAATGCCGCCTGCGTGGTCTCGTTGATCGACCGCTTGATGCACCGTGCCGAGGTGGTGCGCATCGACGGCCAGTCCTACCGCGCCAAAGAAGCCCAGGAGCGCGAGGCACAGCGCCTGGCCGAGCGAGCAGCCAAGTCCGCCAAGGCCAGCACCGCGCGATCACCCAAGCACCGCTCATGAGCAGACGTTCGCCATCATCCGCAGTGGCCTCTGGGATGGTGGTGCCAGCCCACTGGACGCCCGAGCAGGCACTCGCGGTCGCCGAATGCCTGCAGGCCATGCGCGAGGCGCTGTGGCTGCGCTACGGCCCGCAGATGCAGCAGGCCTGGCGCGAGCAAGTCATGCCCGCAGGCTCGCCGCCCGAGTTCGATCCTGACGCACCGTTCTGAGCGCTGCCACAGCGCTGCTCGGCAGCATCGGTCGCCCCAAACCCAACATCTGCCTATGCCGCCAGTGACATGCTGGCGTCTGCGATCAAATCCGACTCCTCACCAGCGTATAGAGTCGGATTTACACCAGCGGCAACATGGGCAATTGGGTTCGCTTCAAGGCGTTCCCCACGGGCGTGGGGATGAACCGCGTGGTGGATTCAGCTACGACGACGTCCCACTCGCGTTCCCCACGGGCGTGGGGATGAACCGTGATCACCAGGCGCATAGCCCGACCGAACCCGGCGTTCCCCACGGGCGTGGGGATGAACCAGGGCGCTTGCTCATCATGAGCCTCCATCCAAACGCGTTCCCCACGGGCGTGGGGATGAACCGGTGAACCGGTCGGTAATAGCGATTTAGCAGTCGCGTTCCCCACGGGCGTGGGGATGAACCGTCTCTAGTTGCGGTCGACCGAACTTCTCTAGGGCGTTCCCCACGGGCGTGGGGATGAACCGCCGGAGCACCGGCCCGGTCACTGGCTTCGGTCGCGTTCCCCACGGGCGTGGGGATGAACCGGGTCAATCGGGACAATGGATTCTTGGCCTGTAGCGTTCCCCACGGGCGTGGGGATGAACCGAACAAGTAGGCGTAGCTGCACCAGAAGTTAAGGCGTTCCCCACGGGCGTGGGGATGAACCGGAAGATGATCAGGTCCGACTCGCTCGGCGCCTGCGTTCCCCACGGGCGTGGGGATGAACCGTCATTCCTGCCTTGGGAGAAGACGCACAAGCTGCGTTCCCCACGGGCGTGGGGATGAACCGCGGCGCATCCGGCGATAGGTGCCGTTGTCTCGGCGTTCCCCACGGGCGTGGGGATGAACCGTCTCGCCTCTTCGACCTAGGCCTTGTCCTGCTGCGTTCCCCACGGGCGTGGGGATGAACCGCACGAGCACGTGTGGCGCGCCTGCTTCGAGATGCGTTCCCCACGGGCGTGGGGATGAACCGGAAACCGGCGGGCTGGCAGCGCAGCCGGTGGCGCGTTCCCCACGGGCGTGGGGATGAACCGACACCATGAGCGCAATCCACCTCGACAGCTTCGCGTTCCCCACGGGCGTGGGGATGAACCGGCTATCTGGATCGCTGAAGGCTGTCCCGAGCTGCGTTCCCCACGGGCGTGGGGATGAACCGGGCCGGGGTTCAGAACTCGAAATCGCTGGGTGGCGTTCCCCACGGGCGTGGGGATGAACCGACAACGGCACAGAAGCTGACCGAGGCTGACCTGCGTTCCCCACGGGCGTGGGGATGAACCGCCCGACACCACGCTGCTCTGGTCCACGGTCGAGCGTTCCCCACGGGCGTGGGGATGAACCGTAGACAGTGCGCACGGGGCTGTGCTGCGAGAGTGCGTTCCCCACGGGCGTGGGGATGAACCGGTCTGAGGCGTACTGAGACATGCACCGCCGACCGCGTTCCCCACGGGCGTGGGGATGAACCGGGCACGGGGCGGGCTTTGTGCATCACATGGCCGCGTTCCCCACGGGCGTGGGGATGAACCGGACTTGAACGCGCTGTATGCGGGCTACCAGAGGCGTTCCCCACGGGCGTGGGGATGAACCGGTATGGTATTTGCCGGTTGACTCCATCGGCGGGCGTTCCCCACGGGCGTGGGGATGAACCGTAAGCTTTGTCACGCCGGGTTACGAAGAGCAAGCGTTCCCCACGGGCGTGGGGATGAACCGTCACCGGCATCGGCCAGCGCGTTAAGGTTCTTGCGTTCCCCACGGGCGTGGGGATGAACCGTGATGGCCACAGTTCTTGTTTGCGATCAGGGCGCGTTCCCCACGGGCGTGGGGATGAACCGGTCAGCAGCGGTCCGAGCAGCAGCGGGTTCATTGCGTTCCCCACGGGCGTGGGGATGAACCGCCGTGGTCGGCAGCAAAGCGCATGCACTTCTTGCGTTCCCCACGGGCGTGGGGATGAACCGTCCAGCGAGCGAACGCGCCAAGATTGGCCGCTGCGTTCCCCACGGGCGTGGGGATGAACCGGCCATGTAGCGATCGCGCAGCGACAGCTCCTCGCGTTCCCCACGGGCGTGGGGATGAACCGATCTGTGCCTTGGGCACCGCGATGGTCATGATGCGTTCCCCACGGGCGTGGGGATGAACCGGGGCAGCTGGGGTTCTTTGATGTGCCCGAGCGGCGTTCCCCACGGGCGTGGGGATGAACCGACTGATGCGGTTGATGTGTTGTTTCGCGGGCCGCGTTCCCCACGGGCGTGGGGATGAACCGAACGTGGCCCCTGAGCGGGTCGCGGTGGCGTCGCGTTCCCCACGGGCGTGGGGATGAACCGACCCGACCGGCGTAACGGTTGAGACTGTGTTTGCGTTCCCCACGGGCGTGGGGATGAACCGCTCCTGGAGCGATGGGACGGCAGCGGCATCCCGCGTTCCCCACGGGCGTGGGGATGAACCGTACGATTCCGTCGCGCTCATGCGTCTTGATGTGCGGTCCCCACGGGCGTGGGGATGAACCGTATGCCGCCTTTTGGTGCGGCGCGCTAGTGCGGCGTTCCCCACGGGCGTGGGGATGAACCGTTGCGGGCCGGGTCGTTCTTCAGCAGTGCCAAGCGTTCCCCACGGGCGTGGGGATGAACCGCTAGAGCAGCAGGGCCGCATCGGGGATCATGTGCGTTCCCCACGGGCGTGGGGATGAACCGTAGGCAAAACTCTCGCAACCCTCATCAAAGGAGCGTTCCCCACGGGCGTGGGGATGAACCGAGCCAAGGCGCAGTCATCGGCGGCGTTGATGTGCGTTCCCCACGGGCGTGGGGATGAACCGCCTGCGCGTCGGTCGCAGGCCGACCCATCGATGCGTTCCCCACGGGCGTGGGGATGAACCGGCCTGGGCACACCCCAGCGTGCTAGAGCGGCGGCGTTCCCCACGGGCGTGGGGATGAACCGATGGAAAAACCGGATGGTCCGTTGATGACGCTGCGTTCCCCACGGGCGTGGGGATGAACCGCAGCCCTGGCCGCCCTACCGCTGCCAGTGCAGGCGTTCCCCACGGGCGTGGGGATGAACCGGCCGACTATCTCGGGAACATCGCGGTCACATAGCGTTCCCCACGGGCGTGGGGATGAACCGAGTATTGGTCAATCCGAAACGCTGGGGCCAAAGCGTTCCCCACGGGCGTGGGGATGAACCGCGATCGATGCCAGAGAACGGGTGCAGCGCGTGGCGTTCCCCACGGGCGTGGGGATGAACCGAGTTCATGCTCGCGCTGGCCAAGGCGCCGTTTGCGTTCCCCACGGGCGTGGGGATGAACCGTATGCGAGTCTTACTCACATTGCTTTTGTTGAGCGTTCCCCACGGGCGTGGGGATGAACCGTGCGCGCTGCTGGGCGGCCAGGCGCTCGGCTTGCGTTCCCCACGGGCGTGGGGATGAACCGGCAGAGAGGGCGGTCAACCGATACGTGCGCGCGCGTTCCCCACGGGCGTGGGGATGAACCGGCGGTGCCGTCTAGGTGCAGATCGATCTGGGCGCGTTCCCCACGGGCGTGGGGATGAACCGACGGACTGCCGGCGCGCCTGCGTGCTGCTTGCGCGTTCCCCACGGGCGTGGGGATGAACCGTACAGCCGCGGTACGCTGAGGTTGTCGCCGGTGCGTTCCCCACGGGCGTGGGGATGAACCGTCTTCGAGCCGGGCGCCCTCGGCAAGCCGGGCGCGTTCCCCACGGGCGTGGGGATGAACCGAGCATGGAGGATGTTGTCCTTTTCCGGGGATTGCGTTCCCCACGGGCGTGGGGATGAACCGGCCTGTAAGCCGGATCGGCCGGCCGCCATCACGCGTTCCCCACGAGCGTGGGGATGAACCGACACCATGGCGGCCGTTACGATCAAGCCCATCGCGTTCCCCTCAGGGGCATCCGGGACATGCACGCCCGGCGGGAGCAGCATCAGCGAACCCGCGGATTCAGCGCCAAGTATTGCAGCAGCGCGAAGGCGTCGTCGCCCCCGGTGATGCTTGCTCGCTGACTTCGATGCGCAGGTGCTCCTCATACAGGAGGCAGTCAAAGTACCACTGCACCGGGCGCATGTTGCCGCCGGCTCGATGTTGAGGGCGATCCAGGCAATGTGCGCGACAGCGCGGCGCTGACCCGGCCGCTCGAGCCCGCAGACGGCGCAGAGCTGCGGGCGCAACTTCCGGTGATCGTGCTGCAGTCCTGATCAGTCCTGGGCCAGATGGCCGCGCGCGATCGCCTGGGCCTCGTTCTCGAAGATGGCCATTGCGGTCAGCAAGCGCCGAAAGCCCAGCTTGCGGTAGAAAGGCTCCTTGCCCGGCACCGAGTAGAGAATGATCTTCTTGTGGCCCTGGGACAGGCTGACCAGGTGCTGCACGATCTCGCGCCCCAGGCCCAGGCCCTGGTGGCTGGGCAGCAGCGCGACATCGCAGACATAGGCGCAGTCGACCCCGTCTGCCAGCACCCGTCCGGCGCCAACAAGGCGACCGTCCTGCCGCACCAGGCAGCGGTAGCGGCTGTTGCTGAACGCCGTCTTCAAATCGGCGGCGTTCTTCGTGCCCAGCGGTGCGGCGCGGTACAACGCCGCCAGTTCTTCCCAGTCCAGCTCGTCGATGTTGTCGGACCATTGCAGTGACACGGCGGCTCCTTCTCGGTTATCAAGCTGGCGGCCAGCATATCGCCTGCGGGTTTCCTGTCCTGTATCAAGCTGCGCCGCGCGCATCGCCCTCACAGTGAGCGACAGGGGAGGGCGTCGTGCCCGTGGCCCCGCAAGGAGAGATGGATGAATACCAATGTCGGCGGCATTGATCGCGTGCTGCGCATCACTCTTGGTCTGGTCTTGATCGGCGCCACGCTCTACGGCGCCATCGGTCCCTGGGGCTGGATCGGCTTGTTGCCGCTGGCCACCGGCCTATTTCGGATCTGTCCGGCCTATCTGCCGTTTGGCCTGTCGACTTGCCCCCTGAAAGGCAGCAGCGGCAGTAACAACAAGCACTGAGGAGCTTGATCATGTCCACCGCAGCAAATGGCTATCGTCATCTGACCCAGCATGTCTCCGCCCAGCTGGCTGAGCTGAGGCAGAGCACGCCGGGTGTGATGCAGGCCTTCGGCGAGCTGGGTCGCGCGGCCATGGCCGAGGGTACGCTGGACAAGAAGACCAAGGAGCTGATCGCGCTCGCGCTGAGCGTGGCAGTGCGCTGCGACCCCTGCATCGGCTACCACACCCAGGCCCTGGTCAAGCTGGGCGCGACACGCCAGGAGCTCGACGAGACGCTGGGTGTGGCCACCTATATGGGCGGCGGACCCTCGCTGATGTACGCGGCCAGCGCGATCACCGCCTTCGAGGAATTCAGCGCCAAGGGCTAGGTCGGGTCAGGCCGCCAGCGCCTGCGCCTCCAGTTCCGTCTTCAACCCGGCCGGCAGCTTGAGCTGCTTGGCCAGCTCGTCCAGGTAGGCGCGCTCCATGAACGTGGTCTCGTCGACGACCAGCAGGCTGGCCAGGTACATCTCGGCTGCCAGCTCGGGCGTGGCGGCGGCCTGGGCCACTTCAACCGGGTCCAGCGGGCGGCGTAGCTCGGCCTCAAACCAGTGGCGCAGCGTGGGGTCGGCCTCCAGCCGATTCAGCTCGGCCTCGACCAGGCCGCGCTCGCGCTCGTCCAGATGGCCGTCGGACTTGGCCGCAGCAATCATGGCCTTGAGCATTGCGCGGCTGTGTTGCTCCTGCTCGGGCGCGGGCAGGCGGTCGACGGTACGCGCCGCAGCAGGTGGCACCGGCTGGCCCGCTGTCTGGCTCTGCTGCTGCGCCTGCCAATTGCTGTAGGCTTTGTAGGCCATCAGGCCCAGCGCTGCGATGCTGCCGTACTTCAGCGCTTTGCCGCCGTAGCTGCGGCCGCGCTTGCTGCCCAACAGCAGGCCAAGAGCCCCGCCGACCGCCGTGCCTGCACCGAACTGGCCCAGACCCTTGCCACCGAGGCTGCTGCCCAGATTGCCGAGTCCGCCGCCGGCCTTGCCGTCCAGCATCGCCAGACCGGATTTCAGCAGTTGTTCCAATGTCGACTGTGCGCTCATCGCTCGTCCTTGGTGAGGTGAAAGAAGAAAGAAATGGCTTGGCTCAGAACAGCAGCGCCACGATGAAGATGCCCACCATCATGAAGGCCAGCACGACCTTGGCCAGCAGCCCGGCCATCAAGCCCAGCCAGGTGGACAGGCCGACCGAAACGGCGCGTTGCTGGTCACGGCGCGCCAGGTATTCGCCAACGGCGGCGCCGACCAGGGGCATGAAGAGCACGCCGATCAAGCCCATGAACAGGCCTGCGACGGTGCCCAGCGCCGCGCCTACCAAGGCCTGGCGGCTTGCGCCGGCGCGCCGTGCCCCCATCAGGCCGGCCACATACTCAAGCACCCAGGCCAGCACAGCCAGCAGGCTGATCAGCGTCAGGCTCGGCCAGCCTACATGGGCGAAGTCGTCGATCCAGGCGCCTAGCACGATGCCGGCCAGCACCAGCACCGTCCCGGGCAGCGCCGGCAAGACAGTGCCGGCGAGGCCGACGACGATCAACACGACACTCAAAATCCACAACAGGGTGGGACTCACGCTGGCCGGCTCCGCAGTGTTTGAATTCTGCCAACTGGGGGCTTGGCGGCAGATTTCAAGCCGGTGCCAAGTCTTGTCAGCCGCCGCCCAGCGCCCGGTACAGCGCGACACGGTTGAGCTGTTCGTTCAGGCGCACCGAAACCAAGCCCTGGCGGGCCGCGTAGAGCGAGCGCTGCGCGTCGAGCAGCTCCAGATAGCTGCTGGCGCCACGCTGGTAGAGCGCGTCCGACAGCGCGAAGCGGCGCTCATTGGCAGCGGTGAGCGCTTGCTGGGCGTCAAGCTGCTCGGCCAGGCCGCCGCGCTCGGCCAGTGCATCGGCCACCTCGCGGAAGGCGGTCTGCACGGTCTTCTCATAGCCGACCACCGCGAGGTCGCGGTCGGCCTCGCTGAGCTGCAGCGCGGCGCGGCGCCGGCCGGCGTCGAAGATGGGCACATTGATTTGGGGCACAAAGCTCCAGACCCCGCTGCCGCCGCTGAACAGACCGCCCAGGCTGGCGCTTTGCGTGCCGGCGGACGCCGTCAGTGAGATGCTCGGGAAGAAGGCGGCACGGGCCGCGCCGATATCGGCTTCGGCCGCGCGCAGCAGGTGTTCCGCGGCGCGCACATCGGGGCGGCGCTGCAAGACCTCGGAGGGCAGACCGGCCGGCAGTGGCAGCAGCAGGCTGGTCGGCCCCTGCAGACTTCCCTCGGCCGGCAGCAGCTCGGCCGCCAGCGGGCCACCGACAAGCAGTTCCAGCGCGTTGCGGTCCTGGGTCACTTGGCTGGTGTAGCGAGCCACATCGACGCGGGCTGTCTCCACCGTGGTCCGGGCCTGGGCCAGCCCCAGCTCGGAGACGGCGCCCAGCGCCAGCGCGCGCTCGGTCAGGCGCAGCGATGCCTGCTGGCTTTGCAGGGTCTCGCGTGCCACCTTCAGGCGATCGGCGTCGGCTGCCAGGTTCAGCCAGGCGGACGCCACCTCGGCGATCAGGCTGATCTGGCTGCTGCGGCGATTTTCCTCGACGGCGAAGAAGCTCTGCAGCGCGGCCTCGCTGAGGTTGCGCACACGGCCGAAGAAGTCCAGCTCATAGCTGGCCAGGCCCAGGCGAACGCTGTACTGGCCGCTGGCCGGCTCGCCCTGGCGGGTGTTCGCGGCCGTAGCGTTGACGCTCGGAAAGCGGTCGGCGCGCTCGATGCGGTAGAGCGCGCGGGCGCGCTCGATGTTCAACACCGCGATGCGCAGGTCGCGGTTGTTGGCGAGGCTTTGGGCAATGGTCTGGCGCAGCCTCGGCTCGATGATGAACTCGCGCCAGTCGATCGTGGCCGACTCACCGGTGCCGAAGCTGGGCCAGTCGGGCAGCGCCGGCACGGGGCGCTGCGGCTCGGGCGCCAGGCTGGCGCAGCCCGCCAGCAGCAGGGCCGCAGTCATCAGGCTCAGATGCGTTCTCATGCCTGCACTCCGTGTCGAGCGCTGGCGCGCCGGGCGAAGAAGCCGCGTATGAGCACGTAGAAGATCGGGACGAAGAAGATGCCCAGCACCGTGGCGCTGGCCATGCCGCCGAGTACGCCGAAGCCGATTGAGCGCTGGCTGCCCGAGCCTGCACCGCTGGCCAGGGCCAGCGGCAGCACGCCGAACATAAAGGCCAGCGACGTCATCAGGATGGGACGCAGGCGTTGGCGTGCCGCCTTCAGCGTTGCCTCGATCAGGCCCATGCCCTGCTCCTGCAACGTCTTGGCGAACTCGACGATCAGGATCGCGTTCTTGGCCGACAGGCCCACCGTGGTCAGCAGCCCGACCTGGAAGTAGACATCGTTGTTCTGCCCGCCCAAGGTGCTGGCGATCAGCGCGCCCAGAATGCCCAGTGGCACGACCAGCATCACAGAGAAGGGCACCGACCAGCTCTCGTACAGCGCGGCGAGGCACAGAAACACGAACAGGATGGAGATCGCATACAGGGCCGGGGCCTGCGAGCCCGACAGCCGCTCCTGGTAGGAACGACCGGCCCATTCGAAGCCTATTCCCTCGGGCATCTCGCGCATGATGTCCTCGATGATGGCCATCGCGGTGCCCGAGCTCACGCCCGGTGCCGCGTCGCCGATCAGCTCATAGGCCGACATGCCGTTGAAGCGCTTGAGCTCGCGCGGTCCCGACTTCCAGCTCGCGCTGGCGAAGGCCGAGAACGGCACCATCTCGCCGGCGTTGTTGCGCACATACCAATGCTTGATGCTCTCTGGCTCCATGCGGTAGGCGGCATCGCCTTGGATGTAGACGCGCTTGACCCGGCCGCGGTCGATGAAGTCGTTGACATAGCTGCCGCCCATCGCGCTGGACAGCGTGTCATTGATCGCGGCAGTGGGAATACCCAGCGCGCCGGCCCGGCGGTCATCGATCTGGATATGGAACTGCGGGGTCTCACCCAGATTGTTGTTGCGCACACGTGAGAGCTCGGGGCGGGCATTGGCCAGCTCCAGGAACTTGTCGCGCGCGGCGGCCAGCGCGGCCGGGCCGAGGCCGCCCAGGTCTTGCAACTGGATTTCGAAGCCAGCATTGGCACCCAGGCCGCGCACCGCCGGTGGCAGCAGCAAAAAGACCTGGGCATCGCGCACCTGGCGTTGCAGATCATTGCTCATCCGGCGGGCCAGCTCAGCTGCGCTCTGGCCCGGGCCGCTTCGCTCGTCCCAGGGGCGCAGCCGGATGAAGCCCTGGCCCGTGCCCTGGTCACCGCCCTGACCGGTCACGAGGTTGTAGAACATGACATCTTTTTGCTGGGCCAGGTAGGTCTCGATGATGTCCATCGAGCCGCGCAGGCGCTCGGCCGTCGTGCCCGGCGGCGTGCGGACCTGGATCTGCAAGGTGCCTTGATCCTCTTCGGGAAGGAAGGAGGTTGGCAGGCGCTGGTAGAGCAGCGCGGCCGCGCCCAGCAGCAACGCGTAGACCAGCAGGCTGCGTCGCCCGCGCTTGAGCAGACCGCCGACGCCGCGCTCGTAGCGAGCGGCATTGCGATCAAAGAACCGGTTGAAACCGTCGAAAAAGCGGCCCAGCACCGGCCCGAGCAGGCCACCTGGATGGTGGTGCTCGCCCTTGGCCACTGGTTTGAGCAGGGTGGCGCATAGCGCCGGTGTCAGGGTCATCGCGACCAGCACTGACAGCAACATCGCCGAGACGATGGTGATTGAGAACTGGCGGTAGATCACGCCGGTCGAGCCGCCGAAGAAGGCCATCGGGATGAATACGGCGGACAACACCAGCGCGATACCCACCAGCGCGCCAGTGATCTCGCCCATCGACTGCCGCGTCGCCTCCAAAGGACTCAGGCCTTCCTCAGTCATCAGCCGCTCGACGTTCTCGACCACGACGATGGCGTCATCGACCAGCAGTCCGATCGCCAGCACCAGGCCGAACATCGTCAAGGTGTTGATCGAGTAACCGAAGGCCGCCAGGATGCCGAAGGTGCCCAGCAGCACCACCGGCACCGCGATCGCCGGGATCAGCGTTGCGCGCAGGTTCTGCATGAACAGATACATGATGGCCACGACCAGCACCATGGCCTCGATCAGGGTCTGGACCACGCCCTTGATCGACACTTCAACAAAAGGTGTGGTGTCAAAACTCACCACCGCCTTCACGCCTGCCGGGAAGAAGGGCTGCAGCTCCGCCAGCTTGGCGCGGATCGCGTCGGCCGTCTGTAGCGCATTGGCGCCTGTGGCCAGGAAGATCACCATGCCGGCTGCGGTCTTGCCGGCCAGGCGGGCGCGCGTCGTGTAGCTCTCGCTGCCCAGCTCGACGCGGGCCACATCGCCGATACGCACGACGGCGCCGTCGCTGCCGGCCTTCAGCACCACGTTCTGGAACTGCTCCACCGTCTGCAGCTTGCTGCGCGCGGTGATCGTGGCGTTGAGCTGCTGGCCGGGCGGGGCTGGCAACGCACCGATCTGGCCGGCCGAGACCTCGGTGTTCTGTGCGATCAGCGCGGCCCGGACGTCCGAAGGCATCAGCGCGTACTGGTTGAGCCGCGCCGGATCCAGCCAGATGCGCATCGCATAGCCTGTGCCCTGGATGCTGACGTCGCCGACGCCGTCGATGCGGCTGATCACGTCTTGTAGACCGCTGCTGATGTAGTCGCCCAGATCGGTGGCGCTGAGCCGTCCGTCCTCCGAGACCAGGGAGACGACCATCAGCAGATCGGTGCCGGCCTTGGTCACCGAGACGCCGCGGTCCTGCACCGACTGCGGCAGCTGCGACAGTGCTTGCTGCAGCTTGTTCTGCACCTGCATCTGGGCCACATCGGGGTCGGTGCCCGCCTCGAAGCTCAGGCGCACGCTGGCCGAGCCCGAGCTACTGCTGCTGGACTCCATCGCGACCAGCCGGTCCAGTCCCTTGAGGCGCTGCTCGATGATCTGCGTTACCGAGTCCTCGATGGTCTGGGCCGAGGCGCCGGTATAGCTGGCATTGATCGAGATGCGCGTCGGCGCGATATCGGGATATTGCTCCAGGGGCAGCAGATGGATGGACAGGGCGCCCGCCAGCATGATGACGATGGCGATGACCCAGGCGAAGATCGGGCGGTCAATGAAAAAGCGTGCCATGGTGCTGCCGCGCTCAGCTGCGTGCTGCGGAGGCCGCAGCCGGAGCGCTGGCGCCCGGTTCGATCGGCAGCGGTCTTACCGAGGCACCGACCTTGGCGCGTTGCAGGCCGTCGATGATGATCCGCTCACCGGCCTTCAGCCCGGCGGTGACCTGCCAGCGGTTGCCGACCGCCCGGTCCACCGTGACGGTGCGGCGCTCGACGATGTCGTTAGCGCCGACCACCAGGGCCGAGGCTTCACCATTGGGCGCGCGGGCAATGCCTTGCTGCGGCACCAAGATCGCCTGCTCCTTGACGCCGGTCTGCACCAGCGCGCGCACATACATGCCGGGCATCAGCAGGCCCTCGGGATTGGGAACTAGCGCGCGCAGCGTGACGGCGCCGGTACTGCGGTTGACCGTAACGCCGCTGAATTGCAGGCGGCCGGCGTGGGGATAGGCGCTGCCGTCCTCCAGCAGCAGCCGGATTGGCGCTTCACCTGCCTTGTCTGGGGCCTGCTGACTGCCGTCAGCCAGCTCGCGCTTGAGGCGCAGCAGTTCGCTGCTGGACTGGACGATGTCGACGTACAGGGGGTCGAGCTGCTGCACCGTGGTCAGCGCCTCGGCCTGATTGGCAGTCAGCAGCGAGCCCGGGGTGACGCTGGAGAGTTCGACGCGGCCGGCGATCGGCGCGGTGATGCGGGTACGCTCCAGATTGATGCGTGCGCTCTGTAGCGCGGCGCGGGCCACGGCCAGCTCCGCCTCAGCCTGTTGCAGCGCAGCTTGGCTGTCGTCGCTGAGCTGCTGGCTCAGGGCGCCGAGCTTGGCCAGCTCGCTATTGCGCTGAGCGGTGACGCGGGTCGAGTTCAGGCTGGCCTCGGCTTTGGCCTGAGTGGCCTGGGCGCTGGCGACGGCGGCCTGGTAGCTGGCCGGGTCGATCTGGTAAAGCGGCTGGCCGGCCTTGACCGTCGCGCCCTCCTCGAACAAGCGGCGCTGCAGGATGCCGCCGACCTGGGGCCGGATCTCGGCAGTCTGGCGCGCGTTGGTGCGCCCCGGCAGCTCGGTGCTGAAGACATGGCGCTGCGCCTGAACCTGGTGCACGCCCACCTGGGGCGGGGGCGGTGCCGCGGCGGGCTTGTCGTTCTTGCCACAGCCGACGAGCAGCATCAGGGCGGCAATCGCGGTCGCGCTGCCAGCACGGACCAGGAGGGCGGAAGGCTTCATGGATTCTCTGCAATAGGCGGTGCGTTGATGCTGCACCACAAATGTGGAGAGAGCTTGAAGACCGGGGCGATGCACGGGCATGGCTTGTCGGCGTCGCAGCGATAGGCGCTAATCTGCAGGGTCCGAGGTCCAAGCCCATGTCCCTGAGCATCACCGCCAAGCTGTTTGCCGCCGTGCTGACGACGGCCGTCGCTGTCGCAATTGCGATGGGCGTGGCCGCGCACATCAATCTGAACCGCGGCTTTCTGGGCTACCTCAACGAGCAGGCGGTGCTTCGTCTGGATCAGGCCGTGCCCAGTGTCGCGGCCGGCTACCGGACCCACGGCAGCTGGGAGTTTCTGATTAAGCAACCCGATCTCTGGCATCGGCTGCTGCGTCCCCTGCCGGGCGACGACGGCACGCGGCCGACCCAGGGCAAGCCGGCGCCGACCGTATCCGACCTGACAGGCGCGACTCGCCGCTTCACGCTGTACGACGCCCAGCGCCGCCGCCTGGCCGGCTTTCCCGGGCCTGCCATCAATGCGGTGGAGCGTGCCATCGTGGTCGACGGTGCCACCGTAGGCTGGCTGGCGATGGCGCCGTTCGAGAACGCCAGCTCGGCGGCCGAGCGACGTTTCGAGGATGGTCAGACGCGTGCCAGCTGGGCCGTGGGCTTGGGCGCCACGCTGATGGCCGCCGCCATAGCCGCTTGGGCCTCGCGTCGCCTCCTGACGCCGGTCAAGCGCGTCGCCGCAGCCACCCATCGGCTGGCGGCCGGCGACTACGAGACCCGGGTCGATGTGCGCTCGCGCGACGAGGTCGGTCAATTGGCGGACGACTTCAACCGCCTGGCCCATACGCTACAGCGCAATGAACAGATGCGGCGCGAGTTCATGGCCGATGTCTCGCATGAGTTGCGCACGCCGCTGGGCGTGCTGCACGGCGAGCTCGAGGCGCTGGAGGACGGCGTGCGCTCGCTGGATCAGGCTTCGCTGCGCTCGCTGCAGGCCGAGGTCGCGACGCTGAATAAACTGGTCAACGATCTCTACGAGCTGTCGCTGGCCGATGTCGGCGCGCTGGCCTACCGCAAGGCCGATGTCGACCTGACCGAGCCGCTGCAGCAGACGGCCGGCGCCTTCGGCGAACGCCTGGCCGCGAGCGGCCTGACCCTGGAGCTGAGCCTGCCGGCCCAGCCGCTGACGGTGTTTGCCGATGAGCGGCGGCTGCAGCAGCTGTTCAACAATCTGCTCGAGAACAGCTGCCGCTACACCGAGGCCGGCGGCGTGCTGCGCATCGCGGCGCGCGCAGAAGAGGGTCAGGTCCTGATCGATGTGATGGACTCGGCGCCGGGCGTCGGCGCCGAGCATCTGGCTCGCATCTTCGACCGCTTCTTCCGCGTCGACTCGTCGCGCAACCGCAGCAGCGGCGGCGCCGGTCTGGGGCTGACAATCTGCCGGCGTATCGTCGAGGCCCATGACGGCCGGATCGATGCGAAGCCTTCGCCGCTGGGCGGGCTGTGGATGGCGATCCGCCTTCCCCGGGCCACGGCCGCATGACGATGATGGACAACAAGCCCTTGCCCAATGCCGAGCCCGGCGGCGCCCGGATCCTGGTAGTCGAGGACGAGCCCAAGATGGCAGCGCTGGTCAGCGACTATCTGCGCGCCGCCGGCCACCTGCCAGAGTGCCTGGCTGACGGCCGCGAGGCGGTGCAGGCCTACAAGGCACGTCGCCACGACCTGGTTTTGCTCGACCTGATGCTGCCCGGCCGCGACGGACTGGACATCTGCCGCGAGCTGCGCAGTTTCAGCGATGTGCCCATCGTGATGCTGACCGCGCGGGTCGAGGAGGCCGACCGCCTCTTAGGTCTGGAGCTGGGCGCTGATGACTACATCAGCAAGACGCCGTTCAGCCCGCGTGAGATCGTGGCCCGCGTCAAGGCCATCCTTCGCCGCAGCCGCGTGCGCAACCATTCCGGTGACGCCGGGCCGGCGGCCGCGCTGCAGATCGACGATGAGGGCTACCGAGCCTGGTTCAAGGGCCGGGCACTTGACCTGACGCCGATTGAGTTCCGTCTCTTGAAGACCCTGTCCAGCGCGCCGGGCCGGGTGTTCACGCGCGAATTGCTGCTGGACAGGTTGCATGACGAGCAGCGCGCGGTGACCGACCGCGCGGTCGACAGCCACGTCAAGAACCTGCGCCGCAAGCTGGAGCAGGCCGAGGCCGAGCCTGATTGCATCCGGGCGATCTACGGCGTCGGCTACCGCTATGACGGTTGAGCTGCGGGGCTAGCGCTAGGGCGGTTGACGGCGCGGCCGGGCTCAGGCGAGCGGCTGGAAGGCATAGCCCTTGCCGCTGGCGGCCATACGGCCCAACGCGGGGAAGGGGAAGTGGAAACCGCCCAGCAGGGCCTGGCTGTCGACAATGCGCTGGAACATCTCGCGGCGCACCTTGCGGGCGGCCTCGGCGTCCATATCGAACGTGACGGCCCAGTCCGGGTTGCGGGCGAACAGCGCCGGCACATTGGTCAGGTCGGCCACATAGAAGAAGCTCTGTCCGCCAGACTGCAGCTGGAACAGGGTGTGGCCGGGCGTGTGGCCGTACGCGGCGATCGAGCGTATGCCCGGTGCGACCTCGGTGCCGGCCTCGAAGCGTTGCAGCATCTCGGCGGGCATCTGCGCGAAGGTGCGGCGCACATTGTTGAACGCTCCCTTCATGCCCTCAGGGGCTGCGGCCATCTTGGCGTCGTCCATCCAGAAGGCATGCTCGGCGGCCGGCACCATCACCTTGGCCTTGGGGAAGACGTATTCACCGGCTTTGTTGCGCAAGCCGTTGATGTGGTCGCCGTGGTAGTGCGAGATCAGTACCGTGTCGATATCGCCGGGCTGGAAGCCGGCAGCGCGCAGCTGCTCCAGCAGCTTGCCGGTGGTCGGCCCGCCGAACTCGCCCAGGCCGGTGTCCATCAGGATACGGCGGCCGCCGGCCACGATCAGAAAGGGCGTGTAGGGCACATCGATGTAATCGGTGCCCAGGCCTTGCGAGGCCAGCAGGGCTCGCACCTCGGCCAGCGGCGCGTTCTTCACGAACTCCTCGCCCAGCGGGCGACGGGTCACGCCGTCCTGCAGCGCGATCACCTCGACGTCGCCGACCTTGGTCTTCATGAAGCCGGGACTGGCGATGCTGGGCATGCCGAGGTTCGGCGAGTTCTGGGCCCAGACGGGGATGAACGAGCCGGCGCTGTAGACCGCCGTGGTAGCCAGGCCTGCCCCGAGAAAAGATCGCCGATTCAGCATGAAAACTCTCCAGTCTAGTTGGTGAACGAAACGGTCGCCATGATCGCGGTGGGCCTGGATGCGCGCCGGCCGGCGCGCCTTAAGCAGTGCAAAGCCTGGGGTTATTCACGGCGGCGGGCTGATCAGGCCAGTTGGCGCGGGCGCACTTGCGGCATCAGCCGTTCGATGGCCTCCAGCGGGACACGCCGCCCGTCGGGCAGCAGTTCGGACAGCGCATTCAAGAGTTCGGGGCTGAGCCGACCAACCACCTTGGGCAGCTCGGCGAAGCGCAGGCCCTGGCGCACGATGAAGGCGATGTAGCTGTGGCGCAGGCAGTCGGCCGTGACGGTCTGCGGCCGCGCCAGCTGGGCGTCGTGGGCGGCGGCCACGGCTGCGGTCTCGATCGCGGCGGCACCCAGCGGCCAGCCCTCGGGTGTCATGAACACGGCCGCATGGCCAGCCGCGCTCGGCGCCTCGGCGCCCGCGCGGCGCAGCTCGGCAAACTGCCGCAACTGGGTCGGCAGCGGCAGACTGCGGCCCTGCTCACCGGGCACATGGAGCAGGTCAGCGTCGAGCTCGATGTGGACCAGTTGCAGCGCGGCCGTCTCTGCGCTGCTCAGGCCGGTCAGCAGCGCACTGAGCAGGGCGCGTTGCTCGGTCGAAGCGTTCTCCAGCAGGCCCGAGATCTCATGCGGCGCGAGCTCGCGAGGCAAGGGCATCGGCGTGCTGCCGACCTCCAGCGCCAGCGGCTGTGCCGCTGCGCTCAGTGTCGGCGGCGGTTCGGCGGCGGGCAGGCTCATCCAGGGTTGATTCAGCACCACGGTCGGCGAGGCCGCCGGCACCGGCGGCGCGCGGTTGAAGAATTCGACGAACCAAACCGCCAAAAAACTCAGCAGCAGGGCCACGCCCAGCGCGATGCCGGCGTCGCGGCCATAGTGCGGTTGCCAGGGTTTGACGGGCAACGCGGCGGGTTCGAGCACCAGCAGGCGCGGCTGGCGAGCCGTCTGGCTGGCCTGCAGCGCAAGCAGTTGCTGCTGCGCCTCCTGCTGCATGCGCTGCAGGCCGTTGAGCTCGGTCGTCATCGACTGTGCGGTCTCGAGCTGGACGTTCAGGGTCTGCACCTGACGCTGGTCGCTGGCCAACTGTTGGCGCAGGCGTTCGACCATCGCCGCACTGCTGGACTGCTCTTCGCGTGCCTCCGCCAGCGCGGCCTGCTGCGCCCGCGCGCTCTCGGTCTCGAGCTGCTGTTGTAGATCGGCGATGCGGGTCCTCAACGCCCGGGCGCCCGGGTCCATCGCCAGGAACTGCGGCGTGAACTGGCGCTCCAGCGCTCGCAGATTCTCCTGCTGCTGCGACAGGCGCTGCTCGATGCCGGCGATGGCGGCCCCGTTGCGACCAAGCGGCAAGCGCTGGCCTTCGGCGATGGCTCGCTCGATCGCCCGCACGCGGCCAGCCGCGCTGGCCTCGCGCTCGGTGGCGCTGCTCAGCGACTGGTTAAGTCCCTTGAGTCGCGACAGCGTCGGGCTCTCATCGCGCGCGACCGAAGTGATCTGGCTGCGCTGCCGGTAAGCCTCTAGCGCCCGCTGTTTTTCGTCGACCCGCTCGCTGATCACACGCAGCGCTTCGCGTGCATCTGTGAGCTGGGCAGCCGACGCCGCCCGGCCGATCTGGCCCTGCTCCTCGCGATAGACCTCGACCAGCGTGTTGACCAGGCGCGCCACCAGCACCGCATCGCCGGCTTGGGCCTGGACCTGTAGCAACTGCGAGCCGGGCTGCTCGGTGATCGTCAGCATCTCGCGCATGGCGGTCAGCGCCGCTTCGGGTGTTGTCTGCGTGAAAAACCCCTGCGGCAGCAAGCGAGTCAGTGCCTTTTCCAGCAGCGGGCGGCTGCCGAGCACCTCCCCCTCGCGCAACATCGCCTGCCGGGCCTGGTCGGCAGGCGCCGCGCCGACTGCGGGCGCGCTGGCCGGCGTGATCTGCAGCAAGGCCTGAGCGCGGTAGACCGGCGCGCGCAGCCAGTTGACTCCCTGGCCGATCAGCAGGGCCAGCAGGAACACGCAGAAAAAGACTTTGATGCGTCGGCGCATCGCCGGGCTGCGACCGTGCAGCTCGGCGCCTTGGCCAAGGCCATAGGCCTGGGTCGGTCCGAACTGAGGCGGGTAGATGCCCGGCGGCGCAGAAGAACGATCAAACATGGGCCAGCCTCCGGTTGGTCGATGCAGCGACTATAGACATTGCAACGCAGCAGTATTCATGACGCTGCACGTACCGGCTACTATTCGTTCAACAGCCTGAAACTGGTTTCAGATACGGGTTTCCAGAGCCCGCCATCAACTGCTATCGCCCATGCCCTCCCGCCCCGCCAAGCCGGCTGCCATCCAGCCGCCCAGCAGCCGCGCCACCATTGCCGATGTGGCGGCCGCCGCCGGCGTCTCCAAGGCCACGGTCTCGCGGTTTTTGAACCAGGCCGATCTGCTGACCCGCGATATCGCGGCCAAGGTCGAGGCTGCCATCGCCCAGCTCGGTTACAGCCCCAGCCCGATGGCGCAGGCGCTCAAACGAGGGCGTTCGCGCCTGATCGGCCTGGTGGTCGCCGATGTCACCAACCCTTTTTCGGTGGCGGTGCTGCGCGGCGCCGAGCGGGCCTGTAAGCAGGCCGGCTACATGGTGATGCTGTTCAATCTCGGCAATGACGGCTCGCGCGAGCGCGAGGCCATCGAGGCGCTGTCCTCCTACCAGGTCGAGGGCTTCATCCTCAATACGCTGGGCAGCGACCCGCAGGCTCTGGCCGCCGCAGCACGGCTGCACAAGCCGGTGGTGCTGGTGGACCGGCGCCACGGCGGCATGCAGTCGGATTTCGTGTCGCTGGACAATGCCGGTGCGGTGCAGCTGGCGGCCCAGCATCTGCTGGAGCAGGGGTGGCGGGAACTGCTCTTTGTCTGCGAGCCCAGTGCGGGCGTCAGCTCGCGAGTTGAGCGGTTGCAGGCCTTCAACAACTTTGTCGCCGCCCATGCCGGCCTGGGCAGCGACGGGCTCAGCGGCAGCGCCTTCGAGAGCAGGGAGGCACAGGGCGAGGATATCGACCAGGCCTTGCGTGAGCTGCGAAAGCGCGCCGGCAAGAAGCCTGTGGCTGTGCTGTCGAGCAATGCGGTCGTGACCTTGCGGGTGTCGGCGGCTTTGGCCCGGCTGGGCTGGCGCTTTGGACGCGACGTCGGCTTCATCGGCTTCGATGACACTGCCTGGGCGCCCCATGTAGGTCCGGGCCTGAGCGCGATTGCCCAGCCCACCGACGACCTCGGCCATATCGCCGCGCGCTGCCTGCTCGAGCGGCTCGAAGGCCAGGCACTGCCGCCCCGACAGATTCTGCTGCCGGGGCAACTCGTGGCGCGCGGCTCCTCCCAAAGGCCTTGAACCAAGCGCGTGGATATTGCGGGTAAACCCGTGTATTCAGTCTGAAACCGGTTTCATAAACTGTGATCACGGTGGTGCCGAGCGGGCATGCCACCCCGACAAGAACGACAAGCGAGACAAGCAAGCGTGAACTACGAGTTTCAGTTCGGTGCGGTGTTCGCCGCCTGGCCGCTGCTCTTGCAGGGCACTTGGACGACCATCGAGCTGTCCTTTCTGGCGATGGTGCTGGGCCTGCTCGTCGCGATCGCCTGTGCCTGGGGCAAGACGGCCGGGCCGGCCCCGCTGCGCTTCGCGATCAACACCTATATCGAGCTGATCCGCAACACGCCATTTCTGATCCAGCTGTTTTTCTTCTTCTTTGCGCTGCCGGCTCTGGGGCTGCGTTGGAGCGCCCACACGGCGGCGCTCACGGCCATGGTCGTCAATCTCGGCGCCTATGCGACCGAGATCATTCGCGCCGGCATCGAGGCGATCCCGAAGGGCCAGATCGAGGCCGGCCTGGCGCTCAATCTCAAACGCCACGAGATCTTCCGCTTCGTTATTCTGAAGCCGGCGCTGAAGGCCATTTACCCGGCGCTGACCAGCCAGTTCATCTTGCTGATGCTCAGCTCCAGTGTGGTCTCGGTGATCTCGGCCGATGACCTGACCTCGGTGGCCGCGAACCTGCAGTCACAGACATTCCGCAGCTTCGAAATCTATATCGTCGTCGCGCTGATTTATCTGGCGCTGGCGATGAGCTTCTCGGCGCTGTTCCGGCTGATCTACCGCCGCACGCTCAACTATCCCGACCGCCGCTGAGCGACGAAGGCGGACACCCATCATGCGTACCTTCGGATTTGCCGAGTTCCTCTTCATTCTTGAAGCCGCGAAGTGGACCATCGCGCTGTCGCTGATTGCCTTTGCCGGCGGTGCCGTCGGCGGTCTGCTGGTGGCGCTGGGCCGCACGGCTGAGAGCCGCTGGGCGCAGCGCGCCGCCGGCCTGTTCATTCAGATATTTCAGGGCACGCCGCTGCTGCTGCAGCTGTTCCTGATCTTCTTCGGCGCGCCGGTGATAGGCCTTGACATCAATCCCTGGGTCGCGGCCGGTGCCGCGCTGATTCTGAACAGCAGCGCCTTTCTCGGCGAGATCTGGCGTGGTTGCATCCAAGCGATTCCGCGCGGGCAATGGGAGGCGGCCCAGGCGCTGAGCCTGAGCTATGTCGCACGCATGCGCGATGTGATCCTTCCGCAGGCCTTCAAGATCGCGGTGCCGCCGACCGTCGGCTACATGGTGCAGATCATCAAAGGCACCTCGCTGGCCGCCATCATCGGCTTCACCGAGCTCACACGCGCAGGCCAGATCATCAACAACGCGACCTTCCAGCCGCTGCTGGTATTCAGCGTCGTGGCCGCCATCTACTTCGCGCTGTGCTGGCCGCTGTCGCTGCTGGCGGCGCGCATGGAGCGCCGCCAGGCCCGAGCGCTGGCGCGCTGACTTTTCCGACCCACCCCTGGAGACATACAGATGACCCAAGCATTCCAAACCCGCCGCCTTGTGCTGGCTGCAGCTTCAATCGCTGTCATGGTCCTGAGCCTGGGCGCCTCGCCGTCAGCTTCGGCCCAGAGCGTGGCCGATCTGAAGAAGAAGGGCGAGCTGACCGTGGGCATGCTGGTGGACTTTCCGCCCTACGGCACGCTCAACAGCGCCAATCAGCCCGACGGCTATGACGCCGATGTCGCCAAGCTGCTGGCCAAGGAGCTCGGGGTGAAGGTCAATATCGTGCCGGTAACCGGTCCGAACCGTATCCCCTTCCTGTTGACCAACAAGGTCGACTTGCTGGTGGCCTCACTGGCGGTGACTCCTGAGCGCGCCAAGCAGGTGCAGTTCTCCAAGCCCTATGCGGCCGCGACCATCGTGGTCTACGGCAGCAACAAGGCCGCAATCAAGTCAGCCGCCGATCTGAAGAACTTCCGCATTGGCGTGGCCCGCGCCAGCACGCAGGACATCTCGCTGACTGCCGCTGCGCCGGCCGGCACCGAAATCCGCCGCTTCGACGACGATGCCTCGGCGATGCAGGCGTTGATGTCAGGCCAGGTCGACGCGATTGGCTGCTCGACCACGGTTGCCGCCCAGATCGCCCAGCGCGCCGGTGCCGCGTTCGAAAACAAGTTTGTGCTGCGTCAGCAGCAGATGGCCGTCGCGATGCGACCGGGCCAGGAGGAGTTGCTGAAGACCGTCGACGCATTCATCGACAAGCACCGCGCCGGCGAGTTGAACACGCTCTACAAAAAGTGGCTGGGCACCGACTTCCCGGCGATGAACGCCAACTGAGCAGCGAGCAGCACTTCATGAGCACCGAGCCCATTATCCGCATCGAAGGCGTCAACAAGTGGTACGGCCAGTTCCAGGTCTTGACCGACATCGATTTGAGCGTGGCGCCGGGTGAGCGAATCGTCGTCTGCGGGCCCTCGGGTTCGGGCAAATCCACGCTGATACGCTGCATCAACCGGTTGGAGGCGGTGCAGCAGGGCCGCATCACGGTGGACGGTATCGAGCTCACTGCCGGCGGCAAGCAGGTTGAGGCGGTGCGCCAGGAAGTTGGCATGGTGTTCCAGCAGTTCAATCTGTTTCCGCACATGACGGTGCTGCAGAACTGCACGCTGGCACCGATGCGCTCGCGCGGCCTGTCCCAGGCCGAGGCCGAGGAGATCGCGATGAAGTACCTCAAGCGCGTGCGCATCCCCGAGCAGGCGCTGAAGTACCCCAGTCAGCTGTCCGGCGGCCAGCAGCAGCGCGTTGCGATCGCGCGGGCGCTGTGCATGACGCCCAAGATCATGCTGTTCGACGAGCCCACCTCGGCGCTCGATCCCGAGATGGTCAAGGAGGTGCTGGACACGATGATCACCCTGGCCGAGGACGGCATGACCATGCTGTGCGTCACCCACGAGATGGGCTTTGCCCGCAGCGTGGCGGACCGCGTGATCTTCATGGCCGACGGCAAGATCATCGAGCAGGCTCCGCCGGCCGAGTTCTTCGCTGCGCCTAGGCATGAGAAGACCCGGCAGTTCCTCGGCCAGATCCTGAGCTCGGCGCACTGATGAATCCAGCACCGATACTGATCTCGCTGTCTTCCTTTGGTGCCAGCGAGGTGCTCCAGCACGGCCAGCTGCACTACACGTGGCTGGCGCAGGCTGCCGGTGCCGATGGCGTCGAGGTGCGTGGCGAGCTGCTGGCCAGCGCGGCCGAGCTGCCGGCGCTGGCCGCGACCGGCATGGTCAAGGTGTTCTCCAGTCCGACCGGACTGTGGACCGACGAGGGTCGGCTCGACCTGACGGCGCTGGAGCAGGGCCTGGCCACTGCTCGTCAACTCGGCGCCGCCCGGCTGAAAATGGCGATTGGGGGCTTCTCTGGCGCCGACGAACTGCCGACTCTGCGCAGGCATCTGGCGCACAGCGCCGTGGAACTGGTGATCGAAAACGACCAGACCTCCTCGGCCGGCACTGTGGGCGCATTGCAGCGTTTCTTCGCCGCCGCCGATGCCGCAGGCTTGGATCTCGGTATGGTCTTCGATATGGGCAACTGGCACTGGCTGGGCGAATGCCCGCAGCAGGCCGCCGCCGCCCTCGGCGCCCGCGTGCGCTATGTGCATTGCAAGGGGGTACAGCGCGAGCGCTCGCGCTGGATTGCCGTGCCGATTGCCGACTCGGCCGCGCCTTGGCGCGCCGTGTTGCGGTCCTTGCCGCGCACGTTGCCCTGGGCCATCGAATATCCGCTGCAGGGCGCAGACCTGCAGGCCATCACCCGCAGTGAGCTGGGCTTGCTGCAAGACGCGAGAGAGCAAGCATGAGCAGTCTGGATGTGATCACCTTCGGCGAGGCCATGATGATGTTGGTCGCCGACCGGCCTGGGCCGCTGGAACTGGCCGAGACCTTCTCCAAACGCACCGCCGGCGCCGAGACCAATGTCGCGATCGGCCTGGCCCGGCTCGGACTCCAGGTCGGCTGGGCCAGTCGCCTGGGCGCCGACTCGATGGCGCGCTACCTGCTAGGCTCGATGCAGGCCGAGGGTATCGATTGCTCCCATGTGGTTTGCGATCCGACCCAGCGCACCGGCTTCCTGATCAAGGGCCGGGTCAGCGATGGCAGCGACCCACCGATCGAATACCACCGCAAGGGCTCGGCCGCCAGCCTGATCGGCCCGGACGATATCGACGCGGCCTGGCTCACCTCGGCCCGACATCTGCATGCCACAGGCGTGTTCCCGGCGCTCAACGCCAACACCTATGCCGCCGCCGAACGCACGCTGGCCCTGATGCGCGATGCTGGCCGCACGATCTCGTTTGACCCGAACCTGCGGCCCACGCTGTGGTCCAGCCGTGAGTCCATGGTCGCAGGCATCAATGCGCTGGCTGCCAAGGCTGACTGGGTGCTGCCCGGCATCGAGGAAGGCAAGATCTTGATGGGCTCTGACGAACCCGCGGCGATCGCCCACTTCTACCGCAGCCTCGGCGCCAAGTTGGTCATCGTCAAGCTGGGCGCGGACGGTGCCTATTACGACAGCGACACCGCAGGTTGCGGCCATGTGGCCGGCTTCCCGGTCGCGACCGTGGTCGACACGGTCGGCGCCGGCGACGGCTTCGCGGCCGGTGTCATCAGCGCACTGCTTGCCGGTCGCAGCGTTGCCGAGGCGGTCAAACGCGGCTGCTGGATCGGCGCGCGTGCGGTGCAAGTGCTGGGTGATACCGAGGGCTTGCCGGCGAAGTCCGAGCTGGAAGCTGCCGGTCTATGAGCCGTGTGCTGGTTTTTCGCGAGTTGCCGGCCGACCAGCTGGAGCGCTTGCAGGCCGTCCACGCGGTCACGGTGGCCGACCCGCGCAAGCCCGAGCAGCGCGCCGCCTACGACGCGGCGCTGACCGAGGCCGAGGGCCTGATCGGCTCCAGCTTCAAGATCGACATCGCTCAGGCGCCCCGGCTCAAGGTGGTGTCCAGCATCTCGGTCGGTGTCGATAACTACGATCTGGCCGCCTTGAAAGCCCGCGGCATCTTGCTGTGCCACACGCCCGGCGTGCTGACCGAGACCACGGCCGACACGATCTTTGCGCTGATCATGGCCAGCAGCCGCCGCCTGGTGGAGTTGGCCCAGCATGTGCGCGACGGCCGCTGGGACAAGAACATCGGTGAGGATCTGTTCGGCTGGGATGTACACGGCAAGACGCTGGGCATCCTCGGCTTCGGCCGCATCGGGCAGGCCGTGGCGCGCCGCGCGGCGCTGGGCTTTGGCATGCCGGTGCGTTACTACAGTCGCCGGCCCGTGGATCTGGGCCAGGTGCCAGGTCTTGAGGGTAAGACCCGGCACGGCAGCCTCCACGAGGTGCTGGCCGGCTCCGACATCATCGCGCTGACCCTGCCACTGTCCGAGGACACCCGCGGCCTGATCGGCGCTCGCGAGTTCGCGCTGATGAAGCCCGGCGCGATCTTCGTCAACGGCGCACGGGGCGCCATCGTGCAGGAGGATGCGCTGCTGCAGGCGCTGGACAGCGGCCATCTGCGCGCTGCCGGCTTGGACGTGTTCGGCACCGAGCCGGTGCCGCTGGACTCGCCGCTGCGCAGCCATCCCAAGGTCACGGCGCTGCCCCATATCGGATCGGCCACGCACGAGACACGTCACCGCATGGCCGTCCTGGCCACGGATAATTTGCTGGCGGCGCTGGCCGGTCGCACGCCGGCGGCGGTTTATGCGCTTTGAAGCGCTCGCAGGCTTCTTGGCGATAGCCTCAGGGCGCCGACGATCTGCGAGCGTGTGATGTTTGATGTGTGATGCCTGGCACCCGCTTCTGGAGCCCGGCAATGCGCACCACCTTGGCAATTGATGACGATGTGCTGGCAGCCGCCAAACATCTGGCCGAACGCGAGCAGCGAGGCATTGGCGAGGTCATTTCTTCGCTCGCACGCCAGGGGCTGTCGCGCGGCACGCGCGGCGCCAAGGCCGAGCGCAACGGCTGGACTGAGGCTGCCTCAAGAACTGAATCGTCGTCGGCGCTGAATGACCCTTAGCTCCTCGGCTTTGGGTCTCGGTAACAACGAGGGCCGCAGGCGCCTCGACGATTTCACGAATAGCGGGCCTCTTGGTCAGCGGGCGATCCAGAGTACATGCCCGTGCCGTCCTGACGGACGGTGCCACACCCGCTTGCCGGCAGGCGACTAAGCGCCGCTCAGGCCGCGCCGCGGTCTGAGCGGCCACCGCGCCTGGCCGCTGCGCGCCAGGCCACCATGCCCATGCCTCCCAGCATCAGTGCCCAGGTCGACGGCTCGGGCACCGCCGCCAGCAAATCGCCATCTTGCAACATGATGAAGTAGGCGAAGTCGGTCTTGGCCTGCACCATGCCGTTCACCAGAACATTGGTGCTGCCAGTGACAGGGTCGAACAACAAGCCATTGTCGGTGTAGGCTGCCAAATACCAATCGGGCGGGTCCGTTAGGACAATGCCGTCTTGCTCATCAAGCGTGAAACGGCGGGCCTGCTCGCTCAACCAGTACTCCCGCGTGTTTCTGAGGCCGCGGAAGTAAGCGGGACTGCTCGGTTGTGAAGTCCAACCCCGGAGAATGTCGTTATCCATGCCCAGCGAGTACATCAGCGACTGGACCTCGTTGTTGTCACGCGAGTCCGGGCAGCCCAGGTTGACCGTCATGTTGCCCAGGCAGTTGTTGCCGCTGGCGATCATGCTCGGCAGGCGCCAGCTGCTGGAGCCCTCGTAGCCCATGATGTTCAGGTAGTTGACGAAGGCGTTTTGTCCGTACCAGTTCATCACGGTATTGCCCGCCACATCCACGCTGAAGTCCGTGAAGACCCGGACACCATTGACGGTGTTGATGTTCAAGAACTGGTACCACTGGCGCGTCACGGGATCGCGGCCATCCGAAGGCCAGGTGGCGTTCGGCAACTCGAACACCAGTGGGCTGACGCGGTAGATCTCCTCCTTGAGCGCCTGCGCCCCGCCCACCTGTGCGGCGACGGCGTCGAACAGCAGCGTGTCACGGACCCAGGTCGCATCCAAGGTAGTGTCGTAGGCCAGCGAATTGCTGCGGATCTGGATTTCGGCAAAAGCCGGGCTGAGCAGAAGGCCCAGCGCAGAGACGGCGAGAAGGTGTTTCATACGGTGGGCCCAAGTTAGGAGTCTGAGCAGGTAAAGAGAGATTTTTTCCTGGGCCTGTATTGCACTGCGCGAGCCTCTCGCCGTGAATACGCAGAAGATCGCAGTCATCCACAAAACTGAGGATGCCGCTGGATCGGTGCCGGCCAGGCCACCGCGCAGCCGGACAGGCTGGTGGCCTCCATCAACTGCTCACGCTCAGCCCGCGCCATGCAAGACAGCGACACCACTTTCGCCCGCGTGCTACCTGCTCCCCGGGGCGCTGCAATGTGCAACGCCTGCGCCTAACGTGCTGACCTAGAGCCGCTGGCGGATCATCCAGGCCACCATTTCGGCGGTGTTGCGCAAACCCAGTTTGCGTGCAATGTTCTCGCGATGCTTGCGAACCGTGTGCTCGGAAATGCCCAGATCGCAGCCGATGCGTTTGCTGGACAGGCCGCGGCCGACGGCTTGTGCAATCTCGACCTCACGGGGTGTCAAGGGTTCACGGGTTTGCACATCACGGTCGAACACGCCAGCCAATTCGGGGCTGACGTGGTGGCCGCCGTCGGCGACCGTGCGCAATGCGCTGACCAGCGCACTGGCGTCATCGGTCTTGAGCAGGTAGCCGTGCGCCCCGAACGACAGCGCCGTGCGCATCGCCTGCGGGTCTTGCCGGGCCGTGACCACCAGCACACGCGTGGGCAGCGTGTCGGCTGCGATGACGCGCATCACCTCGAGCCCGTCCATCTGGGGCAGCCCCAGGTCCAGCAGCAGGACTTCGGGCTGCAATCGGCGGACCAGTTCCAGCGCGTCT
The DNA here is from genome assembly GCF_026241155.1 of Paucibacter sp. PLA-PC-4. Lineage (GTDB taxonomy): Bacteria > Pseudomonadota > Gammaproteobacteria > Burkholderiales > Burkholderiaceae_C > Roseateles_E. The sequence continues at coordinate 27,802 of NZ_JAPFGP010000012.1, forward strand.
TGGCCGTTCCCCGCCTCGCCCACCCAGTGCAGGCCCGGCTCTGTCGAAATCACCACTTTGTGGATCGAATCGAAAGAGCAACGCGCTGCTCACCGCGCCGTCGCCGACCGTCGCCCGCGCCGACTGCTCGTCCACCGCGCTCCAGCGCACGCCCTGGCTGGGTAGCAGGGCGGTCGGGTACCAAGCGGCCTCGGCGAACCAGCGCAGGAACTCGCCGTGTGCCACGCCCCCGGGGTCGGGACTGGCGCTCTGCATTTCAGTGAGCGAGACCAGCCCCATCACCGCCGGGTGCAGGATCCCCTCGCCAGCGACGTAGGCGTCGTGCACATGCACCGCCACACCCGGCAGCATCAAGACACGCCCGTCCCAGACGAAGCCGGGGCGGCGCGTCGTAGTGCGCTGCTTCGCGGTGAACGGCTTGCATTGGCCGGCCCCTCAGCGGCGAGATTGAAGGTGCCGGTGTGCTCGATGTGCAGTGCGGCGATCATCAGCTAGCCGGCCTCGAGCACCGCGCGGAAGAAGCACTGCACCGGCGCGGGCAGGCATTCGAGCTCGCGCGCGGCATCGTAGCGCTCCGGGGCGATGGCCGAGCGCGGCTTCGAGCCGCCCGATCAACGCACGGGTGCCCGCCGCCCAGCGCGAGGCGCCCAACACACCTAGCGCGACGACGAGCGCCGAGAGCGCCACCGGCACAGTCACGAGCCACTTGATCCAGACCATCGAGTCAACCTCCTGATGTGCCGCCGCTCATCGCCCGGCGCTCGCGCGGATCCACTCGACGATCGCCGCGCACGTGTCCTCATCGTGGCCGATCAGCAGGTGCCCGCCTTGTTCGTAACCGATGAACCTGGCTCCAGGAATTCGGCTCGTCGTGTACTGCGCGCCGGCGAAGGTGCCGAAGCCGTCGTCGCGTGCGCTGATCGCGAGCGTCGGTGCCCGGATGTGCTCCAGCGGGTAGGGCTTCAGGCCCTTTCCCAGCCGGGTGTCTTCCAGCAGTCCCGCGGCGCGCGCCGACACCGGCAGTACATGCTCGGCCATCGCATTGGCGCGCGAGCGTTCAGCGTCACTCGCGGCGTGGATCAGCCCCGGCGGCGTAGCCAGCACATGCTCGAAGAAGGCGTCGCGTGCCAACTTTAGCGCGCTCCATACCAGGAAGTCGGAACCGAGTATGCGCAGCAGCCAGCCATCCTTCTCGTCCGACGCCGGTGGTGCGGAGTCGGCCACGTCGGCCGGCTTGTGCGTAATCGGCACGACGAGCACGAGAGCGCTGACGCGTGTCGGATGGCGGATCGCGGTTTGCAGCGCCGACGGCCCGCCAGCCGATGCACCCATCACCGCCGCCCTGGGTACGCCCAGCGCATCGAGCACGCAGACATGCGCATCGGCTTGCGCTTCGGGCGAAGCAATGGTGGGCCGTGGCGTTCGCAGGTAGCCGAAGCGAGACACCGCGATCACGCGGATGCCGTGCTGCGCGAGCGGGCGCGCGAAGTCCATGCCCTGGTCGTGGCCGCCGCCGCTGCCGTGGATCATCAGCAGCGGCAGGCCCTCGCCGACCTGCTGCACCTCGATCGGACCGCAGCGTGTGTCGAGCACCGTGCTGCCCTGCGCGGCGCGGACGGCGGCGAGGGCAAGGTCGCTCCGAAACCGCGAGTGCACCACCCAAGCCGCGACGAGCCCCACGGCCACGCCGGCCGCGAGGACGCCTTGCCAACCCTTCATGACGCTATGCGAGCATGGCCTGCACCGGCCGCCGCAGCGACGTTGGCAGCGTTGGCCCGCGGCCGAAGCGCACGACGAGGTCAGGCCTCCCGCCGGCGATGCCGAGAAAGCCCGCGAATACGGGCCGCAACGCCGCCACCTCCACCGGCTGGTTGAGGTGAGCAGTTCGAACACCCATCGCCGTGGCTTGTAGCGCGAAGCGCTCGTAGGCGCGTCCTACTTCGATCCAGCCCGCCCGGTCGTTGTCGGCGCCGACGAACACGGCGATGCCCGCCGAGCTGCGTATGTGCCTTGCGTACTTGTCGTTCTCGCCCTTCTCCGTAAAGAACTGTCCGAACATCAGACGGCCCAACCAGGCCGGCACGGACGGGTTACCCGACGACGCGCTGTACAGCCCGTCGCCCAGGCGCACCGCGTCGCTCGCGGAGAAGCGGATCCAGGCCTTTAGCTCCTCCACGAAGGCGGCATCCCTCATCTGAGCGCTGTTACCTTGCACCACGAATGTCAGCACCTTCTCCAGCGCGGCCCTGCCGGTGAGCAGAATCAGTTGCACGCCGCCGCCGGAGGCGGCCCGCTCGAGCGCGCGCAGCTCATCGGCCGACAGCGGCTTGCCGTCGTACTCGCCGCGCGTGCTTTGGCGCTGGGGGATGGCCTGGAACAGTGTCGAGGCTTGCGGCTGCGTCGCTTCGAGCGCCATGCGCAGCGCACCGCGTTGCGCGTCGAATGTGGCCTCGGCCTTCCGTCCGTGTGCAAGTGCGGCCTGTGCGAGGTTTTCCGCTGCGCAGCCGAGGGAAACGAAGAGATGGTGGTCATCGGGATCGACGGCCGGGCAGCGCCGCGTGCTGTCGGGCAACAGCGTGATGGCCTGCGGCTCGATGCCGAATCTCCAGCACTGCGTGTTGTGGCTCGACGGCGCGAGCACCGCGTAGCGCACGAGCTCGCGCTTGACCGCTGCGGCATCGCTGCGATCAACCCGACCGTGGCGCCACAACTCTCGCACCGCCTCGTCGTACGAGGTCAGCGCCTCCGTGGAGCAGGCGCTGCCCAGAACTGGCACGCCGAGCACCAAGGACAACGCGCCGAAATGCCTACGGGTGACTTCCATGAGATCAGGATAAGCACAGCACCATACCGGGTGCTTGACCTTGCGCAAGGCGGGCGCCACTGCCGCGGGATGGGAAGGCCGGCATCAACTTCATGATGGCGCCGCCCGGCGCCTCGGGTTTTCCCGGACGACCGTACGGGCGACTGAACGTCCGCTCATGATGACTCATACAGCGCACAAGCAGCCGTTATGGGTTGGCCTACGACTGCCCCCCGGCTGAGTTCGTTGCCGCATAGCAGCCGGTGAAGGTGGGATGCCAGGAAGCGGTCCTTCATGGCGGGGTGTACTCGACCCATTGCAGGACAGCAAGGTGCCCACACCTGCCACTCGCCCTCCGGCCGACGAAAGTGCCGCCGGTACATCGACACATGGGCCCAAATTGGCCAATGTGGGTCATTTGTAAGAAAATCGGGTATTTGGTCCATACTGCCATCAGTCTGCAACTTTCCTTGGGGAATCCGATCATGGCCACTGCTATTCAGCCTGCAAGCGAGGAGCTGTTTGCGCGCCTGAAGCGCAAGCCCATCTCGGACGTCAAGCGGGAGGGCTGGCGTGGTGTTATGAATGCCGTCGATGCCGCTGGGAAGTTGTTGATGACCAACCACGAACGGCCCGAGGCCGTGATCTTGTCTTTGCGTGAATACAGTTTGCTCACCGAACTGGCCGAGCGTGTTCAGCGCGATGACCAGAGTAAGTTGGAGCAACTGACGCGTGCCTTCGATGAGGAATTGGCGGTGCTCAAGCAGCCAGATGCCAGCGACAGGTTGCGGCAGGCCTTCAGCGTGCCGCTCGACTTGCATGACGAGGTCATTTCAGGGCAAAGCTTCTGATGGGGCGGCCCGTTCTTCTGGTCCTGGCTGGCGTCAATGGCGCAGGCAAAAGTTCCATCGGCGGCAACATCATGCTGCGAAGGGCTGGGCTGACCTGGTTTAACCCTGATACCTACACCCGCATACTCGTTCAGGGCGGCATGTCCGCCGGCGAGGCCAATGCGTGCGCGTGGCAACACGGCGTTAACTTGATCGACCGGGCCGTTGCGGCTGGGCTCAGTCACGCGTTCGAGACGACCCTGGGCGGCTCGACGATGACCCAAAAGATTGCCGCCGCCGCTCGGACGCACGACGTTCTGGTCTGGTTCTGCGGTCTGGCCTCGCCGGAGAAGCACATCGCCCGTGTGGCCGCCCGGGTGGTAGCTGGCGGACACAACATTCCAGAGGCCAAGATCCGCGAGCGCTGGGTCCGCGCGCCGCTGAATCTCATCGACTTGATGCCCAAGTTGAGCGAGTTGCGCGTTTTCGATAACAGCACCGATGCAATGCCGGGCGCCCCAGTATCGAACCCGATGCTGGTGCTGCACGCAAAAGATGGCGCTGTCAGTTTCCCTCGCGCCCTCGAGGACCTTGAGCACACGCCAGACTGGGCCAAGCCAATCGTGAAGGCAGCTCGCGACTTCGAACGCAAGCGGTGATACAGAGTGCGCAATCACGGGCGGTGGGCGATAGCAATGGGCACGAAGCTGCCGCCAGCCAGGCGCCGAACAAGGGCTGCTGATGGCCGAGACTTCCGGTTTACATCTTCGCCCGGCAGCAGACGTTCTTCGCACGCTTGAGCTTTGCGATGGCCGGTGCGGCGATCGTTGCCTTGGTGGGCAATTGCGACTACGACCTGTGGCGCCCGGCCGTGGCATACGCAGGCATCGATCCCAACGGTGGCACGCTCTCAGCGCCAATGCCACCCATCGCCGGTGCCGGCTGGGTTCCGATCGGAGTACCAAGCACGGACTTACCTGGGCAGTTCAGCTACACACCCCACGTCCCCGCCTGTCCATAGGGGCATGCAACCTTTGGCGCCGCTGCTTGCCGCACTCTCGCGCTCTCCTACGCTGATGTGTTGGGTCGTCCGGGCGCCGACCTGCAGCGCAACCACCGGTCGAGTTCGTGTCCGACGAGTACGACGGTGCCCGCCGTGATGCTGCGGGCGTGTTGCGATCTTCTATCAACAAGCGGCTCACGCTCACACAGCCCATGGTGGACTACTGGGTGTCGCGGGCGTACCTGGGCGTGCACTGGTGCTACGACGGCCTTGGCACTATCGCGCCGGATGGGTTTAAGGGGGAGCCTCTACCGGGCGATCCGGCAGTGCCGGTCCAGCTCGCTAACGCGCAGGAGCAGAAAACGGGGGGCGTTCCCGCGAGCCTGCACATCGCGGACGAGGTGGCCGATGCGCTGCCTTGAACCGTTCTGGCATGTTGAAGTGGCCGTTGGCCCACATCAGCTTTTGACCGAGGCCGCCACCTCTCAGAGCGGGGCTTCGGCCTCAGCTTTTAGCCGCGCGAGCGAGTCGCTGAATGCGCCGCCTGCCGCCGCCATCGCCTGGTACACCGGGCTTTCGGCCTGGATGCCTGCCCACAGCACTTCGCGGCCGCGTGTGCGCTCGGTCTTCGGGTCGGACTCGTTGAAGCTCATGCGTCGCAGCAGTCGCAGCACCGTGAACCATGACGACAGGTTGTCGCTGGGGTAGTGCACGCCGGCAAAGGTGCGGCGGTCGCCCACGTGCAGGAAATAGCGCTGCAGCTCCTTCAGCAGCCCTGGCGGCGTGGGTTCGCGCAGACCGTGCTCGAGGTGCAACACCACTGTGACGAGCGCCATCGCGCCCTGCAGCGCATGGCCGCTCACGAGCGACGGCGTCACCGCGGTCGTCGCCACACGGTAGGCGAGCGGCATGGCAGGTACAAGTTGCAGTGCCATCTGGTACGGGCGTGGGCGCTGCATGTGCACCTTCAGGCCGACGGCCGCTTGCTCGGCTCGCTCGGAGCCAGCTTCCATCACCCAGCGGTCGAAGCCACTCAGCAGCGCTGGCGGCGGGTCGGGCAGATAGTCCTTGAAGGTGCCCAGGCTCGGCGCGGCCAGGTCTTCGGCGCGGAAAAGCAGCGCATGCGTCACTGGACTGCCCGCGCGCACGGGCTCGTTCATCTTCTGCGCCAGTGCGGGCATCGCGGCGAGGTCGGCGCGCGTCAGCGCGTCGGCGGCGGCGAGGTCTCCCACCCACGCGCTGCCCTGCCAGCGCGGCCACAGGAAGTCTTTGAACAAGTCGGCTGTCTCATCCAGCCACGCTGCCCATGCGGCGGCGTCGCCGTCGAAGCCCCTCGGCGGCGGGAGCGTGGCGTGGAACGCCGGCGGCATCCAGCCATACGGCGCGTAGATCGGAGCGGGTGCAGCGAAAGCCATGGTGTTGCCCTGGGTCATGTTGGTTCATTAAGGCGGAATGCCCGCATCGCGTAGAGCTTGCACGAATTCGCGCGCGTGCGGGTACGCGCGGCCTGGGTATCGAGCCTCGAACGTCCCCACGCGGTATGACGGATCGACGCGCAGCAGCGCCTCGGCCGCGTTGCGCGCTTCCCCGCCGCAGCCTGCTAGCGCGAGCGCGATGACGTGCAGCCGGTGCGCCGAAGCGTGGGTCGAATTCAGCCGCAGCGACGCCTGCACGTGCTGGACTGCAGCTGTGGCGTGACCCTTCGCCAGTTCGCCGGCGCCCAGCATTAGGTCCAACATGAAGCGCCGCGGGTCGGCCGGCGACAGCGCCACCGCGCGCCATGCGTGGGCGAGCGCGGCGTTGCCATCTGCCCGGTAGCTCGCCACGCCGGCCAGCGCCATCCAGCCCAGCGTTTCCTGCGGGTCGGCGGCGACCGCCTGCATCCCGAGCGACTGTGCGGCGGTCAAGTCGCCGTCGGCGTGGCTCGCGAGCAGCGCTTCGATCGCCAGCGCGAGCGCATGGTCGGGCTGAAGGTCCAGTGCGCGTTGCGTGTGTGCTCGCGCAGCATGCACCTCGAGCTTCGGGTCGTCGGCCCAGCCTTGCAGCAGCCGCATCAGGTGCCATTTCGCAAGCATTGCTAGCGGTGCCGCGTGACGTGGCTGGCGTTCGTGCAGCGCGTTGAAGAGCTGGTGTACGCGCTCGAAGTCGGCAAGCCGCAGGCGGTTCAGGAGCGCCACGCCGCCCACGTACAGCGAGAACGATTCGAGTGTTGGCAATGCCAGCGCCTGTGCGCGCCGCAACTCGATGCCGGCGATCACGCGCGCCACCTCACTCACCATCTTGTCGACCGCGGCGTCGTCGCCGCCGAACACAGCCGCCACGTCTACCCTCGAGCGCTCGGCCCACTGCACGGTGCCGTCGCGCGCGTCGCACAGCTGCGCAGAGACCCAGGCGCGCCTGTCGCTCATCTGGTAGTGGCCAGTCAGCACGAAAGCCGCGCGCAGCTGCGCGCGGCAGACGTGCACCACGTCGTCGGCATGGCGCACCGCGGCGGTGGACAGGCGCGAGATCACGCGCAGCCCAGGGCTGCGTGAGAGGCGGGCGTTGATGGCGTCGGCCAGCGCGTCACCGAAGGCCCAGCCGCCCCCTTCGATAGTGGCAAAGGGCACCACCGCCACTGTGACGCCCAGCGGCTCGCGGTCGGCAGGCGGTGCCGGTGCCGGTGCCGATGGCGCCGCGCTCGGAGCTGCCAGCGGCGCAAGGCGGTAGGCGCGCACGCTGCCATCCACGTGCTTCAGGAAGCAGTCGCCGAGGTCGGTTACAAACGCATCTAGGCCGTCAGTGAGCGCGTCGCGCACGTCGGCCGACGCCACCACCTCGCCAGGCCCCGCCAACGCGGCCAGCCGTGCCGCGAGGTTCACACCGCTGCCGAGTACGTCGAGCTCGGTCACCACCACGTCGGCCAGGTGCACGCCGGTGCGCAGGTACAGCGGAGCTGCGGGTGGCGCTGGCGCGACGGCGTCCAGTGCTGGCTGCAGCGCCAGCGCCACGCGCACCGCAGCATCGACACGCTCGAACTCCAGTAGCAGCCCGTCACCCAGGCTTTTCACCAGGCGGCCCTGCCACTGCGGCAGCAATGTGTCGCGCACGTCGGCGACGAAGGCGAGCCAGCGCGAGATGACACCGTTCTCGTCGCGCTGCATCAGGCGCACCGACTCGACGAGGTCGACCACCACGATCGTGCGCCGCTGGCGCGTAAGCCAGGGCGGCAGCGTGTCAGGCGTCAGGACAGCGGCTTCGGCGTCGACTGTTTGCATCTGCTCACAGTGTCGACGAAGCTTGCGGCCGACTCAATCCCAACCTTTCAGCAGCTCACACCCGCGTCCGCCGGCGAGCGGGCCTTCGCCGCCGAGCAGAACGCGAGGCTAGTGAGGAAAGCCGAGAGCTACTTCCGCTCGCTGTAGCTCAGCGACCGGTCGTCATGGACGCAGCGCGACACCCATAGGGTGGAGATGCTGTCTTGCCGCCTGGGCTATTTTCAAGGTTGCCGTTTCGCAGGGCGCAAGGGGATGGTATCTATCCTTCTGCGCCGCGCTGAGGGCCTCACGGTGCCAGGTCATGCTCCCACTGCGGATTCAGCAGTGCGTACACCTCGTGGTCGCGCCATTGTCCGTCGATGAAGAGATAGCGCCGGCTCAGGCCCTCCTGGGCGAAGCCCAGGGCTTGAAGCACCGCCCGGCTGCGCTGGTTTTCGGGGCGCACGGCGGCCTGGATGCGGTGCAGGCGGACCTGGGCGCCGAACATCTCGGCGATCACGGCGCGCAGCGCCTCTCGCATCAAGCCCAGGCCCTGCGCCTGTTCGTCGAGGCTGTAGCCGAGGATGGCGTTCTGAAAAGCGCCTCGGGCGACCTGGGACAGATGAACCTGGCCGATCAGCCGGGCCGGGTCGTCGCGAAGGCTGAACCAATAGCGATAGGCGCTGCCGGCGGCAAAAGACTGCTCGCCCTGGGCGAGGCGTTCGGTCACCGCCGCGGACGCAAAGAAATCGGCCGGATAGGGCGGGTCCCAGCGTGCGAAATGGGCCATGTTGCGGGCTTGGTAGTCAACGACCGCGGCGGTCAGCGCGACCGTCGGCGCGCGCAACAGCAGGCGCTCGGTATGCAGCACGAAGGCGGGCATGGCGTTGCTCATGCGCTGGCGCGCAGCGGCGGCGCGAAGCGCAGCGCCATCGCGATGCGGTTCCAGGCATTGATGCCGGCCACGGCGGCGGTCAGAAAGCTCAAGGTGGCGGCGCCGAACTCGGCCAGCGCGCGCTCGTACAGCGCGTCGTTGGCACCGCCGTGGGGCGCCAGGGTCAGCGCCTCGGTCCAGGCCAGGGCGATGCGTTCGCGCTCGCTGTAGACCGGCGCCTCGCGCCAGGTGGCCAGCAGGTCCAGCTTGGCCGCCGGCACTTGGAGATCGCGGGCCACGTTCAGATGGAACTGCAGGCAAAAGGCGCAGCCATTGAGCTGCGACGCGCGGATCTTGATCAGCTCCTGCAGGTCCTTGGGCAGGCCTGAGGCGTTGACGGCCTGGCCCAGCGCGATCAGGGCCTCGCTGACGCCGGGCGTCAGGGCGGCGAACTCGGGACGGTCGATACGGGCTGCGGTCATGGGTGAATGCGGTTCAAAAAGGATGGCGGGATTATCGGCGGCGGGGCTGGGGCAATTTGTCCAAAGGCAATTTGTCCAATCGCGCACGGCGGGCATAACCCGAAGAATGGCCGCCTGTTGAGCCAGCGCAAGTTCGCAATCCCGTGGGCTTGCGCGGCCGCAAGGACTTCCATGGATGCTTTCATGATGGCCCGCATGCAGTTCGCGGCCAATATCACCTTCCACATCCTGTTTCCGACCATCAGCATCGCGCTGGGCTGGGTGCTTTTGTTTTTCCGCTGGCGCTGGCTCAAGAGCGGTGCGCTCGCCTGGCTGACGGCCTACCGCTTCTGGACCAAGGTGTTCGCGCTGACTTTTGCGCTGGGCGTGGTGTCGGGCATCACGATGAGCTTTCAGTTCAGTACCAACTGGCCCGGCTTCATGGAGCGGGCCGGCAATATCGCCGGGCCGCTCTTGGGCTACGAGGTACTGACGGCCTTTTTCCTCGAAGCCGGTTTCCTCGGTGTGATGCTGTTCGGCCATGGCAGGGTCAGCGAGCGTGTGCACCTGGGTGCCACCTGGATGGTGGCCCTCGGTACCACGCTCAGCGCCTTCTGGATCCTGAGCCTGAACTCCTGGATGCAGACGCCGCAGGGCTTTGAGATCATCAACGGTGAGTTCCATGCACTGAGCTGGACGGCGGTAATCTTCAATCCCTCCTTCCCCTACCGGCTGGCGCACAAACTGCTGGCCTCAGGCCTGACCGTTGCCTTCATCTTGGCCGGCGTGAGTGCCTGGCAGTTGTTGAAGGGCAAGGCCCAGCCCCATACCTCGCGGGTGCTGCGCGTCGGTTTGAGCCTTGCGGCGCTGCTGATCCCGCTGCAGATCCTGGTGGGCGATCTGCATGGTCTGAACACCTTGGAGCACCAGCCGGCCAAGATCGCCGCAATGGAAGGCGTCTGGCAGACCGAGCGCGGCGCGCCGCTGCTGCTGTTCGCCTGGCCCAACGAGAAGACCCGCAGCAATGACTATGCGATTGGCATCCCGAATGGCGCCAGCCTGGTGCTGACCCATCGCGCCGATGGAGAGATCCGCGGCCTGGACGAGTTCAAGGGCGCGCATCCGCCGGTGGCGCCGCTGTTCTTCGGTTTTCGCATCATGGTGGGTGTGGGCCTGCTGATGCTGGCGGCCAGCTGGCTGGGTCTGTGGCTCTACCGACGCCGCGGCTGGCAGGCCGAGCGGCTGCCGCGGCCGCTGCTGCGCCTGCTGGTGCTGATGAGTTTCTCCGGTTGGATTGCGACGGTGGCCGGATGGTATGTGACCGAGATCGGCCGCCAGCCCTACATCGTCTACGGCCTGCTGCGCACCGCCGATGTCGTCTCGACGACGCCGGCGCCGATGATCGCCGTCACGCTGGCCGGCTATCTGAGCCTGTACCTGGCCTTGCTGGTGGCCTATGTGGCGGTGATCAAGACCATGGCTGAGAAGCCGGTCGATGCCGGCTTGCCCCGGCAGGAGCCGCGCAATCTGAGGACCGCGTCATGAGCCCCGCCGCCAACGACTGGATGCCATTGGTTTTCATGGGCCTGATGGGCCTGGCCCTGCTGATCTATGTGGTGCTGGACGGCTATGACCTGGGTGTGGGCATGCTGATGGCCGGTGCCCCAGATGCGCATAAGGATCGCATGGTGGCTTCGATCGGCCCGTTCTGGGATGCCAACGAAACCTGGCTTGTGCTGGGCGTCGGGATTTTGCTGATCGCCTTCCCCAAGGCTCATGGCCCCATCCTGCAGGCTCTTTATCTACCGGTGGCCGTGATGCTCTTGGGGCTGATGCTGCGCGGCGTGGCCTTCGACTTCCGCGTCAAGGTGCAGGCGCAGTGGAAACCGCTGTGGAACCGTGCCTTCATGGCCGGCTCGCTCCTGGCCTCGATGGCTCAGGGCTGGATGCTGGGGCGCTACATCAGCGGCTTCGCCGAGGGCTTTGCCTACACGCTGTTCGCTGCGGTGATCGCGCTGGCGCTGTCGGCCGCTTATGCCTTGCTGGGAGCCGGCTGGCTGCTGATGAAGACCGAGGGCGAGCTGCAGGCCCGTGCGCTGCGCAGCGCCAAACGTGTCTGGCCGGCCGTGGTGCTGGGCCTGGCGCTGATCTCGCTGGCCACGCCCTGGATCAGCCCTACGGTGCGCGCGCGCTGGTTCGCGCTGCCCGAGCTGATCGCGCTGCTGCCAATCCCGCTGATCAGCGTCCTGGCCCTGTTGGCCCTGCGGGCGCTGCTGAACTCGCACCGGGTGCTGGGCAAGCTGTGCTGGCTGCCCTTCGCCCTCACGGTGCTGGTGATGCTGCTGGGCTTCTTCGGGCTTGCCTACAGTCTCTATCCCTTCGTGATGATGGATAGGATGACGATCTGGCAGGCGGCCGCGGCGCCGAAGTCGCTGCAGTTCATCCTGGTCGGCTGCGCGATCACCGTGCCGGTGATCCTTGCCTACACTGTGTTCGCCTACCGGGTGTTCTGGGGTAAGGCCGGCGATCTGCGCTATGGATGAGGGCTGAGCTCATCCGCCGCTGCCGCAAGTCATGCCGAGCAGATCGCAGTTCGTCGCCTGACGCTGGTGGCGGGGCGCCTGACTTTCGATACTGCGTGCATCGCGAATCTGGCGGTCCAGGGAGATATTCAAAATGAACAAGCGCTCGGCGTCAGCCACCTGCCATGCCCTGCTGGCTCCCTTGGTCGTGGTTGCCCTGTTGACGCCGGCCGTGCCGGTGCAAGCCAGCGAGCTGGTTAAGCTGGCGCGGCTTGTCGTCACTGGCAAGCGCCTGAGTCCCGAGCCGACGGCGGCCGAGCGGGCCCGCATCCAGCAGCTGCCGCCAGTGCTGATCGAAGGCCGGCGCAGCACCGACGGCCTGCAAGTCGCGGCCCAGCCGCGCGGATTGCCCAAGGCCATGTGATGCACCGAATCGATGTTCTGAAGCTGTTTTTGTCCCCATTGCCGGGCGCTAACGCACCATCTTCCGGCGTGGTCGTCAATCGTTGTGCGATAGACGCGCGCGCAGTGCTGCGGGGCTGATTTACCCCCTCCCGCACCGCCGCGTTTGCGCTCACACTGCGCGGCTTTGCGGGCCCCTGGTCTTCCAGGTCGGCAATCCCGCCAGCGATCGAGGACCAGAGATGAGTAGCAAGCAGTGGCGCAAGGGCGTGCCCTTTCATGCCGAGGTGGCGCCCTGGGTGCGCCATATGCCCCTGGTCGAAGAGTACCGCGAGAACCTGCTGCGCTTGCAAGCCGTCTGGGATAGCCTGGCACTGCTGGGCCAGATGAGCGGGGCCGCTGCCGATATTGCCCACACTCGAGCGGCTTTCGAGGCGCTGACCGCTCGGCTGCTGGACAGCCTGGCGCGGCGCCTGCTGGACAACGCCCGCCAGCGCCTGCAGGGGCAAGCCCAGGTGGCGATCGATATCCTCGTGCGCAATCTGTTCGAGCGCACGGCCGACGTCGGCTTTCTGGCCGCCGATGCGCCCTTGCGCACGCTGGCCTCCAGCGGCGATAAGGCGGCCGACGCGCGAGCCGCGCTGGAGGCGCGCTTCAGGGCTTATGTGGCCAAGTACTCGGTCTATGACGACATCATCCTGCTCTCGCCCCAGGGCCAGGTGCTGGCGCGGCTGGACCGTAGCGTCTCGGCCACGCACAGCGCCGACCCTCTGCTCGCGCAGGCCCTGCGTCCCGGCGTGCCCTACGCCCAGCGTCATGGCGCCACCGATCTGCTGGGCGGCCGCACAGGCCTGATCTTCGCCAGCGCGGTCCGGGGCGAGGAGGGCGGGGAGGCGCCCTGCGGGGTGCTGTGCCTGTCCTTCCGCCTGGCCGACGAGATGCGCAGCGTGTTCGCCCAGCTGCTGCCGCCCGGCGAGCGCACGGTGCTGACCCTGGTCGACGCCGAGGGTCTGGTGTTGCAGAGTTCGGACGCTTGGCAGATTCCGCCTGGCGCCCGTCTGCCGGCCGTCTCGGGACAGCGCCTGGTGTTTGCCGGGCGTGACTATCTGGCCGTCGCGGCGCCGGCCAACACGTATGAGGGCTATGCCGGGCCGGGCTGGTCTGCCGTGGCGATGGTGCCGGTCGAACAGGCTTTCGATAGGGAGCAGGCGGGGCAGTCGGATGCCGGCGAAGCGCTCACGGCGGGGCTCGACACCCGTGATCTGTTCGATGCCGAGCTGCACGGCATTCCGCTGGAGGCCTCGCGCATTCAGCGCGATCTGTCGCGCTCGCTGTGGAACGGCAGCCTGCGCAGCCGCTCACGGGCCGAGTCGGCCGGCTTTGCGATCACCTTGCTGGGCGAGGTCGAGCGCACCGGCCAGCGGCTGCGCCTTGTGTTCGAGCAGGCCATCGCCAATCTGCACCACTCGGCGCTGGCTGCGGTGTTCGACAGCGCGGTCTTCCATGCCCGACTGGCCATCGACATCATGGACCGCAATCTCTACGAGCGCGCCAACGACTGTCGCTGGTGGGCGCTGGACGCCGAGTTGCAGCGGCTGCTCAGCGGCGAGGCCACGGTGGCCCAGGCTGGCGAGCGCCTGCGCCACATCAATAGCCTCTACACGGTCTATGCACTGCTGGTGGTGTTTGACGCCGAGGGCCGGGTGCTCGCGGTGTCCGACCCCGCCCAGGCTCATCATCAGGGGCGGCGGCTGGACGCGCCTTGGGTGAGTGCCACCTTGGCGCTGCGTGACCGCGAACGCTATGCGGTCTCGCCTCATGCGGCCTGCGGGCTCTATGGCGAACACGGCGAGCGCCCCACCTATGTTTATGCCGCCGCGCTGCCGGCGCCCGACGATGCCAGCCGGGTGCTTGGCGGCATCGCCGTGGTGTTCGACGGCGAGCCGCAGTTCGCCGCAATGCTGCGCGACGCGCGGCCGCCCGGCGCCAGCGCCATGCTCCTGAGTCGCGACGGTCGTGTCGTGTCCTCGACCGACTCGCGCTGGCCGGTCGGCGGCAGCGGGCCGCTGGCCAGCGCCGATCTGGCGCTGGCGGCCGGCGAGACCCGCCGCTGCGAGCTCGAGATCGACGGCCTGGTTCATGCTGTGGGCATTGCGATGTCGGGCGGCTACCGTGAGTACCGGCGCGGCGCGACGCCCGGCGAGCAGGACGTGGCCGCGGTCATGCTGATGCCGTTGGGGCAGCGACTCGCGCCGTCCGCCGGCTTGCCGCCCGCGTTCGAGCCCGGGTTGTTCCGGCCCGAGCCCGGCACGGCGATGCTGGATGTGGCCAGCTTCATTGTCGATGGCCAATGGCTGGGCCTGCCGGCCCGGCAGACGCTGCAAGCACTGGAGCGCCCCCGCATCACCGGAATGCCGAATGCACCGGCGGCCCTGCTCGGCATGCTGAGCCATCAGGAACAGATGCTGCCGGTGTTGGACCTGGGGCGCCTGCTGTACGGCCGGTCCAGCGCGGCGAGCGAGGCGCCGGTGCTGGTGTGCCAGCGCGAGGGCGGGCAGCGCCTGGCGCTTTGCGTGCAGGAGCTGGGCCAGGTCTTCAGCGTCGCCGCCGAGTCTGCCCGGCCCAGCCCGACGCGCGGCGGCGCGGGTCGCGAGCGCCTGGTGCGCGGCGCGGCCGGCGGCCAGATGCTGACCCTGCTCGACGTCGAGGACGTGTGGCGCCAGCTCGCCGGCGGCGAGCTCGCTGCCGGACTGGACCTTATCGAGGGCTGATCAGGTCCAGCCCGGCGGGTTCGGGTGCAGCCGCGCCATCGCATAGCTGTCGACATAGCGACCGGCACGCAGCGCGTAGGCGCGCTGGCGCCCCTCGATCTCGAAGCCGAAGCGCTGATACAGCTTCAGTGCGCGCTCATTGTCGACAAAGACGCCCAGCTCAATGCGCAAGACCTGCCCCCAGTTGTCCGCATAGTCGAGCAGCGCCGTCATCAAGGCCTTGCCGACGCCGCGCCCCTGGGCCTGCGGGGCCACCGCAAGGCCCAGGTTCATCACATGGCGGCGGCGCAGCGCCGGGCCGGCGGCGTGCAGGCCGGCGCTGCCCACGACCTCACCGCCGGCCACGGCCACCAAAGGCAAGTCGCTGCCACCAGGCGTCAGATTGTTCTTCAGCCGCTGCTCCCATTGTTCGGTCGAGGCGTGGGGCAGTTGCAGCAGGCCCGCAAGCACCTCGGGGTGACTCATCAGCTGGGCCATGGCGGCGGCGTCGGCGGTCTGGCTGCGTCGTATCGTGATGTCCATGATGTCGTCCTTGTGGGATGGGTAAGTAAAAAAGCCCGCTGGATCTCAGCGGGCTCGGGTGGGATTCGGTGGGGTGCTAGCGTGGGGGCCTGCCGCTGTACCGGCCCCGGCGCGCATCGTCGAAGACGACGAGGCCCTGCATCTGCAGGAAGCAGATGACTAGAGTCGGGTGTTGATGGCTGGCGCGCAACATGCAAACAGTATGCGGGGCAGATCGCGGCAGCGTCAACCGGGCCTGCGTCGCGCCGCAGCGACAATAGCGCGATGCCTCGCCTGTCCACCATCGCCGCAGCCACGCCCAAGGTCGAAGAACAAAAAACGATCCGCCCGCGCGGCCAGCCGCAGCCTGCGCTGCGCTATGCGCTGCGGGCCGGGCCTAGCGCGATCGATGGCCTGGGTGTGTTCGCCGAGGAGGAAATCCCGGCGCGCCGCAAGATCGGCGAGATGCGCGGCGAGTCGATCTCGGTGCGTGAGGCGCGCCGGCGTGCCAAGGGGCGCGAGCGCATCCACATCGTCGAGGTCTCGCAGACTCGAGCTGTGGACGCAACGGACTCTCCCGAGCCGATGCGCAATATCAATCACTGCTGCGCGCCGAACGCCGTGCTGCGCATCCGCCAGGGCCGGGTCGAGTTTTATGCGCTGCGCGACATCGAGCCCGGCGAGGAAATCACCTGCCACTACGGCGACAGCCACCACGAGGGGCGGCTGCGCTGCCGCTGCGGCGCGCCGAACTGCAGCGGCAAGCTCTGAGCTGAGCGGCGTCCAGGCGGTGGTCAGTGCAGCGGCGCTTCCGGTGCCGGGTGCTGCAGCCAGAACAGGCGCAGGTCCTGCACCGAGAACAGCGCATCGTCGATGAGCACGTCCTGGTCCACCTCTTCGCCCTCGTCATAGGCTTCGACGATATAGGCCTCGCGCTGCTCGCCGGCCGGCATCGCGACGGCGGCCACCGACATCAGCATGGCGTCCAGCATCTGGCCGGCCTCGCTGTCGGTGTCGTGGACATACCAGTGTTGTTGGTTGTCTTCCACCGCCTGCATAAAGCCCTCCACCCACATCACGCCGGTGGGTGGCAGCTCGGCCAGCTGCTCGGCGCGCAACACGCCTTGCGACAGCAGCTCGGCCTTGGTGGCCTCGTCGAACTCAGTGATCAGCGGGCTCAGCTGCATCGCATCGGGCTGCTCGGCCAGCGGCTCGGGCGCCAAGTTGTCGGCGATCTCGTTCCAGCGCTCGTGCAGTGCGTCGGTGAAGGCCTCCAACTGGTCCTGCGCCTGCAGCGGCTCGGGCCAGTTTTCGCCGAACAAGGCGTCCATGGCCTGCAGCGGCGAGGCGACGACGGGACCGCAGATCAGCGCCGTCATATAGCCGTCCAAGGTGTCGATCGGCACCGCCTCTTCGTCCTCGCTCGACTGTGCGGCAAGAATATTCAGCAGGGCGGCCAGGCGCTCGGCGTTGTCATGATCCAGGGTGTCGCTCACAAGCGCCTCCTCAAAAAGCAAAAAGAACAGGGGCCCCGAGGGGCCCCCGTGTATGGAATATCGTAGCCGCGTTTTGGGGCGCTCAGAGCCGTTCGCTGACCCAGGCTTGCACGCCGGCCAGGGCCGCAGGCAGGGCCTTGGAGTCGGTGCCGCCGGCCATCGCCAGATCGGGCTTGCCGCCACCCTTGCCGCCGACCTGCAGCGCGACGAAGTTGACCAGGTCGCCGGCCTTGATCCTGGCCGTGCTGTCGGCCGTCACGCCAGCGGCAAGCTGAACCTTGTCGCCGTCAACGGCGGCCAGCACGATGGCGGCGGTCTTGAGCTTGTCCTTGAGCTTGTCCATGGTTTCGCGCAAGGTCTTGGCATCGGCGCCGGGTAGCAGGGCCGCGAGGACCTTCAGGCCCTTGACGTCCACCGCCTGGGCCAGCAGCTCATCGCCCTGGGCCGAGGCCAGCTTGCTTTTGGCGGCGGCCAGCTCCTTCTCCAGCGACCTGACCTGGTCCAGCACCGCATGGATGCGTTGCTCCAGCTCAGCGGGTGCGGTCTTCAAGCTGCCGGCAACGGCCTGCACGGTGGCTTCCAGTGACTGCAAATAAGCCAGCGCGTTGTCGCCGGTGACGGCTTCGACGCGGCGCACGCCGGCGGCCACACCGCCCTCGGCGACGATCTTGAACAGGCCGATATCACCGGTAGCCTTGACGTGGGTGCCACCGCACAGTTCCTTGGAGCTGCCGATGCTCAGCACGCGCACGGTCTCGCCGTACTTCTCGCCGAACAGCATCATTGCGCCGCTCTTCTGGGCATCGTCCAGCGCCATGACCTCGGCCTTCGCGCCGGCGTTGGCCAGAATCTCTGCGTTGACGATGGCCTCGACTTTGGCGATCTGCTCTGCCGTCATCGGCGCGTTGTGCGCGAAGTCGAAGCGGGTGCGCTCGGCGTTGACCAGCGAACCCTTTTGCTGCACATGCGTGCCCAGCACCTCGCGCAAGGCCTTGTGCATCAGATGAGTGGCGCTGTGGTTGCGCACGGTCTTGGCGCGCGCCTCGGCATTGACCTTGGCGACGAACAGGTCGCCGACCTTGACGCCGCCTTCCAACACGCGGCCGTGATGGCCGAACACATCGGCCTGGATCTTCAGCGTGTCCTCGACGGCAAAGCGGCTGCTGTTGTTACGCAGCTCGCCGGCATCGCCCGCCTGGCCGCCGCTCTCGGCGTAGAAGGGCGTGTGGTCCAGCACGACGACGGCGTCGTCGCCAGCCTTGGCTTCCTCGACCGGCACACCATCCACATAAACGGCGGTGACCTTGGAGGTCTCACAGACCAGGTGCTCGTAACCGTGGAATGCCGTGGGTGCGCCCTTGTACTCAAGGCCGGCGGCCATCTTGAACTTGCCGGCCGCACGGGCCTGCTCGCGCTGGCGCGTCATGGCGGCGTCGAAGCCGGCCTGGTCCACGGTGACGCCGCGCTCGCGGCAAACATCGGCGGTCAGGTCGACGGGGAAGCCATAGGTGTCGTGCAGCTTGAAGGCGGTTTCGCCGTCAAACACGGTCTCGCCCTTGGCCAGCGCAGCTTCGAGGATCTCCATGCCGTTGGCAATGGTCTGGAAGAAGCGCTCCTCTTCTTGCTTCAGTACTTCGGTCACGCGGACCTGGGCCAGGCGCAGCTCGGGGTAGGCATCGCCCATCTGGTTCACCAGCTCGGCGACGATTTTGTGGAAGAAGGGGGTGCGCGCGCCGAGCTTGTAGCCATGGCGGATCGCGCGGCGGGCGATGCGTCGCAGCACATAGCCGCGGCCCTCGTTGCCCGGGATCACACCGTCGACGATGGTGAAGGAGCAGGCACGGATGTGGTCGGCGATCACTTTCAGCGAGGCGCTGTCGGCATCGCAGTTGCCCGCCCCGGCGCCGTCAACGGCGGCTTTCGCGGCGCCCAGCAGGCCGACAAATGTGTCGATCTCGTAGTTCGAGTGAACATGCTGCAGCACCGCGGCCAGGCGCTCCAGGCCCATGCCGGTGTCGACGCTGGGCTTCGGAAGGCGGTGCATCACACCGTCTTCGGTGCGATTGAACTGCATGAAGACGTTGTTCCAGATCTCGATGTAGCGGTCGCCGTCCTCATCCGGGCTGCCCGGAGGGCCGCCGGCGATCTCGGGGCCATGGTCGTAGAAGATCTCGGTGCAGGGGCCGCAAGGTCCGGTATCGCCCATCATCCAGAAGTTGTCGGACATATAGCGGCCGCCCTTGTTGTCGCCGATGCGCACGATGCGCTCGGCGGGCACGCCCACCACCTTGTTCCAGATCTCGTAGGCCTCGTCGTCCTCGGCGTAGACGGTGACCCACAGCTTCTCGGCCGGGAGCATGAACTTGGTCGTCAGCAGCTCCCAGGCGTACTGGATCGCGTCGTGCTTGAAGTAGTCGCCGAACGAGAAGTTGCCCAGCATCTCGAAGAAGGTGTGGTGGCGCGCGGTGTAGCCCACGTTGTCCAGGTCGTTGTGCTTGCCGCCAGCACGGATGCACTTCTGGCTGGTGGTCGCACGGCTGTAGGCGCGCTTGTCAAAGCCCAGGAACACGTCCTTGAACTGGTTCATGCCCGCGTTGGTGAAGAGCAGCGTCGGGTCATCGCCGGGTACGACCGGGCTGGAGGAGACGATCTGATGCCCTTTGGACTCAAAGAACTTCAGAAAGGTTTGGCGAATCTCAGCTGCTTTCATTCCGGGGCTTTCCTAGCGCACCGCCGGCTTGAGTCCGGCGGTAAATGCTTGATTTTTCGGGGATTTCGATTATAGGGCGGGCCTCGCCCGGCGGCGTCGCGCCAGCGGTTAGAGTTGCACCATCACCGCGTCGATGGAGAGATTCAAGATGGACCACGTGTCACCGCTGAGCGCGCTGGACGATGCCAGCCTGCTGAAGACCCAGGCCCTGATCAATGGCGAATGGGTGTCGGGCAAGAGCACCTTCGCCGTCCACGATCCGGCTACCGGTGGCCACTTGGCAGATGTCGCGAACCTGGGCCAGGCTGAGACCGAAGCCGCGATCGCTGCGGCCAACAACGCCTGGGTGGTCTGGCGGGGCAAGACCGCCAAGGAACGCGCCGCCATCCTGATGCGCTGGCAGCAGTTGCTGGTCAAGCATGCCGATGATCTGGCCCGCATCATGACTGCCGAGCAGGGCAAGCCGCTGGCCGAGGCCAAGGGCGAGGTGGTTTACGGCGCCAGCTTCATCGACTGGTTCGCCGAGGAGGGCAAACGTGTCTATGGCGAGACCATCCCGACCACCGACAACAACAAGCGCTATCTGGTGCTCAAGCAGGCCATGGGCGTCTGCGCGGCGATCACGCCCTGGAATTTTCCGATCGCAATGATCACCCGCAAGGTCGCGCCGGCGCTGGCCGCCGGCTGCACAGTCATCATCAAGCCGGCCGAGCAGACGCCGCTGTCGGCGCTGGCGGTGGCTGAGCTGGCCCAGCGCGCCGGCATGCCCTCGGGCGTGCTCAACGTGCTGACGGCTGACGGGGAGGGCTCGATCGCGATCGGCAAGCTGCTGTGCGAGAGCGATGTGATACGCCACCTCTCCTTCACCGGCTCGACGGAGGTCGGCCGCATCCTGATGCGCCAATGCGCGCCGACGATCAAGAAGCTGTCGCTGGAGCTGGGCGGCAACGCGCCCTTCATCGTCTTCGACGATGCCGATATCGACAGCGCCGTCGAGGGCGCAATGGCCAGCAAGTACCGCAACGCCGGTCAGACCTGCGTATGCGCGAACCGTCTTTATGTTCAGGAGTCGGTCTACGAACAATTCGTCGAGAAGCTGGCGGCCAAGGTGGCCGGCATCAAGATCGGCAATGGTTTCGAAGCTGGCGTCAGCCAGGGCCCCTTGATCGACGATCTGGCTGTCGCCAAGGTCGAGACCCATGTGGCCGACGCGCTGGCGCTGGGTGCTCGCCTGGTGGCCGGTGGCAAGAAGCGGCCTGATCTGGGAGCGCGCTTTTTCGAGCCGACGCTGCTGGCCGATGCCAGCGCGCAGATGCTGTGTTCGCGAGAGGAGACCTTCGGCCCGGTGGCGCCGGTCTTCAAGTTCAAGACCGAGGCGGAGGTCGTGGCCCTGGCGAATAACACTGAGTTCGGCCTGGCCAGCTATTTCTACAGCCGCGACATCGGCCGCATCTTCCGGGTCGGCGAGGCCTTGGAGTACGGCATGGTGGGTGTCAACACCGGCCTGATCTCGGTGGCCGAGGTGCCGTTTGGCGGCGTCAAGCAAAGCGGCCTGGGTCGCGAGGGCTCTCGCCACGGCATCGAGGACTATGTTGAGATGAAGTACCTCTGCCTGGGCGATATTCTGAAGTAATCAGCCGCTTGGCGGCTCGTCATTGGCCGCCCGCTTGGTCGGGCTGCGAGGCAGCGGCGGCGCGCTCGCATGGGCTGCGGCGTTGGTGGCCTGGCGCAGCAGGGTCTCGGCGTCTTGCGCGCCGCCCGGATAGAGGCTGAGCCCCACCCGCGCGCCGACGCTCAGCGATTGGCCAGCCAGATGCAGCGGCTTTTGCAGCGCCGCAGCCAGCTTCAGCGCAACCCGCTCGGCATCCTCGGGCTGCTCGGTCGAGGCCAACAGCACGCCGTAGCTGTCGCTGCCCAGGCTGACCACCACATCGCTGGCTCGCACGCCGGCGCGCAGTCGCACTGCCAGGCGCCGGCGCAGCACATTGACGCTCTCGCGGCCCAGGCGCTCGCGCACCTTGCTCAGGCCTGAGATGCGCAGCACCAGCAGGGCCATCGGCGAGGGTTCGCGCTGGCGCAAGGCCAGCAGATGGTGAATGTGGTCCAGCAGTTGGGCACGGGTCGGCAGGCCGGTGTCCAGATCGGTGGCATAGGCTTTGCGCGCGCTGCGGTCCAGCCGGTGGCGCTCAATGGCCCAGCGCAGGCTGCGTGCCAGCCCATGTTGACCCCATTGGGTCTGCAGCACGACATCCTGCACGCCGCGCTGCAAGAGCTCCAGCGCCACCGGCGCCGGGCACGCTGGGCTCAGCACCAGCACCGCCGCCTCCTGCACAGCATGCGACAGCGCCGCCCAGGCTGTCAAGCCGGCCGCGCGCTCGCTCGGCAAGGCCGCCAGCAGCGCGTCATGGGGATGCTCGCCCAGCAGCAGGGCCGCTTCCTCCAGGCTGGCGCAGCGCTGCAGCTTGAAGCGCCCCCACTCGGTCGCCCCCAACTCGGCTGCCAGGATGGCCGGACTGTATTCGTCGACCCATAAAACCTTGAAGGCTGTGCTCTGGCTCAAGACCCGGCTCCGCTGCTCTTTATAAATTCCCAACAGGCATTAGACGCGATGGCAGCTGCCGATGCTGCTGGGGATTCCACCGCCGGGATAGACAGGCTCGCAACCCAGCAACGAGAGGGCGAGGTGGGGCATGCAGGAGCAGGAGGCACCAATACGTTGTCAAGGCGGCTGGTCGGCCCGCGCACGGGCCATGGCGGTGCTGCTGACGGGACTCTCGCTGACCCTGGCCGTCCTGCGGCACTCCGGGCGCGCGGGACAGCGCCGGCTCGCTGCTCTCGGCCGCCGATCGCCAGCTCTACAGGGCCAAGGCCCAGGGCCGCGCGGGTGTGGTGTCAGCGCCGCTTCATGACGCGATCACATAGGCATCGCGGCCCTGCGACTTCGCCTGGTACATGGCCGCGTCGGCGCGCTCCATCAGGGAGGTGGCCCGGTCCTTGGGGCCGGCCAGTGCTAGGCCCAAGCTGGTACGCACCGACAGCTGCAGACCGCCGTCCAGCAGGAAGAGCGGGCGTATCGCAGCAAGGATTTTTTGCGCCAGCGGCTCCAGCTCGTGGGCCTGCTGTACATCCTCCAGCAGCACGGTGAACTCGTCGCCGGCCAGGCGGGCGACGAAATCGGTCTGCCTGACGCTGGCGCGCAGGCGCCGGCCGAACTCCTTGAGTACAGCATCGCCGACCGCGTGCCCGTGCTGATCGTTGATCTTCTTGAAGCCGTCCAGATCCATGAAGCCCAACGCCAGGCGGGTGCCGTGGCGCTGCGCGCGCAACAGGCCTTGGTCCAACTGCTCGTGGAAATGGCGCCGGTTCGGCAGGCCGGTCAGCGCATCGAAACGGGCCTCCGAGGCGAGCTGGATCTCCAGGTTCTTCATCGCGGTCAAATCGCTGGCCAGCACAAAAAATCCCTGCACCGTGCCCTTGTCGCAGCAGTCGGGCACATAGCCGAACTGCAGAAAGCGTGGCTCGCCCGGCTTGGCGCTCCACAGCCCGAACTCACGTCGCTGCCCGGCCAGCGCGGCAAGCACATGCTCGCGGTGGCTGGCGTACTCGGTGGCGCCCAGCAAGGACTCCAGAGGCCGGCCCAACACTTGCTCGACCGGCAGCTGGCCCCAGTCCAGCGCGACTCGGTTGCAGAACTGCAGGCGCTGCTCGCCGTCCACATACGCGATCAGGGCCGGCACATTGTCGGTAATGCCGCGCAGCCGCGCCTCGCTGGCACGCAGCGAGGCCTGCTGCTGCTCCAGCTGGACGCGTTTGCGGCGCAGCTCGATCAGCACACCGACCTGACGGGCCAGCACAGTCAGCGCGCGCCGCTGCGAGTCTGTCAGCTCCCGCGGTTTCGTATCGATCACGCAAAGCGCGCCCAGCGCATGGCCTGCGCCGGTGAGCAGCGGCGCGCCGGCGTAAAAGCGCACCCCCAGCTCGCCGGTGACCAACGGGTTGTTGACAAAGCGCGGGTCGAGCAGCGCGTCGCTCACCTGCATCAGCTCATCAGGCTTGAGGATGGCGTGGGTGCAGAAGGACTGTTCGCGCGGAGTCTCTCTGGCGTCCAGCCCGCAGCGGGCCTTGAACCACTGCCGGTTCGCATCGATCAGGCTGATCGCCGCAATCGGCACCTCGCACCACTCTGCCGCCAGGCTCACCAGATCATCAAAGGCCGGATCTTGGGGGCTGTCCAGCAAGGCCAGTGCCTGCAGGTCCTTCAGGCGTTCGAGTTCGTTGGCTGGGACGGGTACGCTCATGGATCAATATTAAGCGCGGCCAGGCCGGCCGCGAGAGGAAACAGTGCGCAAACCACTTTTTCAGGCGCGACCCGGGCAGGTCGGCGAAGTCGCGGGTGACAAGAGTGCAGCCTTGGGCCGCGGTGAAAGCGGCCGTCTGGAGATTGACCATCGGGAGCACGGGCCCGCGTTTGCGTCGTACGCAGGGCAGCTCAAAGCGCCAGCAGCACGATGTGAGGCTGATAGCCGTCGCTGAGGTTCTTCTTCTGGCCGGTCAGCTCGGCCACAACCCCAAGCCCGTTTCGCCCAGGGGCGAAGTCGTGTGGGTGCCGGTGCTGCGCACCGCTTGGCCGTATGAAAGCTGTCTTGAATTGAAGAATGAAATATTAAAGCTCTCTTTAATAAGTCAAACCAATAACGGAGTCTGCCTTGCCCCATTTGTCGCAGCGCGCTGTATCGGGGCAGCCCATGTACCGACTTCGCTTACGAACCAGTTACTTGCCGACATGTGGAGCGGGTGATGGGAATCGAACCCACGCTATCTGCTTGGGAAGCAGAAGTTCTACCATTGAACTACACCCGCATTGATGCGCATTCTAGCGTCTCAATGCGCGGTGGGCTGGTTGCTCCGCATCGTCAGCATGAGGCAGGTGCTTCGCGCCGGGGCCGGTGCATCGGTGATCACCGGGGTTGTGCCTTCATGCAGCACCGGCTGGATCTGGGTCCGTTAGTCGGCGGGTGGTTGGGCGGCAGGCAGGGTTCGCGCATCGATGATTCTGATGGCGGCGTCGGCATGGCCGGGGATGGCCGAGGTGCAGGTGCCGTTCACCTTGGGCAGCGGTTGTAGATCGAGTAGGCGCGATGCCTGTCCTTTCGCAAGGTAAGCAACGCGTTGATTGGCGTTTTGAAGCCTTTGCTGCCGCTGCTGACGGCGCTGCAGCCGATCTGCAGTGCTTAGCGATAGACACTGGCGAGCCGCGCCTGCAGGTCAACGAAGACCAGCAACAGCTTGTCGGGCGGTAACTGCGGGCTCCAGACCCACTGCCCGTGCCCGTTTGCTGCTCGGGCACCAGATCGACGGCCTTCGTCTTGCGTCCGCCTCAGAACGGCGCATCCCTGCCTGCCGCCAGAGCCATGCCCAGCACCAAGGCGGCGGCCGTGCAGTGCAGTCGCCGCCGAGCCGGCAGGCCTTTCGGTTCAGCAGTTATGCACATGCACCCCCTCGGTCGGATCGACCGTGGCGGTCCAGGGATGGGCCGCAATGGCGGCGCGGGTATCGGCCAGTCCAGCCGCGCGGCGCGCTTCAAGGCTGGCATGGCTGAAGTCCATGTCCTTGGTTTGGTCCTCCCCGGCTAGGCGCGGCGCCAGCAGGCGCAGCACATGCATCTGCGTGCCACAGCCCCAGGCCGTCAGCTCGCGTACGGCCGGGCTGCGGCGCTGCTCTGCCGGCAGCTGGCGACCCAGCTCGCGGATGATGTGGCGCAGGTGGTGAATTTGCTGCTGGCGGGCCAACGCCGCATCGATGCGGCTGGCGTACTGGATGTCCTTCTGGCGGTTACCGACCTCCCAGATACTTTCGGGCTCTGGGCCTTCGGGGCTCCAGAGGTGGACGGAGAAGATCGTCGAGTCGCGCCGTGGGTTGTCGTCGAGCACGCATTCGAGTGGCGTGTTCGAGTAGATGCCGCCGTCCCAGAAGGGCTCGCCGCCTTCGATGCGCACCGCTGGGAAGGCCGGCGGCAGTGCACCGGAGGCCATGATGTGGCGGGCGTCCAGCGCCTGGTCGCGGCTGTCGAAGTAGTGCATCTGGCCGCTGCGGGCGCTGACGCAGCCCACCGTCAGCCGGGTCGGCGCGGCTTGCCTGAGTCGCTCGAAGTCCAGCAGCCGGGCCAGAGTCTGCTGCAGCGGCGCGGTGCTGTAGTACGCAGCGCGCTCCAGACCGAGTCGGGTCTGCGGGCCGTAAAGACTGCCGGGGCCGGGCTCGAAGAAACCCGGTATGCCCCGGCTCACGGTCGCCAAATTGTTCCAGGCCGGCCCCCAGGGCGCTGGTTGGCCGACCAGGTCCCAGAACTCGCACAATCGCTGCAGCCGCAGCTCGGGAGCATTGCCGGCGATCAGCGCGCCATTGATCGCGCCGATTGAGGTGCCCACCACCCAGTCGGGCTCCAGTCCGGCCTCGTGCATGGCCTCGTAAACGCCCAGTTGGTAGGCACCCAAAGCGCCGCCGCCTTGCAGAACCAGCACGATTTGGCCGGGAGGGCGAGGGATGCTGGCTGCGTTTGCCTGTTTGCTCATGGGGTGAGGATAGCGGGGGAGGATGGCGAAGGCAGCACTTGATCACAGGTCTTGAGCTTCGAGGAGGGGGCGCTCATGCCAAGCGGATCAGCCAGTATTCTGTAAGGCGGCTGTCCGCCGGCACATGAATGCGCACGCCGTACGCCGCCCGGGTGTAGAGCAGCCAGAGGGAGCAGCCTGTCGCAAGTCGGCTGCGTGCTCCTGCTGCCCAGGGCTTGCCATGCAGCGGGTAGGCTTTTGCCCGCTGAGCTGCTGCCTGCGCCTCCGATCGGAACCGGCCGCCGAGGCCCTTCTCGACGGCTTCGTCGCAGGCGGTAGGCCCGAGCAACTCGGACCTGGCTTGCTTGGTGAAGCGAGTCTGCATCAAGGGGCGATGCGGCGAGCCTCTGCAAAGACGTCTCCAGCCGCGTAGGTCTCGACCCCGCCCTCTCTATAGGCTTTGACCTGCTGGACGATCTCTGGGGCCCAGGCGGCCTCGATGTTCGACAGCGCCGGCGCATGAAGAGACTCCAGCAGCAGCTCCACCAGAGCAGACGGATCGTCCGGGGCCAGCAAACGGCCACGATCTGCGAGCTCGGCAGCGATGTCAGCCATGATTCGCCTCCATGTGAGGTTTGGTCATACCGGGGACCAAGGCGGGGCGTATGCCCGGCGCCACCGCTGCTTGGCCTACCCGGCCAATTTCTCCGCCAACAAAACAAGCCCTCGATCACTGCCGGTCGGGCCCAGCAGCGACAGTCCGAGCGGCGCGCCGTCGCGCTTGAGCAGGGGCAGGCTCAGCTGCGGGAAACCGGACAGGCCTGCGATGCATAGCATCTGGATGCTGCGGTTGCGGTAGTCCTCCAGCGTGCTCTCGGCGGCGTTGCGCAGCGGGGCGATGTCCGGCATCGTTGGCATCAGCAGCACGCCGTCGCTGCCCAGCAGGGCGGCCAGGTGAGTGCGGAAGGCGTCGCGAAAGGCGCGGGCGCCGGCGACCTGGGTGTCCGTCACTTGGCGAGACCAGGCAAAGCGCTCGGCCACGCCCGGGCCCAGCGGCGGTGCATAGCGCTCGATCAGCGGGCCATCGGTCAGCCAGGCCTCACGGCCCTGGATGTAGCGGAACTGCCAGTACATGGTCTCCAGGCTGTCCAGCACCAGGGCCACCGGCGCGGCCTCGCCCAGTCGGGCCTGGACCTGGGCCGAGGCGCCCGATGTGGCCTCAGCCACCTCGGTGGACAGCAGGCCCCAGAGCTCGTGCGGCCACAGCAGGCGCGTCGGTGTGGGGGACAGGTCTTGCCCTAGCAACACATCGGCGACCCGGCTCATCACGGCCGCATCGCGGGCGAAGAAGCCGCAGGTGTCGAGGCTGGGCGCCAGGTCCAGCGCGCCGTCGAGGCTGATGCGGCCGTGGCTCGGGCGCAGGCCGTAGAGGCCGCAGTGGCTGGCCGGCGCGCGCACCGAGCCGCCGGTGTCGGTGCCCAGCGCGAAATCGCACAGGCCGTTGGAGACGGCCGAGGCCGAGCCCGAGGACGAGCCGCCGCTGATGCGCTCTGGCGCCGCACCGTTGATCGGCGCGCCGAAATGGGCGTTGTTGCCGTTCATCGAGAAGGCCAACTCATCGGTGACAGTCTTGCCGACAAAGCGCGCGCCGGCGTCCAGCAGCTTCTGAACGGTGGGGGCTGTGCGGCTCTTGATGCCGGAGCGGGCCAGCACGATGGGGTTGCCGCCGCCGGTCGGGTAGCCGGCGACATCGAACAGATCCTTGACCGCGAATGTCAGGCCGGCCAACGGGCCGGTGGCAGCATGCGCAACGCAGGCTTCGGGGTAGGGTACGAAAGCGTGGGCCGGGTCGTGAACAATCGTCATCAGGCGAGCGCAGTGGAGGCAGTTTCGATATGGTGGCAGCGGGCCAGATGGCCGACCGAGAACACCACCGGCTCGGGCTGCATGCGCCGGCAGGTCTCGTTGGCACGAGCGCAACGGTCGGCGAAGGCGCAGCCGGGCGGCAGATTCGCCAAGTCTGGCGGGCTGCCGGCAATGGTGTCAAGTCTTGCGCCCTTGGCCAGCGCACCATGCGCACGGCTCTTCAGCAGCGCCAGCGTGTACGGATGGCGCGGCGCACGCATGATCTCGCGCACCGAGCCCTCCTCGACGATGCGCCCTGCATACATGACCGCGATACGGTCCGCCACCTCGACCGCCGCGCCGATATCGTGGGTGACGAAGAGCACCGACAGGCCCAGCTCGCGCTGCAGCTCGCGCAGCAGCAGCAACACCTGGATCTGAACCGTGGCGTCCAGCGCGGTGGTCGGCTCGTCGGCCAGCAGCAACTGGGGTCGGCATGCCAGCGCCAGCGCGATCATCGCGCGTTGGCGCATACCGCCGGACATCTCGTGCGCATAGGCGTCCAGACGCCGCTCTGGGCTGGGAATGCGCACCCGCTCGAACAGCGCCAGCGCACGGGCCTGGGCCTGGGCCTCGCTGACACCGCCCTCGTGGCGGCGGATCGCCTCCTTGATCTGCGCGCCCACCGTGTAGACCGGGTCCAGCGCGAGCAGCGGCTCCTGGAAGATCATCGAGGCGACCTTGCCCCGGTAGTCGGCCAGCTCGCGTGCCGACATCGCCAGCACATCGCGCCCGCCGACCTGCATCTGGCCCTCGATGCGGCTGCGCTTCTCGGGGTGCAGTCGCAAGAGGCTGCGCATCGTGACGCTCTTTCCCGAGCCCGATTCGCCGATCAGCGCGAGCACCTCGCCGCGCTGCAGCTCCAGGCTGACGCCGCTGACCGCTTTCACCTGTTTCTTTCCACCGGTGAATGTGACGCTGAGGTTTTTCAGCACCACCATCGGCTCTTGCTTGCCTGTCTTCATGCTGCGGCTTCCGGATGGCCGCTGCCGCGCTCGTGCATCAGGCAGGCGACGATGTGATCGGTGCCCGCGGCTGTGGGCAGCGGTACGCGCTGGGCACAGATGGGCGCGGCCTGGGCGCAGCGCGGATGAAAGCGGCAACCGCTCGGCGGGTTGATTGGGTTGGGCGGGTCACCGGCCAGCGGCGCCTGTTCTGTGCGCTGGTCCGGATCCATGGCTGGCATTGAGGACAGCAGGGCTTTGGTGTAGGGATGGGCTGGTGCCTCGAACAGGGCCTCGGAGGGACCGATCTCGGCCACCTGGCCCAGATACATCACCATCACTCTATCGCTGATGAAGCGCACGACGCCCAGGTCATGGCTGATGAAGACATAGGTCAGGCCGAACTCTGCCTTCAGGTCCAGGAGCAAGTTCAGCACCTGGGCCTCGACCGATTTGTCGAGCGCCGAGACGGCCTCGTCCAGTATCACCAGGCGCGGCTGCAGCGCCAGCGCGCGCGCGATGTTGACGCGCTGACGCTGGCCGCCGGACAGCTCATGCGGATAGCGGCCGGCAAAGCGGGCCGGTTCCAGACCGACGCGGGCCAGCAGGTCATGCGAGCGCGCACGCGCCTCGCGCCTGGGCACGCCGTGGACCTGGGGTGCGAAGGCGATCGAGTCCTCGATGGTCAGGCGCGGGTTCAGCGATGCATAGCTGTCCTGAAACACCATCTGCACCTGACGGCGGAACTCCTTGAGCGGCAGCGCGCGGCTGCCGACAGTGCGGCCGTCGAAGACCACTTCGCCGGCGGTTGGGTTGATCAGTTGCATCAGCAGCCGCGCGGTCGTGCTCTTGCCGCAGCCCGACTCGCCGACGACACCCAGGGTCTCGCCTTTGAGCACGCTGAAATCGACACCGTCGACCGCCCGCACGACACCGCCGCCGCGACCCAGCGGATCCTTCTTCAGCGGGAAGTGCTTCGTCAGTCCCTTGATCGTCAGTAGCGGCTGGGCCGGGCCGCCGACATCGGCGGGCTGCTCCAGCAGTTCATTCAAGACGGCGCTCATGTCGACACCCTGGCGCTTTGC
Source organism: Paucibacter sp. PLA-PC-4 (assembly GCF_026241155.1). Lineage (GTDB taxonomy): Bacteria > Pseudomonadota > Gammaproteobacteria > Burkholderiales > Burkholderiaceae_C > Roseateles_E. Next base: position 57,893 of record NZ_JAPFGP010000012.1, read on the forward strand.
GCACTTCTGCCAAGCGGCAGCGAACCCAATCCCGGGCGGCCGTGCAGTGGGCTCATTGCTTGATCTCCATCGCGCTGCGCAAGCCGTCGGACAGGAGGTTGAAGGCGATCGAGGTGATGAAGATCATCACGCCGGGCAGCGCGGCGATCCAGGGCTGGGCATAGATGGCGGTGCGCAAGGTGTTCAACATCAGGCCCCACTCGGGCTCGGGCGGCTTCACACCTAGGCCCAGGAAGGACAGGCCGGAGGCCAGGATCATCGAGACCGCGATCAGGCCCGTGGCGTACACAAAGATCGGCGACAGCACATTGCCCAGCACATGGACGCGCACGATGGTGAAGGCGCTGGCACCTGAGGCGCGTGCCGCCTCCACATAGTCGCGCCCGCGCACCTGGGTGGTGACGCTCTCGGCCACCCGCACGATCTGCGGGATGAAGACGATGGTCAGCGAGATCAGTGAGTTGGTGATGCCGGCGCCCAGCGCGCCGGAAAGCGCGATCGCCAGCAGCACCGAGGGGAAGGCGTAGAACACATCCACCGTACGCATGATCAGCGTGTTGGTCAGCCCGCCCGCATAGCCGGCAATGATGCCGATCACGGTGCCGATCACGAAGGCAAACAGCACAGGCGTCAGACCCATGAACAGCGACAGCCGGGCTCCGACTATCAGGCGCGACAGCATGTCGCGGCCCAACTCGTCGCTGCCCAGTGGCAGCCCCTCGGTGCCGATGGGCTTCAGGCGCTTCATCATCGAGGCGGCATAAGGATCAGCAGGCGCCAGCCAGGGGCCGAAGACCGCTAGCGCCAGCAGTGCCAGCACGACCAGGCCGGCGCCGATGGCTACCGGGTCGCGCAGCAGGCGCGCGAGCACGCCCTGCCAGTAGCCGGGGGAGCGCAGCGGAGCTGGCGCAGCCAGAGGGGTCGTCATCACGGCTGCCATTTCAGGATCTCGCGATGCGGGGGTCGAGCAGAGTCTGCACCACATCGACCACCAAATTGAGTAGCACGAAGAACAGCGCCAACACCAAGATGGTGCCTTGTAGCAGCGGCAGGTCGCGCTGGAAGATGGCGGAGTTCAATAGGAAACCGGTGCCGGGCCAGGAGAACACCGTCTCGATCAGGATAGATCCGCCCAGCAGATAGCCCAGTTGCAGACCCATCACGGCCAGCGCGGTCGGCGCAGCGTTCTTGACGACGTGGCCAAAGATGCCCAGATCGGTCAGGCCCTTGGCGCGCAGACCGACGACGAACTCCTGCGACAAGATGTCGGCCACCAGGGCTCGCACCGTGCGGGCGATGATGCCCATCGGGATCACCGACATCGTCAGCGCCGGCAGTAGCATGTACTGGAAGTGCTCCCAGTCCCAGGCCCAGGTGCCCGAGCCGTCGGGGCCGGCGCCGGTGGCGGGCAGCCAGTTCAGCGTGGCGGCGAATACGATCACCATCACCATGCCCAGCCAGTAGTGCGGCACGCTGACGCCCAGCACGCTGAGCATCGAAGCCAGCCGGTCCAGCCAACTGCCGCGAAAGTAGCCGGCGACAAAGCCGAAAAAGGAGCCGAGTACGAAGCCGATCAGCGTCGCCAGCACCGCCAAGCGCAGCGTGTTGCCGACCGCCTTGATCACCTCGGCGGCCACCGGCCTGCCGCTGGCGATGCTGGTGCCCAGATCTCCCTGCAGGGCTCGCCAGACCCAGGCAAAGAACTGCTCGGGATAGCTGCGGTTGAAGCCGTAGAGCTCGCGCAGCTGGGCCTGCAGATCGGCCGATGCGTCCGGCGGCAGGATGGAGACCAGCGGATCGCCGGGCGACAGATGGACCAACGCAAAGCACACCAGGGCCACGCCCAGCATGATGGGCAGGGCGTAGATGATCCGTCTGAGCAGGTAGATCAGCATCGGCGGCGATCAGTCCATGCTCATGGGCGCAATGTCGATGAACCAGCTGCGCGGCTGCACCACACCCTTGACCTTGGCGCTCATCGCGCGCGGCCCGACGTCATGGGCGATCCAAACAAAGGCCGCGTCCTCGACGATGCGGGCGTGCAGCTTGGCGAGCGCGGCGTCGCGGGCCTTGTCGTCAAAGGCGGTACGAGCGTCTGCGATCAGCTTGTCGACCTCGGCATTGCCGTAATAGCCCCAGTTGTTGGAGACCGGCGGGAAGGTCTTGGTGCTGGAGAAGCGCACCATCGCGAAGAAGGGATCCATCGCAGCGAAGCTGACATTGGTGGCGTGCGCGCCATTGGCCGAAGGATCCTTGGCGCCTTTGCGCCAGTTGGTGAACAGCGTGTTCCATTCGATCACGTCGAAATCGACATCGAAGTAGCACTGTTTCAGCGACTGCTGGACGAACTCGTTCATCGGCAGCGGCTGCATCTGGCCTGAACCGGAGGCCGAGATCTGCACTTTGACCTTGACCGGCTTGGCGGCGGAGAAGCCGGCTTGGGCCATCAGCGCCTGCGCGGCCTTGACGTCGTACTTGATGTCGAACTTCGGATTGCCCCACCAGGGGTGTCCCGGCGGCACCGTGCCCTTGGGGATGGCCATCATGCCGCCCAGAAAGGTCTTCAGGCCCTCGCGGTCTACGCAGAGATTGGCGGCCTGGCGCACGCGCTTATCCAGCCAGGGGGAGCCCTCGGCGAACGACAGCTGCCAAGGCCAGACATGGGGTTGGGCATTGCTGTAGATCTTGTGGCCGCGCTGGGTGATCTGGGCCATCGCGTCGGGCGAAGGTGCTTCAATCCAGTCTACCTGGCCCGACAGCAGGGCCGCGGTGCGGGCATTGGCCTCGGGCATCGGCAGCATCACGACCTTGTCGATCTTGGGCACGCGCTTGGCATCCCAGTAGCCCTTATTGGCGACCATTTCCAGTCGCTCGCGGGCGACGAAGCGGCTCATCTTGAAGGGACCGGAGCCGGAGGCGTCGGCAGCAAACGCGGTCCAGGCCTGCTTGCTACGTTCGGCTGCATCGGCCACGCCGGCAGGCACGGCCTTGAGCTTGGCCTCCCAATGCGCGGGCGATGCCATGAAGAGATTGGTCAGGTTCAGCGGCAGGAAGGAGTCGGGCTCGCTGGTGGTGAGCTCGACGGTCAGATCGTCGATCTTGCGAGCGCTGCGCAGCGTGGGCATGCGCGAGGCAGTGACGCCGACCTGGCTGGCGTCGAAATGCGGCGCGTCCTTGTCCAGCACCTTGCGGACATTCCAGACCACCGCGTCGGCATTGAAGGCCGAGCCGTCATGGAACTTGACGCCCGGGCGCAGCTTGAATACCCATTTGGTCTTGTCTTTGGCGTCGACCGTCCAACTCGTAGCCAGGCCCGGGATCAGCACGCTGGCGGCATCGGCCTTGGACAGGTCCCAGTGCGTCAGCGCGTCATACATCGGGATGCCAGTGAAGCGGTTGCCCTCGAAGCCCTGATCGGGCTGCCCCAGCGTGCGCGGGATGTCGGCGGCGGTCATCGCGATGCGCAGGGTTTTTTCCTGGGCGAGGGCGCTGGTGGCGAGAGCCAGGGCGGCCAGCGCAAAAACGAGACGGGGACTCTGCTGCTTCATCGGTGCTCCTCGTGGGTTGTTTGTAGGCTCAGACGCAAGTCATGTGCCAGGCGCTGCGCAGGCCGCAGTCGACGCTGTCCAGCAGCGGCAGCGCAAACTCCGGCTGCAGCCGGGCGGCCCAGCCGGCCAGGGCCGCACCGCCGACGATGATGCTTGCCACCCCGGGCAGTGCGGCCGCCTGCTGGCAGGCTTGGCGCAGCACGCGGCCGGCCATCTCAGGGTCAGCTGCCAGCTCGGCGCCGCTCGGCTCGACGCTGACGATGCCCGCCAGCGGGTCGAGCAGGTCAAGGCTCCAGGCCAGGCGTCTGAGCATCGGCACCCAGGCGGCGCCGCCGGTGACGATGGCGTAGCGGCCTCGTTCGACTGCCTCGCGCATCGAGGCTTCGGCCAGAGCGCAGACCGGCACGCGGGCTCGTTCGCGCAGCGCCAGCAGTCCCGGGTCACCGAAACAGCCGAGTAGCACCACATTGGGGCTCGTTCCCTCTGATAGTGCGGTGTCGTAGGCGTCCAGCACCGCATGGCTGGCCAGGGCCAGTGCGTACTCGCTGCTGATATAGCGCATGCCGAATCGGGCGGTGCGTGTCAGGACCTGACCCCCGGCGGGCGTTAGTGCGGCGGCGGCCTGCGCCAGTTGGCGGGTTACCGCTTCGCTGGTGTTGGGGTTGATCAGCAGCAGCAGGCTCATGGCCCGGGCCGACGCAACTCCTGTGCCCGCTTTGGGGCGTCAGCGTGGCGGCAGGTCGATGAAAGCCGAGGGGGCGAAGTCCACGGCGCCCTCGGGCCGCTGTCCGGCCGCCCAGTGCTGCAGGGCCGCCGCCGACATCGGGCGGGCGAAGAAAAAGCCCTGCAGCTCGTCGCAGTCCAGCGCCAGCAGCACATCGCGCTGGCCGGCAGTCTCGACACCCTCGGCCACCACGCTGAGGTCCAACGCATGGGCCAGCTTGACGACCGCGTCCACCACGGCGCGGGCATCGGCGCTGGTTTCCAGGTCCTGGATGAAGCCGCGGTCGATCTTCAACTGGCGGGCCGGCAGCTGGCGCAGATAGCTGAGGCTGGAGTAGCCCGTGCCAAAGTCATCGATGGACAGAAACACGCCGATGCGCGACAGGCCTTCGAAGGCGGCCTGGGTGGCGCTGATGTCTTCCATCGCCACCGATTCGGTGATCTCGCAAAGCAGGCGCTCCGGCGCGACGCGGTGGCGGCTTAGCGCCTGTTCGATGCGCGCGACCAGGTCGCCCTGGCGCAGTTGGTGGACCGAGAGATTGATCGCGACGCGGATGCGCAGGCCGTCCTGTTCCCAGGCCTGCATCTGGCGGCAGGCCTCGTTGATGACCCAGCCACCGAGCTCGTTGATCAGGCCGAAGCGCTCCGCAATCGGGATGAAGACATCGGGTGGGATCATGCCGCGCTCCGGGTGCTGCCAGCGCAGCAAGGCCTCGACGCCGCGCAGCAGGCCACGTTGGCCGTCGAACTTTGGCTGGTAGTGCAGGCTGATCTGGCCCTCGGTCAGGGCCTGGCGCAATGCGTGCTGCAGGCTCAGTTGCTCGGCCGCGCCGGCATCCATGTGGCTCTCGAATACCGCATAGGTATTGCCGCCGTTGCGCTTAGCCGCATACATCGCGGCGTCGGCATGGCCCATCAGCTTGTCGCCCGGGCCATGCTCGGGGTAGACCGCGATGCCCACCGAGGCCGCCACATGCAGCTTGCGCCCGCCTATCGTGAAGGCCTGGGTCAGCGACTGCACCAGGCGGTGCGCCAGCGCCGCGCTGTCGGCCACATCGGCCACGTCTTCAAGCAGCAGCACAAATTCGTCGCCGCCCAGCCGCGCCACCGTGTCGCTGTCGCGCGCCACCGCCAGCAAGCGCTGTGCCACCTCCTGCAGCAGCGTGTCGCCGGCGGCGTGGCCGTAGGAGTCGTTGACCGGTTTGAAGCCGTCCAGATCGACGAAGAGCACGGCCAGGCGCTTGACCTGGCGGCTGCTGCGCTCGCCGCCGCGGTCCAGCATCGCCAGCGCATGGCTGAGCCGGTCCTCGAACAGCAGGCGGTTTGGCAGCCCAGTCAGCGGGTCGAGGAAGGCGCGTTTTTGCAGCTCCTGGTTGGCCGACTGCAGCTGGCTGTTGGCGTCCTGCAGCGAGGCCGCCAGCGCAGCGGTCTTTCCCTGCATGCGCGCATCCAGGCTGGAGGTCAGCAGGGTCATCGCCAGCAGGGCCAGCGAGGCCAGCATGATCAGCTCGCCGAGCGCCTCACCGCCGAGCTGGCCGGCGCTGAGGCACACGCTGCCCTCGGGGAAACCGGCGGCGGCCATGCCGGTGTAGTGCATGCCGCTGATCGCGAGCCCCATCACCAGTGCGGCCAGGGCCTGGTAGCGCCGGCTATGCTGGGGCTTGACGCTGCGCAGCCAGAAGAAGATGAGCAGGGCCACGGCCGAGGCCCCTACCGCAATTGCCGCCGAGGCAGCCACCAGCAGCGGGTTCCAGACGATGCCCGGCGCCATGTCCAGCGCTGCCATGCCGGTGTAATGCATTGCGCAGATGCCCACGCCCATCACCAGAGCGCCACCGCCCAGCCGGCCGGCCGCCAATGAACCCTGGCTGGCCAGACCCAGCGCCACCGCCGAGGCCGCCACGGCAGCCACCCAGGACAGCAGGGTCAGCAGGCCGGTATAGCCCAGCGCGATCGGCAGCGTGTAGGCCTGCATGCCGATGAAGTGCATGGACCAGATGCCCGAGCCCATCGCTACCGAGCCGCCCAGCCACCAGATGCGGGCGACCGCTGCGTCGGTGCTGCGCACCCGCTTGGCCAGATCCAGGGTTACATAGGACGCGAAGCAGGCGATCAGCACGGAGGCAAGGAGGATGCCTGGATCGTAAAGCGGTGTCAGCAAGGGCATGTGTGAGGGAACCGGTGGCGGCCACGCTGACCGCCTAGTATGAATATATGTCAAGGCTGGGACGGCATGGGCGAGTGCCGGTTAGAGTCGCAAGCATGAAAAAGTCTGTGCTCACCCCTCCGACCGTTCTGACCCTGGCCTGGCGCCAGCTGTGGCGCGATTGGCGCGCCGGCGAGCTGCGCCTGTTGGTACTGGCCGTCGCGCTGGCGGTGGCGGCGCTGTGTGCGGTGGGCTTTCTGGCCGACCGGATGGAGCAGGGGCTCAAGCGCGACGCGGCCCAGCTGCTGGGCGGAGACGCCGTGGTCAGCAGCGACCAGGCGACGCCTGCGCCGCTGCGCGAACTGGCCGAGCGTCTTGGGCTGGCGCGGGTCGGCACGGTCAGTTTTCCCAGCATGGCGCGGGCGCCGGACGAGCAAGGCGGTGCGAGCAGGCTGGTAGCGGTCAAGGCGGTTGGTGAGGCCTACCCGCTGCGCGGCCAGGTCAGCCTGGCCGACGGTCGCAAGCTCGGCGCGCCCGCGCGCGGCGAGGTCTGGGTTGATGCCGGGGTGCTGGACGCGCTGGGACTGAAGCTCGGTGACCCTTTGCTGCTCGGCGAATCGAGCCTAAAGCTGGCCGGCGTGATCGCCAACGAGCCCGACCGGGGGGCTGGCTTCTTGAGCTTTGCGCCGCGGGTGATGCTGGCCGAGGCCGATCTGGCCGCCACCGGTCTGGTGCAGCCGGCCAGCCGACTGAACTACCGCTTCGCGGTGATCGCGCCGGCCGGGCGGGCGACCGTCGCACGCGAGTTCGAGCAGCAGGCGGCGGCGCTGATCGAGTCCCAGGGCCTGCGCGGCGTGCGCCTGGAGTCGCTGGAAGGCGGTCGGCCCGAGATGCGCCAGACCATGGACCGGGCCAGCAAGTTCCTGAACCTGGTGGCCATGCTTTCGGCTCTGCTGGCGGCGGTGGCGGTCGCGCTGGCGGCGCGCGACTTTGCGGCCCGCCATCTGGACGATTGCGCGATGCTGCGAGTGCTGGGACAGCCGCAGCGTCGCATCGCCTGGGCCTATGGTCTGGAGTTCGGCGTTGTCGGCCTGCTGGCCAGCCTGGTCGGCGTGGCCCTGGGTTTTGCGCTGCACTATGTGTTTGTCAGCCTGCTGGCCGGGCTGATCGCGGTCGATCTGCCGGCCGCCGGCCTTTGGCCGGTGGGTCTGGGCGTCGGGCTTGGCATGAGTCTGCTGCTGGGCTTCGGGCTGCCGCCGGTGCTGCAGCTGGCGGCGGTGCCGGCGCTGCGGGTGATGCGGCGCGATCTGGGGTCCATCAAGGCTGGCTCGTTGCTGGTGCTGGGCGCAGGGGTGCTGGGCTTTGGCGCCATCCTGGTGGCGCTGTCGGGCGATATCAAGCTGGGCCTCATTGCGGCCGGCGGCTTCGCTGCGGCGCTGGCCGTATTTGCGTTGCTGGCCTGGGGGGCGGTACTGCTGCTGCGCCGCCTGGTGCCGGGCGCCGGAGCGCCGCGCTGGCTGCTGCTGGCGACGCGCCAGGTTGCGGCGCGGCCGGCCTTCGCGGTGGTCCAGGTATCAGCGCTGGCGGTGGGTCTGCTGGCGCTGGCCCTGTTGGTGTTGCTGCGCACTGACCTGATCGCTAGCTGGCGGGCGGCGAGCCCGGCCGATGCGCCGAATCGCTTCGTCATCAATATCCAGCCCGATCAGGGCGAGGCCTTCCAGCAGCAGTTGAAGACGGCCGGCGTGAGTGGCTATGACTGGTATCCGATGATCCGCGGACGTCTGGTGGCGATCAATGGCAAGTCTGTGGCGCCTAAGCAGTTCAGTGAGGAGCGCTCGCAGCGCTTGGTCGAACGTGAGTTCAATCTGAGCCATGGCGCCGAGCTGCCGACCCATAACCAGCTGGTCGGCGGGCGCTGGACCGCCGACGAGGCCGAGGGCCTGAGTGTCGAGGAGGGCCTGGCCAAGCAACTGGGGCTCAAGCTCGGCGATAGCCTGAGCTTCGATATCGCCGGCAGCATTATTAGCGGCAAGATCAGCAGTCTGCGCAAGGTGGACTGGAGCTCGATGCGTGTCAACTTCTTCGTGCTGTTCCCGCGTGCGGCCATGCCCGAACTGCCCAGCACCTATATTGCGGCCTTCCGAGCGTCCCAGGGGGGCGAGCTCGATAGGCAGCTCAGCCACGATTTCCCCAACATCACCAATGTTGATGTCTCGGCCCAGATCCAGCAGGTTCAGCAGGTGCTGGACCAGGTCATACAGGCGGTGCAGTTTCTGTTCGCATTCACCTTGGCCACCGGTTTGGTGGTGCTGCTCAGCGCGGTCAGCAGCACGCGCGAGTCGCGTATCCGCGAGTTCGGCCTCATGCGTGCGCTGGGCGCGAGCAAGCAGTTGCTGGCCCAGGTGCAGCGCGCCGAACTGCTGGGCGTGGGCGCGCTGGCTGGCGCGCTGGCCGGGCTGGTCGCGCTGGCGCTGGGCAGCCTGCTGGCCCGCTATGTGTTCGAGTTCGACTGGGGCGGCAGCCCCTGGGTGCCGCTGGCCAGCGCCGCCCTCGGCGCCCTGCTGGCTCAAGCGGCCGGCTGGTGGAGCCTGCGCGGCGTGCTGCAGCGACCGGTGATGGTGACCTTGCGCGAGGCCAACACCAACTGAGGCGATGGCCGTCGCGGAAGGCCCGGATCAGAAAGCTTGGCGAAACTAGTGATGCCTTTCGGCATCAGAAGGTTTCCCAATCGCTGTCATTGCCCTGCGGCTTAGGTGCCGACTTCGGGGCGGCACTTGGAGCCGCCGGGCGACGGGCGTCGGCCTTGGCGGCTGGTTTGGGCGCTACGGGCTTGGCGGCCACCGGCCGGTGCGAGGCCGCGGCCGCGGGCTTTGGCACAGCAGCCGCCTGGTGGACCGGTGCCGCATCGTTGTTGGAGAGCCTGAACACCGACACCACCTCGGTCAGCTTGTGGGCCTGGTCCTTCAGGCTTTCGGCCGCCGCCGCCGACTCTTCGACCAGGGCTGCGTTCTGCTGGGTCATCTGGTCCAGGTGTACGACGGCATCGTTGACCAGGGCGATACCGCCGCTCTGCTCTGTCGAGGCGGCAGTGATCTCGCCGATGATGTCGGTGACGCGCTGCACGCTGGAGACGATGTCGTTCATCGAGCTGCCGGCTTCCTGCACCAGGCGGCTGCCGGCCTCGACGCTGTCGACGCTGGCACCGATCAGTCCCTTGATCTCCTTGGCCGCATCGGCGCTGCGTTGGGCCAGGCTGCGCACCTCCGAGGCCACGACCGCGAAGCCGCGGCCCTGCTCGCCCGCACGGGCCGCCTCGACCGCCGCGTTCAGCGCCAGGATATTGGTCTGGAAGGCGATGCCATCGATCACGCCGATGATGTCGCTGATCTTCTTTGAGCTGGTGGTGATGGCGTCCATTGTCGAGACCACCTGGCCGACCACGGTGCCGCCTTTGGCCGCGGCCGATGAGGCCGAGGAGGCCAGCTGGTTGGCGGTCAGCGCGGCATCGGCGGTCTGGCGCACCGTGGCGGTCAGCTCTTCCATCGACGAGGCGGCCTGCTCCAGATTGGCCGCCGTCTGCTCGGTGCGCTGTGACAGGTCTTGCGCGCCCACCGCAATCTCGCTGGAAGCGGTGGTGATGGAGTTGCTGGCGGCACGCACGTCGAGCAGGATGTGCTGAATCTTCTCGGCAAAAGTGTTGAAGGAGCCGGCGATGCGGGCGATCTCGTCCTTGCCGGCCACCGGCAGGCGCTGGGTCAGGTCGCCGCCGCCGGCGCTGATTTCGTCGAGCGCGGCGCGCACCTTGTCCAGCCCGCCCAGCATAGCGGTCACCAGACCTGCTACCAGCAGGCCGGCCAGCACCATCACGACGACCAACGCGATCACCGAGGTGTTCACCAGTGAGCTCAACGAGGCCAGAGCTTCGCCCTTGTCGGCGGCAGTGACCAGCACCCAGTCGGTCTCGGCAATCGGTGCGGCACGCATCAGCACGGTCTGATCGCCGACCGTAGCCTCTACCCAGCCGCTACCGGACTTGAAGCTCTCTTCCAACGCCTTGACATCGAACTGCGGGCTGAGTTCGGTGCTGGGCTTCATCGCCAGCGCGGTATTCGGATGAGCCAAGATTTTGCCTTGACGGGTGATCAGGAAGGCCCAGCCAGCGGGCGTAGGCTTGATCGATTTGATGGTCTCGACGACGCCGTCTAGAAACACATCGGTGGCCACCACGGCGACATTGCTTGCGCCCTCCTTGACGCCCAGTGCGAACGTCACGACCAGACGCTTGGTGGCGGCATCGGCATAGGGCTCGGTGATGATGGCGGCGCTAGCCCCAGCCGCCTGCTGATACCAGGGCCTCGAGGTCGGGTCGTAGCCCGGGGGCAGGTCTTGCTTGGTCGAAAATTCGATGCGCTTGTCTGCATGGGCGACATAGGCGGTGTCGAGCCGGCCGGACTTCGCTGCCTGCAAAAGCATCGGCACCGGCTCGGTGGCCTTCGCCACTGGCATCAGGGCCGAGACGATGTCCCGCTGGCTGCGCACCCATTGGGCGATTGCGCCGCCGTGGGCCGCCGCCAGCGCATCCAGGCTGGTGTTGACCTGGGCATGGGTGTGCTTGCGCACGATCAGGTAGTCGGCGACGGTGACGATGCTCAGAGTCACCACCACCACGCCGACGCACAGGCTGATCAGCTTGGTCTTGATCGAATCAAACATTGTTGCGCTCCTCGAAAAACAAAAGGGGGCCGGGCCCTGCGGCCCGATCCCCCCTCGATTCGTTTGCCGGTGATCTGCTTCTGTGAGCACGTCCGGCGGCATCTCTGATCGACTTAGAACGTCTCCCAATCACCGTCATCCTTGGCCGCCTTGGGCGGGCTCAGGGCAGCAGCAGGCTTGCTGGATTGCGCCGCTTTGGCCAGTACTGTCTGCGCGACCTGCTTGGAGCCGGGGTTGGCCGGGCTGCTCTTGGCGGGGGCGGGCCTAACTGCGACCGTGCCCACCTTCGTCGCGGGTGAGGGGGCGGGCTTCTTGGGCACAGGCGCGGCGGCGGACTGGCCCGCAGCGACCCGGAATACCGCGACCGCCTCGACCAGGCGATGTGCCTGCTCCTTGAGGCTCTCGGCGGCGGCGGCGGACTGCTCGACCAGCGCGGCGTTCTGCTGCGTCATCTGGTCAAGCTGTACAACCGACTGGTTCACGTTGCCGATGCCGTCGCTTTGCTCGGCCGAAGCTGCGGTAATCTCGCCGATGATGTCGGATACCCGGGCCACGCTGGAGACGATGTCCTGCATCGAACTACCTGCTTCTTGCACCAGGCGGCTGCCGACCTCGACCCGGTCGACGCTGGCGCCGATCAGCCCCTTGATCTCCTTGGCCGCCGCCGCCGAGCGCTGGGCTAGCGAACGAACCTCGGCGGCCACAACCGCAAAGCCGCGACCCTGCTCGCCGGCACGCGCGGCTTCGACGGCGGCGTTCAATGCGAGGATATTGGTCTGGAACGCGATGCCGTCGATCACGCCGATGATGTCGTTGATCTTCTTCGAACTGGTGTTGATCTCGTCCATCGTCGCGACCACCTGGCTGACCACATCTCCGCCTTTGGCTGCGGCGCTGGAGGCCGTCGACACCAACTGGTTGGCGGTGCGGGCCGAGTCGGCAGTCTGCTTGACGGTGCCGGTCAGCTCCACCATCGAAGAGGCGGTAATCTGCAGGTTCGATGCGGTCTGCTCGGTGCGCTGGCTCAGGTCCTGGTTGCCGGTGGCGATCTCGGCGCTGGCCGTACCGATCGAGTCGACAGAATTGCGCACCGTCCCAATGATGTCGGCCAAGCGCTGGCGCATGCTCTCGGTATCGCGCATGAGCGCGCCGATCTCGTCCTGGCGGTCGCTACGCACCGGCACGCTCAGATCCCCCTGGGCAATGGCGCGCACCCCCTCGCTGAGCGAGGCCAGCGGCTTGGCGACCCAGTTGCGCATCATCCAGAACAGGCCGAAGCCCAGCGCCACCGTCGCGCCACCCAGCATCAGCCAGAAGGGCACCAGCGTGGCCCAGTGTGAGGCCATCGCCTCGCCGCGCGAGACCTGGGCGACCACCCACAGCCCGGCCTTGTCGTTCTTGCGCACGATTGCGAAGTTGTCGCTGTGACCATTGCCCAGCACATCAGGCGAATCGCCCAGAAAGCCGTCCTCACCGACCTCACCGAGCTGCTTGATCAGCTCGGGTGCAACCTCGCTGACCAGCTTGCCCTTGGCCGTCGGGTGCGAGGCGAAGCGGGCCTGGGCCGGGTCCTTGCCGACACTGACCATATAGGTGCCGCCGCTGTCAAAGAACTTGGCATCGTTGGCCATCTTGCTCATCGCGGCCTCGAAGGCATCGAGGTCGAAACCGATGAAGAGCAGGCCGACCTGTTTGCCGGCATCGTTCTTGACCGGCTCGTAGTAGGTCATATAGGCGCGGCCGAACAGATTGGCGCGACCCGCATAGGGCTTGCCGGCGACCAGTGTGGCGTAGGCCGGGTGCTGCTTGCCCAGCAGTGTGCCCATTGCGCGCTCGCCCTTGTCGTTCTTCAGCGAGGTGGTGATGCGTAGAAAATCGTCGCCTTTGGCGGCGAACACCGTGGCGACGCCGCCACTGGTGGAAGCGAACTTGTCGACCTGGGTGAAGTTGTTGTTCAGGGTCGGGCCCCAGTCGCGGAGCTCGCCGGTGGCTTCGTCCAAGGTGAAGCTGGGACCGAACTCCTGGCGGAAGGTGCCGAAGCTGCGCTCAACCAAGGTGCGCGATGTGTCGTCCATCGCGTGCATCGCGTCGACCAGCGACTGAGTCTTGTCGCCGGCCCAGCTGACCACTCGTTCGTGAGCAACCTTGGTCAGCATCACGCTGACGATTCCGCTGGTGGCCAGCAGGATCACGGAGAGGGATACGACGCCAACCAGAGAAACGCGGCGTGCGATCGAAGTAATTCCGGTAGCCATATGGGGCAACTCCTTGGACCCAGAGTCCGTCCCTGTCAAAAGAAAGCCCGCTACGTTGGCGGGCCTGGATGCTGTCAGCCGATCACGGAGTCCATCAGACCCATATCGGCGCTGCTCATCAGCCCTTCGATGTCCATCAGAATCAGCATGCGGTCGTTGACCGCGCCGATGCCAGTGATGAAGCTGGTATCGACCGCGCTGGCATTGAGTTCGGGAGCAGGCCGGATGGCGTCGCGGTTGAGTTCCAGTACATCGGACACTGAGTCCACCACCGCACCGACCACGCGGTTGCGCACATTCAGCACGATTACCACGGTAAAGCTGTTGTACTCGGCGGTGGGGCAGCCCAGCTTCAAGCGCAGATCGACAATGGGCACGATGACGCCGCGCAGATTGACCACGCCCTTGATGAAGTCGGGAGCGTTGGCGATGCGGGTGGGCGGCTCGTACGAGCGAATCTCCTGCACCTTCAGGATGTCGATGCCGTATTCCTCGCCGCCGAGGCGGAAGGTCAGGTATTCACCGCTGGCCGGGCCATGGGCTTTGACGGCCAAATTGCCGGCGGATTCACGGCGGACCAACTGGGTCGTTTCGCTGATGGTTTCCATGGCTTACCTCGTTGTAGTGTGAGCTTGATGATCAAAAGGTGGGCGAGCGATGCCAGCGGGCATCAGAAGGTTTCCCAGTCGCCATCGGCTGCGGCCATGGCGGGCTTGGCGGGCTTGGCGCTGGGCGCAGCCGATGGTTTCGCAGGCGGGCGCGGCGCGGCGCGCAACGCTGGCGCCGGATTCGCGACGGCGGCAGTCCGGGCTGGCGCCGCCGGTGCGGGCTTGCTGGGGCTGAACGCCTTGACCGGCGTGGCCGCTGGCGCCAGCATCGCGCTGGTCTGCTTGCTGATGCGGAACTTGTCGACCGCCAGGGCCAGGCGTTCGGCCTGGTCCTTCAGGCTCTCGGCCGCAGCGGCGGACTCTTCCACCAGCGCGGCGTTTTGCTGCGTCATCTGGTCGAGCTGCACCACCGACTGGTTGACCTGACCGATGCCATCGCTCTGCTCGGCCGAGGCGGCGGTGATCTCGCCGATGATGTCGGAGACGCGCTGCACGCTGGAGACGATGTCGCTCATCGAGCTGCCGGCCTCCTGCACCAGGCGGGCACCGGTCTCGACGCGCTCGACGCTGGCACCAATCAGGGTCTTGATCTCGCGTGCGGCCTCTGCGCTGCGCTGGGCTAGCGAGCGAACCTCGCCGGCCACGACCGCGAAGCCGCGGCCCTGCTCGCCAGCGCGTGCCGCTTCGACGGCCGCATTCAAGGCCAGAATATTGGTTTGGAACGCGATGCCATCGATCACGCCGATGATGTCGCTGATCTTCTTCGAGCTGGTGTTGATCTCGTCCATCGTCGAGACCACCTGGTTGACCACCTGGCCGCCCTTGGCGGCGGCGTTCGACGCCGAGGACACTAACTGGTTGGCGGTGCGGGCCGAATCGGCGGTCTGCTTGACGGTGCCGGTCAGCTGCACCATCGAGGAGGCAGCCTGCTGAAGATTGGAGGCTGTTTGCTCGGTGCGGCCCGACAGATCCTGGTTGCCGGTCGCGATCTCGACCGAGGCGGTGCGGATGCTGTCGGCCGATGTGCGCAGCTGACCCACCAGGTTCTGCAACGAGGCCTGCATATTCTGCAGCGAGCGCATCAGATGCGAAGCTTCGTCCTGGCCTTCGACCACGGCGGCGCTGCTGGTCAGGTCCCCCTTGGCGATAGCTTCGGCCAGCAATTCAGCCTCGGCCAGTGGCTTGCAGATGCTCTGCATGTTCAAGAGGGTCAAGGGCACCACGACGGCGGCGGCCAGGGCCAGCACGACGATGAAGGCTGTCAAGACTTGGCGTTGGGTTGCCTCGGCACGCTGCTGGGTATCGGCGGCTTCCTGCTGCAGCGCGGCGCGCAACTCGTCGATCTGCTTCTCGGCCAAGGTCACATCGTCCTTGGCACGGCCCAGTAGCTTGTCGGCCACGGCCGCGTTGTCATAGCCGCCAGCTTCCAGCTGGGTCAGCACCGGCTGGGCCTTGGTTGCGTAGGCGTCCAACAGGGTCAGCACCTTGGCCATGCTGGCCTTGTCGCCGGCGCTTTCTCCACTGCGCATGGCCTTGGCGATCTCGGCGATGGCCTTGCGCGAGTCGTCCCACTTGGCGCGCATCGCCTTGACGGTCTCGGGCTTCTCGTAGTTGATGATCATGTCCTTCTCGAAGCGCCGCATCTCCCCCATGGCGTGAACCAGGCGGGTGACTTGGTTGGCTTCGCCGACGGACACTTCGGCGAACTGCTTGGTCTGGTCGCGCATCGAGTTCATGCCCAGCAGACCGACACTGCCCACAGCCAGCAGCAGCACCAGCACCATGGCGATCGCGCCAATCATGCGGGTGCGTATGCTGAAGCGGCGGAGCATTGCACTCATACTCATTCGGATACCCCTGTAGATTCGACTTCAGTGACGCGAGCGCCTGACAAGGCTGCCCACATCGAGAATCAGCGCGACGCGGCCGTCGCCCATGATGGTGGCGCCCGAGACATCGGGCACCTTGCGGTAATTGGCTTCCAGGTTCTTCACGACCACCTGCTGTTGGCCTAGCAACTCGTCCACCAACATGGCCACGCGGCCCCCTTCGGCTTCCACCACCACCATGATGGAGCTGACATGCTCGAAATCGAAACGTGGAACATTGAAAACCTGCTCCAATTCCACGACTGGCATGTATTCGTCGCGCACCTCGACCACGCGGCCCGAGCCGCCGACGGTCTTGATGGTGTCGGCTTGAACCTGGAAGGACTCGACCACCGAAGCCAGCGGCAGGATGTAGACCTCGTCGCCGACGCCCACGCTCATGCCGTCCATGATGGCCAGGGTCAGTGGCAGACGCACCGAGACCTTCATGCCATAGCCTTCGGCCGAGTCGATCTCGACTGTGCCGCCCAGCTGGGTGATATTGCGCTTGACCACGTCCATGCCGACGCCGCGTCCCGAGACATCGGTGACCTGGTCGGCGGTGGAAAAGCCGGGCGCAAAGATCAGGCCCCAGACCTCGGCGTCGCTCATCGAGTCGGGTGCATCGATGCCTTTTTCACGGGCTTTCTTGATCAGCTTGTCGCGGTTCAGGCCGCGGCCATCGTCGCGCACCTCGATCACGATGGAGCCGCCCTGGTGCGACGCTACCAGGGTGATCGTGCCCTGCTCGGACTTGCCCTTGGCGACTCGCTCGGCCGGCAGCTCGATGCCGTGGTCACAGCTGTTGCGCACCAGATGGGTCAGCGGATCGGTGATCTTTTCGACCAGGCCCTTATCCAGCTCGGTGGCTTCGCCCTGCGTGACCAGTTCGACCTTCTTGCCCAGTTTGGCGGCCAGGTCGCGCAGCATGCGCGGGAAGCGGTTAAACACCCCCGACATCGGAATCATGCGGATCGACATCACCGATTCCTGCAGATCCCGGGTGTTGCGCTCCAGATCGGCCAGGCCGGAGGCCAACTGCTGATAAAGAGCCGGGTCCAGCTGGCTGCTGTTCTGCGCAAGCATGGCTTGGGTGATGACCAGCTCGCCGACCAGATTGATCAGCTGGTCGACCTTCTCGACAGAGACGCGCAGCGTCGACTGGTCCATGCCGCCGGCTGGCGGCCGGGCCTCGGTCTTGGCGACCGGCTTGGCCACCACGGCCTTTGGAGCCTCGGCGGGCAACTGAGCCTGAGCTTCGAGTTCGGTGCCGGTCTTGCCGCTGGGCAGGCCCGGTGCATCGTCGAAGAAGCCGTAGCCGGGGTCCTTGTCGGGCACTTCGGCCGGTGGCGCGCCTGGCGCGCCCTCATGGAAACCGAAGCCGGGACCCAGCGGCAGCAGCTTGACTTGCTCGCGGGCCACATGGAAGGTGAACAGATCCAGCAGATCGTTGTCGGTGCTGCCGGTCAGGATCTTGTAGCGGCGCATGCCGTCGGAGGACACGCCGCCGTCCAGCGGCTCTATCGTGCCCAGATCGGTGATTTCCTTGAACAGATCGACCAGGTTGTCGGCCAGGCTCAGGTCGGACAGCGGTCCGACCTGCAGCTCCAATTCGCGTGCGGTTGGCTTGGCCGGCGGTGCTGCTGCTGGCTTGGGCGCCGGTGCAGGCGCGGCGGTCTGCGCCGACGGAGCCGCCGTAACCTCCTTGCCTTCGACCAGCGCGCGGATGCTCGTCAGCAGATCGGTGGTGTCCACCGCATCGGCGCCGGAGCCCTGGTGGCGGCCCAGCTGTGCGCGCAGCGCATCGCCGGACTGCAGCAGGATGTCGACCATCGCTGCATTCGGTGCCAGCTCGTGACGGCGCAGCTTGTCCAGCAGCGTCTCCATCTGGTGGGTCAGCTCGGCCACGTCGCCGAAGCCGAAGGTAGCCGCACCACCCTTGATCGAGTGCGCGCAGCGAAAGATCGCGTTCAGCTCTTCATCGTCTGCCGTCTCGATATTCAGGTTCAGCAGCAGCTGTTCCATATTGTCGAGGTTCTCTCCGGCTTCCTCGAAGAAGACCTGGTAGAACTGACTTAGATCAATGCCGGCACTCAGGCTTGCGCCTTCGGAAGTCATTTCTCCCATGCTTTACTCCTTGTTGTGGCGCCAGGCCTCAGCGAATCACTTTGCCGATCACCTCGATCAGCTTGGCCGGGTCAAAAGGCTTGACCAGCCAGCCTGTGGCGCCGGCGGCACGGCCGGCCTGCTTCATCTGGTCGCTGGACTCGGTGGTCAGGATCAGGATGGGTGTGGTTTTGAACTTGGGGTTGTCGCGCAGTTTCTTGGTCAGGCTGATGCCGTCCATGCGCGGCATGTTTTGATCGGTCAGCACCAGATCGAAATCGCGCGAGCTGGACTTTTCCCAGGCATCCTGGCCATCGACCGCCTCAACCACATTGAAACCTGCGTTCTTGAGGGTGAAGGAGACCATCTGGCGCATCGAGGCCGAATCGTCCACAGCAAGAATTGAATGCATCGCTTTCTCTCCGGATAACAAGCTGATATCGGTTGAACTTGAGAACTCTTTAGAACAGTTCGATGGAACCTGCGTCCATCTCGTCCTGAGTCACGGGATTTGGTCGCAGAGGCGCGATCTCGACGACCGCCTCGCCGTCTTCATCGTCGCCAAAGGTGTCGCGTGCCAGCTGGTCGGCGCAGTTGCGCAGGCGCTGGCTGGTATGGGCGATCAGCTGAGTGGCCATGTCCTGGAACTGCAGCGCCGTGATAGCCCCGGCAATGTCTTCCATCACATGGTGCAGCGCGCCGCTGTCGGCGCCGGGGTTTCCAGCGGCCTGGCGCAAGAGGGTCTGGACCTGGCTGGAGGCACTGTAGAAATGGCCAGACAATGCCTCGCCGGCATCGTCGAGCAGTCGCTGCAGTCGCTCCAGATCGTTGGTCACCGTCATCAGGTGGTCCTGCAGTTCTGCGGCGGCCAGCAAAGGGAGCATGCCCGGCTCTTCTTCAGGGGTGGAGTTTTCGTTCATCGGCTTCGTCGCTCCATGCTTGTTATGTGCTGGCCTGGCTCAGACGACCGGATGGTCCGGCCATATCCGAGATCTTCGGCATTTCTTGTGGGCATGTCGACAGGACAATCGACCCGAACTGGGCCTATTTCTTGGAATCGACCCGAATCCAACAAACCTGATGCGGGTTAACGCCGAATTGTGGGCTGGGCCGCGCTGGTGCTGATAGATAGCGGCAGGGCTGCCGTGAGTTGTTGCACATTCTTGGCATACTCCCGCCCCATGACTGTTTCTAGCGCCGAGCGCCGCCTGCGTGTACTCCATGTTGAGGATTCGGAACTCGATCACCAACTGATCGTGGCTCAGTTGCGCCGCGCCGGCCTGGACCTGGACGTGCATCGGGTCGATACCCTGGCCGAGGTTGCGCAGGCGCTGACCGAGGCCTGGGATGCCATCGTGTCTGACTACAACCTGCCCGGTTTCTCCGGGCTGGTGGTGCTGGACATGCTCAAAGAGAGCAAGCGGCTGATTCCTTTCGTGCTGGTTTCCGGCGAGATCGGCGAGGACACGGCCGTGGCGGCAATGCGCACCGGTGCCTCCGACTACCTGTTGAAGAACAATCTGGCGCGGCTGGCACCAGCCCTGCTGCATGCCATCGAGGCCAATGACATGCAGTGCGCCCGGCTGGAGGCCGACCGCGAGCTGCGCAAGAGCAAGCAGCGCCTGCACGAGCTGGCCGGCCATCTGCAGACCAGTGTCGAGATGGAGCGCGCGGCGATCGCGCGCGAGATCCACGACGATGTCGGGGGTTCGCTGACGGCGCTGAAGTTTGACCTCGCCTGGATCGCCCGACATGCGCAAGACGTGGCGGTGCGCCAGCGCGTGCAGTCGGCGCTGGAGACGGTCAGCTATGCGATCGAGGCCAGCCAGCGCATCATGCACAACCTGCGACCGGCGATCCTGGAGCAGGGGCTGGTCGCTGCGGTGCAATGGATGAGTATGCGTTTCGAGCGGCGCACCGGCATTACAACGAGCATGCGCACCAGCCATGAGCAGATCCAACTGCCGGCCGGTGTGCCGTTGGTGGCCTACCGAACCGCGCAGGAGGCCTTGACCAATGTCAGCAAGCATGCGAACGCCAGCCGGGTCGATATCGAGCTGAGCGTCGACTCGGGCGTGCTGACCTTGGAGGTCAGCGACAATGGGCAAGGCGTGGCGCCGGGCGATCTTGCCAAGGCGCGATCATTCGGCATCCGTGGTCTGCATGAACGGGCCGCAACCGTTGGGGGATGGGTCGATTTGAGCAGCAATAGCAGAGGGACCAGCCTGATCCTGTCGGTGCCGCTCGAAGCACCCGACGACAGCCTGGCCGAAGATGAAGCCGGCCGCGCCGCCACCCACGATCCCTCGGCATGGGGCTGCGCATGATCAAGGTGATTCTGTGTGACGACCATGCGCTGATACGCCGCGGCATCCGCGACACCCTGTCCGATGCGGCAGATATCGAGGTCATCGGCGAGGCCGGCGACTACGGCGAGTTGCGCACGCTGATGAGACAGCCCGACAAGGACTGCGACGTGTTGGTGCTGGACATCAATATGCCGGGTCGCAGCGGCCTGGATGTGCTGCATGTGCTGAAGGACGAGGGCAACCCGGTGCGGGTGCTGATCGTCTCGATGTATCCGGAAGACCAGTACGCGATCCGCGCGCTGAAAGCCGGCGCCTTCGGCTATGTCAACAAGGGTGGCGACCCTCAGCTGCTAGTGGCCGCGGTGCGCACCGTGGCCCAGGGCCGCAAGTATGTGACGCCCGAGATCGCCCAGATGCTGGTCGAGAGTCTGACCGCGCCGTCTACCGAGCAGGCCCACCAGAAGCTCTCCGACCGCGAGCTGCAGACCTTGGTGATGATCGCCTCGGGCAAGCGCCTGTCCGACATCGCCGAGGAGCTGACCCTGAGCCCCAAGACTGTCAGCGTCTACCGCGCCCGCGTGCTTGAAAAGCTGGCCCTGTCGAACAACTCCGAGCTGACGGTCTACGCGATCCGCAACGGCCTGGTCGAGAGCTGAGTCCCTAGTATTAGGGGGTGTTGGCGAATTCCTGCATCCGCTGGCGCTGTGCTGCGTACTGAGCATGCAGCGCCGGTTCGAGAGCCTCGCGCCGGTGTGTCTGCGCTTATGCACAGGAGTTCTTCCATGCAATTCTTCGCTCGCACCGGTGCCGCCTTGCTCGCCTTGAGCGCCGCCGCCGCCCAGGCCGTCACGCTGGTGGGCATCAATAGCCAGAACCAGCTCACCCGCTTTGATACCGCCAACATCGGCGCGGCTGTCAACATGGACATCAGCGGCCTGGATGCCGGGGATCGTTTCGTCGGAATCGACACGCGGCCCTCAGACGGCAAGATCTATGGTGTGACCTTGTCCAACCGTCTGTACACCTTGGACGAGATGACGGGTGCGACCAGTTTCGTTGCCAATCTGAGCAGTGCCGTTGTCCAGGGCAATCTCGCCTATGGCCTGGACTTCAACCCGGTGGCCGATGCGGGCACCGGCGCCTCGCTGCGGCTGATCAGCTCGGCCGGCGGCAATTTCGCGGTCAATGCGCTGACCGGCGCCGTCGGCAATGCCGCCAACACCGTGGCGCCGGGCTATACCGCCGTTGCCTATACCAATTCGATGCCAGGGCAGACCGGCGCGCCGGCCGGCGGCACCGCGCTGTACTACCTCGACAGTGCCAATGACACACTGGCGCTCGCCCCCTCGGCCTTCAACACGCCCACGATCATGACCGTCGGTTCGCTGGGGGTCGATGTGCTGCGGGCCAATGGCTTCGAGATTCTCGGCAACGGCCAGGCCTGGGCGGCGCTGAATGTTGATGCGGGCCCGGCGTTGACCACGGCGCTCTACAGCATCGATCTGAGCACTGGGCAGGCCAGCTTTGCCGGTGCCTACAACGGCACCTTGTCGGGCCTGACAGTCAGCGCGGTGCCCGAGCCGCAGACCTATGCGATGTTGATGCTGGGCCTACTGGCGATCGGCGTAGCGACGCGCAAGCGAGCGCGCGACTGAGCCAGCGCCACGGGCTGGCCGCCTTCAGCCGAAGGCGGCCAGCATGCGTTCCAGCGCCACCATAAAGGGCATCTGCATCAACGGCAGCGTGGCCAGCATGCCGACCAGACCGATGCTGACGGTCAGTGGGAAGCCAACCGCGAAGACTGTGATCTGTGGCGCGACGCGGGCGATCACGCCCAGCACCAGATTGACGAACATCAGCATCGTGATCAGCGGCAGCGCGATCCACAGGCCGATATGGAATATCTGCGCGCCCCAGACCTGGGGTTGGGCCACGCGCAGAAAACGGAAGGGCTCGTCGCCGACCGGGAATGCAGAAAAGCTCTGGATCAGCGCGTTGATCAGCAGCAGATGGCCGTTGATCGCGATGAACAGAAAAGCCACCATCGCGCCGAAGAAGCGCGCGCTGGCCGTGCCCTGGCTGCCGGTGGCGGGGTCGAAGAAGCCAGCGAAGTTCAAGCCCATCTGCAGCCCCACCAGCTCGCCGGCAAACTCCAGCGCCGCGAACACGACGCGCACCGCAAAGCCCAGTGACAGGCCGATCAGCAGCTGCTGCGCGATCAACATCAGCAGCAGCGGCGGCGAGTCTAGCGGCACCACCGGCATCTGTGGCAGCGAGGGCTGGGCCGCCAGCGAGATAAACAGGGCCAGACCCACGCGCACCCGCATCGGCACATTGCGCTGGCTGAAGATGGGCATGCCGGCAAACAGCGCCAGCGTGCGGATGAAGGGCCACAGCAGTGGCGTCAGCCACTGCAGCAGTTGCGCTTCGGTAAAGCTGAACATCAGCCGACGACTTGCGGGATGGTCTGCAGCGTGCGCTGAATGTACTCGACCAGGGTGGTTACCATCCAGGGGCCGGCCACGGCCATCACCAGCACGGCGGCGACGACCTTGGGCACAAAGCTCAGGGTCGCCTCATTGATCTGGGTGGCGGCCTGAAACACGCTGACCAACACGCCCACCGCCAGCACGGTCAGCAAAATGGGCGCGGCCACCAGCAGCAGCATGTAGAGGCCTTCTTGGCCGAAGGTGAAGACTTGTTGTGCATCCATCTCGTTGTGCTCCCGACGCTCAGGTCACGAATGAGGCCGCGAGCGAACCGAGCAGCAGGTTCCAGCCGTCGGCCAGCACGAACAGCATCAGCTTGAAGGGCAGGGCCACCAGCACCGGGCTCAGCATCATCATGCCCAGGCTCATCAACACGCTGGAGACGATCATGTCTATGACCAGAAAGGGAATGAAGATTAGAAAGGCGATCTGGAAGGCCGACTTCAGCTCGCTGGTCACAAAAGCCGGCACCAGTACCTTGAAGGGCACGTCCTCGGGCTTGATGTCGCCCTCCAGCTTGGCCAGGCGCGAGAACAGTGCCACATCGGCCTGGCGCGTCTGCTTGAGCATGAAGCCGCGCATCGGTACCTCGGCGCGCTGCAGGGCCACGTCGAAGCCGATGGTGCCGGCCGAGTAGGGCTGCCAGGCCTCGGCATAGACCTTGTCCAGCGTGGGACTCATCACAAAAAAGGTCAGGAATAGCGACAGGCCGACGATCACCTGATTGGGCGGCGCCGCCTGCGTGCCCAGGGCCTGGCGCATCAGCGAGAGCACGATGACAATCCGGGTGAAGCCGGTCATCATCAGCAGCACGGCCGGCAGGAAGCCCAAGGCGGTGAAGAAAAGCAGTGTCTGGATCGGCACCGAGTAGCTGCTGCCACCTGAACCCTGGCCGATGATCAGGGGCAGGGTGGCGGGCGCGCCACCGGTCTGGGCCAGCGCTGCGCTGGCTCCGGAGAGCACAAGCATCAGGGTCAGGCCTTGCTTGAGCAGGGAATATTGGCGGGAGTCAGGGCGCACGCTGGTCTCCGCTGCCATCTTTTTTGAGCCGCGCCATCAGCATCTGCGCGAACGGGGCTGCGGTGGCCGGACCTGCTGCGCCCTCGGGTTGCGGCGGCAGCACGTGCAGCGTGCTGATCTGCTGCGCGGTGACGCCCAGCACCAGCCAGCGGCGATCCTCGCCCTGGCCGACCTCGACCGTCACCAAACGTTGGCTCGGCGACAGCTGCAGCACCGCGACGGTACGCATCTGGCCATGGGTGCCAGCCGAGCCGCCCAGCGGCGTGCGCTTGAGCAGCCACAGCAGGGCCGGTATCAGCGCCAGGATGGCGAAGAACCAGAATATAGGCAGGAGGTTGTTGCTCATGCCGCTGATTGTGGGGCGGGCTCGGCCCGGTCAATCGCGCGTGGAAGCGGGGCTTTTGGCCCGAGTTCAGGCCTTGGGCTCAGGTTTGGGGTCAGGCCTTGCTCAGACGGCGCATGCGCTCCGAGGGCGTGACGATATCGGTCAGCCGGATGCCGAACTTGTCGTTCACGACCACCACCTCGCCCTGGGCGATCAGATAGCCGTTGACCAGCACGTCCATGGGCTCGCCGGCCAGCGCGTCAAGCTCGACGACCGAGCCCTGGGCCAGTTGCAGGATGTTCTTGATCGGTATGCGGGTGCGCCCCAGCTCCACGGTCAGCTGGACCGGGATGTCCAGGATCATATTGATGTCGCTGCCCGGCATATTGCTGGGCGTTGGCGTGAAGTTCGCGAAGCTGGCCGGCGCCACCTGTTCAGCCGCAGCCCGTACTTCGTCGGCCACCTCGGCCGGCTTGGCTTCGGCCAACGCGGCGGCCCATTCGGCCGCCATCGCGTCCTGTTCGTCTTGAGAGGGGCTATCAGATGGCATCGCGGGCTCCCAGCCAACCCGCATCCGGGGCGGTCAGCATCTTGTCTACTTTCAGGGCGTACTTGCCATTCGATGTACCGTAGTGGCAGTCGAATACCGGCACGCCATCGATCTTGGTCTTGATGATAGGGTCCAGGTCCAGCTCGATGAAGTCACCGGGCTTGAAGGCCAGCAATTGTTCGACGGTGGCCGGCGCATGGCCCAACTCGGCGACCAGCTCGACCTCGGCGGCCTGGATCTGGTGCTTGAGCAGATTGACCCAGCGCCGGTCGGGCTCGGATGAGTCGCCCTGCGTGGTGCTGTAGAGCACATCGCGGATCGGCTCCAACGTCGAGTAGGGGATGCAGAAGTAGACGGTGCCGCTGGTCTCGCCGATCTCCAAGGTGAACGAGGTCGAGACGACGATCTCGCTGGGCGTGGCGATGTTGGCGAACTGCGGCTGCATCTCCGAGCGCTGATAGTCCAGCTCCAGCGGGTAGATGCCCATCCAGGCTTTTTTGTACTCGGCCGTGATCACCTCGACCAGGCGCAAGATCACCCGCTGCTCAGTGGCCGAGAAATCGCGGCCCTCGATGCGGGCGTGAAATTTTCCGATGCCGCCGAACAGCGAGTCGATCACCGCGAACACCAGCGTGGGGTCGCAGACGATCAGGCCGTTGCCACGCAGCGGCTTGACCGAGACGATGTTGAAGTTCGTCGGGACCACGATTTCGCGCAGGAACGCGCTGTACTTCTGCACCTTGATGCCGCCGATTGCGACCTCGGGGCTTTTGCGAATGAAGTTGAACAGGCCGATGCGGATATTGCGGGCGAAACGCTCGTTGATGATCTCCATCGTGGGCATGCGCCCACGCACGATGCGTTCCTGGCTGGCCAGGTTGTAGTCGCGTATGCCGCCGACCTGCTCCTCTTCCGCTTCGAGCTTCTGGCTCTCGCCGGTAATGCCTTGCAGCAGGGCATCGACTTCGTCTTGCGAAAGGATTTGCTGATTCATGATGGTGAATCGCTATTGAACGATGAAGCTGGAGAACAGCACATTGCTGATGGGGCTGACGACATTGCGCTTCTTCTTGCGCTTTTTCTTCGTTGTGTCCTCATCGTCCTCGTCATCGATCTCGATGCCCATCGGGCGCAGCGATTCGCGCATGATGTCGCGCGCTAGCTGCTCTTTGCCCTCCAGGGTCAGCAACTCGACCGAGGTCTTGTGAGAGAGCACCATCAGCACATTGCTGCGGATGGCCGGCATATAGAGCTTGAGCTGCTCGGCAAACTTGGCGTCGGCTACTTCCAACGTAATGCCGATCTGGGCAAAGCGGTCCACATCCTTGTCAGCCAGATTGACGGTGAAGGGCTCCAGCGGCACAAATACTGGCGGCGTGCCAGGTTTGACCTCTGCTTGATGGGCCGCTGGGGCGGCAGCCTCGCCGTCTTCGTCCTCGGCCGGCTTCTTCTTCAGCAGCAGCAGCGCGGCAACACCCACCAAAGCCAGCACCAGCACCGCCACCACGATGATGACGAGCTTTTTCTTGCCCCCGCCTGCGGGGGCCGCATCGCCGGCGGCGGCTGTAGCCATATCAACTCCTTGTCAACGCGGCCCGTGCAGGCCGCCGATAACTTGCATTATTCGGCCATATGGGCCGGGCCAAGCTCCGAAAAGCTGGGTTTTGCCGATTATGTTCACGCTCGCTCAGGCATAGAGGTCCAGAACGCCGCGGCTCGCCGTCGTGCGGACCGGCGTGCTGACGGGCACGGCGCTGTCCTCGGCGCGCTCTTGCGCGCGCGCACCGCCGCGCGGGTGGCCATCGGCCGGCTGTGCCTGCTCTTCAGGATTGCGAGCCTGCTGGAAGACGCCACCGCCGCTCAAGGTCAGCCCGCTCTCGCGCAACGCGGCCGCCAGCTCGGGTAGGCTGTTCTCCAATACCGCACGGGTGTCTGCCTGGTCGCTGTGGAAGGAAATCTGCGCCTGCTGACCCTCGACGACGATCTGCACCGAGACCGGCCCCATCTCGGCCGGGTTCAGATGCAGCTGGGCTTGTTGCACGCCGTCGGCCGCCAGCAGGCTAAGCCGCGCTGCCATCTCCGGTCCGAAGGCCGTGCTGTGCAGCGGCTGGGTCAGCTCCAGCCGTGCAGCGGGTGCGCTCGCTGCTGCGGGGCCGGTGACATCGATGCCGCCCTTGGCCAGTTGGGCCTGCGCAGCGTTCATGACAGCCTCAAACGATGGCGCCGCGTTGCCCGCGCTCGCCAGAGCGGCCGGTTTGGCCGCGCTGGCCTGCATGCCCTCGAGTGCGATAGCGGCTGCCGCTGCGGTGTCTTGTGCAGTGGCGCTGGCTGCGCTGGCTGTTCCGCCGGTTGCAGCGCCGCCTGCTGCATGACCGCCGATGTCGGCGAGCTGTGCCTTGCCGCTCTTGGCCGTGGCGCCGCGGGCATCTGTCTTGCCTTCCTCGGCCACGCTGATCTTGTTGGCTTTCGTGTCCAGGGGCTGCGCTGTCAGCGTGAGGGCCATGGCCGGCTCAGCCAGCTGTGCGGTCTTCGGTTCGGTCTCGGTCTCGGTTGCAGCCTCGGCGGGGGCCAAGGTCGGGAGTGGGTTCTCGACCGAGTCCTTGCCATCAGCGGCGGCTTTGCCATCCTTGACTTTGGCCGTCTCGGGTTTGGCCACGCGCTCAGCGTTGCGGCCGGCTGCGGCCTCGCTGCGCGCCTGGGCGCCGCGGGCCAGGTTTTGGCGGGCCAGTGTCTCGCGCTCCTGGCTGTTGGCGCGGTCGATCTTGGCCTGCGACTGGGCCTGTGTCGGGCCGGCGTCCGCCTTGGGCGGCGTCACAGGCCGGCTGGGCGCCTGCGGGGCGGGGGGCTGTGGTTCGACCGGCGGTGTCATCGCTGCGGGCTTGGCGCTGCTGCCGCGCAGCAGCTCCGAGAAGCTGGCCGCGACATCGTTGGCCGAGGCCGAGAGCAGGGGGCTGTTGCCGGACACGGCGGGCGGCTTACCGCTGCCGCCCAAGCCCAGGAACGGTGTGTTGGTGGAAAGGCTGTTCATCGCGGGCTCCCGGTCGCTCAGGCGCTCAGGCGCATCATCGGATTGAAGGCGGCCAGCGCCGCGCGGGCGGCCTGTTCGTCGGTGGCTTTCTGGTCCTGGCGATTCAGCATGCGGGCGCGTTCAGCGCTGCGCCGCTCCAGCAGCTTGCGCACCGAGGCTACCCGCATTTCAAGCTCGCGCAGGGTCTCGCGGGCGCGCTCGACGCGCTGCTCGGCGTAGCGGCTGACCGAGCCTTGCTGGTCGATCGCCTGGTCCAGACGCAGGCCGAAATTCTGGTAGCAGCCGACGATATCGATGGTGGTCTTGCGCGCGAAGGTCTGGGTCCAGCGCTGCTGGTATTCGCTGCGGTACTGGCCCAGCTGGTCGGCCTGGCTGCGCGCGGCCTCGGCCTGGCGCATCAGCGCCTGTAGCTGCGACAAGGCGTCGTCGCGCTCGGCTTCGGCGCGCTCCAGCAGGATGGTGAGGGCTTGGGTGCTCATGAATAGCTCTCCGTATATCGCTTATCGGCCGGTTTCAGGCTTGGTTAACCACAGCTTCGAGCTGGCCCACGCTGGCTTGCAGCTGTGCGGGGCTGTGCATGTCTTGCTGCAGCAGGCGGTTCATATCGGTGTGCAGGCGCACCGCCAGATCGAGCTCATGGTCGTGGCCGGGGGCATAGGCACCCAGCTGTATCAGATCGCGCGCTTTGTTGTACTTGGCCAGCAGCTGGCGGAAGCGCCGTGCCGCCTCCAGATGGGGCTTCTCCGCGACATTGCTCATCACCCGCGAGATCGAACGCTCGATGTCGATGGCCGGGTAGTGGCCGGCCTCGGCCAGCTCGCGGCTCAACACGATGTGCCCGTCCAGGATGCCGCGTGCCGCATCGGCAATCGGATCCTGCTGGTCGTCGCCCTCGGACAGCACGGTGTAGAAGGCGGTGATCGAACCCTCACCGGGCTGGCCGTTGCCGCTGCGCTCGACCAGCTGCGGCAGCTTGGCAAAGCAGGACGGCGGATAGCCCTTGGTCGCCGGCGGCTCGCCAATGGCCAGCGCGATCTCGCGTTGAGCCATTGCATAGCGGGTCAGTGAGTCCATCAGCAGCAGCACATGCTGGCCTTTGTCGCGGAAATGCTCGGCAATCGCCGTGGCATAGGTCGCGCCCTGCATGCGCACCAGTGGGGGCGCATCGGCCGGCGCTGCGACCACGACCGAGCGCTTGATGCCGTCCTCGCCGAGGATGTCCTCGATGAATTCCTTGACCTCGCGGCCGCGCTCGCCAATCAGGCCGACCACGATCACATCGGCTTGGGTGTAGCGAGCCATCATGCCCAGCAAGACTGACTTGCCCACGCCGGTGCCGGCGAACAGACCCAAGCGCTGGCCGCGGCCCACAGTCAGCATCGCGTTGATTGAGCGCACACCGGTGTCCAGCGGGGTGCGCACCGGGTCGCGGTCCATGGCATTGATTGGGCGGCGAATCATCGGCCGGTCCTGCACCCGCTCCAGCGGTCCCTTGCGGTCCAGCGGATGGCCGTGCGAGTCGACCACGCGGCCGAGCAAGCCTTCGCCCATCGGCAGGTGCAGGCCGCGGTCTTCGTCGCGGCGCCAGGGATGTTGTGGCTTGCCCAGCTTGGGCGCGCTGGGCGGCGACAGGCGTGGCAACACCATCGCGCCGCTGGACAGGCCCTGCACTTCGTCGGTGGGCATCAGATAGGCGCGGTCGCCGGAGAAACCCACCACCTCGGCCTTGACTGGCGGGCTGCCGCGGCGCGAGTTGGCAGAGCGCGGTAGGTGGATCTCGCAGACCGAGCCGACCGGCACTCGCACGCCGGTTGCTTCCAGCACCATGCCGGCCACCCGTACCAGCTTGCCCTGTGGCTCCAGCGCCACCGGGGTGGCGGCAAAAGACTGCAGATCCTGCAGATAGCGGGTCCAGCGATCGCGACGACTTTCCTGCAAGTCCTGGCTCATTCCTTGGCCTCCGGTTCGGCGTCCATCTGGCGACGGTCCTCCCACAGCGTGCTTTGACCCATCGCGCCGGTCACCTGCAGCCAGCGCGCGGCCAGGGTCGCATCGACGCTGCCAATGTCGGACTCGATCTTGCAGCCGCCGCGCGGTACCTCGGGGTCGGGAAGCACCTGGGCCTCGCGGGCCTTCATCTCTTCGCCCGCGCCGTCCAGCACCAGCGGCAAATCGTCCGGATTGACGCGCACACGCACATGGCGGGCCGACATCTGCAAGGCCTCGACCGCGTCATGGGCGACCTGGGCGATGTGTTCGGGGCGCTGCTGGATCTCGCTACGCAAGACCTGACGCGCCAGCTCGACGGCCATCGCCGCCAGCGCCTCAGCCATCTGGTCTTCGAGCGCGCGGAATTCGCCGTCGAAGCTCTTTACCAGGGTGCCCAGTTGGGCGCTCATCTGCTGGGCAAAGCTCTTCTTGAAGGCATCCAGCGCGGCCATGCCGTCGCGGTAGCCGTCTTGGTAGCCGGACTGCCGAGCGGCATGAATCAGGTCTTCTATCTGCGGTTCGGGTGCCGGCGGCGGGGTGTGCGCGGCGGCCGGGGCGGGCGGTGGCGCCGGCGCATAGATAGGGGGGCGCCGGGCTTCCGGGCCGCCTTGCAGTGCGTCGGGGTTCCAGGCGGCGAAGCCGGACAGCTCCTCGCGCGGGATGAAGCGGCTGTAGCTGCTGCGGCGCTCCTCGCCGTCTCGGCGTTCGGGCGGCGGCACCTGGCGGGGCGGTTGTCTGATGGCCATCGCGGTTCAGCCTCAGAGAAACTGGTCGTCGCCGCCGCCGGCCAGCATGATCTGACCCTCGTCGACCAGGCGGCGCACGATCTTGAGCATTTCCTTTTGCTCGCTCTCGACCTCGGACAGCCGCACCGGGCCGCGGGAGTCGAGGTCCTCGCGCAGGGTCTCGGCCGCGCGGGAGGACATATTGCGGAAGATCTTCTCGCGCAACTCGGGAGCGGCGCCCTTGAGCGCCACCACCAGGGACTCGCTCTGCACTTCCTTGAGCACGGCCTGGATGCCCTTGTCGTCGATCTTGTCCAGATCTTCGAAGGTGAACATGTTGTCCATGATCTTCTGGGCCAGATCGGCATCGGCTTCGCGGATGTAGTCCAACACAGAGGCCTCGACCGAGGAACCCAGCATATTGATGATCTCGGCCGCGGTCTTGACCCCGCCCAGCGAGCTCTTCTTCATGCGCTCGCCGCCGGCCAGGACCTGGCTCATCACCTCGTTGAGGTCCTTCAAGGCCATCGGCTGGATACCGTCCAGGGTCGCAATGCGCACCAGCACCTCGTTGCGCTGGCGCTCGGTGAAGACGCGCAGCACCGAGCTGGTCTGGTCGTAGTCCAAATGGGCCAGGATGGCGGCAATGATCTGCGGATGCTCGTTGCGCAGCAGCTCGGCCACCGAGGCTGCGTCCATCCACTTCAGGCTTTCGATGCTTGAGACATCGCCGCCTTGCAGGATGCGGTCCAGCAGCAGATTGGCCTTGTCGTCGCCCAGTGCCTTGCGCAGAACATTGCGCACATACTCATCGGTGTCGTTGACCAAGGTGCTCTGGGTCTCGGCGACGGCGTCGAAACGTTCCAGCACCTCCTCGACCTTGCTGCGCGGGATCACCTTAAGTTTGGCGATGGTCTCGCCGAGCTTTTGCACTTCCTTGGGTTGCAGATGCTTGAAGACCTCGGAGGCTTCTTCCTCGCCGAGGGACATCAGCAAAATGGCTGCGTCTTCTACGCCTTGATCGTCCATGAGGGTTCTCGTTCGTCAAGTCGTGGCGAGTTCTTCGCCGTTGATCCAGGAGCGCATGATGTTGGCCACAGCCACCGGGTTATCGCGGGCGAGTTGACGGGCGCGCTCCAGCTTGTCATTCGAGACTGGGGCCTCGAGGGCAGGCAGGCCACCCATGCCGGGCAGTTCATGCTGGTCATCGACCATCGCGTTGAGCTGGCCGGCCTCGTCGGTCTTGGCCTCGGCCGGCGGCGGGTTGGCGGCGCGGATCGCCGGGCGCACCAGGCCGAACACTGCGATCAGCGCCACCAGCACCAGGGCCAGCGGTACGGCGGCCGTGCGCAACAAGTCCAGCAACCAGGGCTGCTTCCACAGCGGCACGTCGACGACCTCTGGCTTGTTGTCCATGAAGGGCGCGCTGACCACCTTGATCGAGTCACCGCGATCTTGGCTGAAGCCCATGGCCTCGCGCACCAGCTCGTTGAGTTTGGTCAGCTCCTCGGCCGACACCGGCTGGCTGCTGGTCTTCCCCTTGGCATCGGTGACTTGGCGGTGGTTGATCACGACGGCTGCGTTCAGGCGGCGCACCGTGCCAGTGGCGTTGCGTGTCACGCGCACGGTCTTGTCGAGTTCGTAGTTGGTGACGGCCTCGCGGCGCGTGCTCTGCTGACCATTAGTCCCGCCTTGGGCAGTCTGCAGCGGGGCGGCCTGTCCGTTGATCGGTGCGGTGGCCGGCACCGGCGGCTGGTTGGTGGCCGCGCCCGGGACGCCGGTGGGCAGGGCGGGTGTGGCGTTGATCGACTCTTGCGTTTGGTTGCTGCGCACCGAGGCCTGGGCATTGGCGCCTTGGTTGGGCTTGTACTCCTCGGCGGTCGATTCGACCTGGGAGAAATCGACATCGGCGGTGACGGTGGCGCGCAGGTTTTCGCGGCCCACCACCGGCTCCAGCAGTTCGTAGATGCGCTTGTTGTAGTTGGCCTCGATCTGCTGCTTGTATTGAAGCTGCTGGCTGTCCAGGCCGGAGCCGTTGTCGCCGGCGTTGGATAGCAGCGCGCCGGTATGGTCCAGCACGCTGACGGCCTTGGGGTTCAGCTCGGGCACCGAAGCCGATACCAAGTGGACGATGCCAGCCACCTGGGCGCGGTCCAGCGTGCGGCCGCCGCGCAGGGTCAGCATCACCGAGGCGCTGGGCTTTTGCTGCTCGCGGAAGAAACCGTTTTGCTGCGGCATCGCCAGATGCACGCGGGCATCCGCGACGTCATTGAGCGCGGTGATGGTGCGGGTCAGCTCGCCTTCCAGCGCGCGCTGAAAGTTCAGGCGTTCATTGAACTGGGTCTGGCCGATCGATGTCTTGTCCATCAGCTCGAAGCCGACAGTGCTGCCCTTGGGCAGGCCGGCCGAGGCCAGTTTCATGCGCACGTCGTAGACCTGGTTGGCCGGCACCAGAATCGTGCCGCCGGGCTCGTGGCGGTAGGGTACGTTGAGGGTGGCGAGCTGGGCGATCACCGCGCCGCCGTCCTTGTCGGAGAGTCCGGTGAAGACCGGGCGATAGTCGCCCTGGCCGCTCCACAAGGTCATCGCCAGCACCACGCCGGCCAGCGCCGCCAGGCCCACGCCGAGGCTCAGCTTGCTGCGCATCGGCAGGGCCGCCATGCGGGCCGCAAATCCGGTCGGTGCAGCGGCCGACGCACCCGACTGCGCCAGATCGGCCAGGGCGGTGGGAGCGGGTGAAGCGAGGGCGTTGTCCATGAGGCGGCAGGTTCTCTGTGCGGTTTTTCACGGTCCACCGACAGGTGACCCGCTGCCTGCAATTATTCGGATTTGGCCCCTCAAGAAAGCCGCGAACAGGCCGATGAACCGAGTGCAGTTCCCTCCTTAGGAAGGCGCGGGCTTGCGTAGCATTCGCTGCCATGGACCTCAAGCTCAAGCCCTTTGATTTCGCCCAGGCCGCCGCACGCGCCGGCATGGCTGTCAATGGCCAGCCGCTGGCCAAGCCCAAGGCGGTCGGCGGCGCCAGCTTCGGCGATGCGATGGCCCAGGCGATGAAGGGGGTCAGCCAACAGCAGGCCGAAGCGACGCGCCTGCAACGCGAGGTCCAGCTGGACAACCCCAATGTCAGCCTGGAAGAGACCATGGTGGCGATGCAGAAGGCTCAGATCGGCTTCCAGGCCACCTTGCAGGTGCGCAACCGCCTGGTTTCGGCCTATTCCGAAGTGATGAATATGCAGGTCTGAGGTCAGCTTTGCACCCGCACTGGGTTCAGCGTTCGTCCAGTTCGGGCGTCGATCAGGGCCCGACCCTGCCCCGGCTGGAACTCTGACGTATCGGCCCGGCCGAGCTCCGCGAGTGCATAGCTCCTTGAGCTCGCCGCGGCCGACGTTGCACGCAGGCGCGCCGCCCCTTGCCCGTCTTTTTGGCAATCGCAGGGCGTGTCACGGCGCGCGCTCCAGCGCCGGGCCGCGCCACTGCAACGGCTGCTGACGAGGATCTGCTCAGGGCTTGCTCGCTCACGACTGCCGCCTCCAGCGGCGTGAACCCATGGCCGCGGATGTGGACTTGGAGAGGCAGCTCAGAGCTTTTTCAGCAGCCGCTGGCGTTTCTGGGTCTGGTCGATATAGAGCTGCAGCGCACGCTCGGCGCCGCTGGGCAAGGTGCCGAACGCGCATCCCAGGCGCAGGCCGTGGCTGATGCCGTGTGCATCAGGGCTGCAGTGGCCGACATGCTGCAGGCGCAGCGTGGTCTCGAAATGGACGTCGCCATCGAGTTCGACGCGGGCGGCGTTCAGACTGAGGCCGGCCTCCAGTGGCGGCACGTCGGCCGGCAGCAGCAGGGCCAGACCGCTGACGCTCAGGTCCAGCACGCGCAGGCGCAGCGCCATATCGGGTTCATTCGGATGTGGCACCAGTACTCGCGGATAGCTGTGGCCCAGCGGCTCGACGCGAAAAGCCTGGCGGCGCTGAAAGCGGTAGAGCTCGGCCGGCCAGGGTGCGCGCAAGGTGCTCAGCGCGGTGCCTTGCACCAGCACCAAGGCATCGAGCTCGAACTCGAGCCGAATACTGTCCAAATAGGCCACCGCGACCAGTTCGGCGCTGTCGAGCAGGGCCTGCAACTGGTGCAGGGCTTGTGGATCCGGCGTGACCTCGAAGCTCAGGCTTTGGTGTTCTACATCAACGCTGAACAGCTGGGTCAGCAGGCTGGCACCGGCCGGTGTGCTCAGTTGCAGGCGCACCTGACGGTCGAGCAAACGGCGCAGCCAGGCCTCGATCTCGGGCCTGGCTGTGATGCGAAAGTCTTCGAGCTGGCGGGTCGTCATGCGAAGCAGGGGTCAAGGCCCGCAGGCCTCGGACTTTGTTCAGTGCACCATCTTGCTCTTGCCGCTGAGCACCAGGTCTAGGTCTTCCAGCCAGGGCTCGGCCAAGTGCCGGATCTCGGCGTCGTTGAGCAGGATACGCTGCATGATGCGGGTCTTCAGCTGGTTCTCCTCGGGCGGCAGCTGATCCTGCGAGGCGGCGCGCTTGAGTTGCGAGATCAGCAGCACGCAAGCGCCTTCGAGCTTGACGACCTGGTCCCAATTGCCCGAGCGGGCGGCCGACAACATGTCGGCGCTGGCTTGCTCAATGGCTTCGTAATAGCTCAGCAGGTGGGTGTTCATGGTGATACCTATCATTCGCGGGCGTTGCGGTGAGGTGGCGGCGGCTCAGCGGCTGTCGGCCTGGGGGGCGATGGCCAGCCATGCTTCGCGCAGGGGTTCGATGACTTTTCGGCAGTCCTCCAGCGCATCGACATCGGAGTGCAAATTGGCTTCGGTCAGGCGGTGGATCACATAGCCATAGAGGTCGGACAAGTCCGCCGCCAGATTGCCGCCCTGGTTCAGGTCCAGCGCGCTCTTCAGGCCTTCGTCGACGATGCGCACAGCCCGCCCGATGGCGCGGCACTTCAGCTCGACATTGCCCGAGGCGATTGCGCCGCGAGCCTGGGCCATGGCTTCCATCAGCCCGTCAAACAGCATCACCACCAGGCGATGCGGCGAAGCGGCCTCAAGGCCTGTCTGCACGCCGGTCTGGCGGTAGAAGTTGCTCGCCATGGTGTTGTGCGTGCGGGCCGGTTCGAAGAAGGTGGCGATGGCGTTCATGATGTGATGAGGGCCGGTTGGATGCTGCTATGTAGTCCTTATCGGCCATCTCCGGCGCGGACTTGAGCCTCAGGATGTGACAGATTCGCCTTGTTACACCGGGATTGCCGAGCCCAAAACGACGCATGCCCGCGGGCAGCGGGCATGGGTGAGCGGAGCAGGCGCCTCTCAAGAGGATTTGTTCCAGTTGGTGACCTGCTGGTTGATGAAGTTCTGCAGCGTGCTCAGGCCGGCCATGCGGTTGTCCAGCGCCTGGTACTGTTTGTTGAGCCTGTCGGTCAGCCGGGCGATGCGATCCTCGGCCTTGTCCTGGTCTTTTTCGTTGAGCTTGAGCTTCTGGTTCAGACCTTCGGTGCGGCTGCTTAGCGAGCCTTTGGTGCCTGTCAGCCCGGTGGTGAAATCGGCCAGTCGCTTGGCCATACCGGTGATATTGGCCGAGGCGTCGCCGGCGAAGAGTTTGGCCAGCTTGCCTGGATCGGCAATGGCCTTGTCCAGCGCGCCGATGTCCAGCGTAATCGTGCCGTCGGTCGGTGCGTCGGCGTCCTTGCTGGTCATGCTGAGGAAATTGAACTGGCCGGCGCCGGTCTCGCGCAGGATGTTGCGCATCTGGTTGCGCAGGTTCAGCACCGTGCTGTCGCCCTGCAGCGCGCCGCCGATCTTGGCCTTCTCGTCGTACTTGGTCTGCTCGACCAGAAAGCTGTTCAGCGCGTTGTAGGCAGTGACGAAGTCCTGCACGACCTTTTTCTGCGCCGCGCCGTCATTGGCGATATTGATCGTGGCCGGTGTCGTCGTCAGCGCCGAGACGGTGAAACTCACGTTTTCGATCGCGCCGCTGAAAGTGTTGGATTCGGACACCACATCCAGACCGTTGACGGTTGCCAGCGCGTTCTTTGCCGCTACCGTTTGCTGCATTGTCGTGTTGCCGGTGTCTGGGCTGTAGCCCAGTGCCCCCAGGCCTGTGGCCAGCGGAGCGTCGGCCAGATCAGTGGCGGTGATTCGCAGTGCGCTCACCTCACCGGTGGTGTCGCTGCGTATCGTCAGACGCGAACCGCTGGCGTCCTTGACGATGCTGGCGGTGACACCAGACTTGGCGTCATTGATGGCCTTGCGCACGTCCTCCAAGGTCGTACCCTCGGCGCTGAACTCGAGGTTGATCGTCTTGGCGCCATCCTTGGGTGTGAAGCTCGGGTTCGCGGGGGCGACCTGGTCTGTGTACTTGCCCAGCTCGATCTTCAACTTGCCGCTACCCAGCACTGCTGCGCCGGAGGCATAGGCGCCTGAGGCCAGGCTGTGGGCGCTGGCCAGCTGGGTCACGTTGACGCTGTAGTTGCCCGCACTGGCGCCAGCGCTGGCGGTGGCGGACAGGGCGGTCGGGTTGCTGCTGCCGGCCGAAGTCTGGCCCCACAGCGAGGCTTTGGCCATCGCATTGGCGGCCGAGGTCACGCCCGACAGCAGGCTTTGCACCTTGCCATAGGTCGAGATCTGGGTCTGGATGAAGGTGGCCGATGTCTGCAGGTTCTGCAGCGGCTTCTTCTCCAGCGCGACCAGCTTGTCGATGATGTCGGCGACCGGCAGATTGCTGCCAATGCCTGTCGATGAAATGCCCATGTCCGTATCCTTGGAGCCGTGATCTGTTGTCGGTCAATTCAGCCAACAACTGAAGGCCCGTTACGTTTGCATGCAACGGGCCTCGCAAGCGGAGAAGGGCGGGTTTAGCCTTGCAGCAGCTGCAGCACCTGCTGCGGCAACTGGTTGGCCTGGGCCACCATCGCGGTGCCGGCCTGCTGCAGGATCTGGGCGCGCGAGAGGTTGGCTGTTTCCTGCGCAAAGTCGGCGTCCATGATGCGACCGCGGGCGGCCGATACGTTCTCGCTCTGGATCTGGATATTGGCGACCGCCGTCTCAAAACGGCTTTGCACCGCGCCGAGCTGGGCGCGCGCACCGTTGACCTGATCGAGCGCGCTGTCGATCTTCATGATCGCCTTCCACACGCCGACCTCTGTCTCGATGCTCAGGGTGTCAATGCCGATCTCGGGGTTGACCGCCGGCGGCACGATCAGGCCGCCGTCACCGGCATCCACACCGGTCGTGGCCGTTGAAAAGCCGGCCAGGGTAACCACACCGGGCAGGCCGGTGGTCGTATCGATGCGTGAGGACATCATCGTCACCTTGAAGGCGCCGGCCACGGCCGGGTCTTCCACCAGATAGGCCGAGATGCCGGTGTCGGTGGTCTTGCGGTTGATCGCCTCGATGACCTCACCAAGGCGCTCCTTCTCGGAGCTTGACGCCGGGATGCTGCCGATATCGATAGGCGTGACGCTGGGCGCCACCGTGATCGTCAACGGGCCGGGATTGGCGGCGCCGGGGATGGCCGCCAGATTGGTGCCGGTGATCTGCGTGCCATCGAAGGAGGTTGCGGTGTTTCCCTCCGCGTACTGGACCGTCGAGATAGCGGCGGTCGTCGTGTTGGCCAGGCTGCCGATCGTGATGCCGTCACCCGAGTTGGCGCCGATCTGAAAAGTTGCGGCGGTGAAGGACCCGTCCAGTAGGCGCTTGCCGTTGAACGAGGTCTGCTTCGAGACGCGGTCGATTTCGTCGCGCAACTGCACCACTTCCGCATGCAGGGCCTTGCGGTCGTCCGGGCTGTTGGTCGCGTTGGCCGATTGCACGGCCAGCTCGCGCATGCGCTGCAGCATGTCGCCGACCTTGCCGAGCGCGCCTTCGCCGGTCTGGGCCAGCGAAATGCCGTCATTGGCATTGCGGGCTGCGACGTTGAGGCCGCGCACCTGGGTGTTCATGCGCTCGGCGATCGCGAGACCAGCCGCATCGTCCTTGGCGCTGTTGACACGCAGGCCCGAGGACAGGCGCTGCATCGAGGTTGCCAGAGAACTCTGGCTGTTATTCAGGTTTCGTTGCGCGTTCAGCGAAACGATGTTGGTATTGATGGTTTGAGGCATCGCGGCTCTCCTACTGAAATCGATGATTCCGGCTTGGAGCCGGCGTACCTACTCGGTAGGTGCATTCTTCGGCAGAACTTAAATGCCGGAAGACTCGATAAGCAGGGTGTTTGATGCCTTATTCGGTGCCGTTAATGAAGAGCCCCGGCACGTGACCGGGGCTTGTTGGCTGGGAGTGACCGAGCGCTTGCGCGCCCGGCTTTTAGTCCATCAGCGCAGCAGCGACAGCACTTGCTGCGGCAGCTGGTTGGCCTGGGCCACCATCGCCGTGCCGGCCTGTTGCAGGATCTGCGTACGAGACAGGTTGGAGGTTTCCGTCGCGAAGTCGGCGTCCATGATGCGGCCACGAGCGGCTGCCGTGTTCTCGCTCTGGATCATGATGTTGCCGACAGCGCTCTCGAAGCGGCTCTGCACGGCGCCCAGCTTGGCACGGGCGCTGTTGACTTGGTTCAGCGCGCTGTCGAGTTGCTTCATTGCAACCCACGACTCCTTCTCGGTCTCCACCGAGATATCGTCGATGCCGACCTCGTTCTGCTTGGCGGTCTGGGCCATATCGGCAACGGCCATGCCGGTGTCGGCGGCGGTGAAGCCAGCGAAGGTGATGGTCTCGGGCACCGGCGGGGTCGCGGCGTCCAGCTTTGAACTGACCACTTCCAGCTTCATTGTGCCATCGGCATTCTGGGTCGCGAAGGCCGAGACGCCGGTGTCGGCTGTCTTGCGGTTGATCGCCTCGATCACCTGGCCGAAACGCTCCTTGCCCGAACCGGCGGCCTCGATCTTGCCGAGGTCGATGGCGGTGGCGGTGCCGACCTGGATGGTCAGTGTGCCCGCAGCGATCTCGGTGTTGTAGCCGGTCACCGTGGCATTCGCGACATCGACCGCACCGGTGTCACCGGCGGAGGTTTCGGCCGAGTTGTCGCCATAAGTGATGTTGGACAGGCCGGCTGTGGTGGTGTCAGTCAGGCTGCCGACCGTGATGTTCTGGCCCGAGTCGGAACCGACCTGGAAGTTGGCCGAACCGAAGGAGCCGTCGAGCAGCTTGCGGCCGTTGAACGATGTGTTCTTGGCGACGCGGTCGATTTCATCGCGCAGCTGCGTAACTTCAGCCTGCAGGGCCTTGCGGTCGTCGGAGCTGTTGGTCGCGTTGGCCGACTGCACAGCCAGTTCACGCATACGCTGCATCATGTCGCCGACCTTGCCCAGCGCGCCTTCAGCGGTCTGCGCCAGCGAGATGCCGTCGTTGGCATTGCGGGCCGCAACGTTCAGGCCGCGGGTCTGGGCGCTCATGCGCTCAGCAATCGCCAAGCCGGCGGCATCGTCTTTGGCGCTGTTGACGCGCAGACCGGACGACAGGCGCTGCATCGAGGTGGCCAGCGAGTTTTGCGAAGAAGACAGATTGCGCTGGGCGTTCAGCGAAACCGAGTTGGTGTTGACAGACATTGACATGATCGATCTCCAAAGTGTTACAGGTGCTCCCGGCAGACGCCGGCTCTTGCCTCGGGGACTGCCATCGGGTGATAGCGGTCCCCGCGTCTGCGGCAAGCCGCAGACTGCGTCCGGCGGCAGCTAGTCGATGAAGACTTGAGAGGTCGTCTGAGCTGATCCACTCAAAATCCACCGGTCGGCTGTTCCGGACCACGGAGCCGAAGCTTCGATTCCGTTGGGATGTTTATCGATCTGGCCTGACAGAACTTTAGGCATGTTTCACACGCTGTTACGTGGGACGGCTGGTCGCCGGAACAAAGCGGTAATTCTTGGTCTGCAGCACGCGTGTAGGAATTTGCCCTACACGGACCTGCTCAGAAGAGAGACGCAACGCGCGGATTTGGCCTGATGTTGGGGGCCTGTTCTCGTCTTCACAATCCGTTTCACGTTGGAACCAAACCGAAACAACAGGAGTGCCAGATGAACGCAGACCAAATCCTCGCCGAGATCCGTGAAGCGAATCTGTCCTACCTGATGCTGGCACAGAGCCTGATCCGTAGCGACCGTGAGCAGGCCCTGTACCGCCTGGGCATCTCGGAAGAAACCGCAACCCTGATCGGCACGCTGAGCCCGGGTCAGATGATGAAGATCGCCTCGGGCAACACCTTGCTGTGCCGCTTCCGCATGGACGACGACATGGTCTGGGGCCTGCTGACCAGCCACGGCAAGACCGCCGCCAATGACCAAGTCTCCCGCCTGCATGCCAGTATCTTGATGGCTGGTCGGCATCAAGAAGCCGCCTGAGCAGAACTCTAATCACCTACCGAGACTCATCATGCGCCAGAAAAGCATCCTGACCGAAGCCCGCCAGATTGAACGTGCGGTGACCCTGATCAACCTGGGCGCGCGCCTGCAGGTGCTGGAGTCGGAGACCGATCTGAGCTATGAGCGCCTGCTGCGCCTGTACAAGGAAGTCTCGGGCAAGTCGCCGTCCAAAGGCCAACTGCCGTTCTCGACCGACTGGTTCATGACCTGGCAGCCCAATATTCACGCCTCGCTGTTTCTCAACATCCACGAGTACCTGAACAAGGTCGCCGAGATGGATGAAATCGACACCGTCATCAAGGCCTTCCAGCTCTACCGTGAGCAGACCCAGGCCCAGGGCCTGGAGGAGCAGCTTTCGGTGACGCGTGCTTGGCGCCTGGTGAAGTTCATCGACAACGGCATGCTGACGATGACTAAATGCAGCAAGTGCGGCGGCCACTTCGTGACCCACCCGCACGAAATCGCACGCCACTATGTCTGCGGCCTGTGCAACCCACCGGCACGCGCCGGCAAGGGCAAGGCGCAGGGCGGCATCCATATGCACTGAGGGCTGCCGTGACAGTCTCGGCCATGCCCTCCCCGATGGCCGCGCTGCACCGTCTGAGCGCCTGGCCTTTGCCGGCCCTGCTGAGCTGGGGCGCCGCCTGGTTGCTGTTTCTCGCGCTGGCTCGCCTGGGCCTGGGGCCGCTGCCCGCTGCGCTCGGGGCCGGTCTTGCCGGCCTGCT
The DNA here is from genome assembly GCF_026241155.1 of Paucibacter sp. PLA-PC-4. GTDB lineage: Bacteria > Pseudomonadota > Gammaproteobacteria > Burkholderiales > Burkholderiaceae_C > Roseateles_E. The sequence goes on from NZ_JAPFGP010000012.1 coordinate 99,367, forward strand.
ACTGGCGCTGACCCAGGCCAGCCGCTGGCGCCGCGTGATGGTAGCGCTGGGCTTTCCTCTTTCGTTATTGATCAGCGGCGCTGCGTCAGGGCTGCCGGCCTGGGCCTGGTTGCTGCCGCTGCTGCTGCTTGCGCTTGCATATCCGCAGCGGCTCTGGCGCGATGCGCCGCTCTATCCCACCCCGCAGGGCGCACTGCAAGCCTTGGCCGAGATTGCGCCGCTGTGCAATGGCGCTCGCGTGCTCGATGCTGGCTGCGGCCTGGGCCACGGCCTGCGCGAGCTCCGCCGGGTCTACCCGCAGGCGCGCATCGAGGGGGTGGAGTGGAGCGCTTTGCTGGCCCGTCTGGCGGCTTGGAGCTGCCCCTGGGCAAAGGTGCGGCGCGGTGATATGTGGGCCGACGACTGGGGTGCCTACGACTTGATTTATCTCTTCCAGCGCCCGGAGTCGATGCCGCAGGCGTTTGCCAAGATGCGCGAGCAACTGCGCCCCAATGCCTGGCTGGTCAGCCTTGATTTCGAGCTGCCGGCGCTGCAGGCGCGGGCCTGCATCGAGCTGGGCGGGCGGCACCGCTTATGGGTGTATGCGCCCGGTGCCGCTCAAGAGCGCGCCGCCCGCGCCGATATGACTAGCAACTGAGGGCCTGGTCCACAAACCAGAGCCCGCCACAAGCGAATACAAAACGGAATCCATCCATGTTTGTCATCATTGGCTGGGTGCTGGCCATGGCCTGCATCTTCGGGGTGTACATCGCCCACGGAGGCAATATCGGGGTGATCTTGAAGGCCTTGCCCTTCGAGATGACAACGATCTTCGGCGCGGCCATCGGCGCGATGCTGGCGACCAATCCGCCCAAGGTCATGAAGGCCACGATGAAGGGCCTGGGTGCCTGCTTCAAGGGCAGCAAGTACACCAAGGCTCGCTACATGGAGCTGCTGGCCTTGCTCTACGACATTCTTCAAAAGGCCCGCAAGGAGGGCCTGATGTCGATCGAGAAGGATGTCGAGGATCCACACAGCTCGCCGCTGTTCCAGAAGTATCCGGTGGTGGGCAATGATCACCATGTGGCTGAATTCATCACCGACTATCTGCGCATGATGGTCTCGGGCAACTTGAACGCCCATGAGATCGAATCGCTGATGGACAACGAGATCGACACCCATCATCACGAGGCATATATGGCCGTGCAGGCCATCCAGCGCCTGGCCGGCGGCCTGCCGGCGTTCGGCATCGTGGCCGCCGTGCTGGGCGTGGTTAACACCATGGGCTCGGTTGGCCAGCCACCGGCGGTGCTGGGCGGCATGATCGGGTCGGCCCTGGTCGGCACCTTCCTCGGGATCTTGCTGGCCTATGCCTTCGCCGAGCCGCTGGCTGGTCTTTTGGAGAGCAAGGTCGACGAGGACGGCAAGGAGTTGCAGTGCATCAAGACCACATTGCTGGCCTCGATGCAGGGCTACGCGCCTCAGGTTGCTATCGAATTCGGACGCAAGGTGCTGTACTCTACGGAACGCCCAACCTTTGCCGAACTCGAAGGCCATGTGAAGAAGAAGTGAGGGTAGACGGTCATGGCAGGTGACGCCAAAAAGCTCCAGCCCATCATCATCAAGCGCGTCAAGAAGGGCGGTCACGCCTCGCATGGCGGCGCCTGGAAGATTGCCTACGCTGACTTCGTGACTGCCATGATGGCCTTCTTCCTCTTGATGTGGCTGCTAGGCTCGACCACCGAGGGCGACAAGAAGGGCATCTCCGACTACTTCTCATCGCCGCTGAAGGTCGCGATGCTGGGCGGTTCGGGCTCGGGCGACTCCTCCCATGTGATACGCGGCGGCGGCCAGGATCTGACGCGCCAGACCGGCCAGGTCAAGGCCGGCGAGGTCGAGGCCCAGCGCCGTGCCGTCAATCTTCGCGCGCTCAAGGAAGAGCAGCGCAAGGCCGAGCGCACCCGGCTGCAGCAGCTCAAGGCGAAGGTCGAGGAAGTGCTGGCCGACAACCCGCGCCTGGCCGCTCTGGGCGGTCAGATTCGCCTGGATATGACGCGTGAAGGCCTGCGCATCCAGATCGTCGACGAGGGCAACCGTCCGATGTTCGATAGCGGCAGTGCGATCGTGAAGCCGTATATGCGTGAACTCCTGCGCGAACTCGGTGAGGTTCTGACCGAAGTGCCGAATCGCCTGACGCTGGAGGGTCATACTGATGCCCAGCCATTTTCTTCCGGGGATCGCGGCTACAGCAATTGGGAGCTTTCGAGCGACCGTGCCAACGCCTCGCGCCGCGAGCTGGTGGCCGGTGGTCTGCCCGAGGCGCGCATGCTGAGGGTTCAGGGCCTGGCCTCCAGCAAGCTACTCGATGCCAAGGACCCTGCCAGCCCTGCGAACCGCCGCATCAGCATCATCGTGATGAACCGTGACGCCGAGGATGCGGTGCTGAAGAATTTGCCCGAAATTGAAGATGAGGAGCCGGTGGCAGCGCCTGAAAACCTTGCCAGCCAGCCCTTAAGTCCTGCCCCCACAAGCCGATAAGACCCTCTAGACCTGCGAGGAAAGCCATGAGCACTGACATGAAATTCTTGGTTGTTGACGATTTCTCCACCATGCGCCGCATCGTGCGCGGGTTGCTTAAGGAGATCGGCTACAACAATTGCGAAGAAGCCGAGGACGGGGTCGAGGCCCTGAACATGCTCAAGCAGGCCAAGTACGACTTCGTCGTCAGCGACATCAATATGCCCAATATGACGGGCTTCGAGCTGCTGAAGGCCATCAAGGAAGATCCCAACCTGAAACATCTGCCGGTGCTGATGGTGACGGCCGAGGCCCGCAAGGAAGACATCGTGCTGGCCGCCCAGACCGGTGCTGCGGGCTATATCGTCAAGCCCTTCACCAAGGCCACGCTGGAAGAAAAAGTCCAGAAGATCATGCAAAAACTGGCCGCTGCGGCCTAAGGCGAGGACATCACCATGAAGATGGAAGAACTCGCCAAACTGGGCAGTGGCACCGACCCGCTGATGGTCTCGCCCGAGGTGTTCCAGCAGCTTGGCTCCATCACCCGGGTGCTGCACGACACGATGCAGCAGCTGGGCGTGATGCCGAAGCTGCAGACCGCCACCGACGGCCTGCCCGATGCACGCAGCCGCCTGACCTACATCGCCAGCAAGACAGCCGAGGCCGCCAACAAGGTGCTGAATTCGGTCGACCAGGCCAAGGCCGAGCACGCCCGCATCACCGAAGCGGCCAATGCGATGGCCAAGGCCATCACGGCCGACCCGGTCAAGGCGGTCGCCAGTGGCGCGGTGTTCAACTTTGTCAAGCAGGTCGAGGCCTCGACCGGCCATATCGACCAGCACCTGACCGACATCATGATGGCCCAGGATTTCCACGATCTGACCGGCCAGGTGGTGGCCAAGGTCGTGACCCTGGCCAATGATTTGGAGGATAGCTTGGTCAAGTTGCTGGTGCAGGTGGTGCCACCCGAGCAGCGCGAGAAGGTCGACGCCAGCATCCTGCAGGGCCCGGTCGTGAACCCGGAAGGGCGTACCGATGTGGTGAGCAATCAGGGCGAGGTGGACGACCTGCTTGCCAGCCTCGGCTTTTAGTCCGCAGTCGGCCAGACCTGCTTCTACTCGGCCCCGACCCGCCCGAACCCGCCCTGAGAGGCGGGTTTGTCTTTTCTCTGGGCCGGATCACTGCCGGTTTCCCCCTTCTTATCCGGCTTAAGTTTGGGGCCTTGGCGGCAAACAATGGCATAGCGCTCATCGGAGCGCCTCATTTGCCATGGCCGACCAAGACGCACAAGACAAGAACTTACCGGCCTCGCCCAAGAAGATCCAACGATCTCGGGCCGAGGGCCAAGTGCCGCGTTCGCGCGATCTGGGCCATTTCGCCGTCATTCTGACCGGCGGTGCGCTGCTGGCGGCCGGTGGGCCCGAGGGCGTGGCTTGGTTGCAGCAGTTGATGGATTTCAGCCTGCGCTTTGACGCGGAGCTGCTGGCCAAGCCCGGTGTGATGACCGAGCGCTTTCTCGACATCGGCCTGCGCGGGCTGCTGCTTAGCCTTGGCGTGGGCTTGTGTCTGAGCTTGGTCGCGGTGCTCAGCAGCGTTGCGCTGGGCGGCTGGAACTTCACGATGAAGGCCGTCGCACCGAAGTTCTCCAACCTCAATCCGCTGACCGGCATTGCCCGCCTGTTCCAGTGGCAGGGCCTGGGCCAGGCACTGAAGGCCTGTGCGCTGGCCTTGGTGCTGGCGCTGATCGCCGGCCTGGTGATGAAGAACCGCATTGCCAACTACGTTGGCATCATGTCGGTTCCGCTGCCGGCGGCGTTGGCCTATGCCGGCGATCAGCTGATGGGCGGCCTGGCTTTTCTTGGCCTGGGCCTGGCGCTGTTCGCCGTCATCGATGTGCCGCTGCAATACCAGCTCTATATGAAGCGACTGAAGATGTCGCGCGAAGAGGTCAAGCAGGAGTTCAAGGAACTCGAGGGCAACCAGGAAGTGAAGTCGCGCATGCGCGCCAAGATGCGCGAGATGGCCAAACGCCGCATGCTGGCCGCCGTGCCGACGGCTGATCTGGTCGTGATGAACCCGACCCACTACGCGGTCGCGCTCAAGTACGAAGAGGGCAAGATGGCCGCCCCTCAGGTGGTGGCCAAGGGCGCCGATCTGCTGGCGATGAAGATCCGCGACCTGGCCAAAGACGCCAAGGTGCCGGTGCTGCAATCGCCGATGCTGGCGCGCGCTCTGTATGCCCATGCCGAACTGGATCGCGAGATCCCGGCTGCGCTATTCGCCGCCGTGGCCCAGGTGCTGGCGTATGTGTACCAGCTGCGTGCGGCCCTGGCTGGGCGCGGCATCGCGCCGGCCATGCCCGATCCGGTCGTGCCGCCTGAGCTCGACCCCCACAACAAGCCCGGCGCCCAGCGCAGCGGCGCCCCTGAGGACGACGAGCAATGAATGCGCTGATGGCCCGACTGCAAACCCTGCTGGGTCCGAGAGCCGGCATCGTCGCGGCGCTGGGCGCGCCGATGGCGGTGCTGCTGATCCTGTCGATGATGGTGCTGCCGCTGCCGCCCTTCATCCTGGACCTGCTGTTCACCTTCAATATCGCGATGGCCGTGATGGTGATGATGGTGGCCGCCAATATGATTAAGCCGCTGGACTTCGCGGCCTTTCCGACGGTGCTGCTGCTGACCACCTTGCTGCGCCTGTCGCTGAACGTGGCCTCGACCCGGGTCGTGCTGCTGGAGGGCCATACCGGCCCGGGCGCGGCCGGCAAGGTGATCGAGTCATTCGGCCACTTCCTGATCGGTGGCAATTTCGCGGTCGGCCTGATTGTGTTCGCCATTCTGGTGGTGATCAATTTCATCGTCGTGACCAAGGGAGCCGAGCGCATCGCCGAGGTCGGCGCACGCTTCACTCTCGATGCCATGCCAGGCAAGCAGATGGCCGTCGACGCCGACCTGAACGCTGGCCTGATCAACGAGGCCGAGGCCAAGCGCCGGCGCGCCGAGCTGGGCGACGAGGCCGACTTCTTCGGCTCGATGGACGGTGCGAGCAAATTCGTGCGAGGCGATGCAATCGCCGGCATCCTGATCCTTTTCATCAACATCATCGGCGGCTTCATCATCGGTGTGGCCCAGCACGGCCTGTCGGCCGGCCAGGCTGCCGACTCCTATGTACTGCTGGCCGTCGGCGATGCGCTGGTGGCCCAGATCCCGGCGCTGCTGATCTCGGTCGCGGCGGCAATGGTGGTGTCGCGGGTCGGCTCGGAGAAGGACATCGGCAGCCAGATCGGCCGCCAGGTCTTCGGCTCGGCCAAATCGCTAGCCGTCACGGCCGGCGTGATCGGCGCGCTGGGCATGATCCCCGGGATGCCGCATCTGGTTTTCCTGCTGATCGCCAGCGGCCTGGGCTACTTGGCCTGGTGGCTGCGTACCCGTGACCAGCAGCAGGCCAAGACCGCCGCAGCCGCAGCCTCCAAACCGTCGGCCACTGCGGCTGCCGCCGAACCGAATGCCGAGGCCAGCTGGGACGATCTGGTGCCCATCGACACGCTGGGATTGGAGGTCGGCTACCGGCTGATCACACTGGTGGACAAGAACCGCGAGGGTGATCTGCTCAGCCGCATCAAGGGCGTTCGACGCAAGTTTGCGCAGGATGTTGGCTTTTTGCCGCCGCCGGTACATATCCGCGACAACCTGGAGCTGCGCCCCAGCCAGTACCGGCTGACACTGCGCGGCGCTGTGGTCGGCGAGGCGGAGGCTTTTCCGGGCATGTGGTTGGCGATCAACCCGGGGCATGCCAGCCAGAAGCTGATCGGTACCCAGACAACGGATCCGGCCTTCGGCCTGCCGGCCACCTGGATCGAGGACCGCCAGCGCGAAATGGCTCAAATGGCGGGATTTACCGTGGTTGATTGCTCGACCGTGATTGCCACCCATCTTTCACACTTGATGCAAGTCCACGCGGCCAAGCTGCTGGGCCGAGTGGAGACCCAGCAACTCGTGGATCACCTCACCAAGCAAGCCCCGCAACTGATCGAAGACGTGATACCCAAGATGGTCGGCATCTCATCCCTGCAACGAGTTCTCCAGCTGCTGCTGGAGGAGGGCGTGCACATCCGCGATATGCGCTCCATCGTCGAGTCCATCGCCGAGAACGCCGCTACCGTCGCCGACCCAGCCGAGCTGGCCCGCCGCATCCGCACCCATATCGCCCCTGCGATCGTGCAGCAGATCTATGGTCCTGTGAAAGAGCTGGACGTGATCGCGCTGGAGCCCGAGTTGGAGCGCCTGGTAACGCAGGCCCTGAATTCCCCCCACGGCGCCGCGCTGGATCCCGGTGTCGCCGATACCCTGGCCCGCAGCGCCGCCGAAACCGCGCAGGCCCAGGAGGACCGTGGCGTGCCGGCCTGTCTGCTGGTGCCCGACCTGATCCGCGCCCCGATGGCACGCCTGCTGCGCCGCGCCGCACCGCGCTTGAAGGTGCTGGGCCATAGCGAAATTCCTGAAACTCATTCGATCCGCATCGGCTCGGTGATCGGAGGCACTGTATGAACGTCAAACGCTTCACCGCCCGTTCCGCCCGTGAGGCCATGGCCCTGGTGCGCCAGGCCTTCGGCGATGACGCCGTCGTGCTGTCCAACAAGCCTTGCAAGGAAGGCGTCGAGGTGTTGGCGATGGCCCCCGAAGGCATGTCGCAGATCGAAAAGGTTGCCGCCACGGCACCCAAGGTCAGCGCGCCCAGTCGCGTGCAGGCTCGTCCCAAGGATGCCCCGCTGAGTGACCGCGCCGCGCGCCAGGCGCCGGTGCTGTTCGGTGACGCCGGCGTCAACGCCGATGTGCAGGCGCTGGCGATGAGCACTCTGTCCTTCCAGGACTATGTGCGCGAGCGCATGCTCAAGCGCCGCCATGCGGAGCTCAACGGCGGCCGCACCGAACCCAGCATGGATATGACGCCGGCCGAGCCGGAGTTGCCGCCCGAGGGTGTCGCCTCGCTGGTGGCAGCCCGCCAGCAGCGCGCCCAGGCGGCGCTGCAAGCCCTTGCACCGCGTCGCCCCGAGCCGGAACCCGAGCCTGCGCCCGCACCCGTGCGCCGCAGCCCGCCGGTGCTGCGCGACGAAATTCGCGTCAGCGCTCCGGCCGTGCCCGATCTGGCCGCCAGCTCCGGTGCCAGTCGCCGCGATCAGCAAGACATGATGAACGAGCTGCGCTCGATGAAGGGTCTGATCGAGGAGCGCTTCGGCGCGCTGGCCTTCATGGAAAAGCTGCAGCGTCAGCCGGCCCAAGCCCGTCTGACGCAGAAGCTGCTGGATGCTGGCTTCTCGCCAGCGCTGACTCGCAAGCTGGTCGAAGGTCTGCCCGCCGACTTCAAGCAGCAGACAGCCGACGAGAGCAGCTGGGCCGCCAATGTGCTGTCGCGCAATCTGCAGACCGACGAACAGAACCCGGCATTGGAAGAGCAGGGCGGCGTGTTTGCGCTGATCGGCTCCACCGGTGTTGGCAAGACCACCACCACGGCCAAGATCGCCGCCGCCTTCGCGACCCGCCACGGGGCCGGACAGCTAGGCCTGATCACCTTGGACGCCTACCGCGTCGGCGCCCACGAGCAGCTGCGCGCCTATGGCCGCATCCTCGGCGTGCCGGTACACACCGCCCATGACCGCACCTCGCTGGATGACCTGCTGGAGCTGCTGGCGGGCAAGAAGATGGTGCTGATCGACACGGCCGGCATGGCCCAGCGCGACAGCCGCACCACCGAGCTGCTGGATATGCTGTCGCACCGCAGTCTGCGCAAGATCCTGGTGCTCAATGCCGCGCAGCAGGGCGAGACCATCGAGGACGTGGCCCAGGCCTGGCGCGCCAGCGAGTGCATGGGCGTGGTGCTGTCCAAGATCGACGAGGCAGTCAAGCTGGCCCCGGCGCTGGACACGCTGATCCGCCACAAGCTCAAGGTGCTGGGCGTGACCAACGGCCAGCGAGTGCCCGAGGACTGGCACCGCCTGTCGGCCCCGGCCCTGGTGCAGCGCGCGCTGCGCAATGCCGCGGCCCCGGCCTGGCGCGTCGACAGCGCAGATGTAAACCTGATCTTCGCCGGAGGCCCAGCGCTGGCCGCTGCCAATAACGCCCAGGCAGCCCGTCCGGCCGCCTTTGGCGCTTACTGAGTCCCCCATCATGCGCAACTCCTATCGCCACACCGCTCCGCAAGACCAGGCCGACGGCCTGCGCCGTCTGTTCGCGGCCTCGCGCGTGCGCTTCATCCCGGTGCTGAGCAACCCCCATGTGGTCAACGGTGGCGCGCTGCTGGAAGGCCTGTGCGCCGCCTTCGCCGAGTTGGGTCTTCACACGCTGGTGGTTGATGCCGGCGAGCTCTCGCCGCAGCCGGCCGAGCTGGCGGCGGTGGATCTGGGCGCCTGCGTCGAGCGCCTGTCCGATCAGGTCTCCTATCTGGCCGCTCGCGGCCTGCCACTGCGCCATATCAACGCTCATGGCTCTGCTGCCCAGTTTCTCGAAGCGGTTACCGACGCTGCGCCTTTTGCCGATGTCGTGATCCTGCACGCCAGCGCGGCCGAGCTGGCTCGCATGGTGGCCCAGCGCGAGCTGCGTCCTGTGTTGCTGGCCGATACGGATTCGCAAAGCGTCACCCACGCCTACGCCGGCATGAAATGGCTGACCCAACGTGCCGGCCTGATGGTCTACAGCCTGCTGCTGGCCTGCCCGCCGCAGCTGCGCCTGGCCGAGCGCATCGCCCAGCAGATCAGCAGTTGCGCAGACGGTTTTCTCGGCGCGGTGCTGCGCGACTGGGCCTGCCTGGACCCGCGCCAGCCGGCTAGCGCGCCGATGGCGCCCGAGCTGCGCCATCTGGCGCGCGAGCTGCTGATGGCCGCTCCACCCGGAGCGTTGCTGGAATCCGCCGCGGACACCTTGCCGCTGCGGCCCATGTTGCGCGGCGCGCGTGCCGCCATGGCCGCCGTTTGAACAGTCGCTGGAGCCAATGATGTACACCGCCAAAGGTCGACTCGATAACTCCTCTCTGATCAAGCAGTACAGCCCGCTGGTGCGGCGCCTGGCGCATCAGATGATTGCCAAGCTGCCGGCCAATGTGGAGCTGGATGATCTGATCCAGGTCGGCCTGATCGGCCTGACCGATGCGCTGAGCCGCTTCGACACCGGCCAGGGCGTGCAGTTCGAAACCTTTGCCACCCAGCGCATCCGCGGCGCCATGCTCGACGAGCTGCGCGGCGGCGACTGGATGAGCCGCGGCACGCGCCGCCAGCAGCGCTCGATCGAAAGTGCCGTCCACAAGCTGGAGCAAAAGCTCGGCCGGGCGCCGCAGGAAAGCGAGATCGCCGTCGAGATGGGCATCAGCCTGCTCGAATATCAGGAGCTGCTCGGCAAGGTGCGTGGCACCCAGCTGGTCTTTCTGGAGGACATGAGCGGCGACGAGGGCGACGAAGACTATCTTGACCGCCATGTCGTCGACGACAGCAACAACCCGGTGGCCCTGCTGCAGGACCATCGCATGCGCGAAGCCCTGGTCGCGGCCATCAAGAACCTGCCCGAGCGCGAGCAGTTCGTGATGAGCATGTACTACGAGCACGACATGAACCTCAAGGAGATCGCGGCCGTGCTCAAGGTCACGGAGTCGCGCGTTTGCCAGCTGCACAGTCAGTCGATTGCCCGTTTGCGCGTTAAGCTGCGCGACTGGTAATAAGTAACGCCGCAGCAAGCGGCAGACGGCAGGCCGCCACTCGATGCGGCCGGAGGGGACTCAGCATGTTCGACTGGTTGCGTCGGCACCCCGACGCTGCAACGTCCGAGCCGGGCCCGGCCTCGGCCGCGCCCGGCACTGGCCTTGAGGTGGTCAAGCGCCTGTCTCGCTCGGTCTCGACCCTGGGCCGCGATGCGGCCGAGGTGCGCGGCGTGCTCGAAGACACCCAGAAGATCGTCGAGGCCCAGGGGCAGGCTATGCAGGCCCTAGCCGGCCAGCTCGGGCAGGTCCAGCAATCCCAGCAGGCCATCGGGGACTCGACCAGACTGACCCGCGAAGCGGTCGGCCGCGCCCGCAGCGCGCTGGCCGGTGTCGGCGCCGAGGTCGGCGGCATCGTCCAGACTCTACGCGATGTCTCGGACGCGGCCGGCCAGATCACCCAGATCGCGCTGCAGACTCGTCTTGTGGCCTTCAATGCCTCGGTCGAGGCCAAACGCGCTGGCGAGGCCGGGCGCGGCTTCGGCGTCGTGGCCGATGCGGTCAAGGACCTGGCGGGCCGGGTCGAGTCTTCTTCCAAATCCATCATCGGTTCAATCGCGGCGCTCGATGCGCGCATCGACGCTTTCAGCCGCGAGCTGGCCAGCGAGGGCGCGGACGTCGGCAAGAGCAGCATTCATGCGGCCTTTGGCGCCGTCGAGAAGGATGTCGGCCTGATCTCGGCCTCTGCCGAGCAGAGCCGCGCCACCACGGCCAGCCTGAACGAGCGCGCCGCCGTGCTGGAGGCCGAAGTCAAGCAGGCCGTGGCCGGCCTGAGCAAGGCCTATGCCTGTAGCGAGCGGTTCCTGCGCCTGTCAGAAGAGCTGATCGAGCAGATCGCCGAGTCCGGCGTCGAAGTCGACGACTCACCGCTGATCCGCGGCGCCCAGCAGGCCGCCGCCGAGATCGCCGCGCTGCTAGAGCAGGCGGTGGCATCCGGCGCGATCCGCATCGAGCAGCTGTTTGATGAGCACTACCGCCCGATCATCGGCACCAACCCGCCGCAACACCTGACCCCCTTCACCGAACTGGCCGACCGCCTGTTTCCGGCGGTGCAGGAGCGGCTGCTGAGCCTCAGCGACAAGGTTGTGTATTGCATCGCGGTGGACCGCAACGGCTATGTGGCCACTCACAACAAGAAGTACAACCAGCCGCAGCGCAGTGGCGACGTGGTCTGGAACACCGCCAACAGTCGCTACCGCCGTATCTTCAACGACCGCACCGGCCTGGCCTCGGCCCGCAACCAGCGCCCCTTCCTGCTGCAGACCTACCGCCGGGACATGGGCGGCGGCCGCTTCGTCCTCCTCAAGGAAGTCGCCGCGCCGATCACGGTGGCGGGGCGGCATTGGGGGGGGTTGAGGTTGGCGTTTAATTTTTGAGGGGTGCGACGCCGGGCGTACTTTCAGTGCGCGCTGCTGCGGCGCCCGTGCGTCGATGGTGATCTTGCGGATGCGGCCGCAGGCCTTGATGCCTGACGATCAGTGAGTAGGGTGTGTATCCTCGAAAAGGGTATACATCATCATGGACCTGCAAGTCGCCAAGTGGGCTAACAGCCTTGCGCTGCGGATCCCTTCCGAAGTCGCGCGCCGGCTGGGCTTGCGCGAAGGCTCGACGGTGGAAACGCAACTCACCGTCGATGGCAGTCTGTCCATTCGGCCAGCGCAGTGCAGTCGTAAGGCATTCGCGCCCGAACTGACCGAAGCCCGCAGTGCCATGCGCATGAGCGAGCCCGTCGCCGACTGGTACGCCCGCGAAAAGAGCTAACTCCTCGCCGCTGCCTGGTGCATCCCGGAGTTCACCAGCGCCCTCGGTAACAAGCAGCGCACCGGCGCCATCGATTCGCAGCAGGCGCAGGGGGCCTGGGCACGCTTCGAACGCCTGGTCGCTGCCGACCTCAGACTGCTTCCGGTCGAGCCCGCCAACTTCCATCGCGCGGCCAATTGGTGCTTGATGCGGCGAGCGCATTGCGTGCCTGCGATGCCCTGCATCTGGCTTGCGCCGAGGCTGCGGATGCCAAGCAGATGGCGACCCTGGACAAGGTCCGGAGCCGCAATGCCCGGAGACTGAAAATCAAGCCCGTGGCACTGCGTGGCCCGCCCCGAAGCTGAGGCCGCACAGATGCCCCGCCAGCCGCCGCTACCGCCGCATCTTCAACGACCGCACCGGTCTGGCTCCGCGCTAGGTGGTGCGTTGCGCAACAGCGCATGTTGAGGGTAGGGCTGTTGACCTGCTCAAGACCCATGGCTTGCGTATCGCTCGCGGGCAGCGCCTTGCGCTGGTGATCGGCTCCTCAGACGAGCGCCGGGGTGTGTCGTCGGCGGGCAAACAAGACTGCTGCGGCGGGTCGCTGCGGTCCCCCGCTCCGGCGCACTGTTACGCTACCAACCCCATGGAACCTTCACAAGTCGCCGCGAGCTACTGCCGAATCGCTGATCGCTGGACCCGTCCTGACCTCGACCGGGCTGACGGCATCCAGCCTTTGCTGCGCGCCATCGGCTTCACGGTGGAGCGGGATGGTGCGCTCGATGTGGGCTGCGGCGGCAATGGCCGCTTTCTGGCGTTGCTGCAGTCGCAGGGCTTCGCTGCCGTCGAGGGGCTGGATCTTTCACCAGAGATGCTGCGCCTGCTGCGCGCCACCCTTCCGACCATCGCTCTGTACCAGGCCGATGTCTGCGATTGGCAGGCAAGTCGGCAGTACGCGCTGATCAGCGCCTGGGACAGCATGTGGCATGTGCCGCTGGCGCGGCAAGCGGGCGTGCTGCTCAAGCTGTGCGCGGCTTTGGCGCCGGGTGGCGTGCTGCTCTTCAGTGCCGGCGGGCTGGAAGTCCCGGATGAGCGCCTCGACGCACACATGGGCGTACCCATGTACACGGCCACGCTGGGCGTGCCCCGCATACTGAGCCTCTTGCAGGAGGGCGGCTGCGCCTTGCGGCACTTCGAGTACGACCAGCACCCGCAGGCCCATGTCTATGTCATTGCGCAGAGGCGCGCGGCAAAGGCCTGCTGACCGGGGCCCTCGCTGGGGCCATCGAGCTTCTGGGGGGCACTTAGGGCGCCACACACGCCTTGTTCTTCCCCGTGTGCTTTGCCTCATACAGCGCCACATCGGCGCGGTCGAGTGCGGCTTCGAGGGTTTCGCCGGGGCGGTAAGGGGTGACGCCGGCGGAGAAGGTGACGAAGACGTCCTTGCCTTCGTGCATGAACAGCGCCATCGACAGCGCACGTTGCAGCCGGGTCAGCACTGCTTGAGCTTCGTCCAGCGGGGTGTTGGGCAGCATCAGCACGAATTCCTCGCCGCCGTAACGGGCCACCATATCGCCGGGGCGCAATGAGGCCGAGACGCGCTCGGCCAGTGACTTCAGAGCGGTGTCGCCGGCGGCGTGGCCCAGCGAGTCGTTGAGCTTCTTGAAGTTGTCGATGTCCAGCAGCGCCAGGGCCAGCTGGCTGGGTTGCTGATCGGACTGGCGCTCCAGCTTGGCCTGCTCAACGGTGAAGGCGGCGATCAGGCCGCGGCGGTTGGCGATCTGGGTCAGTTGGTCGGTCTGGACCTCGTCGGACAGGCGCTTGAGTTCGCTCTCCAGCTCGTTGACTCGCTTGCTGAGGCTGCTGGCCTTGTCGTGCTCGGCGCTCAGCCGCGCCTGGGTCTGCTGCACCAGAGACTGCACGCTGCGGCTTTCCTCCACCATCTCGCGCACCACGCCGGCTAGACTCTCCAGGCTGTCGGCCTTCTCTATCACATCGGCATAGCGGCCCACACTGTGCTGGAAGCGGTCGGTATGCTCGCCCAGCTCGCCGAGCTCGGCCAGCATCTTGTGGATCAGCGACTTCAGCGAGTCGCGGGCCCGACCGCGTTCCTCGCGCAGCGCCCGCTGGCGCTCGCGCGTGCCGCTGAGCATCTCGGCCACCGAGCGCACTCCGCGCGCCGACAGGCCCAGCTCCAGCGTATTGTTCATCGCCTCGCACTGGCCATGGGCCCAGGAGTCGTCCTCGGCCAGCTCCACCAGGCTGGCGCTGAGCTCGCGACACAGGCCGCCAAGCGCACCGAAGACATGGTGGCGGTGGTCCAGCAGGCGGCGTGCGCGCACGCATAGCGCCTCCATCGCCTCGGCGCGCGGGGCGTCGGCACCATGGATGCTGAGCTCCAGCTGCGCGGCCTGCAGCTGCCCCAGCAGCTCGGCGATCATCGCGTCGTCGGCATCGGGCAGGCGCAGCGCGTGCTCGACCGTGCCCTGCAGACTGCCGCCGATCGCGCCCCAGGCCTGCAGCGCGGCACTGTTGTTGCCTGCGGGCGCGGGCGGCGCTGCTGCGCCGTCCAGATCGGTGCCGAACTCGCTGTCGGTGAAGAACTGGCTGGGCGTGCCGCCCGGTTCTTCCTCGTCCCCGGCATCGAACTGGGTGTCGACATTGGCGTCGGCGACATCGGAGTCCCAACTGCGCACCAACTGCTGCAAGCGCGCGAGCAGGCGCTGCGGGTCGCTGCGGTTGCTGCTCAACACCCGCTGCAGCCCATCCTTCTTGCGCGCCACGGTCCATTGCCGGCCTCCGCGCTCAAGGCCGCGCACCATACGCTCCATGAGCGCGGCCATGGCCTCGGCCTGGGCGCCGGGCCCATCGCTTTGCTGCAGCTTCTCCAGCCTGCGCAGGGCCTCGTCCCAGCGCGACTCGCGCAGGAGTTTGTTGATGTCCAGCCGGCTCTGTGCATCGGCCACGCCGATGGACATCAGCTTGTTCATCAAGGCCTGCACCCGTTCGGGCAGGGCCTCGGCTGGTGCCGGTCCGGCACCCGACTCGGCGGCATAGGCGGCCGCATAGTTCTCTGGTGTCGGTTCCTGCTTGGACAGCGCCAGTCGATGCAGCGCTGCCTTGGCCACCTGGGCCGGTGGCAGGGTGCTGGCCGCGCGCGGTGGGGTCGGGCGTCGCTCGTCCATGGCGGGCGGCTCGGTCAGCGCAGCAGGCCGCCGGTTGGCCGCGCGGCGGCCTGGGCCTCGGCGCCGAACTCGGCGCTGGCTTGGGCGATCCAGGGCGCCTTGCGCGGCAGCACGGTCTGGGCCAGCCAGCGCTCCAGATCATCGGGCGGCAGCGGCTTGCTGAACAGAAAGCCCTGCATCACCGAGCAGCCCAAGCGGTGCAGCACCTCCATCTGGCGCAGCGTCTCGACGCCCTCAGCAATCACTCGCAGGCCCAGCGAGCGAGCCAGCGCGATGATGGCTGTGACCACGGCCGAGCTTTGCGGCGTGATGCCCAAATCGCGCACAAAGCTGCGGTCGATCTTGACCTCAGAGATCGGCAGCGTGGTCAGATAGGCCAGCGAAGAATAGCCGGTGCCGAAGTCGTCAATAGAGATCTCGACGCCGACCTCATTGAGCCGGTGCAGGGCCGGGATCACGTTCTGCAGATCCTTCATCAACCCGGTCTCAGTGATCTCCAGCTGGATCGCACGGTGCGGGATGCCGTAGGCGCTGACGCACTGGTGGATGTGCTCGACCAGGTCCGAGCGCTCGAACAGCCGGTTCGGTAGGTTCACCGCGATCGAGTCCGAGAAGCCAAAATTCAGCTGCCAAACCTTGGCCTGGCGGGCCGCCTCGCGCAGCGCCCATTCAGACAGCGGCACGATCAGCCCAGTCTCCTCGGCAAGCGGGATGAAATCACCCGGCGGTACCAGCACATTACCGCGCTGCCAGCGCATCAGCGCCTCGGCACCGACCATGCGGGCCGCTCTCACATCGATCTTGGGCTGGTAGTGCAGCACCAGCTCGCCGCGCTCGATGGCCTTGTGCAGTGCGCTCTCTAGCTCTAAGTTCTCGCGGCCGCGGCCCGAGAGCTGGGGCGTGTAGAGGGCCGAGGCATTACGGCCCTGGCTCTTGACCGCATACATAGCGACGTCGGAATTGCGCAACAGATCAGCCATCGTCAGGCCGTCGCGCGGGTAGATCGCGATGCCGACGCTGGCGGTGACAAAGCACTCCTGGCCGGCGATGAAGATTGGTTCGCGCAACGCCTCCAGCACCCGCTGCGCGACTCGCTCGGCATCGCGCTCGTCGACCACCTCGGGCAGCAAGGCCACGAACTCGTCGCCGCCTAGGCGACCGACGGCCTCCAGCGTGCGGTGCGAGCGCCCGCCGACCGACTCCAGCATGCCCTCGATGACTTGGTCGGAGTGGCGCACGCAGCCGCGCAGTCGCCGGCCGACCTCGATCAGCAACTCGTCGCCGGCGGCATGGCCCAGCGTATCGTTGATGACCTTGAAGCGGTCCAGATCGATCAGCAGCAGGCCCACCTCGTGGCCCATGCGGCGCGCCTGCTCGATCGCGCGCTCGGTGCGCCAGATCAACTGGCGACGGTTAGGCAGGCCGGTCAGCGCGTCGAAATTAGCGAGCTGGCGGATCCGGTCCTCGGCCATGCGGCGGTCTGTCACATCCTGCAACACGCCGGTATAGCCGCTGGCATTGCCATGCTCGTTGAACTCGGGCTCGGCCTCGATATGGATGACGCGTTGGCGCCCGTCCAGCAGGGTCACCGACAGGTCGGTCACTAGCACCGAGTTGTGCGCGATTACATCGCGCAGCAGATGCAGGAAGAGCTTGCGCTCCTCGCGTGGCACCATGCGCATCGCGCCGATGAAGTCCAGCGCCTCGTGGTTGCCCAGGCCGAACACCCGCAGCGCCTCGGCCGCCAGCATAAACCCGCCCGAGCCCCGGTGCCACTCAAAGCTGCCCATACGTGCCAGGTCTTGCGCGCGCGCCAGCCGCGCCTTGCTGCGCTCCAGCTCGATGCGGGTACGAGAGCTGCGCAAGAGATAGCGCAGGCGCCCGGCCAGCAGGCTCCACTGCGGCGACTTGACGAAGAAGTCCGTGGCGCCGACTTGGTAGGCGCGGTTGATGGAGGCCTCGTCGTCCAGACCGGTCAGCATCAGCACCGGCGTCGACTCGAAGCCCGGCATCTCGCGCAGGCGGCGGCAGGTTTCAAAGCCGTCGAGCTCGGGCATCATCGCGTCGAGCACGATCACGTCGGGGCTCCATTCGGCCATCATGCGCAGAGCTTCTTCGCCGCTGGTGGCCTCGGTGATGTCAAAGCCGCGCTCGCGCAGGGCGATGGCGGTCAGCAAGAGATTGACCTCGTCATCATCCACGAGCAGCACGCGCGGCTGCTCGGGCAGGTCATCATCCAGGTTTTGACTCACGGCATTCATCAAGGGTTCGCCAATAACTCGTTCAAGGCCCCACGCACACGCGCCACTTCATCATGCATGCCGTCCAGCAAGATGTCCAAACCTTCTGTTTGACCGTTGCGCGCCATGGTTTCGATATCGGCACAGAGCTTGGAGAGCTTGAGCGCCCCGAGACTGGCCGAAGATGATTTTAGGGTGTGCGTGACATGGCGGACCGCCGCCAGATCGAGGCCGCCGTTGGCTCGCGCCTGGCCGAGTTCAGGCAGCAGCCGCTCCAGCGACTTCAGAAAGGCGGCGATGACCCGTTCGAGTAGCTTGTTGCCGCCGCCGGGGTCGAGCTCACGCAGGCGGGCAATGGCCTGCGGGTCGAGGATGGGCGTGGCGGGAGTGGCGGGGCTCTGAGTTGACATGGTGCTTCCATCGCGCGGCATCAGTGGGTCCTTGGGCTCGGTCGGCGCGGCGTCCTGCTGGACTCTATTGTCAGGCGGGAGACGGCGGACCAGCATGTCCTGCAGCTGGCCGAGTCGGAACGGTTTGGGCAAATAGTCATCAAAACCATGGTGGCGCAGCTTCTGCTCATCGCCTTCGAGTGCATTGGCAGTGACCGCGACCACCGGGGTGGCGGGCGGACTGGCGAACTTGTGATTCTCGCTGGCCCCGAGCCTGAACAGGCTCAGGGCCTGCATGCCGTCCATGCCGGGCATGTGGATGTCCATCATCACCAGGTCGAATTGCTGTTCGCACAAAGCTTGCAGGCCGCTGGCTGCGTCGGCGCAGACTTGCACCCGGCAGCCCAGGCGAGCCAGCATCTCGGCGCTGACCTGCTGATTGACCGGGTTGTCCTCAACCACCAGCACCAGCGCGCCGGGTCGGCCGCTGGAGTCCGGCGGGAGTCGCAGTGGCAGGCTTAGCGTGAAGCGCGAGCCCAGGCCGGGGCTGCTGTCGGCCAGCAGGTCGGCCCCCATCAGCCGGGCCAGCTCGGCGGCCATCGCCAGACCCAGGCCGGTGCCGCCGTGCGCGCGGGCCAGGCTGGCATCGGCCTGGGTGAAGGGCTTGAGCATGGCTGGCAGCGCGGCCGCACTCATGCCGACGCCGGAGTCGCTGACGCTCCAGCACAGTCGACCCTCCTTTATCGCTAGGCCCAGCGTCACCCAGCCGCTGCTGGTGAACTTGAGCGCGTTGAGCAGTAGCTCGTCGAGCACCTGGCGGATCCGACCGGCATCGCCCAGCACCAGTGCCGGCAGCCCGGCCGGTTCGTCGAGACTCAGCTGCAGGCCCTTGGCCCGAGCCTGCGCCTCGAAGGGCGACAGGCAGTCGCTTGTCAGTTGGGCCGGGTCAAAGGGCAGGCTGTCGATGTCGAGTCGGCCGGCCTGGGCACTGGCGAAGTCCAGCACGCCGTCGACCAGGCGCAGCAGATCTTGGCCCGAGCGCAGGGCCGCATCGGCATACACGCGCTGGGCCGGCCTCAGCTCGGTGCCTAGCAGCAACTCGGTCATGCCCAGCATGCCGTTGAGTGGCGTGCGAATTTCATGACTCATATTGGCCATGAACTCGCTCTTGGCCAGGCTGGCAGCCTCGGCCTGATCGCGCGCCTGGGCCAGCTCGCGATGCCGCTGGTGCTCATCGGTGATGTCAGCCAGGATGCCGTAGACCAGATCCTGGCCGTTCGGATGGCGCTGCGGGCGGCAGCGCAGCCTCAGCCAGCGCAGGCCCTTGGCCGGATGCTGGATGCGTAGGACCATATCGCTGGCCTCGCCTTGGGCCTGGGCCAGCAGGCGGCGCGCATACAGCGGCCGGTCCGCGGGGTGGATGCGTGGCTCGAACAGCCGCGGACCCTGGCTCAGGTCCACCGTGCTGAGCCCAAGTAGGTCCAGCAGCAGCGGCGAGCTGAAATGCAGCCGGTCCCAGTCTGGCGTCGTGACGAACAGGCATTCGCTGACTGCCTCGGTGACCTCGCGAAAGCGCGTGTCGCTCTCCTGAAGCGCGCGTTCGAGCTGGCGCTGCTGGCTGCCGTCCTGCAGGCTCAGCACGCCGGCCGGCCGGCGCAGCCCCGACCAGGCGATCAGGCTGCGCTGCAACTGCAGCCAGCGCGGACCCAGCGGTGTGTTCAGGCGCAGGCCCTCGCGTGGTGCGTGGTGGCCGTTCTCCAGCGCGCGCCAGCGCGCGGCCTGGCACAGCTCGGCCAGCGCAGTCGGCAGCGCCTGCACGGCGGGGCGCCCCAGCACCTGGCCGCGCCGCAGTCCCAGCAGGCGCTCGGCCTCGCGGTTGATGTGCAACAGCCGGCCATGGCCGGTCTCCAGCACGAGCAGACCGACTGGCAGCTGGTCGGTCAGGGCCTGGACATCGCTGGACGGCAGCAGCGAGGGCCAGCCCGGTTGTGCGTCGGCGTCGTCGGTGTCGGCCTCAAGCAGGCTCATGGCGGGGCGGCGAGGATGGCGACGGGGGCGGTTTCATGCTGGCTGTCATCGGTGGCGCGCTAGTGTCGGGAGCAGCGCGGGGCGAGGCTCGACTTTTGAAGATCCTGCTTCGGATATCGACCCGGGGCGGGCGTACTTGAGTGTTGTTTGGTGGCGATCTTGCCCCTCGGGCGCCTACATACAATGCATCGAATGAACAGCCTCAGTGACGCTCGATCCGCCTCGCGCCGCTGGCCGTGGATGGGTGCCGCCGCGCTGGCGGCGCTGCTGCTGCTGGCCTGGCTGGCCTGGCCTGACGCGTCTAGCTATGGCCAGTCCTGGCTGCTCCTCGGCGGCGCGCTGGCCCTGGGGCTGCTGCTACTAACGGTGGCGGCCATGGGCTGGCATATCGGCGTGCGCCTGACCCGCCAGCGCCTGGGCGAGGCTCTGCGCGAGGCGCGCACCCATGCCCAACTGCTCTCGCAGCTGCAAAGCGACTGGCAGTGGCAGACCGATGCGCAGCATCATCTGGTGCGCTGGCGCGCGCCGCAGGCGGCGCCGGCGTCCAGCTGGGTGGGTGCGGCGGCGACCGAAACCCTGTGGGAGCGTTTCGCGCTGACCGATGGCGAGGGCCATGCCAGCCTGCTGCAGCGTCTGCAGGAGGAGGCATCGTTCAATGATGTTGAGGTCTGCGCACGCCTGGAGAGCGGCGCGGCGGCACAGTTTTCGGGCCGCTGGCTCTTGCGGGCCCAGGTCTGTCTGGACGGGCAGGGCCGATTTGCCGGGCATATCGGCACGGCAAGGCCAGTGGGATCGCCACAGGCCTTGCCGGTGGTTCAGGGCCAGCAGGCTGCCGGCCTGCTCGCCGCGCCGGCGCCGCGCGAGCCGTTTGATACCGGCTGGATCCAGTCGCTGCCGGGCCCGGCCTGGCTGCTGCGCGGACCGTCCGGCCAGAGCCCGCAACTGGCGGACCTGAATGCGGCGGCGGCGCAGTTGATGGGGCGGCCGGCCGAGCAACTGCGAGGCCAGCCCTGGCTGGCCTGTCTGGACGCCCTGCCGGCCGAAATCCGCGAGACCGCGTTGGCGCCAGGCGCGGCCACCGGCCTGGCCTGCGGATCCTGGTGGCTGTGCCTGTCGCCGGTGCCAGGTCATCCCGGCATGAGCCTGCTGAGCTTGTGGCCGCAGGGCTCGCTGGACACGGTGCCGGCCACCTTGGCGGCAGAGGCGGCCGAGGTCGCGCGGGCCGAGCATGAGTCGTTCAGCTACACGGTCTCGCATGATCTGCGCGCGCCGCTGCGGGTGGTCGAGGGCTTTGCCCGCATCCTCAAGGAGGACTACGGCCGCCTGCTGGACCGCATCGGCAACGACCATCTGGACCGCGTGATGGGGGCAGCCACCCGCATGAACAGCATGATCGATGCGCTGCTGTCGCTGACTCAGCTGGCGGCTCAGCCGCTGCAGCGTCAGCCGGTCAATCTGTCGCAGCTCGCCGGGCTGGTGGTTGAGGAGCTGCGCCGGGCCGCGCCGGAGCGCCGCGCGTTGGTGCGCATTCAGCCCGATCTGCTGGTGCAGGGCGATCCGACCCTGCTGCGCATGGTCCTGGAGAACCTGCTCAGCAATGCCTGGAAGTACAGCGGCAAATGCGAGCACACCGAGATCAGCTTCGAGCGCCAGCAGCAGGGCGGCGAGCTGGTCTATATGGTGGCCGACAACGGCGCCGGCTTCGATATGCGTTTCGCCGAGCGCCTGTTCGGCGTGTTCCAGCGTCTGCACAGCGCCAGCGATTTTCAGGGAACCGGTGTCGGCTTGGCCTCAGTACGCCGCATCGTGCATCGCCATGGCGGCGAGATCTGGGCCGAGTCCGAGGTGGGTCAGGGCGCGCGCTTTTACTTCACGCTGGCACGCTGAGGGCTCAGCGGCCGGGCAGTGCCAGCAGCTCGACCGCCTCGATCAGGCGCAGCGCCGAGTCGGCCAGCGCGCGGCCTTCCGAGTCGGCCAGCTTCTGTAGGCGTGCCAGCGCCTCCTGGCGCGACAGCGAGTAGCGGTGCATCAGAACGCCTACCGCCAGCGGTACGACCTGATCCAGCACCGACTCGAGCGGCAGCAGCGGACGCAGTGGCGCGGCGCTGCGCTCGGGCCGGTTCGCGAACGCGGCCTCTACGGCTGGGACGATTTGATGAATGTCCAGCGGCTTCACGAGATAGGCCACCGCGCCGAGCGCCTTGACCTTGGCCACCGTCTCTTCGTCGGCAAAGGCGGACAGGAACATGAAGGGCAGCTGCAGGTACTCGCGCAGATAGGCTGCGACATCGAAGCCGCTCATGCCTTCCATGCGAATGTCCAGCAGGGCCAGGTCCGGGCGGTGCTCACGGGCCAGCAGGATGGCGTCATCGCCGTTGTCGGCATCGATGACGTCGTAGCCAGCCTGCGCCAGGCCATGGGTCAGGGTGGCCAGCACCAGCCGGTCATCGTCGACCACAAGAATCTTGCCCTTCGAACTCACCAGGAAGTCCCCCCGCCCGCGCATGGCGCTGTTTGACGCATTGTCACTCAACTCACAAAGGCGCCATCAGGTTGACACTTGGCGGCAGCAGATCGACCTGACAGACCACCTGATCGCCCGCCTGCTCCAGGCTTAGTTTGGCGCTGCGCCGCGGCAGCAGCGCCCGTACCAAGCCGAGGCCGGACACGCCGCCGGGCACATTGGCCAGCTTGAAGCCCTCGGGCAAGCGGCCCTCATTGACGATGCGCAGGCTGACACGGTCGGTCTGGCAGACCAGCGCGCAATGCAGCGCCTGCTGACTGCCGTGCTTGATCGCATTGCTGAGCAGCTCGTTGAGGGTCAAGGCGATCGGAATCGACTCGGCCTCGGGCAGGGCCCAGCGATGCACATCTTCGGCCAGCGGCCCTTCGATGCTGAGCGCAATCGTGCGCCCGGACATGCGCTGCACCGAGCCGATGATGGCCTCGACCACCTTGCGCACGCGCAAGGGTCCAGCCGAGCCGACCTGCAGGCCATAGACCTGGGCAATCGCTTGCACCTGGCCGACCGCCTCGCTGATCACGCCGGCAACTTCGGGGCGGCGCGAGGCGATCTGCTGCAGCAGGCCGGCCACACCTTGCAGATTGTTCTTGATCCGGTGATGCACCTCGCGCACCAGCAACTCGCGCTGCGCGATCGCGGCGGCCAGGCGCGCTTCCTCTGCCGCGCGGTGCTCGGTCACGTCGCTGGCCACCAGTAGCAATTGCTCGGGCTCGCTGAGCCCACCGGCATCGGCCACATCGGCCAGGTGCAGATAGCGTGCGTCCCAGACGCGCGATTCGCCACGCAGGCTGATGCGGTACTCGCGCTGCGTCACATCGTCAACACGCAGTGCCGCCTCCATATCGCCGCGGATGATGGCGCCCTGATCGGGTCCGAACATCATCTCGGGGCTGGCGCCGATCAGCTCGGCCTCGCTGCGGCCGGCCAGCGCGGCGGCCGCCTGATTGATCTGCTCGACCGCCAGGGTCTTGGCGTCGTGCAGGCTGATGGCCAGCGGCGCGGCCGCGATGATGCGGCGCAGCGAGACCTGGGCCTGCAGCGTCTGTGCCTCGGCCTGGCGGCGCCGCTCGATGTCCAGCAGCGCATAGGTCAATTGGCGGCCGCTGTGCTCAGCGCCGGTCACCACAGCATTGCCGACCACCCAGAACTCGCGCCCGTCTCGCGCTTTCAGCCGGCACTCGAAGGTCTCGGCCTGGCCCTCCGTCAGCTCGTCAAGGTAATGGGTCTGGCGGAACGGGTGATTGGGGTCAGGGGTTGCCACCATGCTCATCGGCTGACCGGCAAAGGCGACCAGGTCGCCGCCGAACATGCGCCGAGCCGAGCGGTTCATCCACTCGATGCCGCCGCGGCCGACGGTGACGATGCCCACCAGCACCGAGTCCAGCACCGCGCGCTCCCGCTCGGTCTGCAGCATCAACGACTGCTGGGCGCGCCAGCGGTCGTCGACGTTGACATAGGTCGCGATCAGGCCCTCGTCCGGTGCGCCGGGCCGCATCACCCGTTTGCTGACCTGCATCCACAGGCCCGCGCCGTCACGCCGGCGCAGGCGCCGCTCGCCGCGCCACTGGCCGCTGCTGGCCAGCGCCTGGCGCATCGCTTGGTTCTGACGCTCGTAGTCAAACTCGGAATCGAACAGCTCGCGGTGGTCAAGACCGTTGAGCTCGCCGATTCGGTAGCCGCTCATGCTGGCCAGCGCCTCGTTGGCGCGTGCGATCTTGCCCTGGCGCAGGATGGCCATGCCGACATCGGACAGGCTGAACATCAACTCGCGGTCCTGTACCAGGGTTTCCAGCTGGGCCTGCTGGGCTTTGAGCCGGCTGATGTCGCTGATCACCGCCACCGCCTCGTCGGCCGGTCCCTGCACCTTTCGCAGGCTCAGTGACAGCCAGCGGTCCGAGCCGACCTGAACGAACTCGGCCTCGAAGCTCTGGCTGGCGTCCAGCGCCGACAGCGCCTCCTGCACCTGCTCGCCCAGGCTCGGCAGGGCCGCGAAAAGGCGCGCCACCGGCGTGCCCGGCACGGTGCCGCTGTCCAGGCCCAGCATCTGCTCGAAGCCGCCGTTGCAGCGCAGCAGCTGTTTGGCGCGCAGATAGGCCATGCCGACACCCGAGCTGTCCATGATGGTGGAGAGCTCGCGCAGCAGCTGTTCGTTGCGTCGCTCGGCCTGCTGCTGGGCCGTCACGTCCAGGGTTACGACCGAGGTAGTGCGCTGGCCCGAGGCCAACTGGCCGGGCTCGACGCGGGTCAGGAGCCAGCGCCGGCCCAGCTCGGGGTGGCGCACCGCATAGCGAACCTCGACCCGGTCACCGGTCTTCAGCGCGCGCTGCAAGCGCTCGAACTCGGGCAGAGAATCGGGCTCGACGATGTCGCGGCCCACGCCTTGAAGGCCGGCCAGACTGTTTCGCTTGCTACTCTCGCCGCCGCCGCCGGCGCTGCGCGGGCGCAGCCAGCCGGCGTCCTGCTGGAAGGTGGCCAAGCCGACGCCAGCGGTGTCCATCAAGGCATCGAGCTGCTGGTGGGCGAGGTCGCGCTCTTGCTCCAGGCTGCGGTCCTCCAGCACCGCCATGAAGCGGCGCTGCGCCTGCGTGGCCGACCAGCTCAGCGGCCGCAGCCGGCCCAGCATCCAGCGGGTGCGACCCGAAGGGTCGATCAGCATGGCCTGGGTCTGCAGGGTCTGCTGGGCCTGCAGCAGCTCGGGCAGCGGCCGGCCGGCGCTCCATGCCAACAACTGCTGCAGCGCCGGCGCGGCCTCGTGCAGGCTGGCCGGATTGGCCAGGCTCAGCTCCGCGAAGGCGCTGTTGGCGCGCAGCAGCAGGCCACTCTCGTCGAACAGCACCATGGGCAGCGGGCTCAGCTCGAACC
Organism: Paucibacter sp. PLA-PC-4; assembly: GCF_026241155.1. Lineage (GTDB taxonomy): Bacteria > Pseudomonadota > Gammaproteobacteria > Burkholderiales > Burkholderiaceae_C > Roseateles_E. The sequence goes on from NZ_JAPFGP010000012.1 coordinate 124,571, forward strand.
ACTGTTCCATCTCGGTCTGGGCGCGCTCGGCCTGCTCGCGGGCGGCCTGCTCGGCGGTGCGGTCCTGAAGCACATTTAGGCTCAGCTCGGGCGCGTCGGAGGCGCTGAGTCGGTGCTGGGTGCAGCGCATCCAGCGCTCGCGGCCGCTGCCGTCTATCAGGCGAAATTCGTCGGGCATGGCCACTGCGCGCGCCAACGAGCGGGCCAGGGCTCTGTTCGGCCGTGCCGGGCGCAGGCCGGCGCGGTCGCCCGGCGCCAGCAGCTCGGCCAGCGCCAAACCCTGCAGTGCCGAGGGCTCGCGGCCGCACAGCTCGGCAAAGGCCGCATTGGCGGCCTGCAGTCGCTGCTGGCCGTCGAGAAGGTAGGCCGGGAAGGGCGAGGACCAGAAAATATGCACCAGCTCACGGGCCCAGGCCGCGCCGAGCTCGGAGCCCGCAGGATCGCTCGCCGGTGAGCTCGACAGGGCCACCGGGCGTTTCAGTGCTTTGACTGGTGGGCTGACTGGCACAACGGCCTGCTGCACACGGGCGTGCAGCAGCCAGCGGGCCGGATCCTCCTCCTCGGCCTGTAGCGCAAGTAGGCTCAGATGAGCGCGGCCACCGCCGTTCAGGGCTAGGGCCGGGGTCGGCGGGGCGCGGCGGCCCTGCGCCTGTGCCGCGCTGGCCAGCCGCAGCCAATCGTGCAGACGGCCGCCCAGGCTGGCCTGCAGGCCATGGCCGATCACGACATCGAGGTGTTGCTGGGCCGGCGTGTTGGCCTCCAGCACGCGCAGCTCGCCGTCCAGCACCAGCACCGGGTCGCTGAGCAGGCCCATAAGGCCGCGCAAGGCGGCCAGGTCCTGGGGCAGCAGCGAGAGCTGGGCGGGAGAGGTGGGCATGGCGCCCGCAGTGTAGCGAGGCCTGCCGCTCACTCCAGCTGGCGGGCCTTGGCCAGCGCGCGCAGCAGCGCGTGGTTGATCTCCTCGGCGCCCAGCATCAGCTGCTCGGCGGCATGGCGGTAGTCAAACACCGACTCGGACTCGATCGCCTGCACCAGATCCAGATAGGGCTTGTAGGGACCGGTCTGCTCCACCAAGGCCTGGCGTACGCGCTCGGGCACCGGAATGGACTGCAGCAGGCGCGAGAAGGGCTGCTTGAGCATATGGTCCAGCAGCGAGAACAAGCCGCAAATGAACATCTCGTCGCGCGCCTCGGCGTCCCCCATGCCCTTGGACAGCTCTTCCAGCAGCAGGCCGCGGCGCAGCGCGCCATACATGACGGGACGCATGGTGTGGTCCTTGCTGGCCGTCGTCAGCAACAGGGCCAGCCAGCGCTTGAGTCGGGCGAAGCCCAGCAGCATGATTGCGTGGCGGAACGAGGACACCTCGACCGGCAGGCCGAAGGCTGCCGAGTTCATGTAGCGCAACAGCTTGAAGGCCAGGCTGGGGTCGCGCTTGAGTGTGGCTTCCATCTTATCGATGTCCTCGCCCTGGTCGACTTGGCTCATCAGCTGGACAATGATCTGCAGATCGGCCTGGATCTCGGCCTTGGCGGTGCCGGCCGGTGCGTCATAAGCGCCGTCCAGCGGCCAGCCCAGCACGCCGACGGCTCCGCTGGCGAAGCCTGCCTCAACATCCTCGGCGCCGCGCAGGCCAGAGATCAGCTTGGGCAGGGCGCCAACCGGGGCCGGATTGGCGCGCTGATCCTCCAGATCGAGCGCCACGTACTTGAAGCAGGTCTGCAGCTCGGCGGCCAGCTCGTGAAGCGGCCGGCCCTTAAGCAGCAGGGTGTTGCCGTTCTTCTTCAGCGCCAGCAGGGCCTCGGCATGCGCTGGATCGGTGGCCATGAAGGCCGGCAGCTCCAGCATCAAATTGGCGCTTGGCGGGCTCGCCAGCAGGCCTTGCAAGAGGCTTTCGCTGAGCACGTTGAGCACGGCCGGGCCGCCATCGGCGGGCCAAGCCTCGGCCACGGAGGCGAGCAGCTCGCCCGCGTCGAGTCGGGCATCGGGGCGCAGCGGGAAGACCGTCAGCCGGGTCGCGGTGACCATGCGCTGCCGGTCGATCATGGGGGCGTAGCCGAGGGCCAGGCTGCCGAGAATGCTGTGGGAGTTGGTGGTCATCGAGGCTCAGAGATTGAGGTACTGGAACAGCGACATGCGCTGTACCGAGGCATAGGTCTTCAGGGCCGCATCGTAGCCGGCTTGCTGGTTCTGGAAATCGGAAATCCCCTGGATCATGTCCAGGTCCTCGGCCGCCGACTGCTCGGTCTGGTTGTAGAGCTTTAGCGAGCTCATGCGCGACTGGCTGCCGTCCAGATTGTTCAGGCGCTCACCGACTTCGGTGCGCATGTTCTGCATATTGCCGATCACCGAGTCCAGGTCGCGCAGCCGCATCGCGTTCGTCTGGGCGATCTGCGTATCGCCTCGCAGCGGCGTGCGGAGCTCGGCAATGGTGCCGTCCAGTACATCGAACACGCCCAGGCCGACTGCGGACGGCTCGATGCTGAACATATCGCCATCGGCGGCCTGACCGGTCAGCGTCACGCTGATGCCGTCGAAGTCGATAGTCTTGCCCGAGGCGAAGGGGCCAGTCGCGACGGTCGTTCCATTGGTGATGTCGAGCACCGAGTAGGTGGCCGTGGCGCCGCTGCCACTGACCTGGACCTGGTAGCTCGATCCGGTCAGCAAGGCTGGGTTGCTGACGCGGCCGGCATCGATCCAGCTCTTGGCTGGCGGGTTGCTCGGGTCGACGGTATTGGGCTGTACGGCGGTGACAAAGGTGCCATTGCCGCTGCGTGCCTGCTCCCAGGCCATGCGGCCGTCGATGCTCATCGCGTACTGTTCCAGATTGCCGCTTTGCACCGAGCCGGGTGTGCCGATGTAGGTCACGCCTCCGGGGGCATCGATGAAAGGCGCGCCCTCGGCGCCTTGGCCGGCGAAGACAAAGCCTCCCGAGCCGTCGGGGCGGTTGGCGATCGACAGCAGCTGGTCGCGCAGCCCGGTGATCTTCTTGGCCAGGCCTTCGCGCTCGGGATCGCTATAGGTCGCATTGCCAGCTGCCACCATGGCCTCGCGAATCTGCTGCAGTATCTCGTTGGCATCGCCCAGCGCTGACTCGCCCAACGACATATTGTTGCGGCTGGCCTCCAGCGCACGTTGATTGGCATCGACACGCTCGATCGATGACAGCGCACGCTCGGCACGGGCCGCGCCGGTGGGGTCGTCGCTGGCGTATTCGATGCGCTTGCCCGAGGTCAGCTTCTGCTGGCTCTCCTGCATGCTTTGCTGGCGCCGCTGCAGCGTCGAGATGCTGCTGTCGAACATATTGGCAGTACTGACGCGCATGCTGGATTCTCCGAAAGAGGACGGCTAGAGGTGGCGGGGCGCTGATCAGCGCGCCGCGATCCTGAGCAACTCGTCAAAAATGGTCTGGCCGGTCTGCAGCACCTTGGCGGCGGCCTGGTAACCCTGCTGGTACTGCATCAGCCGTGCGGCTTCCTCATCGAGGTTGACGCCGGCTTGGCTGCTGCGCACCGACTCGGCATTGCTGGCCACGCTCGTAGAGACCTCGGACAGATAGGCAGCGCCCTGCACGCGCGAGCCGATATCGGACATCGCGGTCGCGTAGGCGTCGGTCAGGGTGGCGCCCACGCCGTTCTGGCCGCGGCCGATGAAGGTTTCTTTCTGCAGGCCGAGGAAGGCCTGGGCATTGCCGTTGTTGGTGGCGACCGACTTGGTGGGGTCTATATTGACGGTGTCACCGGCCTTGGGAACGCCGTTGAGCGCGAGCCGGAAGCCGAAGTCGCCGGCCGGCAGCGGGTAGTTGCCCATCGCCTCGCCCGGGTACCAGGTGCCGTTGACGATGGTGCCGTCGTTCATCGTCATCACATAGTCGACGCCTGGCGGCTTGCTCGGGTCGGTGTTGTTAACGCCCTGGAACACGATGGCCACCGGATACTGGGCTGGCGCAAAGTTGCTGTTGGCTACCGACAGCGAGGCAATGGTGGCGGTACCGGTATTGGCGGTGCCAGTCACGGCAGTAATCGGCGAGGCGGCAGCGATGCCGCTGGGGGCATCAAGCTCGCGCTTCATTGTCACGGCGGCCTGGGCCACCGGCTCCAGCAGGAAGCTGTCGTTCGGGCCCATAGGCGCACCACCGGCGGTGACGGTGAAGCCGTACTGCTGCTCGATCTGGGTGTCGCTGAGGCTGACGCTGGTTCCGCCCGGCCGGGTTGTCATCACATACTGGCCGGGCACGCCACTGGGGTCGGCCTTCAGCACATATGACTCGGCGCGCAGCAGGGTCGCATCGGTGACCGACAGGCTCAGTGTCGAGGCGAAGCTGCCGTCAGGGTTACGCGCATTGGTGTTGGACGGCAGCGCGCGGGGCGGGGCGTAGGAGAAGATGTTGGAGCCGGCAGTGCCGGAGAGATCCAGGCCCAGCTTCTGCTGGCCGTTGACGCGCTCGGCCATCGCGACGGCCATCTGGCCGACGAGGTTGCGGGCGTCCTGCAAGTCCTTGTTCTGGTACTTCAGCAAGGCGCTGAGCGAGCCGCCGGTCAGGCTGCTCTCGTCCAGCACGCGCGCGCCGTTGGCCTCGTCGATGCTCAACTGCACGCGTGAGCCGTCATAGGGGTCGGGGGTCAGGGTCAGGTCCTGGGCCTGGTTGCCCAGCACCAGGCGCTGGCCGCCGCCGATGAAGACGCCGACGGTGCCGTCACTGGAGGGCAGGGTGCTGACCTTCACATACTGACTCAGCTCGGAAATCAGTTGATCGCGCTTGTCGAGCAGGTCGTTGGAGGTGTGGCCCGTGCCATTGGCGCGGGCAATCTGGTCATTGGCCGCAGCGATCTGCTTGCTGAGCTGGTTGACGACGTCGACATTGGTGCGCAGATCGCTGACAACGCCGGCCTGCAGATCGGCCAGCTGTTGGCCGGTGCTGGCGAATCGCGAGGCCAGCTCATTGGCCCGGCCCAGCACCACCTGGCGGGCCGACAGATCGGAGGGCCTGCTCGAGACATCGACCATCGCATTGAGGAACTGGTTGGCCGCCTGGCCCAAGCCGCGCTCACCCGGGGGGAAGAGCTTCTCCAGCTGGATCAGCTGGGTGGCGTGGGTGGCGTCCATGAAGGCCACCGACTTGCTGCCGGCCGCTTCCTTGGTCAGGAACTCGTTGTGGGCGCGCGTGACGGTCTGGACATTGACGCCCTTGCCGAAGTAGCCCGAGCCGGTGAACTGGCCCTCGGGCGTGGTCAGTGTGACGCTCTGGCGCGAGTAGCCGGGTGTATTGGCATTGGCGATGTTCTGGCCAATGGTCTGCAGCGCGGCCTGGTTGGCGAACATGGCGCGCATGCCCAGCGATAACAGTGCGGAGGTTCCCATGGCTTGGCTCTCTTCTTACGCTGGTAGGCGCGTCAGGCCAGCGCGCGCTGCACGCGCACGGTGGTGTTGATGACGCGGGCCAGCTTGCTGGCGTAGTCGGGATCGGTGGCGTAGCCGGCCTTCTGCAGACCGCGGGCGAAGCCTTCGGCGGTGTCAGCCTTGGCGACCACATCCTTATAGCGGGAGTTGGTGCCGATCAGCCGCGCATAGTCCTTGAAAGAGTCCTCGTAGCTGTCGTAGGCGCGGAACTTGGCCATCACCCTCTGCGGCTTGCCGTTGATGTACTCGGTCGTCTGCACTTCGGCAACCTTGCCGGTCCAGCTGGCGGTGGCCTTGATGCCGAAGACGTTGAAGGAGGGGGTGCCGTCCTTGCCGGTGATCTCGCGCTTGCCCCAGCCCGATTCGTGGGCGGCCTGGGCGATCATGAAGCTAGCCGGGATGCCGGTCTGCTGCTCGGCTGCCTTGGCGGCGTCGTCGTGCTTCTGGATGAAGCTCTGCACATGGGGGGCGATGTTCTTCTTGGCCAGCGCCGGCAGCGGTTGCAGCGCCTTGGCGGGCTCGGCGGCCACGCCCATCTGGCGCTGCAGCTGGCGCGTGATCGCGTCGGTCAGACCGCCGGGCAGGCCGGTCATCTTGCCGGCAAACTGGGTGTCCAGCATCTCGGTGCCCAGCTGGGTGGCTGAGTTCTCCAGCATGCCCGAAGACAGTGTGGAGGCGCGCATGCTCTTCATCACCTCCTGCATGAACAGCGATTCGAACTGCTTGGCGGTCTCGCGGATGCTGGCCTTGGGGTCGCGCGCGGCGGCCGCGCGCAGCGACTCGATGCTGCGATTGTCGCTGACCGAGCCGGCGCTGCTGCGGGTGCTCAGGGGCAGGGGATTGAACGACATCTCAAATCACCTCCAGCTCGGCGGTGATCGCGCCGGCGCTCTTCATCGCTTGCAAAATCGCCAGCAGGTCCTGGGGTGTCGCGCCCAGCGCATTTAGCGCCTTCACCACCTCGGCCAGCTGCGCCCCGGCTGGCAGCTGTATCAGCGCGCCGGGGGCCTGGTTGATCGCGATATCGGTCTTCTCGGCCACCACGGTTTGGCCGCCGGACAGGGCGTTGGGCTGGCTGATCACCGGGGTCGAGCTGATCGTGACAGACAGATTGCCATGGGCCACCGCGCAGGGGGCCAGCGTGACGGCCTGGTTCATCACGACCGAGCCGGTGCGGGCATTGATGACGACGCGGGCGGCCGGCACGGCCAGATCCAGCGGCAGATTTTCCATATCGGCCAGGAAGCTCACGCGCTCATCCGGGTTGCTCGGTGCGCGCACGCGCACGACCCGGCCGTCCAGGGCCTGGGCGGTTCCCGGGCCCTTGGCGCGGTTGATCGCGGCGGCCACCGCGCGGGCGGTGGTGTAGTCGATCGAGTTCAGGTCGAGCTGGATGAAGTCGCCGGTTTGCAACGCGGTCGGCACCGAACGCTCGACCAGGGCGCCGCCCGGAATGCGGCCCGCACTCAGATGATTGATCTGCACCTTGGACCCGCCGGCCGAGGCGCCGGCGCCGCCGACCACCAGATTGCCCTGGGCGATTGCGTAGACCTGGCCGTCGGCGCCGCGCAAGGGCGTGGCGATCAGGGTGCCGCCGCGCAGGCTCTTGGAGTTGCCGATCGAGGAAACCGCGATGTCCAGTGGCTGCCCTGGCTGGGCAAAGGCTGGAAGTTGGGTTGTCACCATCACGGCGGCGATATTGCGGGGCTGCATCGTCACGCCCGGCGGCAGGATCACGCCGAACTGCTGCAGCATTGCGGCCAGGCTCTGGCCAGTGAAGGGGGCCTGGGTGGTCTGGTCGCCCGTGCCGTCCAGACCGACGACAAGCCCGTAGCCACTCAATGGATTGCTGCGTACGCCGGCCACGGCGGCCACTTCCTTGATGCGGGCTGCCTCGGCCGGGCCGGCCAGCAGCGCAGCCATCAGCAATGGCAGCAGCGCGAGCAGCGGCTTGAAGGGGGTCAGGAGGAGGGTTTGCATGGCGGTCGCATCAAAGACTTATGCGACCGATTCTGGGCAAACTTAAGTCGGTGAAAGGCTTAAAAAGAAGCGTGACAACCAGCCTATTCCGTGCGCTTGATCGGTCGCGCCACGGCCGCGCTGCTCGATGCGAACATTGGCCACCGCCGCCGAGGACACGCTATTGCCCTGCTGGATGGCGCGCGGATCGACTTGCCCGGAAAATCGCAGCACGTCGACGTTGTTGTTGACGCCGATCTGCTTCTCGCCGGTGATCATCAGGTGGCCATTGGGGAGCACACCGGTGACCACGGCTGTGATGCTGCCGCTGAATTCATTGGTATTTTGGTTGCTGCCCTTGCCGGCTGAGGTGTTGGCAGTGCTGGCACCGACGGTGGCGCGGCCCAGCGAAGCGGGATTGATGCCGGGCAAGGCAGTGATGGCGCCCGTCAGGCTGCCGCTCTTGTCGAGCGCGCTGCTGGAGCTCTGGCTGGCGCTGATGCGCTCGACGATCTGGATCGTGACTGTGTCGCCGACCAGGCGGGCGCGGTGGTCCTCGAACAGGGGACGGTAGCTGGCGGACTGGTAGATGGCGCCGTTGGCCGCCGCTGGGGGAGGCATAAGCGGCAGCTGCACCACCGGGGTGCTTTGCAGTTCCACGCGGGGTTGCTGCAGGCTGGCGCAGCCGCCCAGCAGCAGGGCGATGGCCAGAGGCGGGATCAACGGCATGCGCATGGTCAGTCTCCCGGGTTTTAGATCTGGGTGAGCTTTTGCAGCATCTGATCCGAGGTCTGCACTGCCTTGGAGTTCAGCTCATAGGCGCGCTGGGTCTGGATCATTTGCACCAGCTCTTCCACCACATTGACGTTGGAGGTTTCAACAAAGCCCTGCTGCAGCGCGCCCAGGCCATTGGCATTGGGGGCGCCGGCATTGGGTGTGCCTGAGGAGGCGGTTTCGGCGAACAGGTTCTGACCCTTGGGGTCCAGGCCGGCCGGATTGACGAAATTCGCCACCTGGATCTGCCCCAGGGTTTGCGGCAACGGATTGCCCGGCACCGTGACGCTGACTGTGCCGTCCTGGCCTATTGTCAGGGTCTGGGCGTTGTTGGGCACGGTGATGCCGGGCAGCACCGTGTAGCCGTTGTTGGTGACGATCTGACCGTTGGCGTCGAGCTGGAAACTGCCGTCGCGGGTGTAGTTGGTCGTGCCGTCAGGCATCTGGATCTGGAAAAAGCCATTGCCCTTGATCGCCAGATCCAGGTTGTTGCTGGTCTGCTGCAGATTGCCCTGGCTGAAGTTACGCGAGGTGGCGACCGGGCGCACGCCCAGGCCCACCTGCAGTCCGGTCGGAAGCACGGTCTGCTCGGTGGTGTTGGCTCCGGTCTGACGCAGGTTCTGGTAGATCAGGTCCTCGAACACCGCATGAGAGCGCTTGAAGCCGTTGGTGGCAACATTGGAGAGGTTGTGTGAGATGGTGTCCAGCTGCATTTGCTGGGCTTCCATCCCGGTCTTGGCAATCCAGAGTGAGCGGATCATGGCGCGTCCTTATTGAGTCGTACCAAGCAGCTTGGCGGATTGCTGGCCCTGGGTCTGGGCGATTTGCAAGAGCTTCATCTGCTGCTCGAATTGGCGGGCGGCGGCGATCATGCTGACCATGGTCTCGACCGGGCTGACATTGCTGCCCTCCAGTGCGCCGTCTTGCAGCCGGGCATTCGGGTCGGCCGGCAGGTCGCCATCGGCTGCGCGGAACAGGCCATCGGTGCCGCGTGTCAGCGGCGCCTCGGGCGTGACCAGCTTGAGCCGGCCGATATTGATCGGATTGCCGGTCGGCAGTTTGGCGGTGACGGTGCCGTCGCCGCCCACATGGACCTCGCTGTCGGGAGGCACCGTGATGGGCCCACCGTCGCCGAGCACCTGCAGGCCGTTGCGCAGCACCAGCAGTCCTTCGGCATTGACATCGATGGCACCGGCCCGGGTGTAGGCCTCGGTGCCGTCCAGGCCTTGCACGGCCAGCCAGGCATTGCCCTGCATGGCCACGTCCAGATTGCGGCCGGTCGTGTTGATGACGCCGGGCTGGTCGCTGTGGCCTATCGTGGTCTCCAGCGCGTAGGCGCGGGTGCTGGCGCCATCGCCGCGCACCGGCACGGCCCGGAAGGCCTGCAGCTCGGCGCGAAAGCCATTGGTCGAGACATTGGCCAGATTGTTGGCCAGCACATCCTGGCGCTGCATCGACGCCTTCGCGCCGGCCATCGACAGGTAAATCATGCGGTCCATGGTCTGGCCTCAGTCGGGTTTAACGCAAGTTCACCAGGGTCTGCAGTACCTGGTCCTGGGTCTTGATGGTCTGGGCATTGGCTTGGTAGGTGCGCTGCGCGGTCACCATATTCACCAGCTCGGCCGTCAGGTCCACATTCGACTCTTCCAGCGCACCGGGCTGCAGCGCGCCCATATTGCCGTCTCCGGGCGTGCCCACCACCGGGTCCCCCGAAGTGTTGGTGCGGGCCCAGACATTGCCGCCCAGCGGTTGCAGGCCTTGCATATTGCGGAAATTGGCCAGCTCCAACTGACCGGCCGGCTTGGATTCGCCGTTCGAGTAGCGGGCGGTGACGACGCCGTTCTCTTCGACCACGATGCCGGTCAGCTGGCCCGGCGCATAGCCGTCCTGGGTCAAATCGGTGACGGCGAAGCTCGAACCGTTCTCAGTGGCGCCCAGCACGTCGAAGCTGATCGCCGGGCCGGCGGGGTCGAAAGGGATGGGCAGGGTCGGCGCGCCGGCAGAGTTGGTGCCGGCTGGAATGCGCAGATCCAGCAGGGTGCCGGGCGGCGGGAACACCGGGCTGCCGCCGGTCGGCGGGAAGGTCAGCTGGGCGTAGGGCAGCGGCGGCTCGTTCTTGTCGGGGGCGGTGATGTCGGAGCCGTCTGCAGCGACGCTGACCGGCTCGCCATTGGCCGTCACATAGACATTCCAGACCGTGTTGCCGCTGGCGTCGGGGTTGTGCGCGCGCTGGTAGTACAGGGTCACGGCAACTGGCTGGCCCTTCTGGTCATAGACGGTCAGCGAGGTGGCGTTGTTGTAGGTCGTCGGATCCTTGAGCTTGATGCCCAGGCCATCGACTTTGGAGTTGGGGTCCAGCGGGTCGGACAAGGTGTAGGGCGCGGTCGGCTTAGCGCGCGAGTCCAGATTGAACTCCATCTTGATCGTGGAGGTGGTCTGCGGCTCGATGCCCTTGGTGGGCAGCTGCAGCGGCTGGGCCAGGCCCGGCTGAATCACACCGGTACCGTCGGCCGGATAGCCGAGCAGCTTGAGTTTGTCGTTGTTGACGATGAAGCCTTCGCGATCGACCTTGAACTGGCCGTTGCGGCTGTAGACCACCGGGCTCTTGCCGTCGCTGAGCTGGAAGAAGCCGCCGCCGTTGATCGCCAAGTCCATCGGGTTCTCGGTGATCGAGATGTTGCCCTGGGTGAACTGCTGGGCCACGGCCGCCAGCTGCACGCCGATGCCCACATTGTTGGCGCCGGCACCGTTGAGCGCGGTGGCATACATATCGGAGAACTCGGCCCGCGAAGACTTGGTGCCGTAGGTGTTGGCATTGGCGATGTTATTGCCGATGACATCGAGGTTTTTGCTCGAGGCATTCAGACCGGAGAGACCTTGTTGGAAGCCCATGATGCTTTTCCTTGAACTTATGCGGTATCGGTATTGGGAGGGCGGTCGTCAGTCAACCATCTTGATCAGGCTGTAGTCGACGATGCCCATGCCTTCGAGCTTGACCTGCAGCTTGGCGCCATTGGTGCTGACTGCCACCACCTTGTCGGTGGCGTAAGGTGTCGAGGCGACTTGGGTCGTGCCGCGGCTGGCGGTGATGCGGAAGTTCAGACTGTCGTAGCCGACCGCCTTGTCGGCAGGCCAGGTGAATTTGTGCAGGCCCGCGCTCTGGGCGCCGAGCTCCACCGTGTCGACCACCAGGCCGGCCGGACTCAGCACCTCGAGCTTGACCTTGTCAGCCGCGCCTGTCAGGTCGTAGGAGCCCTTGCCGGTGGCGACGCCGTCGGCGGACTTGTTGATCACCAGGTTGTTGCTGGCCAGCGCTACATCGTGGCCGACCAGGGCCACCGACTGCAGGGCCTGCAGCTGGGTGAACTGCGAGGTCAGGCCCTGGATCGTGGTGTTCAGGCCTTGCACGCCGGTGACCGTCTGGATCTGCGCCATCTGGCTGGTCACCTGGGCGTTGTCCATCGGGTTCATCGGGTCCTGGTTCTGCATCTGCGCGACCAGCAGCTTCAAGAAGCGGTCCTGGGTATCGGCCGCATTCTTGGTGGCCGAGGCGGTGCCGCTGCCACCGTTGAGCTTGTTGAGCGTTGCGACGTCCATCAGGAGTCCTCCCGGCCCGGGCTCAGCCCTGGCCCAGTTGCAAGGTCTTGAGCAGCAGGCTCTTGGCCGTGCTCATCACCTCGATATTGTTTTGATAGGAACGCGAGGCCGAGATCATGTTGACCATCTCTTCCACCGTGTTGACATTGCTGTAAGTCACATAGCCCTCGGCATCCGCCTTGGGGTGCTTGGGGTCGTGCACGCGCCGGCCCTCGGTCTGGTCTTCGCTGATCTGAGCCACCCGCACGCCGGCGGCACCGAGGTTTTCTCCGGCGCCCATCAGTGCGGTCTGGAACACCACCTGGCGCGCCTTGTAGGCCTGGCCGTCGGGGCCCGCCACGGTGTCGGCATTGGCGAGGTTGCTGGCGACGATGTTGAGTCGCTGGCTCTGCGCGCTGACTGCGCTGCCCGAGACGCTGAAGATCTGGAACATCGACATGGGCTTCTCCTGCGGATCAGGCCGCGTTGTGCGACTTCATCGCGTCCATCGTGGTGCGCACGCTGCCATTGATGAAGCGAAGGGTGGCCTCGTACTTCACCGCGTTGTCGGCGAAGTTGGCGCGTTCCCGATCCATGTCGACCGAGTTGCTGTCCAGATTGGTCTGGGCGGCGGCGGAGTAGAGCTTGTTGCCGTCAGCGCGGGCACCGGCCAGCGGCGCCATATGACCCTTGCTGGTGGTTGACATTGCGCCGGGCACCGCGCTGGAACCGGTGGCTTCGCGCAGCGCCCGCGCGAAGTCCATGTCCCGGGCCTGGTAGCCCGGGGTGTCGGCATTGGCGATATTGCTGGCGAGCTGGCGCTGGCGCTCCGACCGCAGGCTCAGGGCCTGGGTCTGGAAGTTCAGCGTGTCGGTCAGTCGGTTGATCATGATGGGGACCTCGGTGGCAGTCCGGGCAGTTGAGATGGATTGTGTTGGGCAGGTCGAAAAACATTAGCGGGAATAGAGCGGGCTTTGCTGCGCATTTCGGCCCTCAGGAGTGGGCAGCTCGGGCCTACAGTCGCCCCATGCTTCAAAAAGCCCGCCCTTTCGCTGCCGTTGTTGCCCTCGTGGCCAGCCGCACCCGCGCCTTCGGCGCCGGGCTCGCGCTGTGCCTGGCAGCGACGGGCGCGACAGCGCAGACGCCGTCGAGCCTGAGCCCTGAGCTGCTGAGCCGCGTGCAGGCGTTGGCGCTGGCCGGTGCCCGTGCTGGCGCGCCGCCGGAGGCGCGCATCGAGGTGCAGCTGGGCCAGCTTGATGCGCGGTTGCGCCTGGCGCCCTGCGCCCAGGTCCAGCCCTATCTGCCCAGCGGCATGAAAATGTGGGGGCGCAGCCGCATCGGCTTGCGCTGCGTCGACGGCCAGGCGCGCTGGAACGTCAGCCTGCCTGTACAGGTGCAGGTCTATGCCCGGGTGCTGGTGGCCACCACCGCCTTGCCGGCTGGCACCGTCTTGTCTCAAGCCCAGCTGCAATCGGCCGACATTGATATAGCTGCCGAGTCCGGCCAGGTGTTCACCGACGCCGGCCTTCTCGACGGGCGCAGCTTGCAGCGACCCCTGGTGGTCGGTGAGGCGGTGCGCAGCACGGATCTGAAACAGCGGCGCTGGTTTGCCGCCGGCGAGCGCGTGCAGGTGCTCGCCAGCGGTGCCGGCTATGCTATTGCCAGCGAAGGCCAGGCCATGGAGCCGGGCCTGGAAGGCCAAGATGTCCGGATCCGTTTCGAGAATGGCCGTACCGTGACCGGCCGCGCGGTCGGTGAGCGTCGTGTGGAGGTGCTGCTATGAGGCAGGCACAGGGGGGCGTTTGGCCCCGCAGTTTTGCGATAGTTCTAAAGTCCCGCGGGGAAGGGTCGATACACCGAAAAACCTGGACAGCTTTGGGCGATGCCTTGAGCTATGGAGAGCAGCATGAAAATCGGTAACAGCCCAGAAACGATGGCGCCAGTGACGGCCGGGACGGATAGACCCGCCGCCGCTGACGCCGGCCGTGCCAAGACGGCCGAAGCCGCCGGCGGCAAGACGCCGGAGGCCAGTGCCAAGATCGCGTTGTCAAGCAACGCCAGCGCCTTGCTCGCCGGTGTGTCCGAGGAAGGTAGCTTCGACGCCGAGAAGGTCGGACGGATTTCCCAGGCCATCACCGACGGCAAGTTCGGCATCAATGCCGAGGCGGTGGCCGACAAACTGATTGCCAATGCCCAGGAAATGCTGAGCCGAGTGGCGCCCCACTGAGCGGCGGCCGGTGCGAGCCGGCGCTGTTTGACTGTTTTTGCTGACCGAATATCAACGCCTTGCGGCGGGTACCGCTATGCACGCCTTGCCCACTTCCGAAATGACGAGCTTGCCAGACGCGGCCTTGGGCCAGGCGTTGGAGCAGCCCTTGCTGGCCGTCGAAGGCTGCCTGAATCTGTTGGGCGAGGCCTTGCTGCGGCGCGACAGCCAGGCGATCGAGCTGCATGCCAGCGCGCTGCACCAGGCCCTGGCCGAGGCGATCGCGATGTTCAGCGAAGCCGCACGCAGCGGCCAGGTGCCGCCCAATCTGCGCCACCGTCTGGTGCAGGCCGGCGGCCGTGTCGCCGCGCAGCGCGAGTCGCTGGCTCGCGCCACCGCCGCGCTAGACCGTGCGATCGACGTGCTGATGCCCGGCGAGGCCAGCGGGCTGTACTCGGCGCTGGGCAAAAACGAGCGCAAGTCGCTGGGCGGCGGGTCCTACCAGGCCTGATCCGAGCTCTCCCCCACCTGCCAAAGCCACCTCAAGAGGTGGCTTTCTTGCGTACGCACTCCAAATAGGCATGGCCATCGGGCGGCAGGCCGCTGCGCTGCGAGGCCCAGATCATCTCGCCCAGGCAGTCCATGGCGGCATGTTGCGCCTCGTGCATCGATTGGCGCTTGGCTGCCAGCAGCGCGATGGCCTGGCGGATGCCGGTGGGCTGGTCGATTGACTGCTGCTCGGTAATGGTCAGATGCATCGAGAGATGCAAAAAGGGGTTGGTCCTGCCTTCTTCGACCGTGTAGACGGTGTTGACGGCGGTCTCCTCGTCGGCCAGTTCGGCGTGGTATTCGGGGTGCTCGTCAATCCACTGCGCGGCAATGGCTTCCATCGGGATCAGCGGCGCACCGTCGCGCAGCTTGCGGTAGGTGGCGCAGAAAAAACGGCGCACCTCGATTTGGGAGGGGGCAAACATCGCGCTATTGTCGCTGTTCACCCGCATTGCGGTGCGCGGCGCGGCGCGGCTACGATGGTTTCCCCGTGATTGCTCAGGAGACTTCATGCCCGTGATCCTGGTCGCCAACCCCAAGGGGGGCGTCGGAAAAAGCACGCTGGCCAGCAATATTGCCGGCTACTACGCCCGCCAAGGGCATGCGGTGATGCTGGGTGACGTCGAC
Organism: Paucibacter sp. PLA-PC-4; assembly: GCF_026241155.1. GTDB lineage: Bacteria > Pseudomonadota > Gammaproteobacteria > Burkholderiales > Burkholderiaceae_C > Roseateles_E. The sequence goes on from NZ_JAPFGP010000012.1 coordinate 139,659, forward strand.
AGCCAGCAGTCGGCCCGCCAGTGGCTGGCCTTGCGAGCGACGCATCTGCCGGTCATCCAGAGCTGGGATGTCGAAGCCAAGGGCCTGTTGAGGCCGCCCAAGGGCGTCAGCCATGTGGTGCTGGACACGCCGGCCGGGCTGCATGGCAAGAAGCTCGCTTCGCTGCACGCACTGGCCGACAAACTTCTGATTCCGCTGCAGCCCAGTCTTTTTGACATCCAGGCGACATACGGATTCCTGCAGACCCTGCAAGATCTGCAGGCGCAGTCGGGCGGCAAGAGCCCGCAACTGGCCCTGGTGGGGATGCGCGCGCGCGAGGGCACCCTGTCGGCCCAGCAGCTGCAGCAGTTCGTGCAGGGCCTGGCGCTGCCGGTGCTGGGCATGCTGCGCGACACCCAGAACTATGTGCAACTGGCGGCCCGCGGTCTGACCCTGTGGGACGTCGCTCCCAGCCGGGTCGAGCGTGATCTGGCGCAATGGCAGGCGCTGGGGGATTGGCTGGACCACTAGACGATGCGGACTTTCGAATGCCTGGCCGATCTGGCCGAGCTGCAGGGACAGGAAATCGGCCTGAGCGACTGGATCGAGGTCGACCAGGCCCGCATCCAGCGCTTTGCCGACGCCACCGACGACCAGCAATGGATACATACCGACCCCGCGCGGGCGGCAGCCGGGCCGTTTGGCGCGACCATTGCCCATGGGTTCCTGACGCTGAGCCTGCTGCCGGCCTTTTTCGACAGCGGTTTTCGCGTCGCGGACAGTCGCATGGGCATCAACTACGGTCTCAATAAGGTGCGCTTTCCCGCACCGGTGCCCGTGGGCAGCCGTTTGCGGGCGCGTTTCACGCTGCTGTCCTACGAGCCTATCGAGGGCGGGGCACAGCTGGCGGTGCAGGTGAGTGTGGAGTGCGAGGGCTTTGCCAAGCCGGTCTGCGTGGCGGAGTCGCTGACGCGGCGCTACCTCTGACTTGTTCGAATTGCGAACCAATGCGGCAGCGATATCCCCCATGAGGGTTGTGCCCAAGCCCGGAGCACTTGCCTATGATCCAGGCCCAAGACCATGCATATCGCTAAGCATTTCGCCAAGTTTGAGGCATCGAGAAGAAAGGGCCGAGCATGAAAGTACTGCTCATTGATGATCACCCGCTGATCCTGTCGGCCCTACAGACCGTCATCGAAGGTTTGGGTGACGATGTTCAGGTGGTCGGCGCCGACAGCGCTGCCGCTGCCCGGTTGACGCTGAAGCAACAAATTGATTTCGATCTGGTGCTGCTGGACCTGCAACTGGGCGACGCCAGCGGCTTCGATCTGCTGGAGGAATTCCGCGGCGCCTACCCGGCCCTGCCGGTGGTGGTGATCTCGGCCTCGGACCGCGCCAGCGATGTCATCCGATCGATCGACCAGGGCGCGATGGGCTTTGTGCCCAAGCGCAGTAGCACCGAGATGCTGTCGCAGGCCCTGCGCCTGGTGATGTCCGGTGGCATCTATGTGCCGCCGATGAGCTTGGGCAACGAGGTGTCGTCCACCGCCGAGCCGGCGCCGGCCCAGCAGCGCATGCAGCAGATCCAGCAGGCCGCCAGCGATTCGGCCTACCAGACCACCGGCGGGCTTGAAGCGCTTTCGCTGACGCCGCGCCAGACCGATGTGCTGGCCCTGTTGCTGCAAGGCAAGCCCAACAAGATCATCGCCCGCGAGCTGGGCGTCTCGGTCGAAACGATCAAGGACCATGTGGCCGCCGTTCTGAAGGCCTTGGGCGTCAGCTCACGCACCCAGGCGGTGCTGGCGGTGGGGCAGATGATGCAGCGCCAGCCCGAAGCGCATTTTTCAACCTGGCGCGCCGCTCAGGCCTGATCGGTCTCGAACACTGGCTCGGGCAGCGGTTCGGCCAGGCTCGGTGAATAGGCCAGGCGCACATAGATGGGGGCGAAGGCCTCAGCCTGGGTGATCTCCAGCAGGCGCTCGCGCGCCAACTCCAGCAGCGCGATGAAGGTCACGACCAGCACCTGCGGTCCGCGGCTGAGCTCGAACAGCTGCTCGAATTCGACGAAGCGCTGGCCCTGCAGTCGGCGCAGCACGATGCTCATGTGTTCGCGCACAGACAGCTGCTCGCGGGTGATGCGGTGATGCTGGTTCAGCTTGGCCCGCTTGAGGATGTCCAGCCAGGCGTCGCGCAGGTCATTGGGCTCGACATCGGGAAAGCGCGGCTGCAGTGACTGCTCGATATGGACCTGCGCACGCAGGAAGTCGCGCCCCAGCACCGGTAGCGCGTCCAACTGGGCGGCGGCGAGCTTGATGCGCTCGTACTCCAGCAGCCGCCTCACCAGCTCGGCGCGCGGGTCTTCGGGCTCGGCCCCGTCCTCGGTCTTTTTGGGCGGCAAGAGCATGCGCGACTTGATCTCGATCAGCATCGCCGCCATCAACAGGTATTCGCTGGCCAGCTCCAGATTGCTCTTGCGCAACTGGTCGACGTAGCTGAGGTACTGGCGCGTCACGTCGGCCAGCGGGATGTCGAGGATGTTGAAGTTTTGCCGCCTGATCAGGTACAGCAGCAGGTCCAGCGGCCCCTGGAAGGCCTCGAGAAAGACCTCCAGCGCATCCGGCGGGATGTAGAGGTCCAGCGGCATCTGGAACAGCGGCTCGCCGTAGAGGCGGGCCACGGCGACGCCATCCACCGTCAGCGGCGTCGCGGCGGCGGCCGGCTCGGCCGGCAGTGGGGGCAGCGGCGCGTCGCTCAAGCCGGCGCTCCTAGACGGGCGGGGTTTCAGTCGCCCTTGGTCTGGTAGACGTAAGGCTGCTGGGCGATCTTGGCGGCGCGGAATTCGGCCTGGGCCTGGCGGTCCACCGGTTTATCCCACAGCAGGGCACGGCCGGCGCGCTGTTCTTGTTCCAGCGTCGGCTTCTTGGCCTTCAGCTCATCGATGAAGCTGCTGACTTCGGACTTGTATGGCTTCCAGAACAGGGGCATGGCGTGGCGCAATCGGCTGCAAAAACGGCGATTTTACAGGCCCGCTTGCCGGCAAGCGCCACGCCAGGCGGTCAAATCGGCATGAATGCCGTCCGGCCCCAGTGCCTCGGCCAGTCCGCCGCGCGCAATCAAGCTGGCAGGCTGCTCGTTGAGGCCACAGAGCACCAGGCGCTGGCCCTGCCGTGCCAGCATGCGCTGCAGCTGTACCAGCGCGTCCAGCCCCGAGGTGTCGATCGAGATCAACTGATGCAGGTCCAGCACCAGGGTGTGGCAGCCGGCCGGCAGGGTTTCGGCCAGACCTTCGACCTTGCCGACCGCGCCGAAGAACAGCGCGCCGTAGACCCGCATCAGCTGGGTGCCGGCGATCTCGCTGGGCAGCGGCTCGACGCGAAACAGCGTGCTCATCCTGTAGATGAAGAACAGGCAGGCCAGCACCAGACCGACCTCGACAGCCACCGTCAGATCGAACACCACGGTCAGCACAAAGGTGCCGAGCAGGATGGTGCGGTAGGGCAGGCTGAAGCGGCGCAGCCGCGCAAATTCATGCCACTCGCCCATATTCCAGGCCACCACCAGCAGAATGCCGGCCAGCGCCGCCAGCGGCACGTACTCGGCCAGTGGCGCAGCCGCCAGCACGATGACCAGCAAGGTGGCGGCGTGCACCATGCCGGAGACCGGGCTGCTGCCCCCTGCGCGCACATTGGTGACGGTGCGGGCGATCGTGCCTGTGGCCGGGATGCCGCCGAAAAAGGGCACAACCATATTGGCTACACCCTGGGCCATCAGCTCCTGGTTCGGGTCGTGGCGGGGCAGAGCCGTCATATTGTCGGCCACCCGGGCGCACAGCAGCGACTCGATCGCGCCGAGCAGGGCAATGGTCAAGGTGGGGATGAAAAGCTGCTTGGCGCTGCTCCAGCTGAACTCGGGCAGTTCAAAGCCGGGCAGGCTTTGCGGGATGCCACCAAATCGACTGCCTATGGTCTCCAGCGGCAGGCTCAGGCCCTGCGCCAGCAGCGTCGCGCCGACCAGCGCGATCACCGTGCCCGGCAGCTGAGCCATCACCCGGTGCACGCGCTGGCGCCAGGGGCCGTGGCCGCGCTGCATCTGGTAGGTCTTGGGCCACAACAGCACCACGCCCATGCAGCCCAGGCCCAGCAGCAAGGCCCAGGGGTTGAAACTGTGCAGATGACGGCTCATTGTGTCGAGCTGGCCGAAGAAGTCGGCGGGCATCTGCGCGATGTCCAGCCCGAGCAGGTCCTTGAGCTGCGACAGCGCGATGAGTACCGCGATGCCGTTGGTGAAGCCGATCACGATGGACACAGGGATGTAGCGCACCAACGCGCCCAGGCGCAGCATGCCCATCAGCACCAGCAGGCCGCCGGCCAGCACGGTGGCGATCAGCAGATTGGCCAGGCCGTAGCGCTGCACGATGCCGTAGACGATCACGATGAAAGCACCTGCCGGCCCGCCGATCTGCACGTTGGATCCGCCCAGCGCCGAGATCAGAAAGCCCGCGATGATGGCAGTGACCAGGCCCTGCTCGGGCTTGACGCCCGAGGCGATCGCGAAGGCGATGGCCAGCGGCAGCGCGACGATGCCCACCGTGATGCCGGCGCCGAGATCGGCGATGAAGCGCTGGCGGCTGTAGCCGCGCAGCGCGCTCAATGCGCGGGGGTGAAAGCGGTGCAGCGGCGGCATCGTGTGATGTCAGCCGCCCGTGTTTCAGCGCACCCGCATGCCGGGTTGGGCGCCGGGGAAGGGCTCCAGCACGAAGATGCCGGGATTGGTTTTCTCGTCGGCGTGGCTGGCGGCCAGCACCATGCCTTCGCTGATGCCGAACTTCATCTTGCGCGGGGCCAGGTTGGCGACCATCACGGTCAGCTTGCCTTCGAGGTCTTCGGGCTTGTACGCGCTCTTGATGCCCGAGAAGACGTTGCGCAGGCGGCCCTCGCCGACATCCAGCGTCAGGCGCAATAGCTTGTCCGAACCCTCGACATGCTCGGCCTTGACGATTCTTGCGATGCGCAGGTCGACCTTGGTGAAATCGTCGATCTTGATCTCGCCGGCCAGGTCTTCACCACCGGGCACGACCTTGGCTGCTTCGACAGGGGCGGGTGCTTCGAACAGGGCTTCCAGCAGCTTGGGGTCGACTCGCTGCATCAGGTGTTCGTAAGCGCCGATCTGGTGGGCACCGAGCGCGCGGGCGCTGTCGGCGAACTGCATCGGCTCTACCTTCAGGAAGGTCTCGACCTTGGCGGCCAGGGCCGGCAGCACCGGCTTCAGATAGATGGTCAGCAGGCGGAAGGCCTCGATGCAGACGCTGCAGACATCCTGCAGCACGGCATCGGCGCCTTCCTTCTTGGCCAACTCCCAGGGCTTGTTTTGGTCCACGTACTCGTTGACCTTGTCGGCCAGCAGCATGATCTCGCGCAGCGCCTTGCCGAGTTCGCGCTCTTCATAGAGCTCGGCGATGGTGTCGGCATGGGCGCGCAGCGTGTCCAGCAGCGTGCGGCCCTCGACGCCCAGATCGGCCGACAGATGTCCGCCAAAGCGCTTGGACAGGAAGCCGGCGGCACGGCTGGCGATATTGATGTACTTGCCCACCAGATCGCTGTTGACGCGGGCGACGAAGTCCTCGGGATTGAAGTCCACGTCCTCGACCTTGGCGTTGAGTTTGGCGGCCAGGTAGTAGCGCAGCCACTCGGCATTCATCCCCAGGTTCAGGTACTTCAGCGGATCCAGGCCGGTGCCGCGGCTCTTGCTCATCTTCTCACCGTTGTTGACGGTCAGGAAGCCGTGCACATAGACATGGTTGGGCGTCTTGCGGCCGCTGAAATGCAGCATCGCCGGCCAGAACAGCGTGTGGAAATAGGTGATGTCCTTGCCGATGAAATGGATCTGCTCGACCGAATCGTCGGCCATGAAGGTGTCGAAGTCGCGGCCGAGCTTGCCGAAGTAGTTCTTCAGCGAGGCCAGGTAGCCGATCGGCGCGTCCAGCCACACATAGAAATACTTGCCCGGCGCATCGGGTATCTCGATACCGAAGTAAGGCGCGTCGCGACTGATGTCCCAGTCGCCCAGGCCGCCCTTGCCCTCGTCATCCTTGGTGAACCATTCCTTGATCTTGTTGAGCACCTCGCTTTGCAGCCGGCCCGGGGTCTGGGTCCATTGCTCCAGGAACTCGATGCAGCGCTGATCACTCAATCGGAAAAAGTAGTGCTCCGAGCTCTTCATCACCGGCGTCGCGCCGGTCAGCACCGAGAACGGGTTCTTCAGCTCAGTGGGAGTGTAGACCGCGCCGCAGACCTCGCAGGAGTCGCCGTACTGGTCCTTGGCGCCGCACTTGGGGCACTCGCCCTTGATGAAGCGGTCTGGCAGGAACATGGACTTCTCGGGGTCGAAGAACTGCTCGATGGTCTTTACCGAGATCAGCTCATTGGCGCGCAAGGCCTTGTAGATTTCCTTGGAGAGTTCGTGGTTCTCCGGGCCATCGGTCGAGTGCCAGTTGTCGAAGCTGATGTGAAAGCCGTCCAGATAGGTCTTGCGGCCGGCCGCGATGTCGGCCACGAACTGTTGCGGCGTCTTGCCGGCCTTCTCGGCGGCAATCATGATGGGCGCGCCATGGGCGTCGTCCGCGCCGACGAAATGCACCTCCTGCCCGCGCATGCGCTGGAAGCGCACCCAGATATCGGCCTGGGTGTATTCCATGATGTGGCCAATGTGGAAGTTGGCGTTCGCGTAGGGCAGGGCGGTGGTGACGAAGAGCTTGCGGGTCATGGCGGGCAAATTCGGGCAGAGGGAAACAGGGCCGGCGTCGCATGACGGCTGCCATGCTGGAGCGAGATTTTAGGTGCCGGCGCCGCGCGGCTGAGCGCGGCCTGCGGCCAATACCAGGTCAGCCCTTGTTGGGCTCTGCGGCGGCCTCGCCGTCTGCGGGTGCCGCGGGAGCGTCGGTGCCACCCGCATCGGGCTCATCCTGGCCGCCTTGGCCGCCACCGCTGAGTTTGCGCTGGCGCTTTTCTTCGTTCTTGCGTTTCTTTGCCAGCTCGCGTTGCCGTTTTTCGTATGAGTAATTGGGTGTTGCCAAGGCCGACTCCTTCGGTGGCTTGCGACATGCAAGCCCAGTCGCCACTGTAACCGCAGCGCCGATCCCCATCGCGCCCGGTACTGCGGGGCTCGCGCCAGCCATGTGGATAACTTTGTGGGCAAGCTGGGCCGTTTTCGCTAAGTGCTTGAATTTGCTGGTGAAGCCTGGTCGCTGCTATTGATCGCCGCGGCCCAGCATCGTATTCAAATCAAGGACTTGGCCCGGCTTGGCTGCGCTGTTTGCCGGCGCGTGCCCCAATGCGCGCGGCTGTCACGCAGTCGCAACAATTGGGGATAAGTCAAGGGCTTGCCAATATTTTTCTGGTCTTCAGCACAGGCCATGGCCTTGGTCACCGGACTGTCGCCCCAGGCACGGCTCGTTGACGATATATGACATTCCAGTTAGGACCAAAAGCTCAATTCGACATCAAAGATCGCGCTTAAGGTCTTGATTTGTAAGGCTTGGTGAAGCTATCCACTTCTTCTGTGGATAACTTTGTGGAGAACATCGGTGCAGCGGCGCTAAACCCTTGATATGCCGCGCTTGCGCTTGGCTTGCCGGTTTTTTGAGCAGGCGATACGGCTCTATATGAATCAACGACTTAGCGCGATTTCGGGGAAACGCGCAGATGCAGTGCAGCATGCGTGCCGGCATCCGGCAGCACGCCGCGAGGGGCTGAGTGTTTGGGGATAAGTCAAGCCCTGATGTTGAAATCGTCCTCGCTCTGTCCACCGCTGATGTGGACAAGTTTGTGAACACCGCTTCGATAGTCGGGCTAAGTGCTTGATTTGCCAGTCTTGTTCTTGCTGTGCCTGCTTTTTAGGCAGGCTGCGGGTGTGCCCCGAAAGAGGCCTGCTCCGCCTCCCGCTAAAATCACGGCTTTTGCACGAGATAGCCACTGCTCATGGTCCAGGCACTAGAGGGAAACAACAAAGCCGGCAAACCTGCGTCCAGGGCCCATGAGGTGTTTGAACTCAAGAGTGCGTCGCTGAGTCTTCTCACGCTGGTGCTCAAGACTGGCGATCTGACGCAGCTGTCGGCCGAATTGCGCCAGCGCCTGGGGGGCACGCCCGAGGTGTTCAATCATGATCCGCTGCTGATCGATTTCTCGCAGTTGCAGCAGATCGAGCCCGGCAACGAGCCGGGCCAGGCGCAACTGAGCCTGGATGCCGAGCCCCCTATCGATCTGCCCGCCCTACTGGCCTTGCTGCGTGAGTACCGCATGCAGCCGGTGGCCGTGGTCGGCGCCGGCCCGAGCTTGCTGGCGCGCGCGCTTTCCCTGGGACTGGCCGAGGCGCCGGAGCCGGAGCCGGTGGCGCCCCGCCCCGAGGCGCGGGTCGAGACAGTGGTGCAGGAAGTGGTGCGCGAGATCGTGCACGAGGTGGTCCGCGAGGTACCTGGCGACGCGGTCAAGACCTTGGTGATCGACAAGCCGCTGCGCTCCGGCCAACAGGTCTACGCCAAGGGTGGCGATCTGGTCGTGCTGGCCCTGGTCAACCATGGCGCCGAAGTGATCGCCGACGGCCATATCCATGTCTATGCGCCGCTGCGCGGCAAGGCCATCGCCGGCGCGCGTGGCAATACCGACGCGCGCATCTTCGCCGCCAGCATGGAGGCAGAGCTGATCGCGATCGCCGGCATCTACCGGACCACCGAGAACCCGCTGCCCGACACCGTGTTCGCTAAGCCGGCGCAGATCCGGCTGGAGGGTGAGAAGCTGGTGATGGAGCCGCTGAAGCTGTGACGCATGTTGAAAATTTCCCGGGCCAGGCAAGACCTGACCCTTTTGAATATTGAAAAGGACTTGAATCGATGAGCAAGATCGTCGTAGTGACTTCCGGCAAGGGTGGTGTCGGCAAGACCACCACCAGCGCCAGCTTTGCAACTGGCCTGGCCCTGCGTGGCTACAAGACGGTGGTGATCGATTTTGACGTGGGCCTGCGCAATCTCGATCTGATCATGGGTTGCGAGCGCCGCGTGGTCTATGACCTGATCAATGTCATCAATGACGAGATCAAGCTGAGCCAGGCGCTGATCAAGGACAAGCAGCTCGACAAGCTGTTCATCCTTGCGGCCTCGCAAACGCGCGACAAGGACGCGCTGAAGCAGGAGGGCGTCGAGCGCGTGCTCGAAGAGCTCAAGGCGATGGAGTTCGACTACATCATCTGCGACTCGCCGGCCGGTATCGAGACCGGCGCGCTGATGGCCATGCACTTCGCCGACGAGGCGCTGGTCGTGACCAATCCCGAGGTGTCCTCGGTGCGTGACTCCGACCGCATCCTGGGCATGCTCAACAGCAAGACCAAGCGCGCGATCGAGGGCAAGGAGCCGATCAAGGAGCATCTGCTGATCACGCGCTATAACCCCAGCCGCGTCGAGGGCGGCCAGATGCTGTCGCTGGAAGATATACACGAGATCCTGCGCACGCCGCTGATCGGCGTGATCCCCGAGTCCGAAGTGGTGCTGCAGGCCTCCAACCAAGGTCTGCCCGCCATCCATATGAAGGGCAGCGAGGTGGCCGAGGCCTATGCCGATGTGGTGGCGCGCTTTCTGGGCGAGGACAAGCCGATGCGATTCATCGAGGCGGTCAAGCCCGGCTTTTTCAAACGCCTGTTCGGCAGCAAGTGAGGGAGGCCGCGATGGGATTTCTGTCCTTCTTTCTCGGTGAGAAAAAGAACACCGCCAGCGTCGCCAAGGAGCGGCTGCAGCTGATCCTGGCACATGAGCGCAATGGTCGCAGCACCAGCCCCGACTACCTGCCCCAGCTGCAGCGTGAGCTGGTCGCGGTGATCTCCAAGTACGTCTCCATCAATCCGGACGACATCAAAGTGCATATGGAGCGCGAGGGCAATTTTGAAGTGCTCGAAGTGAAGATCGAGCTGCCCGAGCCGAATCGCGTTTGAGTCAAGGCTGTTCAAACGCTATCAGGCCTGCCGGTGGCGGGCCTGCTCTCGCAGCATGAAGAGGTAGAGACTCTCGACCTTGGCGCGCGCCCAGGGCGTCTTGCGCAGAAACTTCAAGCTGGAGGCCACGCTCGGATCGCTCTGGAAGCAGCGAATCGCGATGCGCTCACCGAGCTCCTGCCAACCGAAATAGTCGGCCAGCGCGGTGACGATCATCTCGAGGGTCTTGCCTTGCAGGGGGTCACTCATGGTCGAATTGCTGCCAGTTCTTGCCCTTGAACTGGGCGTAGTAATTCTTGATTTTGCGCATATCGGCCTCGACATCGCCACTGGGCTTGAACACCGGCCCGAGGCCGCTGAGCTTGCGCGGGTAGTCCATATAGGCCATCACGATGGGCACCTGGGCCTGGTGGGCGATCCAGTAAAAGCCGGTCTTCCAGTAGCGTGTCTTGCTGCGAGTCCCCTCGGGAGGCACGATCAGCTGCACCGGTCCGTCGGCACGGCGCAGCGCCTCGGCCGAGGCCGCCACCAAATTGCTGGACTGCTCGCGGTTCACCGCGATGCCGCCCAGCCAGCGCATCAGGCCGCCGAACGGCCAGCGAAAAATCTGCTGCTTGCCCATCCAGTAGATGTTCAGGCGCAGCGCGAACGCCACCATCAGTGTGTAGGGCAGGTCCCAGTTGCTGGTGTGCGGCGCGGCGATCAGCACGCACTTGGGCTGCTCGGTCGGCAGCGCGCCGGAGAGCTTCCAGCCGCGCAGCTTCAGCCATGCCAAAGACAGGGCGCGTAGCGCGGTGTTAACGACAGGCGTGGTGAAGATCGTGCGGTGCATGAGGGGCCGTGATGGCGGCAAAGCCGGCGATTGTCCTACGCCTGTGCACCTTTATTGAGCAGCCTAGCGCAAAGCCTGTGAAATCAATCACTTGGCGACGGCGTGCGCAGGCTGTGCACGGACTTGTCCACAGTTCACAGGGACAGTTCAGGCGCGCAGCCGAAAACTCGCTACTGCGTCCACCAGTTGCGCTGCCTGGTCCTTCAGGCTCTCGGCCGCCGAGGCCGACTGCTCGACCAGGGCGGCGTTTTGCTGCGTCATCTGGTCCAGCTGATGCACTGCCTGACCGATCTCGGACAGGGTCAGTGCCTGGTTGGCGCTGGAGCTGGAGATCTCGCCGATGATGTCAGTCACGCGCTTGACGCTGTCGACCACCTCGCGCATGGTGCTGCCGGTCTCGCCGACCAAGCGGCTGCCGCCCTCGACGCGCTCGACCGAGGCCGAGATCAAGGTCTTGATCTCGCGTGCCGCCTGGGCGCTGCGCTGCGCCAGCGCACGCACCTCGCTGGCCACCACGGCAAAGCCGCGCCCTTGCTCGCCGGCCCGGGCGGCTTCTACCGCCGCGTTCAGCGCGAGGATGTTGGTCTGGAAGGCGATGCCGTCGATCACGCCGATGATGTCGGCGATCTTGCTGGACGACTGCTGGATCTCGCTCATCGTGCTGATGACCTGCTCGACCATCGCGCCGCCCCGGCCGGCCACGTCCGAGGCCGTCTTGGCCAGGCCGTCGGCCTCGCGCGCCGCCTCGGCGTTGAGCTTGACGCCTTCGCCCAGCTGCGCCATCGCCGCGCCGGTCTGCTCCAGGCTGCTGGCGGCCTGCTCGGTGCGGTTGGACAGGTCCAGATTGCCGCTGGCGATCTCGGTGGAGGCCAGCCGCACCTGCTCGGCCGCGCGGCGCACACCGGTGATGGTCGTCGACAGGCTGCCCTGCATGTGGATGAGCGCGCCATTGAGCTCGGCCAGCTCGTCGCGGCCCTCGGCACGCGGGCTCGCGGTCAGATCGCCCTCGGCGATGGCCCGGGTCAGGCTCTGCGCCTGGGCCAGCGGCACGGTCACCGAGCGGGTGATGGCCACGGCCACGCCCAGGCCCAGCAGCACGGCCAGCAGCATCAGGCCGGTCACCAACTGGCGGGTGGTCTGTGCTTCGGCCTCGGCCTCGCGGCGCGCGGTCTGCAGTACCTCGCGGGTGTAGTCGGCATAGCTGTTGATGGCCGCCAGGTAGGTCTCCATCGCCGGGATCAATTCAGCAGCGACACGGGCCTGGATGTTCTCGCCCGCCTTCTTCAGCTTCATCAGATCCTCGCGCGAGGCCTGATACTTCTTGCGCGCCTCGCCGATCACATCGGTGAGCCGGTCCGCCTCGGGCGTCTTGCTGATCTTGTCCAGCTCGGACTGGACTTTGTCGATACGCTCGGACACTTCCTTGGAGCGGCGCGTCAGCGCCTTGACGAAGACCTCGTCATCGACCGCCATCGACACGATGCGACGCTGGATGCTGCCCTCGCTCATGCCGGCCCATTGGCGCGACAGGTCCAGTGCCTGCATATCGACCTCGACCAAACGCTCGATGCGCTGGTTCAGCATCGAGACCCGCACGATGCCGACGGTGGAGGCCACCATCATCAGTAACATGACCAGGGCAAAGCCGGCCAGTACGCGGGTGCGCAGGCGCCAGTTGTTGAGTTTGAACATGGGAGGGCGAATGACAGGGTTGGAATACCGCCATGCTGACCCAGTCGCCGCTGCTTCGATCGGTGGAATTAGGGGTTAACCAGAGTGCAGTCCGGCGCTACAGCGGGGCATCGAACAGATTGATGGTGCCCGGCGCCTCCAGCGTCAGCGCGCTGCGCGCGCAGGCCACGCAGGGCAGGATCCAACCTTCGGCCTTCTCCTCGCGGCTCAGCCCGGGCCACTCGATGCGGTAGTCGATCTGCCCGTCCAGCAAGCGGGCGATGCAGGCCCGACAGCTGCCGTTGCGGCAGGAATGGGGCATGCGCAGGCCCATCTGCAGCGCGGCCAGCAGCAGGGTTTGTTCGGGCGGGGCATCGAATTGCCAGCCCTGCGGCCGGATCTCGACGGGGAATGCAGCAGTCATGCTGGCATGATGCCTGCTCCCCGACAGTCACAGCGCCATGAACGAAACCCCGAAGACATTTTTTGCTACCGAAGCGCGCCGCCACGTGCTGCGCACCTTTATCACCGGTTTCTTGACCGTGCTGCCGCTGCTGGCCACGCTGGCCTTGATCGGCTGGGTGGGATCGATGCTGCTGAGCTTTATCGGTCCGGACAGCTGGCTGGGCCACGGTATCGGATTGCTGACCCTGGGCCTGATCGAGTCCCAGGGCATGGCCTATGTGCTGGGGCTGGCGCTGGCGATGGGGCTGATCTATCTGCTGGGCCTCGTGGTCGAGACCCAGTTGCAGCGCCGGCTGAAGGATGGCATCGAGGCGTTGATCGCGCGCATCCCGGTCATCAGCACGGTCTATGACCTGCTCAAGCGCATGATAGAGATGCTGTCCAAGCGCGACGAGGCCGGCGTGCGCTCGATGGCGCCGGTGTGGTGCCATTTCGGCGGGGTCAAGCCTGGAGGCGGGGCCTTGGTGCTGGGCCTTCTGTCCAATCCCGAGCCGGTGCTGATCGACGGGGTCGCCTATGTCGCGGTGATCGTGCCGACAGCGCCGGTGCCGGTCGGCGGCGGCCTGCTGTTCTTGCCCACCGAATGGGTGCGGCCTGCGGAGATCGGCATGGACGGGCTGACCAGCCTCTATGTCTCGATGGGGGTCACCAGCTCCGAGGTGCTGGGCGCGAAGGCGGCGGCCAAGCCCGTGGCCACGGTGGATGCCTGAGACAATACGGGGCTGTCTCCACAAGAGCTTCCCATGATGCAAGCCCAAGAGTTCTTCGACGCGCTCAATCGCGACTACCTGCGGGTCCACAAGACCAAGGAAGACCTATTCTGGTCCACCTATATGGCCACCAGCGAGGACCACGCCGGCTTCGCGGCTGCCGAGGCGCGTTACAAGGACTTCATCTCCGACCCGGCGCGGCTAGCCGCAACGCGCGCTCATCTGGCCGCCGTGCAGGCCGAGCCGGCCGGGCCAGTACGCGACGCGCTGCTGCATGGGCTGCAGGGCTGGCTGGCGCTTTTTGAGGCGCATATCGTCGACAAGGCCGAGGGCCAGGCCTTGATGCGCGAGCTGATCGCGGCCGAGGCCGCGCTGTTCGCAAAGAATAAAGAACTCGCGCCCACCCATCTGAACGAACGCGGCGAGCGTGAGGTGGCCACGTTGTCGATGCTGGCCACCAATATGGCCACCAACCCCAGCGAGGCCGGGCGCCGCAGCGCCTACGAGGCCTATGGCGAGATCGAGCGCTGGGTGCTGGACAAGGGCTTTCTGGACCTGGTGCGGCTGCGTAACCGCTTCGCGCGCACGCTGGGCTTTGCCAACTATTTCGAGCTGAAGCTGCGCAAAAACGAGCGTATGACGCCGGCTGCCTTGTTCGAGATCCTCAACGACTTTGTCGACCGCACCCAAGCCGCCAATGACCGGGCCCTTGCGGGCCTGGTCGCCTCGCATGGCGAAGCGGCGCTGCTGTCCTGGAACCTGCGCTACTTCAGCGGCGGCGATGTCGTACGTCGCATGGACGAGTACATGCCCTTTGGCCCGGCACTGCGCCGCTGGGTGCAGAGCTTTCGGCGCCTGGGCATCAGCTATCGCGGCGCCACGATGCAGCTGGACCTGCTGGCGCGCGAGGGTAAGTACCAAAACGGCTTCTGCCATGGCCCGATCCCGGCGTATGTCGACGAGTCAGGAAGCTGGGTGGCCGGCCAGATCAATTTCACCGCCGAGGCCAAGCCTGACCAGGTTGGCAGCGGCCTGCGTGCGATCAACACCTTGTTTCACGAGGGCGGCCATGCCGCGCACTTCGCCAATGTGGTGCAGAACTCGCCCTGCTTCTCGCAGGAGTTCGCACCGACCTCAATGGCCTACGCCGAGACGCAGTCGATGTTTTGCGACAGCCTCTTGAACGATGCCGACTGGCTCAAGCGCTATGCACGCAATGCTGCCGGCGAGGCCATCCCCGATGCGTTGATCCGCGAGCGCATCGCGAGCCAGCAGCCGATGCGGGCCTTTGATGAACGCGCGATCGCCGTCGTGCCCTATTTCGAGGCCGCGCTTTATGCGATGGACGATGCCGCGCTGACGGCCGAGTCTGTGCTGGCGCTGGCCCGCGCGACCGAGCTGCGCATCCAGGGCGTGGCCGCCGGCCCTCGGCCGCTGCTGGCGATTCCGCATCTGCTCAACCAGGAATCGGCCGCTTCCTACCAGGGCTATCTGCTGGCCCATATGGCGGTCTACCAGACTCGCGCCCATTTCCTGCGCGAGCATGGCTATCTGGCCGACAACCCGGCCATCGGTCCTGCATTGGCCGAGCACTACTGGGCGCCTGGCAACAGCATCGACCACGACGCCACCTTGCGCCGCCTGACCGGCGAGGGTTTCTCGGCGCGCTATCTGGCCCAGGCCTGCAACGAGTCGGTCGACGAGGCCTGGGCCAGCGCGCAGCAGGCCATGGCTGCGGCCAGCGCGCGGGGTGAACCGGCGGCCGGCCTGCCGGCGCTGGACGCGACGATACGCATCGTCCATGGCGCCGAACTGCTGGCCGACAGCAGCCAGGGTGAGGACGCGATGTGCGAGCGCTTCGAGCGCTGGGTCGGCGAGCATTATGTGAGGCCCGCGCTGCCGTGAGCCCTTCGCTGAAGTACCTGGCTGGTTATCCGGTCGAGCTGCAGGCCCAGGTGCAGGGCATGATCGACGCTGGCAAGCTCAGCGAGTATCTGCAGCGCCGCTACACCGACACGCACGAGGTGCGCAGCGACAAGGCCTTGTTCGATTACACCCAGGATTTGAAGCAGCGCTTCATGCGCAATGCTGAACCGCTGAACAAGGTCTGCTACGACGCCAAGCTCAAGATCATCCAGCACGCGCTGGGCACCCATACCCGCGCGCAAAACGTGCAGGGCGCCAAGCTCAAGACGCGCCGCGAGATCCGCATCGCCACGCTGTTTCGCGAAGCCCCGGCCGAGTTCCTGCGCATGATCGTCGTCCACGAGCTGGCCCATATCAAGGAGCTGGAGCACAACAAGGCGTTCTATTCGCTGTGCCAGCATATGGAGCCGAACTACGGGCAGCTGGAGTTCGATCTGCGCTTGTGGCTGACCAATCAGGAGTTGGTCCAGTGATTCTTCTTGCGCCGATGGAGGGATTGCTCGATCACATGCTCAGGGACGCGCTGACCCGCGTCGGCGGCATCGACCGCTGCGTTTCCGAGTTCATCCGCATCACCGACATGCTGATGCCCAACCGCGTTTTCACGCGCATCGTGCCCGAGCTGCTCAATGGCAGCCGGACCGCCGCCGGTGTGCCGGTGCGACCGCAGCTCCTGGGCTCCGATCCGGTCTGCATGGCCGAGAACGCTGCCAAGCTGGCGGCGCTAGGCCCCGAGGGCATCGATCTGAACTTTGGCTGCCCGGCCAAATGCGTGAACCGCCATCGCGGCGGCGCGGTGTTGCTGGACGAGCCTGAGCTGATCGCCCGTATCGTCGGCGCGGTACGCCGCGCCGTGCCGGCCCATTTGCCGGTCTCGGCCAAGATGCGGCTGGGCTATCTTGACGATTCGAAGACGCTGGATTGCGCGCTTGCCATGGTCGAGTCTGGCGCCGAGGAGCTGGTAATCCATGCCCGCACGAAGGCAGATGGTTACAAGCCGCCAGCGTATTGGGACCGCATCGCGGCGGTGCGTGCCGCGGTCCAGGTGCCGGTGATCGCCAATGGCGAGATCTGGACCGCGGCCGACGCCGAGAACTGCCGCGCCCAGTCGCAGTGCGAGGATTTGATGGTGGGCCGGGGCATGGTCGCCGATCCGGGGCTGGCACTGGCGATCAGAGGCGCTGCAGCGGCGCCGCTGCCCTGGGCTCAGCTGCTTGTGCTCATGGAAATGTTCTGGGCTCAGGTGCGCCGCCATGTCGAGACTCGCCATCAGGCCGGCCGGCTCAAACAATGGCTGAACTATCTGAAGCGCCGCTACCCCGAGGCCGAGCAGGCCTACTGGCGGGTGCGCACGATCAACGAGCCCGGGCTGCTGGAGCAAGAGTTCTTCGGCTGGACGCCGATCAAAGAGGCCGCATGAGATTTGCCCTTCACAGACTGCTGCTGGTCTGGCTGCTGCTGATCGCGGCCGCCGCCTCTGCCCAGGACCCGCTCGACACTGATGCCTCGCTGGACAGCGCGCGCACCCAGCTTGAGCAGATCCGCAAGCGACTCGGTGGCGATCAGCGGGACGGCAAGCCGCTGGGCGATGCGGAGCTGGCGGACTTTCGCCGCCAGCTGCTGGCGTTGCAACAGCGTGCCGAGGCGATTGCCCTGGAGCAGGCGCCGCAGTTCGACAGCGCGCAGGCCCGACTGGCTGAACTCGGGCCGGTGCCGGCGGAGGGCAGCGAGGCCGGCGACGTGGCCGAACAGCGCCGTGCGCTGAAGAAAGGCAGCGAGCTGCTGGACACCCGGATGAAGCTGGCGCGGCTGCTGGCGCTGGAGAGCGAGCAGTTGTCCGACGAGGTCGGCGGGCAGCGGCGGGCGCGCTTTCGGGCCGAGCTGTTCGAGCGCACCGACTCGGTCCTGGCGCCGAGTTTCTGGAACGATTTACGCAGCGGTCTGACGCGCGATACCGCGCGGCTGCAGCAGTTCAAGCAGCGCTTGAGCGACGCAATCGCGAGCAGCTCGGGTGCGCGCTGGCTGGCACTGGCGGGCATGCTGCTGGCGGCGCTGGCGCTGCGGGTTTGGCTGGGCCGCTGGCTGACCGAGCTGGCTTCGCAGCGCACGCCGCCGGGCCGGGTGCGGCGCTCGCTTTACGCGGTGCTGCAGACCCTGCTGGCCATGCTGGTGCCAGGGGTTGCTGCCTATGCGTTGGCTCTGGGGCTGAGTGAGAGCCTGGCCGACGCAGACCCGCTGCGCACGCTGTTGGCCAGCAGTGTCGGCGCGGTATGTTTTGCTGCCTATATCGCGGGCCTGGGCCACGCGCTGCTGACGCCGCGCCGGCCCTCTTGGCGCCTGTTGCCGCTGCCCGACTCGGTGGCTTTGGGCCTGCGCTGGTACCCGACCCTGATCGGCGCGGTCACCTTCGTCGGCTGGTTCATGCAGCGCCTGACCGGCGGCCTGTCGCTGAGTCTGGCCATCGAGGTGGCGGTCAATGGCGCTTACGCGCTGGCCCTGGGTGCGGTGCTGGTGCGCACCGTGCATCGCGGCGAGCAGCTGCGCCGCCTCGCAATGGCCCAAGTCGAGGCCGACAATGATGCCAAGCAGGCGACCGATGACGCGCGACCGACCTGGCTGACGCTGAGCCTGGTGGCCGTCTGGGGCATTTTGGTGATGGCCTT
This sequence comes from Paucibacter sp. PLA-PC-4, assembly GCF_026241155.1. GTDB lineage: Bacteria > Pseudomonadota > Gammaproteobacteria > Burkholderiales > Burkholderiaceae_C > Roseateles_E. Next base: position 157,880 of record NZ_JAPFGP010000012.1, read on the forward strand.
GCTGGGCATCGTGGTGGGCTATGTCGCGCTGGGCAGCTTCGTCGTGCGCCAGATCACCTGGATCGCGGTGCTGGCGCTGAGCGCTTATTTGCTGAGCTTGCTGATCGACGATGCCACCACCACCTGGCTGATCGACGACGAGTCCTTGGGCGAGATCCGGCCCCGGCCCGGACGTGCGCTGCGCAACCAGGCCGTCGTGCTGGGCTCCGGTGCGCTGCGGCTGACAATCTGGCTGCTGGTGCTGGTGCTGATATTGGCGCCGTTCGGCGAAAGTCCGGCCGATCTCTTGCAGCGCACCGACCAACTGCGCGAGGGTATTGCCGTGGGTGAGCTTCAGCTCAAGCCCACCGCGCTGCTGCAGTCGCTGCTGGTCTTCCTGCTGGCCTTGCTGGCGTTGCGGGCGCTGAAGTCCTGGCTCAGCGAGCGTTTCTTGCCCACCACCTCGTTGGATGCCGGCATGCGCAGCTCGGTCACTACCTTGCTGAGCTTTTTGGGCACCGTGGTGGCCATCGGCCTGGGGCTGTCCGCTATCGGCCTGGAACTGGAAAAGGTGGCCTGGATCGCCAGCGCGCTGTCGGTGGGCATAGGCTTCGGCCTGCAGGCCGTGGTGTCCAACTTCGTCTCCGGCTTGATCCTTTTGGCCGAGCGGCCCGTCAAAGTTGGCGACTGGGTGGTGCTGGGCGGGCCGGGGCCTGGCTTCGAGGGCGACATCCGCCGCATCAATGTGCGCGCCACCGAGATCCAGATGGGCGACCGTTCGACTGTGATCGTTCCGAACTCCGAGTTCATCACCAAGATCGTGCGCAACGTGACGCATCAAAACCCGGTCGGCCTGGTGCAGATCAAGCTGCCGATGCCACTGGACTGCGACACCGCCAAGGTCAGCGAGATCCTGCGTCGCGCTTTCGAAGCGCACGACGATGTGATGGAAACGCCAGCGCCCAATGTTCAGCTCGACGGCATCGACAAGGGCCAGCTGGTTTTCAACGCCACCGGATTCGTCGCCTCGCCGCGCCAGAGCTACGGGGTGCGCAGCGCCTTGCTGTTCCGAGTGCTGCAAGACCTGCGCGAGGCAGAGGTGCCGCTGTGGCAGGCGCCGGGCCTGGTGCTGCGCGAGGCCCCGCCGCCCGAACTCCCGCCTTCCGAACTGCCTCCCAAGCAACACCCATGAGTACTTCTTCGAGCAACAGCCGTCTGGTGTATTCCACCGACAGCGGCCGCACCTGCCCCAACTGCCGGCAGGCCGCCGCCGACTGTCGCTGCAGCAAGACCAAGCCGATTCCCGCCGGCGACGGCATCGTGCGCGTCTCACGCGAGACCAAGGGCCGCAAAGGCAAGGGTGTGACCCTGATCAAGGGCCTGGCGATGGACGAGGCCGGGCTGACCGCGCTGGCCAAGCAGCTCAAAGCCAGTTGCGGCTCCGGCGGCACGGTCAAGGACGGTGTCATCGAGATCCAGGGCGACCATCTCGAGACCGTGATGGCCCGGCTCACGCAGGCCGGCCACAAGGTCAAAAAGGCGGGCGGCTGAGCGCTATCGGCCCCTGAAGATGCGCGCCGCCAGCACGCTGGCCGCCAGCACCAGCAGCGCGCCGGCTGCCGCGCTGAGCTGCAGCGACTCGGTGAAGACGGCCCGGGCCGCACCCAGCAGCTGCTGGCCGGCCTGGCCGCCGTGCTGGCTGGATAGGGCCTCGGCCGCCGCGATGGCGCCGCCCAGGGTGGCCAGGCTGGCCTCACCGTCGCGGGCCGACAAGCCGGCCGGCAGCGCATTCGAGAGCTGGGCCCGGTAGTAGAGGCCGCCCAGGCTGCCGAATACTGCCACGCCGAGCGCGGCACTGAACTCCGAGACCGTTTCCGAGATCGCCGAGGCCGCGCCGGCCCGCTCCGGCGGAGCCGAGCTGATGATCATTTCATTGCCTATCGTGAAGACCGGCGCTAGCCCCAGGCTCATCACGACGGTGCCCGGCACCAGCCAGAGCAAGCCGCCGCTGGCAAGGCTGACCATGCCGAAGCCCAGCGCCGCGACCACCAAGCCCCACACCACCACGGCCACCGGCGGCCAGCGCCGGGCCAGCCGCGGCGCCAGCAGCGAGCCGGCGACGAAGGACAGGGCCCAGGGCAGCGTGGCTAGGCCGGCTTGCAGCGGCGCCAGGCCCAGCACCAGTTGCAGATACTGGGTGATGAAGATATAGACCCCCATCATCGCCAGGCAGGACAGGCCGTAAGCCGTGATCGCAGCCGAAAAGCGCGGCAGCGCGAACAGCTTCAGGTCAAGCAGCGGGTAGCTGAGTCGGCGCTGGCGCCGCACAAAGGCCCAGGCAATGGACAGACCGACCAGCAGTAACGCGGCTGCCGGCCAGTCGGGACCGTGCTCGGCCGTCCACTTCAACGCCAGCACCAAGCTCAGCGCGGCTAGCAGCGACTGGGCCGCGCTGAGCAGGTCCAGCGGCCCGGCGTTCGGGTCACGGTATTCGGGCAGCAGGCTGGGGCCGAGCATCAAGAGCAGCATCATCACCGGTACCGCGACGAGAAACACCGAGCCCCACCAGAAGAACTGCAGCAGCACACCGCCCACCAGCGGCCCGATGGCCGCACCGACCGAGAAGCTGGCGATCCAGATGCCGATCGCGAACTGGCGCTCGTGCGGGTCGTGGAACATATTGCGTATCAGCGACATCGTCGATGGCGCCAGCGTCGCGCCGGCCACACCCAGCAGGGCCCGCATCGCGATCAGCATTGCGGTGCTGTTCGAGAAGGCCGCGATGATGGAGGCCAGACCGAAGGCTGCCGCGCCGATCAAGAGCAGCTTGCGCCGGCCGATGCGGTCGCCCAGGGTGCCCATGGTGATCAGAAAGCCCGCCACCATGAAGCCGTAGATGTCGACGATCCACAGCAGCTCGGAGGCCGAGGGTTTGAGCTCGGTGCTGAGCGCGGGCAGAGCCAGGTTCAGCACCGTCAGGTCCATCGAGTAGACCAGGCAGGGCAGGGCGATCACGGCCAGGCCGGTCCATTCGCGGCGGCCGGCTTTGAGGGGGGCGGTATCGAGGGTGTGGTTCATCGTGCGGCTTGTTCATACACCAGCATGGCGGCGGCCAGGTCTTCCAGCGCGCTGCCGACGGACTTGAACACCGTGCGTTCGCTGGCGCTGGTGCGGCCGCTGCGCAGCCGGCACAGCGCGGCCAGGTCGCCGCGCACATGGTCGGGGCTGATGACGCCGCTGGCCAGTGGGCGCAGCAGATCGCCGCTCTTGCGCAGCGCCTCGTCGGTGTCCACCCACAGCGAGGCGCCGGCGAAGCAGGCGTCGTCGGCCTCGCGCATGGCCGGGGTGAAGCTGCCGATCAGGTCCAGATGGCTGCCGGGGCGCAGCCATTCGCCGCGTATCAGCGGCTCGGTGGCGAGGGTGGCGCAACTGACGATGTCGGCCTCGGCCACCGCGCGGGCCAGGTCCGTCACCGCCTCAATGTCGACGTCGGTATCCGCGCCGAGCTGCCCGGCCAATGCCGCCGCCGCCTCGGGCCGACGCGTCCAGACCCGCACCCGCTCGATGGTGGGCAGCGCGGCGCGATAGGCCTCGGGCAGCAGCGCGGCCACCCGGCCGGCGCCGAGCACCAGCAGGCTGCGCGCATCCGGCAGGGCCAGCCGCGACGCCGCCAGCGCCGAGGCGGCGGCGGTGCGGCGCGAGGTGATCTCGTCGCCCGCCATGCTGGCCAGCGGCTGGCCGGTGGTGGCATCAAACAGCAGATAGCTGGAGAACAGGCCGGGCAGACCCAGCGCCGTGTTGCCCGGCGCGATGTTGACGGTCTTGATGCCCAGGTAGCGGCCCGGCAGCCAGGCCGGCATGATCAGCGTGGTGAGCAAGTCCTGACCTTGAGCGCCGCCGATGCTGTGCACGTGGCGGGGCGGCACCTCGCAGCCGCTGATGAAGAGGCGCTCCAGCGCTGCCATCAGCGGCGGGAAAGCCAGGGGGCGGCGGGTGGCATCGGCGTCAAAAATCTGGATCATCATCATCCTGCGGTTGCCGGCGCATTCTCGCCCCGGCCCCGCCTGGATTTGTCAGCAGCCGGACCTCAGCGCGAAGCGCTGGGCGCAGGGCGGCACATCGCCCATTCGTCCGGCTCAACACCGCACAGCGCGCCCAGGTCCGCATCGGCGGGCTCGAAGCCCAGGCGCTGCAGCAGGCGCAGCGAGCGGAAATTGGTCTTCTTCAGCACGGCCGTCAGCAGCCGCACCCGGTAATGCCCGGCCAGCTCGTCCAGCATCAGGCTGACCGCCGCGTGGGCCAGGCCACGGCCCCAGAAGCGGCTGGCCATTTCATAGGCGATGGCGGCGCGGCCATCGGGGTAGACGCTGGCCTGCACATAGCCGGCCAGCTCCTCGCCGGGTAGCAGACGTATCACCCAGTTGAGCCACAGCTCCTGGCCGTCCGCCGACTGCCGGCTCTCCAGCCAGGCAAATCGCTCGCTCAGCCAGGCCAGCGAGCTCGGCGGCGCATTCTCGTGCGCGTAGATGGCCGGGTCGCACAGCAGCGCAAACATCTCGGGCGCATGGGCCTGGACCTGCGGCTCCAGGCGCAGCATGGGAGTCTCCAGGGTTCTCATAGAGTCGGGCTCAGAACGGCTGTTGGCTGCGGCCTTAGACCGCTTCTTGATGGAGGCCGGTGGGGCGGGTGGTCAGCGCTTCCGTGAGGGGCAGGGCGGCGTGGGTGATCATCATGGCGGCGTTGTGTGGCTGGTTTTTCGATGCTGGAGCTTTGCTCATACATCACTGGAGACGGCGGCCACGAACGCGGTCTTTGCCTGGGTGTACAGCTCCCTGTCCTGCGCATGCTGCAGCGCCAGCCGGCTCTTCAGCGCGAGGTAGCGATCCGCGAGCTTCGGGTCGGCCCGCAGCGCATCCCGAAAGTGCAGGCGCTGGCGCCAGACGGCTTCGCCGAGGACCACGAGATGCAGGTGATGGGTTCGGCGGCCCTGCGCGTGCCGCATCAGCCAGCGGCGATCCGGCAGCGTGGCGTTGAACTCGGCCGAGGTCGTGTAGCCGCTGCGGGTCAGCGGGTCGACGAGCGAGTCGGCCACGGCCATCGATGCCACACCGGCCAGCATGTCGATGATGGGTTTGGCGGCCATGCCCTCGACGGCGGTACTGCCGAAGTGCTGAATATCCAGCAGCCAACCGGGAAACAATGCCAGCAGTCGCTGCCGCTCGGCTTCGAAAAGCACGGGCCAGTTTCGGTCGTAGGGCCGCAGGCTGACCGCCTCATCAATGGCCTGTTGCAGCGATTCATCGTCGGTCACAGGTCCCTCTCCCGCAGGTCGTTGCTCATTGCCTCTGCGCCAGCATGGCCCACAAAAAGTTCTCGCCGAACAGCCCGGTCTCGGCCGGTCGCTGCGGCTTCATCTGACGCAGCTGGCGGATGCGAAACAACGCACTGCCGTCCCAGATCTCGCGCAGCGCGGGCTCGCTATAGCCGAGCCCGCCGCCCAGGCTGCGGCGCTCGTAGACCTCGGCATCCGACAGGCCGCTGCCGCCCTCGGGCCGAAAGCACACCATGCCGAAGCGGCCGCCCGGTTTGAGGGTCGTGGCGACCAGCTGCAGATAGCTGTCCCGGCGATGCGGCGGCAGGTGATGGAACAGACCCGAGTCATAGACCAGATCGTAGCCGCCGGGTGCAAGCTCCAGATCGAAGACCGAAGCCTGCTGCAGCCGCAGGCTGACACCGGCCTCGCTGGCGCGCTGAGCAGCCCAGGCAATCGCCGCCTGCGAATAATCGACCGCCGTGACCTCGGCGAAGCCAGAGCGTGCCAGCAAGACGGCATTGCGCCCATTGCCGCAGCCCAGATCCAGCGCCGCGCCGTTCGGTGTGATCAGGCTCTCTGTGAGCCATTCATGCAGACATTCATCCGGCGCGCTGCCGAAGAAGGGCACCGGCCTGGCCCGGTCGGCGTAGAAACCATCCCACCAGGCGCTGTGCCGGTCGGCCAGCAGCGCGTCGAGGGCGGCGAGGTCTTGATGGAGATGGGGGTGCATGCAGTGGCCCGGTGCTTGGCGAATACGGTCTCGACGAGGAGATCAGGGCATCAGGCCAAGGCGATACCCCTCGCCGTCCAGGCTCCGAAGGATCGACGGGTCGACACCCTGTGATTTTCGAGGCTGGGTGGCCCGGCGTCCCTAGGGTATGTGCTTGTTCCCCCATTGGAGGGAGCTCGGCGCTCAGCTCTGCAGGCGGCAGGTGCACATGGCGCCTGGGCTCCCCACCCTGATCGTTTGGCCCTAGCCCAGCCAAGCCATTCTGCGAATCAACTGCAGCAGCTCCTGCGGCAGGCGTGCAAAGCGCTGAAGCACTCGCTCAACAGCAGGCACAGACTGCCGACCAGCCCTGTGGGGCCGCTATCGATCCAGAGCAGGGTCGCTATGGACCGGTCTGCAGCTCGGCATCGCTTAGATCGCGTACTGCGGGCCAGCATGCCAGCAGTCGTGCAGCGGGCCCGCCGTTATCTCCGACACTTCAGGGCTTGCCCTGAACCAGGCCGCAACCGCCGCGCGGTCATCTTCGGTGGCCGATCTGCGGGCCAGCCGGCACACATATCCGCCCGTGATGCCGCCGCCCCAACACAGGCCGCGTGCTTCAATCATGTCGATCAGGGCGTCCACAAACGCATCTTGCTCAGCCTCATCGAGTTCCCGATGCAAGGTGGCGGACAACTCGAAACCCAGCTCGCGAAACTCGCAAAGGCGCAGCTTCTTCATCTGGCGCCGGCTGCGTTGTCGGGACTGCGGGGGGATTGAACTTCATGGATATGCCTGTTGTCAGCCCGCACGGTCCAGCTTGTCGAGCAGGCTCAATGCGCGCTTGGGATTGCCACGCGTGGCCCGGGTTTCAAAGCGCACACGGGCGTCGAAATTGGCAAGCGCGACGGTGGCCAGTTCGTCCATCAGCTTGTTGACGCTGATGGAGTTGGACCGCGCAAGCGCCTTCAGACGCTCGTGCTTATCGTCTGGCAAACGTATCGTCAGGGTTGACATGGAAACACCTCCAGGCAGTGCTCGGGTGGAAGAATCCTGAGTGCGGGGAACTTCAGTTCACCCTGCGCCAGGTCACGCAGATTGCGGGTCACGATGACATTGGCCTGTGCCGCCACCGCGAGCTCGATCAAATGGTTGTCGGCCTCGTCGGGCAGGTTGGGTCGCCAGGCATAAAACACCTCGACCCAGCGACACCGATTCAGGAAGCCGTCGAAAACATCGCCGCGCTCCTTCGGTGACAAGGGGGAGTCAACGAACAGTTCGGCACGACCCAGCACGTCTTCATACTGCGGCAAGCAAGGCTGGCCCCAGCACCGCTTCGTACTGCCTGGTGAGGCAGGCGCGCAGCACTGCCCGTGCGCTGCCACCGCCACGCAGCAGCGCGGCGACCACGATATTGGTGTCCAGCACGACGATGGTCATGACGAAAATGGTAGCGTATGTGCTGTCTTTTGGAGCGCTGATACCGATGGTGATTTGGCCGCGCGGGATCAAGTGACGTCAGCTTCGTAGCTGTTCCGGCAAACTCAGCACCACACTCAGACCCCCGCCCTGGCGGTTGCTCAGCGCGATGCGCCCGCCGTGGGCCTCGGCGATCTCGCGGGCCAGGGCCAGACCCAGGCCGGAGCCGCTGCGCTTGGTCGAGTAGAAGGGCAAGAGGGCCTGGCTCAGCACGGTCTCGCTCATGCCGGGGCCGCGATCGCACACGGTCAGGCGCAAGTCCTGGCCCTCGTGGGCAAGGCCCAGCGTGATGGCCTCGGGCGGGCCGCCGGCCTCGTGAGCGTTCTTAAGTAGATTGATCAGGGCCTGCTCGACCTGCGCCGCGTCGAAGTGGCCGGGGCTCTGCGGCAGCGCGCCTTCCAGGCGGAAACTGTAGTGGGCGCCCAGGCGCTCCAGCAGGCCGGCCCAGCCGACCTCGGCAGGTTGCGGCGCCGGCAGCTTGGCGAAGCGGGCATAGCCGTCGAGGAACTGGTGCAGATGGCGTGCGCGGTCGCCGATGCTGGCGAACACGCCGGGCAGCCGGGCGAGGTGCTCGGCTTCACCCCGGCGCGCCAGCTCGGCGCCGCTGTGGGCCAGCGAGGAGATCGGCGCCAGCGAGTTGTTCAGCTCGTGGCTGATCACGCGTATCACCCGCTTCCAGCTTGCCACCTCCTGGCGCGACAGCTCGCGGGTCATGCGGCGCAGCAGGCGCAGGCGGTGCGGCCGCCCCTGCAGACGGAACTCGCGCTGCGACAGGTGGAAGCTTTCCTCGGCGCCGTCCAACTCCAGGCTGAACAGGCCGTCCTGCTGGGTCTGCATGGCCTCGCGCAGCGCGGCCGGCGCCTCAGCCAGCAGGGCGCTGAAGTCCGCGCCCTGGATGCTGCGGCCCTCGGCCAGCAGCTGGCGGGCGGCGATATTGGCATAGACCACGCGCTCGCCGGCATCGCTGAGCACCAGCGCGACGGGGGTGTTCTGCACCACGGTGTCGAGCAGCAGCTCGCGCTGGGCCAGATGCTGGCGCTGCTCGCGCAGCGCGTGGCCCAGTTCATGATGCAGGCGCATCAGCGCCTGCATCTCGGCGCTGGCGCCGGGCGCATCGGCGGCGATCGAGCTGCCGAACTCGCCGTCGCGGTAGCTCAGCACCGCGCCCTCGAGCGCTCGCAGCAGGCGCGCCAGCGGCGCGCTGAGCCCATGGGCGATCAACCAGGCCAGCGGCAGCAGCATCAGGCCGGTCAACGCCAGCGCGGCTGGAGCGCTCAGCGCGGGCTGGCCCAGCAGGGCCAGCAGCTGCGGCAGCGGCCAGACGCTCAGGCCGGCATGCAGGGCCAGCGCCCCCAGGCCCGCGGCGACCAGGCCCAGCGTCAGCCGGTTGGTCAGGGTGTTCAGCCGCGTCATTTCAGCCACATCAGGGCGCGACCATGCCGTAGCGCTCCATGCGCCGGTACAGGGCCTGGCGCGACAGACCCAGCGCCTGGGCCGCACGGCTGACCACACCGCCGGCAGCGGCCAGTGCGGCCTGCACGGTCTCGCGGCTGGGCTCGTCCAGATTACGGTGGGCCGGGGCAAGAGGCGCCGGCAGGGCCAGCAGCTCCGGCCCTATCGTCTGGCCGCCGGCCAGCAGGGCGGCCCGCTCGATGACGTTCTTCAGCTCACGCACATTGCCGGGCCAGGCATGGGCCAGCAGCGCGGCGCTGGCACCGTCGCTGAGCGTGGCGCGCCCGGCCAGAAAATGCGCTGCCAGCGGCAGGATGTCCTCGCCGCGATCGGCCAAGGCCGGCAGCACGATCTCGATGACATTGAGCCGGTAGTACAGGTCCTCGCGAAAGCTGCCGGCGCGCACCATCGCGCGCAGATCGGCATTGGTGGCGCTGAGCACACGCACCTTGACCTCGCGCGTGCGGCTAGATCCGAGGCGCTCGAAACGGCCGGTCTCCAGCACGCGCAAGAGCTTGACCTGGCCGGCCAGCGGCAGGTTGCCGATCTCGTCGAGAAACAGCGTGCCGCCGTCGGCCGCTTCGAAGCGACCCTCGCGGGCCCGGGTCGAGCCGGTGAAGGCGCCGCTCTCGGAGCCGAACAGCTCGGCCTCGATCAGCTCGCCGGGCAGCGCGCCGCAGTTGACCGCGACAAAGGGCGCGCCCTTCAGGCCCGAGTTCGCATGCACGATGGCGGCGACCCGCTCCTTGCCGCTGCCATTGGGACCGGTGATCAGCACCGGCGCCGCCGAGCGTGCCACCTGGCAGGCCAGCTCCAGGCAGCGCAGCATCGCGTCGGACGCGAACACCAGGCCGTCGAGCCGGTAGCGCCCGGCCAGCGCCTCGTGCCGGCGGCGCCGCTCGCGGCGGCCGCTGTGCAGCGCGCGGCTGCTCTCGGCCAGCTCCAAGAGGTTCTCCACCGTGGCCAGCAGCTTGGCGTCGTCCCAGGGCTTGGCCAGGTAGTCGGCGGCCCCGGCCTTGACCAGGGCCACCGCGCTTTCCAGATGGGTCCAGGCGGTCAGCAGTATCACCGGCAGGTCGGGCCGGGCCGCCCGCAGCGCCTTGAACAAGACCTGACCCTCAAGCCCGGAGGTGGTGTCGGCCTGGAAGTTCATGTCCTGAATCACCAGGTCCACGTCCTGCCGTTCGAGCAGGGCCAGGCCCTGGGCCGGGTCCGGCGCCACCAGCGCGCGGATGTCGTGCAGCGAGAGCAGCAGGGCCAGGGCCTCGCCGACGCCGGGGTGGTCATCGATGATCAGAACGGTGCGCATTGGGAGCGGACTTTATCTGCTGCTAGACCCCACGCATGACCAGCATGGGAGGAAGGGCAGCCGCGCGGCGTGCCGGGCCCAGCACGGCCAGCTGACCCAGGGCCCACAGCAGTAGCGCACCGACGGGCAGGTAGAGCAGCGGCAGGCGCGGCAGCTCGTACTGCGTCATCAAGAGCAGATTGATGCCATAGGCCAGCGCCATGCCCAGCGTGATGCCGATGCTGGAGAGCAGGAAATTCTCGGTCTGGAAATAGCGCAGGATCTGGGCTCGGCTGGCGCCCAGGGCACGGCGCGTGCCTATCATGCGGCTGCGCTGCTGCACCCAGAAGCTGGCCAGGCCGACGATGCCGAAGGCCGTCACCACCAGCATGGCCGCGCAGACCGCCAGCAGCAGGCCCACCATGAAGCGGTCCTGGCGGTAGTAGTCGGCGCGCAGGTCTTCAAGCGCGCGCTGCTGGCGGAACAGCCGCTTGCCGCCGAGGCTGCTCTGCTCCAGCGCTGCGACACCGGCCTTCAGCACCGCCTGGCGGTCTGCGCCCGGGGCCACGCGCAGGATGTAGTTGCCGCCGCGATAGCTGGGCCGGATCGGCAGCACCATGGTGTGCAGATCGCTCTCGTCGCGCGCGCGCGGGTAAGGCGAGGGCAGCAGGTCCAGCACGCCGACCACGATCTGCGGCGTCGAACCATAGACATAGAGCGGCTGGCCCAGGGCCGAGCGGCCCGGGAACATGCGCTCGGCCAGGCGGCGGTTGATGACCACGGCTGGCACCTTGGGCTCCTCGCCGTCCTTGAAGACCTTGGCGGCATCCTCGTACTCTGCCGGCTCGAAGTCGCGACCCTCGGCCAGGCGCATGCCCAGGGTCGACAGCCAGCCTTCACGGGCTGAATAGGCCCCGACGCTGACGCCGCGCTGGTTCTGGTCCGGCGTGTTGTTGACGCTCTCTGCGCTGGATCCCAGCACAAAGGGCAGCTGGGATACCAGGGTCACGCCGGCCACTCCCGGCAGCGCGCGCAGCGCGGCCAGATCGCTGCGGGTCTGGGCCTCGGGGTTCTCGCTGCGCGTCAGCCCGCTGACTCGCAGCACCAGCAACTCGTGGTCGACCATGCCGGTGGGGGTCTGGATCAGCGCCAGGCGTTCGCTGATCACGAACAGCGCATTGCAGACGATGGCGCAGGTCAGAGCTATCTGCAACACGATCAGGCCGGCGGCGATCTTGTGACGTTTGAGCGTCGAGAGGATAGGCAGGATGTCCATCACTGGGCTTTCAGCTGGATTGCGGGGGTGATCTGGCAGGCGCGCCAGGCCGGCAGCAGGCCGGCGGCCAGCGCGGCTGCCAGGGCCACGGCCAAGGTGGCGCTGAGCATGGCCCAGTCCAGCTGGGCCAGCTGGGCATAGGGGGTGGGGTTCAGCCGTATGGCGGCCAGGCCGGCCCAGGTCAGCGCCAGGCCCAGCAGGCCGCCGGCCAGACCCAGCACGCCGGCCTCGACCAGGAACTGCCAGAAGATCGCCCGCTTGGAGGCCCCCAGGGCGCGGCGCACACCGATCTCGCCGGAGCGGCGCAGGCATTTGGCCAACAGCAGGCCCACGGTATTGCTCAGGCAGACCAGCAGAAAACCCAGGGCCAGCCAGAGCTGCAGGCGGATGTCGCTGGGCACGACCTGGCGTTTGGCCAGCCACTGCATCACCGGCGTCAGCCGCGGATTGCTGGGTCGCTCGAAGCGGCCGACGCTGCGCTGCTGCTCGGAGTAGCGCTGCAGATAGGCCAGGTAGTCGGCGGCTGCGGTCGGGTCCTTGAGTTCGACCCAGTACTGCAGCCAGGCGCAAGGGGCGTTCAGCGCGCTGGTGTCGGGCACTTGGGCTGTTGCCCAGCAGGTGGTATCGCCGGAGCGGCCCAAGTCCAGGTCCAGCGCGGTCTGCAGCGGCGCGAAGATCTGGGCGGCGCTCTCGTAGGCGCCCAGGGTCAGGTCAAAGTAGTGAGGCGCCGGTCGCCAGTCGGCCAGCACGCCGATGATGGTGAGGTCCTTATCGCGCAGGCGCAGGGTCCGGCCCAGCGCATCCGACTGGCCGAACAGCTGCTCGGCCAGCGCGCGGGACACCACCGCCACGCGGGCCTTGGCCTGGTCTTCGGCCGCACTCCAGCTGCGGCCGTGCAGCAGCGGCGCCTCGAACATCGCGAAGAAATCGCTGCTGGCCCAACGGGCGCTGGCCATGAAAGGTGGCAGCGCGGCCGAGGCCGGCGCCGCCGAGCCGGCCGGGTCCACCGCGATTTGGGCGCCGGTCATCATCACCTGGCGCAGCCCGCGCGCCTCTCGCAGCAGCGCCTCGGCGTCAAAACGGGTCAGCTGCAGGGTCGGGTCGCCACCGGGAGTCATTGATAGCAGACGCTCGGCATCCAGCTGCACATTGAAGAGCTGCGCGCTCTTGTGCGGGATCGGGTCGCCGGCCAGCACGCGGAAAAGCGTCAAGGTGGTCATGCTGGCGCCGACGCCCAGCGCGATCGCGATCACCATCAGCGCGCTGAGGGCCGGGCTGCGCCGCAGGCTGCGCAGGGCGAGGGTGAGGTAGTAGCTGAGCATTTTCTTTTCTACTCCTGCAGCAGCGCGTTGACCGCTGCCAAGTGGGTTTCGTCGATGGCGCCGGCCACCTGCTGCAGTTGCAGACGGGCCAGCACATAGTGATGGCGGGCCTGGGAATAGGCGCCCCGGGCGGCCGCCTGGTTCTGGATCGCCAGCAGCAGATCGGTCATGCTGCGCGTACCCAGCTCCTGGCCGGTCTGGGTGGCGGCCAGGGCCCGGCCGGCGGCTTCGACCGCGCTGCGCGTGCTGTCCATCTGGGCGGCGCCCAGCTGCACCGCGTCGAACTGCGCCAGCGTCTCGCGCATCACGCGGCGGCGGCGCTGTTCCAGTGCCTCGCGGGCGCCATCGCGTTGGTAGGCGGCCAGGCGGCGCTGCGACTCGGTAGCGCCGCCTGCGAAAAGTGGCAGGCTCAGGCTCAGGCCCAGCGTGGTGTCGCTTCTGCCCGAACCGGCGCCCGAGCCGGCGCCCGCGGTCGGCGGCCAGTGGCGGCCGCTCTCCAGCGCCAGGCTCAGGGTCGGCAGATGGGCGGCGCGCGCCGCGTCCAGCGCCTGCTCGCTGGCGGACAGGGCCAGTTGCTCGGCGCGCAGCGCCGGGTTGTCGCGCAGCGCCTGCGTGACCCAGGCCTCGCGCTCGGCCGCTTCGGGCGGCAGCGCGGCCAGGTCCTGACCCAGTGGCTTGAGAGGGCCGATGGGGCTGCCGGTGATCTCGGCCAGGGCCTCACGGGCATCGAGCAGGGCCTTGCGCGCGGCCACGGTGTTGGCGCCAGCCAGCGCGTGGTAGGTGCGGGCTTGTTCGATATCGACCTGGGCGCCCAGGCCGGCGGCGAAGCGGGCCTGGGCCTGTTGGACCTGGCGGGCGAAGGCGTCTTCATTGGCCTGCACGGTGGCCAGCGCGTCGCTGGCGCTCAGCACGCCGAAGTAAGCCTGGGCCACCCGCACCAGCAGGGCCTGCTGTGCCGCCTGCAGCAGGGCCTGCTCGCCCTCGTCGCGGGCCTGGGCCGAGCGCAGCCGGGCCATGCGGGAGAAGTCCAGCAGCACCTGGCTGATGCGGTGCTGCAGCTCGCGCGAGCGCTGCTCGCTGCCGCCTCGCTGGTGCTCCTGGGTCCACGCCAGCGTCCATTGCGGCAGCAGCGGCGCGCGCGCCTGCCCGACCTCTTCACGGGCGCCGCCGCGCGCAGCCTCGGCGGCGGCCAGCACCGGGTCGCTGGCGCGGGCCTGGGCATAGGCCTGCAGCAGATCGTCGGCCGCCCCGGCAAGATCTGGCAGCAGCGCCAGACTCAGCATCAGTATTCGGGTCTCAGGCCGCATGACGTTCCAAGGCCGACAGATCGCTCGTGATGTCGACCACCTGGCCGTCGATCACATGCACATTGCGCTGGGCGCGGGCGGCCAGCTGGGGGTCGTGGGTGACCATCACGATGGTGGCGCCTTCGCGGTGCAACTCCTCCAGCAGCTCCATCACGCTGCGCGCCATCTGACTGTCGAGGTTGCCGGTCGGCTCATCCGCCAGCAGCAGGCGCGGGCCGCCGGCCAGCGCACGCGCGATCGCGACGCGTTGCTGCTGGCCGCCCGACAGCTCCGCCGGATAGTGGCGGGCTCGAGAGGCCAGGCCGACCCGCTCCAGCGAGTCACGCACCCGCTTGGTCCGCTCTGCGCTGTTGAAGCCGCGGTAGCGCAACGGCACCTCGATGTTGTCGGCCACATTGAGGTCGCCGATCAGGTTAAAGGCCTGGAAGATGAAGCCGATCTTCTCGTTGCGCAGGCGCGAGCGCTGCGCGTCGCCGAGGCCACTGACGTCGACGCCGTCAAGCTCGTAGCGGCCGCTGCTGTGCGCTTCGAGCAAACCGGCAATGGTCAGGAACGTGGTCTTGCCCGAGCCCGAGGGGCCTGTGACGGCGACGAACTCGCCCTGCTTGACGGTCAGATTGAAGTCGCGCAGCGCATAGGTCTCGACCATCTCGGTGCGGTAGACCTTGGCCAGGCCGGTCATCTTGAGCATTCTTGTGTCCCTTCAGTTGGCAATCGTTACCCGGTGCGCGCCCTGAAAGGCGTCGGCACCGGCAATCACGACCCGGTCGCCTGCCTTCAGGCCGGACAGGATCTCGATCTTGTCGAGGCTGCGCGCACCCAGGCGCACCGCCACCCTCTCGGCCACGCCCTCGCGCAGCACATAGGCATGGGTGCCGCCGGCCTCGTCGGCAAAGCTGCCGCGCGCGACGCCGAGCACCTGCTCGCGCTTGTCCAGCAGCACGCGCACTGACAGGCGCTGGTTTTGGCGCAGCTGCTCCGGCGCCTCGCCGTCAAAGCGCAGCCGCGCTGCGACCTCGCCGTTGACCACTTCGGGCGAGATGCTGCTGACCCGGCCGCTCCAGCTGCGACCGTTGCCATTGATCTCGCCGGGCATGCCGATGGCCAGCTCGCGGGCAAAGCTCTCGCCCACCTGCATCTGCAGCTCCAGCGCCGAGAGGTCGACCACGGTCAGCAGCTGCGCGTCGCGCGCCACCTGCGCCCGCTGCGCCACCAGCAGCTGGCCCACCTGACCGTCCACCGGCGAGCGCAGTTCCAGCTCGGCGAGCTGGCGCCGCAGGTCCTGCACCAGCAGGCTCTGGCGCTCCAGCGCTTGGCGCTTGGCCTGGACATCGAACCTCAGGCTGTCCTCGGTCAGGCCGAGGCCGGACTCCGCATGGGCCAGCGTGATGCGCGCCTTCTCCAGCGCGTCGCGCGCTTGTTCGACCTGCATGCCGGCGGTCGCGCCGGCCTCGAAGGCCTGGGTCTGGCGGGCCAGATGGTTCTGCGCCGTCTGCCGGTCGATTTTGGCGTTCTCCCAGGCGCTTTGCAGCGCGGCACGCTGCTGGCGGGCCTGGACCTCGGCGCGCAGCAGCTCGGTACGCATCGCATCGGCATTGCTTTGCTCCTGAGCCAGGCGGGCGCTCAGCTCGGGGCTGGCGATGCGGCCGAGCAGCTGGCCGCGCTTGACGCCGTCGCCGGCACGCACCTCCAGGCTCAGGCTGCCGGCCTGAGGGGCATAGAGCGTCGGGCTGTTGGCCGCGACGACCCGGCCCTCGCCGGCCACATCGCGCACCAGCGGCCCCAGGGCCACGGTGGCCACGGTCAGGCGCGACAGGCTGACCGAGGTCTGGCCGGCGGCCAGGCGCTGCACCGAGGGCCAGACGGCCACGCCCGCAGCCAATGCCGCAGCGGGCAAGGCCAGCATCAGCAGGCGGCGTCGGCCCGGGCGGCTTGGCAGGGGGCGGTCTTGGGCGGAGGTGTCGCGGATCATGCCGCTCTTGAACGCAAAGCCCGTGCCTGCCCCCGGCGGACGGGAAAATTATTGAAAATCAATGACTTAATGCGCGCGGTATTGGCCGGGTCAGTGTCCGCGGACAGCTGTCCGGACGGCCGCCGGACAGTCGGGCAGGGGATAATCCGCCGATGAACGCCCCCCAAAACGACAAGCTCTCTTTTGCCCAGCTGCCGCTGAGCCCCGCAATGCAGGCCAATCTGGCCCAGCTCGGCTACACCCAGATGACCCCGATTCAGGCGGCCAGCCTGCCGCTGGCCCTGGCCGGCCAGGACGTGATCGCCCAGGCCCAGACCGGCAGCGGCAAAACCGCCGCCTTCGCGCTGTCGCTGCTGCACCGGCTGGACGCGGCCGACCTGCGCGTGCAGACCCTGGTGCTGTGCCCGACCCGCGAGCTGGCCGACCAGGTGACGCAGGAGATCCGCCGGCTGGCGCGCGCTGCCGACAACATCAAGATTTTGACCCTGTGCGGCGGCTCGCCGATGAAGCCCCAGATGGACAGCCTGGGCTTCGGCTGCCATATCGCGGTGGGCACGCCGGGCCGGGTGATGGACCATCTGGAGCGCGGCAGCCTGAGCCTCGGCAAGCTGAACACGCTGGTGCTCGACGAGGCCGACCGCATGCTGGACATGGGCTTCATCGACGACATCAAGACCATCGCCAAACAGGCGCCCAAGAACCGCCAAACCCTGCTGTTCTCGGCCACCTATCCGGATGCCATCGTCGAGCTGAGCCGCCAGTTCATGCGCGAGCCCAAGGAGGTGAAGCTCGGCGCCACCGACGTGACCCGGGCCCCGGCTCAGATCCGCCAGCTTGCCTACGAGGTGGCCGAGAGCGAGCGTTTGCATGCGGTGTCGCTGCTGCTGAATCATTTCCGCCCGGCCAGCACGATCGCGTTCTGCAACACCAAGGCGCAGTGCCGCGATCTGGTCGATGTGCTGCAAGGCCAGGGCTTTGTCGCGATGGCCCTGCACGGCGATCTGGAGCAGCGCGACCGCGACCAGGTGTTGATCCAGTTCGCCAACAAGAGCTGCTCAGTACTGGTGGCCACCGATGTGGCGGCGCGCGGCCTGGACATCGCGCAGCTGGAGTGCGTGATCAATGTCGATACCACGCCCGATGCCGAGGTTCATGTGCACCGCATCGGCCGCACCGGCCGGGCTGGCGCCGAGGGCCTGGCGCTGACCCTGGCCAGCCTGGACGAGATGGGCCGCATCGGGCGCATCGAGCAGATGCTGGGCAAGGAGTCGAGCTGGCAATCGCTGGACACCTTGACGCCCACGCCTGGTCCGGTCATGCAGCCGCCGATGGAGACGCTACAGATCCTGGGCGGCCGCAAGGACAAGATCCGTCCCGGCGACATCGTCGGCGCACTGACTGGCGAGGCCGGCTATGCCTTCGAGCAGATCGGCAAGATCAATGTGACCGAGTTCCACAGCTATGTGGCGGTCGAGCGCAGCATCGCCCGCGAGGCGGTCGTGCGCCTGTCCAATGGCAAGCTCAAGGGCCGCAAGGTCAAGGTGCGGCGCATGGCGGACCTCGCGGAGCTGTGAGCGCCGCAGGCCTATCCCCCTGAAGGGTGGGGCAGGGTCGACCATGGGGTCGAGCCACTGACCAGCTGTTACATTCCCGCGCCGTGAGACCTGAAAAATCGCCCGGTGCCTCCAGAGCGCCGGCGTTTGTCGACGTTATCCGTAGGGAGGGTATGTGATGAAGAATGACATCAAGTCGGTGCTGGCCGCGGTCGGTCTGAGCGTCGGTCTGGTCGTGAGCCCGGGCGCTGTGCTGGCGCAGAACGCCAATCTGGCACCGGGCTTCACCCAGCTGGCCAAGGCCGCCAAGGTGGTGGTGATGCCCGTCGACGTCGAGCTGTTCTCGATGTCGGCCGGTGGAGTCAACGAGCCCCGGGCTGACTGGACGACCGCCGCCCATGGGCATATGAAAACCGCGCTGGCTGCCAAGTCGACAAAGCTCGGCTTCAGCGCCGAGCCGATGAGCGAGACGGCCGCCGATGAGTTCGCCGAGCCGATCGCATTGCATGCGGCCGTCGCGCGCTCGATTGCGCTGCACCATTCAATGGGTGGTGGCTGGGCGCTGCCGACCAAGGACGGCAAGCTGGACTGGAGCTTTGGCGATGCGATGAAGCAGTTGCAGGCCAAGACCGGCGCGCAGTACGGTCTCTTCGTGTGGGTGCGCGACAGCTATGCCAGCGCCGAGCGCAAGATGGCCATGGTCGGCTTGGCACTGCTTGGCGTGGGTATCAGCGGTGGTGTGCAGACCGGCTATGCCTCGCTGGTGGATCTGAACAGCGGCCAAGTGATGTGGTTCAACCGCCTGGCACGCGCCAGCGGGGACCTGCGCGAGGCGGAGTCGGCGACTGAGTCGATCGAGGCCTTGCTGGCTGGCTTCCCGAAGGTGCAATGAAGCGCCGCAGACTGTTGGCGGCCCTGGGTGCCGGCTGCGCGCACTGCGCCGCGCAGGCCCAGGGGAGTACCTGGCTGGCACCTTCGCGCTTCAGCAAACCCGAGCCCGGCAGCGACGAGGGCGGGCTCTGGGCCATGATGGACCGCGAGGAGACCCGGCTGCGCCGCAGCCCCTTCGTGCTGCGCGACGCGCCGCTGCGCGACTATCTGCAGGACATGGCCTGCAAGCTCGGCGGCGAGCATTGCGCCGATGTGCGCGTCTATCCGGTGCGCACGCCCTTCTTCAACGCCAGCATGGCGCCCAACGGCATGATGCAGATCTGGAGCGGGCTGCTGCTGCGGGTCGACAACGAGGCACAGTTGGCGGCGGTGGTCGGCCATGAGATCGGCCACTACATGCAGCGCCACACCTTGGAGCGCCTGCGCGACGTCAAGGCACGTAGCGCCTTCGGCATGTTCATGGGCATGTTCGGCGTGGTGGGCCTGGTCGGGCAGATGGCCTCGCTGGCCGGAGCCTTCGGCTTCTCGCGCGATCAGGAGCGCGAGGCCGACCGTATCGGCCTGGAGCTGATGCGCAAGGCCGGCTATGACACCCGCGAGGCCAGCAAGGTCTGGGAGCATTTGCGCGCCGAGGCCGCAGCCGCCCATGAACCTGCCAAGTCCAGCCCGATGTTTGCGACCCATCCGCCGTCCGACGAGCGCAGCGCTACGCTCGCCCAACTGGCGATGGCCGATAGCGGCGGCTTCGTCGGCGCCGCCGAACTGAGCGGCCGCTTAGCCGGCCTGCAGCAAATGATGCTCGAAGACGAGCTGCGGCGCGGCCAGCACGGCGAGACCCTGGTGCTGCTGGATCGGCTGATTGCACGCTCGCCGCAGCGCAGCGACCTGCTGTATTTCCGTGGCGAGACGCGCCGCCAGCGCGCCACCGGCGATGACACGGACCGCGCGCTGCAGGACTTCGAGCAGGCCCTGCAACTGGGCCAGGAGCCGGCTCAGCTGCACCGCGCGCTGGGCTATCTGTACCAGGCCCGCGAGCAGCCGCAGCGAGCCCGCCAGGCCTTTGGTCGCTATGTCGAACTTGCCCCCGAGGCCGCCGATGCGGCCCTGATCAAGAGTTTTCTGTGAGGGAGTTTTCCGTGATGAAGAACAAGAGTATCTCCGGCCTGCTGGTCGCGGCAACCCTGGTGCTGCTGCTGTCGGGCTGCGCGGCTGTCAGCAAGGTGGCGACCGGCGACGCGCTGGTCGGCAACCGACTGGCGCTGAAGCTTGACACCGCCTGGAACCAGTTTGAACGGGGTTTCGGCAACGACACGCCGACCTGGACTATCGAGGGCGTGACCATCGACGCCTTGCAGTTCTATGTGGGCATCAAGGATGGCCAGGCGATTGCCAAGCTGCCCGATGAGGCCAAGAGCCAAAGACCGCTGAACTTCAAGGCATCGATGCTGCCGGCCGATGTGGTGGCGCTCTACCAGGCCATGCTGACCCGCGATGGCTCGAGCTTCCAGCTCGACAAGCTGGAGCCGACCGAGTTCCTGGGCGGCAAGGGTTTTCGTTTCGAGTACTCGCTCAACCGCAAGGTCGACGATGTGCCGATGCGCGGCTTGGCTTACGGCGCGGTACGCAATGGCGAGCTGTTTGTCATCCATTACAGCGCGCCGCGTCTGGTGTTCTTCCCGCGCTACCAGGCGCGCGTTGAAACCCTGGCCCGCGGGGCTCAGCTCAAAGGTTGAGAGGGCGCGGTGGTGTGAAATCCTGGCGCCTGGCCCCGCGCTTGCGCGGGCTGCGGCGCCGGACTGCGCACTATGCACGGGCGTTGTGGTGCACGGCGCCTAGGCTTGAGCCATTGCCCATAGCATCAGGAGTCGGCTCATGGATCAAACCGCTTCGGCCAGCCCTTGCGAGCTGCGTTTTCAGTCGCTGTTCGACGCCGGCAAGGCTCTGGCCTTTCCCTGTGACGAGCGCGGCAATGTGGCGCTGGACCAGCTGAGCCCGCGAGCGTTGACCAACTACCTGTTCGCCCGCACCGTGATCGGGCGGGAGTACGCGACTCCCGCCGTGCTCTTTACTTGCCCCAACCGTCCCGCAGGCCGGTGACCTTGTTGAAGACCGGCTTGTCGGCTTTGTGGTCGACCGAGTCGGCGATGAAGTAGCCGTGACGCTCGAACTGAAAGTGGGTGCCGGCCGGGACTTTTGCCAGTGAGGGCTCCAAACAGGCCTGGACGATCTTGCAGCTGCTGGGGTTGATCTCGGTGATGAAGTCGATGTCACCCGAGCCCGGCTGCGCAACCGTAAACAGGCGGTCGTACAGCCGCACTTCGGCTGCGACGGCCTCATGGGCGCCGACCCAGGTGATCACGCCCTTGACCTTGATGGCATCGGCACCGGGCGTGCCGCTCTTGGTGTCGGGCACGATGGTGGCCAGCACGGCGGTGATATTGCCGGCCTCGTCCTTTTCGCAGCCGGTGCACTCGACCACGTAGCCGTACTTCAGCCGGGTCTTGTTGCCCGGAAACAGGCGGTGATAGCCCTTGCTCGGCACTTCCATGAAGTCCTCGCGCTCGACCCACAGCTCGGGACCGAAGGTGAAGTCACGCTGGCCCAGCTCGGGCAGATGCGGGTGGGCCGGGGCGTGGCAGGGCTCGCGATGCTCAGTCGAACCAAAGATCTCTGCAAAGTTCGTCAGCTTTAGTTTGAGCGGCTCCAGCACCACGCTGGCGCGCGCCGCCTTGCCCTCCAGATCGGCGCGCAGGCAGCCGTCCAGCACCGAATAGTCCAGCCAGCTATTGGTCTTGGTGGTGCCGGAGCCGTCGACCATCGCGCGGATGCTCTCGGGCGTGTAGCCGCGCCGGCGCATGCCCACCAAGGTCGGCATGCGGGGGTCATCCCAGCCGGTCACATGGCCTTCCTCGACCAGCTGACGCAGCTTGCGCTTGCTGGTGACCACATAGCTGAGGTTCAGACGGCCGAACTCGTACTGACGGGGCAGGGGCCGGGCCAGGAGACCGCCATCGGCCAGATGCTCCAGCAGCCAGTCGTAGAAGGGGCGCTGATCCTCGAACTCCAGGGTGCAGATCGAGTGCGTGATGCGCTCCAGCGCGTCCTCGATCGGATGGGCGTAGGTGTACATCGGGTAGATGCACCAGGTGTCGCCGGTGTTGTGGTGGGTGGCGCGCCGAATACGGTACAGCGCCGGGTCGCGCAGATTGATATTGGGAGAGGCCATATCGATCTTGGCGCGCAGCACCATCGCGCCGTCTGGATGCTTGCCGTCGCGCATCTCGCGAAAGCGAGCCAGATTCTCAGCGGGCGAGCGGTCTCGGAAGGGGCTGTTGGTGCCCGGGGTCGTAAAGTCGCCGCGGTTCGCACGCATCTGCTCCGGCGTCTGCTCGTCGACATAGGCGTCGCCGGCCGTGATCAGGTGCTCGGCCGCGCGGTACATGAAGTCGAAGTAATTGCTGGCGTAGAACAGGTGCGAGGTGGTCCTGCCCTCGAACTCCGCATCCCAGCTCCAGCCCAGCCACGCCACCATCTCCTTGATCGCGTCGACGTATTCCTGCTCTTCCTTCTCCGGGTTGGTGTCGTCGAAGCGCAGATGGCAGATGCCGCCATAGTCGCGCGCCAGGCCGAAGTTCAGGCAGATGGCCTTGGCATGGCCGACGTGCAGATAACCGTTGGGCTCGGGAGGGAAACGGGTTCGGATCTTTGCAGGGTCCAGCGCGCCGGCACCGTGGTGCTCGGCGTCGCCCGGGCTGCCGGCGAAACGGCGCTCGCCCTGCAGCTGCCCCTGGCCTTCGAGATCGCGCTCAATGATGGCGCGCAGGAAGTTATGGGGTTTGTGGGCTTCGTCGTTTGTCGGGTGGGACATCGGGGGGCAGCGGTTGATGCTGTCGGGGTTGGTGTTATTGGCTGACCATTTTATCGGCAGGCTGGATCGCGATCTTTCGGCCCTGCAGTCTGATGGGCGCCTCGGCGCGGGCGCGCAGCTGGCCGCAGCCGCCATCGACATCCTGGCCGGCTGAATCGCGCAATTTGGTCAGCACGCCGCGCTGGTGCAGGCGTCGGGCGATGTCCCGGGCTTTGTCCCAGCTGGGGCGGGTGAAGGGCAGCTCGGGCACGCTGTTGTAGGGGATCATGTTCAACAGGCCGAACTTGCCTTTGAGCAGCGCGACGATGCCGTCCAGCTCGTCTTCGCCGTCATTGATACCGTCCAGCAGGGTCCACTGGTACTGGATCGGATAGCCGCTGGCGCGGGCGTAGGCTTCGCCGGCGTCGACCAACTGCTGAGGCGTCAGCCGCGGTGCGCGCGGTAGCAACTGCTCGCGCAAGGCCGGCTTGCTGGTGTGCAGGCTCAGCGCCAGCGCCGGCTTGACCGGGCCTTCCAGCAGGCGCTCGAACACACGCGCATCGCCGACGGTCGAGAACACCAGGTTCTTGTGGCCGATATTGCCGGCCGTGCCCAGCAACTCGATCGCCTCGATGACGTTGTCGAGGTTGTGGGCTGGCTCGCCCATGCCCATGAAGACCACCTTCTTGACCGGGCGCAGGGTGCGTGCCAGCGCCACCTGGGCGACGATCTCGCCGCTTGTGACCTGGCGGATCAGCCCGTCGCGCCCGGTCATGCAGAACTGGCAGCCAACCGCGCAACCGACCTGGCTGGACACGCACAGCCCGTCGCGCGGGAGCAGCACGCTCTCAACCATCTGACCATCGACCAAGTCCACCAGCAGCCGAGCCGAGCCGTCTTCGCCGGGGTGGCTGGAGCGCAGCCGGGCCAGGCCCTGCAGTTCACCCATCAGCGACGGCAGGGCTTCGCGCACCGTCAGTGGCAGGAAGTCCTCGATGGCGCGCCGGCCCTGGTCCAGCGGCAGGGCCTGGACCCAATGCCGCAGCACCCGCTGCACATGGGGCGGCTTGGCGCCCAGGGCTTGCAGGCGGTGTTGAATGTCATGAATGCGCATCGCGAGGATTGCCAGGAAAATCAGTGTTAACCCTTGGATTAGGCTAAGCTGCGCGGCATTGCCGCCGCTGCCCGATTGTCCTCCATGCCTCTTGCACCTTCTATCCAGAACCCGCTGCTGTTGCAGCGCCTGATGTCAGCCGAGGCTGCGGCGGCGCTGATTCCCGCCGGTGCACATGTGGGCATGAGCGGCTTCACCGGCGCCGGCTATCCGAAGGCCGTGCCGCAGGCGCTTGCCGCGCGCATTGCAGCCGAAAACGCGGCAGGGCGGGAGTTCCGCATCGGCCTGTGGACCGGCGCCTCGACCGCGCCCGAGCTTGACGGCGCGCTGGCCAAGGTCAACGGCGTCGAGATGCGACTGCCCTACCAGTCCGACCCGACCAGCCGCAAGCGCATCAATGCCGGCGAGATGGAGTACACCGATATTCACCTGAGCCATGTGGCCCAGTACGTCTGGTTCGGCTTCTTTGGCAAGCTGGATGTCGCGGTGATTGAGGTCGCCGGCATCCTGCCGGACGGCCGGCTGATCCCCTCGACCTCGGTCGGCAATAACAAGACCTGGCTGGACCAGGCCGACAAGATCATCATCGAGGTGAACCGCCGCCAGCCTGCCGCGCTGGAGGGCATGCATGACATCTACTACGGCACGCAGCGGCCGCCGCACCGCATTCCGATCCCGCTGACCCAGGTCAGCGACCGCATCGGCGAGCCGTATCTGCGCTGCGATCTGAGCAAGGTGGTGGCCGTGGTCGAGACCGAGCAGAGCGACCGCAACAGTGTCTTCGCCGAGCCCGATGCAGTCTCGCGCTCAATTGCCGGCCATCTGATCGAGTTCTTGCAGCAGGAGGTGGCGCGCGGGCGCCTGACGCCAGCCCTGCTGCCGCTGCAATCGGGCGTCGGCAATATCGCCAATGCGGTGCTGGACGGGCTCAACGAGGGCCCGTTCGAGGGGCTGACGGCCTATACCGAGGTCTTGCAGGACGGCATGCTGGCGATGCTGCGTTCGGGCAAGCTGAGCTTTGCCTCGGCCACCGCGCTGTCGCTGAGCCCGGCTGCAGCGGCCGAGTTCGAAGAGAACATCGAGTTCTACCGCTCGCGCATCCTCTTGCGCCCGCAGGAGATCAGCAATCACCCCGAGCTGATACGCCGCCTGGGCCTGATCGCGATGAACGCGATGATCGAGGCCGACATCTACGGCAACGTCAACTCCACCCACATCATGGGCAGCAGCATCATGAACGGCATCGGCGGCTCGGGCGACTTTGCCCGCAACGCCTATCTGTCTATTTTCATGACGCCGTCTACCGCCAAGGACGGCGCGATCTCCTGCATCGTGCCCATGGTCTCGCATGTGGACCACACCGAGCACGATGTGCAGATCATTGTCACCGAGCACGGCCTGGCCGATCTGCGCGGCCTGTCGCCCAAAGAGCGCGCGACTCTGGTGATCGAACGCTGCGCCCATCCCGACTACCGGCCCGCGCTGCGTGACTATGTGGCGCGCGCCCGCGCCGGCGCCCCGGGCCTGCACACGCCGCACCTGCTGGACGAGGCCTTTGCTTGGCACACGCGCTATCTGCGCCAGGGCTCGATGCGCGGCCAGACATGATCGTCCGCGATCTGCTCCGGGGCTACTTCTCGACGGGGCTGTCTGATTTTGCCGCCATGCCTTCAAGCGTCATCAATGCCCGATACGCGGGGTACTGGCAGATCATCGGATATGCACGGCGGAAGTAGCAGTCCCAGTAGCTGATCACCCGGCGCCGCAAAGTGGCCATGAAGGCCGGATTGGCGCGAACGAACTCGGCACAGCCGCTAGCGTCCAGGCTGGGCAGTGCCGACTCGATCAGCTCGATGATCTCGATCACGTACTCGCCCAGCGGCGCCAGCACAAAGGGAAGTACCCACGGCTCGCGAACTCTCAGCAGCTTGCGAACACATGACTCGCGCAAGAAACCGTCATCGTGGCGAGCGCCGATACAAAGCGCGACCAGTCGGATATCACCTCGAACACCGCAGTCGCCGAAAGCATCAACCAGTTTGCGTCGATCAACATAGCAGCGTCCGGGCAGTGTCAGCGTCTCGCCCAGCACACTGATTTCGAATTGAAACCTCAGTTCCAGCGATTCACCAGGGAGGTAGGTCTTTGCGAAATGGCCCAGCACAGGACGTAAGGCCGCCGGGAACGCGCTGTGCAAGGTGGAAGTTTGGGGTGGTGCTGTCATCTAAGCAGGGATGCGATCCGGTGGCTTGCGGGCCAGTGTAGTCACCCGACCCCATAGAATTGCCCGATGACAAGTTACACCGTGGGCCTTCAGCCGCGCTGCTATGCGCTGGTGCCGGCCGCCGGCGTCGGCGCCCGATCGGGCGCCGAAGGCCCCAAGCAGTATGTGCCCTTGGCGGGGCTGGCAATGATGGCGCACACGCTGCAGGCGTTGGCACGAGTGCCTGGTCTTGTCGCCACGCTGGTGGTGTTGTCGCCCGAGGATGATCAGTTCGAGGCCGCGGTGCCGGGCTTTGAGGGCTGGGTGGCTCGCTGCGGCGGTGCGAGCCGGGCCGAGAGTGTCGCCAATGGGCTCGACGAGTTGCTGGCGCGCGGCGCCCAGCCGCACGATTGGGTGCTGGTGCATGATGCGGCGCGCTGCATGCTGCGGCCAGAGTGGGTCGAGAAGCTGATCGCGGCCTGCGCTGACGACGAGGTCGGCGGCCTGCTGGCGATGCCGCTGGCCGACACCCTGAAGCAGAGCAGTCATGGCCGCGTGATGAATACGGTGGACCGCAGCGCCAAGTGGGCCGCGCAGACGCCGCAGATGTTCCGCCTGGGACTGCTGAAACCGGCGCTGGCCGGGGGCGGTGAGGGCGTCACTGATGAAGCCAGCGCCATCGAGGCGCTGGGCCACCAGCCTCTGTTGGTTGAGAGCCCGATGGAGAATTTCAAAGTCACCTGGCCGGCGGATTTTGCCTTGGCCGAACGTTTGTTGAGGACACGTGCATGACCGTAGAAACCGATGCCGATATTGTCGGCCTGAAGGCCGCCGGCCATGCCGTGTCCAGCGTATTGAACCGCATGCTCGATGCGATCAAGCCTGGCATCACGACCCGCGAGCTCGATGAGATGGGCGCGCGGTGGCTGGCTGAGTTCGGTGCCAGGTCGGCCCCGGCCACGAGCTACAACTTCCCAGGTGCTACCTGCATCAGCATCAACGAGCAGGCCGCGCACGGCATCCCCGGTGAGCGCTTGATCGCCAAGGGCGATGTCGTCAACATCGATGTCTCGGCCGAGCTCGGCGGCTATTTTGCCGACACCGGCGGCACCCGTGTCGTACCGCCGACCACGCCGACCAAGACCCAGCTGGTATTCGCCGCCCGTTATGCGCTGGAGCAGGCGCTCAAGGAGGTGCGCCACGGCGCCAAGCTCAACCGCATCGGCCATGCGATCGAGCGCGTCGCCAAGGCCCACCGCTTCAAGATCATCGAGAACCTTTGCAGCCACGGCGTCGGCCGCTCGCTTCATGAGGACCCGAAGTACATCCCCGGCTACTTCGACGCCAGCGACACCCGTGTGTTGACCGAGGGCATGGTGATCACGATCGAGCCGTTTCTGTCGACCAAGAGCACGATGGTCGACGAGCAGGCCGATGGCTGGACGCTGTCGGGCATCAAGGGCAATCTATCGGCCCAGTTCGAGCACACCTTGATCGTCACCCGCGGTGCGCCGCTGGTCGTGACCCGTCACTGAAGCTCACCGCACCATGAAAGACGCCCCGCATTTGCGGGGCGTTTTGACTTCACTCGGCGCAGGCTTAGAACTTGTAGCTCAGACCCACCGAGAACATATCGGCATGGGTCTTGACCTTGTTGCTGCCGTACTTGGCCGAGATGCGGTCCCAATCTGCGTTCAGCGCGATCTGCTCGGTCAGCGCATAGCTGACGCCAGCGCCGATCAAGGGCTGCATGCTGGACTTCTTGGTCGTGGCGCCCGCGTAGGACTTGGTCTGGGTGTAGGCCACGCCCAGACGGCCCTTCAGCGCGAAGGGGCCTGCGTTGTAGGCTGCCACACCACTGACGCCCAGGCCGCGCAGATTGACCGAGCCGGGCACCAGCACATTGGCCTGGTTCTTCAGGCTGCCGATGCCGCTTTTGATGCCAAAGCCCATCGCCTCGACGCCGAAGGTCTCGTCGAACATGTAGCCGCCGAAAACCTTGCCGCCTGTCTTGGCGGTCTTGTCGCACTTGACGCCGGTCTGGCAGCTGATGTCGTACTTGTTGGACAGGCCGAGGCTGGCGCCGGCATACATGCTAGGGCCGGCATTGCTGGACGACTGGGCCGAAGCGGCGCCGGCGGCCAGCATGGCGACCAGGGCGGCGAAAGCAAAGCGAACGGGGGACTTCATGGGGCACTACTCCTTGGGTTTGTTCTGCCGGTGACCCGCTTTGGGTTCACGACGGAACGCAGTGTCCACGGGGCTTCGGGAAACTGCCAGTTGACTCTGGCAAGTGGCATAGTTCGGTCCGCTGTGTGGCGAAAAACGATACTTGTGCCCATGCAAGACCAGGGCGGGGAGGGTGGAGATGAGCAGTCCGGAGCTGTTGTTGCAGGTGTTGCGCAGCGAGATGCGCGCGGCCAATATGACCTATCGTGGCCTGGCCGAGCGGCTCGATCTCAGCGAGTCCAGCATCAAGCGCATGTTCTCGCAAGGCGATATGAGCTTGTCGCGCCTGGCCCAGGTCTGCAAGGTGATCGGTGTGGCGCTGGAGGATGTGTTGCGCCAGGCGGCCGATGCGGCGCCGCAGTCCGACACGTTGACTCTGGCCCAGGAGCGGGCGCTGGTGGCAGATGCCAAGCTGCTGATGGTGGCGACCTGCTGTCTCGGTCATTGGACCCTGGAGCAGATCATCGAGACCTACGCGGTCAGCGAGGCCGAGTGCATCGGCTATCTGCTCAAGCTCGACCGCCTCGCGCTGATCGAGCTCAAGCCGCTGAACCGCTACCGGCTGCGCGTCTCGCGCGCGTTTCGTTGGCTGCCCGATGGGCCGGTCCAGCAGCTGATGCGTCAGCATGTGGTTGGCGACTATTTCGCCGGCCGCTTCGACGGACCCGGAGAGACGATGCTCTGCGTGCACGGCCGGCTGTCCGACCCGAGCGCGCAGGAACTGGTGCAAAAGATCCAGCAACTGGCCGCCGAGCTGGCGCGCCTGCATCAGGACGACCAGCGCCTGCAGCCGGCGCTGCGCGACGGCTACACCTTGCTGCTGGGGCTGCGCTCCTGGGAGTTCTCGCAGTTCACCGCGATGCGGCGCTGAGCTTAGGGAGGGCGGGGCCGGCCGGCACACTGTCGGCCTTGCAGTGCCAGCTCAGCACGAGCTTGGCGCTGAAGCGGCCCAGCTGGGCTTTCAGGCAGGGGAGCTGGCCCGCGCGCTCTGCGCCGCTGCAGGCCACCAGCGCCAACAAGGTTGCGCTCAGCAGCAGGCCATGGCGGCGGCGCAGCCGCGGTGCGGCCGGCACACGGGCGGGGGGGTGGAGCAGCTTGGTCAGTGTCATGGCGGGGCCGAGTGTTGTCGGCCTGACGTCTGAATGCCACAGCGGCGGCAAAGGTGCCGCCATACGCTGCCACCGGTAGCACCGGTCGAACCCTAGCGGAACACCGGGCCGAGAAAGAGGTAGACCGCGCTCGGGCCCGCGCGGGTGTGACCGAGCGCGAAGTAAAAGGGGCCGAAGCGGGTATCGACGGCCAGAAACCCGCTGGCGGCCAGCTTCAAGTCGCCGGGGCCGACGATCTGGCCGCGCTGCACACCCCCACCGGCCTCCAGCGAGAAGCCGGCCCGCACGGCCTGGCCCAGGCCCAGCGGCATCTGGCCGATGCGCTTGGCCATCACCAGCCGGGCCAGCGCGATGTTCTGACCCTGCAGCGAGGCATCCGGGCTGCCCGACAGGCGCAAGAAGCCACCCAGGCTGCGATCGCTGCCGTAGCTGCCGTGCGCCAGTTCTAGATAGACGTGGCCGGCCCAGGCACGCCACTGAAAGGCGCTCATCGCTGCCAGGCCGAGCTGTAGCGAGCCCCCTTGCACGTCCGAGTGCAGCAGGTCCAGGCGCAGGTCCAGCAGCTGGCCGCGGCTGGGGAAGGCGACCGAGTCCAGGCTGTCGACGCGTAGTTGGCCATAGACAGTGCCAAATCGCTGGCGCTGTCCTCCCTGCAAGGCAACCTCGGGCACCAGCATACGCACGCGGTTGCTCAGGCCGCCGACACCCAGACGCACATCGCCCCAGTTGCCCAGGCGCCGGCCCAGAGCTACCTCGTTGCGGCTGCTGCTGTAGGCATAGCGGCCGATGCGTCGGCCGTTGTCGAACAGATCGGCATCGCTGCTCTCGGAGCGCAGGCTGGGCGCGACAAACCAGGGCGAGCCCGCGCCCAGCGGCTGCAGCAGCTCGGTGCTCAACTCGCGGCGGGCGCCCAGTCGCAGCGTGCTGCGCAGCTCGGCGCCCCAGCGGTTGAGCCAGCCCAGGTGGTGCATCGCGACGACGGAGAAACGGTTGGTGTCATCAAAATTGCTGTAAAGATCCAGACCCAGGCGCAGGCGGCTGAAGGCCCAGTCGGCCTCGCTGACCCGCAGCGTGATGTCGCGCCGACCCTCGCGCTCGACGCTTTGCGCATCGACGCGCTCGAACTCGCCACTGCCATAGAGCGCGGTCGCCGCCTGCTCGGCCTGGGCCTGGGTCACCGGTGTGCCCGGCGCCAGGCCCAGCAGGTGCTGCAGCTGTCCTTTCAGCGCCGGCACCTGGCTGCGCCGTGTGCCCTCGATGCGAAGCTCGCCCAGAGGCAGTGCGCTGTCGGCCGCAAGCACCGGCGCGGCCTGTTGTAGCCGGGCGCGCCGGTAGTCGCCGTAGTCGGCCTCGCTCAGCGCCAGCGCCGCCAGCCGTTCCTGCGCGGCCAAGGTCGAGCGCTCGCCAGCTTCCAGTGCCAGCTCGCGGCGGCTGAAGTCCATGAAGCCGATGCCGTCAAGCTGGGGGTCGATCAACACATCGTTGGCACGCAGCTCCTTGAGCGAGCGCGCGACGTTCTGCTCGGTCAGTATCTGGATCATCTGGTTGGCCACGCCGATGGCGCTGCTCAGCTCGCGCTCCTCCAGCAGCGGCGAGCCGACATTGACCGCGATGATGAGGTCAGCACCCATGCTGCGTGCGACGTCCACGCCCAGATTGCGCACGAGGCCGCCGTCGACCAGGGGCCGGCCCTGGATGCGCACCGGGGCGAAGACTCCGGGCACCGCCATCGAGGCCCGCAGCGCCAGGAACAGCGGCGTGTCGCTCATCTGCTGAAGTTCGCCGCTGAGCAGATCGGTGGCCAGTGCGCGAAAGGGCAGGGCCAGGCGGCTGCTGGGCAGCTCGGCACGCGCGCCGGTTACGAGCTGCTCCAGCGCATGCTCCAGCGCGCTGTTGCCGGCGGCCGCCGGCGGCAGGCTGGCGCCCTGCAGATTCAAGTTCAGCTCGATGCGAGAGGGCACGGCGAGGTCTTCCTCGCGCCGGGTAAAGCTCAGCGAACGACGTTGTGGCCGGTCCGCCAGGATGGCGTCCCAGTCTGCGCCGTGCACAAAGGCCTCCAACTCCTCGACGCTGCGCCCCGCCGCATAGGCGCCACCGACGACCGCGCCCATGCTGGTGCCGACGATCAGATCGACCGGCACGCGCAGCCGCTCGAGGGCTCGCAACACACCGATATGGGCCATGCCGCGCGCGCCGCCACCGGAAAGCACCAGGCCGATGCGGGGGCGCTCGGTCGAGGTGGCTGGCGCAGGTTCGGCCTGGGCCAGCGCCGACGAAGGCAGCAGCAACTGCAGCAGAAGTACACAGCAGAGCAGGGCCTGGATGGGCATGTGCGTTTGGAATCTTGGTGTGCCGAGGCCGGGGCGCGCGCAAAGCACGCTAAGCTCTCCGTCCTCTTCGCTTGAGAGCCGCCCAAAATGGCCCGCATTATGTTCCGCATCGGTGAAGGCTGGGACACCCACGCCCTCGTCTTTGACCGCCCCCTGATCCTGGGCGGCGTCACCATCCCGCACAGCCACGGCCTGTTGGGCCACTCCGACGCCGACGCGCTGGCCCATGCGCTCACCGACGCGCTGCTGGGTGCGGCCGCGCTGGGCGATATCGGCAAGCTCTTTCCCGACACCGCGGCCGAATTCAAGGGCGCGGACTCAATGGTGCTGTTGGCCGAGGCCTACGCCCGGGTGCGCGCGGCCGGCTGGGAGATCGTCAACCTGGACAGCACCATCGTCGCCCAGGCGCCCAAGATGGCGCCGCACATCCCGGCGATGCGGGCTCGCCTTGCCGAGGTGCTGGGCATCGAGATGGACCAGATCAATGTGAAGGCCAAGACGGCCGAGAAGATGGGGCCGGTGGGCGAAGGCCGGGCCATCGAGGCGCGCGCCGTTTGCCTGCTTCAGGCTAACTCGCCCGCTGCAGCCTGATCTGGGTCAGCAGGCCGCCGCCCTGGGCATTGCTCAGTGCCAGCTGGCCGCCGATGCGCTGCAGCGATTTCTCGACGATGGCCAGGCCCAGGCCTGCACCGGTGGCTGCGGTGCGGGCCGCATCGCCACGGAAAAAGGGTGTGGTCAGCCGCGCCAGCTTGTCCGGCGGCACGCCGGGGCCGTGGTCGCGCACCTTCAGCAGTACCGAGTTACCTTCTTGCTCGGCGCTGACCTCGACCCAGGCCGCTTCGTCGGGTCCGTGGCCGTAGCGGCGCGCGTTCTCGAAGATGTTCAGCAGCACGCGGCCCAGCTCGGTCTCGTCGGCCCAGACCTTCAGGGCCGGCGGGATGAAGATGCCGATGCGCAGCTGTGCGGGGTCACGGAAGGCCTGCGCCTCGCGCTCGACCAGCTCGACCAGGTTCAGCGGCTGCAACTGCAGCTCGCTGGGCCGGGCGTAGTCCATGAACTTGTTGATGATGGCATCGAGCTGATCGATGTCCTGCACCATGTACTGGCGCGCCAACTCGTCGCTGACACTCATCTCGGCCTCCAGCCGCAGACGCGCCAGCGGCGTGCGCAGGTCATGCGAGATGCCGGCCAGCATCACGGTGCGGTCTTCCTCCATCTTGGCCAGCTCGCGGGCCATGCGGTTGAAGCCCATATTGACCTCGCGAATCTCGCTGGTGCGGGTGCTTTCGTCCAGGCGCGAGTCGTACTCGCCCTCGCGAATGCGGCCCGCCGCAATCGAGAGTTCGCGCAGCGGCTGGTTGATCAGTCGCGCGATCGTGGCCGAGCCCAGCACCGTGGCCACCAGCGCAATCACAATCCACCACCAGTTGCTGCTCAGCGTCACCGACAGCGGGGCCGGGCTGGTCTGCAGCCAGTAGCTGTCGCGGTCGATGCTAAAGCGCACCCATAGCCCATCGTCCCCGTTGACGCTGCGGGCCACCACGGTGTCTATGCCCAGCCGCCCGCGCAGCTCGGCGGCCAGACGCTTGGCAAAAGGGCTGGTGTCATAGGGCTGCCAGCGATCGTGCTGCTCGGCCACGCGCACCCGTACCGTCTCGCTGCGCGCGATCGAGCTGATCACCGCGACCCGGTTGATCGCATCGGCATTGGCCAGCGAGGCGCGGCTGAGGTTGACCAGGCCGGCCAGCTGCTGGGCCGATTCGAGCGCGCGCGGCTCGGCCTCAAGGGCCTTGAAGGTCTGCTGCCAGGCCATCACACCGCCGACCAGCAGCAGGGCCAGCAGCGCAAAAGTGCGCCAAAACAGGTTCAGCGCGAGATGCGGACGCGACATCGACGACGCCCGCTCAGTTCACATCATCGGGCACGAAGACATAGCCGACTCCCCAGACGGTCTGGATGTAGCGCGGCTGGGCCGGGTCGGCTTCCAGCAGCTTGCGCAGACGTGAGATCTGCACGTCCAAGCTGCGGTCGAAAGGCTCGAACTCGCGGCCGCGCGCCAGTTGGGCCAGCTTGTCGCGGCTCAGCGGCTGACGCGGATGGCGCACCAGGGCCTTGAGCATCGAGAACTCGCCGGTGGTCAGCGGCAGCGCCTCGCCATTCTTCGACAGCCGGCGCATCGCCAGATCGAACTCGAAAGGTCCGAAGCTCACCGTCATCGGCTCCTTGGACGGGGCGCCGGGCGCCTCCATCGCCGGGCGGCGGCGCAGGACCGCATTGATGCGGGCCAGCAGTTCGCGCGGATTGAAAGGCTTGCTCAGATAGTCGTCGGCGCCGACTTCGAGGCCGACGATGCGGTCCACCTCTTCGACCTTGGCGGTCAGCATGATGATGGGGGTGTTGTCATTGGCGGCGCGCAGGCGTCGGCAGATCGACAGGCCGTCCTCGCCGGGCAGCATCAGGTCCAGCACCATCAGGTCCACGGTCTCGCGTGTCAACTGCTTGTTGAGTGCCTTGCCGTCCTCGGCCAGCAGGACTTCAAAGCCTTCCTGGGTCAGATAGCGGCGCAGCAGATCGCGAATTCGCGCGTCATCGTCAACGACCAAAATGCGATTGGGCCTGTTCTGGGCACTGGTGTTCATGGCCACTCCTGAATTTGTAACAGCGGCATTTTGCAGGGCTTTGGCCCGCTGTTACATCTTTGGCCGTGCGGACTGTGAGCAGATGTTTCCTTGTCAACGGATGGGTGGCACGCACCGCTAAGCTCAGGGTTCACCAACTGATTGAGGGAGATCGATGACACGCAAAACCATGGCCGCACTGGCCTTGATGACCCTGGCGCCCGTGCTGGCGCAGGCCGAGGCACCGCGACAAAACGCGTTGAACTTGAGTGCCACGGCGAGCCAGGAAGTGACCCGCGATGTGCTGGGCGTCAGCTTCACCAGCACCAAGGAGGGCAGCGACGCGGTCCAGGTGCAGATCGCACTGAAGCAGGCGCTGGACGCCGCACTGGCCGAGGCGCGCAAGATTGCCAAGCCGGGCCAGGTTGAGGTGCAGACCGGGAACTTCGCGCTGTATCCGCGCTATGCGCCCAAGACCGGCCAGATCAATGGGTGGCAGGGTACGGCCGAGCTGCAGGTCGAGGGCAAGGACACGGCGGCGATCGCCCAGCTGAGCGGCCGCATCGCGACGATGAGCATTGCCCGCGTCGGCTACAGCCTGTCGCGCGAGGCGCGCGAGAAGGTCGAGGGCGAGGTCGTGGCTCAGGCGATCGCACGCTACAAGTTGCGCGCGGCCGACTATGCCCGCCAGTTCGGTTTCTCCGGCTATCAGATCGGCGAAGTCAGCGTCAACACGGCCGACTCCGGGCCGATGCCGATGGCTGCGCCCTCGATGATGCGCATGAAGGCCGCCGGCATGGCCGATGAGGCGCTGCCGGTCGAGGCTGGCAAGGCGACGGTCAGCGTCTCGGTCAACGGCGTGGTTGTGATGACCAAATAGACGGAGCTGGGCGGCCCGATAGCCGGGCCGGCTCAATCCGGCCCGCGCTTGCCTAGGAGGATCGTTCGATGCACTCATCGAACGAGGGGAGCCATCACTGCGCGGTCCAGCCCCCGTCCATGGCCCAGGCTTGGCCGCGCACGTTCGCTGCGGCATCCGAACACATGAATACAGCCAGTTCGCCCAGCTCCTCTGGTGTCGTGAACTGCAGCGAAGGCTGCTTCTCGGCCAGCAGCCGCTTCTTGGCCTCGTCGATGCTGATGCCGTCGGCGCCAGCGCGGGCATCGACCTGCTTTTGAACCAGCGGCGTCAGCACCCAGCCCGGGCAGATCGCGTTGACGGTCACGCCGGTCGTGGCGGTTTCCAGTGCGACGCTCTTCGTGAAGCCGACGATGCCGTGCTTGGCTGCCACATAGGCCGACTTCTGCGCCGAGGCCACCAGGCCGTGGGTGGAGGCAACGTTGATGATGCGGCCCCAGCCTCTGGCCTTCATGCCGGGGAGAGCCAGGCGAGTGGTATGAAAGGCCGAAGTGAGATTGATCGCGATGATGGCGTCCCAGCGCTCGACCGGGAACTCCTCGACGGCGGCCACATGCTGGATGCCGGCGTTGTTGACCAGGATGTCGCAGCCACCGAACTCGGCTTCGATGTAGGCCATCATCGCTTCGATCTCGCCGGCCTTGCTCATGTCTGCACCGTGATATCCGACCTTGACACCCAGCGCCGCCACCTCGGCCTTTGGCCCCTCGGCATCGCCGAAGCCGTTCAGCACGATGTTCACACCCTGGCGCGCCAGGGTCAGCGCGATGCCCAGACCGATTCCGCTGGTGGAGCCGGTGACCAAGGCGGTTTTGCCTTTCAACATGGGGAATTCCTCGGGGGTTGTTAGGATGCCTGCAAAGGATACCCAAAACAAATGCCCGAACCGCGCCTGAACCATGTGCAATGCCTGAGCAGCGCCGGCCTGCATCGCATGGCTTACTGGGAGTGGGGCGCGCGCGACAACCCTCTCGTGGTGGTCTGCGTCCATGGCCTGAGCCGCCAGGGGCGCGATTTCGATGTGCTGGCCAGCGGCCTGAGCCAGCGCTACCGTGTCATCTGCCCCGATGTGATGGGGCGTGGCGAGTCTGACCACAGGCCCAATGCGGCGCTCTACCAGGTGCCGGTCTACGTGGCCGATATGGTGACCCTGCTGGCGCGGCTGGATGTGGCCGAAGTCGATTGGGTCGGCACCTCGATGGGCGGCCTGATTGGCCTGGGCCTGGCGGCGTTGCCTGACAGCCCAGTGCGGCGCCTGGTGCTCAATGATGTGGGCCCGACCATCGAGTATGCGGCGCTGGAGCGCATCGGCAGCTATTTGGGCCAGCGCATG
Organism: Paucibacter sp. PLA-PC-4; assembly: GCF_026241155.1. Classification (GTDB taxonomy): domain Bacteria; phylum Pseudomonadota; class Gammaproteobacteria; order Burkholderiales; family Burkholderiaceae_C; genus Roseateles_E. Next base: position 194,124 of record NZ_JAPFGP010000012.1, read on the forward strand.
CGATTTGATAGCTTGGCGCAAGGCGTCGCCCATCTGCGCGAAATCTCTGCGGGCTTCGGGCCGCACAGCGAGGCCGAGTGGCTGGCCTTGTCGCGGCCGATGTTCAGACCCGAAGGTCAAGGCGAGGGCGGCGGCGTGCGCCTTCACTACGACCCGCGCATCGCCGAGCCCTTTGCTGCGTTGACGCCGGCGTTGGCGGCGGCCGGCGAGGCGGCGCTATGGCAGGCCTATGACGCGCTGCGCTGCCCAACCCTGCTGCTGCGCGGGGCAGAGTCCGATCTCTTGTCGCGTGCGACCGCCCAGGCGATGACGCAGCGCGGCCCCCGTGCGCTCTTGCATGAATTTCCCGGTGTCGGCCATGCGCCGACCCTGGTGGCTGCCGATCAGATCGCCCTGGTGCAGCACTTCCTCACGTAGTTATGAAGACAGGATTGCCCGCAAGAGCGGAGCAGGCCGCGCCCATCGTCGCGCTGGCCGACACCGGCGAGGGCCAGGCCGCAGTGGTGCGCGCCCGCGCCTTTGCCGAGCCGCTGCTGGCCGGCCAGCCGTTGGATACCGGCGAGGACGCGCTGGCCCATGCTGATGGCGTGGCCGCGATACTGGCTGGTATCGGTGCGGCGCCGGCCATGCAGGCGGCCTCTTATCTGGTCTATGCCGGCGACTATTTGAACAGGCCCGAGGACATCGTCGCCAAGGCTTTTGGCGACAGCTATGCCAGCCTGGTGACGCACACGCGCAAGCTGGTGCAATTGCAGCGTGCGGCCCGCGAGGCGCAGGGCGCGCTCAAGGGCGAGGAGCAGCGCCAGCAGCAGACCGAGCGGGTGCGCAAGATGCTGTTGGCGTTCTCGCGCGATCTGCGCGTGGTGCTGCTGCGCCTGGCCTCGCGGCTGCAGACCCTGCGCTATTTCGCGGCCACCAAGACCGAATGCTCGCAGGCCGTCGCGGCCGAGTCGCAGCAGGTATTCGCACCGCTTGCCAACCGGCTGGGCATCTGGCAAATCAAGTGGGAGCTGGAGGATTTGTCCTTTCGCTTTCTGCAACCCGAGGCCTACAAGGGGCTGGCTCGCGCGCTGGACGAGAAGCGCGTCGAGCGCGAGCAGCGAATCGAGGCCGCACGCGTGGCGTTGCAGGCCGATCTGGCGATCCACGGCCTGCAGGCGGAGGTGCAGGGCCGGCCCAAGCATCTCTACAGCATCTGGAAGAAGATGCAGGGCAAGAGCCTGGAGTTGGACCGGGTCTTCGATCTGCGCGCGCTCAGAGTCATCGTGCCCGATGTCAGCGATTGCTACGCTTGCCTGAGCCTGCTGCACGAGCGCTTCGTGCCGGTGGCCGGCGAGTTCGACGACTACATCGCCAAGCCCAAGCCGAACGGCTATCAAAGTCTGCACACCGTCGTGCTGGGGCCGGATGAGCGACCGATGGAGGTGCAGATCCGCACGCGTGCGATGCACGAGCATGCAGAACACGGCGTGGCGGCGCATTGGGCTTACAAGGAGGCAGGCGCGAGAGGCTATGCCGGCGTGACGGCGGCCGGCGAGTTCGAAGAGCAGGTGGCGGCTGCGCGCAAGGCGGTGCTGCACCAACTGCTGGCCTGGGAGCGTGATTTCGTCGAAGGCGATGCGCCCGGCGCGCAGCCGGTGTTCGACGACCGCATCTATGTGTTCACGCCTCAGGCCACCATCGTCGAGTTGGTCAGGGATGCGACGCCGATCGATTTCGCCTACGCTGTTCACACCGATCTGGGTCACCGCTGCCGGGGTGCCAAGATCGATGGCCAGATGGTGCCGCTGAACACCAGGCTGCAAAGCGGGCAGACTGTCGAGATCACTGCGCTCAAAGAGGGCGGGCCCTCGCTCGATTGGCTCAACCCGGAGTTGGGCTATCTGCAAAGCCAGCGCTCGCGCACCAAGGTGCGCGCCTGGTTCAATGCGCTGGCCCAGGCACAGACTATTGCCAAGGGGCGCGAGCTGGTCGAGAAGCTTTTGCAGCGCGAGGGCAAGACGGCCACCAAGCTGGAGGATCTGGCCGCGCGCCTGGGCTTCAAGAATGCCGATGCCTTGTTCGAGGTGGTGGGCAAGGACGAGTACTCGCTGCGCAATATCGAGAACCTGCTGCGCCCGCCGGCGCCCGAACCCGATACCGACGAGATGCTGGTGCAGCGCCGGACCAAGGCGGGCAGCTCAGCACCCAAGGGTGGCGTGCTGGTGGTCGGTGTCGACTCGCTGCTGACCAGTTTGGCGCGCTGCTGCCGGCCGGCGCCGCCCGACGGCATCGGCGGCTATGTCACGCGCGGCAAGGGCGTGGCCATCCATCGCAGCGACTGCAGCAACTTTCGCCAGATGGCGCAGCGCGCGCCCGAGCGTGTGATCGCAGTGGCCTGGGGCGAGACTCCCGAGAAGGGCGCGCTCTACCCGGTCGACGTGATCATCGAATCGAGTGACCGCCAGGGCCTGTTGCGCGATGTGCTGGAGGTACTGGCCAAGGAGAAGATGAACGTGACTGCGGTCAACACACAATCCTTGAAGGTGGCCAAGGGCGAGACCGCCTGGATGAGCCTGACCGTCGAGGTGGCCGATTCCGGCCGCCTGGCCCAGGTGCTGCGCAGCGTGGCCCAAGTCAACGGCGTGCGCAGCGCAAGGAGAAAATAAGCGCGAAATACGGCGAGGGTTTGAAAGACTCAAAATTCCATGCTATAGTGCGAAGCTCTTCAGGCGCGTAGCTCAGTTGGTTAGAGCACCACCTTGACATGGTGGGGGTCGTTGGTTCGAATCCAATCGCGCCTACCAAATACGGTAGGAAACAAAAGCACCTGGTAGCAACACTGCCAGGTGCTTTTTGTTTTTCCGAGCTGAGGCGAGCAATAGGCCGCCGGCGCTGCCCCTCGCGCTAGGTCGACCCCAAGCCGGCCAGCCAACCCAGTGGGTTCTTGCTGATTGCGACCGAGGCGATCCAGCCCACGGTTACCAGCGCTGCGAGCCAGGCAGCCGCGCGCAACGTCAGTGGGCGGCCTGGTTTCAGCGCCAGCATGCCCAGCGCGATATAGAGCAGCAGGCCGAGAATCTTGGCCAGCAGCCAGGGCGCATCGAGCGGCGACAGGCGCAGCATCCAGGCAAGCGCGAGCGCCGACAGCAGCAGTACCGAGTCGACCAGATGGGGCAGAGTCTTGGCCGATCGGCTGCCGATCCAGCTGGCGCCCAGCAAGACACCCAGGCCGCGCGCGAAGAAACCGCTGACCGAAAGCAGCACGGCGCCTTGGTGCAGGGTCTTGACCGTCAGGTAGTCCATGGCCGGATTCTCAGCCCGGTCGGCCATCGATGCGCGCACGGGTCAGGATGGGCCAATAGCGCAGCGTGTAGAGCGCGAAGCCAGCCGACCACAGCGCGGCCGACAGCAGTACCGCGTGGACGGTCTGCGCCGGCGCCAGCAGCGGCCAGCCGACGCGGACCACGGCTGCGGCGGCCACCAGCGCATAGCTGACCACGTCGCCCCGAGTCGCCCGCAGCAGCCGGCCGGTGTGGCCCAGCGCGGTGCGTGTCATCATGCCGATGATCAACCCGCCGATCGCACCCAGGGTCAGCGCGTGGGTCGCCAGCGTCGGGGCCAGCAGGCCCATCGCCGCGAGGCCGCGCAGCAGCAGATGCAGCGGGATCCATACATAGGCCAGGTGCAGCACCCAGACCAGTGGCGTGTGCAGGGTCTTCAGCGGTTGCCACAGCAGCCAGCGCGCCAGATGCGCGGCCGAGCAGACGCCGGCCAGCAGAGCCAGCGGCAGGCCGGCCAGCCCCAGCCCGTCGCCGGCCAGCAGCGCCAGCGTGCTGCCCAGCGCGGCCTGTTCCAGCCAGGGCCGGCGCGTCGCGTTGGCGCCGGGCACGCCGTTGTTGGTGAACATGGGGATCACGCGGCCGGCCATCACCGCCATGATGAAGAGCACGACATCTAGCCCCAGCTGGATGCCGACCCAGCCCGGCAACTGCAGCAGGCCCAGCTGGCTCAGATGCACGCCGGCCTGGGCCACCGTCAGCAGCGCCAGCAAGGCGATGAAGAAGTAGTTGCGGCGGTTGCGGGCGGCGATGAAGGGCACGGCCAGCGCGATCGTGGCCAGCAGCGGGAAGGCGATATTGACCAGCGCCGCAGCCCAGCCCCAGGGCGTTAGCACCAGCACACGCCCGGCCAGCCACAGCCCGGCCAGGGCAGCCAGCGCGACACCGGTGGGCGTCGGGCGATTGCTCCAGTTGCGGCCGGCGGTGAACAGAAATCCTACGACGACGGCCAGGGTGAAGCCGAACAGCATCTCGTGTGCATGCCACAGCGGCCCTTGCAGATAGGCAAGCGATCCCAGCAGCCCGGCGAACTGCACGGCCCACAGCATGATAGACAACGCAGCGAAGCCGCTGGCCAGCAGGTAGAAGGGACGGAAACCGAGTTGCCAAAGGGCGAAGGCCGAGTCTGCTGGTGGGGCGGGTCTGCTTGCCCGATGGATCTCGATGGGCTTTGTCATCGGCGGAGCTTTCAGCGCCTGGGTGCCCAGGCCGGGTCGATCTCGTTGAAAAAGGCGCCCTGATCGGCATCGGCATCGGCATAGGGGCCGGTGCCGCTGTGCAGCGCGCGCGAGGCAGGCACGAACCCGCCGGCATTGACGTCGAATACATGGACCTCGCCGGCTTCGATCACATAGTGCCAACCATGCAGGGCCAGCTCGCGGCGTTCGACCCTGGCGCGTACCATCGGATAGTCCATCAGTCGCTCCAGTTGCAGCACGACCGAGCGCTCCTCGGTGCGACGCAGCGCCTCGTCGGACAGCTGTACCGGCAAGACGGCCTCGCGGCCCAGCTCCAGCCAAGCGCGCAGATTGGGCGCCTCGGCCGGCACCTCGCCATAGAGCGCTCGGATGCCGCCGCAATGGCTGTGGCCGCAGACGATGATGTGCTGCACGTTCAGGGCCAGCACGGCGTACTCGATGGCAGCGGCCGTGCCGTGAAGCCCCTGGGAGCCGTCGTATGGCGGCACGAAGGCACCGACATTGCGCACCAAAAACAGCTCGCCCGGCCCCGAGCCGGTCAGCATATGGGGCACCAGGCGTGAGTCCGAGCAGCCGATGAACAGGGTGCTCGGGTGCTGTCCTTGTTCGACCAGGTCCTTGAAGCGAGCCTGGTACTGCGGAAAGAAGTCGGTATTGAAACGCCGCAGCCGCGACAGCAGTTCGTCGGGCATGGTCGGCGGCTACTGAAGCAAGGGCGAATCGGCGCCCTCGAGTGCCATGCCCTCGACGCGGGCAGCGCCGGCCAGTAGGTTCAGGTACTGGCGCAGGGCCGTCACATAGGCTTGCTGACGCAGGGTCTGGGCAATCGCGGTTTGCACAGCCTCGAAGCCCTGGCGCTGACCGGGATCACGCGCTTCAACGCGGACGATATGGAAGCCGAAGCGGGTACTGATCAGGCGCGGCAGCACACCGATGTGTGTGCTGGCCTCGTCCTGCGCGAACAAGGCGGCGCCGAACTCGGGCGCGCAGTCGTCGCGCGTCAGCCAGCCCAGCTTGCCACCCTCGGCGCCGCTGGGGCAGTTCGAGAACTCACCGGCCGCTTGCGCGAAGGCCTCGGCATCGACACAGCGCAGCGAAACCAGCAGGCCCTCGGCGCGCTGGCGCAACGCGGCGACGTCCATGCCTTCGGTGACAGCGAACAGGATGTGCCGTGCCTGGACGCGCTCACCGATCGCGAATCGCGCGGCATGGGCCTGGAAAAATCGGCGGCAAGCAGTCTCGTCAGGCTCGGGCAAGCGCAGCTCGCGCTCCAGCAACTGCTCGATGGCGGCCGACGCGGCCTCGCTGAGCAGTCCGTCCAGTGCCGCCACGTCACCCACGGCCAGCAGGCCTGCGCGCTGTGCGGCCTGGCGCAGAAGCTCGCTGTAGGCCCGCTGGCGCAGGTCGTCCTGCGCGACGAGCTCGGCGTCGGCGTGCAGCGGCACGCCGTTGATCATCGCGGTCTCCGGCGTGTGCGTGGCGGCTGCCGTGCTCTTGGCACCACAGCCGCAGCTGCCGCTCCCACATCCGTGTTGCTGTGTGCTCATCTTCTTCTCCTGTGCTCAGTGCTGCTTGTGGCCCGGCGGCAGATTCAAATGCCGGGTGCGCACCATCTGATAGGGGCGCACCAGGTAGGCCAGCGTGCCGAAACCGCTCCAGACATGGACCAGGCGGGTGAATGGGAAGACCAGGAACACTGTCATGCCCAAGAACATGTGCAGCTTGAAGACCCAGGAGGCCCCGGCCAGTAGCTCGACCGCGCCACCGCGGAAGGTGACGATGCGCTGCGCCCATTCGGCCAGCGCCATCATCATGCCGCCGTCCAGATGCTGGGCCGAAAGCGGTATCGTGGCCAGTCCCAGCAGCAACTGCAGCCACAGCAGGGCCAGCAGCGCGATGTCGCTGGGCTTGCTGTTGCGCCGTATGCGCGGATCCGTCAGGCGGCGGTGAAGCAGCAGACTCAGGCCGATGAAGCCGAGCAGACCGGCGACGCCGCCGACGATCATCGCCATCAGCTGCTTGGCGCCGGCACTCATCAGGGGCTCGTAGAGGAAGTGCGGCGTCAGCATGCCGACCGTGTGGCCAAAGAACAGCACCAGGATGCCGACATGGAAGAGATTGCTGCCCCAGCGCAGCGAACCTGTGCGCAAGAGCTGCGAGGAATCACTCTTCCAGCTGTACTGGTCGCGATCAAAGCGCAAGAGACTGCCAAGCAAAAAGACGGCCACGCAGATATAGGGGTAGATGCCGAACAAGGCGTAGTCAAGTGGGTTGGCGAGCGAGTTCATGGACGCACTCCTGGGTTCATGGGGGTGTTTTTCTTGATGATGTGGATGGGCTGCGGCGCGCCGGGGCGGCTCTGGCCCTTGCTGCTGCAACCATCGAAGGCGGGTGGTTCGACCCAGGCCTCGTCGAGCGGCTCGTCGGTGCTGATCGGCACTGCCTGCGGCTTCTCGCCGGCCAGCTCCAGCACCGCGCCGATCGCCGCTGCGTATGGGTTCTCGTGCTTGATCAGGCCGCTGTGGATGGTGTTCAGGATGTGGGCCATCTCGCCGAGAAATGCGCGGGCGGTGGCGGGCGGCTGGGTCGAAGCGAACTCCAGCACCACCGGGAGGTAGTCGGGCAGTTCGCTGGCATCGAAGAACATACCGCCGGCCTCATAGGTCTGGGCCAGGTCGACCAGGGCCGGGCCCCGGTCGCGCGAGTCGCCGTGCACATGCTCGAACATATGCAGGCTGGTCGCGCGGCCGCGGTCGAAGCTGTCGACGTAGCGGCCCTCAACGGCATAGGCATCACCATGCTCAAGCGTGCCGATGAGCGCCTTCAGTTCCTCCAGGCGCTGCGTGCTGAGTGCGGCTTCGTCGCGCAGCGCCGCATGCAGCTCGGGCAGGGCCGCGCGCATCTGGGCGTGCGGATAGTCCAGCAGGCGGGCCAGCACGCGGCAGGACCGGGACATCGGGGAGTTGTCTTTGTTCATGTCAGTGCCCTCACAGCGTGGCCTTGATCGGAATCGTGCGCTTCTTGTCGCCGCCGAACAGGCTGACATTGCTTTCGCCTTCCGAGCAGCCGTTGCCGAAACTGAAGCCGCAGCCGCCGCGCAGGTCGTAGGCGTTCTCTGCGTACTCACGATGGGTGCTCGGGATCACGAAGCGGTCCTCGTAGTTGGCGATGGCCATGGTCTGGTACATGTCCTCGACCTCGTGTCTCAAGAGCCCCACTTGGTCCAGCACCGCCTTGTTCTCGATGCCGTCCACATGTTTGCCGCGCTGGTAGGCGCGCATCGCCAGCATGCGCTCCAGCGCTCGCTCGACCGGTGCCACATCGCCAGCGGTCAGCAGATTAGCCAGGTACTGCACGGGAATGCGCAGCTGCTTGACGTCGGGGATCTCGCCATTGATGCCGCTGCTCGGAATCTGGCCGGCGTTGGCTGCGGCGCTGATCGGCGAGAGCGGCGGCACATACCAGACCATCGGCAGGGTGCGGTACTCGGGATGAAGGGGCAGGGCGACCTTCCAGTCAACGGCCATCTTGTAGACCGGGCTCTTCTTCGCCGATTCAAGCCAGGCTTCGGGAATGCCGTCCTTGCGCGCCTGGGCCTGCACGGCCGGGTCGTGCGGGTCGAGGAAGATGTCGAGCTGGGCGCGATAGAGGTCCTTGTCGTCCTTGACGCTGGCGGCTTCCTGGATGCGGTCGGCGTCATACAGCAGCACGCCCAGATAGCGGATGCGGCCTACGCAGGTCTCCGAGCAGACGGTGGGCTGACCCGCCTCGATCCGGGGATAGCAGAAGATGCACTTCTCTGCCTTACCGCTTTGCCAGTTGTAGTAGATCTTCTTGTAGGGACAGCCTGAGACGCACATGCGCCAGCCGCGGCACTTGTCCTGATCGATCAGCACGATGCCGTCCTCCTCGCGCTTATAGATCGAGCCCGAGGGGCAGGAGGCCACACAGGCCGGGTTCAGGCAGTGCTCGCACAGCCGGGGCAGGTACATCATGAAGGTATTCTCGAACTGGCCGTAGATGTCCTTTTGAACCTGTTCGAAGT
>NZ_JAPFGP010000013.1 GCF_026241155.1 Paucibacter sp. PLA-PC-4
CAGCCGCAGCGCGTTCAGCCGCAGCGCGTTCAGCCGCAGCGCGTTCAGCCGCAGCGCGTTCAGCCGCAGCGCGTTCAGCCGCAGCGCGTTCAGCCGCAGCGCGTTCAGCCGCAGCGCGTTCAGCCGCAGCGCGTTCAGCCGCCTGCTGCTCGGCCCGGGCTTCGAGCGCACGACGGCGCTCGCTGATGTCTTCGACATCGCTAACATCGTCCATATTCCAGCGTCCGGCACCGGGTCGGCGCGCAACACAGGCCGGCGCTGGGCGCTGCGAGCCCTCCAGCCGAGCCAGGGAGATCGTTAGGTCGATCGGCTTGTCACGCTCGCGCAAGCGCTCACTGAAATCACTCAGCAGCGCATCGAGGTCGTCGGGCTCGAAGCCGTCCGACACCATTGCCGTGCCAGCCCGCTCAGACCCGTGCCTTGATAAAGGCCACATAGCGACCGACCCAGGCCTGCACAAAGGCACGACTGCCCTCGTTAATGCCGCTGTCTGCATCGAAGAAGTCCTTGCCGGCGTGGATGAAGGCCTCGGGCTGGCCCAGCGTGGGCACATCGAGATAGGCCAGGATATTGCGCAGATGCTGCTGCGCCAGCGCGGTGCCGATTGCGCCCACCGAGGCACCCAGCACCCCGGCCGGCTTGCCTGCCCAGACGCTCTTGCCATAGGGCCGCGAGCCATGGTCAAGCGCGTTCTTCAGCACGCCGGGGATCGAGCGGTTGTACTCGGGCGTGACGAACAGCAGGCCCTGGGCGGCGCTGATCTGGGCCTTGAAGCGCTGCACCGCCTCGGCCGGGCTGGCGTCGTCGTCCTGGTTGTAGAGCGGCAGCTCGCCGATTTCGACCTGGCCGAAGCTCAGCTCCGGTGGGGCCAGTTTGGCCAGCGCTGTAGCCAGTTGGCGGTTCAACGAGTCGCGGCGCAGGCTGCCGACCAGCACGGCAATATGGATCGTGGCCATCGGAAGCTCCTGGAGTGTGTTGACAGCGTCCGATGCTAACGGATGACCAGTCATGCTTCGATGCGCTGGCGAACCCGACCCGTAATTTGTTCGTCCGCGCAGCGGACGGGATGCCAATCAGGCCTGCTGCAGCAGCGGGCGCTTGTCGAAGCCGTCGCTGGCACGCGCCAGCGCCCCATAGGCCTCGCGCGACGGTGTCGTGGCGGCCGATGGCAACACCAGCAACGACGGGCAGACCCTGACCCTGCAGGTGCAGTAGACTGCCCTGCGCGGCCCTGGCCGACACCGACAGCTGCAGCGTGGCGGCCGGCGTCGGTACGATTAGTCTCGCGCCGTAGGCGGCCTCCCATGGCGCCAGCGCCAGCTCGGAGCTGCAACGCATGCGGCAGCAGCTCGATCCGCAGATACAGATCGCTGCCCCGGCAGGCACAGGCGGCCAGCCGCAGCACTTGGCCGTCGCGCACGCCTTTGGGCATGTCGACCCCAAAGCGGCGCAGCACACCGGCCAGGCTCAAGACAATGCCATGATGGCGCCCAGATAGGCATGCTTTAACGCTATCTTCCGCCCGGCCTGCTGATCGCAATAGGGGGCGCGGACACCGCGGTTGGCGAACAGAAGCTTGGAGAAGTATCGGGCTTGGTGGTCCCCGGCGCCCAGTCGTTTGCTGGTCTGAGGGGAGCAGCTGACTCGCATGCGACGCCAGGTCGTGCGCGACGCGCTTACCGGCGTCGCCTAACACCTCGTAGGCCTCGGCCACCGCCTTGAACTGCGCCTCGCCGGCGGCCAGCTGGCGGACATCCCGGGGGGGTTAGCGCCGTGCCAGCCGACGGCGGGCCTGTTTGATGTTGGCGGGCGAGGCGCAAACTTCGAGCCGCGCGTAATGATCCTTGGTGCTCATCGCGGAGCGCGGCAGGCGACGGCCAATCGTGCGCCCAGCCGGGTCGGGGCAGCGGTGCGCTCGGCCACACTGAGCCCTCTCACTTGAAGAACCAGTAGCCCACCAGGATGGCCGCCACCACGCCCACCACGTCGGCGATCAAGCCGCAGGTCAACGCGTAACGGGTCTTCTTGATGTTGACGCTGCCGAAGTAGACCGCCAGCACGTAGAAAGTGGTCTCAGTTGAGCCCTGGATGATGGCCGCCAGCTTGCCCTCGAAGCTGTCAACCCCGTAGGTCTTCATCACATCGACCATCAGCCCGCGTGCGCCGCTGCCCGACAAGGTCTTCATCAGTCCCACCGGCAAGGCCGGCACAAAGTCGGTGGGCAGCCCCACCGCCGCCACAGCCCAGGCGATGCCACCCACCACATAGTCCATGCATCCGGTCGTGCGGAACACCGAGATCGCCACCAGAATCGCGATCAGATAGGGAATGATGGTGACAGCGACGCCGAACCCTTCCTTCGCGCCCTCGACAAATGCCTCGTAGACATTGATGCGCCGCCAGGCCCCCACCGCGATGAACATCACGATGACCGACAGAATCACCAGACTGCCAAGCAGGCCGATGTACTTGGCCATCAGCTCGGGAGGGTAACGGTGCAGCCAGCCGAACAGCGCCGCCATGATGGCGATGAAGCCGCCGAAGAAGGCCAACACCGGTGCGCTGAGCAGGTTGATGCGCTGGTAGGCGGCCACCGCGACCAGACCAGCCGAGAAAGAGATGAAGGTGCCGATCAATGTCGGCAGGAAGATGTCGGCAGCGTTAAAGCCGACTAGGCCCTGGTCAACCGCCAGCGCCTGGCGGATTGCGATCACCGAGGTCGGGATCAAAGTGATGCCCGCCGTGTTGAGCACCAGGAACATGATCATGGCGTTGCTGGCCGTGTCCTTCTGCGGATTGATCTCCTGAAGCTCCTTCATTGCTTTGAGACCCAGCGGCGTCGCGGCATTGTCCAGGCCCAACATGTTGGCGCTGAAGTTCATCACGATAGAACCGCCGGCCGGGTGGCCCTTCGGGATCTCGGGAAACAGGCGCTTGAAGAACGGAGCCATGCCGCGCGCGAACAATTGGATCACGCCGGCATGCTCGCCGATCTTCATGATGCCCAGCCAAAGCGACATCACCCCGACCAAGCCCAGCGAGATGTCGAAACCAGTCTTGGCGGTATCAAAGATGCCGGTCAGGATCTGCGAAAAGATCTGCAGATCACCCTGCAGCAGCCGCGCCAGCGCCACGGCGAAGCCGATCAGGAAGAAGGCGATCCAGATGTAGTTGAGCACCATGCGCAGGACGGTCGGGGTTGGCCAAAGAAGGCGCCCATTATTCCGGCTGCGCGATCAAGAGCCATGCCAGCTTGTGGGGGGCGGGATAACCGTGGGTGATAGGTGAGCTTATCCGTCGATGAGGGCGGTTGGTGGGCAGATTCCGACGCACAGCTGACCTCCGGATCTCGGATATCAATGCCGCAAGCGGTCGGCCAACGTTGAAGCTAACCGGCCCGCAGCGCCTTGACCAGCAAGCCCAAATGGAACCATCGTGGCTCCATTTGGATGGAGAGTGCCATGTCCACAACCTTGACATTAAAGAATATCCCCGACACCGTATACGGCCGGCTAAAGCTTTCTGCGGAAATGCACCGACGAAGCTTGAATCGCGAGGCCATCGTGTGCCTTGAGTCGGTATTACAACCAACCAAGATGATGCAGAGCGAGCCGATTTCTCGTGCTCGAGAACTGCGGGCGGCCTTACCGGCTGGCAAGTTCCGCGTGCGCGACATTGATGCGGTGAAGCGCAAGGACCGGCCATGATCGTGGTCGAAACGACCGTACTCGCGTACTTGTACTTACCTGGCGGATACACAGTCGCAGCTGAAGCGCTGCTTGAGCAGGATTCCGATTGGGCCTCTTCATTTCTCTGGCGTGGAGAGTTCCGCAATATCTTGGCGGGATACATGCGACGCAAAACCATCTTGTTCGAACAAGCGAACAGCCTCCAACGAGACGCAGTAAGCTAGCTTGAAGGAGCAGAGTTCGAGGTCGAGTCGTCGGCAGTGCTGGAACTCGTTCGGAACAGCGACTGCTCCGCATACGATTGCGAATTCATTGCTCTCGCGATGGAGCTCGACACGAAGTTGGTCACCATGGACAAGAAGCTGCTGCGAGCATTTCCGATGCGCACCAGCGTTCTTTCTGAGGGCTGACGTCGGAGCTGCGCCGACCGCAGCGGCTGGCTGCTTAGGGCCGAGAATAAAACGATGGCCAGCAACGGACATGTGCTCATGTCGGACACACCATGAGTGCGCTCATGCGCACCAATGAAAATCGCCCGGCCGAGGCCGGGCGAATGACTCAAGACCGAGCCGCAGTTGCGGCCAGCCGAGCGCTGATCGGCCTCAGAACGCCGGCACCACCGCGCCGCTGTACTTGCTGGCGATGAACTGCTTGACCTCGGCGCTGTTCAGTGCGGCTGCCAGCTTCTTCAGCGCGGGCGCGTCCTTGTTGTCGGTGCGGGAGACCAGCCAGTTGGCATAGGGAGAGCGGGCATCCTCGATGGCCAGCGCATTCTTGACCGGATTCAGCTTGGCTTCGAGTGCGTAGTTGGTGTTGATCAGGGCCAGATCGACCTGGGGCAGGATGCGCGGCAGGGTCGCAGCCTCGATTTCGCGGAACTTCAGCTTCTTCGGGTTGTCGGCGATGTCGCGCGGCGTGGCCAAGATGTTGTCGGTATTCTTGAGCTTGATGACACCGGCTCGGTCCAGCAGCAGCAGCGCTCGGCCTGCATTGCTAGGGTCGTTCGGGATCGCGACCGTCGCGCCGCGGGGCAGCTCGGCCAGCGCCTTGAACTTGGCCGAATAGGCCCCGAAGGGCTCGACATGAACGGCCACCACGGCCTGCAGGTTCGCGCCCTTGCCCTTGTTGAACTCGGACAGATAGGGCTTGTGCTGGAAGAAATTAGCGTCCAGGCGCTTCTCGGCCACCTGCACATTGGGCTGCACATAGTCGGTGAAGACCTTGATCTCCAACTCCACGCCCTGCTTGGCCAGGCCCGGCTTGACGAACTCCAGGATCTCGGCATGCGGCACCGCGGTGGCAGCCACGCTGAGCTTCTCGGCGGCGGCGAAACCGCTGATGGCCAGGGCGGCCAAGGCAATTGTGATTTTCTTCATAAATCTACTCCTCTTGGTACAACAAAAATTCAGCGCCTGGTGAAACGGTGCACCAGCCAATCGCCCAGCATCTGCAGCAGCTGCACCAACAGCAGCAACAACACAACCGTCACCACCATCACCTCGGTCTGGAAGCGCTGGTAGCCGAAGCGGATCGCCAGGTCGCCCAGCCCCCCACCGCCGATCACGCCGGACATGGCCGTATAGCCGACCAGGGTGATCGCGGTCACGGTGGCGGCCGAGACAATGGCCGGTCGGGCCTCGGGTAAGAGACCCTGCCAGACGATCTGCCAGATGTTCGCACCCATGGCCTGGCCGGCCTCCACGATGCCGCGATCGACACCGCGCAGCGCGCCCTCGACCAGCCGGGCAAAGAAAGGCACGGCCCCGACCACCAGCGGCGGGATTGCACCGGCCACGCCGAGAGACGTGCCAGCCACCAGCAAGGTGAATGGGATCAGCACGATCAGCAAGATCACAAAAGGCAGCGATCGCAGCACGTTGACCACCAGCGACAGCAGCGCATAGGCGCGCGGCGCGGCCAGCAGCTGGCCCCTGTCCAGCAGGAACAGCAGCACGCCCAGCGGCAGGCCCAGCAGCAGCGTGAACAGCAGCGCGCCGCCCAGCATCAGCAGGGTATCGACACCGGCCAGGCCGATCTCGGCCCAGTCCATCGCAACAAAGATATTCAACATCAGCGCAGCACCTCCACAGTCACACCACGTTCACTCAGCAGGGCCTCTGCGGCGGCCAAATTCCCGCCGGTCACTGAGATCGTCAGCTGGCCATAGGGCACGGTCTTGATGCGGTCGATGCGGCCCGACAGGATGCCGAAGTCGATGCCGGTGCGCCGCGCCACCTCGCCCAGCAGTGGCTCATAGGTGCGCTCGCCCCGGAAGGTCAGGCGCAGCAGCCGGCCCGGCACGTGGGCGTAATCGTCCAATTGCGCCTGCTCGTCGACATGCTCGGCCTCCAGCACAAAGCGCCGCGTCACGGCTTCGCGCGGATGCAGAAAGACCCGCACCACCTCGCCCTGCTCGACGACGGCCCCGGCCTCCAGCACAGCGACCCGGTCGCAGACCCGCCGCACCACCTCCATCTCGTGGGTGATCAGCACGATGGTCAGACCCAACTCCTGGTTGATCTCGGCCAGCAGGTCCAGCACATCGCGGGTGGTCTCGGGGTCCAGCGCGCTTGTGGCCTCGTCGCACAGCAGCACCTGCGGTTTCGTCGCCAGCGCGCGGGCGATGCCGACGCGCTGCTTCTGGCCGCCGGACAGCTGGGCCGGGTACTTGTCGGCGTGGGCGCTCAGGCCGACGCGGGCCAGCAGCTCGGCCACGCGCGGGCCGATCTCGGCGACTGGCTGGCCGGCGATGACCAGCGGCCACGCCACGTTCTGAGCCACGGTCTTGCTGGCCAGCAGATTGAAGTGCTGAAAGATCATGCCGATGCGCTGACGCGCGGCGCGCAGCCCCGCCTCATCCAGGTCTAGCAGCTCGGCACCGGCCACCCGCACGGCGCCCCTGTCGGGCCGCTCCAGCAGATTGATCACGCGCAGCAGGGTGCTCTTGCCGGCGCCCGATGCGCCGATGATGCCGAACACCTCGCCGGGCTCGACTCGCAGGCTCAAGCCCCGCAGTGCCGGCACCTGGCGCTCGCCAAGGCGAAAGGATTTGTGGATGTCGTCGAGTTCTATCACCGGGGCGGCGGGGACTGGCCCCGTCAAATTCGCAGCCCGTGATGCTAGTGGAAAACCCTAGATTTCCAAGAAAGGAATCGCAATAAGCAAATTCAGCCGCCGCACGAGGCGGTCAATAGCGCTGATTGGCCAGATCGCGCAGCATCAACTGGATGGCCTGGCGGACCGCGCCCTCGTTGGCTAGACGCAGGCGCTCCGGATGCGACAGCAGGGCCTCGCTGAACTCCGCCTTGTACACCGTGCGCACGCTGCGCTGGTAGACCACGGCGCCGCTGCTCTGCTCGACCAAGCTGAAATGCACGGCGCTCGCGACCTCGGTGTCCAGCGACACCAGCGGCTGCGACAGCGCCAACAGTTGGGCCTTTAGCCGAAAGCGCGCCGTCGGCAGGCTCGGCGCCCACAGGCCGACGCCCCGCAAGGACTCCTCCAGCGCATGCTCCAGGGCCAAGCTGCTGACCTTGGAGCCCCACCAGCGGCCGGTCTCGGCGCCGCCGCTGACATCGGCCAGCGCCACCTGGCCACGCAAGCCCTCGGGCATGAAGCCGCGCAGCTGCAGCGCATCGGCCGGGGCCAGCGCCATCTTGTGCGACTGCGAGGCCGTGCCGCAGGCGGCAAGCCCGGCCAGACATCCGGTCGCGATCAGCAAATTCCGCCTGCTCGTCACCATCACAAACGCCTGTGTTGCAGCGCCGGCAGCTGCTGCCGCAACTGGGCCAGCCGTGCCGTGTCGATCTCCGCCAGCACCACGCCCTCGCCCTCGGGCAGGCATGCCAGCACCTCGCCCCAGGGGTCGACGATCATCGTGTGTCCCCAGGTCCTGCGTCCATTCTGATGCGTGCCGCCCTGGGCCGGTGCGATGAGATAGGCGAGGTTTTCGACCGCTCGCGCGCGCAGCAGCAGCTCCCAATGGGCCTGGCCGGTGGTGTGGGTGAAGGCGGCGGGCACGCTGATCAGGTCCAGCGGACCGAGGCCGCGGTAGAGCTCGGGAAAGCGCAGGTCGTAGCAGACCGACAACCCCACGCGCAGCCCCTCGACCTGGGCTGCCACCGGCGCCTCGCCGGCCTGCAGCACCCGGCCCTCGTCATAGCGCTCGCGGCCGTTGTCGTAGCAAAACAGATGCATCTTGTCGTAACGTCCGGCCTGGGTCCCGTCGGGCGCCCAGACGATGCAGCTGTTGCGCACCCGGGCCGGATCGGCCGTGCGCAGCGGCAGCGTACCGCCGATGATCCACAGGCCCAGCGCGCGCGCCGCGTCGGCCAGCGCCTGCTGGATAGGGCCTTGACCCGGGGCTTCGGCAATCGCCAGCTTGTCCTCGTCCTTCAGGCCGATCAGGCAGAAATACTCCGGCAGCGCCGCCAGCCGCGCGCCCTGCGCAGCGGCCTCGGCCAGCCAGTGACGCGCCCGCGCCAGGTTAACGGCCACATCGGGCCCGGACACCATCTGGATCGCTGCAATCTTCATCTTCCGTTCTCCTTTCAGGGCGCGGATGCCGCCGCTTCGGCGCCGGCCTTGCGGTCCACCTTCTCGACCTTGGGGTCATCCCAGCTGCCGGTGACATGGAACTCTCGGGTGTTGGCCGCCATCATCGGCTTGCGCAACACCAGCTGGGCGAGGAAGGTGCCCAGGCCGACCGCCGGATTGATGGCCGCATAGGCCAGCGAGGCGCCGCCGGCATTGATCTCCGGCACGACCACGACGCGCAGGTCCTGGGTCTCTCGCGCCAGGTCGGCATGGCCCTCCATCACGACCACCGCCTGCACACCGCTCATGCGCAGGTTCTCGCTGCTCGCCACGCCACGCTCTATTCTGATATCGCCGCCGAAGCCGTCGAAGGCAAAGCCCTCACTGAACACATCGCGGAAGTCCAGGGTCAGCCGGCGCGGCAGCGACTGCAGGCTCAGGATGCCCAGCAGCCGGCCCACGCCCGGCTCGGCCTGCAGGAACTGCCCGGCATCCAGCGCCACCTTGAGCTGGCCCGTCATGCTGGGGTAGTCCGGGCTCAGCGGCGAACCCTGCCAGCCGAGCTGGCCACCCAGCTCGCCCTTGCCGCCACGCAAGACCCGACCCTGGCCGAGGCGCTCGAGCAGATTGCCGGCGTCGACCACATCGAGCTTCCAGTCCAGCACCGTGCGACGCCGGCCCGCGCCGTCGGCCAGCCAGCGACCGCTGGCATTGAGCAACGCATCGGGATGCCTGAGCTGCAGCTTGTTCAGCCGCCACTCGCGCTGCGCCCCGTGCAGCGAGGCCTCGACCTCGACCCGGCCCAGGCGCTTGCCACGCAGCTCGAAGTCATCGATCACGATGTCCAGCGTCGGCACGCTGTCGCTGGGTTTTTCCAGCAAGGTGCTGACCCCGTCGGCCTCACTCTTGGGCAGCGACAGCCGCGCCAGCCGCGCATAGATGCGACCGGGCAGCTTGTCATGGGCACTGCGCAGCTCCAAATAGCCGTTGAGCTGCTCGGCATCCAGATTGATGCGCCAACTGTGCTGCTCGGGCGCATGGGTGATGCCGGCCACCAGCCGGGTGAGCGTACGCCCGCCCAGTTGCAGCTCGCGGGCGCGCAGCGCAATATGGGTCGGCACATAGCCGCCCGTCTCGCCCAGCCCGGGCGACGCGGCAGCCGCGCCGCCCAGCAGGCTTTGCGAGCGCGCCTGCCAGGCATCGAGATCGACCCGGTCCAGCGTTGCCTGCAGCGTCACGCCCTGGACCGGCAGTGCCGGCAGCTTGTCCTGCACCGCCAGAGCGCCGGTCAGCACCCGGGGCGGGTCGACGCTGATGTCGCGCTGGTACTGGGCCAGCACCAGGCTGCCGAGCTCCAGCCGCAGCTCGTCGCGCTTGCCGGCCAGCAGGGAACTCTGCAGGCGTAGCGGCAGCGCCGCGTCCGCCTCCTTGCGCAGTGGGGCCGGCAGATCCAGCGACAGGCCTTGCAGGCTGCTGGTCAAGGTGAACTCGGTCTGGCCCTCTTTGATGCCCAGCTGCAGGCGGTAGGCGGTCTGGCCGCCCATCTGCTGGGCCAGCCGCGCCGCCAGGCCCAGCTCGCCAGCGCGCCGCAGGCCCTCGGCCGTGACCAGGCCCTGGCCGGCAAAACGCAGGCTGCCGTCGCGCTGGCTGCCGCCCTCGAATGTCGCGTCACCGCCCAGCACCCGGGCCGCGCCGCCCTGCACCGCGACGCTGCGGCGGTCGAACTCGATGCGCGCCCGGGCGTTGGCCAGCAGCGGCAACTGCGGGCCTAGGCGCACATCATTGCCGCCCAGCACGACGCTGCCTTTGACCGTGCTACGCTCGACATCGTCGAGAGGGATCTGCAGCGCCAGCCTCAGCGTGGCGGCACCGCTGGCTGTGGCGTCTTGCAACCCTTTGCCTATCCACTCGCCCACCGGCGAGAGCTTGATAAAGCGCAGCAGCTCGGCCATGGGTCCGCGCCCGCTGCCCTCCAGCGCCAGCACCGGGTGCTGCACCAAATCCTTGATGCCGCCATTGACGGCGCTGAGCTCATAGCCCAGCACCTTGGCGCGGGCATTGCGGATGCGCATGCTGCCCCGCTCAAACACCAGCTCGCCGTTGACCTGCTCCATCGCCGGCCAGCTGGAATCGGGCACATAGGCCAGGTCCACATCATGGGCCTGGACCGCGATGCGGAACTGGCCAGCCGGGCTGCTGTCGAAAGGGAAGTCCCACAGATCGCCGCGAACCCGGAACTGCACCTGGCGGCCCTCGCCGCCGCGCACCGCGCGCCGCACATAGTCGCGTGCCTGGGTACCGACGCCCAGCGGCAGATAGCGCGCCACCCGCGCCGCCTTGGCCTGGTCGAGCCGGCCGTTTAGTTCCAGTTGGCCGGGGAAGCGGCCGCCGCGACCGTTGACCAACTCGCCGGCCGGCCCGCCCTCGCCGGTGCGCCACAAGAGCTCCAGCTCGCCGCGCAGATCGTCATTGGCGAGCTTGGCCTCGCTGAGCCGCAGCTCCAGGGCCGCAGGCTTGCCGGCACGGGGCTGGATGCGCCAGTTCAGCATCGCGTTGAAGCGCTGCAGCGGCAGCAGCGGTTCCTCGAACACACCGGGCAGGTCCAGCAGCCCGTCCTGCAGGCTCAGCCGGGCCTGGCCGCCACCCTCATGAGCTTCGAGCTGCAGGCTGGCGCCGGCCACGCCAGGCCGACCCACGCCCTGCTCGGCCGATTGGGCCGCCAGCTGCAAACCATCGACCTTGGCCTTGACGCGGTAGCTCGCGGGCGCATCCAGCGGGCCGTCCCAGCGCGCCGTCAGGGCGCTGATCAGGCCTTGCGGCGCCAGCTCGCCGAGCCAGTCGCGCTGGGCCTGGCCCAGCGGTAAGCGGGTCGCGATCTGGCTCATCAGGGCCAAATCCAGGCGTTGGGCCTGCAGCTCGCCGCCGCTGATAGGGGGCAGCGGCTGGCCGGGCCTGGCGGCGGCACGCTTGAGCGACAGCGACCAGTCCGAGCGCGGCCAGGCCAGGCCGTCCGCGCCTTCGAACCCGAGCTGGGTGGCGCTCAGCGAATAGCCGTCGGCGCGCCGCTGCACCGCGACCCGGCCCTGAATGCGGGTCAGATCCAGCGGCTCCATCTCGGCGCCCAGGCGCAGGCGCACGGCGCGCAGGCCCACATCGGCACTGACGCTTTGCGGCTGACCGTCCTTGAATTCTGCCCAGGCACGCAGCGCACCATCGCCCTCCTCCAGCTCGAAAGGCAGGTCCAGATGACGCTTGAGCTGGCGCAGATCGGCATGGGGCAGGTCGGCATAGAGCTGGCCGCTCCAGTGCTGCAGCTCAGCGGGCCGCTTCAGCAGCGACTGGGTGAAGCGCCCGCGCAGGCTGAAGCGCTGGCCCCAGGCCGCCGGCGGCGTAGCATCCAGGCGCAGATTGTGGCTGCGCAGGCCGTTGCGCAGCACCAGATCGACCGCGTTGAGCTCCAGCGGCGGCGCGGCGCGGCCCTCATCAATCCAGCGTAGCCGGCCTTGGCGGATCACGAACTCGGGCTGGGAAAAAAACCAGTCGGCCATGTCATCGCCGGCGCCGGCCGCCGTCGCGCCGTCGTCCAGGCTCAGGCCGGCGACAAACAGCCGGCCCCGGGCATCGCGGCGCACTTCTAGCTCGGGGCCGTCGATCAGCAGCTGCGAAAAGCGCAATTCCAAGGCCAGCAGCGAGCGCGCCGACAGAGCCGCCGAGACCCTCGGCAGGCGCAGCGCCTCGCGGCCGGCAGGGTCCAGCAGGCGCACATTGCGCAGCTCCAGCGCTGGGATCCAGCCGCCCGAGCGCACCTCGATCTGACCGATGCGCAGCGTCAGCCCCAGGCTTTGCGAGGCCATGCGCTCCAGGTCGGGGCGCCAATCATTGATGTGGGGCAGAATTGCCCAGTGCAAGACCAGCCAGGCCGACAGGAGCAAGCCCCAGGCGAGCAACACCAGACCGAGAGCCCAGCGGGTCCCCCGCAGCAGCCAGCGGGTGGGTCGCTGCGCAACCCGTCTTGCGGCGGCTGAAAAGCTTGCGATGAACGACATGTACGAGGGAGAAGCTCGCGATGGAGCAAAAAACAATATGACCGTGCTTGCATCTCCTTGGGTGCTGCATGCCCATGTCAGCGACGCAGCCCGGCGCTCCCAGGTTGGCGTCGAATCTAGCACAGCGGATCCCTTGCCATGACGCCGTCCGGGCATTCTTTGCAGTCTGAAACAGTCAGCGCCGCGCACAGCCGCTTCGTGCAGCGCATCCGACGCCGTTACGAGTCCGAGCTGGCGCTGCTGCCACCGGGCCTACCGGACCGCCCGGTGATCGAGGATCTGGTGGCCACCTTGCAGGCCGGCGGCCGGGCTTTGCCCAGCGCCTTGCGGGTGGCCCGTCATCTGGTGCTGGAGCGCCTGGCGGTGCTGGACATCGAGACCGGCGCGGCGATGGAAGACATCACGCTGGTGATGACCTTGCTGGCCGAGACCACGCTGGACCTGGCGCTGGCCGAGGCCCGCAGCGCCCAGGACGCGATCCACGGTGCGCCGCGCAATGCCGAGGGTCAGGTGATCGAGTTCTGGGTCATCGGCATGGGCAAGTTGGGCGCCCGCGAGCTCAATGTCTCGTCCGATATCGACCTAATTTACGTCTACGAAGACGAGGGTGTCACCGAAGGTGCGCTGTCGATCAGCGCTCACGAGTACTTCACCCTGGTGGCCAAGCGCCTGTACACGCTGATTGGCGAGGTCGGCGACGACGGACAGGTCTTCCGCGTCGACCTGGCGCTGCGGCCCAATGGCAACTCGGGCCCGCCGGTGGTCAGCCTGGCGATGCTAGAGGAGTATTTCCTGGTGCAGGGCCGCGAGTGGGAGCGCTTTGCCTGGCTGAAGAGCCGGGTCGTCGCTCCGCTGGCCAGCCGCAGCAATGGCCGGGCGCTGGCCTTGCGAGCGCTGGTGACGCCGTTTGTCTACCGGCGCTATCTGGACTACGGTGTGTTCGAGGGCCTGCGAACCCTGCACCGCAAGATCCGCGACGAGGCGCAAAAACGCGCGGCGGGCCGGCCCGAGCGGGCCAATGATGTGAAGCTCTCACGCGGCGGCATCCGCGAGATCGAATTCATTGTGCAGTTGCTGCAGGTGGTGCGCGGCGGCCAATTTCCGGAGATCCGCACCCGCTCCACCGTCAAGGCGCTGTCGCGGGTGGCGGCGCGCGGGCTGATGAAGCCGGCTACCGCCGACAAGCTGATCGAGGCCTATGTCTTCCTGCGCCGGGTCGAGCACCGCATCCAGTTCCTCGACGATCAGCAGACCCATTGCCTGCCCGGAGCCGACGAGGACCTGGGCTGGATCGCCCGCAGCCTGGGCCTGATCTGCCGCAGCGACACCTGCGAGTTGTTCGACAAACTCTGCGAGGTGCGCGAGCTGGTGGCCACCGAGTTCGATGCGCTCTTGCACGACGGTCAGGCGCCCAAGCCCGGCAGCTGCAAGAGTGGCGGCTGCGGCGGGCCGGCGCTGCCGGTCGATGCCGAGGAGTTCCTGGAGAAGCTGCCGCCCGAGTTGGCCAGCTCTGTGCGCCGCTGGGCCCAGCAGCCGCGGGTACAAGCGCTGCGCGAGGAGTCGCGGCTGCGCCTGGCCAAGCTGGTGGGTCGGGCGGCGCTGGGCGTGCGCGACGGCGAATGCAGCCTCGACGCGGCGCTGCGCTTTGTCGATTGGATCGAGCCTCTACTGCGGCGCGAGAGCTATCTGGCCTTGCTGGTTGAGCGGCCCTCGGTGCAAACCAGGCTGCTGCGCCTGCTGGGCCTGGCGCGCTGGCCGATGCGCTATCTGATGCTGCATCCGGGTGTCATCGACGAGCTGGCCGACAACCGGCTGCTGGGCGAACGCTTCAGTGGCAGCGAGTTCATCGGCGATCTGCAGGACCGCCATGCTGCTTGGGCCCGCTCGGGCGAGGCCGACGAGGAAGCGCTGCTGGATACCTTGCGGCGCGCCCACCATGCCGAGGTGTTCCGCACCCTGGTGCGCGATGTCGAGGCCAAGATCACGGTAGAGCAGGTGGCCGACGAGCTCTCGGCGCTGGCCGATGCCACGCTGCAATGCGTGATCGAGTGGGCCTGGGCGCGACTCAAGCAGGCGCATCGTCCGACCCCGGGCTTCGCGGTGATCGCCTACGGCAAGCTCGGCGGCAAGGAGCTGGGCTACGGCGGCGATCTCGATGTGGTCTTCCTGTTCGACGACGCGGACGAGAACGCGGGCGAGATTTACGGCGCCTTCGTGCGCAAGCTGATCACCTGGCTGACCCTGCGCACCGCGGCCGGCGAGCTATTCGACATCGACACCGCGCTACGCCCGAATGGCAACTCGGGTCTGCTGGTGACCAGCATCCAGTCCTTCGAGAACTATCAGACCGGCCGCGGCAGCAACACCGCCTGGACCTGGGAGCACCAGGCCATCACGCGGGCGCGCTTTTGCGCCGGCGACGCAGCGCTGGGCCAGCGCTTCGAAGAGGTTCGCCGCGCGGTGCTGACCGCGCCGCGCGACTGCGCCGCGCTGCGCCAGGAGGTGCTGGCGATGCGGGAGAAGGTGCGCCAAGCCAAGCCGGTTCGGGCCGGACAGTTCGACGTCAAGCACAGCCCCGGCGGCATGATGGACGCCGAGTTCGCCCTGCAGTACCTCGTGTTGATGTTCTCCGGCCAGCACCCGACGCTGTTGGACAACGCCGGCACCATCGCGCTGCTGCAGCGCGCCGAGAGCGTGGGCCTGTTACCGCCGGGCATCGGTCAGGCGGCAGGCGATGCCTACCGCGAGTTGCGCCGTATCCAGCACCGGGCCCGGCTTGATGAGCAGCCCACCGCCGTCGACGCCGCCAGCCTGGCCGAGCTGAGCCTGGATAAGCAGCGCGACGCCGTGCTGGCGCTATGGCGAGCGGTTTTCGGCTGAGCGCCTGGGCGGCGCTGGCCGCGCTGCTCGCGCTCGGGGCCATGCTGGCCCAATGCTTGCCGACGGCCGGGCTCGACTGGCAGCCAGTGCAGGCGTGGGCGGAGCCTTGGCGCTTCTGGAGCGCCGCCTTTGTGCACTGGAGCTCCCAGCATCTGCTGGCCAATCTTGCCGGCTGCGCGGTGCTGGCGCTGCTGGGCTGGGCGGCGCGACTGCCGGCACGAGCTGCGCTGGCCTGGGCCCTGGCGTGGCCGCTAACCCAGGCCGGCCTTCTGCTGCGGCCCGATCTGATGCACTACGGCGGCCTGTCGGGCGTGCTACATGCCGGCGTCGCGGTTGCGGTGCTGGAGTTGCTGCGCCGGCCCGGGCGCGAGCGCCTGGTCGCGCTGGCGATCGCGCTCGGCCTGATCGTCAAGCTAAGCCTGGAGCAACCGCTCGGGCCCGCACTGCGCGTGCTGCCCGGCTGGGACATCCTGATCGCGCCGGTCGCTCATCTGAGCGGTGCCGTCAGTGGTGCCGTCATGGGTGCCCTCATTGGTGCGATAGGCGCGCTTGCGTCGCCGCGCTGCTCCCGGTGGGCGGCATGATGAAGGCATGAGCCCCACCCAGCGCAAAACCCATCTCGACACCCTGGCTGTCGGCAGCCTGCTGGTTTGCTGCCTGCTGTGGGGACTGAACCAGGTGGCGGTGAAGGCGGCGCTGAGCGAGATCTCGCCGCTGTGGCAGGCGGGGCTGCGCTCGCTGGGCGCGGCCGGCCTGGTCTGGCTATGGGCGCTGGCACGCGGCATCAAGCTGTTCGAGCGCGATGGCACGCTGGCAGGTGGCCTGCTGGCCGGCGGGCTGTTCGGCCTGGAATTCGCCTGCATCTTTGCCGGACTGCAATACACCAGCGCATCCCGCATGGTGGTCTTTATCTATCTGAGCCCCTTTGTCGTCGCGCTTGGCATGCCCTTCATATCGAAATCGGAGCGGCTGAGCCTGCGCCAGAGTGCCGGCCTGTTCCTGGCCTTCGCGGCCGTGGCCTGGGCTTTTGCGGAAGGCTTCGGCCAGACCAGCACCAGCGGCCGCCAGTGGCTGGGTGATGCGCTGGGCCTGCTGGCCGCCTTGCTCTGGGGCGGCACGACGCTGGCGATACGGGCCACCAAGCTTTCTGCGGCCACCGCCGAGAAGACCTTGTTCTACCAGTTGGGGGTCTCGGGCCTGGGCCTGGTTGCTGGGGCGCTGCTGATCGGCGAGACACTGCCGCTGCAATGGTCGATGCGGCTCTCGGGCCTGATGCTGTTCCAGACCGTGGTCGTCAGCTTTGCCAGCTATCTGATGTGGTTCTGGCTGGTGCGGCACTATCCGGCAACCCGGCTGGCCAGCTTCACGCTGTCGACGCCGCTGTTCGGTCTGCTGGCCGGCGCGCTCTTGCTGGGCGAGAGCATTAGCCTGCGCCTGGGCGTGGCGCTGCTGGCGCTAACGGCCGGCGTGGCGCTGGTCAACAAAAAATAGCCTGTCTCCAGGGCGGCAGCCGCTGCCGTGAAGCACGCTTAGACTGCCGCCACCCCTAGACCTGCCGGAGACAAACCATGACGATCACGCTGTGCGGCTTCTCGCTGTCCAACTACTACAACAAGGTCAAGCTGGCCCTGCTGGAGAAAGGCATCCCCTTCCAGGAGGAGGTGGTGATGACCAAGTCGGCTGATGAGGCGGTGCTGAGCTGCACGCCGCTGGGCAAGGTGCCCTTCATTCGCACGCCACACGGCGCGCTGTGCGAGAGCCAGGTCATCTTGGACTATCTGGAAGCCATCCAGCCGACGCCGGCCCTGATGCCGGCCGACCCCTTCGAGGCGGCCAAGGTGCGCGAGCTGGTCACCTTTGTGGAGCTCCATCTGGAGCTGGTGGCGCGCGAGCTCTATCCGCAGGCCTTTTTCGGCGGCACGGTCAGCGAGGGCACGCAGACGCGTGCGCGCAAGCTGCTGGAAAAAAACATCGCCGGCTTCAAGCGTCTGACAAAGTTCTCGCCCTACATCGCCGGTGACAGCTTCACGCAGGCCGACTGCGCCGCTTGGGTCAGCCTGCCCCTGGTCGCGATGGCCTCCAAGGCGGTGCTCGGCGAGGATCTGCTGGCAGCCGGCGGCGTCGACTGGAAGCCCTATATCAAGCTGATCGGCGAGCGCCCCAGCGCGCAAAAAGTGGCGGCCGACCGCAAGGCCGACCAGGAACGTTTCGCCAAGGCCTGAGGTCCCAACAAGCAAAAAGCGGCGCAAACGGTCGTTAATTTGCGCAAACAAACCTTTGCGCACCCGGATTAGCAAAAACCTACCCCCTGCTTTGCGGGGGGTGAGGCCGGACCGTTGCGCAATGACACGGGATGTTCACGCTTTCCCTAGAGGATGGGCTCACGCTGCGATGCAGCATTGCAGCGGCATGTCTTTCAAGCCACTCGAACCACTGTCCACAGGGAAAACTCATCATGTCCACCTCGCGTTATCTCGCCCTCGGCGCGCTGGCCGCCGCCAGCCTTTCCGCCCACGCTGCCATTGAGCTCGGCGATGCGAACCTGAGCTACCAGCAAAGCTTCGACAGCCTGGCCGCCTCCGGCACCAGCAGCGTGCTGCCCGCCGGCTGGGCGTTTTTGGAAACGGGCACCAATGCCAACACGACCTATGCTGCGGGCACTGGCAGCGGCACCGCCGGCAATGTCTACAGCTTCGGCAGCGACGGCAGCAGCGAGCGCGCGCTGGGCGGCCTGCTGTCGGGCTCGCTGACCCCGGTGTTCGGCGCCTCATTCACCAACCAGGCCAGCCGCGCGATCGACAGCCTGGCGATCAGCTATACCGGCGAGCAATGGCGCCTGGGCGCCACTGGCCGCGCCGACCGCCTGCAGTTCCAGTACAGCACCGATGCCAGCTCACTGAGCACCGGCAACTGGATCAGCGTCAGCGCGCTGGACTTCGGCTCCCTGGTGAACAGCGGCCCCACCGGAGCGCTGAATGGCAATGTCAACAGTGCGTCGGTCTCCGGCAGCCTGAGCGGTCTGAGCCTGGCCCAGGGCGCCACTGTGTGGCTGCGTTGGACCGACTTCAATGCCAGCGGCTCCGACGACGGCCTGGCCGTCGACAACTTCAGCCTGAACGCAACCCTGGCCCCGGTGCCCGAGCCGAGCAGCTATGCGCTGCTGCTGGCCGGCCTGGGCGCAATCGGCCTGGTCGCACGCCGTCGCCGCAGTTGACGCCGCTGCAGGGTCCGGCACCGGGAGGTCGCCGGGCTCTGCAGTTCATCACGTCGCTGCTGCAGTCTGTCGGCCAGCGCTAGGTCGGCAAGTGGGCTCTTGTTATGGTGTGCTACATCAGCAACACACAAGGCCCACGCCATGCAGCGCTGGAACGATTCAAGTCCTATCTATCAGCAGCTCGCCGACCGTCTGGCCGTGCAGTTGCTGGACGGCAGCCCACCCGAGGGTGAGGCCCTTCCCTCAGTGAGGGCGCTGGCCAGCCAGTACCTGATCAATCCGCTGACCGTCAGCCGGGCCTTGCAGGCCCTGGTGGACAACGGCCTGGTTGAGCCGCGCCGCGGCCTGGGCATGTATGTGCAGCCCGGGGCCCGGTCACGCCTGCTGAAGAGCGAGCGCGAGCAGTTTTTGCGGCAGGAGTGGCCGGCTCTGCGTGCCAAACTGCGCCGCCTGGGACTGAGCGCCAAGGATCTGAACTGGGAAGAACAGCAATGAGCGATCACAACACCCCCCTCGTCGAGGCACGCGGACTGAGCCTGCGCTATGGCAGCAAAACCGCCGTCGATGACATCAGCTTCACGATCCCCAAGGGGCGCGTCGTCGGCCTGCTGGGTCACAACGGCGCCGGCAAAACCTCGCTGATGAAGGCCCTGGTGGGTCTGCTGCCAGCGCAAGGTGAGCTGTCGGTGCTGGGCCTGAACCCGGGCCGGCAGCGCGAGACACTGCTGCAAAACATGAGCTACATCCCCGACGTGGCCGTGCTGCCGCGCTGGGCCAAGGTGTCAGAGTTGATCACCTTGATGAGCGGGCTGCAGCCGCGCTTCTCGGCTGAGCGCGCCCGCGCCCTGCTCAAGCGCACCAGCGTGGGTCTGAACGATAAGGTCAAGAGCCTGTCCAAGGGCATGGTGACCCAGGCTCATCTGGCGCTGATCGCAGCGATAGACACCAAACTGATGATCCTCGACGAGCCGACGCTGGGCCTGGACGTGATGTCTCGCAAGAGCTTTTACGAGATGCTGATCGACGAGTGGTGCGACGGTGAGCGCAGCGTGCTGATCTCCACCCACCAGGTCGAGGAGATCGAGACCCTGCTGAGCGACGTGATGATGCTGGACATGGGCCGGCTGGTGCTGAACATCAGCCTGGAGGAGATGGACTCGCGCTTTATCGCGCTGAGCCATGACCCGGCCGCCGCCGATGCGGTGGCGGCCGCCCATCCGCTGCTGCGCTACCGCCAGCAGGGCCGACCGGCGGCGCTGTTTGATGGCGCGCCGCCGCCTCAGCTCGAAGCAATGGGCCAGCGCTTTCGGCCCAGCCTGGTCGACCTGTTCATGGCGCTGACGCGCAAGCCCGAAATGCAGTCATCCAGCAGCCAAGCCTGAGGAGCAAGAATCATGTGGACACGATTTCAAACCCTGATGCTGCGCGAGTGGATGCAGCACCACAAGGGCTGGCTGCTGGTGATGCTGTTGCCACCGGCGATCTTTCTGGCACTGCTGCCCTTCGGCCAGGTCGAGCTTGAGATGGCCGAGCTGTCGCCGCTAGCTCTGGCCGCGATGGCCACGGCCCTATGCGCCGTGGCAGTCACCGGTCTGAGCTGGGGCGCGGTGATGCTGCAGCTGCCCGGCCTGGCGCGACGCGACCGGCAGGACCGCTCGATCGAGTTCTGGCTCTCGCTGCCGGCCGGCCACAGCGAGAGCATCGGCGCAACCCTGTTGATGCATGTGCTGCTGGTGCCGCTGCTGGCGCTGATGGTGGGCAGCGTGCTCGGTCTGGTCATCGCGGCGGGCGTGGTCGTCAAGTTGGGCGGGCTCGCTGCGCTGGCCGAGGTGTCCTGGACGGCTCTGCTGGCCGCCGGCCTGGCCGGCCTGGCGCGCCTGGCTCTGGGACTGGTGCTGATGAGCTTGTGGTTGGCCCCGCTGTTCATGATCTTGATGGCCGCCTCGGCCTGGCTCAAGCGGTGGGGGGTGCCGGCGGTGATCGCCACGATCGTGATCGGTGGCAATGTGCTGGACAAGGTTTACGCCAACCCCATCATCTGGAAACTGCTGAACGCCCAGCTCCATGGTGCGGGGACAGCCTTCACCAACCACGAGGACGAGCTCGACGCTCTGCGCTACTCGAACGGAGGCGTGGCCGAGTTCGGCGGCGGCGTGGCCCGATGGGCACTGCAGGACTCGCTGGCCGCACTGCAGAATCTTGCCTCGCCCCATCTGCTGGGCGGCCTGCTGGTGGCGGCCGCCTGCTTCGGGTTGCTGGTGCTGCGCCGCAGTCGGCCCTGATCAGGCGCAAGCCCAAAACAAAGCCCGCTGCGGGCTTTCTTGACTCAGGCTGTCTGCGGCCCGGCCGCTGCGGCGGCCACCTTGGCCGCCATTTCCTTTCGAAAGCGGTTGAGCTCCTGCACGCTGGCGAAGCTGCGCTCCATCAGCAGGCTCATGTTGTGGAGGATGCGCTCCACCACCTTGGTCTCCCAGACCGCGTCGAACTGGATCTGCTTGTCCAGCCAATGTTCCAGCCAATCGGGATCGGGAACGCGGCTCTGAATGGTGTCGCGCGGGAACAGCGCAGCGTTGACATGCAGATTGGTGGGGTGCAGGGCCTGGGCCGTGCGGCGCGCGCTGGCCATGAGCACACCCACCTTGGCAAACGCGGCCCGGGCCTCGTCGCCGAACTTGCTCATTGCCCGCTTCATATAGCGCAGATAGGCACCGCCATGGCGGGCCTCGTCTCGCGCCAGGGTTTCGTAGATCGCCTTGATGACCGGCTCGGTATGCCACTCGGCAGCACGCCGGTACCAGTGATTCAGCCGAATCTCGCCGCAGAAATGCAGCATGAGCGTCTCCAGCGCCGGCGCCGGGTCGAAGTCGAAGCGCACCTCGTGCAGCTCGGCCTCGGTGGGCACCATCTCGGGACGGAAGCGCCGCAGGTATTCCATCAGCACCAACGAGTGCTTCTGCTCCTCGAAAAACCAGACACTCATGAAGGCCGAGAAGTCGCTGTCATCGCGGTTGTCACGCAGAAACATCTCGGTGGCGGGCAACGCCGCCCACTCGGTGATCGCGTTCATCTTGATGGTGCGCGCTTGATCGTCGCTGAGCCGGCCGGTGTCGAACTTGTCCCAGGGGATGTCCGTGTCCATATTCCAGCGCACCGCTTCCAACTGCTTGAAAAGTTCGGGATAAAGCATGGTCCGTCCTCGGTTGGTCGCTGCCGATTTTATGCCTGGCCCGCCCGCCAGCGCTGCACCTGGGGACCGATGGCCGCGAGATCGGCGATAAGTAACAGCCCACTATGGGGGCTGCGCTTTTGTAGCGCGGCGCTGTTGCCGCCGGCCCAGAGCTCGAGCGCAACCGGCAGGCGCCCGCGCAACTCGGCCAGCACCTCGGCAACCTGGCCGGCCGCCAGATAGCCGCTGAAGCTCAAAGCCACGATATCGGAGCGGTGGGCGGCAGCCGCCAGCACGATGTCGCCCAGTGGCGTCTGCACGCCCAAAGACAGGCATTGGCAGCCCTCCAGCGCCAGCAAAGCCTCCGCCATCAGCAGGCCCAGGCCATGCTGCTCGCCCGGCAAGGTGGTCAAGAGCACCCGCGGCCGCTCGGCCCGCGCAAGTTGCGGCACCGCCTGGATGGCCTGGCGCAGCACCAATTGCACCGACTCGCTGTAGATGTGCTCCTCGAACACCTGCAACTCGCCGCGCATCCAAAGCTCGCCCACCTGCGTAGTCAAAGGGGCGATGAGTGATAACACTCCTTCCCCCAGCCCCGAGCGCAGCAGCGCCTGCGCCAGCATGCGGCGCAGGCCGTCGACGTCATGAGCACGCAGCGCATCGACAAAAGGCTGCAACTCGGCCGCCGCCGGGCCGGCCAACCGGGTCTGCTGCTGCGCCTGATCGAGCAGGGATTGCAGGCTGACAACATCGGCCGGCACCAGGCGTCCGGCGCGGTGGCCCAGGTCCAGCAATCGCTTGATCAGACGCAGCTTCGCCACCTGCTCGGGCGGGTAGGCGCGCTCGCCCAGCGCATCGCGCAGCGGCTGCGGGAACTGGTAGCGACGCTCCCAGATGCGCAGGCTGTCCTTGCTGATGCCGGTATCCCGCTCGACGGCGGTGATGCCCAGCAAGACCGGCGACTCAGCCATGCGTGATCCCGAGGATTTGCTTTCGATTGAAAAACTTGTCTTGGACAAACATGAGACAAAACCAAAATATTGGCTTAGTATGGACGTAACAAGTCGATTTGACTAGGACAAACAATGAACAGACGACTCGCATTGTCCACCGCCAGCGCCCTGATGCTGGGACTGGGTAGCGCCTGGGGCCAGAGCTGCCCGGCCCTGCTGCAGCGAGAAATGCCGCGCCTGCAGGATGAAAAGCCGCAGCCGCTGTGCCAGTACGCCGGCAAGGTGCTGCTGGTGGTCAACACCGCCAGCTTCTGCGGCTTCACCGGCCAGTACAAAGCACTGGAGACCTTATCGCAGCGCTATAGCCCGCGCGGGCTGGTGGTGCTGGGCTTTCCATCCAACGACTTCAATCAGGAGGGTGGCAGCAACAAAGAGATCGCCGAGTTCTGCGAGAACACCTTCAACGTCAAATTCGCGATGTTCAGCAAAACCAGCCTGAGCGCAGGCAAGCCCGACAGCAACGGCCTGATCCTGGACCTCGCAAAACGCAGCGGGCAGGCGCCGAAGTGGAATTTCCACAAATACCTGGTGTCCCGCGACGCCAGTGAGGTGCTGAGCTATGCCTCGGCCACCGATCCACTGAGCCGGCCCTTCACGCTCGAACTCGAACGCCTGCTTGCCAAGCCTTGAAATGGCCGGAACCCGCCCCATGTCCATGACTGTTGTATCGCCCGCAGCGCTTGTACCCACTACCAGGGACAGTGCAACGGAACTCGCCGCCAAGCCCTCGTTCAGCGGTTACAAAAGCTTGGCGAAACTATCGTGGCCGCAGGTCTTGGAGGAGTCTGCAAAACAACTGTTCTCAGCCGCGCGTCAAAGCGCTAAAGTCAAACCAGAATTTAGGTCGCAAGATCGCCTCTGCGAAGAGGTCGAAATCCCGAAGCCCTTCTCCTCCTCCTCCCTCCCTCCCTCGTTGGCTTCGGGGCGTCTTGCAACCTCTTTTATGTCCGGGGCTTCCGCCGCAGGCGGAAGCCCTCTTCATCTGCGGCGCCAGCCACTGGGCGCTGCCGCCCACGCCGAAACACTGGCCCCCTTTCTCGCCGGCCTGAGCCAGCCCGACGCCGCGCCGGGCGGGTCGCAGCGACGCATAGCGGTGATTGGCTCGGGCATCAGCGGACTGTCGGCCGCCTGGGCGCTAAGCAGCCAGGCCCAGGTGAGCCTGTTCGAAGCCGGCGACTACTTCGGCGGCCACACCCATAGCGTCGACGTCGAGCTGGAGCGGCAGCACTGCGCGGTCGACACCGGTTTCTTGGTCTTCAATGAACGAACCTATCCGCTGCTGATCCAGTTGTTCGCGCAGCTGGGTGTGCAGACCGCAGCCAGCGAGATGTCCTTCTCGGTGCAACTGCCCAAACAGGATCTTGAGTGGAGCGGCAGCAACCTGAACACCGTGTTCGCACAGCGCCGCAATCTGGCTCGGCCCGCTTTCTGGCGCATGCTCAAGGACCTACTGCGCTTCAACCAATTGACAACAGCACTGGCTCAACAAGGCAGCGAGACCGCGCTGGCACAACCCATCGCAGCCTTTCTCCACGAGCAGCGTTTCGGCCCTGAATTCCGCGACTGGTATCTGCTGCCCATGGTCGCCTGCATCTGGTCCTGCCCGACCGCGCAGATGCTGAGCTTCCCGATCAGCACGTTGATCCGTTTCTGCCATAACCACGGCCTGCTGCAGGTCACCAACAGGCCGCAATGGTTCACGGTGCGCGGCGGCGCCCGCCACTATGTGGACCAGCTGTTGCCGCGCATCGCCGACCGCCGCCTCAACACGCCCGTCAGCGCTGTGCGCCGCCTGCCCGACGGGGGCGTACAGCTGGCCACGGCGCATGGCAGCGAGCGCTTTGACGCGGTGGTGCTGGCCACACACAGTGACCAATCGCTGCGTCTGCTCAGCGAGGCCTCGCAGGCCGAGCGCCAGATCCTCGGCGCCATCGGCTATCACCGCAACCGCGCCGTGCTGCATACCGACACCGCGCTGCTGCCCCGCCGCCACCGCGCCTGGGCGGCCTGGAACTACGAGCATGGCGGCGGCCAGCAAGAGCAGCAGGCCGTCTGCCTGCACTATCTGCTCAACAGGCTGCAGCCCCTGCCCTGGAAGCAGCCGGTTATCGTCTCGCTGAACCCAGTTCGCGAGCCCCGGGCCGAGCAGGTGCTGGGCGAGTACGACTACGCACACCCGGTCTTCGACCATGCCGCCACCCGGGCCCAGCAACGCCTGGGCGAGATCCAGGGCCAGGGCGGACTGTGGTTCTGCGGCGCCTGGACGCGATACGGCTTCCATGAGGACGGCCTGCTCTCGGGTCTGAGCGTGGCGCAGCGCCTGATGGCAAGTTGGGCCGCTGCCACCAGGACCGGCGCATGAGGACTTGGCCGACCCAACCCCTGATCGGAAGAGGCCCGGTGCATCACGGCCGGCTGCGCCCTCGGCCACACCGGTTCAGCTATGCCAGCTACTTCCTGATGCTGCCAATGCGCAAGCTGAGCACGAATGTCTGCGAGGCGCTAAATCGCAACAGCTGGGGATGGCTGAGCTTTCACGATGCCGACCACGGCGACGGTGGCACCGACGCACTGGCGTGGCTCGATCGGCTGCTGGCCAGCGAGGGCATCACGGACGCCGATGGCGAGGTCTGGCTGCACTGCTTCCCGCGT
Source organism: Paucibacter sp. PLA-PC-4 (assembly GCF_026241155.1). Classification (GTDB taxonomy): domain Bacteria; phylum Pseudomonadota; class Gammaproteobacteria; order Burkholderiales; family Burkholderiaceae_C; genus Roseateles_E. The sequence goes on from NZ_JAPFGP010000013.1 coordinate 25,197, forward strand.
GTGCTGGGCTATGCCTTCAAGCCGGTCAGCTTCTGGTACTGCCACCGCACGGACGAGAGCCTGGCCGCCATCGTCGTCGAGGTCAACAACACCTTTGGTGAACGCCACTGCTATCTGCTGTCCGGGCCCGAGATGGCCTATGGCCGCGAGCTGAGCGCTGCCAAGGTCTTTCATGTCTCGCCCTTTTGCCGGGTCGAGGGCCGCTACCGCTTTCGCTTCCTGCACACCGGTCTGCGCACGGTCGCACGCATCGAACATGAGGACGAGCAGGGTCCGCTGCTGACCACTAGCATCTCCGGCCAACTGCAGCCGCTGACCAACGCCAGCGCGCGCGCGGCCTTCTTCGCCCACCCGGCTTTCAGCCTGATGCTGATGGCCCGCATCCACTGGCAGGCCTTGCGCCTGTGGCTCAAGCGCACACCCTTCTTCGGCAAACCCGCCGCACCGACCCAGTTTCTGACCCGCTAAGCAGCCCGTCCATGAACTCCTCCACGCTCACCCCTTCGATCAGCCTGCCGGACAGCGCGCCCGCAGCCGCACGCACTGTATTCAAGCTGCTGGCCCGACTGCAGCACGGCAGCCTGGATGTGCAACTGCCCGACGGCAGCTCGGCGCACTTCGGCGGCGCCGAGGGCCCGCGCGCCGCGCTGCGCATTCGTAACTGGGCCGTCTGCAGCGCCGCGCTGAAAAGCGGCGATATCGGCTTCGCCGAGAGCTATGTGGCCGGTCACTGGAGTACGCCCGATCTGTGCACGCTGATGGAGCTTTTCATCCGCAACCGCGAAGCGCTAGAGGCCGTGGTCTATGGTCGCTGGTGGGGCGCGCTGGCCTACCGGCTCAAGCACTGGCTCAATCGCAACAACCGCGCCGGCAGCCGCAAGAACATCCATGCCCACTACGACCTCGGCAACGACTTCTACCGCCTCTGGTTGGACCCAACGATGAACTACTCGAGCGCTTGGTTCGAGGGCGACCGGCGCCGGGCGCTGCCCGAGGCGCAGCAAGCCAAGATGCGCCGCGCGCTCAGTGAGTGCCAGGTCTTGCCCGGCCAGCGGGTGCTTGAGATCGGCTGCGGCTGGGGCGCGCTGGCCGAGTGCGCGACGCGTGACTTCGGCGCAAAGCTGACCGGCGTCACACTGTCCAGCGAGCAGCTGGCCTGGGGGCAGGACAGGCTGCAGCGCGCCGGCCTGGCCGATCAGGCCGAGCTGCGCTTCCAGGACTACCGCGACATCGCCGATCCGGCCTTTGATGCCATCATCTCGATTGAGATGTTTGAGGCGGTCGGCCGCGAGTACTGGGAGGGCTACTTCAGATGCGTGCACGACAAGCTCAAGCCTGGCGGCCGCGCCTGCATCCAGAGCATCACGATCCGCGACGATCTGTTCGAGCGCTACACCCGCTCCAGCGACTTCATTCAGCAGTACATCTTCCCCGGCGGCATGCTGCCCAGCCCGAGCCAGTTCCGCGCACAGGCGGCCAAGGCGGGGCTGCAGGTAGTCAAGGAGCTGGCCTTCGGTGCCGACTATGCCGAGACGCTGCGGCGCTGGCGCGAGGAATTCATGCAGCGCGATGCCGAAGTGCGCAAGCAGGGCTTCGACACCCGCTTCATGCGTTTGTGGGAGTTCTACCTCGCCTATTGCGAGGCGGCCTTTGCGACCGGCAGTACCGATGTCATGCAGTTCACCCTGCTCAGGGACTGAAATGGACCGCCGCCTTGCCTCACTGGCCCTGATCGCGCTCCCGCTGGCCGCTCAGGCCCAGCCCGCCGAGCTGCCCGGCTGGAAGCTGCAGGGCCAAGGCCAGATGCGCTTCTTCGGCCTGCTGGTCTATGACATCCGGCTCTGGGCTACAAGCCGCCCGGGTCCGCAGTGGTGGACCGCACCGCTAGCGCTGGAGCTGGAGTACGCGCGCAGCCTCAAGGGCGCCGAGATCGCCAAACGCTCGCTGCTCGAGATGCGCCGCCAGCAGGCGATTGACGAAGCCACCGCCAAGCGCTGGCTGGTCGAGATGGAGGCCGCCTTCCCCGACGTCAAGGCCGGCGACCGCATCAGCGGCCGGCACGAGCCTGAGGTCGGGGCCGACTTCTTCGTCAACGGAGCACTGTCTCGCCGCATCGCCGACCCGCAGTTCAGCCGCCTGTTCTTCGGCATCTGGCTGGCGCCGCAGACCTCGGAGCCCGCGCTGCGCACCCGGCTGCTCGGTCCAGGCTCATGAAGCCGCTGGACGGCCTGCGTTACGGGGCGCTGGGATATCCGCTGGCATTTGTCGCGCTGCCGCTCTACGTGACCTTGCCGGCCCACTACGCTCAGCAGTACGGCGTGGCGCTGGCCGCGCTGGGCGCGGTGTTGTTGGGCGCCCGGCTATTCGATGCGCTGGTCGACCCCTGGATAGGCCGACTGGCCGACTACTGGCTGAACCGGCGTAGCCCGCTGGGGCCGATGGCTGTGGCGGCCATGCTGCTAGCCCTGGGTTTCGTGCTGCTTTTCTTTCCGCCGGCGCTGAGCCAGGCCGGCTACCTGGCTTGGTGCGCAGCGACGCTGCTGGTCAGCTATCTGGGCTACAGCGTGATGGCCGTGATGCACCAGGCCTGGGGTGCGCGGCTGGGCGGCGACGGCCTACAGCAGACCCGCGTCGTGGCCTGGCGCGAAGGCCTGGCGCTTGCCGGCGTGATCAGCGCCAGCCTGCTGCCCTCGCTGGTCGGCATGGCCTGGACCAGCGCGGCGCTGGCGCTGAGCCTGCTGCTGGGCCTGGCCTTGCTGGCGCGGGCGCCGCGCGCACGCGCCAGCGAGCACACCGCGGCTCAGCAGGGGCTGGCGCTGGCCTGGCGCACACCGGGCTTTCGCCGGCTGCTGCTGGTCTTCCTGCTCAACGGCATTGCCGCGGCAATACCGGCGACGCTGCTGCTGTTTTTTGTGCGCGACCGGTTGCAGACGCCGGCCGCCGAGGGACTGTACCTTGCGAGCTATTTCGTGGCCGCCGCGCTATCGATGCCGCTGTGGCTGCGCGTGGTGGCCCGGCTGGGCCAGGCGCGTGCCTGGCTGGCGGCGATGCTGCTGGCGGTGCTGAGCTTTGCCTGGGCAAGCACCCTCGCCACCGGCGATCAGCTAGGCTTTGTGTTGGTCTGCTTGGCCAGCGGTGCGGCGCTGGGCGCTGATCTAGCCATCCCCGGCGCGCTGCTGGCCGGCGTGGTGCAACGCGCCGGCCTGGCCGGCCAGGCTGAGGGAGTGTTCTTCGGCTGGTGGAATTTCGCCAACAAGCTCAATCTCGCGCTGGCCGCCGGCCTGGCCCTGCCGCTGCTGCAATGGCTGGGCTATGCGCCGGGCCAGCGCGACCCTGCCGCTTTGCAAGCACTGACCTGGGCCTACTGCCTGCTGCCCTGCGCACTGAAGCTGGCCGCCGCTGGCGCGCTCTACGCACTGATCATCAAATCCCACCAGGAGGCCCCCTCATGCGCCCCGAACTGAATCGCCGTCATTGTCTGCTTGCTGGCGCCCTGCTGCTAGCCGGCTGCGCCTCGGCCCCGACGCCGGCCGACTACGCCGGCCAGACGCCGACGCTGGACCTGCGGCAGTACTTCAACGGGGCGCTGCTGGCGCATGGCGTGTTCACCGACCGCTCCGGCAAGGTGCAGCGCCGCTTCACGGTCGATCTAAAAGGCAGTTGGCAGGGCGATGAGGGCCTGCTGGAAGAGGACTTCAGCTACAGCGACGGCAAGACCGAGCGCCGCGTCTGGCGGCTGCGCCATCTGGGCGGCGGCCGCTACAGCGGTCGAGCTGACGATGTGGTGGGCGAGGCACGCGGCGAGGCAGCTGGCAATGCGCTGCGCTGGAGCTACACGTTGCGGCTGCCGGTCGACGGCACGGTCTACGAAGTCGATTTCGACGACTGGATGTATCTGATCGATGACAAGGTCATGCTGAACAAGGCGCAGATGAGCAAGTTCGGTGTGCGCCTGGGCGAAGTGACCTTGTCCTTCCAGAAGCGCTGAGCCATGTCGCTCAATCCCAAGCTGCAGCACTGGCAGGGCAAGACCGTCTGGATCGTCGGCGCCTCCAGCGGTATCGGGCGCGCGCTAGCCGAGGCCCTGCATGGCGCCGGCGCGCGCGTCGTGGTCTCGGCGCGTCAGGCAGCGCTGCTGCTGGAGTTCGCGCATGCTCACCCTGGCAGCACCGCGCTCCCGCTGGACGTGCAGGACGCACCGGCCCTGCGTTCGGCCGTCGCACAGCTGCAGTCCAGCCATGGGCAAATTGATGCCTGCATCTTCTGCGCCGGCCACTATCAGGCGATGCGCGCCCAACAGTTCGGACTCGACGAGGCCGTGCGCCATCTGCAGATCAACTATGTCGGCGCCTTAAACCTGCTCGATGCGCTGCTGCCACAGCTGCTGCGTCAGGCACAGGCGGGTCGAGGCGGGCATCTGAGCCTAGTCTCCAGCGTGGCCGGCTACCGCGCGCTGCCCAAGTCTATGGCCTATGGTCCGGCCAAGGCGGCGCTGACCCATCTGGCCGAGGCGCTCTACCAAGACCTGTCCCCCGAAGGCCTGGGGGTCTCGGTCGTGCATCCCGGCTTTGTCGCGACCCCGCTGACCGCCGGCAACGACTTCCACATGCCGGCCCTGCTGAGCCCCGCCGAGGCAGCGCAGGCCATGCTCGACGGCTGGGCCGACGGACGCTTCGAGATCCATTTCCCGAAGCGCTTCACGCTGTGGCTCAAGCTGCTGCGCATACTGCCCTACAGTCTTTACTTTCGTGCGGTGCGCCGCGCCACCGGACTCTGAATGGACCCACGCGCCCAAGCCATCGTCACGCTGTTCGAACAGCTGCAACCCACCGACATCGAGCGGCTGGGCCGGCACTACGACGAAGCCGCCTACTTCCGCGACCCTTTCAACGAGGTGCACCGCCTGAGCGCGATCCAGGCCATTTTTGCCCATATGTTCGAGACACTCGAAGCGCCACGCTTCAAGGTGCTGGAAACACTGGTGGAGGGAGATCAGTGCTTTATGTGCTGGGACTTTCAGTTCGGCCTGCGGGGCCGCGCGCAGGCCATCCACGGTAGCAGCCATCTGCGCTTCGGCACCGATGGCCGGGTGGTCTACCACCGCGACTATTGGGATGCAGCCGAGGAACTGTACGAGAAGCTGCCACTCGTCGGCGCCCTGCTGCGGCTGATCAAGCGACGAATGCGCGTACCGCAGCGCTTCAGTGAGACATGAGTACCGGCACCGTCATCGACTCCAGCATCGTCCGCGTGACACCGCCAAGCACCAGCTCCCACAGCCGGGTATGACCAAAGCCCCCCATCACGATCAGATCGGCGTCGCTGTCGGCCGCCTGCGACAGCAGGGCCTCGGCCACTGAGGCGTCCGGTGTCCATGGCGAGATCAGACGCTCACCCAGCGAGGGCACGGGCCGCTGCAAGACCTTAAGCTCGGCCTCGACGCCATGCAGTCGCAGATAGTCCCGGGCGCGCTGAAGCGGCTCGGGTCCGGCGAGCTCGCTCTCGGCAAAGCGCACCAGCTCGACTCGTTGGGCGCGCCGCAGCAAGGGCAGCGCATCGCGCAGCGCCCGCGCGCTCTCGCGCGAGTCGCGCCAGGCCACCAGCACCCGCTCGCCGCAACGCGGTGTCTCGTGCACATAGGGCACGAACAGGATCGGGCAAGCACCAGAGACCAGCAGGCGGCCGACCAGGCCCTCGGGCAGGCCGTGTTGCTGCCCGGGCTCCTGCTGGCCCATCACCAGCAGATCGCTGCTGCGCGCAGCCTGCACCATCTCGGTGGCCGCATCGCTCATCACGCTGGCGAAGGCAATCTCGCCGCCGGCTGCGGCCACCAGATCGGCCGCGCGCTGCTGGCGGGCTTTGTCGGTATCGCCACGCAACTGCACCGCCAGGCTCGAGGCCTCGGGCGAAATATAGGCGCCCGACGCGCTGGGCGCCACCGCGTGGATCGCGCTCAGCTGAGCGCCATGCAACTCGGCGAGCCTGCGGGCCAGCGCCAGCACCTGCTGCGCGCGCGGGCTATCAGAGACGTGAACCACCATTGATCGGATCGTTGTGTCCATTTGTGACCCCAGTTGTCGGCTCAACGCCTCAATGATAGGGTCAGCGCCCCTGGACAGCGACCATGTCAAACTCGGACCATGGAGAACAAGCACAACCTCACCGTCCTGATTCCGGCACTCAACGAGGAGCGCCAGATCGCCGATGTCATCGCGGTGGTGCGCCAGCAGGCGCCCAACGTGGAGATTATCGTGATCGATGATGGTTCGATCGACGCCACCATCGAGCGTGCCGAGGCCGCCGGCGCCCGCGTCTTCACCAGCACCTTGCTGGGCAAAGGTGCTTCGATGGAGGATGGCCTGAACCTGGTGCAGACACCCTGGGTGCTCTATCTAGATGCCGACCTGGGCGGCCTGCGCAGCGACCTGATCGAGCGCATGACCGCACCGCTGGCCGAAGGCTCCGCCGATCTGGTCAAAGCGCGCTTCTCGCGAAGCGGCGGTCGCGTTACCGAGCTGACAGCCAAGCCGCTGCTGCGTGTGTTCTTCCCCGAGCTGGCGCATTTCGTCCAGCCGCTGGGCGGCATCATTGCAGGCACCACCACCTTGCTGCGAACCCTGAGCTTCGATGATGACTACGGTGTCGATGTCGGCATCCTGATTGACGCCCATCTCAAGGGTGCGCGGGTGGTCGAGGTTGAGATCGGCGAAGTCATCAACGACAGCCAGCCGCTGGACCGGCTCTCGCTGATGGCGCAGCAGGTCAGCCGTGCCATCATGCACCGCGCCAAGGCGAGCAACCGCTTTTCCTTCGAGCAGTTCCTTGAGCTGGAGGAGATCGAGCGCCAGGCACGCGGCACCTTCGAGCGCGTAGCCCGCCGGCTGGCCAGCGCCCGCAAGGTGGCGCTGTTCGATATGGACGGTACGCTGATTGAGGGCCGCTTCGTCGAAGCGATGGCCAAACATAGCGGCCGCGAAGCCGAGCTGGCGCGCTGGCTGGACCGCCACGACATCGACGCCTCGACCCGCGGCGATTCGATCGCCCAGGTCTTCAAGTTTGTGCATCAGCGCGAGTTCGTGAGGGTCGCCCGCGAGCTACCGCTTAGAGAGGACGCGGTGGACGCGATCAAGCGCTTGCGCCGCGACGGCTGGCTGGTGGGCGTGGTCAGCGACAGCTATTTCATCGCCGCCGACATCGTGCGTCGACGCGTCTTCGCCGACTTCGCGATCGCCCACTTCATGACTTTCGGCAACGAGATCAGCAGCGGCAAGGTGCGCATCAATCCGGCTTTCCGGCACGGCGATTCACCGAGCCCCGAACTTGTCAGCAAGGCCAATGTGCTGCGCCATCTGCGCGACCAGGCGCGGCCCGGCAACTTGTTCATCGCAGCCATCGGCGACAACCTGAACGATGTGCCGATGCTGGCTGGCGCCGATGCCGGCTTCACGATCGCGCCCAAGCACGAGGAGCTGCGCCGAGGCCCATGGCGCGAGGTGCAGCGTCTGGGCGAGGTCAGCGACGCGCTGCTGGGCGAGGCGACTACCTGAGCCAGCCCTTGCGGCGGAAGTAGATGAACGGCGCAGCCACCGAAGCCAGCATCAGCCCGAGCGCGAAGGGGTAGCCCCAGGCCTGGTCAAGCTCGGGCATGTACTTGAAGTTCATGCCGTAGATGCTCGCGATCAGCGTGGGCGGCAGCAAGGCCACGCTGGCCACCGAGAAGATCTTGATGATCTTGTTCTGGTTGATGTTGATGAAGCCGACGGTGGCATCCATCAGAAAGTTGATCTTGTCGAACAAGAAAGCGGTGTGCGAGTCCAGTGAGTCGATGTCTCGCAGGATCTGGCGCGACTCCTCGAACTGCTCGGCATTGAGCATGCGGCTGCGCATCATGAAGCTAACCGCACGCCGCGTGTCCATCACATTGCGGCGGATGCGCCCGTTCAGGTCTTCCTCACGCGCGATCGCGGCCAGCACCTCGCCGGCCTCGGCATCGTTGACGTCCTTCTTCAAGACCCGCGCACTGACCTTCTCCAGGCTGTCGTAGATGCCTTCCAGCGCGTCGGCCGAGTACTCGGCATCGGCGTCATAGAGCTTGAGCAGCACGTCCTTGGCATCCTCAATCAGCGCTGGGATGCGGCGCGCACGCAGACGCAGCAGGCGGAACACCGGCAGGTCCTCGTTATGGACCGAGAACAGCACGTTGTTAAACAGGATGAAGGCAACCCGCACATTGCGCGGCGTCTCGTCGTCATCGATCAGGAAGTCCGAGCGGATATGCAGCTCACCGTTGTCTTCCTCGTAGAAGCGCGCCGACTCCTCCAGATCGTCATCGACGATGTTCTCCGGGATCACCAATCCGAAACGGTCGCGTATCCAGCCCTTTTCCTCGACGCTGGGGCTTTCAAGATCGACCCATACCGGACGCGACTGGGCCAGGGCCTCGGGGCTTTCGATTTCTTCCTGAAACAGCCCGCCCTTCAGGCGGCCATTGTCCAGAGTGAACACATTGAGCATGCAACAGATCTCCAGCGCCGCTGCGCCGTCGTAGCAGGGGACGGCATGGTCGCCATCCGGATAGGGATATGGGGTCCCGTCTCACTCCGGACTGGCGGCTGCGTCTGCACAAGCAAGAACGCAGCGGGCTGCAGGCACTGGAGGGACGGTCACCGAGGGTGATCGCTGTCCAAGGAAAACTCCAGAGATTGGGTGGCGCGATTATCACATCGCGCCATCGGCCGCAGCAAGCTAACAGCGCATTGAAGCACAGCTTTGGGCCCGCCGGGGCTCGGCACTGCGAAAGCCTCGGGCATTCATGTCAAACGCTTGTCACACAAGCCCTTCGGGCGCAAACTGACTTCGCCCTCTGTAGATTCTCAACCCCACCTCTGCTACCCCTCCCCACCCCCACATCTTCCCAACCCTGATCCCGACATCCCTGTCTATTCCCCGATTCCGTGTTCCCTGTCCACCCTGTGAAAGGAGGCTCTATGAACCTGACTATCAGCGGCCATCATCTTGAAGTTACGCCGGCCCTTCGTGAGTACGTGCTCACCAAGCTAGACCGGGTGACCCGCCATTTCGATCAAGTCGTCGACATCAACGTCTTGCTGATGGTGGAAAAGCAAAAGGAGAAGGAGCGCAGGCAGAAGGCCGAAGTGACCGTCCATGTGAAGGGGCGCGATATTTTCGTTGAGCAGTCTCATGAGGATCTTTATGCCGCGATTGACCAATTGATGGATAAGCTCGATCGTCAGGTATGCCGTCACAAGGACCGCGTGCAGGATCACCACCACGCCTCGGCAAAGCGGCTTGAAATCGGCGCGCCCTGAAGCGCCAAGGGCTCATTGCCCCGACGAAAGCGGCCTGCGGGCCGCTTTTTTGTGGGTGCAGCAAGCCCAATTCGGTATGCGCACAAGGCTGTTGCTGCGCCGCCGCAAAATCGCGCAATACTGCACCCCGCCCCGAACTGCGGGGCCCACAGGACTTGTGCGCCTTCCTATAATCCCCTCCCTAGCTACCGAACAAGCGTCTCGCCCAAGGCCTCTCAGCCGTAATCGGCGCTGTGACACGATGAACCGTCTCGCCGCTATCCTGCCGGCCAGCAATGTGCTGGTGAATGTGGACGCATCCAGTAAAAAGCGCGTTTTTGAACAAGCAGGCCTGCTGTTCGAAAACAACCACGCGATCTCCCGAGCTTCGGTCACGGACAACCTGTTCGCCCGCGAGCGCCTGGGCTCGACCGGCCTGGGTCATGGTGTGGCCATCCCGCATGGCCGCATCAAGGGCCTGAAGAATCCGCTGGCCGCCGTGCTGCGCGTGCAGCAGGCCATCGGCTTCGACGCCCCGGACGATGAGCCGGTCAGCCTCTTGATCTTTTTGCTGGTGCCCGAGGCGGCAACGCAACGGCATCTGGAAATCCTGTCCGAGATCGCCGAGATGCTGTCCGACCGAGAGTTGCGCGAACGTCTGAAGACCGAGACCGAGGCCAGCGCGGTGCACCGCCTGATTTCGGAATGGGAACCGCTGAAGTCCGTGGCCTGACGATTCGCCGACTTAGTGAAAGCCACCTCGATCAGCGCAGACCGGCTCTTTGAAGAGCACCGAGAGGCCTTGCGTTGGGAGTGGATTGCCGGCCACGCCCATCCAGAGCGCCGCTTCGACGAGGCCGCGCTGCGCGACGCGCAGTCCGCCGCCGACCTGGTCGGCTATCTGAACTACATCCATCCTTACCGGGTCCAGATCGTCGGCCGCCGTGAGGTGGCCTATCTGAGCCAGGCCTCCGGCGAGGTGCTGGATCGCCGAATCGCCCGCATCGTGACGCTGGAGCCACCGGTGATCATCGTGGCCGACGACCAGCCGCCACCGGATCGGCTGGTGGCGATGTGCGACCGCGCCGAGATTCCACTGTTCGTAACGACCGAATCGGCCGGCCATGTGATCGATCTGGTGCGCGCCTATCTGGCCCATGTCTGCGCCAACCGCACCACCCGCCACGGCGTCTTCATGGACATCCTCGGCCTAGGCGTACTCTTGACCGGCGAATCAGGCCTGGGCAAGAGCGAGCTGGGGCTGGAGCTGATCTCGCGCGGCCACGGCCTCGTGGCCGACGATGCGGTCGACTTCTTCCGCATCGCACAGACCGCGATCGAGGGCCGCTGCCCCGAGCTGCTGATGAATCTGCTGGAGGTGCGCGGCATCGGACTGCTGGACATCAAGGCCATCTTTGGCGAGACCGCGGTGCGCCGCAAGATGCGGCTCAAGCTGATCGTGCACCTGGTGCGCAAGGAAACGATGGAGCGCGATTTCGAGCGTCTGCCTTACGAACCGCTGTACGAAGAAGTGCTGGGCATGCCGGTGCGCAAGGTGGTGATCGCGGTGGACGCCGGCCGCAATCTGGCTGTGCTGGTCGAGGCGGCGGTGCGCAACACGATTTTGCAGCTGCGCGGCATCGACACCTATCGCGAGTTCGTCGAGCGTCACCAGCGCGCCATCGAGGGCGGGCATAGCGAAGACTGAGCGGTAGCTGCCTCAGCTGCGGTGGTGGGGGCAGTTCTTCTTGATGCAGGACGCGTAAAGCGCCAGCGAGTGCTCCTGCAACTCGTAGCCACGATCCCTGGCGATCGCGTGTTGGCGCTCCTCGATCTGGGGATCGAAGAACTCCTCGACCCGGCCGCAAGTCAGGCAGACCAGATGGTCATGGTGATGGCCTTCATTGAGCTCGAACACCGCCTTGCCGGATTCGAAATGATTGCGCGACAGCAAGCCGGCCTGCTCGAACTGAGTCAGCACCCGGTAGACCGTGGCTAGGCCGATATCGGCGCCTTCGGTCAGCAGGGCCTTGTAGACATCTTCGGCCGTCATATGGCGCTGCGCCGTCTTCTGGAAGATCTCCAGAATCTTGATACGGGGCAGCGTCGCCTTCAGGCCGCTGTTCTTGATCTCGTCGGTGCGGTTCATCGCTTCGGTGTGGGCCAGCCCGCCATGGGCCTGCCGCTAGAATGTGCCAATCATAGCCAGCTCCGGGCGACCAGCGCCCCCAGGCCTTAAAGATATGCAAGCAATCTCTCGTCCCGCCATTCCGCTCGTCCTGCTGAGCCTGCTGGCCGGCTGCGCCCAGCTGCCGTCCCTGCCCTCGCTGGACGTGCTCCCCTCGGTGGCCGGTGACAAGGTGCTGGGTCTGGTGACGCCCTACCGTGTCGAGGTGGTGCAAGGCAATGTGCTGACCAAGGAGCAGGTGGCGCAGGTCAAGCCGGGCATGAGCCGCGCTCAGGTGCGGGATCTGCTGGGCTCGCCGCTGTTGACCGACATCTTTCATGACAACCGCTGGGACTACGCCTTCTCGATCCGCCGCCAGGGCGCGCCGCATCAGGCCCGCCATCTGGTGGCCTGGTTCGACGGCGACCGCCTGAAATCTCTGGACGTGCCCGAGGACCTGCCGGGCGAGAACGAGTTCATCGCCTCAATCAATACTTTCAAGCCCGGGCGGGCCGTACCCAAGCTGGCGCTGACCGAGGACGAGCGCAAGGCGCTGCCGATTCCCCCTAAGCCTGAGGCCACCGCGATCGAGCCGGTCGGCCCGGTGCGCAGCTACCCGCCGCTGGAGCCACGCTCGTGAGCCTGAAGATCGCGATTGCCGGCGCCTCCGGGCGCATGGGCCGCATGCTGATCGAAGCCGTCGTCAACGCCCCCGATTGCCAGCTCAGCGGCGCGCTGGACCGTGCGGACAGCCCGGCCCTTGGCCAGGACGCCAGTGCGTGGCTGGGCCAGGCCAGCGGCACCCGGATCACGGCCGACCTGCGTCAGGGTCTGGAGGGCGCCGATGTGCTGATCGACTTCACCCGACCCGAAGGCACGATGGCCCATCTGGCCCTCTGCCGCGAGCTCGGCATCAAGGCCGTGATCGGCACGACCGGCTTCAGCCCCGCGCAGAAGGCCGAGATCGGCGAGCAAGCCCGCCATATCGGCATCATGATGGCGCCGAATATGAGTGTCGGCGTCAACGTGGTGCTGAAGCTGCTGGACCTGGCTGCGCGCTCGCTCAACGAGGGCTACGACATCGAGATCATCGAGGCCCATCACCGCCACAAGGTCGATGCCCCCAGCGGCACAGCGCTGGCGATGGGCGAGGTGGTGGCGGCCGCACTCGGCCGCGATCTTAAGGACTGTGCCATCTATGGCCGGGAGGGCGTGACTGGCGAGCGAGCCCCCTCCACCATCGGTTTCGCCACCGTGCGCGGCGGCGACATCGTCGGCGACCACACAGTGCTGTTCGCCGGCATCGGCGAACGCATAGAGGTTACGCACAAGTCCAGCAGCCGCGTGACCTATGCCCAGGGCAGCCTGCGTGCGGCGCGCTTCCTGGCAGCGAATGGGCCGGGCCTGTACGGCATGGACGATGTGCTGGGCCTGAAGCACTGATCATCCGAATCCATGGGCGGTTTCGCGCATTTCTGGGAACTGGCCGACGGCGTTTCGCGCGCAGTGGCCCTGCTGCTCTTGATGATGTCGATCAGCGCCTGGATCGTGATTCTCTGGAAGGGCTGGCTGCTGCGGCGCACGCGACGCGACATGGCGCGAGCAGTGCCGGCCTTCTGGGCCGCCACCCGCCTGGACGAAGGCCGGCTCGCGCTGCAGAACTTGGACCGCGAGCAGGTGCTGCTGCCCCTGCTCGAAGCCGCGATGGCCGGTAGCCACGGCGGCACCCTGGAGGCCGCCGGCCGGCGCGAGTCGCAGCTGACACGGCGTCTGCGCGACGCGCTGCACCAGGTGCTGGCCCGGCTGCAATTCGGCCAAGTACTGCTGGCCTCGATAGGTGCCACCGCCCCATTTGTCGGCCTGTTCGGCACGGTCTGGGGCATCTACCACGCACTGCAGAGCATCTCGGCCTCGGGCAATCTCTCGATCGACAAAGTCTCGGGACCGGTCGGCGAGGCGCTGATCATGACGGCCGCCGGTCTGGCGGTCGCGATTCCGGCGGTGCTGGCCTACAACATCTACGGCAAGTTCGTGGCAAGCAGCGAAGCCGAGCTTGAAGGCTTTGCCCACGATCTGCGCGAGCTGCTCGATCAGCCGGTCGACTGAGCGACCCATCATGGCTTTTGGCAGATTGGAACGCCGCGACATGCCCAAACCGATGGGCGAGATCAATATGACGCCGCTGATCGATGTGATGCTGGTGCTGTTGATCATATTCATGATCAGTGCGCCGCTGATGACCTCGTCGCTGCGCCTGGACTTGCCGCAGAGCGAGGTCGCCACGCCAGGCGATGCGCCGGCCGTCCTCAGCATCGCGCTGCAGTCCGATGGCAGCCTCTATCTCGGTGACGAGAAGCTGGCGCCTGCGCAGTTGCAGCATCGCATCGCGGCCCTGGCCAAGGACAGCGCCGGGATGGAAGTGCAACTGCGCGCCGACAAGACCGCGCCCTACGGCTCGGTAGCCGAGCTGATCGGCTGGTGCCAGGCGGCAGGGCTCAACCGCATCGCCTTCGTTACGCAGACCGAGTAGCGAGTGTCCGAGCCGGCGGCCCTCCTACAATCGCCGCTTCCGCGCCCGATTGCCATCATGAACGAAAAGTACACTCCGTCCGAAGTCGAACAGGCCGCCCGCAGCCATTGGCAGGCCCGCGACGCCTATCGCGTCGTCGAAGACGCCAGCCGCCCCAAGTTCTATGCCTGCTCGATGCTGCCCTACCCCAGCGGCAAGCTGCATATGGGCCATGTGCGCAACTACACGATCAACGATATGTTGACCCGTTCGCTGCGCATGAAGGGATACAACGTGCTGATGCCGATGGGCTGGGACGCGTTCGGCCTGCCGGCCGAGAACGCGGCGATGAAGAACAAGGTGCCGCCCGCGAAGTGGACCTACGACAACATTGCCTACATGAAGACCCAAATGCAGGCCATGGGTCTGGCGATCGACTGGTCGCGCGAGATCGCCACCTGCAAGCCCGATTACTACAAGTGGAACCAGTGGCTGTTTCTGAAGATGCTGGAGGCCGGCATCGCCGAGCGCCGCACGCAAGTGGTCAACTGGGACCCGGTCGACCAGACCGTGCTGGCCAATGAGCAGGTAGTCGACGGCAAGGGCTGGCGCAGCGGCGCCGTGGTCGAGAAGCGCGAGATCCCAGGCTACTACCTGAACATCGTCAAGTACGCCGATGAGCTGCTCTCGGCCGTTGCCAATCCCGAGGACAAGAGCTATCTGCATGGGTGGCCCGAGCGCGTGCGCTTGATGCAGGAAAACTGGATCGGCAAGAGCGAGGGCGTGCGCTTCGCCTTCCCGCACCAGATCAGCGGCACCGACGGTGCGCTGATCCAGGAGGGGAGGCTCTATGTGTTCACCACCCGTGCCGACACCATCATGGGGGTAACGTTTTGCGCGGTCGCGCCCGAGCACCCACTGGCCACCCATGCGGCTGCCGGCAATGCCGAACTGGCCGCCTTCATCAATGAATGCAAGAGTGGCGGCACCACCGAGGCCGAACTCGCCACGCAGGAGAAGAAGGGCAAGCCTACTGGTCTGTTCGTCACCCATCCGCTGACCGGCGCCCAAGTCGAGGTCTGGATTGGCAACTATGTGCTGATGAGCTATGGCGACGGCGCCGTGATGGGCGTGCCGGCGCATGACGAGCGCGATTTCGAGTTCGCCAACAAATACGGTCTGGCGATCAAGCAGGTCGTCGGCGTCGAGAGCGAAAGCTACAACGACAAGGTCTGGGCCGAGTGGTATGGCGACAAGCAACGCGGCGTCTGCGTTAACTCGGGCGTGCTCGATGGCCTGGGCCACAAGGCTGCCGTTGGCAAGGTGGCAGAGATGCTCGGCGCCCAGGGCCTGGGCGAGAAGAAAACCACCTGGCGCCTGCGCGATTGGGGCATTAGCCGCCAGCGCTACTGGGGCACACCCATCCCCATCATCCACTGCGAGGACTGCGGCGCCGTGCCGGTGCCGGCCCAGGACCTGCCAGTCGTGCTGCCGGAAGACTGCATTCCGGACGGCAGCGGCAACCCGCTGAACAAGCGCGCCGACTTCCTGAACTGCGCTTGCCCCAAGTGCGGCAAGCCGGCGCAGCGCGAAACGGACACGATGGATACCTTCGTCGATTCGTCCTGGTACTTCATGCGCTATTGCGACGCCAGCAACGATCAGGCCATGGTCGGCGACGGCACGCAGTACTGGATGCCGATGGACCAGTACATCGGCGGCATCGAGCACGCAATTCTGCACCTGCTGTACGCACGCTTCTGGACCAAGGTGATGCGCGATCTGGGCCTGGTCAAGATCGACGAGCCCTTCACCAAGCTGCTGACCCAGGGCATGGTCTTGAAGGGCGCGTTCTCGCACAAGCCGGCCGATGCCGGCAAGAACTACTACTGGGAGCACGAGGTCGACGTGCAGACCAACGAGCATGGCCAGATCGTCGGCGGCACGCTGAAGGCCGACGGCACCAAGCTGGACTACGAGATGACGACTATGTCGAAGTCCAAGAACAACGGCGTCGACCCGCAGCAGCTGATCGACCAGTACGGCGCCGACACGGCCCGGCTGTTCGTGATGTTCGCCTCGCCGCCCGAGCAGACGCTGGAATGGAACGATGCCGGCGTCGAGGGCGCCCACCGCTTCCTGAAGCGGGTCTGGGGCTTCGGCGCGAAGAATGCCCAGGCCATCAAGGCCGGCGGCCGCGACTTCGCGGCGCTGAACGGCGATGGCAAGTCGCTGCGCCGCGAGGTGCATCTGGCGCTCAAACAGGTCTCGTACGACTACGAGCGCATGCAGTACAACACCGTCGTCTCCGGCGCGATGAAGCTGCTGAACGCACTGGAAGGCTTCAAGTCCCAGGGCCAGGACGCCGCCGTTCGCGAGGGCTTCTCGGTGCTTTTGCGCGTGCTCTACCCGGCCTGCCCGCATATCGCGCATGCGCTGTGGGTCGATCTCGGCTTTGCTGCAGAGCTGGGTGATCTGCTTGACACGGCCTGGCCGGTGGTCGACGAGGCCGCCCTGGTGCAGGACGAGGTCGAGCTGATGCTGCAGGTCAACGGCAAGCTGCGCGGCAGCGTCAAGGTGGCCGCAAGTGCCGACAAGGCCGCGATCGAGGCTGCCGCGCTGGCCAACGAGGAGTGCATCAAGTTCAGCGAAGGCAAGCTGCCGAAGAAGGTCATCATCGTGCCCGGCCGCCTCGTCAACGTGGTGGTCTGAAGACCATGCTGCGCCGCACCGCCCTCCTCGGTTTGATGTCCGCTTCGATGGTCGGCTGCGGCTTCGCACCGCGACGCGAGCCCGAGCTGCAGTTCCGCACCCTTGGCCTGAAGGGCTTTGCGCCCGACTCGGCCCTGGCCGCTGAGCTGCGGCGCCAGCTGGGCCGCACCAAAGTCAGCCTGCTGGCCGACTTCAACCGGGCGGAGGTGGTGCTGGAGGCGCAGCGCGATACGCGCGACCGCACGGTCGTCGTCTCGACCAGTGCCGGCCAGGTGCGCGAGTGGCAGCTGCAGCTGCAGCTCGACTATGTGCTGCGCACACCGGCCGGCGAGATCCTACAGCCACTGACCGAGATGCGCCTGAGCCGTGAGATGAACTACACCGAGACCGCCGCGCTGGCCAAGGAGCAGGAAGAGGCCTGGCTGTACCGCTCGATGCAGTCCGATGCGGTGGCCCAGGTGATGCGCCGGCTTGCCGCGATCAGACTCCCATCCTGAGATGCAGATCCGCGCCGACGCCCTCGCCCCGCAGCTCGCCAAGGGCCTGAGGCCCATCTACACCGTGTTCGGCGACGAGCCGCTGCTGGCCCAGGAGGCCTGCGACGCGATCCGCGCCGCCGCGCGCGCCCAGGGCTATGGCGAGCGCAAAGTCTTCACCGTGTCCGGCGCCTATTTCGACTGGGGGCCAGTGCTGGGCGCGGCCCAAGCGCTGAGCCTGTTTGCCGAGCGCCAGTTTATCGAGATCCGCATCCCATCGGGCAAGCCCGGCAAGGACGGCTCTGAGGCCTTACAGCGCTATTGCGAACGCCTGCCCGAGGACGTAGTGACCCTGGTCAGCCTGCCGCGGCTGGACAAGACTCAGATGAACGGCGCCTGGTTCGGTGCTTTGGATGTCGCCGGCATCACGGTGCGGGTCGACCCGGTCGATCGTCGCGCGCTGCCGCAGTGGATCGCACAGCGCCTGGCAGCCCAGGGCCAGCCGGTGCAGGACGGTGAGGATGGTCAGCGCACACTGTCCTTCTTCGCCGACCGTGTCGAAGGCAATCTGCTGGCCGCGCACCAGGAGCTGCAAAAGCTCGCGCTGCTACATCCCAAGGGCGAGCTGAGCTTCGAGCAGATCGAGGCGGCCGTGCTGAACGTGGCCCGCTACGACGTCTTCAAGCTCAGTGAGGCCGTGCTGGCCGGTCAGCTAGGCCGGGTGCTGCGCATGCTGGACGGGCTTCAGGCCGAGGGCGAGGCGGCCGTGTTGGTGCACTGGGCGTTGGCCGAGGATATCCGCGCGCTGCGCCGAGTGCGCGAGGCGGTCGACGCCGGCAAGCCGCTGCCGATGGCGCTGCGCGAGGCCCGGGTATGGGGTCCGAAAGAACGCATGTTCGAGCGCATCGTGCCCGGCATCAAGCCACACAGCCTGAGCCCACTGGTCGAGGCCGCGCAGATTTGCGACGGCATCGTCAAGGGCCTGCGCCACCCTGGCTGGCCGCTGGACCCTTGGGCCGCCTTGCAGCGTCTGGCGCTGATGCTGGTCGAAGTGGCTGCGGCGCCGCGCGCGCCCAAACTTGCCCTGCGCCCCTGATTCAGCCGCCGCTGCGGCGGCATATACACGGTTTTGCGGCCGCAGCGCTGACGCCGGCCAGGCGAAGCGGATAGAGTGTGTCAAGGTGCTTTTTTCTCGCCATGATGCCACCACTCGCACTCCACTCCGCCCTGCTGCTCACCGCCATGATTGCCGGCCCCGCGCTGGCCCTGCCCTGGACCGTCCTGGTCAAGAGCACGGCCGGCGAGCCGCTGGCCGATGCGGTGGTGGCGGTGGAGTTACGCGCCCAGACAAGCCGCGCGGCGCCCGGCGCCAAGGCCGACATGGCCCAGCGTGAGCGCCAGTTCCAGCCCCATGTGCTGGTGGTGCAGACCGGCACTGCGGTGAACTTCCCGAATTTCGACACGGTGCGCCACCATGTCTACTCCTTCTCGCCGGTCAAGACGTTTGACATCAAGCTCTACAGTGGCACGCCAGCCGAGCCGGTGCTGTTCGACAAGCCCGGCATCGCGACCCTGGGCTGCAATATCCACGACAAGATGAGCGCTCACATCGTCGTGGTCGATACGCCGCTTTTCGCCAAGACCGATGCCCAGGGCCTGCTGAAGCTGGACCTGCCGGCCGGTGAACACAATCTGAAAGTCTGGCATCCACGCGTCGGCAGGCCGGTCCTGCTGGGTCAGCGCATCGGCGTGACGGCCGCCGGCGGCCAGAGCCAGGTCATCCTCAACATCGAATGAGCACGCTGCCGGCTTTTCTGAACCTTCGTCGGCTCGAAGGCCGCATCGTCGCGCTCTTCCTGGCCCTGCTGCTGGTGGTGCAGCTGGCCAGCTTCGCGGTGATACGCACCAGCATCGAGCGCAATGCCAATGGCTCGATCGCCGCAGAGCTGAAGACCGGTGAGCGCGTGCTGCGCCGGCTGCTGGCGCAGGAGGCGGCGCGGCGCGGGGATGCGGCCGAGCTACTGGCCATGGACTATGGCTTCAAGGAGGCCATCGGCCTGCCGCTGGCCGAGGAGGGCACGGCCGAGACCATCCGTGACGCGCTCAGCAACCAGGGCGAACGCATCGGCGCCAGCGTGGTCGTCTATGCTGACAACGAGCTGAGGCTGGTGGCTGCCACCCGCAAGGACGCCGGCCGGTTTCTCGGCCTGCTGCAGGCCAGGGTCAACAAGCCCGGGCCGGGCGGTGATATGCAGCTGGCCCTGCTAGACGGCCAGGCCTATCAGGTGGTGGTGGCGCAGGTGCGCACGCCGGCCCCAGTGGGCTGGGTGCTGATGGGCTTCGCGCTCGACGCCACCGCGCTGCAAGACCTCAAAAGCCTGTCCGATCTGCGGGCGGTGGTCGTCATCAGGACTGGCACGGAAGGCGCATGGCGGCCGTTGGTCAGCAATTTCGACACCGAGGCGGCGCTGAGCCTGGCCGGGCAGATCCCGGCGGCCGGCGGCCTGTTCGCAGCCGAGGTCAACGAGGAGCAGTGGCGCGGCCGTTTCGCGCCACTACTCGAGCCGCAGCAGCCCCTGGCCGTCGTACTGCTGCGATCCTTCGATGAAGCAATCGCCCCCTATCGGCAGTTGCAGCTGACCCTGCTGGCGCTGACTTTGATCGGGGTCAGCGTGTTTGCGCTCGGCGCGGTGCTCACGGCGCGGCGCATCAGCGGGCCGATCAAGACCCTCTCCGACTCGGCCGAGCGCCTGGGCCGGGGCGACTACAAAACGCCGGTACGGCGCCATAGCAGCGACGAGGTCGGCGATCTGGCCGATGCCTTCGAGGCGATGCGCCAGGGCATCCGCAGTCGCGAGGAGCAGGTGCACCGGCTGGCCTTCTGGGACCCACTGACCGGCCTGCCCAACCGCGAGCAGTTCAGCCAGCAACTGGCCTTGCGTCTGGCCCGCGACAGCAGTCCTTGCGCCGTGCTGATGTTGGATCTGGACCGCTTCAAGCATGTCAACGATGTGCTGGGCCATGCTTTCGGCGACCGCCTGCTGTGCAGCGTCGCGCAGCGGCTGCAGGCCCTGCAGCGGGATCGCGGCGCCCTGCTGGCGCGCCTGGGCGGCGACGAGTTCGTGCTGCTGCTAGAGGGAGCCGACCAGGCCGCCGCGCAGGCCTCCGCGGCGCGCATCCAGGCCGATTTCGAGGCGCCGCTGCATATCGATGACCAAACCGTCGACCTGGGGGCCGGCATCGGCATCGCTCTGGCACCCGAGCACGGCAGCGAGGTCAGCCAGTTGCTGGCACGCGCCGAGCTGGCCATGTATGCGGCCAAACGGCGCCAGCAAGGCAGCATGGTCTACGAGGCGGCGCTGGATGCCGGCAGCCAGGAATCGCTCTCGCTGCTGGGTGAACTGCGCCGCGCCATCGAGAGCCAGGAGCTGCGCCTGTATCTGCAGCCCAAGGTCGATCTGCGCGACGGCACCATCGTCAGCGCCGAGGCCCTGGTGCGCTGGCAGCATCCGAGCCGCGGCCTGGTGCCGCCGATGCAGTTCATCCCCTTTGCTGAGCAGACCGGCTTCATCCGTGCGCTGACCGCCTGGGTCATCGAGGAGTCGGCCCGCATGACCCAGGAGGCGCGCCGGCGTGGCATGGCGGTGCGTATCAGCGTCAATCTATCGACCCGCGACCTGATGGACCAAGAGCTGCCGGCCAAGATCATGAGCCTGCTGGCGCGCCACGGTGCGGCGCCGGCCGATCTGTGCCTGGAGATCACCGAGAGCGCCATCATGGACGACCCGCAGCGCGCGCTGCACACGCTGGAGCGCCTGTCCGAGCTGGGCTTCAAGCTTTCTATTGACGACTTCGGCACCGGCTACTCATCGCTGGCCTATCTGAAGCGCCTGCCGGTCAACGAGCTGAAGATTGACAGCAGTTTCGTGATGGCGATGGAGCGCGACCTCGATGACGCCAAGATCGTGCGCTCCACCATCGAGCTGGCCCACAACCTGGGCTTGAGTGTGGTGGCCGAGGGCGTCGAGACTGGCAAGGCATGGAAGTTGCTGGCCGAGCTGGGATGCGACGAGGGGCAGGGTTACTTCATCGGACGCCCGGCGCCGGCCCAGCAGTTCATGGACTGGCTGCCGAGCTGGCTGCCGCCCGACCTCAGCCACGAATCACTCGACACGGTGATGGCCGGCCTCACCTAAGGCGCCACCAGCGGCAGCTCGATGATGAAGCGGCTGCCCTGCCCCGGTGCGCTGACCACGCTGAGTCGCCCGCCCAGCAGGCCATGCACGATGTGATGGCAGATGCTCAGCCCAAGGCCGCTTCCGCCCTGGCCGAAGCGTGTCGAGAAAAAGGGCTCGAAGACGCGCAGCAGCACCGCCTCGCTCATGCCCCGACCGTTGTCAGCCACTTCGATGCGGCAGCGGTCGCCGCTCAGCGCCTGGGCCCGCAGCACAATCTCGCCCGGCTGCTCGGGCTGCAGCCCATGCAGCAAGGCATTGCCGACCAGCACCTCCAGCGCCTGGCCCAGCGGCCCGGGGTAGCTGTCGAGCTGCAGATCGGCGTCGAGCTGAAGCGCCAGCCGGTGGCCGGCCCGCGATACCTGCGGCGCCAGCGCATGCAGGGCCTGCTCGCACAGCAGGGAGAACGCGAAGCGGCGACGCTGCTGGGTGTCGCGGTCCTGGGCCACTTGCTTGAAGTTGTCGACCAGCTGAGCTGCCCCCTGCATGCTGCGCTCGATAACCTGCAGGCCCTCGTGCGAGCTGCGGGTGTAGCTCTCGAGCTCGCTGCGCCGCAGCTGGCCTTGCTGCAGGCGCTGCGTCAGGGTCTGGGTGTGCTCCAGCAGGGTCGAGGCGGTCAGCAGGCTGTTGCCTATCGGCGTGTTCAGCTCATGGGCGACGCCGGCCACCAGCGCTCCCAGCGCGGCCAGCTTTTCCTGAGCCATCACCTGGCGCTGCAGCTCGGACAGGCGCAGATAGGCGCGCGCATTGTCCAGCGCGATCGCCGCATAGGCGCTGAGGCTGCGCAGCACCAACTGCTCGCGCTCGCCGTAGGCCTGGCGGCGCGGCGACTGCACGGTGATTACGCCGGTAATGCGCTCGGCCACGCGCAGCGGCACGAACAGCAAGCTCTGCATCTGGCTGGTGCCCTCGATCTGGGCGGGCGCCGCCTCGGCCCCGTCGAGCAGCAGCTCGCGGCCCTCGCGCACGCACAGCGCGCAGAAGGACTGGGGGTCGTCCAGCGGGATCGGCGCGTCGGCAAAGCGCTCGCCGTCCTCGCGGCCATAGGCGCATTGCATCTGCTCGCCGGCCTCGTCGAGCAGATAGACGGCCAGGCTGGGCGCATCGAGCAAGGCATGGACGCGCCGCTCCAGCACCTCGATGACGCGCTCGGTCTGCAGCTCGGCGGTGATCTCCTGGCCGATCTCGCCCAGGTGCTGCAGCACCTGGTGGGCGCTCTGCAGGTCAGCAAAGCGTGCCGCCTCCGACGCGGCCAGGCGACGCAGATGCTCGCTCTCGGCGCGGGCCCGCTCGATCTGGTGGTGCGCATGCATCGCGCGCGAGCGCTGGCCAGCTTCCTCGCCATAGCGGCGCAGCCGGACCTGGCTAGCTCGGTGCGCGCAACCAAAGGCCGCCTCGAAGCGGCCTGCTGCCGCGAAGGCCTGGGAGGCACCGTCCAGCAGCTCGGGCGGCGTCGCATAACCGGCCAGCGCCTCGGCGGCGGCCAGCGCCTGCTCATACAACACCAGGGCCTCGTCGACACGGCCCTGGGCTCGTGCGATGTCGCCGAGCAGCGCGCGCAGCTCCAGAGCTGTGCTGCGCTCATGCTGGGCATCGGCCATCGCCAGCGCCTGCTCGCCGGCTGCGCGCGCAGCATCGGCACGGCCCAGCCCCAGCAGCGCCCGTGCGCGGCCCTGCTGCGCGTCAAGCTGTAGGTCCAGGGAGCCGGCCGTTGCTGCGCCCCGCGCCAGTTGTTCAAACGCGCCCAAGCCGGCGACAAAGTCGCCGCTGTCCATCTCGGTCTGGGCCAGGAAGCGACACGCCAGCGCGGCGGTGCGAGCCTGCGGTTGACTGGCGCTGAGCTGCAAGCATTCGCGCAGCAGCTCGCGGGCGTTATCGAGCTGGCCCAGGCGACGCAGGGCCTCCCCCGTATGGGCCAGACATAGCCCGATCATGCCGGGCCAGCGGGCGCCGCGCGCCAGATCCAGCGCCCGCTTGAGCCACTCCATCGCACTCTCGAAATCGCTCATCCGGGTGTAGGTAAAGCCCAGATTGGTGGCCAGCGCGATGGCCCGGCGCAGCTGACCGCAGCGCATCGCCAGCCCGAAGGCGCCGGAGAAGGCCTCGATGGCGGGCAGGTAGTCGGCTTGCATGGCCGCCAGCAGGCCGCGGAAGTCGGCTAGCGCCGCGCCGCAGGCCGGCTCAGGGGAGGATGCAGGCAGACGCTGGCCCCAGTCGCGCTCGGCAGCCGCCGCGTCGCGCATCACCTCGGCGCGCGCCAGGCTGGCCTCCATCATCAGCAGACGCAGCGCGTCGCCACTGGCGCGGGCGTGGACGATTGCCTGCTGCAGACTGGCCCGCAGCGCTGGAGCGTCGCCCCGGTCGGCCGCCAGGTAGTAGGCCAGCCAGTGGGCATCGGCACAGCCGCGCGCGTCGGCGCATGCCTTGAAGCGGCGCAGTGCCTCGCTCAGCAGGGCTTCGGACTCGTCGAGCCGGCCCTCCAGCAGCAGGCATTCGGCCTCCACCAGCAGGCGCCGCGCCTGCGCCGGGGCATCCTCGGGCCAGGCTTCGCCCAGGCCCCGTGCCAGGGTCAGCGCCCGCGTGCTATCGCGCTGGCGCAGCGACCAGGCCAGCCACAGCCGCAGCTCGACATCGTCGGGCGTGGCCTGCAACAGCGCTTCACAGCGCTGCACCTGCTCATCGAGCGCAAACATCGCGATCGTGTCCAGCCGGTGCTCAACCATGCGCCTAGGCTACCCCAGGCGCGCCGGCCGCGCTGCCCCCCGAATCAGTAGCCGCGCCGTCGCTCCACCCGATGGGCCAGCGGCGCGCCGGCCCGCCAGGCCCGCACATTCGCAGCCACCACGGCCACCGCGCTGCGCGCATCGGTCTGCGCCGCCGTGTGCGGCAGCACCGTGACGCGCGGATGGCGCCAAAAGGCATGGTCGGCCGGCAGCGGCTCGACCTGGAACACATCGAGCACCGCATGGCGCAGCCGCCCGCCGTCCAGCGCGGCCAGCAAATCCGCCTCGACCACGTGGGCGCCGCGCGCCAGATTGACCAGGCTGGCCTCGGGCTTGAACTGAGCCAGCCGCGCCGCGTCGAAAAAGCCGCGCGTGGTCGGCGTCAGCGGCAGCAGATTGACCACCGTGTCGGCCCGGCCCAGCTCAGCCGTCAGCGCCTCATCGCCGTGCACGCCGGTGATACCTGGCAACTCGAGCGGTCGTGTGCTGTAGCCGGCCACCGCATAGCCCTGAGCCTGCAAGGTGCGCGCGACGCGACCGCCCAGCTCGCCCAGGCCCAGCACCAGCACCCGCCATTCGGCCGCACGGCGCTGCTCTGGCTGGCGCCACAGGCCCTCGCGCTGCTGCGCCTGGACCTCGAAGAAACGCCGGTGCAGGCCCAGCACGGCCCATAGCGCCGTCTGCGCCATTGCCTCATTCATCGCCGGATCCACCATGCGGGCCAGCGGTACGCCCTCGGGCAGAGTCGGGTCTTGCAGGAGCCGGTCGACCCCCGCCCACAGCGACTGAATCAGGCCCAGCATGGGCAAGCCCTGCAAGCTGCCGGACGGCGGGTTCGCAACGATAGCAATCTCGACATCCTCGTGAGGGGCCAGGCGCCAGGCCTCATCCGGCAAGGCCTCTTGCAGCAAGGCCAGCCACTGCTCGCGCTCCGAGTCGTCCCAGCTGCCGATCAACAACACACTCATCAAGCTTCCTTGTCTTCGAGTGCTTCGCACAAAGCCAGCAGGCCCGAACGCAGGGTGGCCGCGCGCACCGCATGGCGGTCGCCGGGAAAGAGTTCGCGCCAGACCCGGGGCGACGCGCCGGCACGGGCCAGTGCCAGCCAGACCGTGCCTACCGGCTTATCGGCGCTGCCGCCGGTGGGGCCGGCCACGCCGGTGACCGCCAGCGCCCAGTCCAGCGGCGCATGGGCCAGCAGGCCCTGGGCCATCTGCTGCGCCACCTGGGCACTGACAGCGCCATGCCGGGCGATCAGCGCGGCCGGCACGCCCAGCAACTCGGTCTTGGCCTCATTGCTGTAGCTGACCACGCCGCGCTCGAACCATTGGCTGGAGCCCGACAAGCTGGTGCAGGCGGCAGCGATCAGCCCACCGGTACAGCTCTCGGCCGTGCCCATTCGCTCGCGGCGCTGTATCAGCGCCAGCGCGATGCGGTCTATCAATTCATGTTCTTCGGGAAACAACAGCATGGTCTTCACCCCACAAGGGCGCGCCACAGCGCGATTACCAGCAGCGTACAACCGGCCGCGACGAAATCGTCGAACAGGATGCCAAAGCCCTGCGCCCAGCCGACCGGCTTGCCACGATCGCCCTTGAACAAGCGGTCAGCCCAGCCCACCGGGCCGGGCTTGGCTGCGTCGAAAAAGCGGAACAGGCCGAAGGCAAGGGCCTGGCCCCACAGCCCCATTGGCATCGCAAGCCACAGCACCAGCCAAAACGCCAGCACCTCGTCCCAGACGATGGCGCCGGGGTCGGGCGTGTTCAGATGCCGCGCGGTCAAAGTACAGGCCCACCAGCCGACCAGCGTGCCGAGCGCAATCGTCAGCCCCCATTGCAGGTCGCCCAGCCAGGGGTCCAGCGCCAAGAAGGCAACCCAGGCCCACAAAGTGCCCACCGTGCCCGGCGCCTTCGGCGACAGCCCGCTGCCGAAGCCCAAGGCGATCCAGTGCGCCGGATGGCCCCACATGAAGCGGGCGGTGGCGCGGCGCGGTGCGGCGCCCGATGCCTCGTCCATCGTCATGACTTGAAATGATCAAAGGCCGCCGGCGTCTGCGGCAAGACCTGGCTCTGGTCGTCGAGCACGCGCAGACCCGGTTCGGCCTCCAGCCGGCCAATCAGGGTCACCGGCGTGCCGCAGGCGGCAGCGGCGGCCTGCACAGCCGCGCGGGCCGTGGCCGGCGCGCTGAACACCAGCTCGTAGTCGTCGCCACCGGCCAGCGTGCACAGGCGCTGCAGCGCCAGCGGCTGACGGGCCAGCAGCGCGCTGCGCGGCAACCTGTCGGCCAGCAGCGTGGCGCCGAGGTTCGAGCGCTTCAGCAAATGGCCCAGATCGCCGAGCAGGCCGTCCGAGACATCGATGGCGCTGTGGGCGATGCCGCGCAGCGCCTGGCCCAGCGCGACGCGCGGCGTCGGGCATTCCATCGCGCGGCGCGCGCGCTCGAAGTCCTCACCCGAGTCCAGCGCCGCCATGCCGCGGAACACCTCCAGTGCCAGCCGCGCATCGCCCAGCGTGCCCGAGACATAGAGATCATCGCCGGCCTGGCCGCCGCTGCGCAGCAGGGCCGCACCTGCCGGCACCTCGCCCATCACCGTGATGCAGATGTTCAGCGGTCCGGCCGTCGTGTCGCCGCCCACCAGCGCGATGCCGTGCGCATCGGCCAGCGAGAACATGCCACGCGCGAAGCCCGCCAGAAACTGCTCGTCCGCTCTGGGCATCGCCAGCGCCAAGGTGAAGGCGCGCGGCCTTGCACCGCAGGCCGCCAGGTCCGACAGATTCACCGCCAGCGCCTTGTGGCCCAGTCGCTCGGGCACAACGGTCGACAGGAAATGCCGGCCCTCGACCAGCATATCGGTCGACACCAGCCACTGCATGCCCGGCGTGGCCGCGATGACCGCGCAGTCGTCGCCGATGCCCACCGGCACGCCCGGCTGCACCTCGGTCTCTCGTGTGAAGAAGCGCTTGATCAGATCGAATTCACCCATGGGGGGATTGTGTCAGCACGGCCTCCAGGCAAGGGCCTGGCCCAGCCACGGAGAGAATCGACGATTCCCGGCCACACACTCACCGTTGACCATGCAGTTGAAGTTCAGCCATATCGATGTCCTGGTCAGCAACCTTGCAGAGGCCTGTTCCTACTACCAAAGAGTCTTGGATGCGCAGGTGTCTAAGACTCTGGTCTGGCGGCGCGATGGCCTGCATGTTCGCTATGCCATCGTCCGCATGGCGCAAGAGCGCTTCATGCTGGTGCAACCGATCACCGGCAATCTGAAGGACCTGATGGACGTCCGCGGCCCGGGCACCATCTACCGCCATTGCTACAGCACGCCCGATATCGAGGCGGCCTACGACGAACTGATGGCTCGCGGCGTGCAGCCGGAGGACGAAAACGGCAAACCCCTCGCCCGTGACTGCCTGCAAACTCCCAGCGGCGCAAGAATTCTGTGGCTGCCCAAGCAGTTCGGAAACTTTTCGATCGAGCTGCTGGAAGAGGCAGAGTTGGAGAACTTTGTTGAAGAGGCGTTTGACGGTGTTGGCGTCGGCGCTGAAGATCGGAGCTGACGGGCTGGGGGCAGGTGACCGTATGCAGATGGAGCGCTCGTTGGGAGCTGGGAGGACTGAGCGCCGAGCCTGTGGTCGATACGCTTCGGCAGCAATCACCAACCGACGTGCGATGGCTTTCCCTCGCACGCGCATGGCTGCGGTCCGGCTCGATGCCCTGCACGGTCTGGTAGAACGCGCCGGAGAACCTCGCCATCTCCGCGCTGGTCAGGCGCATGGTCTTCTTGAGTTGCGAACCGACTGCGCCAGCGACTCATCCGGATGTGCCAGAACGTCCTCGACGGACTGCTTGCGCAAGCCAAGCTGTTCAGAGGACTACGGCTGATCAGTGAGGGACCTGATGCTGGTGCGACGCTCGCATGCTAAGCGCGAGGCCGTCAGAAGACAAGCACCGGTCGCCACCTCCAGTTGCGAGAGCGGCCCTATCGATGGCACCCGCGAGGTCGTACTCAATGGCCTCAGGCGGGCGCCCCTTGTTGGAAACTCCGGAGTGGTGCGTTCGCTCCCTCGTCCTACATCGAATCAGGCATTCCTCTGGTGTGGCGCATTTTCATACCCGGCGACAGTGGGAGCCCGCCTCTTTAATCCATGCAACCCGGAGAATTCAGCATGATTTTCGACGCCATCCGTGAGAGTCACGACCTGCAACGCGATCTGTGCCGCAAGCTGACGGCGTCACGCGGGGACATGGCTTCGCGCGAGCTGCTCTTCCTGCAGCTGAAGGTCGAGCTGATGGCGCACGCAGCGGCAGAGGAACGACACCTGTACGTTCACCTGCTGATGGAGGACGGCGGTCTCGACGCGTCGCGCCACGCGCTTCATGAGCACCACGAAGTTGACGAATTGCTGGACGACTTGTCCGTGCGCAACAAGAAGCAGGATGTCTGGATAGCGACCGCCAAGCAGCTGAGCTTCAAGGTGCGCCACCATCTGAAGGAGGAGGAATCAAAGTTCTTCCAGCTCGCCGGGCGTCTGCTGTCGGATACGAAGAAGAAGAAGCTGGCGCGTCAGTACGCGAAAGAGATCGTGAGAATGCGCGAGCACTACGCGGCCGAGTACCAAACGGTGGCGGTCAATCCGGCAAGCGGTCTGCTCAAGCCCGCGAAACCCAAGGTCGACAAGCCTTCAACGCGCGGCAGCGCCAGCGCAGGTGCTCAACTGCGCGGCAAGAGCGAACCGCGCCGAACGCGCTGACTGGCAGGGCACCTCAACGGCGCAGATCCGGCCGGCGATGCGCGTGCAGGTCGAAGAAAAGCGGGGGGCAGGTCCTGATGCAGGAACACTTCCCGTCTCAAGCCTCGCCACCACTGCCCGAGCCCCGCACCTCGCGCACAACTCCCCAGCTTCAAGCCCAGCATCCCAAAGATTCGGTTCATGGTCTGAACCGTGCCTTCGCTGCGGTCCTGCTCGATGTCCTGCATGGTCCGGTAGGACACGTCGGAGAGCTTGGCCATCTCGGCGGTGGTCAGGCGCACGGTCTTCTTGAGGTGGCGAATCGACTGCGCCAGCGCCCATTTCGAGTGCGCCATAGCGTCCTCGACGGCCTCCTTGCGCAAGCCGAGCTGTTCAGAGATCGACAGGGTGTTGAAGCGCTTGTCCATGGTAGTTAGGCGATCGCCGCCAACTCGTCGGCTCTAGCCAGGATGTGCGGACGCAGGTGATGGGAGACGGCAGGCCCCAGGCCTATCGCCTCCCCATCCGCCGCGATCTTGCGTAGGGTCGGTTCCTTCGCCTTGACTCCGGCGACAAGCGGCTGGCGAGCGATCAGTGCCAGGCTCTTGCTCTTCTTCTTGCGGCGCGTCTGCTGCTGATGGTGGACTTGCGCGCCGAGCTCGCAAGCGCGGCCCAGCACGCGATGCCAGTCCGGTTGGCCGTTGTCGTTGCTGTCTTATCTGATCCGCCGAGCGATACCGTCCGGATGCAGATACATCGGCGCGAAGTCATAGAGCGGTGTCAGTGCGATGCGGCCGTTGAGGTCGCGCTGCACGGCGGTGTTGCGCGCGTGGCTGTCCTTGCTGTGCTGGGCCAGATTGGCGATATCACGCTTGATGTACTCGAGCACTTCCGCCTGCGGGTAGGTGCAGTGCCGGATCAAGGCTTCGCAGACTTGGTCTGGCTTGGCACCGCCTCGAAGCCCGGCATGCCTGTCAGCGTGGCAATGCTCTCCTGGGCAAGCCGATACGGCGCGACAGTTCCTGACGACCAAGGCCCAGCGGCAGCATGTCGATCAGAAAGACCGGCCAGTACGCCTGCTCGAAGGACTGCAGACCGACCGGCCAGCCCGCGCAAGCAGCGTGCGCGTCAGTCACGCCCGGGTAGGCAAAAGCCCAGTCGACCGTGTAGCCGGTGTACGTCTTGGCCTTCCAGCCCTCTTCCTCAGCATGCAGCAGGCTCACGCTGGCCACATCGCACCAAGCGCCGGCGGCGTGAAGCTGAAGCGTGCAGTGATTTGTCATTTGCACAGAAATTTAGACGTAGTGAATCAGGCTGTCGCTGCAATTCACCTGTTTTTTCGTGCAACTAAACCCTATACCGGCAGACCTTTTTCCTCACTCGCCCGCACCACCACCCGCCCATCCCCTGCCCAGCCGCTCAGATCGCGCGGCACCTCGGCGGGCGCCACGTCCATCGCCTCGATGACCCCGAAATAGCCGTCCCGCCCCCGGGCCTTGGCCGCGTACAGCGCCGAGTCGGCCAGGGCGAGGGTGGCGGGCCAGTCCCAGGCGCGGGGTCGGCGCGGGTCGAGCGGGAAGGCGGCGAAGCCGATCGAGACCGTGACCTCGACCGCCTGGCCGAGGCCGATGTCGAAGGGCTGATCACGCACAGCAGCGCAGACGCGCGCGGCCAGCTCGGCGGCGTCTGCGCGGCTGGTCTCGCGCACCAGCACCAGCAGCTCCTCGCCGCCCCAGCGAACCAGCGAGTCGGTACCACGGAAAACCTGGCGCAGCCGCTCGGCCAGGGTCACCAGCACGGCGTCGCCGGCGGCGTGGCCATGGGCATCGTTGACGCGCTTGAAATGGTCCAGGTCCAGCAGCATCAGCATCAGATCGCTGTCGGGGCCTGGCAAGCCCGGCTCGCTGGCCTCGAAGCGGCGCAAGCACAGGCGCAAGTCGTCCTGCAATCGCAGCTCCAGATAGCGGCGGTTGCGCAAGCCGGTCAGCGCGTCGGTCAGGCTGGCCTCACGCAGCTCGGCGGTGCGCTCGTCCACCAAGGCCTGCAGCACGGCCTCGCGCCGGCGCAGCAAGCGGGTGCGCCAGCGCACATAGGCCCAGATCGCCAGCAGCAGCAGGGCCACCGACGCCAGCTGCGCCCATATCGTCTGCCACCAGGCGGGCAGCAGCTCGACGGGCAGCTCCAGCCGGGCAGGGCCCCACAGCGTCGGGTGCGCCGTCACGCGCATCTGCAGCACATAGCGGCCGGGCCACAGCGGGCCGAAGCTGGGGCTGCGCGCGCCGGGGTCGACGCTGGTCCAGTCGCTGTCCAAGCCCAGCAGGCGGTACTGGTAGCGAAGCCGGCCGGGATCGGCATAGTCCAGCCCGGCGAACTCGACGCTGAAGCTGCGTGTGCCAGCCGGCAGGCGCAGTCCCTGACCATCTAAGCGCACAGGCGCATGGGGCTGGCCGTTAACGCGCAGCGCGCTGATCACCAGCGGCAGCGCACCCGGATCCGGCTCGAAGGCTTCGGGCAGAACGCGCAGCAAGCCCCGGCTGCCGCCGAACAGCAAGGCCCCGCCGGGCAGCTCGGCGCTGGCGAAGAACCAGAAGCTGCCGAAGGCCGCGCCCTCGGCGGCGCCGAAGCTGTCGATCCGGTCGGCCTTTGGGTCGTAGACCTGCAGCTGGCTCCAGATGCGGCCGCGTGCGTCCTCGTGCAGATTGCCGCCGAACACGCCCTCGCTGCCGAGGCGCTCGCCGACGCGGTCGAAGCGGGCCCGGCCCTCGGCGTCCCAGCCGCGCAGCCGGTGCAGGCCGGCGACCGGTGTGTCGAGCCACAGCGTGCCGTCGCTGGCCAGCAGCAAACCCATCACGACCGGGCTGGCCAGGGTCTCGCCCGACGCCTGCGGCACAGCTGCCAGGCCGGCGCCTTGTTCTCGGAACAAGCCTTGCTGGCCACCGACCCAGAGCCGACCTGACCCGGAGGCCCCAGCCTTTTCTTCGATCAGCGCATGGATGCCGCCTTGCAGCGGTGCACCGCCGGCCAGCGCGACCCGCTGCAACGCCGGCGCCGAGGCGCCGGGGAGCCGGTATAGGCCCTCCTGCATGCCCAGCCAGACTTCGCCATTGGCGCGCAGCAGCAGGCGCTGTGCTCGCCCGCCGTCCAGCGGCCAGTCGCGCAAGAGCCGGCCCTGAGCGGAGCGGTGCTCCAGCCGGCCGGCTGCCGCCATCCACAGACTGCCGTCCGGCGCCTCGGCCAACGACTCGACAACGCTGGAACGCTCCCGCGGCCAAACGCCCAAGCTCGCCAGGCCCTGGCCGGGCCGGCCATCGAGGCGCACGACGCGCCCGCTCTGCGTAGGCGCCAGCACCTCTCCGTTGCTCAGACTCAGCAGCGCACGCACATCGGCATCGACCAACCCGGTCGGTGGCCCGCCGTCCGCCGCAGGATCCGGGCCGCGCACGGCCAGCGCCGGGTGGTGCTGATGGCGCTGCAAGCCCAGACCATAGCCGCTGACCCACATCGCGCCGCCGGCGTCGCGCAGCAGGCCGCTGATGTCATTGCCGGCCAGGCCGCTCAAACGGCGCGGGTCATGGCGGAGCCGGGCCTCGATCGCACCGCTGTCCCGGTTCAGCCAGAGCAGGCCCACCTTACTGCCGACCCAGAGCCGGCCGGCGCTGTCCTCGGCCAGGGCCTGCACTGGCGTGTGCAACTGCTGGACCCAGCGCACGCGCCCCTGTTCGACCACGCCCAGACGGCCGTCCTGGGTGCCCAGCCACAAGCGACCGTCACTGTCCTCGGCCAGTGCCAGCACCGGCGCGCTCGCGCCGCCCGGCAGCGGCAGCGCTTCCCAGGCGCCGTCGCGCAGCCGCGACAGGCCACGCCAGTGGCCGGCCCAGACCGTGCCGTCCCGGGCCACGCGCACAGCCAGCACGCGGGCCTCGGGCTCGCCCTGCCAGCGCAGATCCTGGGCTTCAAAGCGCCGCGTGGTCGGCGTATAGCGCAGCAGACCCCGACCCAGGGTGCCGACCCACACGGCGCCCTGGCCATCCTCGGCTAGCGCCCGGATCGGTGCGTGCGGCCCGGCCTCACCCTGCATGCTGCCCAGGGCCTCGACCCGGTCTTGCGCGGGATCGAACACCATCAGGCCCATGAACTCGGTGCCTATCCACATGCGGCCATCGCGGCCGGCGCCCAACGCGCGCACCCAGCCGAGATTGCGCCGCGCGCGGGTCGGGCCCTCCCGCTCGATAGGCCGCAGCCTGTAGCCGTCATAGCGCGTCAGGCCCTTGCTGGTCGCCACCCAGATGAAGCCGTCGCGGTCCTGCGCCAGCGCGGGCACGGTATTCTGCGGCACGGCCACCGCCCGGAATTGCACGTCCAGCGCCTCGCCGACCGGGCCCGCCTTCACTCCCGCCAAGAGGGTCAGCAAGAGCAGTAGCAGGCAGCACTGGCTGCGGAAAGGAAATGGCATGGGCGAAATTGTAAGCAGCGCACCGACATCACCCCACCTCGGCCGTCCCCGCTCGGCGCAAGGCCAATAGGCTTGCGCGACACTATCGAGCCCCGCCAGCCTCTCAGCATCACGCCTCTTGGACACCCGCACCCCTCCCCGCCTCGCCACCCTCGCCAACGGCCTGCGCGTCGTCGCCATCGACATGCCCTGGCGTGCGACGGTCTCGCTGAGCATCTTCATCCGCACAGGCAGTCTTCATGAGAGCGCGCGGCAGGGCGGCATCAGCCATGTGGTCGAGCACATGGCCTTCAAGGGTACGGCCACGCGCGACTGCCAGCGCATCAATCTGGACGCCGAACGCTTGGGCGCGGAGGTCAACGCCCACACCGACAAAGACCATACGGCTTTTCACATCGAGGGGCTGCCGCAAGACCTGCCGGCCTTTGTTGTGCAGCTGGCCGACATCGTGCTCAACAGCAGCTTCCCCGAAGACGAGCTGGAACGCGAGCGCCGCGTCATTGAACAGGAGTTCAGCGAGTTCGACGAGGACCCGGCCAGCGTGGCCTTCCAGCTCTTCGACCGCGCCTGCTACGGCCCCACGCACCCGGCCGGCCGGCCCATCATCGGCACGCGAGCCAATATCCGACGCTTCGCCCGCAGCGATCTACTGGACTATGCCAAGCGCCAGTACACGGCCAGTAATGTGATCGTGGCCGCCGCCGGGCCGGTGGACTTCGACGCCTTGGCGCGCGCCACCGAGCAGGCGTTTGGCGCGATGCCCACCGGCGCACCGAATCGGCTGGAGGCTCCCGTGTGGCTGGGCGGGCTGAAGACGCGCCGCCTGGCGGGCAGCGGGCAATGCCAGGCGGTGCTGGGCTTTGCCGCGCCGGCGCTGACCGAGGACGCCCATCTGGCCTATGTGCTGGCCGCCGCGCTGCTGGGCGAAGGCATGAGCTCGCCACTGCTAGACGAGATTCGCGAACGCCGAGGCCTGGCCTATCACACGGCATGCGCGGCAGATATCGGGCCACTGGCTGGGCAGTTCGTGATCGAGGGTTCAACCGCGCCGGCCCAGGCCGAGGAGTTCCTGGGCGCGGTGGAAACCCTGCTGCTTCAGCAGACCCAGGGTCTTGATCCGGTCGGGCTGGAGCGCGCGCGCAAGCAGCTCATCGTGCGCTCGCTGCGCGGCCTGGAGCAGCCCTCGCGGCGGCTCGAAGCGGCCGCGCAAGATCTTTTCACGCTGGGCCGGCTTCGCGACACGCAGCAATGGCTGGATCAGCTGCAGGCAGTCAAGACCAGCGAGATCAGCGCGGTGTTTGCCCACCTGCTGGACCGGAAGCTCCCGGCCGCAATCGCGCTGGCCGGCAGCGTGCCGGCCAAGGTGCACGAGCGGGCTGCAACGCTGTTTTGCTGATCAACCGTCGCGCAGCAAGTTTGACAGCTCGACCGCCGACTTGACGTTCATCTTCTCGAACACCCGGGCACGGTGCACCTCAACCGTGCGCACGCTAATGAAGAGCTGATCGGCGATCAGCTTGTTGGGCAGGCCTTGGACGACCAGGGCCATCACCTCGCGCTCGCGCTCGGTCAGCTCGGCCATACGCAGGGCCAGCTGACCCTGGCTCTGGCGGGCCGCAATCGCGGCGGCGCTGGCGGCCAGCGCCTCCTCGACGCGGTCGACCAGGGCGTTGTCAGAAAAGGGCTTCTCTACGAAATCGAAGGCGCCACGCTTGACCGCAGCCACCGCGGTCGGCACATCGCCGTGACCGGTCAGAAAGATCACCGGCAGCGCGGCGGCCATGCCGCGCTCGATCAGGCGCTCGAAGAGGGCCAGGCCACTGGTGCCGGGCATGCGCACATCGAGCAACAGGCAGGAAGGCGCGTCTGGCCAGCCGGCGCCATGCCCGGGCCGGGCGTCCAGCATGGCCTCGAAGGCCTCGGCGCTGCCGAAGCCCTCGGAGAGTAGGCGGCGAGAGCGCAGCAGCCAGGCCAGCGCGTCGCGCACCACCTCTTCGTCATCGACCAGGTAAACCATCGGCAGCTTGGTGTGCGTCTGTTGCATCGGGTTTTATCCTCTCCTCGGACGCCATGGTATCGGCCGGCAAGGTGAAGCGGAACTCGGTGCCGCTGGGCCGTGTCGCGGAGGCCGCCGTGTGACTCTCGTAATCCATCGCACCACCATGCTGCTCGACCACGGTTCGGCACAGGCTCAGACCCAGCCCCATGCCCTCGCTGCGGGTCGTAAAGAAGGGGGTAAACAGCTGCTGGGCCACGCCGGGGTCGATACCGGGCCCGCGGTCGATGATGGAGAAGGTAACCCAGCGCGGCTGGGTCTGCGTCACCCTTAGGGTCAGCACCCGTTCGGCCAGCGGCGTGGCGCCATCCATCGCCTGAATGCCGTTGCGGGTCAGGTTCAGCAGCACCTGCTCGACCATGGTGCGGTCGCAGCGCACGCGCGGCGCGGGCGTGGGCAGATCAATGTCGATGCGGGTACCGCTCTTGCGGGCCTGCAGCCGTACCAGCGGCAGCACCGCGTCGATCAGCAGATCGACCGCGATCGGTTCGCGCGCCTGCTCGCGCCGGCGCACGAAGTCGTGCACGCTCTTGATCACGCGGCCGGCGCGCTCGGCCTGCTCGGCAATGCGGGTCACGGCCTGGCGCACCATCGCCGGGGTCTGCGGATCGTCGGCCTCTCGGGTCAGCAGGTTCAGCGAGGCGGTGGCGTAGCTGGCAATCGCGGCCAGCGGCTGGTTCAGCTCGTGACTCAAGAGCGAGGCCATCTCGCCGACGGTGGCCAGCCGGGCCGTGGCCTGCAGCCGCTCCTGCTGCTGGCGCGACAGCTCCTCAATCCGGCGCTGGGCTGAGACGTCGAGCACCGCACTCATCCAGCCGGTCTGTTTGCCGAGGGCGTTCTTCAGCGGCGCCTCGAAGATCAGCACGGGGAAGCGCTCGCCGTTGCGGCGCATGAAGACGGTCTCGAAACCCTGGCGCTGCTCCTGGCCGGCCTCCCAGCGGGCGCTGCGGTCGCGGTGGCGGTCGCGGTAGACCTCGATGAACTCGGGCGGCCAGTAGGGCGGCGTGGCCTGGCCCAGCAGCTCGGCGGCCTCGAAGCCGACGATGGCGCAGAAGGCCGGATTAACGTAGGTGATATTGCCGTTGATGTCTCGGGCGCGCAGGCCAGTGATCAGCGAGTTCTCCATTGCCTGACGAAAGCTCAGCGACTCGGCCAGCGCCGCCTCGGCAAGCGCGCGCCGGCGCCCATCGCGGGCCAGCAGCAGCACCACGGCGAACAGCGCCAGCGACAGCCCCATCACCAGCGCGGTGGCCAGATTGGGGATCAGCTGCGGCTCGCCGGCGGCGCTGTCGACGCGCAGCTGCAGGGTCAGACCCGGCAGGTCGACGACACGCTCGGCCAGATAGACGCCGGCACCGCGGGTCAGCCCGGTGCGCGCCAGCCGGGTGCCGTCGCCCTCGACAAAGGACATCTCATGGACCCGCGCCAGCTCTGGCGTGACCGCCTCCTCCAGCAGCTGGCGCAGCCCCACGGTGGCGACCAGAAAGGCCGTCACCTCGCCGGCGCGCAACTGAGGCAGGCACAGATCGACCACCTCCAGCCCCTCCCCGCCCGGCAGCGGCACGAAGTAGCTGCGCGAATAGAGCAGGGAGCCGTGACGCACGGCGGCCGAGCAGGCCAGCTCGGTCTCAAGCTGCAGCTGCTCGCGCCGGATCTGCGTAAACAGCGGCGCGGCATAAGGCGAGTCGACCGCCTCGACCACCTCGCGCCGCACATCGCGGTGCTCCAGCCGCAGCAGTGGCCGGGTGCGGCGCAGCATCTCGCCGGCATCGTCGCGCCAGCGACTGTCATTGAGGCTTTGCCACATCAGGGCCTGCAGGCCCTGCAGTTCGCGCCCGGCCATCTGCTTGGCGCGCGCGGCCACCTCGGCGGCGGCCTGGTCGGCCTGCTCCTGGGCCCGCGAGGCCTCGTAGCTCAGGGTCAGCCCCACCAGCAGGGTCTGGGCGATCAGCAGCAGGGACACCAGCGCGCCCCACAGCAGCGCGCGCCGCCAGCGCCGCCACAGCGGCAACGCGGGCGGGGGGGGGGCAGAGCGCTCGGTCGTGTCCATGCAGGCCGCAGTATCCTGTGTGCGGCGGCAAAGCAGATGCGCAGTTTCGCGTATCAATTCGCGCCGATCTCGGTCCACACTCAAGCCTGATCCCTACAATCGCCGGCCACTCATGGCTCAGCCATGGGGCACGCCAGCCCAAACGCCTCGAATTGCCTATGTCAACGTCCGAACAAAAAAGCGCCCAGCTCCGTCAAGCCGCACTGGAGTACCACGAGTTTCCGACGCCCGGCAAGATCGCCATCGCGGCCACCAAGCAGTTGGTCAACCAGCGCGATCTGGCGCTGGCCTACTCGCCAGGCGTGGCCTTCGCCTGCGAGGAAATCGTCGCCGACCCGGCCAATGCCTTCCGCTACACCTCGCGCGGCAATCTGGTCGCCGTCGTCACCAATGGCACCGCCGTGCTCGGCTTGGGCAATATCGGCCCGCTGGCTTCGAAGCCGGTGATGGAAGGCAAGGGCGTGCTGTTCAAGAAGTTCGCCGGCATTGATGTGTTCGACCTGGAGATCCAGGAGAACGATCTCGACAAGCTGGTCGACGTGATCGCTGCGCTGGAGCCGACCTTTGGCGGCATCAACCTGGAGGACATCAAGGCCCCCGACTGCTTTTATGTCGAGCGCAAGCTGCGCGAGCGCATGAAGATCCCGGTCTTCCACGATGACCAGCACGGCACGGCAATTGTCGTCGGCGCGGCCTTCCTGAATGGCCTGAAGGTGCTGGGCAAGGACATCAAGAGTGTCAAGCTGGTGACCTCGGGCGCCGGTGCGGCGGCACTGGCCTGCCTGGGCCTGCTGATGAAGCTGGGCCTGCCGCGCGAGAACATCTGGGTGACCGATCTGGCTGGCGTCGTCTATGAGGGCCGTACCGAGCTGATGGATCCTGACAAGGCCGTCTTCGCACAGAAGACCGAGCTGCGCAGCCTGGGCCAGGTCATCGAGGGCGCCGATGTCTTCCTGGGCCTGTCGGCCGGCGGTGTGCTCAAGCCTGAGATGGTGGCCAAGATGGCCGAGCGGCCGCTGATCTTCGCGCTGGCCAACCCGACGCCCGAGATCCTGCCTGAGGCGGTCGCCGCAGTGCGCAGCGATGCGGTGATGGCGACCGGTCGCACCGACTATCCGAACCAGGTCAACAACGTCCTGTGCTTCCCCTACATCTTCCGCGGCGCGCTGGACTGCGGCGCCACGACCATCAATGACGAGATGGAGATCGCGGCGGTCTACGCCATCGCCGAGCTGGCCCAGGCCGAGCAGAGCGAGGTGGTGGCTGCGGCCTATGCCGGCGCGAACCTGAGCTTCGGCCCCGAGTACCTGATCCCCAAGCCCTTCGACCCGCGCCTGATGATGAAGATCGCGCCGGCCGTGGCACTGGCGGCGCAGACCTCGGGCGTGGCGGCACGGCCGATCACCGATATGGACGCCTACCGCGAGAAGCTGCAGAGCTTTGTCTACGCTTCGGGCACGACGATGAAGCCTATCTTCAACGTCGCCAAGCGCGCCGCCAACAAGCGCGTCGCCTATGCCGAGGGCGAAGAGGAGCGCGTGCTGCGCGCGGTTCAGGTGGTGGTCGACGAGGGCCTGGCCCGGCCCACGCTGATCGGCCGCCCCGAGATCATCGCCCAGCGCTGCGAGCGTTTCGGCCTGCGCTTACAGGAAGGCCGCGACTACGACACGGTGAACGTCGAGCACGACGCTCGCTACCGCGACTACTGGCAGACCTACCACCGCCTGACTGAGCGT
Source organism: Paucibacter sp. PLA-PC-4 (assembly GCF_026241155.1). Taxonomy (GTDB): domain Bacteria; phylum Pseudomonadota; class Gammaproteobacteria; order Burkholderiales; family Burkholderiaceae_C; genus Roseateles_E. The sequence continues at coordinate 64,356 of NZ_JAPFGP010000013.1, forward strand.
AAGGGCGTGACCCAGCAGCTCGCCAAGATCGAGATGCGCCGCCGCCTGACCCTGATCGGCTGCATGATGCTGCACAAGGGCGAGGTCGACGGCATGCTGTGCGGCACCTGGAGTAACACCGCGATGCACCTGCAGTACATCGACCAGGTGATCGGCAAGCGCCCAGGGGTCAAAACCTATGCCTGCATGAACGGCCTGATGCTGCCGGGCCGACAGGTCTTCCTGGTCGACACCCATGTCAACTACGACCCGAGCGCCGAGCAACTGGCCGAGATCACCGTGATGGCGGCCGAGGAGCTGATGCGCTTTGGCATCCGGCCCAAGGCGGCCCTGCTCTCGCACAGCAATTTTGGCTCAAGCAACTGCCCATCCGCACTGAAGATGCGTGAGGCCCTGAGCCTGATCCAGGCCAGCGCGCCCTGGCTGGAGGTGGATGGCGAGATGCATGGCGACACTGCGCTGGATGCGAATTACCGCGCCCAGCTGATGCCCAACAGTACGCTGAGCGGCGAGGCCAATCTGCTCGTGCTACCCAATATCGACGCCGCCAACATCAGCTACAACCTGCTGAAGACAGCCGCCGGCGGCGGCATCGCGATCGGCCCGGTGCTGCTCGGCGCAGCCAAGCCGGTGCATGTGCTGACGCCCTCGGCGACCGTGCGCCGCATCGTCAATATGACGGCACTGACGGTAGCTGACGCCAACGCCGCGCGCTGAAAACGCCTCCGACCCATTGAGACGCCCCGCTTGCGGGGCGCTTTTACGCCCCATCCAGGTGCGTGACAAGGCCGTGACTGGCTTCGTTTTATAAAAGTTTGTAAGAGCTCACCACAGCAGTTTCAACTTCGACAATGCTGCTAAGGTGCCAATCTCAATGAATGCGTGCGCACACTAACTAAACAGCAATAGCCCCGCAACAAGGGTGTGGCGGCTTGAGGTTTTCGGCCTCATTCGGTACCATCTTGCTTTCGATATTCAGGGTAAACCCGTGTTTTTGCTCGATAGGTCACCGATGTGGCCGTCTTGGCGCAAGTTCGGTCTTGCCGTCGCCATGCTGGCGGCGCTGGGCACGGAAGTGCATGCCAAGCCGTCGGTAACCCTGCAGCAAGACACGGTGGCCTTGGCGGCGTTGCCGCGCGAAGCCCAGAACACACATCGTCTCGTGCTTGCCGGAGGGCCCTTCCCCTACGACAAGGACGGCAGCGTGTTCGGCAATCGCGAGCGACTGCTGCCATCAAAGGCCAGGGGCTACTACCGCGAATATACCGTCAAGACGCCAGGCGCCCGCAACCGCGGAGCCAGGCGACTGGTATGCGGCGGTAAACCTCCGACCAACCCCGATGCTTGTTTTTACACCGACGACCATTACGCCAGCTTCAAGCGCATCGCGCCCTGAGCCCGTAGTGACCGGCGGCCAAAAGTTCTTGTGACTATATAGGAGGATCGCGACCATGCTTTTGCAGACCGTCCGTCCCAATATCGTGCAGGCCATACGGGCCTATCGCGTAGAGGACTTGGCCCAGGCAGCCCAGGATGCCGGCCAGCATTTCCTGTATGCCAATCTGAGCGAAGCTCAGTCCAAGCAGGAAGTGCTGGAGGGCATCGCCCAGTCCTTTCTGTTCCCGGCGCACTTCGGCAAGAACCTGGACGCCTTGCATGACTGCATGACCGATCTGGTCCACAAGTCGGGCGCCCAGCCCGGCTTTGTGGTGGTGCTGGAGCAGCTGCCCGACAACCTGCGCTTCGACCGCGAAGCCCGCGAGCAATTGCTTGACGTCTTCCGCGAAGCGGCGGATTACTGGGCCGACCGCAAGGTCCAGTTCCGCTGTTTCTATTCTTTTCAGTAGCCCGCTCCCAAGAAAACGGGTCATGGGAGCGGGCTGCTGAGGTGGCCCCGGTTGCTGAGAAGCCGGCTGCGAAAAGCAGCAAGGCAGCGGCAAATGCAAACTTCGGCATGAATATGCCGATGATGAGCAGCGCGTTCGATACATCGATGTGGCTCAACGCCGCCTGACGTCATCGAGCCTGCAATAAACAACAAGGGGACTCCGCTGGAGTCCCCTTGTTGTTTTCAGAGCGCCTGGGCCAGCGCGATGTAGTCCGCCACGGGCACCTCTTCGGCGCGGCGCTTCAGATCGAACTCGCCCTCGAAGCCGCGCGCGGCCAGCCAGACCCCCAGACTGTGGCGCAGCAGCTTGCGGCGCTGCGAAAATGCCACCTGCACCATCTCGCCCAGCAGCACCGGGTCCAGCGCAGGCGCCTGGGCGTAGGGCAGCATACGCACGATGGCGGAGTCCACCCGTGGCGGCGGATCAAAGGCCTCGGGCGGCACATCCAGCACAGCCTCGACGTGATAGCGCCACTGCAGCATCACCGAGAGACGACCGAAGTCCTTGTTGCCCGGCGTCGCAGCCATGCGATCGACAACCTCTTTTTGCAGCATGAAGTGCTGGTCGACCACATGGTCCACAAAGCCCAGCAGGTGGAACAGGATGGGCGTCGAAATGTTGTACGGCAGATTGCCGACCACGCGCAAGCTCCGGCCCTTGGCGGCGGCCAGCTCCGCGAAATCGACCTTCAGCACATCGGACTCGATCACCTCCAGATCGTCGCGGCGGCGCAGCTTGGCGGCCAGGTCACGGTCCAGCTCGATGACGGTCAGCGGCCGGCTACTCGCGGGCAAGCTCTGCAGCAGCGGCAGAGTCAAGGCACCTAGACCGGGTCCGATCTCGACAAGGGCCTGATCCTCGGCAGGCTCGATCGCGGCGACGATGGCATCGATGATGCCGCCATCGGTCAGGAAATGCTGACCAAAGCGCTTGCGGGCAATATGAGCCATCAGATGCTCACTGCCATTCGCGCAGCTCCACAAAGGCACGGGCGCGCAACTCAGTGACCCACTCGCGGTAGGCGTCCTCGTACTTCTGCTCGCGCAAGGCATTTCGGGCCTGCTCGCGCAGCTGCTTAGGGTCGACCTCGGTGTCGCGTCGCTCCAGCACCTGGATCAGGTGCACCCCGAAACGCGAGGGCACCGGCGCCGAGATGCCGTTGATCGGCAGCGCATTCATGGCCTCCTCGAACTCTGGCACGAAGCCACCCGGCGAGACCCAGCCGAGGTCCCCACCACCGGCGGCGCTGCCATCCTCGGAGTTGTCGATCGCCACCTTCTCGAAGCTGGTCTGGCCGCTCTCGATCAGCCGCTTGAACTCGGCCAGGCGGCGCGCCGCCACCTCGGCGCTCAGCTGCTCGGAAGGCCGCAGCAGCACATGGCGGGCCCGGGTCTGTGTGACCATATTGACGGCATCGGCCGCCGTGCGGCGCTGCACCAGCTTCAGCACATGAAAGCCCGCCCCCGAGCGCAGCAGCTCGGCGCGCACCGCACCGGACTGCAGATCGCGTACTGCGTCGACAAACAGATCCGGCAGCCGGTCGGCCGGGCGCAGGCCGATCTCGCCGCCGCGCTGCTTGTTGCCATCCTCGGAGACTTCGCGCGCCACCTTGGCAAACTCCTCGCCCGCCTTCACGCGGGCCAGCGCCGCCTCGGCCTTGGCGCGGCGCTCGGCCACCAGCGCATCGGCCGCGCCTTCGGGCACCGCGACCAGGATCTGCGCGATGTTGAGCTGGTCCGCACCGCCGGCCTGCTGGCGGCGCTGCTCCAGGAATTTGTCGATCTCGCCGTCGGTAATGCTGATGCGGCCTTGCACCTCACGCTCGCGCACCCGCTCGGTCATCATCTGATCGCGCAGGTTCTCGCGGAAGCGCCGGTAGTCCAGGCCCTCAGCGCGCAGGCGCTCGCGCAACTGCTCCATCGTCAGCTTGTTCTGCGTTGCGACATTCGCCACCACCCGGTCCAGCTCGGGCTCATCGACCCGGGTGCCGCTCTCGCGCGCATGGGTGACGATGACACGGTCCTCAATCATCGCTTCGAGCGCCTGCTTGCGCAGCGCATCGATATCGGGCGTCTCGCCGCGGCGGCGGGCTTCCTCGCGCAGGCGCTCGGTGCGCATCGCCACTTCACTGGCAGCCACGACATCCTGATTGACGACGGCGGCGATATGGTCGCCCGGCCGCAGAGTGGCACCGGTGCTTTGCGCCTGGGCCGCTGAGCAGGCCAGCGTCGCGCTCAGCACGCAGGCCAGAGGCAGGAAACGAAAGAGCTGCAGATCAGTCATAAGATTGGATGGGCGAGCGGTCGGAGCTCAGCTGACGGTAACCAGGGATATTGTCTCTCAGGACTCCGAGTGCGTTGGAGCCCAGCTGGGAGAGGCCCACGAGCTCCAACTGCAGCAGCAAACGGGTATTGGTTTCGGCCCGGCCGGTAGACAGCCGCTCGGCGCCGACCCGCAAGATCCAGCAGCCGGCGTCATATTCGACGCCCAGCACCGAGTCGGTGAAGCGGCGGTCGCGCAAGCTGTATTGCAGCCGGCCGGCGCTATACCAAGCGCCGCTACAGCTACCGCCGCCGGTGCCGCGCCGCGCGCGCGGCCCGTCGGACTGGGCCACCGCGCCAAACAGCGGCCACTGCCAGCCCAGCTCCAACTGCTCGCTCTGCCCGCGCGCCAGCCGGTAGGCGGCATTGACGGTACGAAAGGGGCCGGGCGAGTACCGCGCACGCAGGGTCGAGCGCACGCTGCGGCCGGAGTCGGCATTGAACTGCAGAGAGCCGTCCATCCACCAGCGCTCGCTGACATGAGCCGCGCCGAGCAGCAGCAAATCGGAGACCTTGCGCGTCTGCGTCTGGCCGTCCGGTGTGATGCGCTGGTCATTGAACAGAAAGCGCTGCACCAGGCCAAGGCGCAACAGCTCAGCGCCGCCATTGGCATCGATCCAGCGCGAGGTCGCGCCCACCGTCAGCTGATGGGCGTCGGACACCCGATCAACACCGGAGAACTGGTTCTCGGTGTAGATCGAGTCGAAGTTAAAGTCCTTGGCCGCCGAGTCAAAATTGGGCAGGTCCAGCTGGTCGCGATACGGCGTCTTGACATAGAGCAGGCGGGGCTCCAACGTCTGTGTCAGCCCACGCCCGAACAGCCGGGTCTCGCGCTCGAAAATCCAGCCGTGGTCGATGCTGAAGGTCGGCACCGATCGGCTGGCCGAGCGCCGGCCATCGGCCAGGGCCTGATCCAGCGAATAGCTGGCCGCATTCATCGACAGCTTGGGGATGAGCCACCAGGCCGCGCCGCTCATCGGCAGGCTGACATGGCCCAGCAGATGCACGCGCGAGCCGGTCTGGGTCTGGCTGCTGAGCGCGTCGGTGGGCAGGTCGAAGCGGTTGTATTCCAGCTCCAGCCCACCCTCCAGCCTGGCCTTGCGGCCCCAGGGGGTGAATCCGGCCAGCACGCCCTCGTCGGCCAGGCTGGACAGGCGCAAGCCGATCTGCGGCGTGCGCTGATAGGGTGACTCGAAGCGGGTCTGCAGGTCGGTGCCCTGCAACAGTTGCCATTGCTGGATGCGCGCATAGGTCTGCGCTTCACCCCAGCGGAAGCTGTAGCCGCGCTGCAGCTGCAGATCGCTGCCCAGCAGGCGCTGGGTGTCACTGTCGATGCGCTTGGGCAGGTCTTTCCAGTAGTCGTCGTCCGAGACACGCTCAGAGCGCAGGCGGTAGCGCCAGGCCAGGCCCAGCTCGCCGTCATGGCTCAGATTCAGCGCCCAGCGCTTGCGATCGGCGACGCGATCATTGGGCAGCCAGGCCAGGTTCAGCTCGCCGCGATGATGAGGCTCCAGATAGCGAAACTCGCTGTCCAGGCCGACGCCGCGGCGTGTCATCACGAAGGGCGTCAAGGTGGCGTCGCGCTGCGGCGCGATGTTCCAGTAATAAGGCAGACCCAGCTCGACGCCGCTGCGGTTGTCGACACCGATGTTAGGCGGCAACCACCCCGATTTGCGCTCACCGCCGAGCGGGAAGCTCAGCGCGGGCGCGGCCAGGATGGGCACGCCGTAAAAGCGCAATACCGCCTTGCTGGCCAAGCCCTCGTTGGCCTCGAAGTCCATCTTCAGGGTCTCAGCCGTCAGCTGCCAGGCCTGAGTGCCCTCGCCTTCGACCGCCGGGCAGCTGCTGTAGGTGGCGGCCTCGGCGCGCAGGCGCTTGCTGTCGAGAAAGCGCAGAGAGCGGGCCGTGCCGCCGCCGCCAGTTTCTGAGAAGAAGTAGCTGGGCTGAAGGAACTCGCCTTCGAAACGCTGCAGATACAGCTCCAGGCTCGGGCCTCGCACGGTATTGCCAGCCCGGCTGATTTCAACGCTGCCTTTGGCGCGCGCCAGATCGCTGGCCTGGTCGTAGCTCAGGCTATCGGCACGCAGCAGCAGGTCTCCGTAGCGCAGCTCGGCCTCGCCCTCTGCCAGGGAGCGCTGGTCGATCTGAGTCTGCAAGCGCTCGGCGCTCAGCACCAGGGCCGGCTTGCTGGCCTCGCTACTGGCCGGCGCCAACAGCAGGCGCGAGGGGCGTAGGCGCAAAGGCTCGTCGGGAGGCGCGGCGACGGCTTGCCCGCACAGGCCCAGAAGCAGGGCTGACAGCAGCGGGGTCAGCGCGGTCGGCGGCGGTGAGGAAGGAAACGGTAGGCGCAGCACGGCGTCGGCGGGCGTCTTCTTCGGACGATGTTGAGCGAGGGCTTCGGCGCGGTGCCGACGGTTTGTAGAATTGATTATCCATGAGGCACCCGCCTCGCTCCCAATGCCGCGCCGATGCGGCCGTCCAAGCTCCCCCATGAACGCTATCGTCTGGCCCGACCCGGCCCGTGAACAACAGTTGCTTGCCTGGCTGGCGACGCTTGCCGCCAGCCATGGCCTGCGGCCCGAGACACTGCAGCTGGCCAAGGAAGATGCCAGCACGCGGCGCTATCTGCGACTGCAGACTGCGGCGGGCGGCTCGCTGATTGTGATGGACGCGCCGCCCCAGCATGGCAGCCAGCGCGCCTTCGTCGAGATCGCCGCACACATGGCCGACTGCGGACTCCGAGTGCCGACGGTGCTGGCGGCCGACGAAGGCCTGGGCTTTTTGCTGCTCAGCGATTTCGGCGACCAGCCCTATCTGCAGGCCCTGCAGCAGGCCACCATCGCTGAGGCCGACGCGCTGATGCGTGCCGCCATCGCCACGCTGCTGCAGTGGCAGCTCAAGGGCGATGCCAGCCGGCTGCCGGTCTTCGACGAGTCCTTTGTGCGCCGCGAGCTGCAGATCTTCACCGACTGGTGCGTCGAGCGCGAGTTCTGCCAGCAGTGGAATGCGACCCAGAAGGGCTGGTGGGCGCACAGCTGCCAGGTCTTGGTCGACAACATCCTGAGCCAGCCCCAGTTAGCGATGCACCGCGACTTCATGCCCCGCAATCTGATGGTGATCGACGGCGGCCCCGGCGTGCTGGACTTCCAGGACGCGGTGCGCGGCCCGATCAGCTACGACCTGGCCTCGCTGCTGCGCGACACCTTCGTCTCCTGGGATGAGGAGCGCGAGTTGGACTGGGCGATCCGCTATTGGGAGCAGGCGCGCCAGCTGGGCCTGCCGGTGCATGAGGACTTCGGCGAGTTCTGGCGTCAACTGGAATGGACCGGTCTGCAGCGCCATCTGAAGATCCTCGGCCTGTTCTGCCGCCTCAAGCAGCGCGACGGCAAGCCCGCCTATGCAGAGGATCTGCCGCGCTTCTTCGCCTATGCGATCAAGGTCACGACCCGCTATGTCCAACTCTCTCCTCTGACCCATCTGCTGGAGGGCCTGCGCGGCAATTTGGTGCAGACTGGCTTCAGCCTGCGCTGACCGAATCGCCGCAGACGCCAGGGTTGGTCTCGCAGCCGGCGGCTGCCAGCCAGGGGTCGCGGTCCTCGCCGCCGAAGACCTCGACCAGGAAGTCGAGGAAGGCGCGGGTGCGCGCCGGTACGTACTTGCGCGTCGGCATCGCTGCCCAGATCGTGAAGCTGAACAGCCGCCACTCGGGCAGCACGCGTTCCAGCGCATGCTCCATCAGAGCGTCCTCGATCAGAAAGGACGGCAGGCCCGCCACACCCAGCCCGTGTAGCGCGGCGGCGTAATTGGTGTCCATATGCGCGGTGGCCAGCACCGGCCGCTTAGGCATCAGGGTTAGGCTTTCGCCGCCCGGCTCGTCATCGCCCCAAACGCCGCGCTGGAACACGATGCCGCGCTGCAGCTCGGAGACCGGTGGCAGCAGTGAATCGTGATCACGCAGATCATTCGGATGATGGGGCCGGCCGCGCTTGTTCAAATACTCGGGCGAGGCGCACAGAATCACCTCGGTGCGCGCCAGCCGCCGAGCCACGAACTCGCCGTCCAGCGGATGGCGGGTGTGCAGAATCGTCAGATCAAAGGCCTCGTCCACCGTCTCGATGCCGCCGGGTGAGCTCAGCTCCACCGAGACCTGCGGGTAGAGCTTGTGGAACTTGGGCAGATGCTTGGCCAACTGATGCACCGCGATCGCCGGCGGCACCAGCACACGCAGATGGCCGCGCGGCTCGGTAGTCGCGGTGGTCGCCAGGGCCTCGGCCTCATCGACTTCGACCAAGATGCGGCGGGCCCGCTCCAGATAGGCCTCGCCGATATCGGTCAGCGCCAGGCGGCGGGTGGTGCGGTTGATCAGGCGAGCGCCCAGATGCTCCTCCAGCTCAGCCACCAGCCGGGTCACGACGGCCGGCGCCAGGTCCAGGGCGCGCGCGGCGGCGGCAAAACTGCCCTCGTCGATGACGCGGACGAAAACACGCAAGGCTCGGAGCTGGTCCATGGGGGGCTGAGGCTGGGCCTCTGCAGGTAGTGGGCGCGACCCAGTCTAAGTGATCACAGAGACCGGCATCCGGTTGGGCTCACGGGGCGGCCATCGCACAACGACGCCAGTCGGCATCGGCCCCTCATCCAGGGGGTCCCCGGGTCACGGGGTTGCCGCGTCCCCTGAAGCCGGGACAATCGGCCCGCCTCTCACCCCGCCCAGCGCATGCCTTCCGTCTATCTCCTACGTCGTACCCCTCTAGCGCTGCGCCAGGCCCGAGCCGCCCTGTTTGATGAACTGCCGAGCTGGCATTGCGTCGGTGTCAGCACCCAAATGCATGAGGCCCTGCCGCAGGTCGAGCGCCTGCGCCCCGACATCGTCGTCTGCGATCTGCACTTGATCAACGGCCATGCCGTCGCACTGCTGCGCCGTCTGGAGCGGGCGCGGCCTCGGCTGATGCTGCTGACGACGCTGGCCGACGACAACTTACTGTTCGAGTCGCTATGTGGCGGTGCCCAGGGCTACTGGCTAGACGCAGGCGGGGCCAAGGGGCTGGGGCAAGCGCTGCAGGACTTCCAGCAGCGCCGCGCCACGATGTCGCCAGCGCTGGCGCGTCAAACGCTAGCGAGCTTCGGCCTGCTGCGCAGCGACCTAAAGCTGGCGCACAACGTCGGCTCGGCGCATGACCTGGCCCCTGCGGCGCCGGGCTGCCTGCTCAGCAAGGCCGAACAGCATCTGCTGAGCATGCTGGCCCAGGGCCTGCTGGAAGGCGAAATCGCTCAGTGCTGGCAGACCAGCCCGGCCGACATCGGTCAGCGCCTGGCCTATATCTACGCGGCGCTGCATCGCCAGCAGCAGGTCGCCCCGCAGGGCTTCATCAGATCGTCGGCGGCGCCGTATCGATGAAACTCGTGCGGGTCGACAGCTTGTCGAACAGGCGCGCCAGATTGGGATGGGGGCCACGCCAGTCGATGCCGGGGAAGCGGAAGTCCAGATAGCCCAGTGCACAGCCGACCGCGATATCGGCCAGCGTAAAGTGATTGCCCGAGCACCAATTCTTTTCGCCCAGGCCCTGGCCCATGGCTTGCAAGGCCGCCATCACCTTGCTCATCTGGCGCTCGACCCAGACAGCGCTGCGCTGCTCGGCCGTGCGGCCGACCCAGGTCTGCTCTAGGCGCGCCAGGATGGACGCATCCATCAAGCCATCGGCCAGCGCCTCCCAGGTGCGCACCTCGGTGCGCTCGCGGCCGCGCTCGGGGATCAGCTTGCCGACCGGCGACAGGGTATCCACATACTCAACGATCACGCGCGAGTCGAACACCGCCCCGGTGATCGCGTCCTGGCCTTCCATCACCAGGCAGGGCACCTTACCCAGCGGGTTCATCTTCATGATGGCGTCGCTGGACCAGACGTCTTCCAGCACAAGCTGATAGTCGAGCTTTTTTTCCGCCATCACGACGCGGACTTTGCGGACGTAGGGGCTGGCGAGGGATCCGATGAGTTTCATGTCAGGCTTGTGTCGGACGGACTGTCCATTTCGAAAAGATTCTAGCGAAGCACATGTTGTGCGCCAGGCTGTACAAAGCCCCGGAACTGGTGCATGCAGACATCCCCCGAAGGTCCCCCTTGTCAGCCCTGCGGCCCGGCCTCAGACTTCTGGCCCGGCAGGCGGCTCAGACCGCCGCAACGGCAAAAGTCAACAAGGGAGGAACGATGAACGAACAATTTTCCGCCGCCCAACCGCAGGGATCGGCCGCCGGCCCGCGCGAGCTGCCCATCGAATTCAGTGCCTCGGGCAGCGAATACTTCCGCATCTGGATCGTCAACCTGCTGCTGATCATCGTCACGCTGGGGCTGTACCTGCCCTTCGCCAAGGCTCGCCGGCTCAGCTATTTCTACAGCAACACTTTGGTCGATGGCCAGGCCCTGGCCTTCCACGGCAACCCCTGGAAGATGTTCCGCGGCTTCGTGCTGCTGGCAGTGCTGATGCTGGTCTACGGCATCTCGGGCCAGATCTCGCCGACGGCCGGTGTGGCCGCTTTCCTGATCCTTGCGGCGGTCTGGCCGGCGCTGTGGCGGGCGGGTCTGCAGTTCCGCCTGGCCAACACCAGCTGGCGCGGCCTGCGCTTTGCCTTCACTGGCGATTTGCGTCAGGCCTATCTGGCAATGCTGCCGGCCTATTTGCCGGCAGCGTTGATTGTCGTGGTCTCGCTGCTCAACGGCGAGGCGCTGGAGAGCAAGAGTTTCACGCCGGCCCAAGGCGTGATCGGCGCGGCCACCCTTCTGATCATCCTGTTGACGCCCTGGACCCTGAGCCTGAGCAAGCGCTACCAGCAAAGCCACTACGCGCTGGCCGGTCAGCATTCGCGGTTTGGTGTGGGCACCGGCGCCTTCTACCTGCTGATGCTGAAGTTCATGCTGTTCATGATCGGCTACGCCCTGCTGGCCGGCGCAGTGCTGGCCGGCGCCTACTTCCTGCTGCAGGCACCGCTGCTGGTAGCGCCGCTGGCTCTGCTGGCGTATCTGGGTCTGTTCGCCTTGGTGGGCCCCTTCTTCACGGTAGCCCTGCAAAACATGGTGTGGCGCGGCACCAGCAGCGCCGGACTGCGATTTGACAGCCAGTTGCGGCTGCGCGCTTTTGCCTGGTTGAACCTGAAGAACTGGTTGTTGACCGCACTGACGCTCGGCCTGTACCGCCCGTTCGCGGTGGTGCACGCCAACCGCATGCGCCTGGAAGCCGTCAGCCTGCGCGTCAACGGCGACATCGATGGGTGGGTGGCGCGCAAGAGCGCCCAACACCAGGATGCCAGCGGCGACGCTGCCGGCGATTTCTTCGGCATCGACATGGGCTTCTGACGCCGTGGATCAACATCCGATCCTGCCGCTGGACTTCTTCGATGGCCGCAGCGCCCGCCCCCAGCCGGTGCAGGCCTGGGTCGAGCCCGGCACGCTGCGACTGCGCAATGCCGAGGGTCAGATCTTGAGCTACCCGCTGCGCCGGGTGCGCTGGCCCGAGCGCCAGCGCCACGGCCAGCGCCAGGCCCAGCTGCCCGACGGCGCCGTGCTCAGCGCCGTCGATGCCCGCGCTTGGGATGACTGGGCGCGCGCCAGCGGCATCGACGACTCCATGACCGTGCGCTGGATGCAAAGCTGGCGCCTGGTCACGGCGGCGCTGCTGCTGCTGATGCTGAGCCTGGCGGCCGCCTGGCGCTGGGGCATACCCTGGAGCGCAGGCGCCATCGTGACCCTGCTGCCGGCACAGGCCGAGCGGCAGATCGGCAGCCAGGCTATGCAAAGCTTCGACACGCGCTGGTTCAAGCCCAGCACGCTGGCGCCAGCGCGCCAACAGGCCATCGCGGCCGACTTTGCAGCGCTGCTGAGCGCAGGCGGACAGCCGACCCCGGCTTATCAGCTGCATTTCCGCAGCGCCGGCAAGGAGCTGGGACCTAATGCGCTGGCCCTGCCCGGCGGCCACATCGTGCTGACGGACGCGCTGGCCGAGCTGCTGGTCGACCAGCCCGACGCGCTGGCCGGTGTACTGGCCCATGAGCTGGGCCATGTACAGCAACGCCACGGACTGCGCATGGTAGTGCAGGCCAGTCTGCTGGCCAGCATGGCCGGCCTGGTGGTGGGCGATTTCTCGGCTGTGCTGGTAGGCATCCCGACGGTGCTGGGCCAGCAGGCCTACTCACGCGATTTCGAGCGCGAGGCCGATGCCTATGCGCGCGAGCTGCTGCGTGCCGGCGCACGCTCACCGACAGCGATGCTGATCTTCTTCGAGCGTATCGAGGGCTACAAGAAGGAGCACAGCCCGCCGACCCTGCCGATCGCGCTGGCCAGCCACCCGGCACACGAGGAGCGCAAGCGCTTCTTCGGCGCCGCGCCTTGAAATACGGGGCCTAGGCCGGATTGCGAACTAACGATCTGCCGCTCAGAAGCGGTGCACGAGATTGAGCGAGTAGGCGCTGGCGTCCTTGCCCGGCTTGTCGGTGAAGCCGTAGAGCAGGCCTTGCGAGTAAGGCAGCACCTGCTGGCCGGTCTTGTTGTCCACATAGCTGGCAGAGAGCCAGACCGAGGTGCGCTTTGAGAACATATGCTCCAGAGCTACGCCGCCGATTGCCGCCTCGCGCGCCGCCACGGAATCGTTGTAGGCACCATAGCTCACGATCACTCGGTTGCGCTCGTTGACCAGGTAATGCACGCCACCATAGGCCAGATGGCCATCGAAGCCCAGATTGCTGGCAATCTGAGTGCCGTAAGCCAGGAAGGCCGGCTTCAGCGCCGCCGGGATCGCGGTGTTGGCATTGAGCTGCGCGCGCAGCTGGGCGCCCAGGATGGGGTGCTTGTCTTTGGCGCTAACCACGACGCCGGTGACTTTCCACGGGCCGGTCGAATAGCTGGCACCGACAATGGTGTTCTCCAGCGAGTTCAGTCCCTCGGAAGTCTTGCGGCGCTGATGGCCCACGCCGATGTCAAACCCTCCGGTGGCATAGCCAGCGCTAACGCCCCAGAAGCGCCCCGGGCCGACCTCGCCCTCACCGGCACCCAGCATCGCGTTGAAGCGAAAGCCGCTCATCTCAGCCACATATTGCAGCGAGTTGTCGATGCGTACTTCCAGGCCGGTGGGCACGGACAGGGTCGCCAGGGCGTTGCCGATATTGCCAGCCTGATGCGGATCGAAACGGCCATAAGTGGCGAACGCCGGGCTGTACTGACGGCCCGCCAGGACCGCGCCAACCGGGGTGACGACGCCGGCCCAGGCCTGGCGATGCCAGAACCGGTTGTTCAGCGAAGCCGCCAGCGAAGCGCCCAGCGCGGGCTCCAACTGCGAGCGTATGGTGTTGGGCACACCCACAAGCGCGCGTGCCGGGATCGCGAAGCCCGAGATCGGGGTCTGCTGGTTCTGTGAACCGGTGTCAGCGTAGAGCTGGTGCTCCAAGGTGAACATCGCACGCCAGCCGCCACCCAGGTCCTCGTTACCACGCAGGCCCAGGCGCGAGCCCAGCTGGGTGCCGCTGGAGACGAAGCGACGGGTCTTGTCGCCGTAGCCATCGATCGCAGTCACGCCCACATCGATGATGCCGTAGAGATGCACGCCGCTCTCGGCGCTTTGCTGCGCCTGGGCGGCACCGCAAGACAGCATGGCAGCCAGGGCCAAGATGGCTTTGTTGTTCTGTGTCATGGGAATTCTCCTTGTCGGTGCGGTCTCAGCGCACCCAGCCCTTGGTCTTCAGTGCGTCGTAAATCGCATTGCCGAACTTGGCATGCGAGGCCACCGTCGGATGCACGCCATCGGCGAACAGCGAGGTCGCGGCAGGCGCCACCGCCGCCGGGAAGTAGGTGCTAAACACACCCGGGATCTCGAAGCAGACCAGCGAGGTGTTGTTGGTCTTGGCCGGGTCGCAGACCGGCACCGCGACGTTGGTGAAGCCGTTGGCGGCCGGGTTGTCGTAGTACTGGGCCGACAGCGCGGCGGCATCAAACAGCATCACACCGGTGTCCATCAGCGCCAGCTCCTTCATCAGCTGGTCGTTGAAGGCCTTAACGAAGGTCGACATCAAGGTGCGGCCCGAGGCACCGACCTGGGCGCTCTGGCCCATCGGCGACTTGGCAGAATCCGGCAAAGTCATGACGACGATGCGCTGCGCACCGGCCGCCCGGGCGCGCTTGGTCTGCTCCAGCAGAGCCAGCGCGGCCTGCTCCATCTCGATCACATATTTGCCGGCGATCGCCTGCTGCAGCGCGGCGATCTGGGCGGCCGACTGCCCGGCCATCGTGGCGGCGGTCACGGCTGCGGTGATCTCGGGCCCGGCCAGTGCCAGGTTGTGGAACACATCGTTGTTGCCGCCCCAGAAGACCACCAGGTCGGTAGCCGTGAAGCTGCCCTTGGCCAGCGCGCGGTCCACCTGCTGGACCACGGGCACGGCAGTGGCGCCGGTGCAGGCTCCGGCGGCGTTCGGGCTACAACCGATGCCAGGCTGCTTGGCCACACGCGAGCCGCCCTGGGCGTAGTTAGTCGCGTTGGGAGCGGTGCTGATTTGGGCCGGCACCGGGAAGCTGGTGCCGTACTCAAAGCGCTCGTTGACGATGGTCGTGCCCAGCTTGCCGGCCAGCACCTCGACCCACACGGCGCCGGCGCTGTTGGTGAACTTACCAACCGGGGCCGCCGCGATCGCGCCGCCAGTGGCCTGGGCCACGGCCGCCTGGGCGAACTTGGTGTAGGTGCCGCCATCGGTCAGGCTGTCGCCAAAGGCGACGATGCGGGTGGTCTCGTTGCTGCTGGGGGCAGGCGGCGAGCTCTCGCCACCACCACAGGCGGCCAGCACGGCCAGGCTCAAGGCGCCAAACGCCAAACGGATGTTCATGGGAGTGTCTCCTGCGCATGAGGCTCGCTCATGCGCAAGCCTGTTTTGTATCTAGCGAAAGAGCATGCCATAGGCGGGGTCAGGCCCGGCTAGGGTTTTCAGGCGAAGACGGGACCGATGTGCTGGCTCGGGAAAGCGCACCCGACCCGCAACGACCGGCGCCACCGCACCGCGCGGCCGGGCTAGAGCCGCAGCTCTATTCCCTGCCGAGCCACGGCAGCCTGTGCCTTGCGCGCAACACCGCTCGGCATCCTCAATGCGCTAAGCGCCAGTCGAGCTCGGCCGCCGGTCGGCCCGGCAGGCACAGGCGGGCGGTCGCCGGCGGCGTCCGGCTCAAGACCTGGCCCCGGCGCACGACAAGCAGCCGGGCCGCGCGCAGCCGCAGCGCCTCGACCGCATCGCCGGCCTGCAGCAGCACGAAGTCGGCGCTGCGGCCGACCTCAATGCCGTAACCGTCCAGGCCCAGGATGCGGGCGTTGTTGACCGTCACCGCATCGAAGCAGGAGCGCATGCCTGCCTGCGAGGTCATCTGCGCCACATGCAGGCCCATGCTGGCGACCTCCAGCATGTCGCCGCTGCCCAAGCTGTACCAGGGGTCCATCACGCAGTCGTGACCGAAGCCCACATTGATGCCGGCCGCCAACAGCTCGGGCACCCGGGTCATGCCACGGCGCCTCGGATACGTGTCATGGCGGCCCTGCAAGCTGATGTTGATCAACGGGTTGGCCACCGCATGCAAGCCGGCCTCGGCCATCAGCGGGATCAGCTTGGAGACGTAATAGTTGTCCATCGAATGCATGGACGTCAGGTGCGAACCGGTGACCCGGCCTTGCAGGCCCAGACGCTGGGTTTCGCTGGCCAGGGTCTCGACATGGCGCGACAGCGGGTCATCGCTCTCATCGCAATGCATGTCCACCCGCAGCCCGCGCTCCGCGGCCAGCTCGCACAGCAGCTTCACGCTGGCGGTTCCATCGGCCATGGTCCGTTCGAAATGCGGGATGCCGCCGACCACGTCGACGCCCATGTCCAGCGCCCGCTTCAGGTTATCGAGCGCGCCCGGCGAGCGCAGCACGCCGTCCTGCGGGAAGGCCACCAGCTGCAGATCAAGATAGGGCTTCACCCGCTCGCGCACATGCAAGAGGGCCTCGACCGCCAGCAGGCGCGGGTCGCAGACATCGACATGCGAGCGTATCGCCAGCAGGCCCTTGGCCACAGCCCAGTCGCAATAGGCCAGCGCCCGCTCGATCAGGGCCTCCTGCGTCAGCAGTGGCTTGAGCTCACCCCAAAGCGCAATGCCTTCCAGCAACGTGCCGCTCTGATTGACCCTGGGCAGACCGTAGCTGAGCGTGGCGTCCATATGGAAATGGGCATCGACAAAAGGCGGGCTCAGCAGCTGACCCTGGCCGTCGATGATCTCCATGCCCTCTGGCGCTGGCAAGGCCGGCGCGATGGCGGCGATGCGGCCATCGCGCACCAGCAGGTCCTGGCCGCGGCGGCCATCGGGAAGGCAGATATTACGGATCAGCATGGCCGCCAGCCTACCATTGAGGGGCCTCACGCAAGCAAAAAGACCCCCAAGGAGAAAGACCATGAACATCACGAGCTTCGAGCACTACCGGCACCAAGCCCTTGCCGCGGGATTCGACGAGGTGCTCGAGCGGCGCTGGGCGCCGTTTACCGTGGTCGATGAGCACAGCCAACCCTTTGTCGCCAAGGCCGTCATCGCCGAGGGTGAGATGTGGCTGAAGGTGGCAGCCAAGACCCGGCATCTGCGGGTCGGCGAGTGCTTCGAGCTGGCGGCCGGCGAGCGGCACGCCGAGCGCTATGGCGCCGAGGGCGCGATCTACTGGGTGGCGCGGCGTGCCGCCTAGCCAGGCGCGGTACTGAAGACACGAGGCGGGGTGTCGCCAACCTCCAGGCGTTCGTACTGGGAGATCAGCTGCGCACCGAACAGCATCAAGGTCGCACCCAGTTCCAGACTCAGCAGCACCGCGATCGAGGTCGTCAAGGAGCCGTACACCGTGCTGATCTGTGACAAAGTGCCGAAGTACCAAACCAGGGCATGGCGCGACAGCTCCCATAGCAGGGCTGCAGCGATCGCGCCAAACAACGCCAGCCGCAGCGAGGGGCGCCCAACCGGCATCACCATATAGATCGAGGTCAGCACGAAGACCTCGCCGGCAAAACCCAGCAAATAGAACAGCAGGCCGGACACCCCCACCAGCGACCAGCTGCGCCACAGGAACTGAATCTCGCTCTGGCCCATGGCCTGTAGCGCGCCGGCCACCAGTGTCACGACCAGCAGGCCGAAGCCCAGGCACAGGATGTAGCCATAGGGGATCAGTGCCGACACCAGGAAGTGGCGCCGCCGTATCAGCACGCGGTGGTGGAAGATCACCGACATCGCGTTCTCCAGCACCGTGAAGGCCAGCGAGCTGAAGAACAGCATCGTCACCAGCAGCACCCAGCCCACAACCGAGCGGAAGGCCAGGAACTGCGCCAGCTCGGCGACGACCGCGCGCGAGTGCCCCGGCAACAGCCATTCCAGATAGCGGCCCAGGGTTTGCAAGAGCGCCGCTTGGTCGATCACATGCGAGAGCGCGATCACCGCCAGTATCAGCAGCGGGACGATGGACAGCAGCGCGTAGTAAGCCACCGCGCCGGCCAGCAGCAGACCCTGGTTGGCGCGAAAAGCCTTCAGCGCACCGAGCAGGAAGGCGCCGGGATGGCGCATCAGCAGGGTGGCGCGCGGGTCAATGAGGGCGCGCGGTCGATTTGTCGCCATCGCGCCAACGCTCAGGGCCCGCGATCAATGCCGCGCCCCGGTGTCGGGTCATCCTCCGGCGCCGGGTCTATCGGCCCCTCATCGGGATCGACAGGCATGGGTTGGGGCTCGTCATCATCACCGGGAGCCTTGATCGGCGGCCGATGAGCAAACAAGGTCTCGGGGGACGAGGTCGGATTGATGAAGGACATGGCGCACTCCGGTTGGCATTCTCTGCATCCTGCCGGGAACACCGTGGGGTGGGGATCGGACAACGGTGCCGGTTCGTGTCAGGCAATGCTCACAACATTCGAATGGATGTCGGCATGGGGCAGCGAGTCACGGACGGAGCCAACAATTGATCAACAAACTCTACGCACTGGCCTGCCGAAGGTCGAGAAACCGGTCATAGGCATTGCAGAAGTCCTGTGGGACCTCGAAGTACGGCAGCGCCCCGGTCGGGAAGATGGTGAACTGCCAGTTGGGGCTGCTCTCGACGATTGACTTGCCGCGATAGTCGGTAAAGTCACCGCGCACGCCATGCGACATCCAAACCGGCATCGCGAGACTTTCGTAAACCGTGTGTATGTCTGCACTGAAGAGCTTCGCTGACAAGAAGTGCAAGGGGGCATGCTGGGCGCCGGGCACTCCGGTGGTTAGCACGTCATAGGCCCAAAGCGCTTCGTCGATGTTCTTCGACCCCCAAGTGCGGCCCAGAAAATAGCGAATCACACCAGGCCGGGTCAGCGCACGGAAGAGCGCAAGCCCCCAGACCGCCCTCGGCCCGCGCAACGCCTTGTACAACCACGGCAGCCCGCGCGTGCTGCCAGGGGCTGCACGCCACGTTTTCAGCCCGTTGAAGCCCGTGGGACTGACGAGCGCCACGCTTCTGTACCTGCCCGGCGCCTCTGAAGCGGCGCGTCCCAGGTATTCGCTCGATAGCGACAGAGCCAATGCATCGATGGGTGCCGGCCCGCAACGGGACTGAACCCATGCGGTGAATGCGTGGACCGCATCCGTCATCAGGCGCGGCGTGTAGTCCCGGTCGCTGCGATCAGAAAAGCCGTAACCTGGCAGATCGACTGAAAAAACGGTGTGCGTCGCTCGGTAGTGCTCATGCAGTGGTCGCATTTCAGCGGCAGACGCCGATGCGTTGATGCTGTGGATGAGCACTAGGGGCGGGCCTTCGCCGGCGACATAGACACTCAGGCGCCCCGCCGCACTGTCAAACTCGCAACGCTCGCCGCTGACGGCTGCGGGCAACGACTGTTTCATATTCACCATTTGAAGAGCGCGTGCCGAAGGGGGACACTGCGTCCAGTGTGGACCCGGCAACCCGCCGCCTCAGCGCTCCCCCTTGCGATAGGGCTTCATCAGCGCCTGGGGATAGGCCGCCTTGCGGGCCACCAGTACCAGGGCAACGATGGAAAGCAAATAGGGCAGCATCAGGTAAAGCTGGTAGGGCAGCATAGCGCCACCGCTGCTTTGCTGCAGGCGCAGTTGCAGCGCATCGAAGAAGGCGAACAGCAGCGCGCCCACCAGCGCCTTGCCGGGCCGCCAGGAAGCGAATACGACCAGGGCCACGCAGACCCAGCCGCGGCCGTTGACCATATTGAAGTAGAAGGCGTTGAAGGCGGCCAGGGTCAGAAAGGCGCCGGCTATGCCCATTAGCGCTGAACCGGCCATGATGGCGCCAATGCGCAGCCGCACGACCGATAGACCCTGACCCTCGGCGGCGGCCGGGCTTTCGCCGACCATGCGCACAGCCAGGCCCAGCGGCGTGCGGTTCAGACCATAGGCCAGCACGGGCACCAGCAGCAGGGCCAGCAGGGTCAGCGGAGTCTGGGCATTCAGAATAGGGATCGGCAACCAGGCGCCCATTGCGGCGAAGGGCTCAATCGTCGGCGGGTTCTCGACCTTGGGGAAGCTGACGCGGTAGGCATAGCTGGCCAGACTCGTCGCCAGCAAGGTCAGCCCCAAGCCCGAGACATGTTGCGAGAGCGACAGGCTCACGGTGAGCCAGCCATGCAGCAGACCCAGCAGCGCGCCGACCCCGGCCGCGACACCCACACCCAGCCACAGCCCGCCCCCCTGGTAGACCGTCAGCCAGCCGGCAAAAGCGCCGGCCACCATGATGCCCTCGATGCCCAGGTTCAGCACGCCGGCGCGCTCGCACAGCAGCACGCCCAGGGTGCCGAGGATCAAGGGCGTCGCGATGCGGAGCACCGCGACCCAAAAGGCACTGCCGGACAGCAACTCGAGGATCTCAGCGCCCATCGCGGCTCCTCAAATGGATGCGGTAGTTGACCAACAGGCCACTGACCAGCATAGCGATCAGCGCGGTCGCGACGATCACATCGGCGATATAGGTCGGCACGCCGACCGAGCGGCTCATGCTGTCGGCGCCGACCAGCAGGCCGGCGACGAACACCGCCGACAGCAAGGCACCGAGCGGATTCAACCCCGCCAGCATTGCGATCACGATGCCGCTATAGCCATAGCCGGGGCTCATGTCCAGCGTGACATAGCCTGTGCGGCCGGCCACCTCGATCGCACCGGCCAGGCCCGCCAGCGCACCCGACAGCAAAGCCACCTTCAGGCTGACCCAGGCCACCGGCATGCCGGCAAAGGCGGCCGCCTGCGCATTCGCGCCGACCGCACGGATCTCGAAACCGGTGCGGCTGTACTTGAACAGAGCCCACAGCAGCAGCGCCGCCGCGATGGCCCATAGCAAGCCAGTGTGGACACGGCTGCGCTCGACCAGCTTCCCCAACTGCAGCGATTCCTGCAGTCCGACACTCTGCGGCCAACCCATCGCCAACGGGTCCTTCATAGCCCCGTCCAGCATCCACGAAACAAACAGGAGCACGATGAAGTTCAACAGCAGCGTGGTGACCACCTCATCGACGCCCAATCGGCTCTTCAGCAGCGCCGGACCCAGCAGCAGCATGGCTCCGGCCAGCGCGGCGGCCGCCATCATCAATGGGAACAGAGCCCAGCTGGGCCAATCAAGACCTGTACCGCCATGCAGCCCCCCGACCAGCACCGCCGCCAGCGCTCCCATATAGAGCTGACCCTCGGCACCGATGTTGTAGAGCCGCGCCTTGAAGGCGATGGCGGCGGCCAGCCCAGTAAGTATCAACGGCGTCGCGCGGGTGAGTGTCTCGCTCCAGGCAAAGCGCGAGCCAAAGCCGCCTTCCAGCAG
Source organism: Paucibacter sp. PLA-PC-4 (assembly GCF_026241155.1). Classification (GTDB taxonomy): domain Bacteria; phylum Pseudomonadota; class Gammaproteobacteria; order Burkholderiales; family Burkholderiaceae_C; genus Roseateles_E. The sequence continues at coordinate 85,389 of NZ_JAPFGP010000013.1, forward strand.
CAGCGCATAGGCTTTGCCAACCGGTGCGCCGGCCCAGGCCACGAGCAGCGAGCTGACGGCCAAAGTCAGGGCCAGCGCCAGCAGCGGCGCGGCCAGGCGCCAGGCCTGTGAGGGCACCGAACGTTTCTCAAGCCGCATGGCCAGCCTCCCCCACTTGGCTGCCGGTCATCTCCAGGCCGATGCTGCCAAGGGTCCAGTCGGCGCGCGGCTTGGCGGCGCCGAGCCTGCCCTCGTGCATCACGGCGATACGGTCGGCGATGGCAAAGATCTCGTCCAGGTCTTCGGAGATCAAGAGCACCGCCGCGCCGGCTGCACAGGCGTCCAGCAGCTGCTGGTGCACATAGGCCACAGCGCCGACGTCCAAGCCCCAGGTCGGCTGGTTGGCAACGATCAGCCTCGGCAGGCTCCCGGCCTTGGGGTCGCCGGTCAGCGCACGGCCAAGGATGAGCTTCTGCATATTGCCGCCCGACAGGCTGCGGGTCAGCGTGTCCAGGCCGCGGTCTTCGAGACCGCGCACATCGAAGCGCTGCACGATGTCCTGCGCATGGGCGCGCGCCCGCTTGCGCTTCAGAAGTCCCCAGCGCGAGAACGTCGGCGCGCGGTACTGCTCCAACAGCGTGTTCTCCCACAGCAGCAAGTCGCCAACCACGCCCACCGCATGGCGATCCTCCGGGATGCGGGCCACACCGGCCGCCAGCCAGGCCCCGGGTCGTGGGGCCAGGTCTTCCCCCAGCACCCGCAGCTCGCCACCCTCTAAGCCCAGCAGCCCATGCAGCAGATCGGCCAGCGCATGCTGCCCATTGCCAGCCACCCCGGCAACCGCTAGCACCTCGCCGGCGCGCAGTTCCAAATCGACGCCGCGCAGCCCCGGCTTGGCCGCGAGCGTGGCGCCGCGCAGGCAGCAGACGATGTCGCCAGGCTGTGTCGCCGCGCGCTTGGGGCTCGGCACGGCACGGCCCACCATGGCCTCGGCAAGATCGGCCTTGGACGCGCCGGCCGCGTCCAGCTCGGCGATCAGCTTGCCCCCGCGCAACACCGCGATGCGGTCCGAGACGGCCAGCACTTCGTCGAGCTTGTGGCTAATGAAGATGACGGCCATGCCTTCGGCCACCAGTGCCTTCAGCGAGGCAAATAGCGATTGGCTTTCCTGCGGCGTCAGAACTGCCGTCGGTTCGTCCAGGATCAGGATTCGGGCGCCGCGCACCAGAGCCTTGAGGATCTCGACGCGCTGGCGCTCGCCGACCGAGAGGTCAGCGATCAGCGCATCGGGATCGACCTGCAGGCCAAAGCGCATCGCGGTATCGAGCAGGCGCTGGCGCTGCGCGGCACGGCGCGCGAAGGGCTGCCACAGCGGCTCCAGGCCTAGCATAACGTTGTCCAGCACCGTCAGGCGCTCGGCCAGAGTGAAATGCTGGTGCACCATGCCAATGCCGGCGGCCAGCGCCATCTTGGGCTGGCCCGGCGGCAGCGGCCGGCCGAACACCGTGATCTCGCCAGCGTCGGCCAGATAGTGGCCGAACAGTATGGATACCAGGGTGCTTTTACCTGCCCCGTTCTCGCCGAGCAAGGCCAAGACCTGCCCCTGTTCGAGCGTCAGAGAGATGCCATCATTTGCCAGCAGCGCACCGAAGCGCTTGCTGATGCCGCGCAACTGCAGCGCTGGGGCCGTCACGTCGTCGTCACTTGGCCGTGGACTTGGGCTGGCTGTCGTCGACCTTGACGACGAAGCTGCCGTCCAGAATGGCCTTCTCCTTGGCCCTGACCTTGGCGATCACATCGGCCGGAACCTTCTTCTCGAAAGTGCCCAAGGGTGCCAGCTCGCTGCCCTTGTGCTTCATCATCGAGTAGGGGCCGTAGTCCTCGGCCTTGAAGGCGTTCGTCTTGACCGCCTTGATCGCGCGGTCGATGCTGGGCTCCATATGCCAGAGCGCCGAGGCGACCACGGTGTCGGGATACTGGGCCTGGGTGTCGATCACATTGCCGATGGCCAGCACCTTGCGCTCCTTGGCCGCGTCGCTGACGCCAAAGCGCTCCGCGTACATCACGTCCGCGCCCTTGTCTATCATCGCGAAGGCGGCCTCCTTGGCCTTGGGCGGGTCGAACCAGCTATTGATGAAGCTGACGGTGAACTCGGCCTTGGGGTTGACCTCCTTGGCCCCGGCCATAAAGGCATGCATCAGGCGGTTGACCTCGGGGATTGGGAAGCCGCCAACCAGGCCGATCTTGCCGCTCTTGCTGACGCCGCCGGCAATCATGCCGCTGAGATAGGCCGGCTCCTGGATGTAGTTGTCGAAGACCGCGAAGTTCGGCGCCTGCGGCTTGCCGCTGGAGCCCAGCAAGAAGGCGGTCTTGGGATAGTCCTTGGCGACCTTGCGCGCCGCCGCCTCGACCGCGAAGGCCTCGCCGACCACCAGGCCGTAGCCCTTCTCGGCGTACTGGCGCAGCACGCGCTCGTAGTCGGCATTGCTGACGTTCTCGGAGAAGGCGTACTCGATCTCGCCGCGCGCCTCGGCCGCCTTCAGCGCCTTGTTGATGCGGCTGACCCATTGCTGCTCGACCGGCACGGTGTAGATGCCGGCCACCTTGAGCTTGGCCTGTGCCGAGGCAGGCAGGGCGAGGACAGCGAGGCTGGCGGCGGCCAAGCCGAGGGTGAGGCGGCGCAGGGCCGAGGTCGGGACAGATCTCATGGCGTGTTTCCTTGTTGTGGACGTCGACAGGGGCGGACTCACTTGCATTAGGCAAGAGGCGTGCCGGCCTGCCAAGCATGGTTTGCCAGAAGGATTTCTGCCAGCTCGGGCCGGCCGGATAAAATCTGCGGGTTTGCCCTCAGCTCTTGCGGCCCGCCCGCGCACACGCCATGACCACGCTCTCCGCCTTCTCCAGTATCAGCGCCCTCTCGCCCCTGGACGGCCGCTATGCCTCGCGCGTGGCCGCTCTGCGCCCACTGCTGTCCGAGTTCGGATTGATGCACCGGCGCGTGCAAGTGGAGGTGGAGTGGTTCATCGCACTGTCCGACGCCGGCTTCGACGAGTTCGCGCCCTTGTCCGAGGCCGCGCGCGGGCTGTTGCGCTCGCTGGTGACGCGCTTCTCGGAGGCCGATGCCCAGGCCATCAAGGACATCGAAAAGACCACCAACCATGATGTCAAGGCGGTCGAGTACTGGCTGAAGTCCCGCTTCGAGAACGCGCCCGAGCTGAAGGCCGCCGGCGAGTTCGTGCACTTCGCCTGCACCAGCGAGGACATCAACAACACCAGCCACGGCCTGATGCTGAAGGCAGCGCGCGCCGAGGTGCTGCTGCCCACCGTCGACCGCATCATCGCCAAGCTCGGCACCATGGCCCACACGCTGGCCGCAACGCCGATGCTCAGCCGCACCCATGGCCAGACCGCCAGCCCGACCACGGTAGGCAAAGAGATCGCCAATGTCGTCGCCCGCTTACGCAACGCCCGCGCGCGCATCGCCGACGTCAAGCTGCTTGCCAAGATGAACGGCGCGGTCGGCAACTACAACGCCCACCTGTCAGCCTGGCCAGAATTCGACTGGGAGACCTTCAGCCAGCGCGTCATCGAGCAGCAGCTGGAGCTGACGTTCAACCCCTACACCATCCAGATCGAGCCCCACGACTATATGGCCGAGCTGTTCGATGCTGTGACGCGCACCAACACCATCCTGATCGACTGGTCGCGCGATGTCTGGGGCTATGTGTCGCTGGGCTATTTCAAGCAGCGCACGGTGGCCGGCGAGATCGGCAGCTCGACGATGCCGCACAAGGTCAACCCGATCGACTTCGAGAACGCAGAGGGCAATTTCGGCCTGGCCAATGCGCTGCTGAGCCATCTGAGCCAGAAGCTGCCGATCAGCCGCTGGCAGCGCGACCTGACCGACTCCACCGTGCTGCGCAATATGGGCGTCGCGCTGGGCTATGCCGTGCTGGGCTACGAGTCGCTGCTGAAGGGTCTGGATAAGCTGGAGGTCAACGAGGCCGCGCTGGCCGAAGACCTGGACAGCGCCTGGGAAGTGCTGGCCGAGCCGATCCAGACCGTGATGCGCCGCTACGCCCTGCCCAACCCCTACGAGCGCCTGAAGGAGCTGACCCGCGGCAAGGCCATCACTCGGGAATCGATCCGCGAGTTCATCCACACGCTGGAACTGCCCGAAGCAGAGAAGACCCGGCTGCTGGCGATGACACCGGGCAGCTATACGGGCAAGGCTGAGGAGCTGGCCCGCAAGATCTGACCCCAACTGTAGACCTGGGTCTGGCGCGTCTCGCCGTCCAGTATCCGGGTCTCGACGAAGCGCATGCCGATGCCCGTCAGCACACGCTGCGATGCTTCGTTGTCCGGCCCGGTGATGCCCAGGATGGTTTGCATGCCTAGCGCCTCGGCGCCATGGCGCAGGCAGGCGGCAGCGGCCTCGCGGGCATAGCCGGTACCCCAGGCGCGCGGCACGAAGGCATAGCCCAGGTCTACCTCAGGCAGGCTGTCGCGCTTGATCAGGCCGCACATGCCCAGCAGCTCGCCGTCCGTGCGGCGCTCGACGGCCCAGAAGCCGAAACCCAGGCGGGCATAGCTGGCCACCAGCTTCGCCTCGATCCAGGCCTCGGCGGCGGCCAGATCATGCACATCACGCGGGCCGATATGGGCGATCCAGGAGGGCTCGTTGAGCAGTTCCAGGATGAAGGCTGCGTCCGCCGGCCCGAAATGGCGCAGCCGCAGCCGCTCGGTCTCCAACACCGTCATCTTCCTGCTCCCGATGCAAAACCGGGACAATACGCTACCCCAAACCGTCGCCAGGCCGCCCATGAATTTCATCCAGCAACTCCACAAAGCCGAACAACTGAACCACTCGCTGCTTTGCGTGGGTCTGGACCCGGACCCGGCCCGATTCCCAGGCGCATGGAAGGGCGATGCCGGCCGCATCTACGACTTCTGCAGCGCGATCGTCGACGCCACCAAGGATCTGGTGATCGCCTTCAAGCCGCAGATCGCTTATTTCGCCGCCCATCGCGCCGAGGATCAGCTGGAGCGGCTGATGGCACACATCAAGCGGGTCGCGCCCCATGTGCCGGTGATCCTGGACGCCAAGCGGGGCGATATCGGCTCGACCGCCGAGCAGTACGCGAAGGAGGCTTTCGAGCGCTACCAGGCCGATGCAGTGACCCTGTCGCCATTCATGGGTCTGGACTCGATCGAGCCCTATCTGCGCTACCCCGACAAGGGCGCCATCCTGCTGTGCCGCACCTCGAACACCGGCGGCAATGACTGGCAGATGCAGCGCCTGGCCGATGTGTCGGGCCAGCCGCGCCTGTTCGAGCATCTGGCCGCGCTGGCGCAGACCGAATGGAACAAGAACGGCCAGCTGGGTCTGGTGGTGGGCGCCACCTATCCGGAGGAGATCTCCCGGGTGCGCGAGCTCGCGCCAACCCTGCCGCTGCTGATTCCCGGCGTCGGCGCTCAGGGCGGCGATGCCGACGCGACGGTGCGGGCCGGCCTGCGCAGCGACGGCCTGATCATCGTCAACTCCTCGCGCGCCGTGCTCTACGCCAGCGGCGGCGACGACTTTGCTGCAGCGGCCCGCCGCGCCGCGCAGCAGACCCGCGAGCAGCTGAACCAGGCCCGCCCCGCCTGAGCATTAGTTCGCGTTTACCCCGAACTGCTGCGATAAGCCCACGCATTCGGGGGCTGACCGGGTATTCAGGCCGCCAGGTTCTGGCGGAGACTGCGCTCTTCGTCGAAGACCGGCTTCGGCGCGAGCGGAGCGAATGGCGTTGTGAGCAAGGACACCCTGGACGATTTGAGCAGCCTGGTCGGGCATGATGTCGGCCCCGGCGATGCCGCTACCGCGCTGGAGCGCAGCGTGCGGCGCCATTCGATGCGCTTGTTCTTGGCCGCATGCGCGCTGATCTGCGGCCTGGCCGGCAGTCTGCAATGGTTTGGCCGCCTCGGTGGCGAGCCGTTCAACGGACTGATCCCGCCGCTGCTGACCTGGGGCACGGCGGCGCTGGCCGCGCTGACCGTCTGGCAGCCGCCGCAACGCCAGGCCAAGGCCTTCGCGCTGCTGGTGATGAGCCTGGTGATCGCCTCGGCCGTCGCGCTGGCGCTATCGCGCCAGCTGGGTCTGGCCTCGATCTCGCTGGGCATCATGAGCCTGATGGTGGTGCTGGCCACCGCGCTGCAAGGCGTGCGTGCCGGCCTCTTCATCTTCTGCATCAGCCTGCTGGCCGTGGCCGGTCTGGTCTTCGCCGAGCTGGAGGGCTGGGGACCAGGCGCGGGCGCGCCTGCCAGTCTGCCCGCCCGCCTGGCCACCCATCTGATTCTGCTGGGGTCGGGCCTGGTGATCGGCATGGGTTGCATGCGCATGCTGCGCCGCTCGATCCTGGCCGCCGGCGAGCGCAATGCCCGCTTCCGCCATCTGCTGAGCATGGCGGCCGATTGGTACTGGGAGATGGATCGCGAGTTCCGCTTCACCCACTTGGCCGAGGACAAGCCCGGCTCCTCCGGGCTGGATCTGGCGGCACGCCTGGGTAAGGCACCCTGGGATGTCGAGCACCTGGGCCTGTCGGATGAAGATCTGGACGCGCACCGCGCCGACCTTGAGTCGCACCGCGCCTTCCACGGCGTCGTCGCGCGTCGGCGCGGGCCGGACGGCACGGTGCGCTTTGTCTCGATCAGCGGAGAGCCGCGCTTCGACGCTCAGGGCAGCTTCCGAGGCTACTGGGGCGTGGGCCGTGATGTGACCAACGAGGTGCAGGCCGAGCAGGCCGTGGCCGCCACCGAGACACGCTACCGCGAGCTGTTCCGCCGCTCGCCCAGCCCGCTGGTGCTGCACCGTTGGGGCCGGGTGCTGGATGCCAACCCGGCAGCGATGGCGATGTTCGGCTACACCCAACGCTCCAGCATGATCGGCCAGGACCTGTTCTCGCACTACGAGCCGGGGGACGACGAACGCGCCCGCCAGCGCGCCGCCAAGATCGAAGCGATGGCAGTCGGCGCGATGCTGCCGATGGCCGAGTTCAAGCTGCGCACCCTGTCGCGCCGACGCCGCCTGGTGCAGGCCACCAGCGTGCGGGTCGATGCCACCAGCGGCCCGGCCACCCTGTCCTTCTTTATCGACCAGACCGAGGCCTCGCGCGCCCAGGACGCCTTGCGCCGCAGCGAGGGTCTGCTTTCGCATCTGGTCGCGACCAGCCCCGATGTGATCACGCTGACCGAGATGAACTCGGGCCGTTATGCGATGGTCAACAAGACTTTCGAACGCCTCTCCGGCTACAGCGCCGAGGAGGTGCTGGGCCGCACCTCGGATGAGATCGGGATCTGGCAGGACGTCGAGGAACGCGCCCGCGTGATAGACGGCGTGCGCCAGCACGGCAAGGTCAGCGAGGTGCCGGTCAACTTCATCACCAAGTCGGGCGAATCGATCGCGATGGTGCTGTCGGCCGCGCCCTTCAATATGGACGGTCAGGCCTATCTGGTCGTCAACGCGCGCGATGTCACCGAGAGCGAGCGCACTCGGCTCGTGCATGCGGCGATCCTGCAGAACGCCTCGATCGGGATCACGCTGACGCGCGACCAACACTTCGTCCAGGTCAATCCGCTGATCGAGGAGATGTTCGGCTGGCCGCCAGGTGGCCTGCTTGGGCAGCATGGAAGCGTCGTCTGGCCCGGTGTCGAGGCCTATGCGGCGGTGGGCGAGGAGCTGGGCCCACGCCTTGCCGCCGGAGAGCAAGTCGAGATCGAACGGCCGATGCGCCGCCGCGACGGCTCGACCTTTCTGTGTCGACTGCTCGCCAAGGCGGTGGACCCGAACCACCCGAGCCGCGGCGGCACGATCTGGATCATGGAGGACGTAACCGAGAAGCGCCGCGTTGAGGCCGCGCTAGCCCAAGCCAAGGACGAGGCGCAGGCCGCCAACCGCGCCAAGAGCGCCTTCCTGGCCAACACCAGCCACGAGATCCGCACTCCACTGAACGGCCTGTTGGGCCTGGCCCGCATGGTGCAACAGCCCGATCTGGACGAGGCCACCCGGCGCCAGTATCTAGACCAGATGCTGGACAGCGCCGAGAGCCTGTCGGGCCTGATCTCCGACATCCTGGATCTGTCCAAGATCGAGGCCGGCCGCCTGACCCTGGAGTCGGTCCCGTTCGCCCTGCGCGACATGCTGGGCACAATGCGCCTGGCCTATCTGACGCTAGCGCAGGCGCGTGGCCTGTCTTTCCGTATCGATGTCGACGAGGACGTTCCGGCCTGGGTGGTCGGCGACCCGATGCGCACGCGCCAGATCCTCAGCAACTATCTGAGCAATGCCCTGAAATTCACACAGGCCGGTGCGGTGGCCGTGCGGGTGCACCGGCAGGATGAGCAGCGGCTGCGCATCGAAGTGACGGACACCGGGCCAGGCATCGAGCCGGCGCTGCACGAGCGCCTGTTCCAGCCCTTCACCCAGGCCGACGAATCGACCACGCGGCGCTACGGCGGCACGGGGCTGGGCCTGTCGATCTGCCGAGAACTGGCCGAGCTGATGGGCGGCACGGTGGGCGTGGACAGCACGCCGGGCCAGGGATCGACCTTCTGGGCCGAGCTGCCGTTGGCCGGCGCGCCGACGCCGATCAGCACCACGCTGCGCGAGGCGCGCGACAACCAGGATCTGCAGGGCCTGCGCGTGCTGATGGTGGAGGACAACCCGGTCAACATGATGATTGCCGTGGCCCTGCTGGAGCAGTGGGGGCTGGAGGTCTCGCAGGCCAGCGACGGCAGTCAGGCGGTCGAGGCCATCAACGCCCAGGCCAGCATGGGCAAGCCTTTCGACGCTGTATTGATGGATGTTCAAATGCCGGTGATGAGCGGCCACGAGGCGACGCGCCAGGTGCGGCGGCGCTTCCCGGCCACCGAGCTGCCCATCGTCGCACTGACCGCCGCGGCCCTGATCTCGGAACGTGACGAGGCCCTGGCGGCAGGCATGAACGACTTCCTGACCAAGCCGATCGACGCGCCACGGCTGCGTGCGACCCTGGTGCGCCTGATCGGCCACAAGGACAACGACCAGCACCGCAGTTGAGCGGTGCTGCGCAGCTTCAGCCGGGCGGCGGCGGTGACAGACGTTTGAGAAAGACGCCCATCTCGCGCCCGGCCTGGTGATCGCCCTGGCTCTGTGCCAGCGCCAGACCCTGGCGCCAAGCCGCCCCGGCCTCCTGCGGGCGCCCTTGCGCCAGCAGCGCCTTGCCCAGCAGCTTCCAGGCGGCCGTGTAGTCCGGCTTGTGCTCGGTCGCCTTCTGCAAGTGCTCGACCGCTGCCGCCGTATCGCCATCATCCAGACAGGCCTTGCCAAGACCGAAGCGCAGCAGCGCATCGTCCCGGCCGCGCGCCAGCAGCGCTTCGAGGCGGGCGCGCAAACCGCCGGGCAGGACGGGGCTGGTCATCGGCTCAGCCTTTCCACACGAAGGGGAAGGCCAGCTGCTTGACGAAGCCATTAGGCACGTAGTCGCCGACCACGCCATAGCGTGCCGGCCAGGCGCGCTCGGACTTCACCGCCGTGCCGAACAGGTAGTCCAGGAACGCGAAATGGGCGGCGTAGTTCTTGTCGATAGCCTCGTCGTCCTGGGCGTGGTGCCAGTGGTGGAAGTTGGGCGTCACGATCAGGTATCGCAGCGGGCCTAGCCGCACGCTGACATTTGCATGGTTGAACACCGCCTGGAAGCCGACGACGATGATATAGGCGTCAATCACCTCCTTGCTGAAGCCCATCACATAGATGGGCGCCAGCACCAGAGTGCGGGTGATGACCAGCTCAAGGATGTGCTGCCGCGAACCCGCCAGCCAGTCCATGCTCTTGACGCTGTGGTGCACCGCATGCAGCCGCCACAGCGTCGGTACCTCGTGATAGGCCCGGTGCGTCCAGTACTGCACCAGATCGGCCACCAGCACGATCAAAAACAGCGCGAGCCAGAAGTTCAGCCCCTGCACCCAGCCGCGGACACCGTCATGTGCGGCCCAGCCGAACAGCCTGTGCACCAGCAGATTGGTGGCCAGCAGCACGAAGCCCACCACCATATGGTTGACGATGAAATGGTGGAAATCGGTCTGCCACTCGGAGCGGAACACCGGCTGGTCCTTGCGCAGCGCGAACAGCTTCTCGATGAACACAAAGATCAGAGTCGAGCCCAGCAGGTCGAGGATGAACCAGTCCAGGCCGATATAGGGCGTGTTGTCGGGGAAGTTGCTGTCTACCGGCACTTTGTGGCCGCCCAGGGCAAGCGACAGGGCTATCAGCACAAAAGCCGCCAGCGCCAGCCAGCGCGCTCGGCCGCGCAGGATGTTGAACAGCGCAATCGCGCCCGACAGCACCAGCGCACCAAACAGCAGGCTGCGCAGTGTATCGACCTGGTAGGAGCGGCGCAGCTGCGGCGTCGTGAGGTACTCGGGCCAGTGAAATGCCAGCACGCCGAGAAAGCACAGGATTGCCAGCGCCAGCGCGATCACCCCCGACACCATGCCCTTGCCGGGCCGCAGCGCGCCATGCGACTCGGTGAGCCGGTTGAGTTTGTCGAGATCACTACTCATCAAGCAGGCCCTCCCAGGCATTGTTTGGCCGGGATTATGCAAGGCAGTCACGACGACCGGGCGCGGTCGATACAGTTGCGACAAAGGAAACGCCCGGGGCCGGCGGCCGTTTGCCGCCGTGCAGAAGCCGCAGAGCGCTCAGCTCAGTGCCGCGGCTGCCGGCTCGGTTTCGGGAACTAAGTCGGCGCACAGCAGCGCGGCCAATTGCTCCGGCACATCGTTGTCAAAGCTCATCAGCAGCTCGGACGGCTGAGCCGAGGCGGCTGCATTCAGGATCTCGGCAATCCAGGTCTTCAGCGGCTCGCTCACCGGCTGCTTGAGCCGGCCCGCCAACCGAGAAACGGTGTCGTCGCGCAGGCGCCCCGAGCTCAACACCTGCCAAGCGTAGTCGACCTCGTAGCGCTCGACCGCATCCTTGAGGCTTTCACCGTCCAGCCGCGACTCTTCGGCAAACTGATTCAGCGTGCGGGTGCACAGACCGGCGATCAACCTGCTCAGCAACTCGGCCTGGGATGCGCGCAGGGCGCTTGTCTCGGTATTCATCGTCGGTTCCCTGATCAGACAGCCCACGAGAGTATGTTCGGACCGACGATCCATGGGCGGACCAACGAACCAAATCGCTAAACACCCAGAGGACGTACAGCGAGGCCGCCGAGGTCCTGGTGCCCATGACGCGGATCGAACGCGTGACCTCTCCCTTACCAAGGGAGTGCTCTACCACTGAGCCACATGGGCGAATCTGGAGCGGGATAAGAGACTCGAACTCTCGACCTATACCTTGGCAAGGTATCGCTCTACCAACTGAGCTAATCCCGCAGTGCGATATTCGACGGCGCCAAGAACATGCGCCAAACAAACAAAAGCCCATCACTGAGGATGGGCTTTTGCACAATGTCTTGGTGGCCTGGGGCGGAATCGAACCACCGACACGCGGATTTTCAATCCGCTGCTCTACCAACTGAGCTACCAGGCCATTTATCTTTTTTCTCGCCTTTTCGACAGGTCTGCCGAATCAGCGAAGACCATGACTATAGCATAGAAATTACAGACCGCCACCGCGCTTGTTGCGTGTCAGGTCCACACCTAGTTGCTTGAGCTTGCGGTAGAGGTGAGTACGCTCCAGGCCGGTCTTCTCGGCGACTCGAGTCATCGAGCCACTTTCCTTGGCGAGATGGAACTCGAAATAGCTTTTCTCGAAGGCGTCGCGGGCCTCGCGCAGCGGACGGTCAAGCTCGAACACCTGCTCAGAGGCCAGGCCGTTGGTCGGAAGGCTGGCCAGCGGCGGAGCGCTGAGTACCGGCGCCACATGCGAACTCGGGCTCATCAGCTCGCTGCGGGCGTAGCTGCTGGGCACGCCGACAACCGGTGCGGCGCGCGGCGCGGTCTTGACCAGGGCCTGCTCAACTGCTCGCAGCAGCTTCTGTAAGGTGATCGGTTTTTCGAGGAAGGCGATCGCGCCGACCTTGGTAGCTTCGACCGCCGTGTCTATCGTGCCGTGACCGCTCATCATGATCACCGGCATCGACAGCTGACCGGCACTGCCCCACTCCTTGAGCAGGGTGATGCCGTCGACATCGGGCATCCAGATGTCCAGCAGCACCAGATCGGGCCGCATCCGTTCGCGCACGGCGCGGGCCTGCGCGGCGTTCTCGGCGAGCTCGATCGTGTGACCTTCGTCGGTCAGGATTTCGGACAGCAGGGCTCGTATGCCCAGTTCGTCGTCAACTACAAGAATGGTTGCCATGTATGCCTACTGTTCACGCGGCCCTGTGCGCATCGCCGGGTTCGGCCGGGCTGGGTGCAGTCGCGAGTTTTGAAAATGATAACGAAACTTGAGCGCCGATCAGCGCCTGAGCCTGGTCGCCCTGCAAATGAAGGTTGGCCAGGCGGATGCGCGCGCCATGCTCGTCGGCGATTTTCTTCACCACGGCCAGGCCCAGGCCGGTGCCCTTGGTCTTGGTCGTGACATAAGGCTCGAAAGCGCGTTTGAGCACCTTCTCGGCAAAGCCGGGGCCGTTGTCGGTTACTTGTAAACGCAGCGCGCGCAGCTCGCCGGCCTCGTTGAAGGCCTTCTGCGTACGCACCAGCACATGGCCGTCGGGCTTGTCGCTGACAGCGTCCAGCGCGTTCTGCACCAGGTTGTGGATGACCTGGCGCAGCTGTGTCGCGTCGCCCTCGATCAGCGGCGGCTCCTGGGCCAGCTCGGCATGCAGCCGGCCAGCCTCCTGGGCTGGGGCATACAGCATCAGCACCTCGGACACCAGCGCATTCAGGTCCAGCGCGCTGAGCTTGGCCGAGGGAAGCCGGGCATAGTCACGGAACTCATTGACCAGTTGCTTCATCGCCTGCACCTGGTTGACGATGGTGGCGACCGAGCGCACCAGCATGGCCTGGTCCGCCCCTTCCAGCTTGGCTTCGAGCTTGTGCTGCAGGCGCTCGGCAGAGAGCTGGATCGGCGTCAACGGATTCTTGATCTCGTGGGCCAGGCGCCGTGCCACCTCGCTCCAGGCGGCCGAACGCTGGGCAGAGACCACTTCAGAGATGTCGTCGAACACCATCAAGCGGCCGTCCAGCGGCAGCTGCGCGCCTCGCACCAGCAGGGTCAGTGTGTCCTGGCCGGACTGCAATTGCAGCTCGAAGGCGTCCTGCCAGTGGCCACGCTCGCCGGCTTCGGGTGCGTCGCTGAGCTGCTCGAAACGCTGCCAGACAGACTGGGCAAAGGCCTCCAACTGCGGCACCTCTTCGAGCCGCCGACCGCGATAGGCCGACAGCGGCAGGCGCAGGATTCGGGTCGCGCCGGGGTTGACGGTATCGATCTGCTGCTGGGCGTCGAACACGATCACGCCGGCGGTCAGGTTGTCCAGAATCGTCTGCAGGTTGGTGCGCGCGCCCTCTAGATCGGCCACGCTGCGCTCGACCAGCGCACGGGCGTCCGCCAGCTGATCGGTCATGTCGGCGAAGGAGCGGGTCAGGCCGCCCAGCTCGTCGCGCGAGGACAGCACCGGTTTGGCCGACAGATCGCCATGCGCGACCTGTCGCATGCCGTCGGCCAGCAGGAGCAGCGGCCGGGCCAGCTGATTGCCCAGGGTGACGGCCAACAGCAGGGCCGCGAACACCGCCAGAATCAGCACCAGGGTCAAGGTGCCCAGATACATGCGGCGCAGTCCGTCGCGCTCCAGCGCGCGCTGCTGGTACTCGCTGTTGGCGGTCTGCACCGCCAAGGCATTGGCCAGGACCTGGCTGGGCAGGCGTTGCACTACCATCAGATAACGGTCGGCGCTGCCCAGGCTCATATCGGTGCTGGGCAGCAGGGCCAGCGCGCGCAGCAAGGCATTGCCCTGCAGAGCCTGGGCCTCGTCCTCCAGGCCTTCGAGCTGGCTCATCACACCGGAGGCGCGCGCCTGCCGCAGCAGCACCGCGCCAGGCCGCTCCGGCGCCAGCGCGCTGGTGTCGCCGCCCACCGACATCAGGATCTGCCCGCCGTTGCCCACCAGGGCCACAGTGCGGGCCGAGAGCTGCTCGCGGATACGCTCCAGCGCCAACGGCTGCAGGCTTTGGGTGTCAGTCAGGCGGTCGGCGGCGTCGCGGGTTTTGTTCGACAGGTCGTTGACCAGGCCGTCCAGCGTGCCTCGCCCGAGGTTCAGGCCGGCATCCAGCGCGCTGGCCAGCCGGACATCGAACCAGCTCTCGATGCTGCGGTTCACGAACTGGTAGGACACGGTGTAGATCAGCAACCCCGGCACCACGCCCACCAGCGCAAAAATGCCGGCCAGCTTCAGCAACAGCCGGCTGCCGAACTTGGCGGCACGCACCCGCAGCACCAGGCGCACCGCCGCCACGCTGATGACCAGCACCAGCACCGCAGCCACCGTCGCATTGAGCCAGAACAACCAGACGTAGTGGCGCTCGAAAAAGCCACGCTGCGCGGTACCGCCGATCGACAGCAAAAAGGCCAACACGCCGCTGGCGCCGGTAACGGCCACCAGCGAGACCAGCCAGGCCCAACGCGCGGCGCGGGTCATGGCTTGTTGCTGGTCAGGTCAGCATTCAGCGCCAGGCTGCGCTCGACGCTCAGGGCCCAGCCCTGCGGCGAGCCCAGGCCGATCTGCATCGGCCTGGGCAGTTGGCTGGTATCGAGCCGGTAGCTGAACTCCAGGTAGTAGCGGCTACCCTCTTCCAGATCTTTGCCCTCGGCCAACCGCCATCCGGCAATGCCGCGCAGCGAGGCCAGCGCCTCGGGCAGCGTGACATAGCTCTGGTGCAGGCCGCCGTTGCTGACACGGTACTGGCGAGTCAGCGGCTGCCAGGCCAGGCGCCAGCTGCGCGAGACCCGCGAGACGCGCTCATCGCGCCAGTACCAGCGCGAACGCAGCACCGAGGCCTCGGCGGTGAAATAAATGGGCACGCCCTTCAGCAAAGCGTCCTCGACCGGCCGCGGCAGCTCGAAGCGGGTGCTGAAGCTCATCAAGAGGCCATCCTCGGCCCGCTCGGTGCTCAGCTGCACCAGATCCACCCCGTCTGCCCTGGCCGGTGCCAGCCCGGCGAGCAACAACAGTGCCAGCAACAGACGCAACAGCGCCGCTCGCGCCAAGGCGGCGGAAAACGGGGCGGCGGAGAACGGCAGGCGCAAGACCAAGGGACTAATCAGTTCTTTACCAGCAAGGCGTAGAAGAAGCCATCGACCACCGAGACCCCCGCACCCGCTTGCGGGCCATTGTCGGCTAGGGGCAGCAGATGCCCCGTGAAGCCCTGCACCTGGACCGGGCTCGCATCGCTATGGCGTTGCAAAAATGCATCGACCTGGTCCTGGCCCTCGGCCTTAAAAACAGAACACGTGGCATACACCAGACGCCCGCCGGGCTTCAACGTCGGCCACAGCGCCTCCAGCAGCTCGGCCTGGATCGCGGCCAACTGGGCGATATCACCGGGCCGGCGCAGCCAGCGCACATCGGGGTGGCGCCGCACAATGCCGGAGGCGCTACAGGGTGCATCGAGCAGGATGGCGTCGAAGAGCCGGCCGTCCCACCAGGCGGCGGTGTCGCGCGCGTCAGCGGCCTTCAGGCTGGCGCGCTGGCGCAGGCGGTCCAGGTTTTCTTGAACGCGGACCAGGCGCTGCGGGTCGGTGTCCAGGGCCTGCAGCTCCAGATCGGCCAACTCCAGCAGATGGGCGGTCTTGCCGCCCGGAGCCGCGCATGCGTCCAGCACCCGGGCGCCTGCGGCCAGGGGGCCCAGGTCTTGCCAGGCCTGTACCACCAGCGGCGCGGCCAGCTGGGCCGCCGCGTCCTGCACCGAGACCTCGCCCTCGGCAAAGCCCGGCAGCGCCGTCACCGGGACGGCGCGTTCCAGCACGACGGCCTGGGGCGCCAGCGCTCCGAGCACGCGCGCGGCTATGCCGGTGGCGGCTAGCCTTTGCACATAGGCGGGCGCGTCGCCATTGCGGACATTGACCCGCAAGCTCATCGGCGGGTGTTCGTTGTTCGCTCTGAGCACGGCCTGCCATTGGTCGGGCCAATCCTGGCGCAGCCGCTCTATCCACCAGGGAGGATGGTTGAACTCGCCCTGAAGCTCGCGCTGCGCGGCTTGCACCACCGCCTCGCGCTCGCGCAGAAAGCGGCGCAGCACAGCGTTGACAAAGCCGGCGCTGGCCGGGGCGCGCTTGCGCGCTGCGCTAACGGCCTGATCCACCACCGTGTGGTCGCCATAGGGCGGCGTAGCCACCGGCCATAACAGGGCCAGTGCGACTGTCAGCAGGCTGTCGACCTTGGGCGGTGGCGTTTTCGGGGCCAGCTGGGCACGCGCCGCCTGGGCGCCGCCCAGCAGGCGCAGCACATGGAAACTCAAGGCCTGGGTGCCTGGGCGCAGCTCCTGCGGGCAGCGCGCGAGCACAGCGGTCAAGGACTGACCCTCGCGCACGGCCTGCACGGCATCGGCCGTCTGCAGCATCAGGCGCTGCAGGGGCGGGGAAAGGGAAGTGGACGGGGGTGGTGAAAGCACCCGCTCAGTGTAGGGGCAGCCCGCCGTCGGCCCCGGCGCGGCAGGGAATTTGCAATCCGGACACAATGGTGGCCGAACAAAGACTACCGAGACGCCCATGACCGGGGACAAGCCTGACACCATCTTCCGCAGCGAGGCCGAGCTGGCCGCCCTGCCAGCCTCCGAGCGCATACGCTACAGGCTGCGCGGTGCCGGCTGCCGCCACCATGCCAATGACAATATCGCCGCCTTCATCGAAGAGGGGGAGCTCGACGAGCTGCAGGCCGAGGTGCAGGCCAAGCTGCAGGAGGTGCTGCGAGCGCTGGTTATCGACACCGACAGCGACCACAACACCCAGGAGACCGCCAAGCGCGTCGCCAAGATGTATGTGCGGGAGATCTTCAAGGGCCGCTATGCCGACGCCCCGCTGGTCACCGAGTTCCCCAACGTGACCCGGCTCAACGAGCTGATGATCGTCGGCCCGATCACCGTGCGCAGTGCATGCTCCCACCATCTGTGCCCGATCATGGGCCGGGTCTGGATCGGCCTGCTGCCCAATGAACACTCCAATCTGATCGGTCTTTCCAAGTATGCGCGGCTGTGCGACTGGATCATGAGCCGGCCACAGATCCAGGAAGAAGCGGTGACGATGCTGGCCAACGAGCTGCAGGAGCGGGTCCAGCCCGATGGCCTGGCCATCGTGATGGAGGCCGACCATTTCTGCATGCACTGGCGCGGCGTCAAGGACATCGACTCGATGATGACCAATAGCGTGATGCGCGGCGCCTTCCTGAAGGACGCCAATCTGCGCCGCGAATTCTTATCCCTGCTATCCAAGAAGTAAGGAAAACCAGATGCTAGTCCGTCTGCTCTATGCAAGCCGCGCCGCCAGCCCGATGAGCGAGGCCGAGCTCGCGGCCATCCTCAAGTCCTCGCGCGCCCACAACCCGGCCGAGGGCCTGACCGGCCTGCTGTGCTACAGCGACGGCATCTTCATGCAGGTGCTGGAGGGCGGGCGCGACGCAGTCAACGCGCGCTACAAATCCATCGTCGGCGACGCCCGCCACCGCGATGTGATCCTGCTGAGCTACGAGGAGGTAGCCGAGCGCCACTTCGCCGGCTGGAGCATGGGCCAGGTCAACCTGTCGAGGCTGAACCCGGCCCTGGTGCTGAAGTACTGCGAGACCACCAGACTGAACCCCTACGCGATGTCGGGCCAGGCCTTGAAGGCGCTGTTCGACGAACTCGTCAACACAGGCGCCATAGTCTGCAACTAGTCAAGCCAGCGAGTCCGCCCAGATCGTGCGCGCCCAGTTCCAGGCGTAAGTGCCCTCCAGCTCGGTCGGGCCGGCGGACACGCCGCCGGAGCCGGCCACGGTCTTGAAGGTCTTCTCGGCCGCAACGTATTCGTGCACGCTGGCGACGTGAATGACGTTCTTCGCGTCGACGAAGCTGTAGCAAGTGTTGGTTAGCATAGGCGCCGGGTTGATCTCCCAGCCATTGAGCTGGGCGACGATGGCAGCCGCCGCCACTTTGCCGTGGCTGTTGGCCATATGGCCGCTCTTGGGCATGCCCGGCGCGATCTGGATCGAGTCACCCAGCACATGGATGTCCTTGGCGGCGGTTGCCTCAAAGCTCAGATAGTTGACATTGACCCAACGGGCGTTGCTGTTGGCCAAGCCGGCCTGCACCGCAACGGCGCCGGCCCGCATGCTGGGTAGCACATTCAGCACATCGGCCTTGACGTCGTCCTGGATCTCGAACTTGACAGTCTTGCTCCTCGCGTCGACCGCCACGGCCTTGTGCTGCGGCCGGTACTCGATGATGCCCTTGTACTGCTCGGCCCAAACCTTCTTGAACAGCGCACCCTTGGAGGTCACGTCCTGATTGGCATCCAAGATCAGCACCTTGGAGCGCGGCTTGGCCTGCTTGAAGTAGCCGGCGATCACGCTGGCACGCTCGTAGGGCCCGGGCGGGCAGCGGTAGGGCGCCTCGGGAATCGTGATCGCGTAGACACCGCCGTCAGGCATCGCCTCCAGTTGGCGGCGCAGCGCCACTGTCTCGGGACCGGCCTTCCAGGCCTGCAGGATCTGGCCTGCGGCATTGGCTTCCTTGAGCCCGGCCACCGAGTCCCAGATCAGGTCGATGCCGGGGCTCAGCACCAGCTTGTCGTAGGCAATCACCGGGCCGGAGGCAAGCGTCGCTGTCTTCTTGGCCGCGTCGATGCCGGTCACCCAGTCGCGCACCACGGTGATACCGTGCTTGGATTGCAGCGCGCTATAAGGCGTGGTGATCTCGCCGATCTGGCGTGAGCCGCCCAGCACCAGGTTGGAGATCGGGCAAGAGACAAATGCCTCGCTGGGCTCGACCAACACGACCTCGATCTTGTAATCGGACAGCAGCCGAATGTACTTGGCCGCCGTGGCGCCGCCATAGCCGCCGCCGACGACCAGCACCCGGGCCTTGCTCGGCACCGAGGTGCTCGCGCAGCCAGCCAGGCCCAGCACGGACAAGGCGGCTGCGCCCTGCAGGAGATTGCGTCTTTGCATCATGGTGTCGGATCTCCGTCAGTTGCGCGGCAGGGCGGCGAAATAGCCGGCCAGCTGTTCGATTTGGGCTTCGCTATAGCCTTTGGCCAGCTGGTGCATCACGGTGGCCTGACGGGCGCCACTCTTGAAGGCCTTCATCTGCTCGGTGAAATAGGCGGCCGGCATACCGGCAAGACCTGGCACCGCCGAGCCCTCGACGGCGCGCCCCGCCGTGCCGTGGCAGTTGGCACAGGTGGCGGCAAGGGCCTTCAGGTGCAGGGTCTTGGCATCCTGCGCCGCGGCGGCGCAGGTACTGGCGGCCAGCGCGGCGCCCAACAAAATCGCTCGCAAGCTCATCGGAGTCTCCTTGTTGTGTCGTGGCCGCAGTTTATGCAGCCCCCCCCGACTTGCCAACAAAACAATTGCAATAAGCTTCTACAGCGAGCGCGCTTCGGTAAATCCGTAGAGGCTGGCCAGCACCCGGGTCGGGAACTGCTTCGCCGCCTCGTTGTACTGGCTGACCGCCTGGTTGAAGACCTGGCGCGAGAAAGCGCGCTGGCGTTCGATCAGCTTCAGCTCGGCCAGCGCGGCCTGGATCTCGGCCTGCGGGCCCAGCTCTCCATGGTGTTCGACCAGAGACATCAGCCGCGTCAACGCCGCCGCATGCACGGCCGTGGCCACTGCGAGGCTGGCGACCGGATCGCCCGCATAGGGTTTGGCCCGGGTCGCCAGCACGGCAGCCTGCACCTCAGCCTGGGCGCTGTCCAGCGCATCGAACGTCGCCTGCTCGCTCTCCAGCGCCGGCCGCAACATAGCCAGCAGCCGCTCGCCAACCTCGGCGCGCGCACCGAGCTGCAGGTCCAACTGCACAAAGGCTTCGCCGATCGCATTGCGCAGCCGCATCAGCCTGTTGTAGGCGCCAATGCCCCAGAACAGCAGCAGCGCCGCGGCTATCCAAGCTAATGTCGACCAGGTCATGTGCTTGCCTCGTACGGCGAGTACGCCGACCGATCTGCTAAGGGTATGCGGGCCGGCTTCGGCGCGCAGCGGCGCTCGACCCGCCTCATGCCCGACCCTCGTACTGCGCATGGCCGCGCGCGCGCAGCTCGCACGCCGGGCAGCTACCGCAACCGTAACCCCAGCGGTGCCGGATCTTGCGCTCGCCGAGATAGCAGGTGTGGGTGTGTTCGATGACGATTTCGTTGAGCGCCGCGCCGCCCAGGCTCTCGGTCAGCGCCCAGGTCTGAGCCTTGGTGATGAACATCAGCGGCGTCTCTATCGTCATCGGCGCGTCCAGGCCAAGGCTCAGCGCCACCTGCAAGGCCTTCAGGGTGTTGTCGCGGCAGTCGGGGTAGCCCGAGAAATCGGTTTCGCACATGCCGCCCACCAGCACCGAAGCGCCGCGCCGGTAGGCCAGGGTCGCGGCAAAGCTCAGGAACAGAAGGTTGCGGCCGGGCACAAAGGTGTTGGGCAGGCCATTGGCCTGCATCGCGATGGCGCGATCCTCGGTCAGCGCGGTGTCGGAGATCTGGCCCAGAAGACTCAGGTCTAGCAGATGATCATCGCCCAGCTTGGCGCCCCAGGCAGGAAACTGCCGGGCCAACTCGCTGCGCACGGTCAGGCGGCATTCGAGCTCGACGCGATGGCGCTGGCCGTAGTCGAAGCCGAGGGTCTCGACCTCGGCATAACGCTGCAGCGCCCAGGCCAGACAGGCGGTGGAGTCCTGGCCGCCGGAGAACAGCACAAGGGCTTTGCGGGATGTATTGGCTTGAGGCGGGACGGTCATGGTCAGGCTGGCGGGGCGGAACCCGCATGTTATGTTCCCCGCCATATGGAGAGGAGGACGGCAATGGAAACAAGAACGCTCATTTTGCTCGTAGCGGTGCTGGTCCCGACGTTGGCCCAGGCCCAGGCCGGACGCATTGAGCAGGTACTGGTCTATCCGGGCGGCGCCAGTGTCGAGCGAGTGCTGGCGGTCAAGGCCGGACAGCAGCAGTTGAAGATCGCCTGCCTGCCCGCCCGCTTCGATACCGACTCGCTGCAGCTGCGTGCGGCACAGGGCAGCGGTCTGGCGATCGGCGAGATCACGGTGCAGACCGTCGCGCGCGCGGCCCTGCCCGAATGCGCCGACTCGCCGCTGGACACACGAATTCGCGAGCTTCAGGACCAGCAAGCCGCGCTGGCCGCCGAGACCGACGCCCATGATCTGGCGCTGGGCTATCTGAAGAACTACACCGCGCCGAGCGGCCAGTCTGCGTCGATAGCGGCGACCGCCGAGACTCTGCGCCGCAGCGGGCTGGACACCCTGCAGCGCCAGCAGGCGCTGCAGCGGCGTAAGCAGGAGTTGGAACGCCTGCTGGCGCCGCTGACGGCCGAGCGCGACCGACTGGTGCAGGCAAATCCGCAGTTGCGGACCGTGGTGGTGCGCCTGGCCGCGCCGCGCGATGCCGAGCTGCGCCTGTCCTATCGCCTCAGCCAGGCTGGCTGGGAGCCGGTTTACCGCGCCTACCTTGACAGCCGCTCCGGCCAGGTCCGGCTTGAGCGCCATGCACAGGTCGCACAGCAAAGCGGCGAGGACTGGACGCAGGTCAAGTTGCGGCTCTCGACCACCCAGCCACGCCAGGCCACCGGCATGCCGCCACCCAAATCCTGGACCTTGGACTTGCTGCCGCCGCCCAGCGCCGAGCTAGCACGGCCGGCACCGACTTATGCAGCCGCCGCAGCAGCGCCCGCGCCGCGAGTGCAAAGGGCCGACGGCCCCGAACTGGACTTCAATGTGGCGGTGTTCCACGGCGAATTCGCCACCGAGTTCGAGGTGCCGGGCCGAGTCTCGATCGCGACCGATGGCCAGCGCATCGGTATGGCCCTTGGTCACCAGATGCTGGACGCACAGCTGATGGCACGCGCCAACCCAAGCGCAGAGGCTCAGGCCTATCTGGTGGCCGAGAGCGCGCGCCCCACCGGGGTCTGGCCGGTCGGGCTGCTGCAGCTTTTCCGCGACGGCGACTTCGTCGGCCAGAGCCAGCTGCGCCTGGCCAATCAGGACCGGCTCGACCTGTTCTTTGGCCGAGATGAACGGCTGCGCGTGACAGTGGAGCCCGAGCAGCGCAAAGCCGGCGACCGCGGCCTGATCGGCAGCCGTGTCGAGCAACAGCTCGGCCGCGCCTACCGCATCGAGAACCTGCAGCAACGCCACGTCAGCGTTCAAATTCTCGAGGCCGCGCCGGTCGCCCGCCACGACGACATCAAGGTGCTGACCCGCTTCGATCCCGAGCCCGCCATCGACAGCTGGCGCCAGCAGCCGGGCATCGTGGCCTGGCAGTTCGAGCTGGCGCCCGGCCAGAGCCAGCGCCTCACGGCCGGCTATGTGATCGGCTACCCCAAGGACGCGCGCGTCGGCGGCCTGCGCTGATTGCCGCGCGAAGACTATCAATGACACCCACCCCCCGTCTGGCCTTGATGGGCCTGCTGCTGATCGCCGCCCTTGTGCTGTCCGGCTGGCAGCCCTATGACCGCGCCACCTGGCTGATGGAGGTGGCGCCGGTGCTGATCGCCGTGCCGCTGCTGGCCGCCACGCGCGCGCGCTTCCCTCTCACGCCGCTGATGTACGGGCTGATCTTCGTCCACTGCCTGATTCTGATCCTTGGCGGGGCCTACAGTTATGCGCGGGTACCACTGGGTTTCTGGATGCAGGAACTGATGGGGCTGTCGCGCAACCCTTACGACAAGATCGGCCATTTCGCCCAAGGCCTGATCCCGGCCCTGCTGGCCCGCGAGATTCTGCTGCGCGGCGGCCACGTGGCCGGGCGAGGCATGGCCGGCTTTCTGGCGGTCTGCGTCGCGCTGGCGGTCAGCGCGGTCTACGAGCTGTTCGAATGGTGGGCGGCGCTTGCGTTGGGCCAGGGCGCCGACGAGTTTCTCGGCACCCAGGGCGACCCCTGGGACACCCAGTCGGATATGTTTCTGGCTCTGCTGGGCGCGCTCGTCGCCACCATGGTGCTCGCACGCTGGCATGACAGGCAGCTGCGGGCGACGGCGACTCACTAGCCGCGCCTGCACCGGGCATACCCGGGGCCTCGAAATCCCGCTGGTGGGCGTGAGCTCGCGCGGCCAAGATCAGCGCCTCAAGTACGCCTCAAGCCACGCCCAATGACCGCCCTGCTGCCCACCCTTTTGCTGATCTCACTGGCCCTGGTGATGCTGGGCGTCGGCCTGTCGCTGAGCCTGGAAGATTTCGCGCGGCTTCGCCGGCACCCGAAGGCGGTGGCGATCGCGCTGCTGCTGCAGATGCTGCTGCTGCCGCTGGCCTGCTTCGCGATGATCAAGCTGGTCGGCCTGCCGCCGGCAATGGCAGTGGGGCTGATGCTGCTTGCGGCCTCGCCGGGTGGGGTCTCAGCCAATCTGTTCTCGCACCTGTTCGGCGGCCATGTGGCACTGAACATCTCGCTGACCGCGATCAACACCTTGCTGTCGGTGATCACAATGCCGCTGATCGCCAACCTCGCACTTCAGCATTTCATCGGCGAAGGCATCGTGCCGCTGCAGACCGCCAAGGTCGCCGAGGTGATGGCCGTGGTGCTGCTGCCGGTGGTCGTCGGCATGAGCGTGGCGCGCTGGCGCCCGGCGCTGGCAGCACGGCTGGAGAAGCCCTTCAAGATCTTCAGCGCCGTGGTGCTGGCACTGCTGGCCCTAGGAGCCATCGCCAAGGAGTGGCGCGCGCTGGCCGACTCGGCCGCCAGCATCGGTGGCATCGTGCTGGTATTCAATCTGCTGAGCCTGCTGTCGGGCTACTACCTGAGCCGCGCTCTCGGTCTTGCCAAGGCGATGGCCACGGCGATCAGCTTCGAGATCGGCATCCACAACTCGACCCTGGCGCTCTACATCGCGCTGAGCGTGCTCCAGAACTTTCAGATGGCGCTGCCGGCCGCGGCCTACTCGGTCAGCATGTATGTCGTCGGCACCGTGTTCGGCCTCTGGTTGCGCCGTGGCGACGCAGCGCCTAGGGCAGCAGAGGAAGGCGCCGGCACCGCTCGCCGGTGAGCGCGAACCAGGCATTGGCCAGCGCCGGAGCCACCGGCGGTGTGCCGGGTTCGCCGACGCCGGTGGGTGCATGGCGGCTTGCGATCAGGTGGGTCTCAATGTGCGGCGTCTGTGCCAGGCTCAGAAGCGGGTAGTCGGGAAAATTGCGTTGCCGCACGACGCCGCCCTCGATGTCGATGCGGCCGAACAGCGCTGCCGTCAGCCCGAAGATGATGGCGCCCTCCATCTGGCGCTCGACGATGGCCGGATTCACCACGGTGCCGCAATCCAGCGCACAAACCACGCGCAGCACCTTGGGCCTCCCGTCAGCATCCTGCGTCAGTTCCACTACCTGGGCGACGATGCTGCCGAAGCTCTCATGCAGGGCCAGGCCGCGAGCGACGCCCTGACCTCTGCCAGAACTTGGCAGGGCCTGGCCCCAGTCGGCCTTCTCGGCAGCCAGTCGCAGCACCGCAGCGTGGCGCGGTAGGTCGTGCAGCAGGCTCAAGCGATAGTCCAGCGGATCGGCCCCGGCCGCGTGGGCCAGCTCGTCGACAAAGCTCTCGATGAAAAAGGCATTGTGCGAATGACCGACCGAACGCCAGAAGCCGACCGGCACGCCGTGGTGCGTAGCCAGATGCGCGATGCGTTGCTGCGGCACGGCATAGGGCTGGTCGAATAGACCCTCAGCCGCGGTCTTGTCCGGCAGGTCCACCGGCCCGGCCAGCGTCGGCAGCACCCGCTCCATCCAGCGCGGCGAGATTGCATCGCCGGCGCTGCCGATGCGCAAGGCCAGCGGCTTGCCGTCCTCGCCCAACAGCGCTTCGCAAAAGGCCGAGCCGGCCGGGCGGTAGAAGTCGTGCGTCATGTCCTCCTCGCGCGACCACAACAATTGCACCGGCCGGCCGCCGGTCTCCAGCGCTACCCGCACGGCTTGGCCCACGAAATCGATCTCCAGGCGCCGGCCGAAGCCGCCACCCAGATAGCTGACATGCACGGTGACCGCATCGGGCGCGACGCCGGCCACGCGCGCGGCCAGCTCGAGGGCAAGACCCGGCACCTGGGTCGGCACCCAGAGCTCGACCCGGCCGTCGCGCACCCGGGCCGTGCAGTTCATCGGCTCCATCGCCGCATGGGCCAGGTAGGGGGTCTCGTACAGCGCCTCGATCTTGCGACCCGGGCCGGCCAGCGCGCGGTCGGCATCACCCTCGCTGGCGAAGGCCAGTCCGTCGGCGGCGGCGCGGCGCGCCGCCTCGGCCAGCGCTGCGGCGATATGCTCGCTGTCCAACGCCCCGGCTGGTCGGCCCTGCCACTCGATCTCCAGCGCCGCCGCTGCGCGAAGCGCATGCCAGCTGTTGCGAGCAACCACGGCCACCGCCGCATGGCCGCCTGCAAAAGGCCCCAGGCGCACGACCCGCTCGACTCCCGGCTGGCGCAGCGCCGCATCGACCGGCAGCGCGCCGGGCGCACCGCCCAGCATCGGCGCGTGGCGAATCGCTGCATACAGCAGGCCTGGCGGCCGCGCATCGATGCTAAAGCGCGCCGAACCATCGATCTTGGCGGCCAGATCCAGGCGCGGCGCGGACTGCCCGATCAAGGTCCATTGCTCCGCCGGCTTCAGCTCCACCTCGCCGGGAGGCGTGGCGGCCGCCGCCTGGACCAGCTCGCCGTAGTGGGCGCTATCGCCCGAGGAGACATGGCTGATCACGCCGGAGGCGATGCGCAGCTCGGCCAGCGGCAGCTTCCAGCGCAGCGAGGCCGCGCCCAGCAACTGCTGGCGGGCTGTGGCGGCCGCCCAGCGCAACGGCTCCCAGGCATCGGCCACGCTGGAGCTTCCACCGGTGGCATTGATGCCCAGCTCGCGCGCCAGCTTGGCCACGGTCCAGGCCCCCAGCCTCGCGGCAAGGCTTTCCTGACCGGGTTCCAGGCTGCGCGGCGGGAGTGGCAGCTGGCCGACGAACATCGCGACATTGCCGTACAGCGATTCATGGCCGGCCGCGATCAGCCGCAGTCGAGCTAGCGGCACGACCAGTTCCTCAGCCACCAGTTGGGCAAGCGCGGTATGCACGCCCTGCCCCATCTCGCTGCGGTTCATCGCCAGCAGCACGGTGCCGTCGGCGGCAATTTTGATCCAGCCATTCAGGCCGATTTCGCCGTCGACCACAGACTGCGTCTTGGCATGGCCCAACCGGCTGCGCGGAGGCAGCGCGGCAAAACCCACCAGCAGGGCGCCGGCAGCGCCAAGACCGGACAGCAGCAGCGTGCGGCGCTTCATACGCGCTTGCCTGCGGACTGGGCGCTCATCCTGGCGGCCGCGTCCTTGATCGCGGCGCGCACGCGCGGATACGTGCCGCAGCGGCACAAATTGGTCATCGCCGCTTCGATATCGGAATCGCTAGGCCTGCGGTTGTTGGCCAGCAGCGCGGCGGCGGCCATCAGCATGCCGCTCTGGCAGTAGCCGCACTGCGGCACCTGATGAGCGATCCAGGCCTGCTGCAGCGCGCCGGCGGCCAGACCCTCGATGGTGGTAATTGCCTTGCCCTGCACGCTGGCCAGCGGCGTCACGCAGGCACGCGCGGCCTGGCCGTCGACATGCACGGTGCAGGCACCGCAGGCCGCGACGCCGCAGCCGTACTTGGTGCCAGTCAGGTTCAGGCCGTCACGCAGCACCCACAGCAGCGGCATCGCGGCATCGTTCGCATGCGCGGGCAGCGCGTGGGCCTGCCCATTGACCTTCAGCTCCATTCCCGCCCTCTCTCCGCTTGAGACGCCGCTTGGCGTTCTGCGATTCACAATAGCACCATGAGCAAGCCCAACCTCCACACGCCCACCCTGATGCTGCTGCCCGATGGCCAGGCGCCGCAGCTGCTGTTCCTGCTGTTTCACGGCCTGGGCCGCGACGGCTCGCAGATGGCGCCGCTGGCCCAGGCCCTGCGCGCTCAGTATCCGCAGGCAGCGGTGCTGAGTATCGACGCCCCGGAGCGCTTTGACGGCGCGGCCGATGGGGAGACAGGTTACCAATGGTTCTCGCTGCAGCGGATCGACGACGCCAGCCGCATCGAGCGGGTCGCTGCGGCGCTGCCCAGTTTCATCGCCAGCGTGAGGCACTGGGCCGCCCACTTCGAGCTGCCCTGGGAGCGCGTGGCTCTGGGCGGCTTCTCACAAGGCGCCATCATGGCGCTGGAGGCGGTACAAGTCGAGCCTCGGCTGGCCGGCCGCGTGCTGGCCTTCGGCGGCCGCTATGCCAGGCTGCCTCAGCACGTGCCCGAGGAGGTCAGCCTGCACTTGCTGCACGGCATGGCCGACGAGCGCATGCCCTACCGCGACATCGTGCAGGCCGCCCAGATTTTGGTGCAGCTGGGCGCCGATGTCACCGCCGACGTCAAGCCCGGCATCGGCCATGAGCTGCACCCCGAGCTGATCGCCAAGGCGATGGAGCAGCTGCGCACATTTGTGCCGGCCCGGCTGTGGCGCGAGGCGGTGCTGGCGGCGGCCGAGCAGGACCGCCAACAGCAGGGCTGAGCGCAGCGGCCCGCCGATGCTGCGCCTGACGGATCTGCCGGCCTGGGTGCCCCCGAGCGGGACGCCACAGCCGCTGCCGTGCACCCTGCCGGGCGCGCTGCTTCTGGTGCTGGCCGCCAGCGAGGGCTGGCAGTCCCGCGAGCGGCTGGCCGCCCTGCTCTGGCCCGACTGCGAGCCCGCCGAGGGCCTGCACCATCTGCGCGTCAATCTGCACCGCAGTCGCGTCCTGCTGCAACGCTGGGGTGTGGCGGACCGGCTGCTGACCCAGGGCTCGCAGCTGCAGCTTCAGCTGCCCACTGACCTGCCGGCCTGGCAGGCTGCGGCCGAGGGCCCGCCCCTGGACCCGCAGGACTGGCCGCGCGGCTGGCGGCTGACGGGCCACGAGGGCCTGGCGCAGTGGTGCTTGCAAACCGCCCAGGCCCTACACCGGCGCTGGCTGCAGCAGGGCCGCCAGATGCGCCCTACCAGCGATCAGGAGGCGCCACCGCCGCCCGCGCGCGAGGCCCAGCACCGGCAGCTGCGCGGCAGCCCCGCACCCGCCCTGCTGCTGCTGGGCGAGCCCGGCGCCGGCAAAAGCAGCCTGCTGGCCGCCGCCTTCCCGCATGCGCCCTGCCTGCGCGGCCTGGAGGGTCTGCACGGGATGCCCTACCGACCGCTACTGGATGCGCTGCGGGCGCAGCGCCCGCGGCTGGAGGCTGCCCTGCAGGATGCGCACGGTGGCCTGCGCCCCTATCGCCTGGACCTCGCCCGCGTGCTGCCCGAACTGGCTCCCGAGGAGCCCCTGCCCCCGCTGGACGCACTCACAGCTCAGGCGCGCCTGGCGGAAGCGCTGACGCGCGCCTTCGAGGCCCTGACGCCGGTGCTGCTGGTGGACGACCTGCAGTGGTGCGACCCGGCCACCCTCGAGTGGCTGCAGATGCTGGCCCATGGCGAGCGCCTGCGCTGGCGCGCCGCCGCGCGCCCGCACGAGATGCCCGAGGCGCTGCGCCAGGCCCTGCAGCCGCTGGAGGCCGCCGGCCGCCTGGAGCAGCTGGCACTGCCAGCGCTGAGCCGAGCCGAGCTGGCCCGGGTCTGCCAGGCGCGCTGGCCCGCGCAGCGCTTTAGCGACGCTCAGCTGGACCGTCTACACGCAGCCAGCGCCGGCAACCCCTTTGCGCTAGGCGAGCTGGTGAAGGCCGGCGGTGCCGAGGCGCAGGACAGCGCCGGCGCCTTGCCGGAGCGGGTGCGCCAGATGGTGAACCGCCGCCTGCAGGCCTTGACGCCGGCAGCGCGTCAGGCCGTCGAGGCCGCCGCCGTCGGCCTACAGCCTCTGCCTGAGTCGGCGCTGCGCATGATGATGGGACTGCCCGAGGGGACAGCAGGCGACGCCGCTTGGGCCGTGGCGCGCGACGAGGCCCTGGCCGCCGGCATGCTGCGGCCACAGGCGCCAGGCCTGGCCTGCTCGCACGACCTGATTCGCCATGCCACCGTGGCCGGCCTGGCGGCGCCGCGCCGCCTTGTGCTGCACCGCCATGCCGCGCTCTGGCTGGCCCAGCAGCCATGGGCCGACGCCATGGCGGTGGCCGAACACTGGCGCGTCGCCGGCGAGCCGCAGACCGCTCTGGGCTGGCAGCACCTGGGTGCGGAGCAGCTCAAGGCGCTGGGCCAGTACGAGCGGGCGCGGGCGGTCTGGCAGGCCGTGGCCGAGGACTCGCTGGACATGGCCCAGTCGCTGCGCGCCCGGCTGGAGCTGGCTGCCTGCGACCTGCTGGAGGACCTGTCCCGCGCCGAGCAGGCGTTGCTGGCCATCCGGGTCCAACTCGACGGGGTGGCCGACGCCGAGCAGCGCCAGCAGATCGAAGGCCGGCTGTGCGCCGCCTTGGTGGACAACCGCGTCTTCGCCGGCGACCTGCCCAGCGCCATCCGGCATGCCGCCCGGCTGCGCGAACTGCTGCCGGCGCTGCCGGCGCGCGAACGCATCCACGCCTTCGAGGTGCTGATCGAGCTGGCGATGCGCGAGCCCGACATCCCCGCCGCCTGGCGCCTGCTGGCCCAGCTTCGCGAGGCCGCGCCGCGGCTGCCTGCGACTTTGAGCTTCGAAGGCCAGATTCACTGGTTCGGCGGCCAGGTGCGCGCTGCGCATGACGCGCTGGCGCGCCTCCTGGAGCTGCATCCTGACTACTGCCGAGGCATCACAGTCGAGAACGATCTCGCCGTGATGCTGCAGGCCATGGGCGAGGTGGCGCAGGCCGAGGCCCTGGCCCGGCGCAGCCTGCAGAGCTGGGCCGGCGTGGTGCACACCGAATGCCTGTCCAAGCTCGTGCTGGGCAGCGTGCTGACCAGCGCGGGGCGCCATGCCGAGGCCGAGGCAGCCCTGCGCGAGGCGCTGGACCTGGCGCAAGCGCAGTCCAGCGGTCTGTTCGAGGCCGAGGCCCGGCTGCGCCTGGCACGGCTGTGGCTGCAATGCGGCCGTCCCGGCGACGCCGCCCAGGCGCTGGCCGCCGCCACGCCGCTGCTGCGAGAGGCCCGGGAGCCGCTGCGCGTGTCGAACTGGGCGCTGGTGTCGGTGCTGGTGGCCTGCGCCCTGGACCGGCACCCGGCTGCAGAGGCCCTGGACCGCCTGCGCGACGCCAGCCAGCGCCTGCAGCACCCGATGGTGCAGGCGCGCGAGGCTCGCGCCGATGCCGAGCTGGCCCTGCTGAGAGGCGACGGGCCTGCCGCAGCCGCCGCCGCCGAGCGCCAGGCCGCAGTGGCGCGCAGCGCCGGCATGCAGGAATGGGCCACCGAGGCAGCGCTGCTGAGCGTGCGCGCCCGCGTGCTCAGCGGCGAGCCAGACGAGGCGCTGCGCCCGCTGGCCCAGCAGACCGCCGACCTGGCGGCCGCCAAGGGCTATGCCGACCTGCACTGGCGCGCCTGCGCCTGGCTGGCCGCCCACGGCGGCACGCCCGCCGACGCCCGACGTGCGCGCGCCGCACTGGCGGCGCTGCGTGGCAGCGAGCACCCCTCGCTGTTCGACGCCCGGGCCGCTGCCCGCCGCGAGCCGCGCTGGGCCTGAGCACGGGCTGATCGGTACCGACACCCCTCGGGTGCGGGGGGCGTCTGCGGCCCGGCATGCCAATCCCCGACACGGCTGAGACGCCGCTGAGACGCCGGCTGGGCAACATGGTGGCCTTCATTCACCGCCGCACGAGCGCCCCCACAACGCCTGAGCTGACACGACCATGACCCAAGCCCCCCGCACGTTCCCCGCACGGCCGCAAGCCACCACGGCCCGCCGCATGCTGGCACTGATCGCCACGCTGGCCCTCGCAGCCAGCGCGCAGGCGGCCTCCAAGGTTTACACCAGCGAGGCTGACTTCCTGGCCGCCGTCGGCGTGGTCCGCACGGAGGACTTCAACCGCTTCGGCCGCGACATCTCTGGCGCCTCCGACCACCCGGCCTCGGGCGGCAATTTCGGCGGCGACTTCACACTGCAGGGCTCCTGGCGGATCGACTCGCCCGACACCGCGCGGGACATCGACGGCAGCACCAACCTGTTCTTCGGCATGAGCTCCGCCAGCTGGGCGGACCTGAATTTCAACGCTCCCCTGCGGGCCTTCGGCGCCTGGTTCAACGGCGCGCCGCCCGTCTTCAAGATCGACGCCAACAGCCTGGAGGGCCTGGGCTCTTACCGCCACGTCGCCACGCTGGAACCCACCGGTAGCGGCCTGCAGTTCATCGGCTTCACCTCGGACCAGACCTTCAATCGCCTGGTGTTCGAAAGCGCGCTCTGCTGCGCGGCCAGCTTCGCCATTGACAAGCTCAGCTACGCCGCCACCCTGGCCCCGGTGCCCGAGCCCAAGAGCTGGGCGCTGATGGCCGCAGGTCTGGCCGGCCTGGGCCTGTGGACGCGCCGCCGCGCGCTGAGGAGCTGACATGCGCCGACACCTCGCCTTGCAGGCTCTGCCCGCCGCCCTGTCCACCGCGTTCGCACTGGTCGGCCTGCTTCCCGCCCCGGGCGGCGCCGCCGTCCACCTGTGGACCGGCAGCGCCAGCACCAAATGGAGCGAGGCCGCCAACTGGACGGGCGGCCTGCCCGTGGCCGGCGGTGAGCTGCTGATGGACAGCGCCGCCCGCCCGGCCAGTTTCAACGACCTGGCCGGCGGCTTGACGCTGCTGGGGCTGACGCTGGGCGTCAACGCTGCGGCGCCCACGCTCAGCGGCAATGCGCTGCGCTTCGGGGGCTCGGGCGCCTACCTGCGCATGCTGTCCAACGGCGGCCACGGTACGGTGGACAACGCACTGGCGCTGGACGGCACGCTCAACATCACCGGCGGCCCGAGCGCGGGCAGCCAGCTCTTTCTGCGTGGCGACATCGGCGGCAGCGGCGGCTTGACCGTGGCGGGCGGCCGCACGGTGTTGAGCGGCAACAACAGCTTTGCCGGGATCACCACCGTGGCCTCAGGTGCCGCGCTGGGCATCGCAGGTGGCGCGCTGGCGGGCAGCAGCGGCATCGAGGTGGCGACCGGCGGCGAGCTGCAGTTCGTCAGCGCCAACGTCTCGACCTCGCTGAACCGGCCCGTTGCGCTGGGTGGCCGCCTGAGCAGCAGCGCGGCGGACGTCAGCACACCGTTCGGCAAGGTGGCCGGCGCCAGCGTGGCCGGCGCCATCACACTGACGGCCCGCGCCGAGGTCGTGGCATTGGCCGGCACTGCGCCCGCGCCCGTGCGCTTGGTGGTGAACGGCCCGGTCGACCGCGCCGGCCAGACCCTCACGGTCGCCACGGCAGGCGCGAACAACATGGTCAGCGTCGCCACAGTCACCGGCGCCGGCGAGCTGGTGCTTCGGCCCAACGGCGGCACGGTCAGTATCGGCGATGTCGCCGGCTCAGGCGAGCTTGCGGCGATAGGCCCGGCCGGCACCGCCACCGTGGGCAGCCTGGGCGGCGACGGCCGCGTGCTGGTGAACTTCGATGACAGCTTCGGCCGGCTCATCATCACCGGCGCGCTGGACGGTCAGCGCGATCTCGATGTGCGCAACGGCACACTGACCCTGGCCACCAACACCCCGCGCAGCCTCACGGGCCAGATCACGCTGCGCGGCAACGGCACGCTGGACATCGGCCGCGAAAGCGCGCTGGGTAGCGCCAGCCCGGTGCTGAGCTTCGAGGGTGGCGGCCGCCTCCTGGTGCGCGATGGCTTCCACCTGGCGCGCGACATTGTCACCACCGGCGGCAACGGCACGCTGCAGCTGGGCGGCGGCAGCAACACCGTGAGCAGCAATATCAGCGGCGACGGCGGCTTCAGTCTCATCGGCGGCATCATCACAGCCACCGGCAACAACAGCTTCTCGGGCGGGCTGGGGGTCTTCAACGACGGCACCATCAATTCGAACGGCCAACCTAACACGACGACGCTGCGCTTCGTGCACGATGGCAACCTGGGCCAGGCCGGCCAGGGCATCAAGCTAGGCGGCAGCCTGGCGCTGCCCGACGGCTACGACCTGAGCCGCCCGCTCACGCTGGCCGGTACGGCCGCCGGGATCAACGGCAGCGGCGACCACACCATCAGCAGCACGATCAGCGGCGACGGCCGTCTCAACCTCGGCGGCGCCGCACGCTACGTGCTGGCCGGCAGTGCCAGCCACAGCGGTGGCGTGACGCTGGCCGGGCAATCCAGCGGCCAAGCCGCGGTGCTGGTGATCGACGGCGACGCCCGGCTGGGCGCGGCGACCGGCGTGCTGAACATCGGCCGCGCCAGCGGCTTCTTCTCGCTGCCCGGCACCCTGGTGGCCGCCGGTCACCTGGACATTGCCGTCACGCGCAGCACGAGCTTTCGCGACATGACGGTGGACAGCAACGGCTTCGACGTCGTGTTCAACCAGCCGATCAACGGACTGGGCATGACCAAGGCCGGCGCCGGCCGCTGGACGCTCAATACCGCCAACACCAACAGCAGCGGCGACAACCGGGTCGAGGTGCAGCAAGGCACGCTGGCCCTGGGCGTGAACGAAGCGCTCGGTACGCGCAGTCTGGTGAACGTGGCCACCGGCGCGCAGCTGGCGCTGGGCGGGCGGCTGCTGACCATCACCTCGCTGGACAGCGCCGCCGGCAGCAGCGTGGACCTGGGCGCGGGCGGCACGCTGCGCCCGCTGTTCGGCACGCTGGACGGCATATTGGCTGGCCAGGGCCACCTCGTCGTCGGCCGCGCGGGCTTCTCGCCCGGAGCTGTCACGTTGGGCGGCGCCAACGGCTTCACCGGCACGGTGGAGGTCACCAACGGCAGCCGCCTGACGCTGAACCACGCGCAGGCGCTAGGCGCCGCCGGCAACCTGATCCTGCTGGACAACGGCTCGCTGGAGGTCACCAACCGGTTGGCGGTGCCGCTGGTTATCACGGCAGCCACCAACCTGCAGATCGGCCCCGGCGGCGCAGGCTTCGTCGCCAACGGCCAGTCCATCATCGTCCAGAGCGCCCTCGGCGGCGGCGCGCCGCTGCGAATTCAGGGCGGCAGCCTGCCAGGCAGCACCGACAAATTCGACGTGCGCCTGGCCCACAGCGCCAACAGCTTCAGCGGCGACCTGGTACTGGGCGACCCGCAGGGCTTTGGCAGCGCGGTGTTGGGCATCACAGCCGACGGCTCGCTGGGCGCGGCGGGCAACCGGCTGGTGCTGGGCAGGAGCTTCTACGACGGCGAAACCACCCGCAGCGCCCAGGGGGGCCTGCGCGCCTGGGACTCGCTAACGCTGGCCGCCACGCGCAGCGTGCTGCTGGACGGCGAGTCAGGCAGCGACGCCGGCTTCATCGACACCAACGGCCACACGCTGGTGGTGGCCGGCAGCATCGGCGAGCTGGCCTCGGGCCTGGGCCTGCTCAAGACGGGCGAGGGTACGCTGGTGCTCAACGGCGTGCAGGCCTACACCGGCCTCACCCAGATCAAGGCCGGCACGCTGGGCGGGCGCGGCGAGGTGGAGCGGCTGGCCGTGCAGGCCGCCACGCTGGCACCGGGCGACAGCGCCGGTCTGTTCAGCGTGCGCCAGGACCTGAGCTTCAGCGGCGGCGCCCTGCTGTCCTTGACGCTGGGCGGCCCCACGCGCGACAGCGGCCATGGCGCACTGAGCGTGGGCGCGCTGCTGGACCTGGGGCAGGACACTACGTTGCGCTTGAGCTTGAGCCAGGGCTTCAGCGCCCAAGCCGGTCAGCAGTTCGACCTGCTGGACTGGGGCATCCTGCAAGGCCAGTTCAGCACGATCGACAGCAGCGGCCTCGTGCTGGCGCAAGGCATGCGACTGGACGTGTCGCGCCTGTACATCGACGGTGTGGTCGGTGTGACGGCCGTGCCCGAGCCCCAGTCCTGGGCCTTGCTGCTGAGCGGCGTGCTGGGCCTGCTGGCCTGGCGGCGTCGCGAGCTCCGTCCGGCCTGAACCGCACGGCTCGCACACCCGTGCCTGGCTCAACTCTTTCTGTCACTCCCAGGGAGTTCTCACTCATGACACTGCACAAGACCCCAGAACGCCGGGGCCGCCGTCTCGGCACTGGGCTGGCGCTGCTCGCAGCCGCCACCGGCAGCCTGGCCGCCGAGCCCGTTTTCTTCGGCCCGACCGCCTATCTGTCGGCAGCCGACATCCCGGTAGGCTTTTACGCCGGTGGCTCGCCCAACCTGCTCGACACTCTGGAGGACGGCAGCCTGCATGCCAGTCTGGCAGGCAGCGACGGCAGCGTGCTGACGGGCCGCGGGCCTAGCGGCGTCGACTCGGTGGATGCCGACGACGGCGCGATCGACGGTTCCTGCGCAACCGCAGCCCCCTTGCTGTGCCGCAGCTGGTTCTTTGGTGACGGCAACAAAGGTGTGCGCTTCAGCTACCAGGGCAACGGTCCGCTGCCCACGGCCTTCGGTCTGGTCTGGACCGACGGGGTGGGCACCATCAGCTTCAGCGCCACAGGCTCGGACGGCCAGAACCTGGGCAGCTTCACCGCCACTGGCTTTGCCGATGGCAGCTTTGGCGGCACCACCGGCGAAGACCGCTTCTTCGGCGTTCAGTTCGCAGGCGGCATCCGCTCCATTCACATCAGCAACAGCGCCGGCGGCATCGAGGTGGATCACATCCAGTACGGCCAGAGGGCCCCGGTGCCTGAGCCCGCCGCCTGGGCGCTGATGACCGCCGGGCTACTGGGTATCGCCGCCCGGCGCCGCCTCGCCACCACCGGGCGGCGATCATGAGCCGCTGATCCGCCCTTGCTGCGCACTCAGCCTCGGACAAGCCACTTGGCTTGTCCTCGGTTCGATCTCAGTCCAGCACCACCTCGGTCCGGACCGTCCCGGCGCGCTCGGCGCTGGCGCTGAGCGCCAGCCGGGTGCCCTTGGGCGCGCGCACCACCCACTCGCCGACGGCCCGGTCGGCCGTGACGTCGCGACTGGGCAGGAAGGCCTGCTGCGACTGCTTGGGCGCGTGGCCCTCCAGCTGCGGGCCTTCGATGCGCTCCTTGCCGCCGAGCAGGCTGATCTCCGGATTGCCGGGCGGCAGATGGATTTCGAACATCACGCCGCGCACCACCTTGCGCTCCAGCGCCCGCTTGGTGATGTAGGCAGGCAGATAGCCACTATTGGCCACCGCCAGACGCACGCGCCAGGTGTCTGATCCGAGCGCGCGCACCTCGGTGCGCAGGAGCTCCAGCTTGGGCAGGGACAGCGCGATCTGGTTCATCCAGCCCGGGAAACGAGCGGCCTCGCGCTCGCGCAAATGCGGCGGCGGATTGCGCCAGTAGTTCATCTTGTCCCAGCCGCCGATCTCGACCGCGCCGAGCTGCGGGTGCTGAAAGGGTCGCCAGTCCACATGGGCCCGGCCCTCGCACTGCTCGTCGCTCCACTTCAGAAGCTTCAGGTCGTCCTCGACCGGATGGTCGCGATACCAGTCGATCCACTTATAGCCCTCGATGCCGGCCTCCTTGTTGGGCGACCAGATCTCGACCACCCAGAACAGCGCGCCCAGGTGCTCGTAGACCCAGTCCTGAGTGCCGGAGATGACTTCCTTGGGGTGGTATTTGAAGTCGTGCCAGATGCTGATGGCAGGGTAGCCGCTGTGCTTGACGCCCAGCTCCGAGAAGCGCTTGTAGGCCCACAGGTCCTCGGGAATCATGTCCTCGTCGCTGTGACCGCCCATCGGGCGCAGGATCACGCCACTGTGGGTGTGATAGCTGATGGCCGCGCCGATATTGGGGTGGCAGGTGATGAAGTCCACCATGGCCCGCACCTCGGGCTCGCTGGTCGGGTAGGGTCCGGCGCCGACCTGCTTGTACTCCTGGCGCCACTCGCTAGGGAAGTTGCGGTTCAGGTCCAGGCCCTCGCGGTCGCGGTTGACGGCGACCGTCAGGCCGTCATGGTTCTTGATGAATCCTTCGGGGATCAGCCGGTAATACTCCCCGCCGAACTCGCCGGGCTCGCGCGCGACCATCAGGCGCGGGTCCTGCTCATGCTTCTTGTAGCCGCCGTGGGGATCGGGTACCCGCATGGTCAGGATGCGGCCGTCGCCGTCAACGTCCTCGATGGTCAGGCCCTCGACCGGCTCCTCGTCGTAAGGGTAGCGGCGGGTCGAGGAGCGGATGTGGCGGGGGCGGTCGGCCAGGGCCAGCTCGGCGCCATCGGGATTCAGGCGCGGCACCATATAGATCACGCGCGTGTCCAGCAGCTGGGTCACCTGCGCATCGTGGCCGTACTTGAGCAGCAGGTCGTTGAGGTAGTACAGGCAAGTGGTCGAGGCGGTCAGCTCGGCGGCGTGGATATTGCCGTCCAGCCAGAAGGCTGGCTTGTCGACATCGGCGCCGGTAGCCGTATTGGTCAGAACCAACACCCAGATGTCGCGACCCTCGTAGCTCTTGCCGATGCTGCGCACCGAGACTAGATTGGGCCGCGCCTCGGCATAGGCGAACAGGAGCTGGGTCAGCTCCTCGTAGCGGTAGAACTCGTCGAAACGGGGAGCAGGGAACGCAGCCATCGGTTCTTCTTTGCATCGGGTGAAAACGATGCGGGCATTGTGCCCAAGCGCGGGGCTTCGTGCGGTGGGGACTCCCCTGCCTGCCGCAGCGGCTTCCAGGCCGCCTACCTGGCCGCGATGGTGATCGGCAGGGTGGCCGTGGCGGTTTGACCGGTGTTGTCCCGCACCACAATGTTCAAGCTATAGCGGCCCGACACCGGCTTGGCCCAGCTGAGGCTGACGGTCGATCCGCTGGCGGAGAACATCATGCCCAGAGGGGCTCCCGAGATCGAGATCGACAGGGCCGTGGCGCCGGGCGCGGACACATTGATGCGGCCGGTGAGCGCCTTGCCGGCCACGCCGTTGAGGGCCGCGGCGCTAATCTGCGGCGCGCCGGCCGTGATGTTCAGGCTGATTGCGGCCTGGGCGCTCAAGGCGGTCTTACTGTCCTTGACCGTCACCGTCACCTTGTGGGCCCCAAGCACCGGCTTGGCCCAACTCAACACGCCGCTGGCATTCACGCTCAAGCCGCCAGGCGCGGCGCCGAGGCTGTAGGTCAGCGGATTGAGGGACTTCGTGACCAGGGCGTAGCTCAAGGGCACGCCAGCCCTGCCGGCCAGCGTGGCGGCGGCGACCTGGGGGCTGGCCCCAACAGGCGCTGCGCTCACACTGATGCTGTAGACCGCCTGCCCGCTCAGCCCGGTCATGCCGTCCTTGGCGACCACCGTGACCGCATAGCTGCCGGCCACCGGGCTGGGCCAGCTGACCACGCCGGAGCTGGCCGAGATCGACATGCCGGCCGGCGCTCCGCTGAGGCTGAAGCTCAGCACATTCGGGCCGCTGGCGGAGGCGGTAAAGCTCAGCGCTGTACCGACCTTGCCGCTGATGCCGGCGGGTGTCACCACCGGGGCAGCGGCTGCAGGGTTGGCGACGCCGCTGCCGAGCACACTCAGCAAGCCGGCACCATGGGGCGTGCCCAGACCGGTAGCGGTGTCGTAGCCGATCTTGGCAGCGCAGGTGCTGCAGCTGCCATTGGCACCGCGATTGATGTCGGAAAAGCTGGCTGCGTAGTGCCCGGGAACGCTGGCGATGCTGCCGTACAGGGTCGGGTGGGCGGCGCCCAGGACCGCCTTGCCAGCCAGCGCTCGCACCGAATTGGCCACGGCCAGCAGGCCGGCCCATTGCGGGGTGGCCAGGCTGGTGCCACCGGCACTGATCCAGCTGAGGGCGCCGCTGGTCGACTGAACCGCAACATACTGCCCGGTGCTGGGGTCGGCGTTGAAGGCGACATCGGCCACGCTGCGCCGCAGCGGCGTGCCCATGCCGGGCACGGCAGCGCTCTGGTAGGCCGGCTTGCTGGTGTAGGCGCTGACGCCACCGCCGGTGCCGGTCCAGGCCACTTCGCTGCGGGGTCCGCTGCCGCTGTAGCTCAGGCTGGTACCGCTGACGGCCAGGACATTGGGCGACACGGCCGGCCAGGAGACGGCCGCGCCGGAGTCGCCGGTGGCAGCCAGATAGCTCATGCCGGCGGCGGAGAAGGCCGCATCCACCGAGGCGGTGTAGCCGCCCTCGTTGGCGCCGAAGCTCATGGACACCACGCCGGGGCCCATGGCGTTGGCCAGCTTGATGCCACCAAGAAGACTGTTGAGCGAGGCATCTGCGGCTTCGATCAAGACGATGCGGGCCAGCGGCGCCGTGGCATGGGCCCATTGCACATCGAGCGCGATCTCGGTCGCCCACCCCGCGTTATAGGGCGGGGCGCTAGACGTCATCCTGCCTGCTGCCGTGCTGTAGACCTGGCTGAATTCACACGCGGTGCCGGAGGCCTTGGCCAGCGGCAAAGGCGCATTGCTGGCGATTGCCTTGCTCGTGCAGGCCGGCAGCCCGAAGCGTTGGTTGAAGGCGGCCAACTCAGCGACGATATAGGGGTCGTGCATGGCATTGACGATGTAGATCGTCTGCCCGGCGCCCAGCTGGGCGGCTTGCGCCGACGTCAGGGCCGCGCCGACCGCAGGCAAAGGCGGCAAGCCATAGGCTGCGCGGATCTGCGCCGGCGTGAAAGTGGAGACGACGCCGCTGCCTGCCATAGGCTTGAGCACATCGGTCGGTTTGGCGCTAAGGGCCTGGCGGCGTATCGAAGCCTCCAGGACTTGCACCGTCAGGCCGTGCGTGGGCAGGCCGCTGAGTTCCGCGGGTACGACTTGCTGACGTGGCCCCATCGCTGCCGATGCGTTGGGATTGCGCATGTCGAGCTCGCCGGGCGCGTCCAGAATCACCGGCGCCATATGAAAACTCGGTCTGGCCTCCAGCTGAGCAGCAGCGTCGGGCCAGTCGTCCGGCTGCAGTTCCAAGCTGCTGGTCGCACTGGCCAAAGGCGCCATGCTGGGCTCGGCACTGCTTTCGGGCTGCCCGCCGCCGCAGGCGCTCAGCAGCAAACACCAGAATCCGGCCAGTGCCGCAAGGGTGGAACGCGAGCGCGAGCCAACGTGTGAAGGGCGAAGAGACTGCTGCATGACCAAGGCGCTCCTGAAAAAATTGAGCGAGGGCCACGCCTGATCAAGAACTCCAAAGAGTTCCTGGCAACCCCGCTGCCCTGGCGCTGCTGCGCGGTAGGCCGGTGGCTTTGCGTCCCCGCCTTTCGACGGGTTTGCCCTCTGATTCCTCACCCTGCCGGACATGATTGCATGGCAGGATGATTATCAAATGTATCGTTTTAAACAGAAAAACTCACATTTCAGCAGGAGAATATCATGATTTATTCAACGCATTTCGGCAAAAATGCTGAGATCAAGTCAGGTGAGTTGGTATCGAATTTGTCATTTGATACCCTGCCAGAGCCGAGCCGCCCGGTACGTCCACGCTTCATTGTCCCTTGAACAGCCCCTGGAACTGCCGCGACACCGGCAGTGTCTCGGCCCGGCCCTTGAGGGTGATGTGCATGCTGTTCTCGTCCACCCGCACCGCGCTGGCGATGCAGCGGCTGTTGACCAGCACCGAGCGGTGCACCTGCCAGAACTGCTGCTCATCCAGTGTGGCCAGCAGCTCCTTCAGCGGCGTGCGGATCAGGGCCTCGCCGCCGTGGTGGACGACCCGGGTGTAGCGGTTGTCGCTCTCGAAATAGATCACCTCCTCGGGGGCGATCATTTTCACCTCGCGGCCCAGCGAAGCCTGGATCATGCGCGGCCGCTGCGGCGCCGGCAGCAACTGCTCGAGCAAGGCCTGTAGATCCGGGCCCGGCTGCATGCGCTGCAACCGGGTCTTGACGCGGCCGATGGCCTGGCGCAAGCGTTCGTCATCCACCGGTTTCATCACATAGTCCACCGCGCCGGCATCGAAG
Organism: Paucibacter sp. PLA-PC-4; assembly: GCF_026241155.1. Lineage (GTDB taxonomy): Bacteria > Pseudomonadota > Gammaproteobacteria > Burkholderiales > Burkholderiaceae_C > Roseateles_E. The sequence continues at coordinate 126,252 of NZ_JAPFGP010000013.1, forward strand.
GCCGACAGCGCATGGTCGCCATAGGCGGTGACGAACACCACCTGCGGAGGCCGGTCGGTGGCCGCCATGCGGCGGGCCACTTCCAGGCCGTTCAGACCGGGCATGCGGATGTCGAGGAAGCAGACCTGCGGCTCATGGGCCAGGAAATCGTCCCAGGCATCCACCCCGTGGATGCTGGCGGCCGCAATCTCCAGCTCGGGCCACAGGCGCGCCAGCGCGGTGCGCAGCTGTTCGCGCGGGCCTTCTTCATCATCGGCAATCAGGGCTTTGATCTGGTTCATGGATTTCGGGCAAGGATGATGCGGGACAGACAGCCAGGCTGCTGCGGCAGGACTTCGAGCCGGGCCTGATCGCCATGCAGCTGGGCCAGGCGGGCGCGGGTGTTGGCGAGGCCGACGCCATCACAGGGCGTGCCCACAAGGCCGGCACCGTCGTCGCGAACCTCGATCAGCACCTGGCCGTGTTCGGCGAGCACCTGCAGCTCGATACGGCCGCCGCGAAGGCTGGGCTCGATGCCATGGGCGATCGCGTTCTCGACCAGAGTCAGTAGAGCGCCGGGCGGCAGCAGCAGCGCATCAAGCCCCGGCTCGGCCCGCAACTCCCAGTTCAGCCGCTCGCCGAGCCGGGCCTGCATCACTTCCAGATAACTGCGCACGATGGCGAGCTCGTCTGTCAGGCTCAGCGCATCGCGCTCGAACATCGGCAGGGTGGCACGCAGATAACGGGTGAAGGAGCGCAAGGTGGGGCCGGCGCGGCTGTCCTGCGTATCAACCCAGTGCTGCAGCGAGGCCAGGGTGTTGAACAGGAAGTGCGGCTGGATCTGGGCTGCGGCCAGGCGGCGCGCCAGACTCAGGCTGCGGGCCTGCTCGCCCAGCTCTGCCAGCCGGGCCTCGATCTGCTGCACCCGGTACAGGGTCAGAAACCACCAGGCGCTCAGCGCCGTCACCAGCGCGCCGGTCACCACCAGCAGCGGCAGCATCGGCACCGGATGACCCCAACCCTGGTAGAGCAGCAGGCCCAGCAGGAACACCAGGGTGAGCAACCAGCTAGCCAGGTTCAGACGCAGCCGGCTCGGCTGTCGCCACAGCCAGCGGGCGACCCCCAGCGCGCCCGCCGCTGCACCGAGGCTCAGCAGCAGCACCGGCAGGCCCCAGCCCTCGGGCAGCTCGGCACTGAAGATCAGCAGCATCATCAGGGCGTTGCCGTAGACATAGTGGTCGATGCCGCGCGGCCAGGCTTGGGTGCCGGCGCGCGCCAGTTCCTCGGCGGCGAAGACCCGGCGCGGGCCGGGGCACAGCCACTGGGTCCAGTCCAGCGCGGCGGGCTTGCGGGTGGCGGGAGATTCGCTCATAGGCGCAGTCTAGGCAGACGCCGGACACCGGACGCCGGTGCTGCGGCGAATGGCGGATTCGGCGGATGGGTGGAGACTTCAGCGCGACAGCAGGACGCCATCGACAAAGACCTTCAGCTCGCCGGGCGCGAACGCAACCCAGGCTTCATCGCGAGTCAGCGGCTCAGTTGCGATCACCGCGACGCGGTCGCGCGCGGTCGTGTGGTGGGCAAAGTCGACGCTCAGGTCCTCGTCGCTAAGCCGGGCCGGACCGAAGGGATGGGCCCGCAGCAGATAGTGCAGATGGGTGGAGCCATGAGCCCACAGCGCCTGGCCGTTGGACAAAAGCATATTGAAGGTGCCGTGGCGCGCCAGTTGCGGCATCAGCTCGGCCAGCGTGGCGCTGAGCTCGGCGATGCTGGGCACATCGCAATGGGCCTTGGCCAGCTCCTGCATCAGCCAGCAGAAGGCGCGCTCGCTGTCGGTCTGGCCGACCGGCTTGAAGGCTGCATGCAGGCGCGGGTTGAAGTCGACCAGATTGCCGTTGTGCGCGAACACCCAGTAGCGCCCCCACAGCTCACGCTGGAAGGGATGGGTGTTCTCCAGCGCCACCTGGCCCTGCGTGGCCTTGCGGATATGGGCGATGACGTTGTCGCTCTTGATCGGGTAGTGCTTGACCAGCTCAGCCAGCGGCGAGGCGCGGGCGCTGCAGTGGTCGACGAAATGGCGCAGGCCGCGGCCCTCGAAGAAGGCGATGCCGAAGCCGTCCTTGTGCTCGTCGGCGCGGGTGGCCAGGCCGGTGAAGCTGAACATCACATCGGTCGGCGTGTTGGCATTCATGCCCAGCAACTGACACATGAGAGCTACTCCAGAAACAAGCGGGTAAGCCCCCTGACAGTGATCAGGCTGCCGGGGTTGCTCGTCTCGTTGAGCACGCCGCTCATGCGCCGCAGGATGCGCGGGCTTTTCTGTGCGCGCCAGATCAGCAAGTCGACCAGCCAGGGCGTGCCATTGATGCGGTCGGCTCGGGCATAGAGATCGAATTTGGGTTTGAGTCCGCGCAGGCCCTGCTCGTAGAGCGCGCGCGCGGCGGCATCGTCCTCGCGATGGGCCAGCACCGCTTCGGCGGCCAGCATGCCGGTCTCCAACGCCTTGCCGATGCCCTCGCCTGTGAACGAGTATGTGGAGCCCGCCGCTTCGCCGGTCACCATCAGGCCGGGGCGGCTCCAACGCGCGCCCTCCAGGCTAAAGCGCAGTGGCGCGCCCTTCAACTCACCGACCAGTTCGCCCTCGCGCATCAGCTGGGCGGCGGGCTCGTAGTGCGTGGTGAAGGCATCGAAGATGGCCCGCAGATTCAACGCCTTCTTGGCACCCTTGCCGGCGGCGGAGCTGTGGCTGCCGGTCACACCGACACCGATATTGAAGCAGTCACCGGGCGCCGGAAAGATCCAGCCATAACCAGGCCGAAGCGCCCGGCTCCAGACCACGTCCATCGCCTTGATGCGGCCCACCATAGAGGGGGCCCGCACATACCCACGCAAGGCCACGCCGCTAGGCGTGTGGCGTTCACACATGCCGGCAGCACTGAGGGCCATCGGCGTCGCGCCGGTAGCGAGCAGTACCCAGCGGGCCTGGATCTCGATCAGCTGCTCGTCCTTGCGCAGCCGAGCACCGACGACACGGCCCTGCCCATCCTCGATCGGCGCCTCGAAACGCCAGGGCGTCAGCACGCGCGCGCCGGCCGCCTGCGCCGCCTCCACCAGCAGCAGATCCAGCACGCGCCGCGGCAGCACCGCCAGATTCCCCGGCACATCGATGCGGCCGCCGCGCGGGCCTATGCAGCCCACGTGCGCGATGCGCTGCGCCTTGGCCATGACCGCGTCCAGTACGCCGAGCCGCGACAGCGCGGCATGGGCATCCGGAATCAGGCCATCGCCGCAGATCTTGTCACGGCCGGGCTTGTGCTGGTCGACCAGCAGCACATCGAGGCCCTGTTGAGCCAGACGCCGAGCGGCTGCCGAGCCGGCCGGGCCGGCGCCGATGATCAGGACATCACAGGAAATGGGCGGCTGGGTGTCTGGCATGGTCAGCATTCTAGGGACAGCACACCAAAAAAAAGCGAGGAGACCTCGCGGCCTCCTCGCTTCTGATGCAAGCCTGAAAAGAACTCAGAACTTGTAATTGCCGCGCAGGTAGAAGGTGCGGCCGATAGCGTCCGCGAAGCGCGGATCGTAGTTGGCCTGGAACAGTTCTTCCTGATTGGAGTACGGAGCTTCCTTGTCCGCCAGATTGCGAATACCAAAGGTCAGAGACGCGGACTTCGTGGCCATCCACGTTCCATACGCGTCAAAGGTAGCGTAGCCGCCAACCTTGTTGCTCGGGTCCTGATCCAAGTAGCCAGACTTGTAGTGAGCGGCAAAGCCTGCCGCGAACTGGCCTTGCGACCAGGTGACCGTGGCGTTGTGCTGCCAGCGGAACACCGGGCCCTCGCCGGAGTAGACACCGACGCGGTTATTCCAGTTCCCACCGGCTTCGGTCTGGTACTTGAACTTAGACACATAGGTGCTGTTGAGCAGGAAGCCAAAATCGCCAACGGAAGCAGTACGCAGGCGATAGTTGGCGCTGAGATCAACACCATTGGTCTTAACGCCGCCCAGGTTCTGGGTTCGCAGGTCGATGTAGCCGCAGGTTGCCGGCAACGGGCATTGCGAGCCGTCGGTCGACAGATCGCCAGCCGGATTGCGATTGAACAGACCGGCATACTTGGTCGGGTTACCGAACACCGTTGTTTCGCTCAGGGCGTTGATCTGCTGCTCAACCTTGACCCACCAGAAATCCGCACCCAGGCTCAGATTCTGAGCGGGCTCGACCACGAAGCCGAAGGTGGCATTCTTGGCCTCTTCTGGCTTCAGATTCAGATTGCCGCCGGTCAGACGCTGGAACTGCACTTGGCAGTTACTGGCCCGTGGCTTGCCGGCAATCGGCGTTCCGCCCGGGCAATTGACCGGGTCGTTCCACTGTCCGGTGTTGGTGTAGGTCTGGGCAGCGTTGAGCTCATAAAGCGAGGGAGCCCGGAAACCGGTCGAGTAGGAGCCGCGCATCAGCACTTCCTTGGTGGGCTGGAAGCGGAAGCTGAATTTCGGGTTGGTCGTCCCGCCGAAGTCGCTGTAATCGTCGTAACGCACGGCGGCCGTGACATCAAGCGTCTTGAGCAGCGGCACGTTCAGTTCGGCATATGTAGCATAGACCTTGCGAGTACCAGCGTTCAATGTCGCCGGATCGAAGCCGGTGCTGGCAATGACCTTCTCGGCAAACTCGACATTGGCGGCATTGCGGAACTTCTCCCGACGCGCCTCCGCGCCGATGGCCACAGCGGCTGCGCGACCCGCACCGAACCAATCGGACAGCTCGCGGCTGGCGCGGGCATCGAGGGTCGTGACCGTGCCCTTGGCAGTCTGCAGAGTACCTGCCAGCGTCGCCTGTTCCAGCAAGGCCGCGCCAGCAGCGGACTGGTCGCCGAATGGGTTGATCACGCCATCCAGCACGCCCTTGGTGATCAGATCACCGTTGCTGTAGCCGGCGAGTTTGTCGGTGAGCTTGTTTTCATTGAAGCTGATCGCGGTCTGGTAGTCCCAGCCGGCCAGCATGCCTTCCAGCGACGCGGTAAAGCGCTGCTGCTTGTTATCGGTGATGCCCTGACGCGGGCCATGGAACAGATCGCGCCACTTGACCGTGATGAAGCCAGGCAGCACGCCCGGCGGCATGAAGGCTTCTGTGTAAGTCGGACTCAGCGGGATGGTAGGCGCGAACGCGCTGCCCGGGTTGCCCGGGTAGTAGGGGTTAGGCGTGCCATCCGGGCGCAGGCGGTTCATCTTCAGGTTGCCGTATGGCACGGGCGCGATCACGCTGTCCACCTCGGCACGGGTGGCAAAGTACTCCAGGCCGAGCTGATGGTTGTCGGTCAGCTTGACCGTCCCCTTGAGCATGCCGGAGACACGCTCGGTTTTAGGGATGTAGTTGACGAAGGCCGCAGTGGCCATGGTGCAGCCCAGTGCACCGTCCGAGATCAGGTTGGGACTGGAGTTGCAATTCGGTGCGGCTGGGTTGGCGCTGTCACCGTCTTGGAAATAGTTGGCGGGGTAGGGAGTCGGCGACAGGCCGCCAGGGGCACGGCTGTTGTAGACACGATCAGGTCCGAGGATGCGGTCTTGCTTTTGGAAGTCCAGGAAGCCAAAGACATTGAAGCCGTTCTTCTCGACGTCGCCGAAACCGTAGCCGAGGTTCACATTGCTGGACTTGCCCCCCTTGTCCTTGGGCGAATCGGCACCGACCGTGATCGTGCCGCCAACGAAGTCCTTGCGGGTGATGAAGTTGATCACACCGCCGATGGCGTCAGTGCCGTACAGCGCCGATGCCCCGTCGCGCAACACCTCGATGCGCTGGATGGCTGCGAACGGGATCGTGTTCAGATCCGGGGCAGAACTGTCGAGTGCGTTATTGGCAATGCGGCGACCGTTGAGCAGCACCAGGGTCTTGTTCGCGCCAATGCCGCGCATGTCGGCAAAGGAGGCACCGCCGGTGCCAGCACCGACAACCTGGCTCGAACCCTGTTGCATCTGCACAGCCGACAGGGCCGTCATCACCTGCTCCACCGAGGTGATGCCTTGCTGCTTCAGGTCCTCGAAGCGGATAACCGTCACCGGGACGGCGGTCTCGGCGTCGATGCGCTTGATCGCTGAGCCGGTCACGACGACGCGCTCCAGCTGTTGGTCTTGGGCCTGGGCCGGCATTGCGGCGGCGGCGGCGGCTGCAATCGCCAGATTCACCGCGTTGAGCTTAAACATGAGAACTCCTTGGATGCTGAAGGTGGCTGCTCGTCAGAGCAGCCTCGCAAACGAATAAAGCTCCGGACAGATTGCCGAAGCTTTGGACTACCAAGTTTGCATGGCAGCACACTCGCGAACGTTTCCGGCTACGCACAGTTGTGCGCAAACAGCCCAGAAGCGAGCCCATCCAAGGGTTTACGCGAAGCTACAAGGCGATGAAAGTTGCAAACAAGCAACGCTCCGCTACCCGCAACATCCGCGCTATGCACAAGCAAAAAAACCCCCGAGGTGAGGACCCCGGGGTTTGACTTGTGCTCGGGCTGTCGCCTCACCGGCGACAGCGGCAGCAGCACTTACATGCTGTAACGCACACCGATGTAGTAGCGACGGCCGATCGGGTCATAGACGCTGGCGTTCGTCTCAGCTCCGGTCGTGTTGCCCGGCAGGCCCGAGATGATCGGAGGGGCCTTGGTGCCCAGCGCATTGTCGATACCCAGGTAGACCTCAGCCTTGCCGAAACGGTAGTGGCCCTGCAGATCCAGGTAGGCCTTTGCCTTCACCTTGGCATCCGACTTCTTCCAGCCCGGGAAGTTGCTATTCATGAACGTGTCGTCCAGATAGACCGTCCCGAAGTAGGTCGTGGTTGCCGCAACGCCCCAGTTACCCATGCTGTAACCCAAGTTCAGGATCCAGCGATTGCGCGGGTTAGTGACGTCGTTTTGCATCTGTCCCTGCGAATAATCCTTGGCAGCTTGAGGGGTCGCCTGGTTGTACGCGGTCATGATGTAGGTGTAGGCCAGGCGCGAGTTCAACGTGCCACCGCCCAGACGGGTCTGATACGAGGCGGTCACGTCAACCCCCTCGACACGGTCACCGCCGGTATTGGCCGCCGTCTCGTCGATGAACTCGATCGACCCGGCGCTGTTCGGGCCGATATCGGCCGGACGGCGCTTGATGAACTGGCAGAACGAGGTGTTGCCGCCGCCATAGCACTGATCCAGAGCGTACTGACGTCCCGGGGTGTTGATGGCGTCCTTGATCTTGATGTCGTAGTAGTCGGCAGTGAAGGTGAAGTTGCGCAGCAGGTCGATCGTCTTAGGCGTGATCACGAAGCCAAAGGTGGTGGACTTGCCCTTCTCAGCCTTCAGGTTCGGATTGCCGCTGTCAAAGCCGCTGATGCCTTGCTGGTCGGGTTGAGTCAGCGTGAACACCCCGCCGTTGGCTGCCATATTGGCCGCCACACCCGGTACGGCCTTGCAGGCCACCGCCGTCGCGCTGGTGTCGGTCGACTTGACGCCCTCGCAAGGATCGGCCAGACCGGTGGGGAAGGTCTGCGACGGCGCCTGGAACAGCTCGTCAATATTCGGTGCACGGGTGGACACCGAGTAGTTGGCACGAACCCGGAAGGTCGAGTTCAGGGCCCAGTCCATCCCGGTATTCCAACTGGTGGTGTTGCCAACCGTCGAGTACTTGCCATGGCGAACCGCAGCTGCAGCATCGAGCGACTTCACGAGGGGCAGATTCTTCAACAAGGGCAGGCGCACTTCGGCGAACAGCTCCTTGACATCAAACTCGCCCTTGGTGTTGGGAAGAGCGTTGCCTGCATTCAAGCCAGTCTGAGTCAGCGCGTCGAATTCAGTGCTCGATGTTTCCTTGCGATACTCCGCGCCAAAAGCCAGGCCCACAGGGCCAGCAGGTAGGGAGAATGGCTCGCCATTGACAGACGCGCCGAGCAGGTTCTGGGTCAGGCGCGTGTTCAAGGACGACGGCGCGTGAATGTACTTGGATGCCTCTGCACTCAGGGTGTTAGCGCCGAAGATGTTCGCCGGCACGCATCCTTGAGCACGTGCGATAGCGTCCTTGCAAATGGCATCAGTCGTACTGCCGTTACCGTTGATGTCATTGACGTCTTGAACGGCGCTGAGCGCGTTCATAAAGTTCATCACATTGACCTGGCCGGTACCGGTCTGACCTTCCTTGGTGAAGGAATGGACCGCATAGGCGTCGTAGGACCAGGTCTTGTTCAGTTCACCCTTCAGCCCACCGACCACACGGAATGTATCTCGGTTGGCCTTGTTGCCACGCACCTCAACATCCGACATCCGGCGTGTGAAGTTGTAGTCCTTCAGACCATCACCATCGCGGTCAACGGCGTTGTTGTAAATCGTATTCGGCACCAATGGGTTGCGGAGCTTCACGCCATTGACCATGAACTCGGCCGGGATCAACCCGCCAAGATCTGTCGAGTCAAGCGGGTAAGGTTCCAGACGGGTCTTCGTCTTGGTAGCCGCGTAATTCGCCTCGAAGTAAACCGAGTGCGCATCGTTCAAGCCGAACTCGCCCTTGCTCGCAAGCATCAGACGGTCCGTAGGGACCGCGATCGTGCGTACCGCAGAACGGTTGTAGCCGGTCGCGCCGACGCCATCTCCGGCGGGACCGTTGGTCGAGAACGGGATTTCAGCGCCGGCGGCGTTATAGGTGAAATTGCGATTGGCAGTTCCGTCGTTGTAGAAGAAACGGCCTTGCGGCGCAAAGCTTGAAAAGAAGGGGCGCTGGATAACGAAGATGTCGCCTACTTCGCCCGTAACAAAGGCACCCTTAGACGCCTGGTCCACAGCGGCGAAGGATCGATCTCGCGAATAGACAGCGCCTTGCTGGCTAGCCGACAGATTGAACATCAGGTTGCTGCGACCGTCGCTGCCGTTCATACCGAAGGTGGCGCTGACTTTCTTCTTCGTATCGTCGCCCTCCTCGCTCTGGCCAACTTGTGCATCGAACTTCATGCCTTGCAAGTTGCGCTTCAGAATCACGTTGACCACGCCAGCCACAGCATCCGAGCCGTAGGTCGACGAGGCGCCGCCTGTCATGATCTCGACGCGCTCGATGAAGTCTGCGGGAATGGTGTTGAAGTCCACCGCAGAAGACCCCGGAACGCCGGACACATAGCGCCGGCCATTGACAAGCACCAAGGTGCGGTTGGAGCCAAGATTGCGCAAGTCAACCGTGGCCACACCGGCGCTGGAAGTGCTGAAGTTCGAGTTATTCCGGCTGATCGCGGGAGTCCCGAACACCGGGCTCTTCAGGAGGAGCTCCTGCAAATTGGCAGCGCCAGACGATGCGATGTCGGCCGCGGACAAGACCTGAATCGGGGCTGCCGACTCAGCATTGAGCGACGAGATACGACTACCGGTCACTTCGACACGCTCGAGTTGGGCGCTTCCGGGCTGGCCCTGTTGAGCGAGCACTGGCGTGGCGTGCAGCGCCACTGTCGCGGCAATCGCAATGGAAATCGGGTTGAGCTTGAACATCAGAAACCTCCAGCTAGTTTCAATAGCCGTCTGGATCAGCGGCTACATAAAAAAATCCCCCTGCGGTTCAGGGGGTGCACAGAGAGTTTCATGTCAGCACAACAACTTTACGTTGCGGGTTATCCCGAAAGTCATGGCGCCGTTGGCGATAAACAACGGCGAACCCGCATAAACCCGACACTATTTGCGATTTCCCGCAGTCGGCCATGCACAGGAAGGGAGCGACTTACTCCACCACAATCAAGCGCGCTCTTTCACCTTTAAGCGCCACGCGTGCAACAGCGGCTCCGTATACCCGCTCGGCTGCTCCTTGCCCTTGAAGACCAGATCCAGCGCCGCCTGGAAGGCCGCGCCTTGCGGGTGGGCGACCAGGCTCTTGTAGGCAGCGTCGCCGGCGTTCTGGCCATCCACCACTGCGGCCATGCGCGCGAAGGTCTCACGCACCTGCGCCTCGCTGACCACGCCGTGGTGCAGCCAGTTGGCGATGTGCTGGCTGGAGATTCGCAGCGTGGCGCGGTCTTCCATCAGGCCAACATTGTGGATGTCAGGCACCTTGGAGCAACCCACACCCTGGTCGATCCAGCGCACCACGTAGCCCAGGATGCCCTGCACGTTGTTGTCCAGTTCCTGCTGGCGCTCGGCGGCGCTCCAGCTGGCCTCGGCCACGACGGGAATGCTCAGCAGCTTGTTCAGGATCTCCTCGCGCTCGCCGTCAGCATCGATCTTCTCCAGCTCCAGTTGCACAGCCGCGACGCTGACCTGGTGGTAGTGCAGCGCATGAAGGGTCGCTGCGGTCGGCGACGGCACCCAGGCGGTGTTGGCGCCGGCCTTGGGGTGGGCGATCTTTTGTTCCAGCATCGCCGCCATCAGATCTGGCATGGCCCACATGCCCTTGCCGATCTGGGCCCGGCCGCGCAAGCCGCAGGACAGGCCAGTCAGTACATTGCTGCGCTCGTAGGCCTGGATCCAGGCACTGCTTTTCATATCACCCTTGCGCAGCATCGGCCCCGCCAGCATCGCGGTGTGCATCTCGTCCCCTGTGCGGTCCAGGAAGCCGGTGTTGATGAAGGCCACGCGGCTGGAGGCCGCGGCGATGCAGGCCTTCAGATTGACGCTGGTGCGGCGCTCCTCGTCCATGATACCCAGCTTGACTGTGCTGTCGGGCAGACCCAGCAGCCGCTCGACGCGGCCGAACAACTCGGCCGCGAACGCCACCTCGGCCGGGCCGTGCATCTTGGGCTTGACGATATAGATCGAGCCGGCGCGCGAGTTGCCGCGCCTCTTCAGATCGTGCAGCGCTATCGTCACCGTGATGACCGCGTCCATGATGCCCTCGGGAATCTCGGCGCCGCCGTCCAGAAGGATGGCCGGATTCGTCATCAGATGACCGACATTGCGCACGAACATCAAGGAGCGTCCATGCAGCACGACTTCGCCGCCGTTAGGGCCGCTGTACTTGCGGTCCGGATTCAGGCGGCGCGTGAAAGTCTTGCCCCCCTTGCTGAGCTCTTCGGCCAAAGTGCCCTGCTGAATGCCCAGCCAGTTGCTATAAGCCAGCAGCTTGTCCTCGGCGTCGACCGCGGCGATCGAGTCTTCCAGATCAAGAATGGTGGACAAGGCCGCTTCGAGCACCAAATCGCTGATACCGGCGGCGTCGCTGGCGCCGATCGGCGTGCTGCGGTCGATCTGGAGATCCAGATGCAGCCCGTTGTGGACCAGGAGCACCGACGAGGGCGCGGCCGCGTCACCCTGATAGCCGACGAACTGGGCCACATCCGCGAGACCCGTGGCCGAACCACCAAGCAAGGCCACCACCAGGCGGCCGCCCTCGACCCGGTAGCCGACCGCGTCCTTGTGCGAGGCACCAGCCAGCGGCGCCGCCTGGTCAAGCACCTGGCGGGCAAAGGCGATCACCTTGGCGCCGCGCACCGGGTTATAGGTGCCGGCCCTCTCGGCACCATCGGCCTGCGAGATCGCATCGGTGCCGTAGAGCGCGTCATACAGCGAGCCCCAGCGCGCATTGGCCGCGTTCAGCGCATACCGGGCATTGAGGATCGGCACAACCAGCTGCGGGCCAGCCTGCTGGGCCAGTTCGGCATCGACATTCGAGGTGCTGACGCGCACTGCACTGGGCAGCGGAACCAGATAGCCGATGCGCTCCAGAAACGCACGGTAAGCCGGCATGTCGGTGATTGGCCCTGGGTGGGCGCGATGCCAGGTGTCGAGCTCGATCTGCAGACGGTCGCGCTCGGCCAGCAGCGCGGCATTCTTGGGCGCCAGATCATGGGCGATGGCATCGAAGCCGGCCCAGAAGGTAGCGCTTGCGATACCCGTGTCAGGCAAGACCTGCTGTTCGATGAAGCGGTGCAGCGAGGTCGCGATCTGAAGGCGATGAACGGCGGTATAGGAAGTACTCATGGCGAGGCCCGATGAAGGTTGGTGACGATGGGTGTTGGCAGCTGCCGGAGCGCCCGCCATTCTGGAAGAAACTGTAGGGCTTGCTTCGCCAAGATTCGATATGGACAGGACACAAGATCTTTGCGCCCGCCGCACAAACAAAAAAAGCGGGCCCGAAGGCCCGCTTTGCTAGGAGGCATGTGCTGCCGGCTCAGAACTTCAGAGTCGCGCCCACCGTGATGTAACGTCCGACGACGTCGTAGACCTGCGGGAAGGTGTTACCGCTATTGGCCGTGGTCGTGCCGATGGTGTTGCCCACCTCGGGCGCCTTCTCATCAAACGCGTTGTTGACGCTCAGGTTCAAGCGCAGGTTCTTGTGCACATTCCAGGCTGCAGACAGGTCCACATAGTTGTAGGCCTTGATCTTGGAGTAGGCCGGCAGGAAGTTCGTGCCGCCCGGCTCCTCAAGCATCTTGCCGATACGCCGCCAGTTGTAGCCCAGAGTCCAGTCGCCAAACATCCAGGTGGCGCGCTGGGTGAACTTCGACTTAGGCATAAAGCCCGAGGCCGTACCGTTCAAGTTGCCGCAGGCGATCGAGTAATAGCCCAGGCAGTCACGCTTGACCGAAGCCGGTGTCGGCTGGATGGCGTGCTTCTCGGCGATATTGGCATTCAAGCCGATGTCGACCTTGCCCCACTTCGGGTCAGCACCGAGCTTGCGCAGATCCACCAGATAGCTGACGCCGATGTCGACACCTGCGGTCCACAGCTTGCCCAGATTCGACTGGGGCGTCACGACGCCGGGAGAGTCTGCGCCGTTGAAGGTCCCCAGCGGGCCACGCAGCACCAGTTGGCAGGCGGCGTTCAGTGCCAGGCCGGTGTTGCGGGACGGGTCATAGCAGTCTGTCAGGATGTCGGTGACGCTAGGGCTGGAGACCGCCTTCTTCAGGTTGATCTTGTAGTAGTCCAGCGACAAGGTCAGGTTGTCCACCATCGAGGGCTGGAACACGAAGCCAACCGTAGTGGTGTCAGCCTCCTCTGGGCCGAGGGTTGGGTTGCCGCCGGTGCGGTTGTTGATCTGGCCGGCCGCCGGCGCAGGCAGATTACCCACCGAAGCCAGCGGCACGCCGGTCAGTCGGCACAGGTTGGACAGCGTGCCTGCGGTATTGGCATCGCCCTGATTGATTCGATTGCCCTGGCAGGGATCGGTGGCCAGGTTCGACAGACCCGACACCAACGGCGCATAGAGCTCGTTAATGTTAGGCGCACGGGTGGCGCGCTGCTGCATCGCGCGGACGCGGAAGCCCTTCACCGGCTCCCAGTCGCCACCGACCTTCCAGCTGCCATAGTCAACGCTGTTGGTGGTCTTGAACTCAGTGTGTCGATAACCCAACTCAAGTCCCAACTTGTGGGCCAGCGGCTTGTTCTTCAGCAGGGGAATGCTGGCTTCAACATACAGCTCGTCGAGCTTGAGCTTGCCCGAACGGTCCGGCGTCGGTGCGCCCGTGCCCAGCACTTCACCCTGGATCTGGGACGCGCTGTCGGAGAAGTTTGACGCCGTGACCTCACGGCTCTCGATACCGGCGGCAACGCCGATCGGATCGGTCGACCAGGGGCTCTTGAAGCGCCCCAGGTCACCCGACACATTGGCGGCCATGACCTGCTGCTCGACCTTGCTCTGCAAAATCGCGCTGAGGTTGATGAAGCGCAGCATTTCCGGCGTGATCGAGCCCTCGGCGCCGAAAACATTCAGGGGCACGCAACCGTTGGCAGTATTGCGGCAGGTCGTGGTGTTGACCGCATCCAGCGCCTGACGGACCTTGGAGAGCGAACCCCAGTTGCCGCGAGTCTGCACCTGGGTCGATTCGCCCTTGGAGATATAGGCGTCGTAACTCCAGGTGTCGTTGATCGCACCCTTCAGGCCGACCGTGCCCTGCATGGACTTGTTGTTGAAGTCATTGATACGGGGACCGAGCTCGGTGAAGCGACGGCCGATGGCCATCGGCACCATTGTGGTGTTGCCCAGCACGCAGTTGGCCGCGTCGATGCCGCGCACCTGGCAGATCTGCTGGCGAGCCGTCTCCGGGATGAAGGGGTTGCCGATAGGCACCTGGTAGGTATTCAGGAAGCTGCCGCTGGGCGCCAAATTCGACAGCACATCCGACCGCGAATAGAACAGGTCGGCATAGACCTCGGCATGGTCATTGATGACGAAGTTGCCGAGCGCCGTCGCCTGCATGCGATCCAGCGGCGTGACGTAAAAGTTCAGCGGGTTGAAGTTGTAGGTGTTGAACGGTGCATCCAACCGACCGGTGGCCGGGTTAATCTGCACATCGGCCAGGCTGGGCGTTCCGGCCGGCAGTCCGAGGATGGAGCCGATCTGGATTGCCGAGGGCACACCGGTCGGCGAACCCTGGGGCAAACCGGTACCCGAGGAACGCGAAGTCGAACCGATAGAGCGATCGCCTTGACGCAGCTCATCGGTCTTGGTTGTGCCGAGACTCAGCACCATGCTGCCACGGCCATCGCCGAAGGCGCCGCCCATGGTCAGATCAGTGCGGCGGCGGCCGGCATCGCCGCGGTCGGACTTGCCATAAGTCGTGCTGAGCTCAACGCCCTTGAACTGGCGGTTCAGCACAAAATTGGCCACACCAGACACGGCGTCGGCGCCATAAACGGCCGAGGCACCACCGGTCACCAGATCAATGCGGCGCAGCAGGGCCACCGGGATGGAGTTGGTGTCGACCTGGGCATTCAGGTCAAACGGCACCATGCGACGGCCGTCCACCAGGACCAGCGAGCGGTAGCTTCCCAAGCCGCGCAAGTCGATGGTGGCGCCACCGCCGCTGCCGTTGTTGGTAGCGGCACCGATTGCAGGCACGGCAGCCGGCAATCCCTTGATCACCTCTTCAATCGCCACCGGCTGACTTGAATTGATCTCAGCCACGCCGATCGAGGTCACAGGACTGCTCGAGACCGCGCTGATGGTCTTGATGCGCGTGCCGGTGATCTCGACCCGTTCCAGGGTCTCTTGCGCCAGCACGGGCGCATACATGGCCGCACCGAGGCACAAAAGTGCGGCGGTGCTGAGGGGACTGCGTTTAAACATGGGCGCTCCTTATGAAAGCTTGCCGGTGGCGCCGCCCGGCTAGGCCGGTCGGTGCGATTGGGGGTAGGGATGAAACGCTTGTGCGTTGTGCGTTCACGAGATGCGGAGTCTTCACGTTCCCTTCACCCCCAACGACTCGGGTTCGCCCCAATAGAGTCTCTGTGCGGCGCTCTTCCCTGGGATTTCAGAGCAAATTCAGGAGAAAACCCCTAGCTCTTGAGCACCGCCAATTGCATCCATTTGTTGTCGATGCGCGACAAGCGCCCAAAGTCGCCAGTCCATCAACCCGAGCGGTCAATGGCTCCATGACGAATCGCACTGTTCAAGCGCCATGGAACTTGTGTGCTTCGTCACTTCAATTGCGATTAAAAAAGTTCTGAATTAGCAAACAATTTTGTTGATTCAGCCGCAAAAAATACTTACCCTGGCGTCATGGACCGCCTCAAGCAGATCGAATCCTTCGCCCTGGTGGCCACCAAGGGCAGCCTCACGGCGGCCGCCCAGACCGAGGGGGTGGCGCCGGCGGTGATGGGGCGGCGTATCGATGCGCTGGAGGAGCGGCTGGGGGTCAAGCTCTTGGTGCGCACGACGCGGCGCATCACCCTGACGCACGAGGGCAGCGCTTTTCTGGAGGACTGCCAGCGCCTGCTGGTCGAGTTCGCCGATGCCGAGGCCAGCGTCAGCGCCGGCGGGCTCAAGGCCAGCGGTCATTTACGCATCACTGCGCCGGCCGGCTTCGGGCGCCGCCATGTGGCGCCACTGGTGCCCGAGTTCCTTGCCAGCCATCAGGAACTGAGCATCTCGCTGAACCTCAGTGACCGGGTGGTGGACATCGCCGGCGAGGGCTTCGACTGCGCGGTGCGGGTCGGCGATCTGGTCGACTCCAGCCTGGTCAGCATGCGTCTGGCCGACAACCGGCGCCTGTGCGTGGCCACGCCGGGCTATCTGAAGCGCGCCGGCGTGCCGCAGCACCCGTCCGAGCTGGCGCGCCAGCAATGCCTGGGCCTGAGCTCGGACGCCAGCCAGACGCGTGGCTGGGCTTTCATGGTGGACGGCGAGTTGCTGCACTGGCGGCCCAGCGGCCGACTCGATTGCAGCGATGGCCAGGTGCTGCACGACTGGTGCCTGGCCGGCCTGGGCCTGGCATGGCGCAGCATCTGGGAAGTTGAGTCCGACATCAAGGCCGGACGGCTGCAGGCGGTACTGGAGGACTTTGCCGCGCCACCCAACGGCATCTTCGCGGTGGTGCCCCAGCGTAAGCACCTGCCGCTGCGGGTGCGGCTGTGGATAGATTTCCTAAAGCTCAATTACGGGGACCCTGGCTACTGGGCCCGGGCCGCCGGTAGGGAGCGCTGATCGCTCAGCCCTTGGCGCTCAGACACTCCTTCATGAAGGCCTTGCGCTCATCGCCGGTCTTGCCCTTGGCATCGGCATTACAGGTCTTCATTTTCTCCTGCTGAGGCGTACCCTGGGCCGCAGCGGTAGGCTTGGCCGACAGACATTCCTTCATGAAGGCCTTGCGCTCGTCGCCGGTCTTCCCCTTCGCATCGGCATTGCAGGTCTTCATCTTCTGCTGCTGCGGCGTGACCGCCTTCTCTTCGGCATGGGCACCGAAGGCGGCGATCGCCAGGCCGAGCATGATGGTGATGGACTTCATGGGCTGTTCCTTCCCTGTGGGGGTATGGGTTGCGGATCCGGCGAGGACCCTGACGGATTCCAACACAGCAACGCCAGCGACTCAACACCGGTTTACTGGGTCATCACAGAATGCGGCGCGGGTGCGCAATGGTTTCATGGGCCGCATGCAGACGACGCACCAGCACCTGGATGAAAGCGCGGTCGAATCGATGCTGGCATTCGGGGCTCAGCAAGCCCAGCGACTCGGGCGTGAACGAGATCGTCGTACAGATCTCGCTGACCTTGATGTCGGTGCTGTGGCGGCGCAGATCGGGGTTAGGCGCCAAGTAAGCCATCTCTCCGACCGAAGTGCCGGCGCCCAAGGTGGCCACCTTGGCGCCGTCGCGAAACACCTCGACCTCGCCCTGGGCAATGATGTGGAAGGTATTGCCCTCCTGGCCGCGCTTGTAGAGCGCATGCTCAAGCGGAAAGCGCCGCCAACGGGCCCGGTGCACCACCTCCCACAGCTCGACATCGCCGAAGTCGGCAAAGAACTCCAGCTCACGTAAAAGATTGAAACGCTCGGAGTCTTTGACCTCGTAGAGCCGCGCCAGCGGAACCAGTTGGCGCGCCACCAGCTCCGAGAGCGCACGGCCGAAGCTGTCCCAGTCCGGGTAGCGATCGGCCGGCTGCTTGGCCAGCGCGCGCTGTATCACCGCATCCAGCTCGACGGTGACGCCGCCGCGCAGACCCACGAGCGAAGGAGGTGCCTGGTGATAGATCTGGTGCATCAAGGCCATCTGGCTGGGCGCATCGAAAGGCGCACGCCCCGCCACCAGGTGGTACAGCACGGCACCGAGCGCGTAGATGTCGGCGCGGCAATCAACATCGCCGCCCTCGATCTGCTCGGGCGGCATATAGGCCAGCGAGCCGACCCGGTGCACCTGGGTCGCGTCGGAGCGCAGGTTCAGCGCGCTGCCGAAGTCACTGACCTTGACATCGGTGACTTGGCCCTGCGCGTCGAGAACCGCCAGCAGATTGGCCGGCTTGACGTCGCGGTGGATCACGCCCTGGCGGAACACATAGTCCAGCGCCATCGCACACTTAAAGCCGAGCTCAACGATCTGATCCAGCGGCAGCAGCCGGTCGCTGCGGCAAAAGCTCTTCAGGGTCAGGCCCGGCACATATTCCATCACCAGATAAGGCGCATCCTGCTCGGGCACCGCATCCAGGATCTGCACGACATTGGGATGTTGCAGCCGGCCCGCCAGCGCGGCCTCGGCGGCATAGAAGCGGTTGGCCTGCGTGTCCGGCCCGCCACGGCTGGTTAGCGCCCAGGCGCGCACCCGCTTGATCGCGACCTCTTTGGCCTTGAATTCGTCCAGGCCCAAGAAGACATCGCTGGTGGCCCCCTCGCCGAGGCGGCGCAACACACGATACTTGCCGATATAGGTCGGCAAGTCGGCATGGGCGGCGGGAATAGAAGAGCTGGGGCCGGAGTCCGTGACCATGGCGGGCATCATATGCGCGCCCCGTAGAATTGCGCCCATGATTCAAGCCAAGCAGGATTTGCTCGCCGCCCTCGGCGAGGCCATCCAAGAACTGAGCCCCGGCGCCGAACTGGCCGCCGCTTTCGAGTCCCCCAAGCAGGCCAGCCACGGCGACCTGGCTTGCACCGCCGCAATGCAGCTGGCGCGACCGCTGAAGAAGAATCCGCGCGAACTCGCGCAAGCCCTGATCGAGGCTTTGCAGCGCCGAGCAGCCTTCCAGCAATGGGTGGACGCGCTTGAGATTGCCGGGCCCGGCTTCATCAATATCCGCCTGAAGGCCGCCGCCAAGCAAGCCGTCGTCGCCGAGGTGCTGAGCGCCGGCGCCGGCTTCGGCGCGCAACCGGCCAATGGCCAGCATGTGATGGTGGAGTTCGTCTCGGCCAACCCGACCGGCCCGCTGCACCTGGGCCATGCACGTCAGGCCGCGCTGGGCGATTCGATCTGCAGCCTGTTCGCATCTCAGGGCTGGGACGTCACCCGCGAGTTCTATTACAACGACGCCGGCGTGCAGATTGCGACCCTGGCCAACTCCACTCAGTGCCGCCTCAAGGGCCTGAAGCCCGGCGATGCCGGCTGGCCCGAGTCGGCCTACAACGGGGAGTACATCCAGGACATCGCCGACGACTTCCTGGCCAGGAAAACCGTCAAGGCCGATGACCGTGAATTCACCGCCTCCGGCGACATCGAAGACCTGGAGAGCATCCGCCAGTTCGCCGTCGCCTATCTGCGCCATGAGCAGGACCTGGACCTGCAGGCCTTTGGCCTGAAGTTCAACAATTACTTCCTCGAGTCCAGCCTCTATCAAACCGGCGCTGTCGAAGCCACCGTTGCCAAGCTGCTTGCCTCCGGCAAGACCTTTGAGGAAGGCGGCGCGCTGTGGCTGCGCAGCACCGACTACGGTGACGACAAGGACCGCGTGATGCGCAAGTCCGACGGCAGCTACACCTACTTCCTGCCCGATGTGGCATACCACATCAACAAGTTCCAGCGCGGCTACACCAAGTGCATCAATGTGCAGGGCACCGACCACCACGGCACGATCGCCCGGGTGCGCGGCGGCCTGCAGGCTGCCGATGTCGGCATTCCGCAGGGCTTCCCCGACTATGTGCTGCACAAGATGGTGCTGGTGATGCGCGGCGGCGAGGAAGTCAAGCTCTCCAAGCGCGCGGGCTCCTACGTCACCATGCGCGACCTGATTGACTGGACCAGCCGCGACGCGGTGCGCTTCTTTCTGACCAGCCGCAAGGCCGACACCGAGTTCACCTTCGACATCGATCTGGCGCTGAAGCAAAACGACGAGAACCCGGTGTTCTACGTGCAGTACGCCCACGCCCGCATCTGCTCCATCATCCGCAACTGGGTGGCCGCCGGCGGCGACGAGAGCCAGCTCGGCGGTGCTGATCTGAGCCTGCTGACGGCGCCGACCGAGGCCGCGCTGATGCTCAAGCTGGCCGACTATCCGCGCATGCTCAGCGGCGCGGCCGAGGGCCTGGCGCCGCACGATGTGGCCTTCTATCTGCGAGATCTGGCCGGTGCCTTCCATAGCTACTATGCGGCCGAACGCGTGCTTGACCAGGCACCGGAGTTGACCCGCGCCCGCGCCGCATTGCTGGCCGCCACCCGCCAGGTGCTGCGCAATGCGCTGGCCGTGCTGGGCGTCAGCGCACCGGAAGTGATGTCACGTGAAACTCTGGAGAATTCATGAGCCGAGCTCAAGCGCAGCGTCAGCAGCGGGGTGGATTTGTACTGGGATTGATTGTCGGGCTCTTGCTGGGGCTGGGCATCGCACTCGGTGTGGCGCTCTACATCACCAAGGTACCGATTCCCTTCATCAACAAGGTGCCGCAACGCACGGCCGACCATGACGCGCAAGAAGCCGAACGCAACCGCAACTGGGACCCCAATGCCGCGCTGAGCCCCCGTCCCGGCGCCAAGGCGGCCAGCGGCGTGCTGAGTCCTGCGCCTGTACCGGCGACGCCGCCTGCCGCCACAGCGCCAGCGCCCGCGCCCGCGCCCGCCAGCCCCACCCCGATCACAGCAGCCGCGCCGGCCGCCAGCGCCAAGCCCATCACAACCTCGCCCGCCACGGCCACGGCCCCGGCCAAGGCGGCGAGTGCCGCCGATGCCTACCTCTACTTCGTCCAGGCCGGGGCTTACACCCGCTCCGACGATGCCGAGCAGCAGCGCGCCAAGCTGGCGATGCAGGGCTTCAGCGCCAAGGTCTACGAGCGAGAGCAGTCGGGCCGCGTGGTGTTTCGTGTGCGCATCGGGCCGATGGACGGCCGCGACGAGGCCGAGGGCCTGCAACGCAAAGTCGAGGCCGCTGGGATCGAGGCAAATCTGGTGCGCGTCCAGCGCTGACCAGTCAACTCGCTTAGGATGCGGGCGTTGTCTGTTACTGCTGCCTCGCAAAGGATTTCAGAATGAAGCGTCGTGATTTTTCTGCCCAGCTGGGCCTGTCTGGTCTGGCCCTGGCTGTGCCGGGCCTGAGTCTGGCCCAGGGCGGACCGCAAGAGGGCAAGCATTACCAGCGCCTGGCGCAGCCGCTGGCAGGCACGCCGGGCAAGATCGAGGTGGTGGAATTCTTCTGGTACGGCTGCCCGCACTGCAATGCGTTCGAGCCGGTGGTGGCAGACTGGGTCAAGCAGCTGCCCGCGGACGTCAGCTTCCGCCATGTGCATGTGGCCTTCCGCGCCAATGTGAAGCTGCACCAGCGCCTGTTCTACGCGCTCGAAGCGCTGGGCAAGGAAAAGGATGTACGCGCCCGCGTCTTCGCCGCGATGCACCGCGAGGGCAAGGCCCTCGACAGCGTCAAGGCCATGACCGAATTCCTGACGCCCCTTGGCATCGAGGCGGACAAGTTCACCCAGGCCTACAACTCATTTGGCGTGCAGACCAAATGCACCCAGGCCGAGAAGCTCAGCGAGGCCTACCGCATCGACGGCGTGCCGGCTCTGGGCGTCGGCGGCCGCTTCTGGACCTCACCGGCACTGGCCTCTGCCGGCCAGCGCGTCAGCGAGATCGAATCGGGTCAGCGCGCGTTGGCCACGGTCGACTTCCTGATCCAGCGTTTGCGCAGCGGCAAGGCCTGAGCCCGCCCCAGCCCCAATCCGGGGCTAGAATGGTCTGCAAGAATTGTGCCGCCATGAACAACAGACCTGTCCTACTTCGATCGATGCTGCTTGCCCTGGCGCTGGCCACCGGCGGCTGGGCGGGTTCCGCACAGGCCGAAAAGGCCGACCGCAACAAGCCCATCAATATCGACTACGACCGCGGCGGGGTCGACTTCGTCAAGCAGCGCACCGAGTTCAGTGGCAACGTGGTGCTCAGCAAGGGCAGCATGGTCATGCGCGCGGCCCGCATGGATGTGCGCGAGACCAGCGACGGCTACCAGCAGGCCTATGCCAGCGGCGAGGCCGGCAAGCCGGTGACCTTCCGCCAGGCCCGCGACGTGCCGGGCGAGGCGGTTGAGGGCTCGGCCGACCAGGTCGAGTACGACAGTCGCTCTGACACCGTGCGCTTTGTCGGCAATGCTGTGGTGCGGCGCATGCGTGGCGCCACCGTGGCCGACGAAGTGGTCGGCGCTGTGATCCACTACGACAACCGCTCCGAGGTCTTCAGCATAGAGGGCGGGCAGGCCTCGCCCCATCCTGCCGGCCGCGGTCGCATGGTGCTGATGCCGCGCGCGGCCGCCGCCTCCGAGCCGGCGGCCTCCGAGCCGGCCCTGCCGCTGCAGACCAGCCCGGGCTTGCAACAGCCGCGCAAGCCTTCATGACGGCCGCGACCCCGGAACCCAGCGCCGCCGTCAGCCGCCTGGAGGCTGAGGGCCTGCAGAAAAGCTATGGTGTGCGCAAGGTGGTCAAGAACGTCCATCTCGATGTGCACAGCGGCGAGGTGGTCGGCCTGCTCGGCCCCAATGGCGCCGGCAAAACCACCAGCTTCTACATGATTGTCGGTCTGGTGCGCGCCGATGCCGGTGAGATCCGCATCGACGGCCAGGCTGTGCAACGCCTGCCCATCCACCAGCGCTCGCGCCTGGGCCTGTCCTATTTGCCGCAGGAAGCCTCGATCTTTCGCAAGCTGACTGTCGAGGAGAACATCCGCGCGGTGCTGGAGTTGCAGCAAGACGAGAATGGCCGCGCGTGGCCGACCGCCCGCATCAACGAGGCGCTAGAAAAGCTGCTGGACGAGCTGAGCATCGAGAAGCTGCGAGACAGCCCGGCACCGGCGCTCTCGGGCGGCGAGCGCCGTCGTGTCGAGATCGCCCGCGCGCTGGCCACCCAGCCACGCTTCATCTTGCTGGACGAACCCTTTGCCGGCGTTGATCCGATCGCGGTGCTGGAGATCCAGCGCATCATCCGCTTCCTAAAGAGCCGCGGCATCGGTGTGCTGATCACCGACCACAATGTGCGCGAGACTCTGGGCATCTGCGACCGCGCCTACATCATCAGCGAGGGCACGGTGCTGGCCGAGGGCACGCCGCACGAGATCGTCGACAACGCCGACGTGCGCAAGGTCTATCTGGGCGAACATTTCCGAATGTGAGCCCATGAAGCAAAGCTTACAGGTCCGCCTCAGCCAGCATCTGGCGCTCACGCCACAGCTCCAGCAGTCGATCCGTTTGCTGCAGCTGTCTACCCTGGAGCTGAACCAGGAAGTCGAGCAGATGCTGGCCCAGAACCCTCTGCTCGAGACCGAAGAGGAATTTCCCGACGCGCCGGCCGCAGCCGAGCTGCCCGAGATCCGTAAGGCCCAGGACGAGATCGGCGCCGACAGCGGCGCCGGCGAGCCCGAGACCACACCCGAGATCCAGGCCGAGGACTTCGGCGCCACCGAGCGCGAAGACTGGGAAAACGGCACCGAGCGCGATGACTTCGACGGCATTCGCGAGCTGCCCAGCAACAGCGGCTCGGGCAGCGGCGACGAAGACGGCGAGCGCCCCGAACAAGATTCGCCGGGTCTGAGCCTGCAGGAACATCTGAACCAGCAGCTGGCCGGCATGATGCTGAGCCCGGAGGACCGCGCCGCGCTCTATGTGCTGATCGAGTCGCTCAATGAGGACGGCTATCTGGAGGACAGCCTCGAAGAGCTGGTCGAATCGCTGGCCGGCGAGGCCGATGCCGAGGCGCGCGACGAGCTGCTCGACCGGCTGCGCTGCGCGCTCAAATGGCTGCAAAGCCTGGAGCCGCTGGGCGTCGGCGCCCGCGACCTGCCCGAGTGCCTGATCCTGCAGTTGCGCGCGCGGCCGCGTAGCGAGGCCCAGGTGGTGGCCATCCTGGTGTGCAAGCAGCATCTGGAGCTGCTGGCCAAACGCGACTTGAAGAAGTTGATGGCGCTGACCGGTGCCGACGAGGCCTTGCTGCGCGAGGCCCAGGCACTGATCACCAGTCTGGAGCCCAAGCCCGGTCGCCAGTTCGCGCGCGGGCAGGCCCAGGCGGTGATCCCGGACGTGATCGTTCACAAGGCCGGCCGCGAGTTCCGCGTGATGCTGAACCCCGAGGTCGCACCCAAGCTGCGTATCAACGAGCTCTATGCCCAGGCACTGCGCGCCACTCGCGGCGGCGTCAGCAATTCGCCGCTGGGAGCCCAGCTGCAGGAGGCACGCTGGTTCATCAAAAACATCCAGCAGCGCTTCGACACCATCCTGCGGGTCTCGCAGGCCATCGTCGAGCGGCAAAAGGGCTTCTTCACCCATGGCGAGCTGGCGATGAAGCCGCTGGTGCTGCGGGAGATCGCCGACGAGCTGGGACTTCACGAGTCAACCATCTCCCGGGTGACGAATGCCAAGTACATGGCAACCCGCTTCGGCACCTTTGAGCTGAAGTACTTCTTCGGCTCCGGCCTGAACACCGAGGCGGGTGGCAATGCCTCCAGCACGGCGGTGCGTGCGCTGATCAAGCAGTTCGTCGCCGCCGAGGACGTGGCCAAGCCGCTGTCCGACAGCGCGCTGTCGAACATGCTCGAAGAGCAAGGCATCCAGGTCGCGCGCCGCACGGTCGCCAAGTACCGCGAAGCGCTGAAAATCGCGCCGGCGAATCTGCGCAAGGCGATGTGAAAGCTCCGCAATAAGGATGGCCATGAAAGCTCAGACTACAAGCGCGCTGTTGATCCTGCTGTGCAACTCAGCATTGGCGATCGATGATGCGGCGGTTCGTCAATGCCGCAGCCTGAACGAAACTCAGGCCCGCCTGGCCTGCTACGACGCCTTGCCGCTGGCGGATACCAGCCCGATGGCCACCGCAAAACCGGCGCCCGCTGCGTCAACCGAGCAGTTCGGCCTTCAACGGCCGCCGGGACAGATCGACGCCATCCAGAGCCACATCCCGGGTCGCTTTGACGGTTGGCGGCCACAGCAAACCCTGCGCCTGGCCAATGGCCAGCTCTGGCAGATCAGTGACGACAGCAGCGGCGTCCACGGCATCGAGAACCCGAAAGTGACGATACGGCGCGGCTTCATGGGCGCTTTCTATATGGAGATCGAAGGTCGGACTCAGGCGCCGCGCGTCCAACGCCTGCGCTGAAGCGAAGTCCGTCTATTGACTTAAATCAAGAGCGTTGACGCGATTCGTGGCTACTGTGCCAACCCGCGCCCATGCTCTTGACCGATCTCGCCCCCCTCCGCCCGCCGACCTACATCGCCCGCCAATGGCTGGCCCTGCTCGTCGCGGCCAGCCTTGCCTGGATCGCAGCGGCCTGGTGGCTGCAGACCGAGCGCAGCGCACTGCAGCGGCATGAGAGCGAAAAGCTGCAAGTGCTGGTGCAGACGCTGGATGGCATCGTCTCGCAACAGATGCTGGCGATCAAGGCGGCGCTGGACACCGTAGCCGTGCAGCGCCAGGGCTGGCGCGCCGAGCAACTGCCGCTGGACAGCGCCGCGCTGCTGCAGACGCTGGCGCGGGCCATGCCCGGCGTGCGCGTGCTGATGCTGGTCGATGCCCAGGGCCGGGTGCGAGCCAGCTCGGTGCCGCAACTGCTTGGCCTGGATGTTCAGACGCGCGACTACTTCAGCGTGCCGCGACAGCGGCCCGACCCCGGGCTGCTCTATGTCTCACCGCCGTTTCGCAGCGTCATGGGCGTGCATACACTGACCCTGGCGCGGGCCTTGTTTGATGCCCAGGGCCGTTTCGAGGGCGTGGTCACCGCCAGCCTGGATCCGGACTACTTCCGCCTGGTGCTGGAGACCGCACAGCCGTCGCCCGACACCTGGAGTGCACTGGCTCATACCGGCGGCCTGCTGTTCAGCATGACGCCGCCCGATGAGCGCTGGATCGGTCGCAATCTGCTGGCCATGCCGGACTCCATCCTGGCTCGCCATCTGGCCAGCGGCCAAAGCGCCAGCCTGCATCGTATGCGCGCCCAGATCAGCCAGGACGAGCGCCTGGCCGCAGCCCGCCATGTCAGCCCGGCCGGCTTGCGCACCGATGCAGGCCTTCTCGTGGCAGTCGGGCGGGCACTCCAAGGCATCGAGGCGCCCTGGCGGCGCCAGCTCCATGCAGTGCTGCTGATCGGCGGCCTGCTGTCGCTTGGCATGGCAGCGGCGCTGCTGCTTTGGCAGCGCCGTCAGCGCCTGATCTTCGCGACGGCCCAGCAGGCCGCCTTTAAGCTGCAGGAGCAGGCCCAACACACCCAGGCCATCCTTGATCATATGGTGGACGCGGTGATCACGATCGACAGCACCGGGCAGATCGCCTCCTTCAACCCGGCGGCGGAGCGCATCTTCGGCTATCCGGCCGCGGAGGCCATTGGCCGCAATATCAGCCTGCTGATGCCCGAGCCCGACAGCGGGCGGCACGACGACTATTTGACGCGATATCTGGCCGGCGGGCCGGCGCGCGTGATCGGCCAGGGCCGCGATGTCGACGGCCGGCGCAAGAGCGGCGAGGTGTTTCCCATGAGTTTGGCCGTCTCGCGCATCGAGCGTCGTGGCCAGACCCTGTTCATCGGCCTGGCCCGCGACATCTCCGATCGCAAGCGCGCCGAGGCTGCGATCGAACGGCTGGCCTTCTACGACCCGCTGACCACCCTGCCGAATCGCCGCCTGCTGCTGGACCGGCTGGCGCAGAGCCTGGCTGCCAGCCAGCGCAGCGGCCGGCATGGCGCGGTACTGTTCATCGACATCGACAACTTCAAATCGCTCAACGACACCCTGGGCCACGGCATGGGCGACCGACTGCTCAAAAGCATGGCCCAGCGCCTGCAGGCCGCGCTGCGCGCGCAGGACTCGGTGGCGCGCTGGGGCGGTGACGAGTTCGTTGTGCTGCTGCAGGACCTCGGCGCGGACGCCGGTGTAGCCGCCCTGCATGCGGAGGCGGCCGCCGAAAAGCTGCTGCGCGTGCTGGGCCAGCCCTACCAGCTCGACGAACTCCTGCACCACAGCACGCCCAGCATTGGCATAGTGATCTGGGGCGCGGGCGATACCAGCAGCGAAGACCTGCTCAAGCATGCCGACCATGCGATGTACCAGGCCAAGGCGGCCGGGCGCAACCAGCTGTGCTTCTTCGACCCGCTCACCCAGGCGGCGCTGGCCGAGCGTGCCGCGCTGGAGGCCGACCTGCGCGAGGCCTTGCCGCTCGGACAGCTGGAGCTGCACTACCAGGCCCAGGTCGGCCGCGACGGCGCGCTGCTGGGCGCCGAAACCCTGCTGCGCTGGCGCCATCCGGCGCGCGGCTATGTCTCGCCTGCCGTATTCATACCGCTGGCCGAACAGACCGGCCTGATCGGCCCGTTGGGCGAATGGGTGATGCAGCAGGCCTGCACCCGGCTGGCCGCCTGGGCCAGCCAGCCGGCTCTGGCCGGCCTTAGTCTGGCCGTCAATGTCAGCGCCCACCAGTTCCGCCAGAAGGGCTTTCTGGGCCTGATGCAGCAGCTGCTGGCACGCAGCGGCGCGCCGACCGAGCGGCTCAAGATCGAGTTGACCGAGAGCGCCCTGGTCAACGATGTCGAGGCCGTGATAGCGCTCATGAACGAGCTGCGCCGGCTCGGCCTGGCGGTCTCGCTGGACGATTTCGGCACCGGCTACTCCTCGCTGGCCTATCTGAAGCGCCTGCCGCTAAACCAGTTGAAGATAGACCAGAGCTTTGTGCGCGACCTGATCAGCGAGGCGAACGCCCGCGCGATCGCTCGCACCGTCATCCAGCTCGGCGACAGTCTGGGCCTGCAGGTCATCGCCGAGGGCGTCGAGACCGAGGCCCAGTGCGCGCTGCTGGCCGAGCTGGGCTGCCATGCCTTTCAGGGCTATTTGTTCAGCCGGCCGCTGCCGGTGGCCGCGTTCGAGGCGCTGGCGGGGGGCTGGAACGCCGTGGGCAAGGCCGCCTAGACAGAAAGGGGACAATACGGCCCTGCTTCCTCGCATCTTGAGCCATGTCCCAGAACGAAACCCTGCATCTCTTCCTGTCCTGCGCCAGCGGCGTCGAGCCCTGGCTGGAACAGGAGGTGCGCGCCATCCTGCCCAAGACCCACACCGAGGCCTTGCGCGGCGGCGTCGCGGTCAAGAGCAATGCCGACGGCGTGATGAAGCTCAATCTGGAGAGCCGACTGGCGCAGCGCGTGCTGATCGAGCTGATTGACGGTCCCTACCGCCATGAGGACGACCTCTACACGTTGGCACGCAAGATCGACTGGACCCAGTGGATCACGCCGGCCCACACGATACGGGTCGATATCGTCGCGCAGCGCTCGCCGCTGCAAAGCCTGAACTTCACGACCTTGCGTATCAAGGACGCGATCTGCGATGTGATGCGCGAGGCTACCGGAGAGCGCCCCAGCGTCGACACCCGCCACCCCGACCTGCCCATCATCATGCATGTGGGCCCGGAGTTCGCGACCATCTATGTGGACAGCTCCGGCGAGCCGCTGTTCAAGCGCGGCTGGCGCGAGGACAAGGGCGATGCGCCGCTGAAGGAAACCCTGGCCGCCGCGATGCTGGCGGCTGCCGGCTGGAAGGGCACGCCCGAGACCGGCGGCGCGCTGCTCGACCCCTGCTGCGGCTCGGGCACCATCGCCGTCGAGGCCGCGCAGATTGCCTGTGGCATGGCCGCCGGCATGCAGCGCCGCTTCGCCTTCGAGCGCCAGCTGCCTTTTGTGCCGCTGCGAGGCCGCTTCCAGGCCATCAAACAGGCCGCCAAGGACCGCGAGCATGCGCCGGCCGTGCCGATCTTCTGCAGCGATGTGGCCTTTCGCATGGTGGACTTCGCGCGCCGCAATGCCGAACGTGCCGGCGTTGCCCAGTACATCCAGTTCAACGGCGGCGACGCGCTGGAGCGCCCCGCGCCCGAGCTGCCGGAGGGCATGCCCGGCACTGTGATGCTGAACCCACCCTATGGCGAACGCATTGAGGTGCGCGGCAAGGCCGGTGTGCAATCGATGAGCCGCGACGCCGGCGGCTCCGAGGCCCGTGATGGCGGCGATGATTTCTTCCCGCGCTTGGCCGCGCACTGGAAACGCGCCTACACGCAAAACCCGGCCGGCTGGACCGCCTGGCTGCTGTGCCCCGATATGAAACTGCCCAGCAAGATGCGGCTCAAGGAGTCGCGCAAGATCCCGATGTGGAACGGCCCGATCGAATGCCGCATGTTCAAGTTCGAGCTGGTGGCCGGCTCGGCGCGCAAGGAAAAGCCCGCTGATCAGTGAGCAGCGCTACGGCGCACAGCCCAGGGCAGGCACAGGCCCAGGCCGGCCAGCAGCAGCCAGGCGCTCGACGGCTCCGGCACCAGACCGATGGAGCCGCTGTATTGAAGCGCCGCCACCGCACTGGTGGCGCTGGTGAAGACACCGCTGCCCGTCAGCACGGCGCTGCCGCTGGCACCGTTGAACCTGCCGGTGCCGCCTGTGAAGGTGGCCAGCCCCGTCAGCCCGATCAGATGGGCCTCGGCGCCGGGAATCACCTGCACGCTGAAGCTGCCGTAGAGCTCGTCACCATTGCCCGCGACAAAGCGGTTGCTGCCGCTGCCCACGCCGGTCGACATGTCGATGACGTCGGCGGAGAAGTAGCTCAGCAGATCGAACGAGCCGCTGCCGCTGGCCTTGGTCTCGAAACTCAGCACCGGGCCGACCGGATTGACCACGGCCACCACCTGGCTGAGCCCGTTGTAGCTGGCGGTGAAGGGCAGGCTGGCGGCGCCGGCGGCCGCGCTCAGGCTCACGGCGGCCAGGACAAGAGGCGTTTTCTTCATTGCAGGTCTCCTTGAAGGGGACCTTGATTGAGCGCCGCGCCGGCTGCGCCGCACAGAGGACCGCCGTCCCGACACCCCTGCACCGAGGCCCGCCCACCGGGACAAGCGTCCCGACCGGCCTCAGCCGAAGCCCAGCTCTCGCGCGCGCACCACAGCCTGCGGACGCCCCTCGACGCCCAGGCTGGCGTAGAGCTGCGACAGGCCGTTGCGCACCGTCTTCTCGGCCAGGCCTAGACGGGCGGCAATCTGCAGATTGTCCAGGCCCTGGGCTACGAGGGCCAGCAGCGCGCGTTCACGCGGCGTGAACGCGCGGTCGGCCGCCGCGCCCGAGCGGTCGCGCACGAAGTCGCCCACCAGGCCGCAAAAGCGCTCGAAGGCCGGCTCTCCGGCCAGCGGAATATGGTTGCGCGAGGGCAGGCTCTCAAAACGGGCGCCTGGGATCGCTGCCGCCAGCTCGCGCCCCAGCTCCACCGCCACCATGCCGTCGCCCTCGCAATGCATCACCAGGGTCGGGCAGCGCAGCTGCGGCAGGTACTCGCGCACATCAAGGGCCACACGGGCTCGCAGGATGGCGGCGGCGCGTGCGCCCGAGCAGGACAGGCGCTGCTGCTCATTGAGCGCGCGGGCCTGTTCGGGGCTGCCGTCGGGAATCATCTGGGCGGTGAAGAACTGCTGGACGGCCGCATCGCGCTGCCCCCAGCCATACTCCATGAGCTGGGCGCTGGCCTCGAACAGCGCGAGCTTGGCTGCCGAAGGGTGGCGATGCAGCAGGCCATGGGTGTAACCGCCCAGCAGCAGCAGATGCGAGACCCGCTGCGGGTGACGCGCCGCAAATACCAGGGCCGGCGCCACCGCACCCGACATGCCCAGCAGGGCCACCGGGCTCTTGCCCAGCGCAGCGAAGACAGTGTCCAGTTCTTCTACCGCCGCCTCCAACCCCAGCGGGCTGTCATCTGGACCCGACAAGCCGCAGCCGCGCTCGTCATAGCGCACCAGCTGCACCTCCCGGCCCAGCCGCTCCAGCCAGGGCCGCCAGATCGGAGATTCATGGTCATGCTGCACATGGGTCATCCAATGCGCGGCGCGCAGCAGCACCGGTCCCTGGCCGCTGGTGGCCCACGCGATGCGCGTGCCCGAGTACAGGTGGGTAAAGCGCAGCTCCTGAAGCGGGGACGATGGCGACGGCATGCCAACACTCTAGGGCGGCCCCGGGAGGGGGTCAACGCGGCGGTGCGTCGAATCACTGCCCCCTGAATCAGCGACTTGTCGCGGCCGCGTGCCAACGCCTGGCTAACGCGCCCCTAACGCTGCCGCAGCTCAATCACCCGACCGACATCTGCAGCCAGGCGACCGCTCATGAACCGCCGCCTCGTTCCGATCACCAGCACCGTGCTGAGCCTGGTCATCGCCGCCATCTCGACACAAGCCAGCTTGGCACAGCCGACCCAGGGCGTGTCGATGGCCTTCAACTATACCGACTCCAGCGGCTGAAACGCCTACGGCAGCGCCAGCGCCGCCAACAGCACGCCGGGCAAACGACGCTCAGCAGGCGCCTGCGCCTCAGGACAGCGCCAGCCAGGCCAGCACCGCCAGCGGTGCGGTGTCGGCCCGCAGGATGCGCGGCCCCAGATTCATCGCGACAAAACCGCGCTCGCGCGCCGCGGCCTCCTCGGCCGCGCTAAGCCCGCCTTCCGGCCCGCTCAGTACAAGAGTGCGCGGGGCGGCGGCCTGAGCGGCCAGCGGCTGCGCTGAGGCGGGGCTCAGCAGCCAGCGACGTTGCTGCAGCGGATCATGCGGGCTCAGGTCTTGCAGCCAGGCCGCCAGCGTGCGCACCGGCGCGATGCGCGGCGGCCGGCTGCGGCCGCTTTGCTCACAGGCGGCGATCGCCACGCCGCTCCAGTGCGCCACCTTTTTCTCGGCCCGCTCGGCGCTGAGCCGCAGCACCGAGCGCTCGCCCATCAGCGGCTGTATGCCCGCCGCGCCCAACTCGGTGGCCTTCTCGACCAGGCCGTCCATGCGGTCATTGGCAGGCATCACGACGGCCAAGGTCACGTCTTGCCCAAGCTCGCGCTGCGCCGACTGGCGGCCGAGCAAGCGCACCCGCACCTCGCTACGACCCATCGCAAGCACCTCGGCCTGCCAATCGTCACCGCTGCCGTCGAACAGCGTGATGAGCGCGCCGGGCTGCAGGCGCAAGACCTGCACATGGCGGGCGCAAGCCGGGGGAAGACTCAGCTCACCGGGGGTGGCGAGCGCTTGATCGACAAAGAAACGCGGGGGCATGGCAACAACTCCTGGGCCGCCAGTGTGCCAGCAGTCACCGCCTTCCTCAGGCCTTCAGGCCCAGCGCCTGGCGCAGTTCGGCAGCGGCGCCCTCACCCTTGCTCTGCTGGACCCGCTCCACCAGGCTCTGCGCCAGCTTCTGAAGCTCAGCCAGGTCCTGGCACTGCTCGACCTCGAGCGCAAACACATAGCCCTTCATCAGACCCAGCTGCTTGGTGGCCTGGCTGCTGAGGTAGGCGTAGAGCTGCTGATAGTCGAGCCGAACTTCGGCACTCGTCGGCGCTGGGGCGGGCACAGGCTGCGGCGCAGCGGCCTGTTTAGCGACAGCGGCTGCTCCCGGGGCAATCAGCCCTTGCTCGATCAGATAGGCGATATCGGCCTCGCCGACGCCCTGGACCATGCCCAGCCATTGCCGGGCGCTGCGGCTGCCATCGAGCACCAGCAATAGATTGCGGGTGCTGCGCGACAGCGGCAGCGCGCGCGCTTTGATCTCGGTACGGCCCGCCTCGGTCTTGATATAGCTCTGGTCCAGCATCGGTGTCTACCTCCGCCGCGACCTTAGCGCGGCGATGGCCGCCCGAGCGAGGGGCGACCTGCGCGCGGACTCACTTCTTGTCGCGTAATTCACGCCGAAGTATTTTGCCGACCGGAGTCTTGGGCAGCTCGGTGCGGAACTCCACCACCTTCGGCCGCTTGTAGCCGGTCAGATTGGCCTCGCAGTAGGCACGCACATCAGCCTCGCTGAGTGCCGGGTTTTTCTTGACGATAACCACCTTGACCGCCTCGCCGGCCTTGGCATCGGGCACGCCGACAGCGGCAGCCTCCAGCACGCCGTCCATCTGCGTGATCACATCCTCGATCTCGTTCGGATAGACGTTGAAGCCGCTGACCAAAATCATGTCCTTTTTGCGATCAACGATGCGGAAAAAACCACGTTCATCCACCGTGCCGATATCGCCGGTGCGGAAGAAGCCATCGGCCGTCATCACCTTGGCGGTCTCGTCGGGGCGCTGCCAGTAGCCAGCCATCACCTGCGGGCCGCGGATCGCGATCTCGCCGCTGGCGCCAGGTGCGACCTCCTTGCCCTCGTCGTCGAGCAGGCACAGCTCGGTGCTGGGCAGGGGCAGGCCGATCGAGCCGGTGTAGGTGCTGCTGTCGGTCGGGTTGCAGCTGGCCACCGGTGAGGTCTCGGACAGGCCGTAGCCCTCGACGATGGGGCAGCCCGTCTTCTCCAGCCACAGTTTGGCCGTGGCCTGCTGCACGGCCATGCCGCCGCCGACCGAGATCACCAGAGCGCTCCAGTCCACCGTGTTGAACTCGGCATGGTTGGCCATTGCCAAGAACAGGGTGTTGACCGCCGGTAGGCTGTGGAAGCGGTGCTTGGACAACTCCTTGAACACGGCCGGCAGATCGCGCGGATTCGGGATCAGGATGTTGCAGCCGCCCACATGCATGGACAGCATCATGTTCGTTGTGAAGCCGAAGATGTGATACAGCGGCAACGCGCAGACGCTCATCAGCTGCTCGCCCTGCGGCACTTTCTTCAGCGCCGGCTGATACCAGGCCTCGGCCTGCAAGGTATTGGCCACCAGATTGCGGTGCAGCAGCACCGCACCCTTGGACACGCCGGTCGTGCCGCCGGTGTACTGCAGCACCGCGATGTCGCCGGGGGCGACCTTGGGTGCCTTGTAGCTCAGGCCGCGGCCCTTGGCCACCGCGTCGTTGAAGCGCACGGCGCCGGGCAGCTCGTAGGGCGGCACCAGCTTCTTCACCTTGCGCACGACGTAATTGACGATCAGCCCCTTCGGGAAACCCAGCATCTCGCCCATCGAGGCCAGCACAATGTGCTTGGTCGGCACCGCATTGAGGCATTGCTGCAAGGTGGCGGCAAAGTTCTCCAGGATCACGATGGCCTTGGCGCCGGCATCCTTGAGCTGATGCTCCAACTCGCGCGGTGTGTACAGCGGGTTGACATTGACCACCACCAGGCCGGCGCGCAGCACGGCGGCCACGGCCACCGGGTACTGCATCACATTGGGCATCATCAGCGCGACACGGTCGCCCTTCTCTAGGCCCAGGCTCTGGAAGTAAGCGGCCAGCGCGCGCGAGGCTTCATCGATCTCGCCAAAGCTGATGGCGCGGCCCAGCATCTTGTAGGCCGCTTGCTCCGGATACTTCTTGAACGCCCCCTCCATCAGATCCACCAAGGACGGATACAGGTCCGCATTGATGTCCGCCGGCACGCCGGCTGGGTAGTTCTTGAGCCAAATCTTCTCCATCAATGTCTCCATGTCGCGCCCGCGATTCTCTCCGATGCCAGCTGTTGCCAGCATCAGGGGATTCGATAGCGGTGCGCGGCGTACCCGATCTGGTGTCGTCGGGCACTGTTCTGGGGCTTGCGCCGGCTGCTTTTACTCGACCGCCTTGAGCATGTCCTCGACGACTTTCTTCGCGTCGCCAAACACCATCATGGTCTTGTCCATATAGAAGAGTTCATTGTCCAGGCCCGCATAGCCGGCCGCCATCGAGCGCTTGTTGACGATGATGGTCTTGGCTTTGTAGGCCTCCAGGATGGGCATGCCGTAGATCGCGCTGCCCTTGGTGTGGGCGGCAGGGTTCACCACATCGTTGGCGCCCAAGATGATGGCCACATCGGCCTGGCCGAACTCGGCATTGATGTCCTCCATCTCGAACACCTGGTCATAGGGCACTTCGGCCTCAGCCAGCAAGACGTTCATATGGCCGGGCATGCGGCCGGCCACTGGATGGATCGCGTACTTAACCGTCACGCCCTTCTCAGTGAGCTTCGCGGCCAGCTCCTTGACCGCATGCTGGGCGCGCGCAACGGCCAAGCCATAACCCGGCACGATGATGACGCTCTCGGCATTGCCCATGATGAAGGCAGCATCGTCGGCGCTGCCGCTCTTGACGCTGCGCTGCGCGCCGCCGCCGGCCGCCGCCGTGGTGGTGTCGCCACCAAACCCGCCCAGAATCACATTGAAGAAGGAGCGGTTCATCGCCTTGCACATGATGTAGCTCAGGATCGCACCCGATGACCCCACGAGCGATCCGGCAATGATCAACATGCTGTTGTTCAGCGAGAAGCCGATGCCGGCGGCCGCCCAGCCCGAGTAGCTGTTCAGCATCGAAACCACCACCGGCATGTCGGCGCCGCCGATCGGGATGATCAGCAGCACGCCCAGCACCAGGCCCAGCGCAATGATGATGCCGAAATCCATCCAGCTCTCGGAGTGCCAGTAGCCGAAGCAGAAGAAGGCCGCCGCCAGGCCCAAGGCCAGATTGAGCTTGTGCTGGCCAGCAAAGCTGACCGGCGCGCCCTGGAACAATCTGAACTTGTATTTGCCCGACAGCTTGCCGAAGGCGATCACCGAGCCGCTGAAGGTGATGGCGCCAATGAATGCGCCCAAAGCGAGCTCGATCCGGTTGCCGCCGGGGATGGCGCCTGCCTTGGCAGTGATACCGAAGGCCCAGGGCTCGACCACCGCAGTGGCCGCGATGAAGACAGCCGCAAGACCAATCATGCTGTGCATAAAAGCCACCAGCTCAGGCATCTTGGTCATCTCGACCTTGTTGGCCATATAGGCACCGATACCGCCACCGATCACCAGGCCGGCCAGCACATAGCTCATGCCCAGGGCGCGGCCATCGGCGAGCTTGACAATCAGCGCCGCCGTGGTCAGCACGGCGATTGTCATGCCGACCATGCCAAACAGATTGCCGCGGATCGAGGTGGTCGGGTGCGACAGGCCTTTGAGCGCCTGGATAAAGCAGACGCTGGCGACCAGATAAAGCAGCGTGACGACATCGAGGCTCATCACTTGCCCTCCTTCTTGGTTGCGGGCTTGTCCTTCTTCTTGAACATCTCGAGCATCCGGCGCGTCACCAGAAAGCCGCCGAAAACATTCACAGCGGCCAGCGCGACGGCCAGCGTGCCCATGATCTTGCCGGCGTTGGTCTCGGTCAGCGCGGCGGCCAGCATCGCGCCAACGATGACGATGGCCGAGATCGCGTTGGTGACAGCCATGAGCGGCGTGTGCAGGGCCGGGGTGACGGTCCAGACCACGTGGTAGCCGACATAGATGGCCAGCACGAAGATGATCAGATTGGTGATGGTGGGGTTGACGATATCCATGGGGTTCAGCTCCGTGTGACTTGACCGTCGCGACTCACCAGGCAGGCCGCCACGATGTCGTCGTCCATCGGCAGCTGGAACGCCCCCTCCTTCGTGAACACGAGCTTGAGGAAGTCCAGCACATTGCGCGCATACAGGGCCGAGGCATCGGCCGCAACCAGGGCCGGCAGATTGGTCTCGCCGACCAGGGTCACGCCATGCTTGACTACGGTCCGGCCCGCCTCGGTCAGCGGGCAATTGCCGCCCACCCCGTCGGGGCCCTTGCCGGCCGCGATGTCGACGATCACCGAGCCCGGCTTCATGCTCTTGACCATCTCCTCGCTCACCAGCACCGGCGCGGCGCGGCCCGGGATCAACGCGGTGGTGATCACCACATCGGCCTGGGCCACGCGCTTGGCCACCTCGACGCGCTGGCGTTCCAGCCAGCCTGTCGGCATCGGCTTGGCATAGCCACCGACACCGACCGCCGCCTCCTTCTCCTCATCGGTCTCGTAGGCCACGTCGATGAACTTGGCGCCCAGCGACTCGACCTGTTCCTTCACTGCGGGTCGCACATCCGAGGCCTCGATCACCGCACCCAGGCGCTTGGCCGTCGCGATCGCCTGCAGGCCCGCGACGCCGACGCCCAGCACCACGACGCGCGCCGCCTTGACCGTGCCGGCCGCCGTCATCAACATCGGAAAAAAGCGCTGGTAGCGATCGGCCGCGATCATCACGGCCTTGTAGCCAGCAATATTGGCCTGCGAGCTCAGTACATCCATACTCTGCGCCCGCGTCGTGCGCGGCGCGGCCTCCAGCGCGAAGCCGGTCAGCCCGGCCGCGGCAAGTGCCTCGAGCCCGGACCGGTCAAAGGGGTTCAGCATGCCCACCAGCACCGTGCCCGGCTTGACCAGACCGAGCTCCTCGGTGCTGGGGCTGCGCACCTTCAGCAGCAGCTCGGCGGCGAAGGCGGCGGCGCGCTCGACGATCTCGGCGCCGGCGGCGGCATAGGCCTCGTCGGTGACGCTGGCGGCAAGACCTGCCCCCGTCTCGACGAGCAAGACATGACCCTGCGCCTTCAGCTTCTTGGCCGTCTCCGGGGTGAGGGCCACACGGGTTTCTCCGGCCGCGCTTTCGCGCGGAACACCTATCAGCATCGGGAGTTCCTCCTGTTGCCGGCCTCGACCCCGGACGGGGCTCGTCGCCGACGGACCAACTTGCACCGAGCTTACATGGGGTTTTTGGCGATCCGTGTTGCCGCTGCGACAGGGTTTTACCTAGCGGCCAGACGGCACAATGGCGAGATGCAAGTCGCGCATCGCTTCAAACCCTCGGTCACCGTCGCCGCCATCATCGAACGCGGGGGCCTGTACCTGCTGGTCGAGGAGCACACGCCCGAGGGGCTCAAGCTCAACAACCCAGCAGGCCATCTGGAGCAGGGCGAGACGCCGCTGCAGGGCGCGCTGCGCGAGACGCTGGAGGAAACGGCCCACCGCTTCCGGGCGGAGGCCTTGTTGGGTCTGTATATGTCGCGATTCCAACGCCCCCAAACCGATGAGGATGTGACCTATCTGCGCATCGCCTACTGCGGCGGCATCGAAGGCGAGGGGCCGGTACCCGGGCTGGTGCTGGACAAAGGCATCGTGCGCTGGCTGTGGTTAAGCCCAGAAGAGATCGCAGCTGCGCGCGCGGCCGGCCGCCTGCGCAGCCCGCTGGTCTGGCAGTGCCTGCAGGACCATCGGGCCGGACAGCGCTTGCCGCTGGACCTGATCCAGGCCGACGACAGCCTGTTCAGGCCGCAAATCAAGCAGTGATCGGCGTGCGCCAGCGCTTGTAAGACCAGTACCAGTGCTCGGGGTGCTGGCGTATCACCTGCTCAAAGCGCCGGTAGACCCGCCCCATCGCCCAAGCCAGCTCTGCTGGCTGGCGCGGCAGCGGGTGCTCGACCAGGGTCTCGAAGACCACGCGATAGCGGCCAGCCTCGCTGAGCACCGCATAGCCCAGCAGCAGCGGCTTGCTCGCCAGCGCGGCCAGCATCACCGCACCACCCGGCGCCTGAGTGGCGTGACCGAAGAAGTTGACAGGCATATCGCTGCCGTAGTGATCGCCGTGCAAGGTGACATAGCCGCCGCGTTTGGCAGCGCGGACAAGCTCGAAGAACCCACCGGGCTTGTTTTTGTGAACGCAGGCTATGCCAGCCGCCTGGTAGAGCCGACTCACGCAGCGCAGATGCGGCGGGATGTTGGACATCGTGGTGGAGCGCCCTGTCAGCCGCTGCACGGCCAGCGCCACTACCTCGTAGCAGCCCATATGCAGGGTCACGATGCTGGCCCCGCCTCCGCCCTCAATGATGCGGCGTGCGGCGCTGTCGCTGAACTCGATGTCCAAACGAAGCTTGTCGAGCCAGAAGGTGTCGAGCACTCCCAAGCAGATGTTGCGATAGGAGCGCAGCGCCAGCGTGCGGCGCTGCGCTGCGTCGAGCTGCGGCATGGCGAGCGCCAAATTGGCCGCCAGCCTGGTATCGGTGCGCTTGGCGCAGCGCAAGATCAGCAGCGCCACGATGCCGGCAACGCGCTGACGCTGGCGCGCCGACAGCCGGCCCAGCAGCCCCATCAGCAGAACGACGGCTCGATTGATCAGCCCGGCGCCCATCTCAGGCCAGCGCTGCTTTATTGCCCATCTGCAGCCGGCGCAGCAGATACCGCTCCAGACTGCCGAAGCTGACAAACACCGAGGCGTCGAGTTCGTCATCGGCCAGATCGATCTCGAAGCGCTGCTCTAGCGCCATCACCACCTCCATCACCGACATCGAGTCCAGCTCGGGCACGACACCCAGCAAAAGCGTGTGGGCTCCGAATCCGCTGGTGTTGATGCCCATGGCCTCAGCCAGGATCTCGCGCAGGGTACTGCTTGTTTCCGTCACTGCTTATCTCCCTCTTTCCGCCAAGGCAGCGGGCCTGTTTGCCCGACTGCCGCGGCCCTATCGCGCCGCAGGCGAAATCTATCGGCCCGGCCACTGCCGAGCATGAAGAGGAGATGAGTAGCGACTGAAGACCCCAGGCGGCCAGCCAAACGCTCCCTTTGCGGGACGCCCGATAGGCCTCCCGATCAAGAAAGGCAGCCCGGCGCCGCCTGAGGCTGATGAGGGTCAGCGGTGCCGGCGGCTCGCCACCAAGCCGCAGATCAGCAGGCCGAGGGCCAGCAGCGCAGCGCTGGAGGGTTCAGGAACTGCGCTAACCGAGACGTCGTCAAACTCCCAGTAGCCCGCGAAATTGCCGAAGCTGAAGGCCAGATCGGTCGCGGACGACGCTGCCTGGAAGGTGTAGCTGAACTGGGTGTACTGGAAGGCGTCGGCATTGAGCTGCGTGACTTCGGCCGCGCCGCCATCCCAATTCAACAAGAACGAGTTTGGCTGCTCAGCCGTACCGGCCACGCTGTTCTGCAACCAAAAGCTGACGCGATAGAGGCCGCCGGCCTGCGTAGCCAGCGTCTGCGAAAGCAGGGCCGGGTCGGCCGGCGGAGCGCCAAAGGCTGCCCCGATCAGGCCAGAGTGGGGTGCCACATCGTCAAAGAACGAGAAGGCGGTATTGCCGGACAGGGTCCAGCCCTCGCCCTGGCCGATCTCGAAACCGCCGTTGGTGACCAGCTCGGCCTGCGCCGAAGCTGCACCTGTCAGCAGGGCGCTGCCAACCAGCAGGGATTGAAGGGAACGGGCAATCGCGATGCAAGCAGTCATGACTGAAGAGCTCCGGGGCCATTGTTGTCAAGGAAGTAGGGAGGTGCGCAAGGGCGGTTCAGCGGCCACGCCGCTTGTCAACGGCCACGACGGTCACCGTCGCGTCTGCACTGCAGCCCTGCGAGTTGGTCGCGCGAACCTGGTAGGTGTAGCTGCCTGGGGCGGTCGGGGCAAACTGCGCGGTGGCGCCGTTGATGCCGGTCAGACCGGGCGCTGGCGTCCAGGCAAAGCTGCTGGCAGCGCCGGGCACAGAGTCGGTCGCCGTCAGGGTCAGGGTTTGGGTGCCCACACCGAGCGTGACTGTGTTGGCCGGGAAACCGGTGACGACCTGGCTGCTGTGGCTGATCGCGACGGCGGGCGGGGAAGCGCCGCCCAACACCGTCACCTGGGCGGTGGCGGCGCTTGCCAGGCCCGCCTTGTCGGTGGCTCGCAGCAGCACCTGGTTGACACCGGCATCAGCGCAGCTGAAGACATGCTTGCTCAAACTCAGGGAGGCAATGCCCCAGTTATCGGTGCTGCCTGCATCCACATCGATGGCGCTGATCTCGACCTCACCACCGGCCAGGGTGCGTGTGATGGCCTGCGTCCTGACCTCGGGCGGCGTCGTGTCGTTGCTGGCAGCAGCGCTCGCTGGGCTCTCATCGTGCAGGCGGTTGAGGCCGGTCACGACGTAGTGGTAGTAAGCACCGGCGGCGACGCTGGCGTCGGTGAAGACCGTCTCATCAGCGTTGGTCAGGCCCAGCAGATTGGCGGGGTCCTCCAGGTCGATCGGGGCATGCTCGGAGCGATACACCGCGTAGCGCCGCACCTTCTCAAACTCGTCGGCGACATCGATCGGGCGCGACCAGGCCAGGCTCACCGAGTCGTTCGCGTTGCGTGTCGCGCTCAGCGACAGCGGTATGCTCGGCACACCACTGCGCTTCCATGGCATGGTCGGCAGCAGCGCGGGCTTCTTGTAGCTGTTGTTCATCAGCTCGGTGCGGTAGCCGAGCAGGTTGGATACCAGAAAGGCCTGGCGGAAGTGGATCTGTCCGCCGATATTGGGTGTACCCCGGTTCAGTTTGATCTGCCGGGCAATCTGGTTGTCCGGGCTGGGCGCGGTCCAACCGCTGGTGTTGAGCTTGTAGTCGGCCAGGCCGATGTAGATGTGCCGGCCCTGCGTGTTCTGGCTCCACCAAGGCAGCAACAACTGATAGTCGGAGCCGGTCTGGCCAATGAACCAATAGACCTGCGGCGCCAAGTAGTCGATCCAGCCCGACTGCAGCCACAGACGGGTATCCGCGAAGCTGCTGGAGTAGTGCTGGAAGGCGCCCGTGCTGGTCCAAGAACCGAGCGAGGGATCAGGCGTGCCACTCGGGTAGTTCGGGTCGCTGCGGTAGATGCCGGAGGGCGAGATACCGAATTTCACCCAAGGCTTTGCGGCTCGGATGCTGGTGCCGATGCGCTCGATCAACAAGGCGACATTGTCCCGGCGCCAGTCGGCCCGGCCGGCCGTGGTGGCCGGGAAACCGCGCGGGTCGGCGGCATAGGCCGCATCGTC
This sequence comes from Paucibacter sp. PLA-PC-4, assembly GCF_026241155.1. Taxonomy (GTDB): domain Bacteria; phylum Pseudomonadota; class Gammaproteobacteria; order Burkholderiales; family Burkholderiaceae_C; genus Roseateles_E. Next base: position 167,251 of record NZ_JAPFGP010000013.1, read on the forward strand.
GGCGATGACGCCACTTTGATAGAAGTAGTCGTCGAAGTGCAGGCCGTCGATGTCGTAGCGCTGCACGACGTCCATCACCACGCTGTGCACGTAGTCGCGCACCTCGGGCAGCCCCGGATTGAGGATTTTGACGTTGCCTATGGTCAGCAGCCATTCAGGGTGCAGTTTGGACACATGATTGGCGGCGTACTTGAGCGGATCGTTAGCGGCCGATGCATCGGACACCGCCCGGTAGGGGTTAATCCAGGCATGAGCCTCCAGGCCGCGCTTGCGCGACTCATCGATCGCGAACTGCAACGGGTCCCACAGCGGGTCGGGTGCCCTGCCCTGGGTGCCGGTCAGGTAGTAGGACCAGGGCTCGACACTGCTCTGGTACATCGCGTCGCCCTGGCTGCGCACCTGGAAGAACACCGAGTTCACGCCGGTAGCCTTGTTGTGATCCAGCAAGGTCATCAAGGCGGCACGCTGCTGAGCCGGGGTCTGGGTGCGGTTGGGCCAGTCCAGGCTCAGGTGCGTGCTGATCCAGACGCCACGCATCTCCCGCTTCGGCGCCGTCTGGGCATGACTTGCGGCCAGCGCACACAGCGCGGCCGCGACGATCAACAGCTTCTTCATACCGGCTTGTCTCCTTGATTGGGCAGGCGTTCGACCAAACCCGGCCTGGTCGCGATAAATATGTACCTTTACAGTACCAATTTATTCACGATTTGCGACCGTGGCACATACCAACAAACCCGATAAATGGCAAAAACCGTCAAATCTCTTCGATCACCACAGGCAATAAAATATGCCAATTTGCATACCAATAGAACATTGTTAGGCGCAAGGTTAAGTCGAGAAGACCGCGCGCCGGCAGCGCGAACTGCGGCTGCGGGACAATCCTGCCCATGAGTCCCATCAAGCACCGCATCGTCGTTGGCCTGTCCGGCGGCGTCGATTCCGCCGTCACCGCACACCTGTTGAAACAAGCCGGCCATGAGGTGGTGGGCATCTTCATGAAGAACTGGGAAGATGACGACGACAGCGAGTTCTGTTCGTCGAACATCGACTTCGTTGACGCGGCGGCGGTGGCCGATGTGATCGGCATCGAGATCGAGCATGTCAACTTCGCCGCCGACTACAAGGACCGGGTGTTCGCCGAGTTCCTGCGCGAGTACCAGGCTGGCCGCACGCCCAACCCCGATGTGCTGTGCAATGCCGAGATCAAGTTCAAGGCCTTTCTGGACCATGCGATGCGTTTGGGCGCCGACAAGATAGCGACCGGGCACTACGCGCGCGTCAGGGAACTCGATGGCGCCTTCCAGTTGCTCAAGGGTCTGGACCCGCTCAAGGACCAGAGTTACTTCCTTCACCGGCTCAACCAGGCCCAGCTGGCCAAGACCCTCTTCCCGGTCGGCGAGTTGGCCAAGACCGAGGTACGTCGCATCGCCGAAGCCATTGGCCTGCCGAACGCGAAGAAGAAGGACTCGACCGGCATTTGCTTTATCGGCGAGCGGCCCTTCCGCGAGTTCCTGAACCGCTATCTGTCGCAGCAGCCGGGGCCTATCAAGGACGAGCGCGGCCGCAAGCTCGGCGAGCATGTCGGCCTGTCTTTCTACACGCTGGGCCAGCGCCAGGGCCTGGGCATTGGCGGCGTGAAGGAGAAGGGCTCGCCACGCGGTGGTGGCGAGCACGAGCCCTGGTTCGTCGCCCGCAAGGACCTGGACAGCAACACCCTGGTGGTCGTGCAAGGTCATGACCATCCGCTGCTGCAAAGCCGCGCGCTGCTGGCCGACGATCTGAGCTGGACCGCCGGCGTCATGCCTGCTGATTCGACCGAGCTGGGCGGCTACGGCGCGAAAACCCGCTACCGCCAGTCCGATGCGGCCTGCATGCTGACACCGCAGCCCGGCGGCATCCGGCTGGACTTCGCCCAGGCGCAGTGGGCGGTGACACCGGGCCAGAGTGCAGTGCTCTACGACGGCGAGGTCTGCCTCGGCGGCGGCGTGATCGCCGAGGCAATGGCATGACCTTCGGCACAGCCTGCAGACCCGCAGGCTGTGGCAGCCTCGCGGCTTTGCCGATTTCCTCTTGAACAACGCCCTGGACCGCCTGCTCGCCCGCATTGCCCAGCCCGGCTTTGTGCTGCGCGTCGCAGCACTGGCGGTCTGTGTGCTGGAGCTGTGGTCCATCGTCGCGGCGCTGCGCGGGCGGCCGCAGACCGATCCTTACGACGGCGCGCTGGCCTCGCTGCACCTGCTGCGCGGCGGCAATACCAGTGACACCGGCCTGATGCTGGCCAGTTTCGCGCTGGTGCTGCTGTTCGCCGCCGGCTTCTGGTGGCTGGCCCGCCGGGCCAGCGTCGACCGCACGCCGCCACAGGCACTGGCAGCCATCGTCGTACTGAACCTGCTAGCGCTGGCCGTCACGCCGGGCCTGCCCTTTTTGGTCACCGCGCTGGCCGCCGTGATGCTGCGGCTGCGGCCGGCCTTCAGCTTCGCGCTGGCTCAGGTGGCCGCCAATCTGGCGCTCTATCTGCTGCTACCCAGCGAGAGCCAGCAGCTCGAACAGATGCGCTCCAACCAGTCGCTGTGGCTGGACGGTCTGAGCCAACTGATGGCCATGGTGGCACTGCATGGCATGGCCTTCGGTCTGGGTCGGATGGCCGCCGCCGAGGCCGAGAAACGCCGCTGGCTGCAGGCCATGCTCGCCGAGAAGCTCAGTGCCGAGCGGCTGCAGGCAGAGCAGCTGCGCTATGCCGAACGGGCGCTAATGGCCCGAGAGCTGCACGATGTCGTGGGTCACCACCTGACCGCGCTCAATCTGCAACTGCAGCTGGGCGGCGCGCTGCTGCAGCGCGCCGATACCGAGGGTGCGGCGCTGGCCGTCGAGAAGGCGCGCGGCAGCGCCGAGCGGCTGCTTGCCGATGTCCGCGAGGCCGTCACGGCCGAGCGAGCCTCGCAGCGCATCGATCTGAGCGAGTCCTTGCTGACCCTGGCCCAGGGGATTGCCAGCACACGCATAGAGCTCGATATTGCCCAGGCAGCGCGCGACCTGAACCCGCGCCTAGCCCATGCGCTGCTGCGCTGCGTGCAGGAGGCTGTTACCAACAGCGTGCGCCATGCCCGCGCCAGCAGGGTGCGGGTGGTGCTGAGTGCCGACCGTGAGTCGGTGACCGTGACGGTCGACGATGACGGCGGCGGAGCAACCCGCCTGGTGGCCGGCAACGGCCTGAAGGGCATGGCCGAGCGGATGAGCGAGCTAGGTGGGCGGATGACGGTGAAGCGTCACAACCCCGGCTTCATGATTGAACTGCATTGCCCGAGGGAAGCCTGAGATGAACAACAACACGATCAAGGTGCTGCTGGTCGAGGACCAGCAGCTGGTGCGCGAAGGCCTCAAGGGCCTGCTGGGGCTGAGCCCCGAAATTCAGCTCGTTGGCGAGGCCGCTGATGGCGCCGAGGCACTGGAGCTGCTCTCGCAGCCACAGGCCCTGCTGCCCGATGTCCTGCTGTCGGACATGCGCATGCCGCGACTCGATGGTCTGGGCCTGATCCGTGCGCTGGCGGCGCGGGCGTTGAACATCCCGGTGCTGCTGCTGACCACCTTTGACGATGCGGCCGCCTTCGACGAGGCCGTGCGCGCCGGCGCCCGCGGCTTCCTATTGAAGGCCATCAGCCCCGAGACCTTGGTGCAGGCGCTGCGCGATGTCGCGGCCGGCGGCACCGCGCTTCGCCCGGGACTGACCGAGCGCATGGGCCGAGTCGCAGCCAAGCTGGAGCGCGGCTTCGAGGCCACGCCCGAGCCCGACCCGCTCTCACCCAAGGAGCTGCAGGTGCTGCGCTTGGTCGCCAGCGGCCGCAGCAACACCGAAATCGCCGCGCTGCTGGGCAATAGCGAGGGCGTGATCAAGAACCACTGCTCGGCGGTGTTCTCAAAGATGGGCGTGCGCGACCGCACGCAGGCGGTGCTCAGGGCGATCGATCTGGGCTGGATCTGAGGCGCGCGCCTAGAACCAGTAATCCGCCACGCAGCGGCCGTCGCGCGGCAGGTCGTCAAAGCTGTCGAGTCCGTCGAAGTGGTCGATAGGGATTGATGCCACCGCTTCGGGCTCGGCCAGGCGCAGGTTCACCGCGATACGGGTGCGGCCCTCCTCATCCTTTCGCAGCCCGCGCCAGAAGGCGACGCAACCGCAGTGCGGACAGAAATGGAACGCCAGCGCCGTGCCCCGCACATGAGCCTTGGACGGCCCGGACACCTGGATGCCCTCGCCCTCATAGTCATAGGCCCAGAGCGTGCCGTAGCGGCGGCAGGCCGTGCAGTTGCACGCCGTCGCGCCATCCGGCCGGCCCTCGAACTGCCAGCGAATAGCGCCGCAAAGACAGGAACCTTGGATCATTGAAGTCTCGCTTCTTGACATCATGATGTTGCGAACCCGGGCTGCTTGAATCCTGCGATACAAGCCTACCTCAATCCGCCGCCCCACGCCCCAGATGCAAGACCCAAAAGCGCTCGTGTCGACCCGGTGCGGCAGCGCAGGCCAGGCCGGCATCGCGAAACTCGGCCAGCATCAGGTTCTCGCAATGCCCGGGGCTGGCCAGCCACAGTGCCAACGTCTCCTCCAAGCTCGCCGGGCCGGCCGCCAGATTTTCGCCACTCATCCGCATGCGGTAGCCGGCAAGATGCAGGCGCTCGCGCAGGCTGCGGGTCTTCAGGCCTTGGTGGCTGAGGGTGTCGCGCCGCGCCAGTTCGCGGGCATGCTCGTCAGCCGAGGTGGCCAGCGGGGCCTGCCAACGCAGCGCCGGCGCGGCCTGCATCGGCACCGCGCCGCACGAGCGCGGCTGCTCGCGCAGCGCATTGAGCCGGGCCAGCACCGAGACCGCCTCCAGGTCATCCGGACAGGGCAAATCCTGACCCCAGGCGGAGCCCATCACTAGCAGCGCCAGTAACAGCGCCAGCATCCTCAAGCTCGGCATTAAGACCTCTTCATGCGGAGCAAGATTATTGGCCCCGCCGATGCGGTCCGGCGCGGAAATCTGCGCACAATGCCGCAGGCTTCCCTCACATCGACGACAAAGTCCATGGCCGAAAACTCGAACGCCCCGCTCGCCAGCCTCAGGATCGAGCGCCAAAGCCCTGACAAGACGGCAGTCGCTCGCCGGCGCCGCCTGCCCTGGCGCCGGCTCATCGCCGGCCTGCTGCTGCTGGCCGTCGGCGCAGCGCTGCTGGCGCCCCGGCCTCCCGAGGTGCAGCTGGCCTCTGTGCAGCAGACCACGCCCTCGCAGCAGTATGCGCAGCTGACAGCATCGGGCTATGTGGTCGCGCAGCGCCGCGCCGCCGTCGCCTCCAAGGCCAGCGGCCGGCTGATCGAACTCACGGTACGCGAGGGCAGCGTGCTCAAAAAGGACGAACTGATCGCGCGCATCGACGCCAGCGATGTGCGAGCCTCGATCGCGGCGGCGGCCGCCGGCGTGCGGCTGGCCGAGGCCGGTACACGCCAGGCCGAGAGCGCGGTGCAGCAGGCCCGGGTCGAGCAGGCCAATGCCGAAGCCGAGTACCGGCGCAGCCAGGACCTGCAGGCCCAGGGCTTTGTCTCCACCCAGGCGCTGGAGGCCCTCAAGCGCCGGCTCGACGCCGCCCGCGCCGGCCTCGCCTCGGCCCAGGCTGGTGCGGGCTCGGCCCACGCCGGGGTGCAGCAAGCCCAGGCCCAGCTGAACCTGCAGCAGGTCAACCGCGACTTCACCGAGATCCGGGCGCCCTTTGACGGCGTGGTCCTGGTCAAAAACGCCAATGTCGGCGACATCATCACGCCGTTCTCCAACGCCGCCGGCTCGCAAGGCGCCGTCGTAACCATGGCCGACCTGAGCACGCTGGAGGTGGAGGCCGATGTGTCCGAAGCCAGCCTGGCCAAGGTCAGCGCCGGCCAGCCAGTCGAGATCACGCTGGACGCACTGCCCGGTCAGCGCTTCGCGGGCCAGGTGGCCGGCATCGTGCCGACGGTCGACCGGGCCAAGGCAACCGTGATGACCAAAGTTCGCTTCGAGCAGCTGGATGCGCGCATCCTGCCGGAGATGAGCGCCAAGGTAGTATTCCTGTCGCAAAAGCCCACGGCCGCCGAACTGCAGGCTGTGCTGGCGGTCAACCCGAAGACGCTGAGCGAGCGCGACGGTAAGACCTGGCTCTTCAGGGTCAAGCGCGAGGGCGACAAAGACCTCGCCGAGACTGTCGAGGTCCGGCGCGGGCGCACGCTGGGGGATCTGGTCGAAGTCAGCGGCAGCGGCCTGAGTTCCGGCGATCGCCTGGTGCTGGAGCCGCCGGCCAAGCTGGCCAACGGCGCCGCCGTCAAGCTCGGCGCCAAGCCATGAGCGACGAGCAGGTGCTGATCAGCATCGAGGGCCTGTCCAAGGCCTATCGGCGCGGTGCCCAGGAAATCCCGGTGTTGCTGGACATCGCGCTGCAGGTGCGCGCCGGCGACTTCGTCGCGCTAATGGGGCCAAGCGGCTCGGGCAAGAGCACCTTGCTGAACCTGATCGCCGGCATCGACCAACCCAGCAGCGGGCGCATCGTGATCGGCGGCGTCGACATCGCGACGCTCAGCGAGGGCCAGTTGGCCGACTGGCGGGCTGCTCACGTGGGATTCATCTTCCAGTTCTACAACCTGATGCCGGTGCTGACGGCGCTGGAAAACGTCGAGCTGCCGCTGCTGCTGACCGGGCTGTCGGCGCGTCAGCGTCGCACCCATGCCGAGGCGGCGTTGGCGATGGTGAGGCTGCAAGACCGCATGGACCATTACCCCAACGAGCTGTCGGGCGGCCAACAGCAGCGCGTCGCGATTGCGCGGGCCCTGGTCAGCGACCCAAGCCTGATCGTTGCCGATGAGCCCACCGGCGATCTGGACCGCACGACCGGCGCCGAGGTGCTGGACCTGCTGGAGCAGCTCAACCGCGAGCTCGGCAAGACCATTGTGATGGTGACCCACGACCCCAAGGCCGCCGCACGGGCGCGCCGCCTTATCCATCTGGAAAAAGGCGTGCTGGTGCCGGACGCGGCGGCCACGGCCTGAACGAGCGGACATGTTCATCCTGAAGTTGCTGCTACGCAACGTGTTCTTGCGCCACAAGCTGCGCAGCGCGCTGACCCTGGTGGGCCTGGTGGTGGCGATCTCGGCCTTCGGCCTGCTGCGCACCATCGTCGACGCCTGGTATGCCGGCGTCGAGGCCAGCAGCAGCACGCGGCTGGTCTCGCGCAGCGCTATCTCGCTGACCTTCCCGCTGCCGCTGAGCTACGCGCAGCGGCTCAAGAGCGTGGACGGCGTGTCCAGCGTGTCCTGGGCCAACTGGTTTGGCGGCATCTACATCACCGAGCGCAACTTCTTCCCACAGTTCGCGGTCGAGCCGGCCAGCTATCTGTCCCTGTATCCCGAGTACCGGCTCAGCGACGAAGAACGCCTTGCCTTCATCCGCGATCGCCAGGGCGCGCTGGTTGGTCGCAAGCTGGCCGACAAATTTGGCTGGAAACTCGGCGACCAGATCCCGCTGCGCGGCACCATCTATCCCGGCACCTGGACCTTCACCTTGCGCGGCATCTGGGACGGTGCCGACGCCAAGACCGACGAGAGCCAGATGCTGTTCCACTGGGGCTTGATCAACGAAAGCCTGCGCAAGCAGCTGGGCAATCGGGCCGATGCGGTGGGCGTCTACATCGTTGGCATCAATGAGCCGCAGAACGCCGCGCTGATCTCGCAGCGAATTGACGAGCAGTTCCGCAACTCACTGGCCGAGACCCTGACAGAGACGGAATCGGCCTTCCAGCTCAGCTTTGTCTCGATGAGCGAGGCCATTCTGGTGGCGGTCCAGGCGGTCAGCTTGATCATCGTCGTCATCATCATGGCGGTGATGGCCAACACGATGACAATGACGGCCCGCGAGCGCCTGGCCGAGTATGCGACTCTGAAGGCGCTCGGCTTTGCGCCGGGCTTTGTCGCAAGGCTGCTGTTCGGCGAGAGCCTTTTACTGGCCCTGCTGGGAGGCCTGTTAGGCCTGGCCCTGACCCTGCCGCTGGCGGCCGCCTTCGCCAGCGCCGCCGGCACGCTGTTCCCGATCTTCCGAGTTTCGGAGCTGACGATGGCGCTGCAGCTGCTGGCCTCGCTGGTGATCGGCTGCGTTGCGGCCGCCTGGCCGGCCTGGAAGATGAGTCGGATCGATATCGTCAATGGTTTGAGGCACGTCGGATGAAAGCGATCCCGCTTTCGTACATTGCCAGAAACCTGTGGGTGCGCCGTGTCACGACCCTGCTGACCGCCGCAGGCATGGCGCTGGTGATCTATGTTTTCGCCACCGTGCTGATGATGAGCGAGGGCATACGCAGCACCCTGGTGGCAACCGGCCAGGCCGACAATGTGATCGTGCTGCGCAAGGGGGCCGGCGCCGAGATCAACAGCGGCATCGCCCGCAACCAGGCCGCCATCGTCGAGAGCCTGCCGGGCATCGCCAGCGCGGCCGGCGGCGGCCTGCTGCTGAGCAAGGAGCCGGTGGTGCTGAACAATCTGCCCAAGCGCGGCAGTGGCAAGCCCAGCAACGTCACCGTGCGCGGCACCTCGGCGCTGGCCCTGCAGCTGCGACCCAAAGTGCAGTTGGTCGAGGGACGCATGTTCCGGCCCGGCAGCTCGGAGATCATCACCGGCCGCGCGGTGGCCGGCGGCTTCCAGGGCGCCGGCCTGGGCGAGACGCTGCGCTTTGCCGGCCGCGACTGGCGGGTGGTGGGTGTGTTTGATGCCGGCCGCAGCGGCTTCGACTCGGAGATCTGGGGCGACGCCGAGCAGATGCTGCAGGCCTTCCGACGCCAGGGATTCTCCACCCTGGTGCTGCGGCTGCAGGACAGCGCGCAGTTCGACGCGCTCAAGAACGCCGTCGAGGCCGACCCGCGGCTGCAGCTGGAGGCCAAGCGCGAGATCCAGTTCTATGCCGAGCAGAGCGAGGCGCTGGCCACCTTCATCTCGATCCTCGGCACCGCGCTGTCCATCATCTTCTCGATCGGCGCCATCGTCGGCGCGATGATCACGATGTTCGCCGCCGTGGCCCAGCGCACCGGCGAGATCGGCACTTTGCGCGCGCTGGGTTTCCGGCGTGGTGCGGTGCTGATCGCCTTCCTAGGCGAGGCCATGCTGCTGGCCCTGGTGGGCGGCGTGATCGGCCTGGGCGCGGCGGCGCTGATGCAAGCCGTCGATGTCTCGACCACCAATTTTCAGACCTTCGCCGAGCTGGCCTTCCAGTTCAAGATGACGGCCGCCATCGTCTGGCAAACCCTGCTGTTCGCGCTGCTGATGGGCTTTATCGGCGGCTTCATCCCGGCCTGGCGGGCGGCCAGGCTGAAGATCGTCGACTGCCTGCGCGAGGCTTGACGATCAGGAGGGCGCAAGCGCACCGGGATTGATACCGGTCCAGCGCCGGAAGGCGCGCCGAAAATTGGCGGCGTCGTAGAAACCCAGCTGCTGGGCCACGACCTCGCTGGGCTGGCTTTGCAGGCCCAGCAGATACAAGGCCACATGGCTGCGCACCTGGTCGAGCTCGGCCTGGAAGTGGGTGCCGTGCTGAGCCAGATGGCGCTTCAAGGTTGCGGGGCTGATGCCGAAGGCGGCGGCTGCCGTGTCCAGGCTGGGCGAGCGGGTCAGTTCGCCCAGCAGATGGTCGTACAGCGCCGCCAGCAGGCCGCGCCGCGCGCTGGCCGGGTCGGCGCCCTGGGCCAGCGCACCGGCGGCCAGGGCACTCCCGGCCAAAGAGACGCCGTTCACGGCGGGCCAGGGCCGTTGCGCCAACGCAAGATCGATACGCATCGCGTCGACCTGGCAGCCAAAGCGCAGCGCGCCGCCCAGATACACCACATGCTGGGCCGGGTCGCGCGGCCTTGTGCGGTTGAAGCTGTAGCGCCAGGGCAGGCGCTGACCGGCCAATTGCTCGCACATCGAGCTGACCGCACTCATCTGCTGGTCCACCAAGAAGGCGCGCTGGGCCGGCGGGGCGCCGCAGGCCTCGGTCCAGTAGAGCAGCAACTCCGGCCCGCTGCACAGCAGGCGCGGCGTCAGCAGCGGACTCAGCCGACCGGCATGGCGCACCAGCAGCCGCAGCGCATCGAGCAGGCAGCCCGATTGGTACAGTGCCTGGCTGGCCAGTCCGTAGTGGCCCGGCAGGCTCAGCCGGCCGATCACGAAGGCGCTGTCGGCGCCGCAGGCCTGCAGGGGCGCCAGCAAGGCCAGCAGCTGGCGCGGGCTCAGCAAGACCTGACCCTGCCGGACTCCGGCCGCCGCCAGCCAGGCAAGCAGGTCCAGCCCGCGGCTGCGCGCCAGCTCGGCCAGCAAGGCACCGTGGTCGGACCAGGCGATGCAGGCACTATCAAGCTGGTAGGGCGCGGACGACAGCGGGCCGGCCTCGGCCGCCAGCCCCAGTGGCCTCAGCTCGGCGATCTGCTGGGCCAAGCTCATCACCGTCAAGCCAGCCGACCGGCCAGCTGGGCCAGGAGTTCCTGCGGATCGGCCGGGCCAGCCGTGCCGACGCTGGTCATCAGCACCGGCAGTTGCAGCCGCTCGCCGCCGGGCAAGGGGTAGGCAAAGCCGGCCAGCGCCGCGCGCAAGACCTGGCACTCGCTATCGCCATAGCCATTGCCCTGCGCCAGACCCGGCAGCAGCACGATGAAACGGTCACCGGCATAGCGGCACAGCAGCGCGTCGCCACGCAAGTGCAGCAGCAGCAGCTGGGCGGCGGCCTGCAAGAGTCGGTCGGCCTCGGCCAGGCCATGGCGACGCGCCACCGCCTCGAAGCCCTGCCAGCCCAGCATCACCAGGCTGCCCTCGCGGCCCTCGGCGCGTTCCAGCAGCAGCTGCTGGGCCATATAGCCGGCATCGCCCAGCTGGGTCAGGCCATCGACCCGGCGATGGTCGCGGAACAGGCGCTCACGCTGGCGCAACTGGGCGTTTAGCACCAGCTGCTCGCGCCGCCACTGGTGCAGACCGCAGGTGAGCAAGACCATGCCCAATGGCGTGAGCGTCGATTCCAGCGCGTTGTCCCACAGCAGCGATTTCGGCAGCGCCCAGAACTCGTCCAAGGTGTCGACGAATCCGCCCAGCAGCATGCCCGCCAGACCCAGGCACAGCAGGCTGGTGACCAGGCCGGCCGGCCTGCTGGCGCGCACATAGATCAGCCAGACGCCCACCATCAGCGTCATGCCGCCCTCGCCGACAATGTCCAGCCAGACCCATTGCGCGAGCGCCCGAGCCTGGCCCTGTTGGGCATAAAGCCAGAGCAAGGCCGCCATCAACAGCAGCAGGCTGTGACCGAAGGCGTGCAGACCCAGTACCGGGGCCTGGGGCAGCGAACGCAGCCGGCGCGGCAGCAGGGATGCGAGGGAAGAAGCAATCGACATGGCCTCGCGATGCTAGTGAGGCTTTGTGACAGGCCGTCATCTGGGGCCGGGGGGAGTCATTTCAGCTCGGCGCCAGCTCCGATCTGCGCTGCTTGAGCCGGCATCCAGGCCGCCCAGGCGCTTGTCACGGGACTGCCATGCGGTCTGCCTAAGGTGCGACCCATCCCATTGCTTTGCAGCCTCCTGCCCATGAACACGACACCCCGACTCAGCCTGCTGGCCCTGTGCCTGCTCAGCGCCTTCAGCCCCGTCCAGGCACAAGACACCAAACCCGCCGAAACCCTGGACCGCGTGCTCGTCACCGGCCAGGCCGCCAATCTGCGCAGCGCGCTGGCCAAGCAGCAGGCCGCGCAAGGCATCGTCAACATCGTCCATGCCGACGCGATCGGTCAGCTGCCCGACAACAATGCAGCCGAGGCGCTGGCGCGCCTGCCCGGCATCTCGGTCGAGCGCGACCAAGGCGAGGGCCGCTTCATCCGAGTGCGTGGCCTCGGGCCGGACTACAACGCCGTCACGATCAACGGCGCCACCATGCCCGCATCAGAAGCCGACCGCCGCGCGCCGGGCCTGGACGTGGTGCCGGCCGGGCTGATCCGCTCACTCGAGGTCAGCAAGACCTTGACGCCCGAGCAGGACGCCAACTCGATCGGCGGCAGCGTCACGGTCAACACGCTGTCGGCCTTCGACCTGGCCGGCCGGCTGTTCAGCGTCGAGCTGGGCGCCAACCACGACGCCAATGCCGGCAAGACCCGGCCCCGCGGCTCGCTGACCTTCGCCGACCGCTTCGCGGGCAACCGGCTCGGCGTGGCGCTGGCGCTGTCGGCCGACCAGCGCCGTTTCGCCAGCGACAATGTCGAGACCGGTGGCGCCTGGGACGGCGACAAGCTGGAGGAATTTGAGCTGCGCCGCTACGAGATCACGCGCGAGCGTGTCGGCGCGGCGTTGAACCTGGACTACCGTCCGGCGGCCGGCCAGCAGTTCTACCTGCGCGGCTTCGCCAGCCGCTTCAGCGACCAGGAGCAGCGCGAATCGCTGGGCATCGAGTTCGAGGACGCGCAGGCCAGCGGCGCCAGCGGCGCAGCCGAGGCTGTGCGCAGCTTGAAGTCGCGCACCGAGACAGCCAAGACTCTGGCGCTGAGCCTGGGCACCGAGCTGCAGCTCACCGAGGCCTGGCGCCTCTGGGCAGAGGCGGGCCTTGGCCGCGCCAGCGAGCAGACACCCGACGGGATCGCCGGCGCGGGTTTCGCGGCCGAGTTCGGAGAGGTTGGCTTCGTCGGCGGCAAGCGACCGGCCTTGCAAGACCCAGCCGCGCTGCGCCAGAACAGCAAGGCCTACGAGCTGGATGAGGTCGAGCTGGAGAACAGCCGCGCACGCGACCGCGTGCGCCATGCCAAGCTGGATCTGCAGCGCGAATTCGATCTGGCCGGCGGCGCCGAGCTGACGCTCAAGGGCGGCCTGAAGGCCACACGCCGGCACAAGAGTGGTGCGCAGGAGACCTACAAGTTCGAGGGCAGTGATCTGGGCGATCCCACGCTGGCCGAACTGACGACCGGCCGAGACCTGCCCTATGCCTGGGGTAGCTTCGGTCAGGGTATTTCGGATCCCAAGCTGCGCCGGCTGCTGGAGGGTCTGGACCGCAGCGACTATCGCGACGAGATCGATTCCAGCATCAACGACTTCGAGATGCATGAGGACGTGAACGCCGGCTATCTGCAGCTGGGCTACAAGCAGGGCGCGACCGAGCTGCTGGGCGGCCTGCGCCACGAGCGCATCGCCTTCCGCGCCGACGGCACCGCCTCCGTGGACGAGGAGTTGAGGGCCAGCCAGGCCCGCACGCGCAGCCGCCACTGGCTGCCTTCGCTGCTGCTGAAGCAGGGACTATCCAAGGAACTGCAGCTGCGCGCCGCCTTGACAAACTCGGTGCTGCGCCCGACCTTCGGCCAGCTCTCGCCGGGCCGGGTGATCGACGGCGACGAGGCCGAGCTCGGTAACCCCTTGTTGAAGCCGCTGCGCTCGCGCAATCTAGACCTCGGCATCGAGCGCGCGCTGGGCCGCGACGGTGCGCTGTCGGCCTATGTCTTCCACAAGAGCATCCGCGACTTCGTGTTCCAGACCGATCTGGCCGGCAGCCCCGGCTGGGAAGATTTCGACGAGGTGATCGGCTACACCAACGGCGGCAAGGCCAGCGTGCGCGGCGTCGAACTGGCCTACAGCCAGGCGCTGCGCCAGTTGCCGGCGCCTTTGAACGGCCTGGTGGTCGGTGTCAACGCGACCTTCGTCGACTCGAAGGCCGCGATTGGCGGGTTCAAGGACGGGCAGTGGCAGCAGCGCCAGATCAAGCTGCCCAGCCAGAGCGACCGCACGCTGAACCTGAGCGTGGGCTGGGAAGGCCACGGCTGGTCCACCCGGCTGGCTCTGAATCACAAAAGTCCCTATCTGCTGGAGGTCGGCGACGTGTTCGATGCCAGCAAGGATCTGAAGGTGGATCGCCAGAACCAGCTCGACTTCTCACTGCGCTACCAGATAGCCCGCCGCTGGCAAGTCAGCCTTGAGGCACTGAACCTGACGAACGAGCGCTATTACGCCTACCAGGCCGACAACAAGGCCCGCAACGCGCAGTACGAACAATATGGGCGCAGCATCAAGCTGGGTGTGAAACTGGCGCTGTACTGATGAAGACGATGACGATGACGATGAAGAAAACCGTGCTGGCGCTGGCCCTGCTCGCCACCGCCACACTCAGCCCGGCCCAGAGCCTGCAGCTCGACAGCAAGGCGCTGAGGCTGCTGGACGCCCAGGGCCAAAGCCTGCAAGACCTGAGCCTGCGCGCCAAGCGCTGGGACCAGCGTGCCCTGCCCGACGGCAGCCGCCTGGCCCTGCTGCAAGACGCCGACAGCGCCGAGCTGCTGCTGGTGCGCGCGCGCCAGGGCCGGATGACGGTTGAGGCGCGCTGGCCCGGACCGGGCTTCGCGGTCGAGCAGCTGTGCCTGTACCGCGATGCGCAGCAGGGCCTGCTGCAGGTCTTTCTGCTGGGCGAACGGGGCATCAGCGAGCAATGGCTGCTACACGAGGGCCGGGCTTTGCCGCTGCGCCGCCTGGCCACACCGCTGGAGCCGGCAGCCTGCCACGTCCGCGACGCCGAAGGCCGGCTCTATATCGCCGAGCCAGGCGTCGGCCTGTGGGCCTATGGCGCCGATGCCGAGAGCGAAGGCCGGCAGTTGCTGCAACACCTGCCCGAGGCCGACGAGGATCAGGCGGCCCGGGCGCTGGGCGATTGGCTGGCCGCCCATGCCGAGCGGCCGCGCGCTGCCTTGCCCATGGTCCAGGCCCAGGCCCAGACCACGCCGGTCGCAGGCCCCGGCGACGCGGCCGACGACCCGGCCATCTGGGTCCATCCGCGCCGCCCCGCCGACAGCCGCATCCTGGCCACTGACAAAAAGCGTGGCCTGGCGGTCTACGATATGCAGGGTCGCGAAGCCCAGTTCCTGCCGGTCGGCCGCATCAACAACGTCGATCTGCGCCAGGGTCTGCGCTATGGGACCGGCAAGACCCTGGACCTGGCCGTGGCGACCCAGCGCGACGAGGCCGGCCTGGTGCTGTTCGAGATCGGCAGCGGCGGCCGGGTGAGCGAGCTGGCGCGGCTGCCGACAGGCCTGTCCGACATCTACGGCGTCTGCAGCGGTCTCAACGCCAGTGGCGGCCTCGATGTGTTCGCCAACGACAAGGATGGCCGCGTGCAGCAGATCCGCCTGCTGCGTGAGCGGCATCAGGGCAAGGACGCCTGGCAGGGTCAGCTCGTGCGCGAGATCAAGTTGGCCAGCCAGCCCGAGGGCTGCGTGGTCGACGAGGCGACGCAGCAGCTGTTCGTCGGCGAGGAAAGGCGCGGCGTCTGGCGTCTGGCGCTGGACCGCGCCGACAGCCAGCCCGAGTTGGTGATCCCGGTCGGTCCGGCCCTGCAAGCCGATGTCGAGGGTCTGGCGATCTACCAGGGCGGGCCCGGTCGGCGCTATCTGATCGTCTCCTCGCAGGGGAATGACAGCTACTCGGTGTTCGACGCCGACGCGCCGCATGCGTCCCGCGGCGCCTTCCGCATCGGCATGAACGCCGGCCTGGGCATCGACGGCGTGTCCGAAACCGATGGCCTGGATGTCAGCGCAGCAAATCTCGGGGGCGCAGGCGGGGCCTATGCCGAGGGCCTGCTGGTCGTGCAGGACGGCCGCAAGCGCCTACCGCAGGGCACTCAGAACTTCAAGCTGCTGGGCTGGCGCGAGGTCGCAAAGGCGCTGGGGCTGCGCTAAGGCTTGCGCGGCAGCCATGCATGGGCCAGTATCAGGACCATGACTTCGCCCCACACCTACCCGCGTGGCTGGAGCACCGCCCTGCTGCTGAGCCTGAGCAGCCTGTTGGCCTGTGCCGCCGAACCGCCGACTCAGCCGATTGGCAAGCCCATGAACAAGCCCGCCCAGACCAGCGCTCAGCTGTATGCCGAGATCAAGACCCTGATCGGCGACGCGCCCTGCGACGACGCCTCGCAGTGCCGCACGATCGCGGTCGGGTTCAAGGCTTGCGGCGGGCCGGGCAGCTATCTTGCCTGGTCGACCAAGAACGTCGATGAGGCCAAGCTGAAGGATCTGGCGCAGCGCCAGATAGCCGCCGAGCAGGCCGAAAGCCAGCGTGCCGGCATGATCTCGGACTGCCGCCTGGTCACCGACCCCGGCGCGGTCTGCCGAGCCGGACGCTGCGTGCTGGGCACGGGCAGCGGCGGCGGCAGCAGCGCGAAATAAACGCAACGATGCAAAAGGCCGCGAGCCTTTCGACTTGCGGCCTTGGCAAGACCTGCCCCCGAGAACGGGGGCAGCGGTCTGACTATCAGTACTGGCTGGCGCCCACGCCCTTTGTCGGGGTCAGCTCGGCGCTGGCCGGAACCGGCGCTGCGGTATCGACCGACACCAGCGTGCTGGCGACTGCGGCACCACCGACCACGTAGTACACCGCACCCAGATGGCGGGTACCGGCAGCCAGGCCGGACCAGCTCATCGTGGCCGAGGCTGTGCCGCCCACCACGGCATTGCTGGGCATCAGCACGCGGAAGTTGCCACCGGTATCACCGCTGCCGACCACCCAGGACGAGAGCGTGTAGTCCACGCTCGCGGCACCGCCGGCAGGCTCATAACTGACCGCGCAGACCTTGTAGTTGCCCGCGGCCGGCGCCGTCAACGTGATGACCTCGTTGGAGCCGCCATTGCCGCTGTACCCGACCTGGGTGCCGGCCGCATTGACCATCACCAGATCCAGATCATCCAGACCGCCGGCCTGGAAGCCCGAGGTGTCCTCGTTGTACAGCGCGAAGCGCGCCACCATCGTGCCGGCCGGGATCGTGACGTTCTGCACCTTGACACCGGTGCCGCCACCGGCCGCGCAGGACGCCGCCACAACGGCTGCGGCGCCGGTGTTGGTGCCAGTCACCGAATCCGCATTGCGGGTGGCCGGCTTCAGGCCGCCCTTGAGCGTGCTCGACGCGCCGGCATAGCCGGTGCCTATGGTCAACACTCGGTTGCCGCTGACAGTCTTGGCCGTCACTGAGGCCGGCGCCGCGACCAACTGCGCACGTGCGGTCACCGGGCTGCGCACGTTGTGAGTGCCGTCGCTCCAGGTCAGCGAGCCATAGTTCCAGGCGTTCTGCGCCGCTGTCGTGCGGGTCAGCTTGACCGTGAAGCTCTTGCTCTCACCGGCGGCCAGGCTCAGCGTCGATGGTGTCACCACCGCGCTGAAGCCGGGCACATTGATGCTGGCGTTGTAGGTCGAGGCCGAGCCAGAGACATTGGTCACCGTGCGCGTCAGCGTGATGCTGCCGAACACGCTGGCTGCGGTCAGCGAAGGCAGGTTCAGGTTGTAGGGCTGAATGCTGCCAATGGTGCCGCAGGCCACGCCGCCCGGCGGCGTGACGCCGACGCCGCACAGGAACTTGTTGTAGTCGGCCGCTGCGATGTCATAGACCAGGCCGGGATCCGCCGCCTTCGTGGGCTGGGCAAAACCTGCACCCTGGCCCCAGGGCAGGCGGCCCTGCTGCATGCCGCTGAGCGTGTTGACCACGTCGACGCCGGTGGTCATCAGGGCCGAGCGGATTGCCGCCGGCGACCAGCTGGGGTGCTTGTGCTTGAGCAGCGCGGCCATGCCGGCGATGTGCGGGCTGGACATCGAAGTGCCCGACAGCAGCGACCAATCCGGAATTGCCTCGGTCGTGCCGGCGACGATGCCGTCGCGGTCGGCAATCGTATAAGCCGGCGTGTAGGCCGCCAGGATCGACGAGCCGGTGGACGTGACATCGGGCTTCAGCACATTCAGATTGCCCTGGTTGGGGCCGCGCGAGGAGCTGTCGCTCATCGCCGGCGCCGCCACACTGAGATCCTTGATGGCCTGCAGATTGCCCAGGCCGCCGGTGGCCGTCCCGACATTGGCCGCCATATAGGCCTTGATGGCATCGCCGTCTGCCGCCGTCACATGGACGGTGGAGAGCAGGTGGCCCTGGTTGATGATGGTGTTAGCGCCGCCGGCCACGTTGGCGATGATCACGCCGGCCGCGCCGGCAGTCTTGCCGTTGGCGCTCTTGTTGACCAGCACATTGCCACCGCGGTCGCAGACCAGCAGCTTGCCGGCCACCTTGGCCGGATCCAGCAGCGCGGCCGCGCCATCAGCGCCGCCGAAGCAGCGCTGCAGATTCAGATCGTCCGGGCTGACGCCGGCCAGGCCGGCGTCCTTGGCCAGGATCAGGTCGGCCGTCGGCGTGGCCGGGTTGCTCGAAGCACCGACATAGCTGGCGCCATTGCCCAGCGTGACGGTGCCGGCGAACAGGCGGTCGTGGGTGGAGTTGCCCACCGTGGTCATCCATGGGCCTAGGTGGTTGACCAGATTGGCCGGGCCGCTGTTGCCGGCCGAGGTGGCGACGAACACGCCGGCATCGACCGCGCCCTTGAAGGCCACATCGACCGGGTCGGCGATATTGGTGGCCGAGCCGCTGATCGAGTAGTTCAGCACATGGACGCCGTCCGCGATGGCGCGGTTAATGGCGGCGATCGAATCGGCACCGTAGCAGCCGTTCGAGTAATTGGGCCAGCGCGGATCGGGGCGGGTGGTGGCCGGGTCGGTGCGGGTCCAGCAGACCTTGTAGCTGGCGACACGGGCGCGCGGGGCGATACCCGAGATGCCCTCGACCTTGCCCACGCCAGTGGCAAAGCCGCCGTCCATATAGCCGGTCACATTGGCATTGCCGGCGGCCGTGCTGGCCACATGGGTGCCGTGGCCGCCGTTGTCGCGCGGCGACACGAACTCGGCCGGATGGATGTTGAAGGCCGGGTTGATATTGCCGTTGGCCAGGCTGATCGCGCTGCGGAAGGCCCGCGCACCGATCAGCTTGTTATTGCAGTTCTCGGGGCCAAAGCCTTCGCCAGCCTCGCAAACGCCTTGCCAGTGGGCCGGCGGCGGGCCGTAGACCAGGGTGCCGGCAGCGTCAAGAGTGGGCACGCCATTGGCGTCCACACGGTCGGCGAAGGACGGGTTCTCCGGCCAGATGCCGCCGTCGATGATGCCGACGATGATGTTCTCGCCGGCACCGGCCTGGTTGGTCGTGCCGGTCGGGCCGCCGAGCTGCGCCCACAGGCCGCCGGGCTGGGTCAGGCCGATAAAGCCGGGCGTGTAGTTGGTGTCGAGCTGGCGCGGCTCGTCCAGCGTGACGGCTGCCACCGCCGAGTTACTCAGCAGGCTGCGGGCCTCAGCCTCGGTCAGCAAGGCGGCGAAGCCGTTGAAAGCCAGCTTGTAGTCATACAGCTTGTGCATGGCTGGCAGCGTGGCGGTGATCTTGTTCTGCTGCTGGTCCAAGTAGCTGACATAGGCCTGCACATTGGCGGCCGAAGCATCCAAGCGCGTGCCCTGAGCCGGCTTGGTCGCGGCCAGACCGGCGACGCCGCCGGTATAGGAGGCGGCCGGCGCAGCGGCCAGTTGCACGATATAAGGGCGACGTGCCTCTTGGGCGACGGCGGCAGCGGTCAGGCCAGTCAGCAGCACGGCGGCGGCCAGGCGGGTCAGCCGCGGGTTCGAGCGAATCTTCATGGGATGGTGTTCCTTCTTGGTGACGCGGATAGCGACCAGGGTTTGTTCAGCGGGTAGCCTGGCGACGGCGGATCGCGCCGATCCCCACGAGGCCGAGGGCCATCAGGCCCCAGGTGGCAGGCTCAGGCACTGCCGTGACGTTCAGGTTGTCCAGAGCAAATTGGGCCTGGCGGCTGCCGTCGGCCACGCAATCGCCGGCAAGATCGATCAGGCAGGTCGAGATGTTCAGCTCGGTGAAATTCAGCGTCGCGAAGGCACCCAGCGAGGCAAAGCTCGAGAAGTGGTAGCGGTTGTCCTCGCCCTGACCGGGCAACAGGAAGCTGGTTTGATAGGACTGGCCGCCGGAGACACCGCTCAGCACGATGCGGGCGAACTCGACGTCACCAGTGGAGGCCACCACGGGCGCTACAAAGGAGGCATCAAAGCTGCTCAGCTTGAAAGCCAGGCCCGTGCCATGGCTGATGGCCAGCGCGCCGTCATTCAGGCCAAGGTAATAGTTGCCGGTGGCGCCTAGTGGGCAGTCTGCGACCATGCAGCTGTCGGGAAAACCGATCGCGCCGGCAGCCCCTTGGCCGAAAGGATCCAGTGCCGTCAGCGTGAAGCCATGGTGGCTGAAGGACTCATCCCCTGCAAAGATTGACGAGACCAGGTTGTCGATCTCCGGGCCGTCGAAGTCGATCACCGCAGCCTGCGCGGACGACATGGCTGCGCAAGCGGCGAGCACCGCCGAGACCAGCGCCTTGCTGACAAATTTCTTCTGCATCGAAAACCTCACTCCTGTGACCAATGATGATGGTGTTGTTTCGCACCGCGGTGTGGCATATAGCGAGGCCCCGGCGGTACCAGGGCTCGCACAGTCGATCTGATCGCATGTGCCGTTCAACACCGAGTGCGGCAATCCACCATCCTCTGTGTTGAGTAGTGGATTCTGGCCGTGACAAATTCACTTGAAATCCCCACTTGCCCACCCCCGCAGGCTAGGGGGAGGCGGGTTTTCACGGAGCTGTCATGAAGTCCCGGGCGGGACGGATCGGTTATAGCGGCGCACTCGCCGCCGAGGCGGCAGGGTCAGGTTTTGCCGCGCCCTCGGCCGCAGCGGCGCTGAACAACCAATCGCTGGCGCGGGAGGCTTCCTCGCCATCGGGGTTGATGCGCCGCAGAAGCGTCTGTTCGGCGCGACTGTGCACTGCGTGGAAACCCTGAGGATCGGTCGGTGCCGGCACCAGAACCCAATCCGGTTTGCCAGTCATCGGATCGACATAGGCACGGCGTAGATGGTGGCGCGGCTTGATGCCGCGCCGATCGATGAGCAAATCGTCGAGGCTGCGCGGATGACTGCCGACCGCACCGGCCGCCGCGCCCGCCGCTACATCCTGGCCGGGAGCCGCCGGCACACCCACTTTCAGGTAGCTGGCGATCGCGCGCGCGATCTCCTGGCCGCGGAACTCCAGCTCGCGTTCGCGTTCGCGCTGCGCCGCCGTGCTCCAGCTCTGGCCCAGCGCTGCCATCGCGGCGGCCGTGATCGCCACGAAGAACAACATGCCCAGATAGGTAAAGCCCCGCGGCCGCCGGCTACCAGTCCGCATAGAGCCGCCCATCGCTGGCGCGGCCGGCCGCGCCGCTTCGCACATCGTAGAGCTGGCCCTTGATCTGCGCGTCGGGCGGCGGTCCCAGCTCGACCCAGGCATCGCGCGCGCCGGCCACCGGGTCCTCGGGGATCTCGCGCAGATAGCGCGCGCTGGCCAGTTCCTCCAGTGTGTCGGGGTAACGCCCCTTGTCGGCGGCGAACTGGTCGATCGCGTCGCGCATCACCGTCAACGAGCTGCGCAGCGCCGCCTCCTTGGACTTCTCCAGGCTATGGAAGTAACGCGGCGCGGCGATCGAGGCCAGCAGGGCGACGATGGCCATCACGACGATCAGCTCGATCAGCGTAAACCCATGGCTGCGCTTCATCGCCTCACCAATCTCTGTAGCGACTGCCGTCGAGCCCACGGCGCTCGGACTGCGAATAGACATCGTAGACATCGCGTCCCGGGCGCGGCTCGTCGGGCGGGCTGTCGGCGGCGCGCAGGCCCCAGGTCTGCGCCGGCTCCAGCGTCGAGTCGGCAAACGGGTCGCGCGGCAGGCGGCGCAGGAAATAGAGCTTTCGACCCTCGGGCGATTTCGCATCGGGCACGCCGCGCACCAGGTCCATCAGCTCGTGCGGGTAGCCGCTGTCCTCGGGGCTCAGCTGGATCTGCCCGGCCTCGGCCGCTCGTTTGTAGGCGTCGAGCCCGCCTCGGATCTGGCGCAGCGCCTCGCGCAGCTGGAACTCCTGGCTGCGCTGCACCGAGACCTGCAAGAGCGGCCGCGCGGCACCGGCCAACACGGCCAGCATGGCCAGCACAACCAGCATCTCGATCAGAGTGAAGCCGCGACCGCGCATGGTGGATTTCAACGCGCTGTTTCGACCGCCACCATGCCCGTGCCATCAAGACGGACCGGTGGTGCTTCGCCATTCAGGCCGGCGGCGCTGAGCGCGCCGACCCCGATATTGACAACCTGGCCGGCCGCCGCCGGCAGCACGCGCAGCACCAGCACCCGCTCGCCGCGCGGCGTCAGCTCGAAGGGCAGGCGGCCTGTGGCGGCCGTGCCGGCGCTGGCCTGGGCCGGCTGGAGCTTGCTCGGGTCGAACTCGATTTCGCCCTTCACCGAGAAGGCGCTGTCGTGCTTGAGCGTCACACTGACGACGCCTCCGGCGGCCACCTGGGGCGTCACGTCCAGCTTCAGGGACACCTCGGTCTCGGCCGCAGCCGGAGCCGCCGGTGTTGCACTTGGCGCCGTGCTGACGGTGCCAGGTCTTGCCTGAGCCGCCCCCGACAGGCCGACACCGGCTCGCCCCTCGTTGCGCATGCGGTTGCTGTAAGCGCCGGGCTGGGCATCGGTGCCGCCGGGCAGGCGGGTCAAGCCGGCGTCGGGCAGGGCCAGATTGCGAACGATGCGTGGCGTGATCAGCATCACCACCTCGGTCTTGTTGCGCGTATCGGTCTGCACGCCGAACAGCCGGCCCAGCACAGGCAGCGTCGACAGGCCCGGCACGCCATTGGCGGTGCGGCGGTCCTCGTCATTGATCAGCCCGGCCAGGATCTGGGTCTCGCCATCGTTCAGGCGCAGCGACGTGGAGGTCAGCCGGGTACCGATCTGATAGGCCACAGAGCCGGCCGGACCTGACACCTGGCGGATCAGATTGCTGACCTCCAGGCCGACCTTGATGATGACCTCGTTGTCCAGCTGTATCGTGGGCTCAACATCGAGCTTCAGACCCACATCTAGATAGGTCACCGATGCCGAGACGCCGACGTTGACTGCCGAGGTGGTCGTGAACACCGGCAGCTTCTCGCCGATATGGACCTTGGCCTTCTCGCGGTTGCGCACCCGCAGCTTCGGGTTGGCCAGCAGATTGACATTGCCCGAGGTGCCACGAACGGTGGCCACCAGGGCGGGGTTGGCGACGCTGGCGCGGAAGTTGTCGCGCTGGCCCAGCGCCACCTGGCCGGTCACGCCGGGCAGGCCGTACTGCACCTCGTTGGGCCATTGCAGACCCAGCGCGTCGACACGGTCGGTCGCCAACTCCAGCACCTCGACCTCCAGCATCACCTCCGGCTCGGGCAGGTCCACCGATGCAATCAGTTTCTCGACCAGGCGCATCACCTCGGGCGTGTCGCGCACCACCATCAGGTTCAGGCGCTCGTCGATATGAATGTCGCGCACCTTGGCGATGGTGCGCACCATGGCCTGCACCTGCTTGACGTCGGCATTGGTCAGGTAGAGGGTGCGGGTGATGAGTTCCTGGTGCTCGCGCTGCTTGCCCTGGGTGTTGGGAAAGATCAGTACCGAGCTGTCATTGAGCAGCTTGCGGTCCAGCTGCTGGGTCGACAGGATCACGCGCATCGCCTCGTCCATCGAAACATTGCGCAAAAACACCGTCACCTTCGCATCCGCGCGCACATCCTTGTCGAACACGAAGTTGACATTGCTGCTACGCGCCAGCGCTTCGAAGACCTGGCGCAGCGGCGCCTCGCGAAACTCCAGCGTCACCGGCTTCTGGAAGGCCGCCCCAAGCTCGCCTGTCAGCGCTTCCAGCGGCCGCGCCTGGGCGATCTGCGCCAGCAGCAAGCGGGCGCCCGGATGGCTGGGCGTCTCGGCCACGATTTCATGGGCCAGCGCCTCGGCACGCGTCAGCCGGTTCTCGCGCAAGTGCCGGCGTGCCTCGGCCAGCTTGATCTCCTGGCTATTGCCACGAGTGATCTCGGACTCGAACCAGACCAGGCGCGGATGGCGCGGGTCGAGCTCGCGCAGACGCTGCACGGCTTCGCGGGCCTCTTCCCAACGACCGGAGGCCCGCAGGCCCTCGATCTGCATCAGCAGCCGCGCATTGAGCTGCTCGCGGGTGCGCATCTCGGCGGCGCGCAGCGCGGCGTCGGTGGGCGTCTGGCTCAGGGCTTTTTCCAGCACCGCATGGGCCTGGGGCAGCTGGTTGGTTCGGGTCAGCTCCTCGGCCTCGCGCAGCACCGGGTTGGCGCAGCCAGCCAGGGCCAAGGTCAGCAGCCAGGCAAGTCGGTGGGATCGCAGGGTGGACATCATGAGGGGCGGAAGGTGATGGTTTGGGACTGCTGGCCGGGCAGCCAGAGCAGACCAAGTCCGTTGGGGCCGACGCGCTCGACCCGCCACTGGCCGTCGATCACATCGCCGGCCTTGGCATTGAGGCTGCGGTTGCCGGCCGACAGCAGGGCCTGGCTGACGCCGCCCTCCTCCAGTCGACCAATCAGCTGGTAAGGAAAGGCCGGGGCCACCGGAGCGGGCGCGGCCTCAGGTGGTGGCGCCGGAGCCGGTGGCGGCGCGGGCGGGGGCGGGGGCGGCCCCCAAGCGGCCAGCTGGGCCTGCGGCGCCTCGGGCCAGGGCGCGCGCTCCAGCCTGCCTTTTATACATATCTCTGAGGCCACG
>NZ_JAPFGP010000014.1 GCF_026241155.1 Paucibacter sp. PLA-PC-4
GCCTGGTGATGGTGCCCGAGGGGCGCGGCACCTTCACCCGCATGACCATCACCGAGAACCTGCAGATGGGCGCCTACATCAGGAACGACGCCGAGATCCAAAGCGATATGGAGCGCATCTTCGGCATTTTCCCGCGCCTGAAGGAGCGCCGCAACCAGCTCGCCGGCACGATGAGCGGCGGCGAGCAGCAGATGCTGGCGATGGGGCGTGCGCTGATGGCGCGGCCCGAGGTGCTGCTGCTGGACGAGCCCAGCATGGGCCTGAGCCCGATCATGGTGGACAAGATCTTCGAGGTGGTCAACGACATCCACCAGCAGGGCGTGACGGTGCTGTTGGTGGAGCAAAACGCCAGCCGCGCGCTGCAACTGGCCAACCGCGGCTATGTGATGGAGTCCGGCGAGATCACCATGACCGGCGAGGGCAAGACCTTGCTCAACGATCCCAAGGTCAGGGCTGCCTACTTGGGCGAGTAGTTTTCACGCGGGCTTACTGTTTCCGCCTCGCAAGGCGCCCGCCCGCGCGCCATCAACGCTGGGCATTGATCGTCCTGGAGAAGAGTTTGATGAACATTCAAGTGAAGCTTGCAGTGCCTTTGGCCGTGATGGCGCTGACTGGTGCTGTCCAAGCACAAGAGCTGATCGTCAAGATCGGCCATGTGGGCCCGACCAGCGGCGCGATTGCCCACCTGGGCAAGGACAATGAGTTGGGTGCCCGCATGGCCATCGATGATCTGAACGCCAAGGGCGTGACCATCGGCGGCAAGAAGGCCAAGTTCGAGCTACTGGCCGAAGACGATGCCGGCGATCCGAAGCAGGGCACGGCCGCGGCGCAGAAGCTGATGGACTCCAAGGTCAACGGCGTGATCGGCCACTTGAACTCGGGCACCACCATCCCCGCGTCCAAGGTTTATAGCGATGCCGGCGTGCCGCAGATCAGCCCCTCGGCGACCAACCCGAAGTTCACCCGCAACGGCTACAAGACCGCCTTCCGCGTTGTCGCCGATGACGTGCACCTGGGCGGCACGCTGGGCAAGTACTCGGTGCAGCAACTCAAGGGCAAGTCGATCGCGGTGATCGATGACCGCACGGCCTACGGCCAGGGCGTGGCTGATGAGTTCGAGAAGGGCGTCAAGTCGGCCGGCGGTAAGGTTGTCGGGCGCGAGTTCACCAACGACAAGGCCACGGACTTCACAGCCATCCTGACCTCCTTGAAGGCCAAGAAGCCCGATGTGGTCTTCTTCGGTGGCATGGATGCGGTGGCCGGCCCGATGCTGCGCCAGATGAAGCAGTTGGGCATCAGCGCCAAGTTCGTCGGTGGCGACGGCATCTGCACCGGCGAGCTGCCCAAGCTCTCGGCCGGCACCATGGCCGACGAGCAGGTGGTGTGCGCCGAAGCCGGCGGCGTCGAGGGCGAGTCCAAGAAGTCGCTGGATGACTTCAAGGCCAAGTTCAAGGCCAAGTACAAGGCCGATGTGCAGATCTACGCCCCCTATGTCTATGACGCGGTCAACGTGATGGTCGACGCGATGGTCAAGGCCGGTTCGGCCGAGCCCGCGAAGTACCTGCCGGTGTTGGCCAAGACCGACGGCTACAAGGGCGTTACCGGTACGATCTCGTTTGACAACAAGGGCGATATCAAGAACGGTGCGCTGACCTTGTTTACTTACAAGTCGGGTTCGCGCCAGCAGATCGCTGTGGTGCGCTGATGCATGGCTGATGCCGTCGGGCGGGCGCGTTCCGCCCGATGACGCTCAGACACCGGGTTCGCAGGGGAAAACCCCTCCGAACCCGGGGTGATCGCCTTCTAGAATCAGAGCCAAGTTTCTTGAGTCGGTTTACGAAGGAGTTTTCATGGTCACGGCCAGTGGTGGCAAGGCGGGCGGCAAGACGAAGGAGCCGGGAGCCGAGCCGGGCAGCAGCCTGCGCGTGCTCAAGAAGTACCCGAATCGGCGTCTGTACGACACCCAGACCAGCAGCTACATCACGCTGGCCGATGTCAAGAAGATGGTGCTGGGCGGCGAGAGTTTCGAGGTGCGCGACGCCAAGACCGCCGAGGACCTGACCCGTTCCATCCTGCTGCAGATCATCCTGGAGGAAGAAACCGGCGGTGTGCCGATGTTCAGCACCTCCTCGCTGGAGCAGATCATCCGCTTCTACGGCCATGCGATGCAGGGCGTGATGGGGGCCTATCTCGAGAAGAATATGCAGACCTTCACCGATCTGCAGGGCAAGTTCGCCGAGCAGAGCAAGGGGCTGGCTTTCAGCCCCGAGCTATGGACCCAGTTCATGAGCGCGCAGTCGCCGGTGATGCAGAATTTCATGGGCAGCTATATGGAGCAGTCCAAGAACCTGCTCGAAAAGATGCAGGAGCAGATGAGCCAGGCCGGCGCGCTGTTCCCCGGCATGCCCGGTTTCCCGCCCAAAAAGCCCTGAGAAACCGCTGCGTTGGCCGCAGTCGCGCGGCATCTGGGACAATCTGGGGATGAGCGATTCCACCGTCCTGAGCCCGTCCCCAGCTATCACGCCCGGCGCGGCCCCCAAAATCGGTTTTGTGTCCCTGGGTTGCCCTAAGGCCTTGACCGATTCCGAACTGATACTGACCCAGCTGCGTGCCGAGGGTTACGAAACCTCGAAGACCTTTGCCGGCGCCGATCTGGTGATCGTCAACACCTGCGGCTTCATCGATGACGCCGTGAAGGAAAGCCTGGACACCATCGGCGAGGCCCTGGCCGAGAACGGCAAGGTCATCGTGACCGGCTGCCTGGGCGCCAAGGGTGGTGCAGCTAGCAGCGACGCCGGCAGCCTGGTGCGCGAGATCCACCCCAGCGTGTTGGCCGTGACCGGCCCGCATGCGACCCAGGAGGTGATGGACGCGGTGCACACCCATGTGCCCAAGCCGCATGACCCCTTTGTGGATCTGGTCCCCGCCCAGGGCATCAAGCTGACGCCCAAGCACTACGCCTATCTGAAGATCAGCGAGGGCTGCAATCACCGCTGCTCCTTCTGCATCATTCCTAGCATGCGCGGCGATCTGGTGTCGCGGCCGATCGGCGATGTGCTGAACGAGGCGCGCGCGCTGTTTGAGGCCGGCGTCAAGGAGTTGCTGGTGATCAGCCAGGACACCAGCGCCTACGGCGTTGACGTCAAGTACCGCATGGGCTTTTGGGATGGCAAGCCGGTCAAGACCCGGATGTACGACCTGGTGGCCCAACTGGGCGAGCTGGCCAAGGCGCATGGCGCCTGGGTACGTCTGCACTATGTCTACCCTTATCCGCATGTCGACGAGATCCTGCCGCTGATGGCCCAGGGTCTGATCCTGCCCTACCTGGACGTGCCGCTGCAGCATGCGCATCCGGAAGTCCTCAAGCGCATGAAGCGCCCGGCCAGCGGCGAGAAGAATATGGAGCGCATCCTGCGCTGGCGCGAGACTTGCCCGGACATCGTGATCCGCTCGACCTTCATCGCCGGCTTCCCAGGTGAGACCGAGGAGCAGTTCCAGTATCTGCTGGACTTCATGGCCGAGGCCCGTATTGACCGCGCCGGTTGCTTTGCCTATTCGCCCGTCGAAGGCGCGACCGCCAATGCGCTGGACGGCGCGCTTGCGCAAGCCCTGCGTGAGGAGCGCCGTGCCCGCTTCATGGAAGTGGCCGAACGCGTCTCGGCCGAGAAGCTGCGCTCGCGCATCGGCGCGACGATGCAGGTGCTGGTCGATTCCGCCCCGGCCTTGGGCCGCAAGGGTGGGGTGGGGCGCTCCTACGCCGATGCGCCCGAGATCGACGGCACGGTGCGCCTGCTGCCGCCCGAGAAGGCCAGCAAGACCTTGAAGGTGGGCGAGTTCACGAAGGCGCGCATCGTCGCGGCCGAGGGTCATGACCTGATCGCGATGCCTACCTGATATGGGCAAGAGTAAACGCGCCCTCTCAACCGAGCAGATACACCACCCTTACCACGCGCCCGAGGGCTGGGCGGCCATTCCGGTCGGGGTCTACAAGGCCTCGACGGTGCTGTTCAAGAACACTGCCGATCTGCACACGCCGCGCCCGCGTGATGGCTTGAGCTACCGCTACGGCCTGCACGGCACGCCGACCTCGTATACGCTGGCCGCGCGCATCGCCAGCCTGGAGGGGGCGCAGCACTGTCTGCTGGCGCCCAGCGGACTGGCGGCCGTGACCCTGGTCTCGCTGGGACTGCTGCGGCCCGGCGACGAGGTGCTCGTGCCCGACAACGTCTACGGCCAGAACCGCTATCTCAGCGAGTCCTTTTTGCCGCAGTTCGGCATCACGCACCGTTTCTACGATCCGCTCGACGCCGCCGGTTTCGCCGAGTTGCTGGGGCCGCAGACCAAACTGGTCTGGCTGGAGGCAGCCGGCTCGATCACCTTGGAGTTTCCCGATCTGGTCGGCCTGCTGCAGGCGTGCAAGGCCCATGGCGTGACCACCGCGCTGGACAACACCTGGGGCTCGGGCGTGGCCTTCAATCCCTTCGAGATCGCTCCGGATGCCCATCCCGGCCTGGGCGTCGACATCTCGATGCAAGCCTTGACAAAATACGCATCGGGCGGCGCCGACATCCTGATGGGCTCGGTCTGCACCCGCGATCGCGTGCTGCATGAGCGGCTCAACCACGCGCACGAACACCTGGGCTATGGCCTGGGGCAGAACGATGTGGAGCTGGTGTTGCGCGGCCTGCCGACGCTGGAACTGCGCTACCGCGCCCAGGATGCGACGACGCGGGCACTGGCTCAGTGGATGCAGGCACGGCCCGAGGTGGCTCGTGTGCTACACCCGGCCTTGCCTGGTTCGCCCGGCCACAAATTCTGGGCACAAAGCAGCAGCGCCGGCGCTGCCTGCCTGTTCTCGGCGGTGTTCAAGTCCGAGTACAGCGCGGCCCAGGTTGATGCGTTTGTCGACGCCTTGCAGCTGTTCGGCATCGGTTACTCCTGGGCTGGCCCGATGAGCCTGGCCGTGCCCTACGACATGAGCCGCAGCCGCGCGCTGAATCTGCCTTACGAGGCCGGCGTGATCGTGCGTTTTGCGATCGGTCTGGAGGCCGAGGCCGATCTGCGAGCCGACCTCGAACAGGCGCTGTCAGTCCTTCGGCCTCAATGAGGCTTGCCTCATCAGTTGCCCCTTTTCTCGCTCCCAGTCTCGCTTCTTCTCGGTGTCGCGCTTGTCGTGCTCGGCCTTGCCCTTCACCAGCGCGATGTCGGCTTTCACATGGCTGCCCTTGTAGTGCAGGTTCAGCGGCACCAGGGTGAAGCCGCGTTGCTCGACCTTGCCGATCAGACGCTTGATCTCGTCCTTCTTCATCAAGAGCTTGCGGGTGCGGTCGGCCAGCGGGTTGACGTGGGTGGAGGCAGTGCGCAGCGGGTTGATACGGCATCCGATCAGGAACAGCTCGCCGTTCTTGATCAGCACATAGCCGTCGGTCAGCTGTACTTGGCCGGCGCGTATGGCCTTGACCTCCCAGCCCTCCAGCACGAGGCCAGCCTCGAACTGTTCGGCGATGTGGTAGTCGTAGCGGGCACGGCGATTCTCGGCAATGGACATGGGACTCAATCTGGAGGCGTGGCTCGCCAATACAATCCGGCCATTGTATGAAGCATGTCAAAAAGTCAGTCTTGCTCTGGTACTCGCCGCACGAGATGTACGAGTTGGTGACCGGTATCGCCCAGTATCCGGAGTTTTTGCCCTGGTGCGAGAAGGCCGAGCTGCTGGCGCAGGACGCCGACAGCGTCACCGCGCGGCTGTCCTTGGCCTATGCCGGTGTGCACCACACCTTTACGACCCGCAACCGCCATGAGGTCGACCGCAAGGTCGAGATGGCGTTGGTCGACGGGCCGTTCTCCTTGCTGGACGGCGTCTGGCAGTTCCTGCCCCTGGCCAAGCCGGGGTCGCAGCAAGGCGATGCTCAGGCCTGCAAGGTCGAGTTCGAGCTGCGCTACGCCTTCTCCAGCCGGGCGCTGGAGGCCGTGGTCAGTCCCGTATTTGACCGGGTGGCCAATACCTTTGTCGACCGCTTTGTGCAGCGCGCCGAGGCGGTCTATGGTCCCCGCTGAGCCGCTGCGGGTCGAGCTGGTCTGGAGCCCTGCGGCCGGTGATGTACGGCACCGCTGGCTGCAACTGCCGATGGGCACAAACTTGGAGCAGGCCTTGCGCGGCTGCGCCGATTTTGCCGACCAGCTGCCGCAGCTGGCGACCTTGCGCATCGGCATCTGGGGGCGGATCAAGCCGCTGGACACGCTCTTGCGAGAGCGCGACCGCATCGAGGTCTACCGCCCGCTGACCGTCGATCCTAAGGAGGCGCGGCGCTTGCGCTACCGCGCGGCCGGCGAGCGCATCGTCTCCCGGCACCGACCGCTGGCTGGCAAGACGAGTCGCTAGGTGGGGGCGGGCTCAGCGGCAGTCGTTGCTGACGATGTTCCGGGTGCGCGCCACTTCCTCGGCGCGCTGCTTTTCGTCCAGATATACGGTCTCGCCCGCCTCGTTGCGGCGCGAGATGCGGATGCCTTCTTCTAGCGCGCGCAGATTGTTGTTGGCGCGCTTGCAGTTCTCGGCGCGCTGCTCGGCGACCTTGCGTTCTTCTTCCTTCTGGCGCTTGAGTTGCTGTTCCTGTTCGGCCTTTTGCTTGGCCTGCTGTTCGAGCTCGGCCTTGCTGGGAGGTGCCGATGTGGGGCTGGCGGGCGGGCGCGGCGCGCTGGCCGGCACATCGGTCGAGCGCACGATCACCTGCTGGCGCTGGCCTGGTGGGCGTTGCAGCACATCTTTTTCGGGGATGCCGGCCGGCGGCGGTAGATCGCTGTACAGCACCTTGCCGGTGGCATCGCGCCATTTCCACTGCGCCATCGCGCTGCCTGCGATGCCCAGCAGCAGCAAGGCCAGAAGGCTGCGGCAGGCGAGGGACTTGCGGGAGGAGGGGATCATCGAGACGGCCCTTGTTGCAATTGCCGCAAAGTGTAGTCCTCAGGGCGGTGACAAGATGTAGCCGAGTCGCCTGGCGTGAGCTTTGTCGCGACTTCCGTATAATGCCGCTTTGCGTCTGGAGCTTCTCTCATGCGCCTGCTTGGTAAAGCGCTCACCTTCGACGATGTGTTGTTGGTGCCTGCCTTCTCCCACGTGTTGCCCCGCGACACCAGTCTTGCCACTCGGCTTTCCCGCAACATCCAGCTGAACCTGCCCTTGGTGTCCGCCGCCATGGACACGGTGACAGAAGCCCGTTTGGCCATCGCCATCGCCCAGGAGGGCGGCATTGGCATCGTGCACAAGAACTTGACGGCCCAGCAGCAGGCCATCGAAGTGGCACGGGTCAAGCGTTACGAATCCGGCGTGGTGCGCGAGCCGTTCACGATTACACCCAGCGCCACGGTGCGTGAGGTGGTCGAATTGCAGCGCCAGCACGGCGTCTCCGGCTTCCCGGTGCTGGACGGCAAGAAGGTGGTCGGCATCGTCACGGGCCGCGATGTGCGGTTCGAGACCCGCATGGACCTGCCGGTGCGCGAGATGATGACGCCGGCCGATAAGCTGATCACCGTCAAGGAAGGCGCCTCGCTGGAAGAAGCCAAGGCGCTGATGCACAAGCACAAGCTAGAGCGCGTGGTCGTCGTCAACGACGCCTTCGAGCTGCGCGGCCTGATGACCGTCAAGGACATCACCAAGCAGACCAGCTTCCCGAACGCGGCCCGCGATGCGCAGGGTAAGCTGCGGGTCGGCGCGGCCGTTGGCTTCGGCGACGACACCGAGGAACGCGTCAAGCTGCTGGTCAAGGCCGGCGTCGATGCGCTGATCGTCGATACCGCGCACGGCCACAGCGCCGGCGTGCTGGAGCGGGTGCGCTGGGTCAAGCAAAACTTCCCCGAGGTCGATGTGATCGGCGGCAATATCGCCACTGGCGCGGCGGCTCTGGCTCTGGTCGAGGCCGGGGCCGATGGCGTCAAAGTCGGCATCGGCCCCGGCTCGATCTGTACTACCCGCATCGTTGCCGGTGTCGGGGTGCCGCAGATCACGGCCATCGACAATGTCGCGACCGCATTGCGCGGCACCGGCGTGCCGGTGATCGCCGATGGCGGCGTGCGCTTCTCGGGCGATCTGGCCAAGGCGATCGCCGCCGGCGCCGATTGCGTGATGATGGGCGGCGCCTTTGCCGGCACCGAGGAAGCCCCGGGCGATCTGATCTTGTACCAGGGTCGTAGCTACAAGAGCTACCGCGGCATGGGCTCGATGGGCGCAATGGCCAAGGGCTCGGCCGACCGCTATTTCCAGGACACCTCGGGCAACAACCCCAACACCTCCAAGTTGGTGCCAGAGGGCATCGAAGGCCAAGTGCCTTACAAGGGCTCGGTGGTGCAGGTCATCTTCCAAATGGCCGGCGGCCTGAAGGCCTCGATGCACTACTGCGGTTGCGCCACCATTGCCGACATGCAGAACCGGGCCGAGTTTGTCGAGATCACCTCGGCGGGCATGCGCGAGAGCCATGTGCACGATGTCCAGATCACCAAGGAAGCACCGAACTACCGTTCGGAGTAAGCATCCTGTGATGACAAGGATGGGGGCCTGCCAGCCCCCATTTCTTCTTTCTACGGCAAAGGAGCAGGTGTGAGCGATAGTGCAGTCCAGCAGCGGCCCGCAAAGGCTGCCGGCATGGGCTTCATCATGGTGGCGGTGCTGATCGATATGATCTCCATCGGCCTGATCATCCCGGTGCTGCCGCCGCTGGTGGGCCTGTTTGCCAGCACGCCGTCGGAGCACACGCTGGCCTATCTGGCCGTGACCTTTGCCTTCGGCATCGCCAACTTCTTTGGCTCGCCCATTCTTGGCGCGCTGTCCGACCGCTACGGCCGCAGGCCAGTGATGTTGATCGGCTTTTCCGGCCTGGCGCTGAGCTTCTTCGTCACCGCGATGGCCACGGCCTTGTGGATGTTGGTCGTCGTGCGCTTGTTCAGCGGCGCAATGCAGGCCAATGCGGCGGTGGCTAATGCCTATGTGGCCGACATCAGCGCGCCCGAGGAGCGCGCCAAGCGCTTCGGCATGCTGGGCGCGGCCTTTGGTATGGGCTTCATTCTCGGCCCGGTGATGGGTGGGCTGCTGGGTGATATCGATCTGCATCTGCCTTTCTATGTGGCGGGCTGCTTGGCGCTGCTGAACTGGGTGTACGGCTATTTCGTGTTGCCTGAGTCGCTGGCGCCCGAGCACCGCCGCGCCTTCGAGTGGAAGAGCGCCAACCCGGTCAGCGCGCTGAAAAAGCTCTCCGGGCTCAAAGGTGTGGGCGCTTTGGTTTTCGTGATCGCGCTCAGCGGCCTGGCCCAGCTGGTGTTGCACACCAGCTGGGTGCTCTACACCAGCTTCAAGTTCGGCTGGGGCCCGAAGGAGAACGGTATGTCGCTGTTCGCTGTGGGCGTGATGGCGGTGCTGGTGCAGGGTTTCTTGCTGCCGCATCTGCTGAAGGCCTTTGGCGCGAAGCGCCTGGTCGTGCTGGGGCTGGCGTCAAGTGTCGTCACCAATTTCGTCTGGGGTGCTGCCACCGCAGGATGGATGATGTATGCGGTGATCGTCTTGAACGTGCTGGGATTCGCCGCCACTGCCAGCATGCAAAGCCTGATCTCTAACGCCGCCGATGTACGCAACCAGGGTCAGACCATGGGCGCGGTGGCCTCGCTCAACAGCGTGATGGCCGTGCTGGCCCCGGTGCTGGGCTCGGGCCTGATCTATTTCGTGTCCGAGTTGCCCCAGGGAGACTGGCGCATCGGTGCACCCTTCTACTTCTGTGCCTTGCTGCAGGCGCTGTCTCTCTTCTTTGCCTGGCGCCATTTCGCCCGTAGCGGCGGCACGGCGGCACCCTTGGCACAAGCTTCTTGATGATTGGATTCCACCATGCATGACAAAGTCCTGATCCTCGACTTCGGCTCCCAGGTCACCCAGCTGATTGCGCGCCGCGTGCGCGAGGCGGCCGTGTATTGCGAGATCCATCCCAACGACGTCTCGGACGAATTCATCCGCGGCTTTGCGCCCAAGGCCATCATCTTGTCGGGCAGCCATGCGTCGACCTACGAAGACCACGAACTGCGCGCGCCGCAGGCGGTTTGGGAGCTCGGTGTGCCTGTGCTGGGCATCTGCTACGGCATGCAGACGATGGCCGTGCAACTGGGTGGCAAGGTGGAGTGGAGCGATCACCGTGAATTCGGTTATGCCGAGGTGCGCGCCCATGGCCACACCGCGCTGCTGAGGGACATTGCCGACTTCACGACCACCGAGGGCCACGGCATGCTCAAGGTTTGGATGAGCCATGGCGACAAGGTCACGGCCCTGCCCGAAGGCTTCAAGCTGCTGGCCTCCACACCCAGCTGCCCAATCGCCGGCATGGCCAATGAAGAGAAGGGCTATTACGCGGTCCAGTTTCATCCCGAGGTCACCCACACCCTGCAGGGTCAAGCGATGCTGACGCGCTTTGTGCGCGATATCGCCGGCTGCAAGGGCGACTGGATCATGGGCGACTACATCGCCGAGGCTGTGGCCAAGATCCGCGAGCAGGTCGGCGATGAAGAGGTGATCCTGGGCCTGTCCGGCGGCGTTGATTCGTCGGTGGCAGCGGCCCTGATCCACCGCGCCATCGGCGACCAGCTAACCTGCGTCTTTGTCGACCATGGCCTCTTGCGCTTGAACGAAGGCGATATGGTGATGGACATGTTCGCCGGCAAGCTGCATGCGAAGGTCATTCGCGTCGATGCCAGCGAAATGTTCCTCGGTGCGTTGGCCGGCGTGACCGACCCCGAGAAGAAGCGCAAGATAATTGGCGGTCTGTTCGTCGATGTGTTCAAGGCTGAGGCGGCTAAGCTGAAGGCTGGCGACGCTGGACACAAGGGTGCGACCTTCTTGGCCCAAGGCACGATCTATCCCGACGTGGTCGAGAGCGGTGGCACCAAGACCAAGAAGGCCACGACGATCAAAAGCCACCACAACGTCGGGGGCCTGCCCGAGCAGCTGGGGCTGAAGCTGTTGGAGCCGCTGCGCGAACTCTTCAAGGACGAAGTGCGTGCGCTGGGCGTGGCCCTGGGCCTGCCGCCGGAGATGGTTTACCGTCACCCCTTCCCGGGCCCGGGCCTGGGCGTGCGCATCCTCGGCGAAGTCAAGAAGGACTACGCCGACCTGCTGCGCCGAGCCGACGCGATCTTCATTGAGGAACTGCGCAACGCCAAGGACGAAGCCACCGGCAAGACCTGGTACGAGCTGACCAGCCAGGCTTTTACCGTCTTCCTGCCGGTCAAGAGCGTCGGTGTGATGGGTGACGGCCGCACCTATGACTATGTGGTGGCGCTGCGCGCCGTGCAGACCAGCGACTTCATGACCGCCGACTGGGCCGAGCTGCCCTACAGCCTCTTGAAACGGACCTCTGGTCGCATCATCAACGAGGTGCGCGGCATCAACCGCGTGACCTATGACGTGAGCAGCAAGCCGCCCGCGACCATTGAGTGGGAATGATCAGAGGTCATTCCAAGTCTATCCGAGGCTATTGTAATTCCTTCATAAGTCATTGATTTATATGAGTTTATATCTCAAATACTATCGACATCGTTTGCTGACAAGCGGATCGATTTGACGGTAGTTCTGACGGTATACAACTGGAGCTTCAGAGCGCTAAAATTTCTACCGTCAGCACCTCGGATGGATCTGACGGTAAAAAATTCTAGAAAAGCTAGGATTCATGCGGGTTCCCGGGGTGTTGGTGGTCCGAAAAGTGGGTGACGGTAAAACGTCCCCTCCTGGGAGAACGACATGCTCACCGACACCGCGCTCAAGAATCTCAAGCCGAAGGACGCCCTCTACAAGGTGACCGACCGGGACGGGATGTACGTCACCGTGTCGCCGGCCGGCACTATCACGTTCCGGTACGACTACCGGCTCAACGGGCGCCGAGAGACATTAAGCATCGGCCGTTACGGTCCGGCCGGACTGACCCTGGCCACGGCCAGAGAGCACTGCATGCGCGCGCGCCAGGCCGTCGCGGAGGGGCAGTCTCCGTCCCAGGAAAAGCAACGCACCAAGCGGCGGTTGGCCCAGGCCAAGACCTTCGGCGAGTTCACAACGCGATGGTCTGCGGGCGCACGCATGGCGGATAGCACCCGATCGATGCGCCAGAGCATCCTCGATCGGGACATCCTGCCGGTGTTCGAGAACCGTCTGCTGTCGGAGATATCGGCGGACGACTTGCGCGACCTCTGTAACAAGGTCAAGGCACGGGGCGCGCCGGCCACGGCCGTCCACGTGCGCGACATCGTGAAGCAGATCTACGGCTACGCCAACCTGCATGGCGAAAAGGTGCCCAACCCTGCCGATGATGTGGGCCCGTCGTCGATCGCCACGTTCGTCCCGAAGGACCGAGCACTGTCGCCCACTGAAATTCGCATCATGCTTTCGCAGATGGAGCACGTCGCGTCCTACCCCACGATCAAGCTTGGGCTGCGCCTCATCCTGTTGACCATGGTCCGGAAGGGCGAACTGATCCACGCGACGTGGGACGAGGTCGACTTCGAGAACGCCGTCTGGAGCATTCCCAAGGAGCGGATGAAGGCCGGCAAGGCCCACAACGTCTACCTCTCCCAGCAGGCGCTGGACATCATGGTGGCGCTGCGCACCTGCGCTGGCGGATCGAGGTTCCTGATTCCTTCTCGCTACGACGGCGAAAAGGGCATGTCCAATGCGACGCTCAACCGTGTGACGCATTTAATCGTTGAGCGCGCGAAAGCGCAGAAGCTGCCACTGGAG
The DNA here is from genome assembly GCF_026241155.1 of Paucibacter sp. PLA-PC-4. Lineage (GTDB taxonomy): Bacteria > Pseudomonadota > Gammaproteobacteria > Burkholderiales > Burkholderiaceae_C > Roseateles_E. Next base: position 12,755 of record NZ_JAPFGP010000014.1, read on the forward strand.
CCCTTCACTGTGCATGACCTACGACGCACGGGCTCGACAATTTTGAACGAGCTGGGATTCAACAGCGACTGGATCGAAAAGTGCTTGGCGCACGAGGACGGGCGCTCCTCACGCGGCATCTACAACAAGGCCGAGTACGCCGAACAGCGGCGGCACATGTTGCAGGAGTGGGCCGACATGATCGACGCCTGGATGGCAGGCAACACCCACACCCCGACGCTGCTGCCTGCCTCGACGCCGATCATGATGACGCAGGCGTTTTGACCGGCCGGGTGCGGCGCAGCCGCACGTCGGGGGAGGGCGCACGCTGCAACTGGGCCTGGCACGCGTCTTGGCGCCGCGATTCGAGCCAGGCTTCGACTTCGGCCATGTCCCACACGACGCACCGGGCCGTCAAGTTGAACCGTCTCGGGAATTGACCACGCCGCTCCATCTCGTAGATCGTGGTGTCGGACAGGGGCACGATCTTGCGCAAATCCGACCGACGCAGCGTCCGCCTGAACTGCAGTGTGACGGGCAACGGAGGGAAGGGCGGTGCAATCGGACTGATGTCTTTCGGTGGCTGCTTCGAGCGATCCATCTTTGGCTCCGTCATTCGCCGCGCTTCGTATGAAGGCAGGCCATGACGAAGATGGTGTCGCATCCCGGGACTATCGAAAACTTGCAGCAGCGCGCTCAAGCGTAGCGTGCTCAACTAAGTGTCAGGGGGCGGTGAAAAATGTCCGCTGTCAAGTGTTTCTTGCAGGTCGGCAGCGGCTCGAAAGCCCCAATGGATCATCAACTTAGCGAGATCAGGGCATTCGCAGTTGGCTTCCCGCATTTTGACCCAGGTGTCACTCAGGAGCCTCGCGGCGGTCTACCAGGGCGCATCACGGCGCTCGCTGGCGCAATTACTGGCAGGCATAAGCTGCTTGTGTCGCTGGGCACGTTCTCAGCTGTCGCTTCGAATGTGTACCCCTGATCCGCACAGGGGCCGTCGTCGCAGCCCTGGGCTCCGGCGCGACGGCGATGGCGGCCTCACCGACCTGGCTCGCGGTGTGCTACGTCGTGGCCGCAGCCGGCATGGGCTGGGTGTTCCCAGCCTTCGCGGCGCTGGCCGCCAATGCCGTCGAGGACCATGAGCAGGGCGCCGCCGCCGGTTCGGTGGGCGCGGCGCAAGGCCTGGGCATCGTGCTGGGGCCGCTGGCGGGGACGCTGCTCTACGAGTTCGGGGCCGGCGTGCCGTACCTGCTGGTTGCACTGTTGCTGACGGGCGTGGCGCTCTGGCCCGCACCGAAAGTGTCGGCGCGATCACAAATCGGCTGAGGAAAAGCGCCTGCGAGCAAGTGCGGTTCCCACGAAGCCGTGGTGAAAGAGCACGACACGCTGCCCGGGTGCGTTGAAGACCCAACCAGACGCAGCGTTATCGACCGTCCATCACGGAGACCTTGTGCGGACATCAATGGCCGGGCGACAAATTGCGCAGTCATCGCGCGGAGCTTGCCCGACGCCCCTTGCCTGCAATCCCCGTGGCGGGCGCCATCTGGCTGCGCAGGAAGCCGATCATGAGGGACGCGGCCGTCCGCGCATCGTCCGGTCTCCCGACGGCGCTCTGTAGCACGAGCCCATGTGTCATCGCGGCAAGCGCGTCGATCAGGTCCGCTGCCGGCAGGATCAGTTCGACCTGGAATCTGGACGCGACGTCCGTCAGCAGCGCAGCCAGCGTGGCGCGGTGGGCACTCCAAATGCTTGCGTAACTGTCGCGCACCCCCTTGTTCCGCGTCGCCAGAAGCTGGAACTCCAGCGAAAGAACGACGACTGAGGGGTCCTCATGCATGGCGGCATACAACGCATCCAGCCGCCGCATCAGGTCGTCCAGCGAGGTCGATTGCTGAAGGATCTCCGACAGCGCCGCGAGCTCGTCATGCATGTGCCGTTGCATCAACTCGACGAGGATCTCTTCCTTCGACGAGAAGTTCGAATAGACGGCACCTTTCGTGTAACCGGCGCGGTCGGCGATGAGGTCCAGCGAGGCCGACCCCAGGCCGACCTCCACCATCATGCCGCGCGCCGCCGCCAACAGGCTTTCACGCGTACGGGCGCGGCTCTCGGCCCTGGTCAGGCGCGGCTTGCGAGATTCTGCAACGGGTTTCATGGCTTATTTGTGGGCATCCCGGTGGAAATTCTCCGTGCCGCACGGCCCCTGGGCTCAGGCGCGCACTTCGGCCAGTGCGTGCTTGACATCGTACCAAACAGTATTAAGATACCGATCGGTATTTGAAATAAGGTGTTTCTCCAGCGCCAATTTCTGGCGCGCACCCACTGCCCCGCCAAAGCCATGACCATCGCTTTCGTGACCGGTTCGACCGGTCTGCTTGGAAACAACCTCGTGCGACTGTTGCTTGCCGAGGGCTGGCACGTGAAGGCCCTGGCCCGCAGCGCCTCGAAGTTTCAAGCGCAGTTCGCCGACCTGCCCACACAGGGCATCGAGCCGATCACTGGCGATCTGCTGGACCCTGCAGCGTTTTCCCGATACCTCTCTGGCGTGGACGTTGTCTTTCATGCGGCGGCCTACTTCCGCGAGAGCTACCAAGGCGGGGCCCACGAAGCGGCATTGATGCGCGTCAACGTGGACGGCACGAGGCAACTGCTGCTCGCCGCCGCGGCAGCCGGCGTGCCACGCGTGGTGCACACCAGCTCGATCGCCACCTTGCGCAACGCCACCGGCGTCACCTTGCAGGAAGACGATCTCGCAACACCGGAGGACGCGGTGGATGCCTACTACCGCAGCAAGATCCTCTGCGACCAGGTGGTCGCGCAATTCGCGCACGCGCATCCTTCAATGCACGTCGTCACGGTGATCCCGGGCTGGATGCATGGTCCCGGCGATGAAGGTCCGACCTCGGCGGGCCAATTCATTCGCGACTTTCTGTCGCGCAAGCTGCCGGGCGTAGTTGACGCGTCCTTCTCGGTGGTCGACGCGCGGGACGTCGCCCAGGTGATGCTCGCCGCGTCGATGCAGGGCACGGCCGGGCGCCGATACCTGGCGGCCGGCCGTGCCATGCACATGCGAGATCTGATGACCGCCATGGCGCAGGTCACAGGCATCCCGGCACCGACACGCCGCCTGCCGCGGGCCTTGCTCACTGGCATTGCACTCGCCCAGGAGGCCTACGCCCGCCTGACGGGTCGGCCGGTGCTGTTGAGCCTGGCCACGGTGAACAACATCGGGCGCGACCGCTCCCGGCGCTTCTCCGATCAAAGGATCCGGGAGGAGCTGGGCATCCAGTTCCGCCCGCTAGAAGACACCTTGCGGGATGCGGTGGCGTGGCACCGGCGCCGCCTGTCCTTGCGGACACCCTGACCATTTCTTTCCACCCTGTACCAACGAGGCAGACCATGAAGCGCCTTCCATCCTTGCAAACACTCCTCGCCCCCCGTGCGGCAGCTCGCGAAGGGCATGGGCGCCGTGGCAACAGCAGCGGCCCTGTTGGCGCCAGCTGCGCACGCACAGACCGCGCCGTCCATGACCGCGTTCTGCAAATCCGGCTTCGCCGCATATCCTGACGGCATCCAGGGCCTGCCGCCGATCTTCAAATACAACCTGTGCTGGTGGCTCGAAGACGCTGGCATCGCGCCCGCGGCATTCGATGAGATCGTCGCGGCAGTCCCCCGACCGGGAAGCCACCAGGAACTTGTGGCGCGATTCCGGGCACAGGCGGACGCGCATGCCCAGGTGGCCAGCCGCCTGGACACGGGCGGTCTGGTTCCTGGCTCGGAAGCCTCCCTTGCCGCAGCCGGCGAGTGGCGCAAGGCCGCGTTCTACGGGAAGCTCACCCGCCGGCCCCAGCAGGCGCCCACGGACGACCTGCGCGCTTCGGAGCGCGCCATGCAACTGACGGGGGCTGCACCCGAGCGCATCGAGGCCACGCTCGACGGCAAGAGCTTCGTCGGATACTTCCAGCCACCGGCATCGCACAACACCCGGGCGCCGCTGGTCATCGTGTTCGGGGGGCTGGACAACTTCAAGACCGAGATGGCCCGGCACGTCGCCGCGATGCGCGCCAGAGGCTTCGCCACTCTGGTGCTGGAGAACCCGGACACGGGCGAGAACACGCTCTCCTTCCGCCCCGAAGCCTGGCGCATGCTGAACGCCGCACGGGACGCGCTGAAGGGCCGCTCCGAGATCGACCTGTCACGGGTCGGGGTCTATGGCTGGAGCATGGGTGGCTACCTGGCCACGTTGGGCGGTCTGCAGGCGGACTGGATCGCGGCGGTGGTGAACGTGGCGGGTCCCGTGGAGTCCACTTTCTCGAACAGCCATTGCCTGCGGGTTCCGTCGTCGGTCGGCATGGCGTATGCGGTGTTCGCAGGCCTGGCTCCAACGGCACCGCGCGATGCGATCTGCATGCACTACGCCCGCTATGCGCTGTCGAAGGCAATGCCCATCGGGCCGGCCGCGAAACGCAAGCCCGTGCTGATGATCAATGGATTGCTCGAGGACCTGACCGCCACGGACGAGACCGCGAGCCTGCGAGCACTGGGCCTGTCGGTGACGGAGCTCAGCTATGCGATCGACGGCCACACCGCGGAAGGCAACATGCGGGACCATCTGCGCATGGCCGCCGATTGGCTCTGGTCGAGGGTGGCGGAGTCGCGCGAACTGTCGACGCCGAACTGAGGGCAGGCGCTCGTAGCCTGCTCGAAGGTACTCCCAAGTCGGTCACGTCATGTTCGCCGGCCGCTGATCCAGTGCCGATGCCAAGGCCTCCAACAGGCGATCTGAATTGCCGCTCGCATCGACGAACATCTGCCTGAACAGGTTGCGGACGTTGTCGGCGGTCACCTCCGTCTTGGTGGGGTCGAAGGTCTGACCACCCGGCAGCGTCACCTGCTGGCCTTCCATGCCGATGCGCGACATGCCGACCAGCATCAGGCCTTGTGCCGCCTCCGTGTTGCCCTTGGACACGAGATCGTCGTAGATGGCCCTTTCCTTCGGAGATAGGTACGCCATCGTGTTGACAAGGCCACCTGCTTTCTGCATGTAGTCGACCTCGCCGGACGTCAACGACCCGAGCCCATTGGCCTGGACCTTCTCCTGGAGTTCGGTGAACCGGTCGTCATGCTCCGACAAGTAGGCCCGGTCCGCATCAGATCGCTGCACGGCCGGCTTGCTCTTGATGGCGTCGAGCTGCTTCTGGACTTCGTCTGTGCCAGAGGCCGGGCCAGAGTTCGACAGCATCCGCTTCGCAGCCTCAGAGATCGTGATCGTGTCGGTGCTGGTGCCCGGCGCTGCGGGTGCCCATGATTCCTGTCGGGTTTGAGATGACTTGAACGATGCGCCGTAGGACGACAGGGCTGCGTTCGTGCTCTGGATGAGCATGTCCGGTTCCTTTCTGCCGTCGTCACGCGCGAAGGTCCAGATGGACCGGCTCGCCCTGGTGCTGCTGCATGACGGCGATGGCCTTGTGCAGCACCTGCAGTTGAGACTGTTCGCCATGTTGGCGCGCCCAGGCCATGCCATCTTGCGCCAGCGCCATGAAGTCGACCCGCTCGCTGTCATCCAGGGCGGATGGTCTGCCGGCACCGTCCGCCGGCATCTTGAGCGTCATGCCCAGCAGGCCGCTGCTGTCGTCCAGCGACATCTGGCCGCTCTTGATCTGCCCGTTCATCCAATCGAACAGACCCTGCCGGGTCATGTGCGTGAAGTCGGCTCGCTGAATGCCGGTGTCGGATGACGCCGGGCTATCGGACGCCGCAGTGGTTGCGCTGGGTGATGTTGCCGCGCCGCTGCGCGCTCCGGCCTGAGATAGGGCGGGAACATATGCTGCGGTGCGACTGATCTGCATCACTGCCTCCTTGAACATTGAACACGGGGGTCGAGCGACTTCACGCCCAACTTGGTGGATATTCGGTGCACTTGAGCCGCGCCATCGCTCGATCAGCAGCGAAACTCGGACTCAATTCGTTGCTTCGCGGTTCACAGACAGCACCGCGGCAACCCGAGCGGACACGGGCTCGAAAGCCCGCCCGCACACCGGCGTCGCCCCTTCGGTGCGACCACGCATCGTCACAGGTCGGAGAGTGGATCTTGCGCGAAGTCGATCGCGACGGCGTAGTCGCGAAGGCGCTCGCCGACGAGGTCCCGCATGGCGTCCTGTCCGGCTTGTCCGGGGGCAAGCCGCAGCCTGAGCAGCAGCCCTCGCGCGGGATCGTCGAGCACCTCAAGCAGCTCGACGGGCAGGCCCCGCAGCGCCTGAGCGAAGTGCGTTCTCGCCGCGTCGATCCGGAGCGCGGGTTTGAACGGCTTGCCAACGGCCGTCAACGGCAACCGCTCCAGCACGCGGATCCAGCGCGGCAGCGCGGGCCGCTCGGCGATGCACGCCACGGCGTGGGCCAGCAGTTCGTCCTCGCCGGCATGCAGGTCGGGATGGAGCTCCACATAGGCCACCGGCACCTCCCCGGCGTAGGCGTCGGGCATGCCGACAGCCGCCGCGTCGGCCACGGCGGGGTGCCTTCGCAGGCAGTCCTCGATGAGTGCCGGATCGATGTTGTGCCCGCTGCGGATGATCAGGTCCTTGGTGCGTCCGGTGATGAAGACGCACCCGTCGCCCTGCACGCGCCCCAGGTCACCGGTGATGAACCAGCCGTCTGGCGTGAACGCCTCATGATCATTGCCGTCCTGCAGGTATCCCGGCGAGACGTTCGGCCCGCGCACGACCAGCATGCCCGCTTCGCCAGGCGCGCACGGAGCCAGCCCGGGAAGCCCGCCATCCAGCCGCCGCGCCTGCACCTCGCAGAATGGAATCGGCAGCCCGGCCGACCCGATCACGCGTTCGGTCCAGACCGGGTCGACGCAGATGACGCCGCCGCACTCGGTCATGCCATAGACCTCGCGCATCGGGTTGCCCGTCAAGGCCTCGACGCCCGCGGCGACGCCGGGCGGCGTGGAAGTGGCGCCGCAGACGCTGGTGCGCACGCGCGACAGGTCTGCCCCTGCGGGCGCATGCGCCAGCGCGGCCTTGAACGCCGTCGGCACGCCCCCCAGCAGCGTCCCCCGCAGCGCTGCAGCGAGGCGCCAAAAGTTCTCAGCCACGCCAGGCTGGCGAAAGCCCAGCGGCGTCAGGATGGCGATCTGCGCACCGGCCAGCAGCATGGACAGGCTGCCGAACATCGTCGCCGCCACATGGAACAGCGGCAGGCCGTTGAGCATCACGTCGTCAGGGCGGGCGCCGATGGCGACGGCCCCGCCGTAGGCCGCGGCCAGTTGGTTTCGGTGAGTCTGGACGACCAGCTTGGGTGCGCCCGTCGTGCCGCCCGTGTGGAAGTAGGCGGCCGTGTCATCCAGGCTCGGCGGTGCGAAGTCCAGCGTCGGCGGGCTGGCCGCAAACGCCTCGGCGAAGTCGGCGTCGGCGTCGGCCGCGTACCCGCCACCCAAGCGCATCAGCGTCCGCACATTGGGCGCGAGGGCGCGGGCAGCACAGGCCTTGGCCCAGAGGTCTGTGCCCGGCATCGGCCCAGGAGCCACCAGCAGTCTCGCGCTGGCCGCGCGCAGCAACGCCGCGATGTGCTCGGCCTGCAGCAGCGGATTGATTGGCAACGCGATGCCGGCGGTCTCGGCACCCCACAACAGGTAGTGCGTCTCAGGCAGCGCCGGCAGCAGATAGGCCACCACGTCGCGCGGCCCCAGGCCCAGATTGCGCAACAGATTGCCTGCACGCGCGACATTGCCGACGAACTCCGTATAGCTGATGACGCGCTGTGGCTCCTCGTGGCTGGCTTCGGCCAGGAAGGCCAGCGCCGGACGTTCGGCATGCGCTGCGGCGGACAGCGCCAGCGCGTCGAACACGTTGCTCACCGGCAGCCAGTCCTGCAGCGTCGTGCCGTCGAAGGCGCGTGCGCCCCGCGACGCATCGGCGGGCCGCCGGATCATGGTGCCTTCCCCGTCTCGCGCAACGCCGCGGCGATGGCGGCGAAGGCCCGCCGATCCTGCACGTGCGTGTACGCCGTGTTGGGCACCGGATGCGAGGACAGCTTCACCACCACCAGTTCGGCCGCCGGATTGACGTGCACGTGCTGGCCGTTCAGGCCCTTGGCCTCGAAGCTGCCGTCGGCGTCGTGCGGGATCCACCAGAAGTCGTGGTACGAATAGCCAGCACGCATCGTCTGGCCAGCAGCCTTGAACTTTTCCACGTCGCCACCCTTGCGCAGTTCGGCCACGACGGCGGGCGCCAGCACCTCACGTCCGTTGAAGCGGCCTTGCAGCCGAAGCATCTCGCCCAGCCGCGAAAGGTCGCGCGCGGTGGCGCCGACGCCCACGCTGGCCAGCTGCGCGCCGCTGCCGTCGACCCAGACGTAGCCGTCTTCGCCCGCTCCCAGTGGCTGCCACAGGCGCTGCGACAGCAGCTCGTCCAGCCGCTGCCCGGTCACGCGCTGCAGCAGCCAGCCGATGACTTCGGTGTCGACGGTCTTGTACTGGAAGCCCGCGCCGTGTTCGCCGGCCTTGGCCACCGTGGGCAGGTAGGCGAGCATGCTGCGCGCGCCGGAGTAGCTGGCGGGCGCGGGCAGCAGCCCACCGGCGATCAGGTACTGGAAGATGCCCGAGCCCGGCCTGGCAAAGTCTTCGTCGTACTGCACGCTGGTCGTCATGTCCAGGGTCTGCTGCACCGTAGCGTCGCCCCAGGCCGAGTCCTTCACCTCCGGCAGGTATCGGGTAACCGGCGCCGACGGATCGATGCGGCCTTCGTGGATCAGCTGTGCGGCGAGCAGGCCCGTGAGGGATTTGCTCAGCGACCAGAGGGCGTGCGGCTGTTGCGGTTGCATGCCGGCGGCGTACCGCTCGTAGACGATGCGGCCGCGATGCAGCACCAGCAGCGCGTCGGTGTAGGTGTCACGTTGCCAGTCCGTCAGGCCGACCTGCTGGCCGCCGCCGTCGTCGAAGCGGATGACATCCAGGTCGCGCGCGGCCTGCGGCAACGCCGACGGTGTACCCGCCCCGCGCCACACCGCGGCGGTCGGGCCGAGTTCTCGCATGTGGTGGAAGGCCCAGCGGGCATTCGGGTACTGCAGCACGTTCGCCAGGCGCACCGTCTTGTCCGGCGGCGGCGGAAAGCCCTGCATGAGCTTCAGCGCGATCGGGTCGGTGGCTTGCGGCGGGGGCAACTGCGGGCGCGTCTGGGCGTGGGCCAGCGTGCTGCTCAGCAGCACGGCGGCCAGCGTCGAACGAAAGAGTGATTGCATGGCTTGCCTTGGTTGGGTGAATCGGGTTGGGGTTCAGACGCGCCCGGGCCGTGCCAGCAGCGCTTGGATGGCGGCTTCAGTCCGGGCGTATTCGCCCTCGCCGAAGTGCCGGTAGCGGATGCGGCCTCGGCCGTCGACGAGGTAGTGAGCGGGCCAGTAGGTGTTCTCGTAGGCCTTCCAGGTGGCGTAGTTGTTGTCCATCGCCACCGGGTGCCTGACGCTGTGCCGCTTCATGGCGGCCTGCACGGCAGAGGCCGAGCGCTCGAAGGCAAACTCCGGCGTGTGCACGCCGACCACGACGAGGCCCTGAGCGCGATAGGTCTCGGCCCAGCGGTTGACCTGCGGCAGTGTGCGCAGGCAGTTGATGCAAGCGAAGGTCCAGAAGTCCACCAGCACGACCTGACCGCGCAACTGCGTCAGACTCAGCGCCGGCGTGTTCATCCATTGCGTGATGCCCTGGAAGTCCGGCGCGTCACCCCAGTCGTGCAGGCCATCCGGGCTGGCCCCGGCGGTCAGCGGAGCGTTGGCGGCCAGGCTGGCCAGAGCCGCCAGGAAACAGCGGCGCGCCGGGTTGGAAAGCGAGAGATCGGTCATGGTCACAGGCCCGTGGAGAAAGAGGGATAGAAGCCCGACAGCCAGAGCGTGACCAGCGTGTCGTACTGAAGAAAGGTGAGAAGCCCCACGGCCGTCACCACCACACCCATCGTCTGCTGCAGGCGATGGGTGTGGCGCGTCAGCGTGCGCACCCTGGCCAGCATCCATTGGCCGCCATAGGCGATGGCCAGCATCGGCAGCGCCGCGCCCAGCGCGTACAGTCCCAGCAGCGCCGCCGACGTGCCCCAGTCCGCCTGTGCGGCGACCAGAGTGAGGATGGTGGCCAGCACAGGCCCGGCACAGGGCGTCCATACCGCGCCGAGCGAGATGCCCACCAGCAGCCCGCCAACCCAGCCCGCACCCGCCCGGTCGCCGATGCTGACGGCTCGGCCAAGTACGCCGCTCAGAGTCGCCGAGAGACGCTGGAACGCCGAGGGCCAGACCATGCACAGGCCGAATGCCACCAGCAGCAGCGCGGCAACGTCACGCACGGTCTGCTGCTCCAGACCAAGCAGGTGCTGCACCGACTCGAAGACCAGGGCGAGCGCGGTGAAGGAGAGCGCGAAGCCTGCCGCGATGAAGACCGGCCGGGCGCCCGGGCCGCCGGCCGCCGTCGCACCCAGCACCACGGGCAGCAGCGGCAATACGCACGGCGCGGCCACCGTGAGCAGACCGGCCGCGAATGCGAGCGCGGGCTGAGTCAGGGCGGCTTCCATCATGGTGTGACTTCCTTCGCCGTTCCCGGCCCGGCCGACCGCTGCCAGAGCTGGGTCTTGCCGAACAGTGGCATGCCGACGTAGGGCCGCACCAGCATCTGCGCGGGACCGTCCATCGTCAGGCGCACGCTGTAGGTCTTGGCGTTCTCTCGGTTGTAGATCTCGCCGACCAGCACGCCCTCGTCCGCCGGGCGCAGGCCGGTGAGGATCTTCATGCCCAGTGCCGGGCGCTTGTCGGCCGCGTCCATGTCCTTGCCCGGCGCGCTCATCGAGCGATTGGCCAGCACGCGTGTGACGGTGCCGCACCACGTGTCGCCGCAGGGCGCGATCTCGACTTCCAGGTTGCCGGACTCGGTGATCCAGCGTCCGTGGTGCACCGGCCCCTGCGCGTCGGCATGAGCGGCGGCAAGTATCAGCATGGCGGCCGGGAGGACTGAGAAGCTGTGATGGCTCTGCATGCAAACTCCGTTTCAGTTCTGGTTGGGATGGCGGCATTGGGCGCCCGGGATGTGTGCGCGGCTTGTCCGCCAGGGGCCGTTGTGCATTCCCATGTATCGCATCGGCAGAGGGACAAATTGGGATACAAATCTCCCCATTGCCCGGCCCCGGCAGCCATGCCACGCTTGCAGTCCAGAACCTTTTCCTTGGAGCCGCAGCCTGTGTCGCAAAGACCCGACCACATCCTCATCGTTGACGACGACCCCGAGATCCGGGCGATGGTGGGCGAGTACTTGACGCGCCAGGGATTGAAGGCCAGCGGTGCAGCGGACGGGCGCGAGATGCGGCGCGTGCTGGCCAGTGAACGCATCGACTTGGTGGTGCTGGACCTGATGCTGCCCGGCGAAGATGGCCTGAGCCTGTGTCGCGAGTTGCGTGCGCCGGGCCGGCCCGCGCTGCCGGTCTTGGTGCTCAGCGCGCGCTCCGACGAGGCCGACCGCATCCTGGGCCTTGAACTGGGCGCGGACGACTACCTGACCAAGCCCTTCGCAGCGCGCGAGTTGCTGGCGCGTGTGAACTCGGTCTTACGGCGCACCCGCATGATGCCGCCGATCCTCGCCGCCGAGGCGCCGCAGCCGCACCTGCGCTTCGGCAACTGGACGCTCGACACGGTTGGCCGGCATCTCGTGGATGCCGCGGGAACAGTGGTTTCGCTCTCGGGGGCCGAGTACCGGCTGCTGCGCGTGCTGCTGCAGCAGCCGCAGCGCATCCTCAGCCGCGAGCAACTGCTGCAGTTGACCCAGGGCCGGGATGCCGACGTGTTCGACCGCTCTATCGATCTGCTGGTCAGCCGTGTGCGCCAACGGCTGGGCGACGGGCCGCGCGATGCGCGCTACATCAAGACCGTGCGCAACGAGGGGTATGTCTTCTGCATGGCAGTCGAGGGCATGCCTTCGACCGCCTCGCGCGATGAGGCGCCGTCATGATCCGCGACCGGCCGCGCACCCTGTTCGGCCGTCTCGTGCTGATCCTGGTCAGCAGCCTGTTGCTCGCCCAGGCACTGACTTTCGCGTTCGTGCTGGCAGAGCGCAGCCTGGCGATGCGCGGCATGATGGTGTCGTATCTTGCCGCAGACGTCGCCTCCTCGGTGGCAATGCTTGATCGCCTGCCGCGGGCCGAGCGCGCCGGCTGGCTGCCGCGCCTGCAGCGCACCAACTACAAACTGCGGCTGGGGGTGGAAGCGGGCGCGCCGTCGATCGCGGGTTCGAACGTGGGCGCCGCCTCCTTGCGCGAGAGCGAACTGGCGCGCTCGGTCACGCAGACGCTGTCCAAGGCCCTGTCCCAGCCAGTGACCGCCGTCGCGCCCGAGGAAGCCGGCGTCGAGTTGCGCCTGGTTCTTCGCCTTCAGGACGGCACGCCCGTCATCGTCGATCTGGCGCAACCGCGTCTGCGCTTGTCTCCGTGGTTGCTGGCCGCGCTGACCGCCCAGTTGCTGTTGCTCGCCGGCGGCTGCTGGCTGGCCATACGGCAGGTAACGCGCCCGCTGGCGCGCCTGGCTGAAGCAGCCGGCGCGCTGGTGCCGGGCCGGCCTGGCATGCCGCTTGATCCAACCGGCCCGCGCGAAGTGGCGCGGGCAGCGGAGGCGTTCAACCGAATGCGCCAGCGCATCGACGAACACCTGGAGGAACGCAGCCAGATGCTGGGCGCGATCTCGCACGACCTGCAGACGCCGATCACCCGCATGCGCCTGCGCACCGAGTTGCTGGACGACGAGACGCTGCGCGACAAGCTGCACGCGGATCTCGGCCAGATGCAGCATCTGGTGGAACAGGGCCTGGCCTATGCCCGCACTGCCCAGGCCGAACAAGAGCCAGAGGCGTCGACCGAGATCGTGGCGCTGCTGCAGAGTTGCGTCGCCGACGCCTGTGATGCTGGCCAGGCCGTGGCCTGGCGCGGCGGCGCGCCGGCGGCGCTGAGCACCCGGCCCCGGGCCTTGCGGCGCATCGTCGGCAACCTGGTGGACAACGCCATCAAATTTGCAGGCGCCGCAGAGGTCGAACTGGTGGAGCAGGACGACTGCCATGCGATCCTGGTGATGGACCGGGGGCCAGGCATCGCGCCGCAGGAGCGCGAGAAGGTCATGCAACCGTTTTACCGCATCGAGGGCTCGCGCAACCCCGCCACCGGTGGAACCGGGCTGGGCTTGGCCATCGTCCAGCGGCTGGCGCACGTCTGCAATGCGGAATTCAGCCTGCTGCCGCGCGAAGGCGGTGGGCTGACGGCCTGCGTGAGGTTCAGGAGCCCGGTGCCCTGATTTGCAGCCGCCCAGCGCGCCTGCTGCGCAGGCGAATCGGATTGACGTTGCCATGCCGCACTCGCACGGCGCAGGTGCGACGTCCCGGCCGACGCCCGGCAGTACGTGGTTCCTGGACCGGCCGCTGCTCAATCGCGATGATCCGCACTTCCCATCCGCCAGTACCCTTTTGCGCTGAGCCGGTGCCGCTCGATGCCCCGCTCCTGGAAGTGCAGTTTCAACTCGCGCACCGCCGCGGCCTCTCCGGCAAGCCAGATGTAGCCTGGCTCCGACGGCAATGGGTGATGCAACAACTGCTGGCATAGCCTTCGACCGGGCTCGTCAGGGTCGGTCAGAAGCCACGTCGTCCGCCAATCCGCGGCGGTGGGAATCGGCTGCTGCTCCGCCACACCATTGACTTCGACATAAGCCTCCACTTGCACGGAAGCATCCAGCGCCCCGGCAATCGACTGGATGGCCGGCAAGGCGGTCGTGTCGCCTGCCAGCAGCAGCCACTGCGTATCCCCCGGTGGCGCGAAGCCCCCGCTGCGCGGGCCGGCGATGCTCACCTGATCCCCCACCCGGGCCTGTGCAGCCCACATCGACGCTGGCCCGTCGCCTCGCTCGCCATGCAGGACCAGATCGATCAACACCGTCCCGGCCTCGCGGTCGACCGCGCGCAGCGTGTAGGCCCGGCCTTCGCCGGACGGTATGAAGAGCTTGACCCATGCACCCGGCGCATCGACCCCATCGCCCTGCACGAAAGCTGCAATCTCCGCGCCACCGAGCCTGATCCGCCGCATGTGCGGCGTGACGGCCTCCACGTTCAGCACCGTGCCCAGCGCGCGCTGGCGCCCCTTGGCGGCCAGCCGGTCAAGCATGATGGCCTCCAGCGGCAGGCCGCAGCCGAAGATGGAGCGCCACGCCAAGCGATAGCGCCACAGCCGCCGCGCCCACCAGATACACCGCGCCGACGCCCGCGTTGCTCGCGATCAACCCCGCCACCGGCCCGGTGATGCCCAGCGAGATATCCAGGAATGCCACATAGGCGCCCATGGCCACGCCGCGCGCCTGCGGTGGTGCTCGTTTTACGGCTTCGACTCCAAAGGCCGGGAATGCCAACGAATACCCAAATCCCGTCAGGGCCGCACCCACCGCCGCGAGGGACACGTCGTTCGCACCCCAGATCAGCAACTGGCCCAGCACCTCGAACGGAATGCAGATCAGCGCGACGCGCGCGCCGCCCAGCTTGTCGGGCAGGTGGCCGAAGAACAGGCGCGCGGCGATGAAGGCCACGCCGAAGGCCGTGAAGGCCATGGAAGCCGGCCCCCAGCCCCGGTCCGAGAACAGCAGCGCCGCGAAGGTGGTGATCACGCCGAAGCCCACGCTGGACAGGGCCAGCCCCAAGCCAGGGACCCACACCGACCCGAGCACTTTGTAGAACGGCGTGCGCCGGTGCGCCGCCGGTGCCGTGCCGCGCAAGCCCAGCACGATCGCCAGCGCGACGAGCGGGATCAGCGCCGTCGCCAGCGAGATCCCGGTGAACCCCCAGCGCGCATTGACGGCGACCCCGGCCGGCGCACCGGCCGCATAGGCGCCGTACATGGCGATGCCAACCCAGGCCATGACCTTGCCCGCGTTCTGCGGGCCGACCATGCCCACGCCCCAGCCCAGCGCCCCGGTGACGATCAGGCTCTCGGCGCAGCCGAGCAGCAGGCGGCCCGTCAGCAACGTCCAGACCGCCGCCTGTGCATCAGCAAACGCCAGGGAGACCAGGTAGGCGATGCCGGACGCCGTCGCCAGCAGCAGCCCCGAGACGACCGCGCGCTTGGCCCCGCGGGTGTCGGCCAGGTTGCCTGCCCAGGCGCGTGAGAGCAGCGCCGCCGCGAACTGGCTGCCCACGAGCACGCCGACGCCCAGGGCTCCCAGCCCCAGGTGCTGGCTCAGGTGCAACGGCAACACGGGCAGCGGCAGCCCGATGGTGAGGAAGCCGACGAAGACCGCCAAGGTCAACGGCAGCAGCCGGAGAAACACGTTGACCGGCGGCGCGGCAGCGGCGGCGTGGTGCGCCGCCGCCGAACGAGACGAATGCGAAGAAGACATGTGACTTTCCCTTTCAATGCGAGTAAAAACTCAATTCAGATGTCCAGGAGAATATGAGCCATGGCTCGCATTGAAAACTCGCATTCGCCGTCCGGCGCCGGACCGCTGCCTTTGCCTCGCAAACTGCCGCGTCAGGCGCGCTCGCAGGCCATGGTGGAGGCAATTCTTGAAGCAACAGCTCGCGTTTTGGCCGAACGCGGCTACGCCGGCACGAACACCAACGTGGTGGCCGAGCGGGCCGGCGTGAGCGTGGGGTCGGTCTACCAATACTTCCCGAACAAGGATTCGCTGGTCACGGCGCTGCACGAGCGGCACGGGGCGCAGATGTACGCCGCCATCGCGGCGGTGCTGGCCGCCGAGCGGCCGGACGGGCTGCACGGCCACGTGCAGGCGATGGTGCGCGCCTTGCTGGCGGCGCACCGCGTGGCGCCGGAGCTGCACCGGGTGCTGGAGAAGGAGTTCCCTTTCTTCGATGCTCCACGCGATCAGAGCGTGGCCGACGGCGGCATCTTCCGGCAGGTGCGCCAGCTCCTCGAGACACACCGCGACGAGATAGCCTTAGACGATCTGGATCTGGGAACCTGGATGGTCTTGCAGACCATGGAGTCGCTGGTGCACTCGGCTGTGATCGAGCCGCCGGCGATGTTTCAAGCCGACGCGGTAGAGGCGGCTATCGTGCAGGTGCTGATGCGCTATCTGACTGGATGCAGATAGCGCGAGCCTCAGCGTGCCGAAAGGTTGAGCACGGCCACTCCAGCCACGATCAAGGCGATTCCCAACAAGCGCGGCGCGTGCATGGACTCGCCGAAAAGCCAGATGCCGACGCAGGCAGTCAGTGCCGTGCCGGCACCAGCCCACACCGCATAGGCCAGCCCGAGGTCGAGATGCCGGACCGACAGGGACATGAGCCAGATCGCCAAGCCGTATAGCGCTGCACAGGCAAGCGATGGCAGGAAGCGGGTAAAGCCGTCGGCATGCCGCAAGGCGACGGTGCCGAGCACTTCGGCGAGAACGCTGGCGGCCAGCAGCCACCAAGCCGTGGAGGATGAACGCATGGGATACCCTTCGCGGCCAGCGCATACCGGGCGTGGCCGGGAAGTCGGAACAGGCGGTATCCCAAGTGAGCGGGATTTTACCGGAGCCATACGCATGTCGCGCACACCGCAGGAGACGCGCGGCGCAAAGAGGCGAGCAAGACGGCCCGTTACGACGGCGATCAATCCGATACATCAACAAGGTTTGCCGACGCACGCGCTTGGCGCGGCGTGTCGGCTCTTGCGACTGCGCGCTTTCCGAAGCCGCGGTCTCCCGCCATGAACGCCTGCAGCATATGCGGAATCAACGTTGCCGCATCCACCTGCTCGCCGTAGGTCTGTACATGCAGCGCGGCATAGCGGTCGAGATCAGCTCTCAGGCTCGCCGGACAATTGAAGGCCAGCTTGACGCTCTCGGTCTTGGGCAACGGCCCCAGCCGCAGCTTCTTGGCCGTGCTCATGGCGTCACTCCCCGCTGGAAGAACAACGGCTGATACGGCCGCAACACCAGATCGCGGTTCACGATCACCCGCACCGGCAAGCCCGGCCGCTCCGTCAGCGTCGGCTGGATGTTCAAGTTGCGCCGCGTCAGTTCCTGCCCCACATGGTTCACACTGTCCTGCAGGCTGTCACGCCCCGCGATCACGATGCGGTTGCCCTCCTGGCGGTTCTCCGGGGCCGCCAGTTCGGCCCCCACGCCCAGCAGCGTCGTCAGTGCCGCCCCGGCCACGATCCGGTCCCAGTGCCAATCCACGCCATCCTCCAGCCCGGCATAGCCTGCCGGATCGCTGCCTGCCAGGTTGTCCAGCGTCAGCGACGACGTGTCCGGCAGGATGATGCGGTTCCACATCACCTGTACCCGGCTTTGCCCAAAGCTCACCTGGCTGTTGTAGCGCCCCAGGATGCGTGAGCCCTGCGGGATCAGCAGGAAACGCCCTGTGGCCGTGTCGTAGACCGGCTCCGTCACCGAGGCGATCACGTCGCCCGGCAGATCCGACTTGATCCCCGTCACCAGCGCCGCGGCGATCACCGTGCCGGCCATCACCTGGTACGGCGACGCCGGCAGCTTCAGATTGCCGGCATTGCGGGTTTCCGTAGAACCGGATTTGAGGAAGGCTTCCTTCTGGTCTTGCCGGTTCTGCGCAGCGGTCGAATCATTGGTAGCCGCCGGCTGCGCCGCCGTCGAGGCCAGCCCGGCGCCCTGCGGATCGAAGCCGGCTATCCGGGATGACGGACTGGCCGAAGCAACGGTCGTGGACGGGCCGGCTTGCGCTGGCGCAGCGCGCTGCCCACTCGACCGGAAGAACACCGACGATCCGGCCGCAGCTTCGGCCTCCTTGCGCGCGGCGTCCCGCTCGGCCGCACCCGGGTCCTGATCCGGCGCGCCATACCGAGCGACCGCAGGCCCGGCAGTCGATTGCGCCTTCACGATCACCGGCCCCAGGTCACCCGGCAGTGGTGGCCCAAGTTCCGGGACTTTCGGCGGCAGCTTCGAGTAGTCCTTCGGCAACTGATCCAACTCTTCGGGCTTCGATACCCGATCGACGTTGTACAGCTCGGTCGGATCCTTGCCACCACGCCGCTGCGCCGGCTGCAGCGACCAGATGGTGGCCCCGAGCACGGCGACCGACAGGCCGCCGATGAGGATAGCCAGCGTGCGCCGATTCAGCCGCGTGACCGGACGCGGCTGCGCGCGCAGCGCCACTGCTTCCGGCGCCACCTTGTCCGCGCGCGGCAGGGCAAGGTCAGGTGTTTCGTCCTGGCTCATCGTCAGTTCCTCCGCGAGGTGCCCGCTGAGCCGGTCACGCCCGTCACACCATCCGTGCGCTCGATGCGCACCACATCGCCTTTGTCAGCGCCAAGGCGAAGTTCGGCAGCGCCAAACAGCCGGTCCACCACGTAGTACGGCGACCGGAAGCGGTAGTTCACCAGTTGCCCATCCCCCTGTGCCCCGATCACGAAGAGCGGCGGTAGCTCGCCCTGCGCGATGCCGGCCGGGAACTGGATGTAGACCTTCTCGCCATCGTCGAAGGCTCGCAGCGGCTTCCACGGTGGATTGCTGCCGCTGATTGCGTAGCGGAAGCGAATGCGCTCCAACGACAACCCGACATCCACCGGCGCGGCCACCTGCGCCTGGCTGGCCTGACGTTGCAGCGCCAACATCCGGTCCTTCGGATACTCCCAGGACACCGAGGCCATCCAGGCCTTCTCCGTCGAGGTCAGCTCGACCAGATAGGTTCGCCGACTCGTCGTCACGACCAGATTGGTCTTCAGGCCCGAGCGGATGGGCTTGACCAGCACGCTCACGCGCAGGGCCTCACCGGTTCCGCTGGACGTGTCCCCAACGATCCAGCGGACGGTGTCTCCGGCCGCCACCGTCACCAGTTCCTCACCGGGCTGCAGCGCGATGGCCGTCACACGGCCTGGCGCTGCATAGACCTGGTACAGCGCGCCATCCGTGAAGGGCCAGACCTGGATCGCGTTGACGTAACCCTCCCGCGTCGGCGGCATGCGTGCCTCGGCGTTGGCCCGCGACACCCGCAGCTTCTCGTCGGCGGGTTCAGGCGCGGGTGGCCCGTCTTGCGTCTGCTGTGCCGGCAAACCCTGTTGTGCGTCCAGAACCTGTGGCAGTGGCTTCATCTGCGCCGGCAATGGAAGCGGTTGCGGGACGACCACGACCTCGACCGGCTTCGGCGGTTCGGGCAAAGGCTGGGCCAGGACAGGCTCGTCGAGCGCGATCACCGGCGGCGGCTTGCCGCTGGTGGCGCAGCCGGTCGCCACCAGTGCGGATGCCAGCAAGGCCGACATCAATACGGATCCGTGCAAACGTGAATTCATGGTTTTGCTCCTTCGTTGGCATCCAGCTCGCGGCTCCAGGACAGGCCGTTGACGTAGATGCCCAGGGGGTTCTTGCGCAGTCGCTGCTCAGTGCGCGGGGTCTGCAGGACGGTGGAGACGCTGGCGGTCCAGCGTTCGGTGCCGGCCGGCGCACCGTTCACGAAGCGCTGCTCGGTCCAGCGCAGGTTGAACGACGAGTCGCTTGCCCGCACCACGCTCGTGATCTGCACCGTCACCGACTCCTTGCCGACGCGCGCGAACGGATCGTTCGTGCGCGCGTAGTCGTTGAGCACGGCTGCGCCCCGGTCGGTCGTGTAGTCGTAGGCGTCGAGCCAGTTCTGCCGCACCACGATCGGGTCGATGGACAGGGAGCGCACCAGCGTCACGAAGTGCGCCAGATGAAACGCGATCTGCGCATCGCCGGGCCTGTACGGCGTGGCCGCCTCACCGACGGCGCGCACCTGACCGGCCTGGTCCACCTCGATCACGTAGGGCGTCACGATGGACTGCGCCGAGCGCCACACCAGCCCACCGGCCATCAGCAACGCAAGGGTGAGGCTGCCGAAGGCCATCAGCCGCCAGTTCTTCGCCTGCACGCGGGACGAGCCGATGCGCTCGTCCCAGACCTGAGCGGCAGCTTGATAGGGAGTGGCAGGCTGCGGCGTGTCGGCATAGCGCACCTGTGGTCGTCTGAATCGCATGGATGGTTCTCCTGGAGGTTGTGTTCATTCATTCGCCGGAATGGCCCAGGCTCGGGCCGCTGCCCGAACCACCGCCATCACCCGCGCGCAGGGTGTGCGCGGCCGTGCTGGCCGCATGACCGATCTGCTGGCGACGGTGCAGGCGCTTGGCCCAGTCGGGTTCGTTGGCCGGAGGTGTGGCAGCACCTCCGGCGGACTCGGCCGCAGCAGTACTACCGCCTGATGTCGGCGCCGCCGCGTCGGCGACGAAGCCGGCGACCCGGTCCTTCATCGCCTTGGCTCCTTCGGCCACGCGGTGGCCCACGGCGCTTGCACCGGTCTTCGCGACGTTGGCGACGCCCGCACCGGCCGCTCGCAGCGGACAGCCTGGCGAGGCGGCTGCGCCTGCCTGGTAAGCCGTCTTCGCACCGCTCGCCAGCGCGCTGGCCGAGCGCCCTGCTGCGGCCCCGCCGCCGATGGCGGCGCGCGCAGCCCCAGGCGCCATGCGTGCACCAGCCGCTACGGCAGCACCCCCACCGGCCACCGCCGCACCACCGGCGACGGCGAGCCCGCCAGCAGCGAGTGCCGTGCCCGCCGCCGCGCCTGCGCCGAGCTGAGGTGCCCCCGAGACGAGCCCAGTCGCGATCCCCGGCCCGAAGATGCCCAGACCCAGCATCGCAAGCGAAGCCAGCATCACCACCAGCGCATGGTCGATGGAGGGTTCGGCAGGTGTGGTCTGGAACTGCGAGAACAGCCCCGTGCCGATGCCCACGATCACCGCCAGCACCAGCACCTTGATGCCCGAGGACACCACGTTGCCCAGCACCTTCTCGGCCAGGAACGAGGTCTTGTTCCACAGCGCGAACGGCACCAGCACGAAACCGGCCAGCGTGGTCAGCTTGAACTCGATCAGCGTGATGAAAAGCTGCACCGCCAGCACGAAGAAGCAGACGATGACGATGAGCCAGGCGAGGAACAACACCACGATCGGCGCCAGGTTGACGAAGACTTCCGGGAAGCCCGCCAGGTCGCTGATCTGCTGCAGGATCGGCGCGGCGGCGTCGATGCCCGCCTTGGCCAAACGCCCCGGCCGCAGGAAGTCCGCCATGCTCAGCGTCGAGCCGCTGGCTTGCAGGCCCAGCCCTGCGAAGGAGCGGAACACGATGCCCGAGAGCATGTTGAAGTTGCCGATGATGTAGGCGAAGGCACCCACGTACAGCACCTTGCGGATCAGCTTGGCCATCACGTCGTCGCCCTGGCCGCTGGCATGCGCCATCGCCCAGAAGAGACCCGCCAGCGTCATGTCGATCGCCACCAGCGTGGCGGTCAAGAAGGCAACCTCGCCATGCACCAGCCCGAACCCGGAATCGATGTAGGTCGAGAAGGTGTTCAGGAACTGGTCGATGATGGACACATCGTTCATGGCGGATCTCCCTTGCGGAGCCTGGAGGGGGTCTTCATGCCGGTCTCGCTGGGATTCAGTGACCGTAGAAGTCCACGGCCTGCGGCGTGTAGGCCGTGCCGGAACCGAGGAAGCGCCGCGTCACCTCACGCCCACGCTCGGCCGCCGCGGTCTGGCGGGCCAGCTCCAGCGACGCGGCGCGTCCCTGCGTGAGCTGCAATTGCTGGGTCTGGATCGCCTGCTTGGCCTGCAGTGCGAGCAGCTGGTTCGTCGCCTGCATCGCCTGAAGGGCGCCGGTCGCCGACTGGCTCTGGCCCACCAAGTCGGCCAGCACGCCTTCGTCCTGGCTGACGTTCTCCGAGACCTGCGCTTGCATGCGCATGGCCGTCTGCAGACCACCCAGCGTGTTCTGCCAGCGCTGGCGCGCGTCCTGCAGCATCTGGCTGCCGCTGGTCGCCGCCGTGATCTGCGACGGATAGAGCTGCGAGAACTGCTGGTCCATGTGCTGGACGTCGTAGGCCAGCCCCTGGGCCTGCGCGATCAGCTGGCGCGTCGTGTCCAGGTTGGAGCGCAAGCGGCTCACGACGTTGAACGGCAGGCTCGTGAGGTTGCGGGCCTGGTTCATCAACGACTGCGCCTCGTTCTGCAGTTGCTTGACCTGGTTGCTGATCTGCTCCAGCGTGTTGGCCGCCGTCATGAGGTTCTGCGTCAGGTTCGTGGGGTCAATCACGACCCACTGCGCCTGCGCGGCCGGGAGGGTGCACAGGCAGGCGGCGGAAATGGCCGCGGCGACGAGGGTTCGAGAGGTCTTCATGGTTGGATCTCCTGAGGTGAGGAAACAAGGGGCGGCACGGATGAGACAGACGGGAACGACGACATGAGGTCCGCGGCCCAGTGCAAGCTGCGGTGGCGCAGCCAGGCGGCTGCGAATGACGAATGCGCTTGCGCGGGCACAAGTGCTGCCGACACTGCATCGATGTCCCGCTGGTCCTGCGGCGTGGACGCTCCGGCGAAGGCGAGCGCCACCGGCCCGAGGTCCAGGTCGAAGAGCCGGTTGCCCAGCCGCGACTGGTAGTAGTAGTCGCGCTTGGGCTGGGCGGTCGCGACGATCTCGATCTGCCGGCCGTTCAGGCCGAAGCCTTCGTAGATCGTCCGGATCTGCGGCTCGGTCGCCTGCGGGTTGGGCAAGAAGATGCGGCTCGCGCAGCTCTCGACGATGGCCGGCGCGATGCTGGAATCCTTCACGTCGGCCAGCGACTGCGTGGCGAAGACGACGCTGACGTTCTTCTTGCGCAGCGTCTTGAGCCACTGGCGGATGCGTGCGGCGAATACCGGGTCGTCCAGGAACAGCCAGGACTCGTCCAGTATCAGCAGCGTCGGTGCGCCGTCGAAGCGGTCGTCGAAGCGCGCGAAGAGGTAGCCCAACACGGCCAGCACCGCTGCGCGGCTGTGCATCAGCTCCTCCATCTCGAAGCACTGCACGTCCGCCGAGCCCAGCCGGTCGTGGTCGGCGTCCAGCAGCTTGCCGTGGGCACCGCCCAGCACGTAGGGTGCGAGCGACTGGCGCAGCGCGTTGGACTGCAGCAGGACGGACAGGCCGGTCAGCGTCCGCTGCTGCACCGGCGCGCCGGCCAGGCTACCGAGCGCCGACCAGATCGCCGCTTTCTCGTCGGGACCGACGGCCACGCCTTCGTGCACCAATCGGCCTTCGACCCATTCGGCGGCCCAGGCGCGATAGCCTTCCTGGTCGATGCGTGCCAACGGCTGGAACGCGATGTCACCATCGGAGCCGAGGTCGTAGTGCTCGCCGCCCAGGCCGAGTACGGTCGCCCGCATCGAGCGGCCCATGTCGAACGCGAAGACGCGCGAACCGGGGTAGCGCCGGAACTGCATGGCCAGCATCGCCAGCAGCACCGACTTGCCCATGCCGGTCGGGCCGACCACCAGGGTGTGGCCCACGTCGCCGACGTGGGTGACCAGACGGAACGGCGTCGCGCCCTCGGTGCGCGTGACGATCAAGGGCGGCCCATCCAGGTGCGCGTTGCGCTCCGGCCCGGCCCAGACGGCCGATACCGGCATCAGGTGCGCCAGATTCAGCGTCGAGATGATGGGCTGGCGCACGTTGGCGTAGGCGTTTCCCGGGATCGAAGACAGCCAGGCCTCCACCGCGTTCAGGGTCTCGGGCATGGTGACGAAGCCCCGGCCCTGGATCACACGCTCGATCCTGCGCAGCTTCTCGTCGGCGGTGGCCGCATCGGCGTCCAGCACCGTCACCGTGGCGGTGAGGTAGCCGAAGGCCACCTGGTCGCTGCCGAGTTCCTGCAGCGCGGCATCGGCGTCTGTCGCCTTGTTGCTAGCGTCGGTGTCCACCAGCGGGCTCTCCTGCTGGAAGATGGTCTCGCGCAGCAGGGCCACGACGTTCTTGCGCTTGGCGAACCACTGGCGGCGCAGCCGGGTCAGTTCTTTCTCGGCCTCGGCTTTGTCCATGCACAGGAAGCGCGTGGACCAGCGGTAGGCGAAACCGAGCCGATTGAGGTCATCCAGGATGCCCGGCCAGGTCGATGTCGGAAAACCCCGCACCGTCGCGACCCGCAAGTGCATGTCGCCCAGCATCGGCGCCAAGCCGCCGATCAGCGGCGCATCCGCGAGCAAGGCGTCCAGATGGAACGGCACTTCGGGCACGCCCACGCGGTAGCTGCGCGTGGACACGGTCGCATGCAGGTGGCTGAGCGTCTGGCCGTCATCGAGCCAGGTGATCTCCGGCATCACGCCGTCGAGCAGATCGAAGATGCGCTCCGTCTCGGCGACGAAGGCGGCGAGGCGCTCGCGCCAGTCCACGCCCTCGCTGGGCTTGTTCTCGTACAGCAGCCCGGCCGCGCGAGCGCGCGACTCCTCGGGCGGCAGGTATTGCAGTGTGAGGTGGTAGCCGCTCTCGAAGTGGTTGCCGGAGTCCTCGAAGGCCGCGCGGCGTTCTTCGTCGACCAGCCACGACAGCGGCTCGGGAAACTCCGAATGCGGGTAGTCCGCAGCCGGTCGGCGCTCGGCTTCGATGAACAGCGCCCAGCCTTCGCCCAGTCGGCGCAACGCGTTGTTCAGGCGCGCGGTGGTGGCGATCAGTTCGCCCTGCGTGGCGCTGTCCAGGTCCGGCCCGCGGAAGCGCGCCGTGCGTTGAAAGGAGCCATCCTTGTTGAGCACGACGCCCGGAGCCACCAGCCCGGCCCAGGGCAGCCAGTCGGCGAGCAGTGCGGGGCGGCGGCGGTATTCGGCGAGGTTCAGCATGGTGACTCCCTACACGTCGAGCAGAGGCCGGTGCTTGATGTGCCGCGCGAAGACCTGCATGAACTGCGGATCAACGCGCGCCCCCCAGACGGCCAGTGAATGACCGACGATCCAGAGCACCAGCCCAGGAATCCAGAGTTGCAGGCCCAGCCCGACGGCGGCGGCCAGCGTGCCATTGGCGATCGCCACGGTGCGTGGCGCGCCGCCGAGCAGGATGGGCTCGGTCAGCGAGCGGTGCAGCGGCACTTCGAAGCCAAGGGCAGTGCCTGGTGCGAAGGCCGATGCCCCTTGAGGCGCTCCGCTCATACGACGGCCCCGCCCGAGAAGCTGAAGAAACTCAGGAAGAACGAGGACGCGGCGAACGCGATCGACAGGCCGAAGACGATCTGGATCAGCTTGCGGAAGCCGCCCGAGGTGTCGCCGAAGGCCAGGGCCAGGCCGGTCGAGATGATGATGATCACCGCGACGATGCGGGCCACCGGTCCCTGGATCGATTCGAGGATGGAGGTCAGCGGTGCTTCCCACGGCATGCTGGAGCCGGCGGCACGCGCGGTGCCAGCCAGGCTCAGCATCACCGCGGCGGCAACGAGCCCGTTCTGAGCCGGGCGCGCAAGATCGCGCAGGCGCGAGGACACGGAGCGCGCGACACGCAGGGTGCGCACGAGCGGGTTTGCGGAAATACGGAAAGCAGGAACGTTCATCTGCGTCATGGCAGTTCTCCAGGGTGGTTGAGGGACGGGGAATGAGTGACGGAGGCCGTAGCCGGCTCGTCGGGATGGGATTTGGAGAGAGGCGGTTGGTCGATCTCGGGGAACGGCGCCTCCAGTGCATCGACCAGCTGGTAGCCCGCCTGGTCGAAGCCGACGACGCGGGCGATGCGTTCGATGCGGCGCTTGCGGCCGCGGCCGGCGATATGGATCACCACGTTGACCGCTTCGGCGATCAGGGCGCGCGGCGGGTTCACCGCCACTTCGAGGATGAGTTGCTCCAGGCGCAGCAGCGCGCCCAACGCGGAGCCGGCGTGGATGGTGGCGATGCCACCCGGATGACCCGTGCCCCAGACCTTGATGAGGTCCAGTGCTTCGGGGCCACGCACTTCGCCGACAACCACGCGGTCCGGCCGCAGGCGCATGGACGAGCGCACCAGCTCGGTCATCGACACCACGCCCTGGCGCGTGCGCAGCGGCACGTGGTCGCGGGCGGCGCACTGCAGCTCCACCGTGTCTTCCAGCACCAGCACACGGTCGCCCGTGGCGGCGATCTCGGCCAGCAGCGCGTTGGCCAGCGTCGTCTTGCCTGTGCTGGTGCCACCGGCGACCAGGATGTTCTGGCGCTCGCGCACGGCGCGCACCAGCAGGCCCGCCTGGGCGGCGGTCATCATGCCGTCGGCGACGTAGCGCGACAGCGGGATCACACCCATGGCGCGCTTGCGCAACGCGAAGGCCGGCCCAGGCGCAGCGGGCGGCAGGATGCCCTCGAAGCGTTCGCCCGTCTCGGGCAGTTCGGCGGACAACAGCGGCTGGCCACGGTGCACCTCGGCGCCGACGTGGGCCGCCACCAGCCGAATGATGCGTTCGCCATCGGCTTCGGACAGCTCCACCCCCATGGGTGCTCGGCCCGAGGACAGGCGGTCGATCCACAAGGATCGATCCGGATTGAGCATGATCTCCACCACGTCCGGGTCTTCCAACGCGGTGGCGATCAGCGGCCCCATGGCCGTGCGCAGCATCTGGATGCGGCGGTCCAGCGAGGTGGCCGTGAAGGAGGATGGAACGGCGCTCATGGGGCACGCTCCTGGGCTTCGGCCGAGACCGCCTCGTCGGCCATCCGCGTTGGGTCTGGGTGCAGTTCCTCGACCACGTCGCGCACCAGACTGCGCCCGCGCAGCAGGTGGCGGCCGAGTTGTTCAACAAACTGCTCGAAGCGGGCCTTGCCCTGCGCGCGGGCAGCATCTTGGTGCGCTTCGGGCACCGGCGTGCTGACGGTGAGGAAGTAGCGCACGTACAGCGCCAGGGTCTCGATCAGGATGTTCTGGTCGCGCTCCAGGCGCTCGGCCTGGCGAGACAGGCGGTCCAGCCGCTTGGCAATGGCCGCTTCGCGTTGGTCGCCAGCATCCGGGGACAGCCAGGACGCCAGGGCCGCGGCGACGATCGACGACTTGGAAACGCCTTTCTTGGCGGCCAGCTCGTCCAGGCGCTTGGCGTGCTCGGGCTGGATGAACAGGTTCAAACGGTGTTGGGTCATAGGTCGATGCCGTCGTCGGGGTCGAGAGAAGCCAATCGGGCCGTGCGCTGCAGGGCCGGATCGAGCTGGCGAGGAAGGGAAAGCGGCATGTCGTCGTCATCGAGCAGCGCGAGGTCGCCCGTGGGCACGGACGGCTCGGGCTCGTAGGCGACGGTGTCGGAGAGTTCGGGCTGGCGGCGCGGGCCGCCGTCGTCGGCGCTGCCCAGCGCATTGGTGAATGCCGCAGCCGGTGCGGCAGGCACGGCTGGGATGGCCAGGCTGCTCCAGTCGTCGGGGCGCGCAGGCGGCACGTCGACGTAGCGGCCAGCAGCAAGCACGGGCGGCGGCAACACGCGGTGCTGGAAATTTGCGTCCGCGTAGTAGCGCAGCTTCCTGGCCTTGATCGGGGCCACGCTGGAAACCATCACCACCGCCTCATCGGGCGGCAGTTGCATCACCTCGCCGGGCGTGAGCAGCGGACGGGCCGTTTCCTGCCGCGACACCATCAGATGGCCCAGCCAGGGCGACAGACGGTGGCCGGCGTAGTTGCGCTGCGCGCGCAGCTCAGTCGCGGTGCCCAGTGTTTCGGAGATGCGCTTGGCCGTGCGTTCGTCGTTGGTGGCGAAGGTCACCCGCACATGGCAGTTGTCCAGGATCGAATGGTTCTGGCCGTAGGCCTTGTCGATCTGGTTCAGGCTCTGCGCGATCAGGAAGCTGCGGATGCCGTACCCGGCCATGAAGGCCAGCGCGGTTTCGAAGAAGTCCAGGCGCCCGAGTGCCGGGAACTCGTCGAGCATCAAGAGCAGCTTGTGGCGACGCTCGATGCCGTCGGAGCCGTCGAGCGATTCGGTGAGGCGCCGGCCGATCTGGTTGAGGATCAGGCGGATCAGCGGCTTGGTGCGGCTGATGTCGGAAGGCGGCACCACCAGATACAGCGAGACGGGGTGCTCAGTGGAAATGAGGTCGGCAATTCGCCAGTCGCAGCGTGAGGTGACTTCGGCCACCGTGGGATCGCGGTACAGGCCGAGGAAGGACATGGCCGTGGACAGCACGCCCGAGCGTTCGTTGTCGCTCTTGTTGAGGACTTCGCGCGCGGCGGATGCAACGACCGGGTGCGGACCTCCACCATCCCCGTTGACGAGGTGCGGCGTGGTCATCATCCGGTGCAGGGTCAGCTCGAAAGGGCAGGCCGGGTCGGAGAGAAAGTTGGCGACGCCGCGCAGCGTCTTGTCTTCACCGGCGTAGAGCACATGCAGGATGGCGCCCACCAGCAGCGCGTGGCTGGTCTTCTCCCAATGGTTGCGGCGTTCCAATGCGCCTTCGGGATCCACCAGGATGTCGGCGATGTTCTGTACGTCGCGCACTTCATGCGCGCCACGGCGGACTTCTAGCAGTGGGTTGTACGCCGCTGACTTCGCATCGGTCGGGTTGAACAGCAGACAATGCGAGAAGCGTGAGCGCCAGCCGGCGGTGATCTGCCAGTTCTCACCCTTGATGTCGTGGATGACGGCAGAGGCTGGCCAGGACAGCAGCGTCGGAACGACCAGGCCCACGCCCTTGCCCGAGCGCGTCGGTGCGAAGGTCAGGACGTGCTCCGGACCGTCGTGACGCAGGTACTGTTGGTCATGCTGGCCGAGAAAGACGCCGGCGGGCTGCGTGAGCCCGGCCTGGCGGATGTCGTCCGCATTGGCCCAGCGCGCCGTGCCGTACGTCGTGACGCGCTTCGCCTGCCGCGAGCGCCAGACCGACATTGCGATGGCGACCAGCACCGCGAACAGGCCGCTGCTGGCGGCGATCATGCCGCCCGTGTCGAACACGAGCGGCGCATAGGCATCGAAGAAGAACCACCACTCGAACAAGCGCCAGGGGTGGTACACGGGCATGCCGTGCAGATCGAACCAGGGCGAGCCCAGGCGTGGCTGATAGCCCAGGGCAGCGGCGGTCCACTGCGTGGCACCCCATACGCCGGCGATCACGATGCCGATGACGGCGGCGATCTGTCCGACGAGAACGCCCTGATGGCTTGCGCCTTGAGCTTGTTGCATCGCCTGGCCTCCGATTCCTTGGGCTGATCTGGCGATCAGCGGCGGCACAACAACGTGCCGCAGGCATCACGATCGGGTGCCGGTACGGTGCCGGTCAAAGACCGTTATCGGGAGCAAGGTGATGCGAAAAGCAAGCTCGCACGCATTGGCTAGTTCCAGGAATACGCCGCAAACGCGGGCGCGCTGCGGCGTGTCGAGAGAGAAATTTTGCCGGCTGCGGTTTGCAGGCGACAGTCAGAACTTTGGAGAAGATGCCGGTGGCGTGTACGGCACCTTGCCATCGCCGAAGAAGCGCAGGTTCGTGGCCTCGGCCACGCGGTTGCACAGCACGTCGCCCAGCTTGGCGCGGTTGGTCTTGCACTGCTCACGCAGTGCCTTCAAACGCGCCGGATCGGACGCGAGTTCTTCTACGCTGGGGATGGATGTATTGGGTGGTGCCTCGGATTGACCGCAGCCGGTGAGCAGCACGGCCAGCATCAATGGGGCGATGACTTTCATGGCTCAGCTCCTTCGTCGACGCTGTTCTCTCCTGCAGATACCGTCAGCTCTTTGTCTTCCGGTGTCCCCAATCCGCGCACTCGCTCAATGAACCGGCACAACGCCTCCGACGCATCTCCTTCCCTGCGCAGCAGGTAAGTCGTCAACAAGGGTGAGCGGCCTTCTAGCGGCCGAGCGACCACGCCGGGCTCTCTGCTGGATACGATGTACGGTTGCCCCGCAAAGCCCAATGCGAAGCCCGCTGATACCAGCGCCATCATCAGGTCGAACGAAGCCACGCGTTCGGCAATCAGCGGCTCCATGTCCACGCGGCGAAGCACCCGATCCACCTGCCGCGCGTGCCCCTCGCACGCATGCGGGCAGCAGAGTACCAATGGGTAGCGCAGCACCTCGCGCAAGGGAATGCGCTTGTGCTGGAGCAACGGATGACGGGCCGGAACGGCCACCATCAATGGGTCGCTCCAGATGGCTTCGGCAACGATACCTTCTCCCACCTCATCGGACTGCACGAAGCCAATGTCATAGAGGTCGTCGTGCAGGCCCCTGATCTGCTGAGAGAGCGGCACCTCGAACAGACGGATCTCGATTTCCGGCTCTTCCTCTCTGCACAATGCCAGCAAGGCCGGCAGGCGTGACGGCGTGATGCCGTCGGAGAGGGCGATGCGAAGTTGGCCGTTGAAGCCATGGGCCGCCGCCTTCACGCTGTCGCGGGCCTGCTGCAGCGCCATGAAGATACGCGGTACATGCTCCAGGAACAGCTTGCCCGCCCGTGTCAGCCGGGTGCTGCGGCTGGTGCGAACAAACAACTGCTCGCCCAGGTCTTCTTCCAGTTCCTTGATCGTGCGAGACAACGGCGACTGCTCGATGTGCAGTCGCTCTGCGGCGCGTGCGAAGTGAAGCTCTTCAGCCACAGCAAGGAAACAGCGAAGGTGGCGCAGCTCCATCATTCGTTTCGCTATTAGACATTGCTGCTGCGCTTCGGCGATACGGGGACTGCCAACAAGGCTGCAAAAGCGATGACGCCCCATGTGATCGGCCATGAACTCGCAGACAGCAGAAGAGGAATCAACGCCGGCGTGATGAACGCTGATGCAAAGATGGTCATGCCGATGACGCCCAATGCCGTCCCCGCACGCGTCGCGCCAGCCATGGTGGCAATCTCTGTATAGGCCACACCGTGCCAAGCGCTGGCCGCCAGTCCGCTAAGAAACAGCAGTGATGCAACCCAATAGATGCTTGCGTCCGCAAAAAGTGCTAGGGCCAATGTAGATGCGGCAGCGAGCAAGCCAATCGCTCGCACAAGGGTTCGGCGGTCGGCCCCGCGGTCGGAGTAGTGGCCAATCACGATACGGGCAATTGACCCCGAGACTTGGACAACGACGATTACGCCCGAGATCAAGGCAAGCCCGGCCGCCTTATGGTCATGCAGGAAAATGCCCCCGAAGGCAAGGACCGCGATCTGCGGTGCGGTCAGCAGACCGCTGGCAATGGCCAGACGCCAGACATCAAGGCGGTATAGCGGTGTCGGCCCATTCGCAACTTGGTTGGATATGGATACTTCGGGCAGGGGTTGCTCATGCAACCAAAACCATGTTGCCAGCGCGCTTAGGACGCAAAATACGGCCAATACGCCGAACACCGCTTGAAAGCCGAAGCGCTGGGCCAACCAGGGTAACAGTGCCGCCCCAACGGCACCGCCGGCAGGAATCGCCGTCTGGCGGATGCTCATGGCCAACCCGCGTTTGCCGTCTGTGAACCAACCCATGATGGCCCTTCCCGAGGATGAGTTGACGCTGCCTCCAAGGATGCCTACCAGCACGAGACCCGCTCCAAGGAGCAGGTAGCTGGGCACCTTCGAGCCAGTGGGCACCACCAGCATTGCTAGCGACAGCAGAGCAGCTCCGGTCGTAAGTAATCCTGTCAGCAACACTTTGCGGTCTCCAAACCGATCGGTTAGCAGCCCCCAAATGACTTCCGAGAACGTCACACCCAAGGCCATGCATCCGAGTACAAGGCCAAGTTGCCCGGTCGTCATCTGATACGCACTGCGCATCAACACACCGGTGACCGGCAAGCCTGAAAACGCAGCGGCAAAGCTCGCCTGTGCGGCAACACCGATGGAAAGGATCACCCACCGATAGCGCGCACCAAACCGATCGGTCGAGAGAACGGAGGAAGGCAGAAATTTTTGAGAACTCACAGATCGCTCCTGTACCAACTAGTATGTTCAGGATAACACGAAAACGCACTAGTAGGTACAATTCAGGTGATGAGCACATCCATCGACAAATTGATCGAGACGACGCAAGCCCTTCTCTGGGAGCGTGGCTACGTAGGCACCAGCCCTCGAGCCATACAGGATCGAGCAGGGATTGGCCAAGGCAGCATGTATCACCATTTCCGAACCAAGGCCGCGCTGGCACAGGCGGCTGAGGAGCGCTCTGCTGCCGAAATGATCGAGGAAGTCCGCCAGTTGCTTGACGGCCCGGGTGAACCACTAGCTCGGGTGCGGGCCTACCTGAAGCTTGAACGCGATGTCCTCAAGGGCTGTCGCATCGGTCGCTTGACCGCCGACCCGGACGTGGTTGCCGACGCAGCCTTGCGCAAACCGCTGGAAGACGCCTTTGCGTGGGTCAGCGCACGTTTAACGGCACTTCTACGCGATGCCCAGAGCGACGGGAACCTTCCCCTCGGGCTTGATCCGAAGGCCCTGGCGTTCACGGTGCTGGCTGTCCGCCAGGGAGGGTATGTCCTGGCGCGTGCCGCGAATTCAACCGAACCCTACGAGCGGGCAGTCGAAGGGCTCGTCTCGTTGCTTGGCAATTAGGCGGCGTCTAAAGTTCGGAGCGGCATGCAAGTCGAAATGCTGGCTCTTGCTCGGAGCGTCGCGCTGACGCCGACGGCGTTGATGTATCTCGTCTCGCGCCTTCCGATCCATGCTGGCTGGCCTTCCTTCGGTTGGGTGGGGTGGGTGTTTTGTACCCAACCATCCTATCGAGCTGAGGTCAGCCTCCTCTCTTTGCCTTCAAGCACTTATTCGCGGCGGCAATGGCCAAGATGCCCAAGTAAGTGCCATTCGGGTCAGGCCGATCTGAGGTGCTGGTCAATGAGAGGCGCGACAGTAATGGCTTTAGCATTGGCGAGATCATGTGAGCCGCCCGCAATGACGTGCAGGCTAGAACGGGGCAGCACCTGTGCGAGCCGTCTTCCGACAGCCACTGGACTGATGGGATCCGCATCGCCCCAAAGAAGGAGAGTGGGTGCTAGAACTGAACTTAGTTCTGGGGCTAGGTCCGGCTGCGGCTCGGCGAACCAGCGCGGAACAGTTGGGTTAGATTCAAAGAACGAGGAGCGCCAGTCCTCTGCCCCGAGGTTCGTAAGATCAACGCCGCCGGATGTGACCGTGAGCACTAGATGCGTGACGAGTTGGGGGCGCTGAAGCGCGGCGCGGAGGGCGATTACACCGCCCATTGACTGCGCGAGCAGTGCTGTCGGTCGGTCAATTTCCGCCACGACTCTGGCCACAAGGTCATCTATGCCTCGGACACCAGGCTCGGCTGGCGTAGAGCCGAAACCGGGCCATCCACAGAAGACTCGAACGGCGGGAAGGTCGAGTAGTTCGGACACAGGCTTCCAGAACGCCGTATTGCCAGACGCACCGGGAAGAAAGAGGAGCTTGGAGGGCATGGGGCGTGATTCGAGCGGCCTAACGGGGCTGTGCAAAACCCCAAGTCCAGCCGCAGCCTGGCGCACGAATTCGGCTTTCTGGATCGCCATGTGTGGCCCCCCTGATGTCGTTCACGGTTGATTGCCCCGTCTGATCGGGCCTCAGGACCTCATTTTGGCACCAAACAAGACCCGCACCGTGCGCGGACTCAATGAGCGCTGCAGCAGCAGGTACGGGCCAAAGAACTCCTGGACCAGCGCTGCGAAGGTCGGCGATGCCCAGTCGATGTCACTGAATTCGAGGGCGACGACCTCGCTGCGGCGAAGTCCCAGATCGACGACGCAGCGCATGATCGCGAGGCAGCGCAGCCGGGAGGGCAAATCCGATGGGAACGCATCGAACAGACGTTCGACCTCCGTGGGCAGCAAGGTCTGGGGCAGCGCTGCCAGCCGCTAGTTGGCCGGCGAGGCGACCAGTGCCAGCAGATGTTCGACGCGCCCGCCCTCGAAGGCACGAAAGCGCAGCCAACTGTGCGCGGCCGACGTCGTGACAACGGCGCTGGCCGGCGTCATCCGAGAATGGACGGATCAGGCCAGTGTGATCACGCCGGCCTCGCACACGCGCTGCCACGGCAGGCCCAGCACCAGGGCATCGAGCTGTTCTCGCGTGAGCGACTGCGGTGCCCATTGCGCCGAGCGTTGTGCAGACCTTCCCTATCAAGTGCCTTGCGGAAGAACTCGGCTATGCGAATCCTTCAGCACTAACGCGCGCATTTGCGGCCAAGGTCGGAATGTCCCCACGCGACGGGTTGTCGCAAACGGGTTCTTGAGAGCTTGACCCAGCTCAAATAGCGGGGCCGAGCTTCCGCCCGATTTCCCACGACACCCTGCCGCCGCCCATCGTCGCGGCAAGCTGCTGTCCGAGTCGCTGCTCGATCACGGGCTTCCACGGCACGAGGCTAAATCCCATGCCGTCTTCGAGCATCGCGTAGCGCCCGCTGGCAAGCATGACGCTGCGCCGGTAGATGCCTGCCACACGCCGCCCGTCGGTTACGGGTCGATGCTCTAGCCCCGTTTCGGCGGCAATGTCTTTCGCGGCCTGCGCCAGTTCCCGATTACGCAGCGTGCCCAGCAGGTTGCGTGCAAGGACCACGCGCTGCCCGCGCCGCTCGGCCAGTCCCTGTTCGGCCATGAAGTCGGCGCGCTGTTGCAGGGCGTTCTTCACCTCGCCGCCAAAGCCCAGGTTGCCCAGCCCCTTGCCGCCACCGATCAACTGTTGATCCAGCCAAGTCGCGCCGATCACCCGCGCCTGCCGCTCGATGGGCAGGTGCGATTTCAGTTCCACCGCCACGCCGCCCAGCCGCTGCGCGTCGTACTGGCGGCCACGCTCGGCCAGGTCATCCGGCACCTTCCATAAGCCATCGGCGACGCGCTCTACGATGCCGGCACGGCGCAGGGCTTCCAATCGGCGGACGTGAGCTGCGACGACTTCCTGCGGATCGCGGCCCGACACGGCCTGGCCTTGCGCTAAGGCGAGGTGATCGGTGGTGCGGTACAAGCCATCGCTCGCCAAGGCGCCAATAGTCCTATCAGCCGCGCGCACCTCGACTGAACCCTTGACCTCCACCACCGCGCCCGTGGGATAGTTGCCGGGTTCGTCGCGAGCATTGAGCGCGACGTAGTGCGCCTTACCGTCCACACCGTCGATGACCAGATAGCCCCGGTCGCGCAACTCGTCGGCCAGCCCTTTCGCGGCCACGCGGCCGAGGATAGTTCGGCCATCATCCCCAGGCTCGAACACCGCCAGCTCGCGCGGCCGGCCGCTCATGGTCCGCTGCATGGTACGGATGATGTCGCCACGTTCGCCCAGAGCGCGCAAAGTCTTCTGGGCGTCCCGTTGGATGGCCCAGGTGCCGGGCTGTACCTCGTCGGCCAAGCCCAGGCGTTGCAGGCGCTGCAACCGGCCGATCAACAGCAGGCGCTGGCGTTGCAACCGGGGCTTGCTAAAACGTTCGATCTGCACCCGGCCGTCCTCACCGGCCTCGCGTTGTAGCGTGCCATCCAGGCTCGTCCACCGCTCTTGCTCCACCTCGCGCTGCAGGGTCTGCTGGATCTCCAGCTCGGTGCGCGGCCCCAGCCATTCCGTCGCCAGTTCAGCGGCGCGATGACGGAAGCCGTGGGCAATGTAGTCGCCCGCGATGATGAGGTCTTTGCCGGTGTCGTCGCGACCGCGCACGATCAAGTGCGTGTGTGGGTTGTCGGTGTTCCAGTGATCTACCGCCACCCAATCCAGCCGCGTGCCCAAGTCGGCTTCCATGCGGCCTATGAGGTGCCGGGTGTAGGTGCGCAGGTTATCCAGTTCGGCTCCATCCTCTGGCGAGACGATGAAGCGGAAATGGTGCCGATTGTCGGCACAGCGTTCCTTGAAGGCGTCGAGATCGGCTTCGTCGGTCTGCGGTCCGTAGGCCCGGCCCGGTTCGCCATCGCGACCTGCGCCGTCGCGCTCGATGTAGCGCAGGTGCTTGGCGAGCGATTGCGGACTGGCCCGCTGCTGGTTGACCAGCAGCGTCTTGATCGCCACGCGCCGCGACATCGGTGTGAGATCCGCCCCAGCAAAGCGCGCCGCCGTGTAGCCGCGTCCAAGCCGTGAACCGGGCCATTGGCCTGCGCGCGCGCCGCTGGCATAGGCTGTGAAATGGCGCACCGACGACTTGCCGCCGCTCGCCTTGCCCGCCTGCTTGAGCACCTTGGAAACGAAGCTCTGACCTTGACCCTTGCCTCGGTTCTTCGGGGCACTCGGGCGCACGCGGAAATCATCATCGCGGCGACTGCTCATGACTGCGCTCCCTGCAAGCTATGGCGTGTCCCGTCGTGCGAAGCACGCGGACAGGCCTGCATTGGCGCGGCCCTCCCGCCCCACGCGGCACGGCGGCGAAGCTGCTCCGTGCCGCGCCCACCACACGTGCAGACTGGCTTCCGACGCGACCCCGTGCCGCGTCCTTTTGTCTTGCCTTCCGCCTTTGCCCTCCGCTTCCGCTCCGGGCCTCGGCGTCCCGGCGGCGCTGTGCTGCTTGCAGCAAGCCCGCCGACGAACGCAGCCAGGGCCACAGGCCCAGCGCCTTCGAGGCAAGACGTCTGCACATGGAAAGGCAGCGCCGAATACAGCCCGAAGTGCAGCGCGGATACGCTCGCACTGCACGCGCGATGACACGGCGACGGACAGCAGAACGACCCGTCCGATGGCACGACGAGATGAACGACCACGTGCAGCGAGTCGGCGGCCATCATGGGCGCTTCTCCAGCCAGACCGGATGTGCAACGCCGATCACGGCGGATGCATTGACCGGCCCAAAATACCGGCTATCGAATGAGGCCGGATTGGTCACGCTCAAGAGGAACAGTTCGCCAGGCCCAAGCTGGCGGCACTGCTGCCAGGATGGCAGCGGGCGACCCAGCCGATCAGCAGGTAGCACGGCGGCCACCGGCACACCGTCGATCCATACCAACGCATCGAACACGCATACAGTCTGCGGCGCGACGGCCCCCACGCGCTTGAGCAAAGGCACGCGCGCTGGCAGGTAGCCGCGCTGCGCAGCCAGCGTCGCGGCATCTGTCGGCAGCTTGGTCAGGACGATGCTGCCCACAGGTATGGAAGGTGGTGGGCGCTGTGGCAGTGAGCTAACTCTGTGACCCAGCGGATCGACGCAATACCAGCCGACGGCCACGCTGTCGGACGGGTTGTAGATCAGGCGTGGCAACGGATGCACGAAGGACGCCCAGGCCAGCGCGGCGAAACCGCAGACGGACATGCCCGCCAGCACAATGCGAGAGCGAGGACGCGGCGCGGTGCCGCCAACTGAAACGGCCGTCATGACAGTGCCCTCCCGGTGAGCCAGGCGGCATGCCGCTCGGCGGTGTATTCGGGCAGCGGTGAGCGCGCGGCGAGCCGGTTGGCGAGCGTGCGCCAATACGCGGGGGAGACAGCAACGGGTGCGATGCCCAGGGCCTCGATGCCATCGATGCGCTGCAGCACCGCACGCACTTGATCCTCACTCTCGGCGTGCAGCAGCAGGCGCGCGCCCGGCTGCACACCGAAGATGCGCTGCACCGCATCGAGCGGCGTGGCGGTTTGCATCACCATGAGCTGCCAACGGACAGTGCCGTAGTCATTGGCCTGCCATCGGACCCGACAGAGCACCGCATTCGGCATGAACACCGCGCAGCGCCGCCAGCGGTCGAGTTGGATCGTGCGCGTGGGTTCACCGAAGCGCAGATAGAGCTTGAAGCGCGGTTCGATGTAGGCCAGCGCCACGCGTGTCAGCGACGTTGCCGCAGGCCGGCCGGGTGGCGCTCCAAGTGACAGCGGCGGCGCTTGCGTGGCAGCATCGGCGTCAGGCAAAGCGGATGCATTCATGCGGTGTTCTCCTTGCGGTGTTCCGGAAACTCCCGCTCCAGCAGGACGCGCAGCAGATCGGCCACGGTCACGCCCTGCGTGAAGGCCGAGACCTTGATGCGCGCCCGCATGGCGGGCGTGATGTCTAGAGTCAGGCGAGCGGTGTAGACATCGCCCTTGCCCAGCGCATCGGCGTCTCCCTGACGAATCCACGCCTCGGCGTGCGGATTCGCGGGCGGACGCGCGCCGATGCCGACGCGCTTGGCCGGCCGTTTGCTGCTGTTTTGTGGTTTCTCCGTCATGTCGGCCACCGCAGCAGTTCATCCACCAGCGCAGTGATCTCGCGAGCCGCGGCGCTGTCCGGCGCCGTCTCGCGCGCCAGCCGCCCAGCGGCCACGCTGTCGGCAAAGACGATGCGCTGGTGCACTTCCGCGCGCAACGCAGTAATTGGCTGCTCTGCAAGCGCTTGGCGCGCCTCGCGCCCGATCACGGTGGTGCTGACGCGACGGTTGATGACGAAGGCCGCGCGCAGCAGCGGCCGGAACACCTGCGCCTCGCGGATCAGCGCCACCATCTCGGCGCTGGCCCACAGGTCGTAGGGGCTGGGCTGCACCGGGACCAGCACGCGCTCGGCCGCCAGCAGCGCGGAGCGCGCCAAGGCGGCGATCCTGGGCGGCCCATCGATGACGACGTGATCGGCCCGCCTGGCGAGTTCTGGCGCTTCCTGGTGCAGCGTCTCTCTCGCGAGACCCACGGCGCTGAACAGCCGTGGCAAGCCTTGCTGGCTTCTGCGCTGCGTCCAGTCCAGCGATGAGCCTTGCGGATCGGCATCGAGCAGCACGACGTGCTGGCCGCGCAGTGCCAGCTCCCCCGCGATGTGGGTGGCGAGCGTGGTCTTACCGACGCCGCCTTTCTGGTTGAGCAGCGCAACGATCATGGCGCGGCCCTCCTTGCTGGAAAGCCTGGCTTCGATCTGCCTGTCCAGCCGTCCTGCATGTGGACAAGGACGGCAGTTCGTGCGTGCCGTTGGGCGGTTGTCCACCGAAACGCGGCGCTGCTACTACAAGAGTTAGAGAATTGGTTAGGAGAGTTAAGGAACCCCGAAACCCGCGCCGGCATTGGCCTGGCGGTCGATTGGCACGCCTGATAGCACGATAGTCCCACGCCTGATAGCACGATACCGGGCACGCCTGATAGCACGAGCCCGTCCACAGGCTGCGCACCAGTTATCCCCGTGCCGTCGCCGGCACGGGTCGAAAGACCAGAAGTTCGTTGCCATTCAGCCGTTCGATGCGCAGGACGTAGCCCGGCAGCGACTGCCGTGCCACCAGCGCGCGCAGGTCGCAGGCAAAGTCGTACGGTTTCGCGGTACTGCCTGATTTGCGGTGCAGATGCCTGAAGTCGAACTTCCAGCCGGCTTCCTGCCGACCGCCGTGCTTGCGCACCAGGCGGTATAGCCATCGCTCGATACCGCCGGTCAGTCGGAAGTACGCCGGATCGATGGTCAAGACCAGTGCCGCATCCAGCACGCCGGCATAGAACCAGTCCGGCAGGATCAGCTCGATGCCCAGCGGCGCGCCGCGGGCGTCTGCCAGCTCCTTCCATTCGTTGATCCACGAAAAGCGGTGCAGGCGCCGTCCAGTCGTTTCCCGGATGGACGTGGCCACCGTGGTGGACTGCAGGCGATCCAAAGCTGCCTTGAGGCGCTGGTAGTCGCGCAGCGATGTACCACGCCCGATGAAGCGCAGGATCTCGTAGGGTGTCGCCTGCATCAGCCGCGAGGGGCGCAGGCCCGCGTCCTTCGCCTCTACGATCTGCGAGGCCGCCCAGATCAGCACATCCGCATCCCAGATCGTGGCGATGCCGTGTTCCAGCGTGCCCTCCACGCGGATCGTCACTGCGCCCGCGCGGAAGTCGATCGGCGCCGTGCGCCGCGACTTCGCCAGCGAGAAGAACGGGAACGCCATCAGGTCCTGGCTGTCGCGCGGCGCCATGTCGCCCGGCAGTGCGCGGAACAGGTCGAGCTGTTCGCGCTCTGGCAGGGATCGCTGTCGAGACGACAGCGCAGGACTGGACATGGGGACGGTTTGCCGCGCGCCGCCGTTCAGCGCGCACGGCTGTCCGCCGAGTGCTGCTCGGCGTACTCGGGATCGGACGTGCTGCCGAAGCTGCGGTCGGCAGCCCAGGCATCCAGGTCGGCCACGGCGTACATGACGCGGCGGCCGAACTTGCGGAACTTTGGGCCACCCCCGATCACGCGTTGCTTCTCCAGCGTGCGCGGCGACAGCCGCAGGTACTCGGCGGCTTCGTCGTTGGTGAGATAGCGCTGTGGCTGGGCGGCGCCGGCCGTAGCCGGAGCGGGAGCGGCGGCAGGCCGCAAGGGAGCAGGTCGCATGGGGTGAACCTCCATCGGTGTCAAAGCTCCGGCGGCACATCGCAGCCGGATGGAGGCAGTCTCAGAAAACGAAGCCCTGTTGCTCAGGGACGTTTTGCGTCCAGGCCCAAACGTCCCTCCCCAAGCGGTGGCAGGTGTGCCAGGCGGAGGTAGCCGCCAGTCATCAAGGCATGACCCCGGCGCACCAGGCGGCGCACGCGGGCGCGCAGGTCACCGTCGGCGTGCCAGCCAGCGGCGACCACCTCGGTGCCGAACACGCCTTCGGCGACTTCGCGCAGAGACGCACCGGCCAGGGTGGCGTCCAAGGCCTGCAGCGTGTGCAATTCCAGCAGCGAGGTTGGCGACGGCCTGGGGCGGGCGACGCCGAAGGCTGCGCCGAGTCCATGCGCTGCCGGTGGTGGTGCCCCACATCGGCAGGCAAGCACCACGGCCATGCCGTCATCCAGACCCGGCGCCAGTGCGAAACGCTGGCAGCGACCTGGGCTGCGCGTGACCAGCGACAGCCCGTTGCCGTCATGCAGCACCTGCTTGCGCCCGGCAATGTCCCAGAACGCGAAGACATCGGCGTCCCAGGGCGGATCAGCGTCCGGGTGGAGTTGCACCACGGCCGAATGGCCGGGCAGCCAAGCCGGGTGCGCATCCCGCGCATCCAGGTCCGGGCTCTCCAGCAGACGCAGGCCCCAACGCTGCGCGGCCTGCGCA
Source organism: Paucibacter sp. PLA-PC-4 (assembly GCF_026241155.1). Lineage (GTDB taxonomy): Bacteria > Pseudomonadota > Gammaproteobacteria > Burkholderiales > Burkholderiaceae_C > Roseateles_E. The sequence continues at coordinate 53,273 of NZ_JAPFGP010000014.1, forward strand.
TGAGGGCGACGGCGCAGCCAGTCGCGCCGGTAGTCGGGGTGCCTGCGCAGGTAGCACCAGGCCAGGGCCAGCTCGTCCAGGTGCAGGACGTAGAGGTACGCCGCCGTGGCGTACCAGGGTTCCGCGCTGAGATCAGCCATGGTGCCCCCTCCCGTGCAGGGAATGCGTCGCCACGGCAAGCCGGCGGGCTACGGAGCCATCGTCAAGGTGTCATCGATGAAGCGGTACGCTGGCAGTGTCAAGACCGATGGGCTCCGGTGCGTTGCAGGGATCGTCCGAGTGCGACGGCGGCTCTACGCCGAAATGGCGCGCCGCGTGAACCAGCGTGCGGCAGACCGCGTCGGGCTTCGAGACTGTTTGGATCAGCACTGCACCGCGGCGGTGCAACAGTCTCGATTGAGACCTGGCCGGTCATGAGCCAGATCAAGAAGGACCGAATGCCCGGAACAGACCGACAGCGTCAGTCGGTGACCGAACCGTTGTCCTCGGCCAGGCGCAGGTATTCCGACAGTCGGCGCACTGGCTGGAAGTAGCGATCTCGCATCACGGGCTGCTGGCGTGGCCCGACGATGGACATCAGGTCGGAAATCCGCACCGTGCCCAACTCGGGCATGCCGATCCCAAGATCGACCACGCCGTGCGCCGTGTCGCCATCGGCCGGGTCGAGCCAAGCCAGCAGCCAAGTGGCGTGGGCATCCGGGGTGAACAGACGCACCACGGCCACCGGGTCTGTGCCCTGTCCCGCGGCGCGGGCCACGCCGTTGGCCAGCAGGCGGGTGCGGTCATCGTCGGTGAGAAGCCGGGGCATCTGCATCTCCACGAATGCTCAAAGTCGCCGAACCGCATCCGTGGCTTCTCGCGGAAGCACGCATGCACAAACCCACGAATCCGTGGAAGCGCAAAAACGGGCAGACGTATCGGCGGAAGTCAGGAAAGACACGGATCAGCTTCTGTGCTTTGGAGGAAATGCGCCGATGCGGGTTTCAGCAAAGACGCAAACGCACAGGGCAGACATCAAATGAACACTATAGATTGTAGTCCTATAGGGCGCAATCGAATGTCATCTTGGGTTTCAAGGGGAACCCGAGTTGGCGGTAGAGAAACACACATTGGCGCAAGCATTGAAGACCATCAGAAAGGCGCGCGGCTTGAGCCAGGAGGCCTTCTCGGACGTGTCCAGCCGCACCTACATGAGTTCGCTGGAGCGCGACCTCAAAAGTCCGACCCTGAGCAAACTGGCCGAGCTGTGCGAGGTGATGGAGGTGCACCCGCTCACGCTGCTGACGCTTGCGTATGCCGGCGACAGCGAGCGCAAAGCCGATCAGGTCCTAGCACAGGTGCGCAAAGAACTGGATGAGCTAAAGAACCCATAACCCAGGAGGCGCGGATGACGTACTACGCAGGATTGAAGAAGATTACGGACGCCAAGGTGCGCCGTCGAACCATTGATGGTCTCAAGCGGTTGCGACCGGCACTGGCTGCCGCCATTCCTGCACGCACGGCGACCGATACGCTGTTGTTGGCCACCTGGAACATCCGCGAGTTCGACTCTGGCAAGTACGGTTATCGCCGCGAAGAGCCGTATTACTACATCGCGGAAATCCTCGGTCGCTTCGACCTCATCGCGATCCAGGAAGTGCGTGATGGTCTGTACCCCTTGCAGACGCTGGTGCGGCTGCTGGGAAACGACTGGGACTTCCTCGTGACCGACGTGACCCTCGGCACGTCCGGCAATTCCGAACGCATGGCCTACCTGTTCGACCGCCGGAAGGTCAATTTCACGGGGCTGGCGGCGGAACTCGTGCTGCCCAAGGACAAAGGCGCCAAGGAAGAACCTGTGCAGATGGCACGCTCGCCCTACGTGGCCGGCTTTCGAGCCGGCTGGGCCTATCTCACGCTGGCCACGGTTCACATCTATTACGGCAAAGGCGTAGCCGTCGATCCGAGGCGTCTGGCGGAGATCACGGGGTTCGCCAAGACGATCGCCAAGCATGCCGGCAAGCTCTCTGGTGCCCCCCAATACGAACCGGACGCGGTGCCTGTGCCTGACAACCTCATCATGCTGGGCGACTTCAACATCTTCAACCGCAAGGATGTGACGATGCAGGCCATCACGAAGGCTGGCTTCGTCGTCCCTGACGCTTTGCAAGAAGTGCCTGGATCGAACGTCGACAAAAACAAGCACTACGACCAGATCGCGTACTACAAGAAGCTGGCGCGGCTGAAGGCGACTGGCAATGCTGGCGTCTTCGATTTCTACGAACACGTCTACCGACTCGCGGACGAAGGCGACTATGCGCAGGAGCGCGCACAGCATCCCGGCCGCAGTTTCAAGGACTGGCGCACTTACCGCATGAGCGACCATCTGCCGATGTGGATCGAGCTGGGCATCGACGATGCTGACAGCTATCTGGACTCACTGAGTTGATGATCGCGCGGGCATCAATGTCGTGATCGCCAAGTGCCCCGCGCTCGGGCGGGGCACTTCGGCCGTCAGGCCGCCTGGGACTTGCTGCGCGACCAGATCAGGTCATGCGTGCCGTCCTCGCCTTCGATCAGGCGGGCGTAGACCGTTGCCGGAAACGAAGGATCGTCGAGGGTCACGGACAGGTATTCCCGCCCGGCCTCGCTGGTCCTCTTCCACGCCGCGCCGATGTCGTGACCTGCGGACTGCAGGCGGAAATCCGGGGCGTTCTCGCTGCTGCCCTTGTCGTTGGGAACCAGCTTGACCTTGACGTTGAGCGTCAGGGTGCGCAGCGTTCCGGTGAAGCCGTCTTTGTCTGCGGTGAAGGTGCCGATGTTGGCCATGATGAAACTCCTTTTCGGTTGAACAAGGTTCGCGCCCATCGCGTCCTTGTTGTGATCCGGCCGGCGGGGGACGGGCGGGCTGCACCGCTTGCGGTCGCAACGCAGTGGAGAACCGGAAGGCGCAAACAATTTGGCCCGCGAGGAATCTGCGTAGCAGAGGGGAAATTGTTTTCGCCGGACGGTTGCAGCCATGAAGCCCGAGGCGCAGCCGCGCCACCGCCAGGATTCACAACAACACAAGGACGCCTTGGGCCGAACCACTCCGAAAGGAGCCTTGGCCGAATCGGAGTCCCGCACGAAGGCTGCACCGGCTCGCTTCCACATGTGGGCCAGGTCAACCAGCCAACGACAAGCGAGAACGCTGCCGCCACGCATTGCGGCGCCGGTCTTGAGGCGTGGTGTGGAAGCTCCATGGCGATGCCGGTCGGGGATGACGTGAACTGGCGTGAACCGTCCTTCGTGACGTGATGGGCAGGAACCGCCAGCGTTGAGGACGGCACGCATTTGCACAACCTGCCGCAGCAAGCTCCGGCGTGTTCACCACAACCCTGCTCATTGCGGCGGGGCATTGGCCGGGCCAATCCGGCGCATGCCGGTTCGGCGGTATCGAGGGGCGCCAAGCCACGCGCGGCGGGGAGAGTCTGCGGGACTGTCCCCTGGAGGCAAGCGCAGCGCCGCAGGCGCGAAGGCGTGAGGGATGGAAGCCGAATGGCCGTGACAGCGAAGTCGGCATGGGGCGCAGCCCGAGAGCCCGACGGCGCGTTGCGCCGGCACGCTCATGCTCGTCGAACTGCGAATCGCCAACCATCATGAATCAACCAATTTACGCACAATATTGACGTTTCATGCGTTATGCAATAAATTCACGCACGACACGGAAAAACGAGGTGAATCATGGCGTTCCGAGCAGATGAAGCAGCACAAGCAGGATACGAAGAGGTGGAGAAGTACCTTGTCCCCCGCCCCCGGGATGCGGACGAAGCGCAACGCTTCCGAAGCAAAAGGGCGTTGGAGGACATCGTCACTGAACTGGGCCCGGTCGTTGACCGATACCCCTCATGGCACCCGCTGGTGCGCCATCACGATGACCGCCATCCGGTCACCACCCCTAGCGACCGTTGCGGCTACAAGGGCCTCGATCACACGCGGTACTTCGCCCACGGATTTATCACCTGCCCCTATGGCGATGGCCAAGACGTTTTGGACTCCGTTCTGGCCCTGCCTCGCCACCACGCTGCGTATATCACAGCAGAAAGGCTGGATGTCCAGTTCTACAACGCGGAGGCAACCCCGATCTTGGTCAAGTGCAACTGGGAAGAACCGTTGCCCATGGACAAGATGATCCCGCTCGCCATTGCTGTGCCCCTGATCCTGGAGAAAGAAGTCCCGTGCTGGACCTGGTCGCAGGTCGCGGAAACCTGGGAATCGATGCGCTCGTATTTCTTGGGCGCCCCTCACGGCGCCAGGTCATCGCTGTTTGTGAGCCAGGAGACCGGACAGGGGATCAAGAAGGTTTGGGAGACGCTGATCTACACGGGGATGTTTGGCCCGATCAAGGTGTGATCGGGCCCTCACCATCAAGTGCGCCCCAACGCCGCAACCGGAGCGGCAGCGCAGGCTGTGGCGTTCTGGCTGGCCTTCGGGGTTCGACACCGGGCGCGGCCACTGCCGCGCCCGGATTTTTTTGAATCCACCCGGCCCGGTCGGAACGGCCTGGGCCGGGTGCCGGCATCATTCCTTCGTCTCGATGATCCACCACACGGCACGCGGCAAGGCTCGGCCCATGATGGGGTGAACGTCGGTGAGGTCGGCGCGGGCCGTCCAGCCCGAGGGCGGACGGTAGCCGCGCACGTCGCCCGCGCCGCGCCAGCGGCGGGCGCGCACCGTGCCCGGTGCATAGATCGCCGCCATGCGTGGGCGGCTCGTGGTGTCAGTGGTGGGCATGGTCTGGCTCCTGCAAGCCAACGCCCCGGCCGAGACCGGGGCGTTGGTCTGTATCGAGGGTCAAGCGGCCAGCGCTTCGGCCGCTTCATCCACCACGGCGCGGGCTTCTTCCGGGCCGTCCTCCGATGCGGCCTCCCGCGGCCCCTCGGCCTTGAAGACAGCAGGCATCCAGCCTGTGCCCTCGGCCAGCCGCTCGGCTTCGCTGGCAATGTCGGCCTTCTTGAGCTTGCCCAGCCGGTTGACCTGATCCGGCGCGAACTCGCCCACGGCTTGCAGGATTGCGGCCTTCGGAACGTGCTTGAAGTACCCCTCGGCGCTTGGCGTCCACCAAGCCGCCATGTCGAGGCCCACGGCCTGAGCCAGCTCCGCGCCCGGCTGGTGCGGCGTGGCGCGGGGCGTTACCACGTCCACCACCCCCGCCACGCACACGGCCAGCAGTTGGACCAGCTCGCCTTGCTCCATCGCCAGCAGCGCGGCGAACAGTTCGGCGCTGTCCTCGGGCAGCTTGTCGCCCCATGTCTGTTGCACCTCGCGCAGCGCCACGGCGGCGGGCGATTCCGGCCAGTCCGGTGCCATGCCGTCCAGCCGGTCTTGCATCGTCAGACGAACACCCAGCGGCAGATCGTGGCCGTAGCGGCGATCTTGCAAGACGCTTTGCACCATGCCATGCACCAGCGCGGCCAGCGCCACTTGCGGATGCCGGGCGACTTCGATTTGCAGCGCGGCTGTACGGTGCGCGCTCAGGCGTTGCGCCAGCCGGTCGGAGACGGCGGGGGCTTGGGCTTCCTCCGCCGTCTCGCCTTCGTCGTCGTTCGCGCCTTCACCCTCGGCAAAGCCTTGGCGCAGCTTCTCCAGCGTGCGCAGCGCCTTGGCCTCAGCCTCGCGCAACAGCCCGCGATGGATCACAGCGTCCCCGTTGCGGTCGATGGTGACGATGGCACCGGCTGCGGCTTTCACGGTCGCGCTGTACCCCTGCAAGCCATCTTCCAGCGCCTGCAACTGCTCGCCCAGGCGTTCGCCTTCCTCCTGCAAGGCTTCGGCCTGGTCCTCGTCGTCAGCGTCCATCGCGGCTTCCACGGCCTCGCCGATGTCCTGCATCTTCTCTTGCAGCCGCTCGATGCGCTGCGCCTCGCGCTTGGTCGGCGTGCGCCGCTCCCTCGGGGCACGCTGGAAAGCTTGCAGGTCGGCATGGGTCATGGCGGGCGTGGCATCCACCCAGGCCCAGCCCTCGGCGCGCAGGGTGTCGGCAATGCCGGTCAGCTTCTCGCGCACCAGCGTTTCCAGCAGCACGGTGTCGGACACGTAGACGCCCGCATCGCCGTCCGCGAACAGGTCGCGGCGGATGCCGCCGCCTGCGGCTTCGTAGGCGTCCAGCCCGACGAAGCGCACCAGCGCATGAGATGCCCCAATCTCACGCCCGGTCAGGCGCTCGCGCAATGCGGAGGGGTTGCGCTGCCACTGTGGTGCATCGTAGAACGCGGCCTCCTGCGCGGCGTGGTCGTCGGTGATGGCAAGGGCCATCAACTGATCCAGCGTCACGGCATCGGCGCGGTAGTCGTCCATCAAGCGCGGCGAGACGTTCGCCAGCTTCAGACGGCGCTGCACCACCAGCGGCGTGACTGAGAAATCCGCCGCAATGTCCTCAATGGGCCGGCCCTCGGCCACCAGCGCCGCGAAGGCTTCGAACTGGTCGGCCGGGTGCATGGCTTCGCGCTGCACGTTCTCGGTGAGGCTGGCGGTGCGGGCCGTACCATCGGCCACCCGCAGGCAAGGCACATTCCAATCCTTGGCGATGCGGTGCTTCTTCGCCAGCAGCTTCAACGCTGCGAGGCGACGGCCACCGGCCACGACCTCGTAATGCTCGCCATCAGTGGCGGGAATCACGATCAGGTTTTGCAGCAGACCCACGCGCTGGATCGATGCGGCCAGTTCGGGGATGGACATGCGCGAGGTCTTGCGCACATTGCGGCCCGTGAGACGCAGCACCAGCCGCGACAGCGGAACGAGGACCATGTGCTTGCTCGGGTCGGCGACTTGCAGCGCGCTGGCCGCACTGCTGGCGGCGTTGACGGCGTGGGCTTCGGAATAGGTAACGGCGTTCATGATGTATCTCCAATCGATTGAAACGAACAGGGAATGGAGGGGAACCGCCCCTCCAGCGGGTGACATGCGTGGAGGGAGTCAGGCCTTGAGCTGGCGCATGCCATCGGCCAGCAGCCACAGGGCGCGGTTCAGGCGAATATCGGAATCGATGCCCTGCACGGGTCGCGTCTGCTGCCTGCGGCCATTGGCGGTGCGACCGGACAAACCGCCCTTGGTCAGGTTCTCCTGCGTGCGGTTGAACACGCTCCACAGGTCGGGGCGGCGGTCGTCCCCACGGCGCGGCATCAGGATTTGCGATTCCGTGACCGGTGCAGGCTTGGCCGGGTCGTCGTACTTGAGGGCCAGCGCGGCCCGGGCGAATACTTCCGATTCCCCGGCATCCAAGGTGATGGCCTGCATGGATTCGCGCGATGCCTGCGCATGCTCGAAGCCTCCCAGCACCTGATAGGCACCTTCGATGACGTGGCTGGCCACGTCGCCCTTGTGGGGCACACGCACATCGGCGACCGTGTCACCGCAGACAAGCCCGTTCTTGCAGACGAAGCGGAACATCCCCGCCAACAATTGATAGCTGCTCGTCCCGTCATGGGAATTCAGCAGAATGATTTCGTTGGCCTCGCGGGCGTTGATCTGGTTGGCGTGGCGCAGCCGGATCATGTGCTTGGTGAAGTCGCGGCGGTTCTCGGCACGCACGCGGGTCTGGCACACCATGAAGGGCTGGAAACCCTCCTTGCGAAGCTCGGTCAGCACGGCAGCGGTGGGGATGTAGCTGTACCGCTCGGAACGGCTCTCGTGCGGGGCGTCCGCGAAGATGGACGGCACCACGACCCGAATCTGGTCATCGGACAAGGGCAGTTCCGAACGCAGCACCGGCGAACGGGAAGCGAAGCGGGAGGCGAGTTGCATGTCATTTCTCCTGAATCCATCCATGGATGGCGTCGGCTGTTGAAGAAACCGCACACCGGATTCCAAGATTCGGAGCCCAGCCTTCCGGCTGTTCGGTGCGGTCGGCACGAAGAACCCGGTTGGCCTCGTTGCCACCGTCTTTCCTGAGTTCATCGCCCGCGACGAAAGGGAGTTCGTGGACGGGGGCCGTCAAGGAAACAAGCGCTGGGTTGGTGCGGCCCGCAGGCGAAGCCGAGGACACGGCCTGGCGCGCCTTGACGGCACCCGGCCGCGGACTACAGTCGCGGACAAGGTGATGGAGTCAGGGAAGACGGCTGGACAAGGCAACGGCCATCCCACACGCCGACCGCACGGCAAGCGAAGCGCGCAGGCCCGGATCAGGAAGCCGGGCCGGAGGCGTCAGCCGAGCTGCGCGAGGGGACGATGGAAGCCCGACAGGGGCAAGACTCGCGTAGCGAGGCTTGATGCGCTACGCGCACGACAGCGCGACCGGCCGTCTTCCAGGTGGCCGGGGACGCCCGAATGCAGGAACGTCTATACGATGACAACATGTCCGAGACAGAACCGGTTGATTCCGACGATCCTTTGGAGCAAATGCCCCAGCGTTCCGGTGCCTTGCACGAACGCTTGAACGAACTGCTCGACGACGCCGAGTTCGACGGATCGCCCCGTGGCGAGGCCGCTCTGGGCATGTGCCTGGTGGCGATGGAACATGCGACGGCCTTGCAAGCCTTGATGGCGCTGGGCATGCCAACCTCGGCCGTCAGCCTGATGCGGCTGCAGTTCGAAGCACTGACCCGTGCGATGTGGCTCATCTATGCGGCCGGTGACGCCGCCATCGAGAAGCTGTCGGCACCGCTCACGCTGGATTCCGAACAGGCCGTCAAGAACCTGCCCACGGCCAAAGAGATGATCGACCAGATCGGCAAGCGGATCGGGCAGGGCGTGCCGGCCGCAGCGCATCAGATGCTGACCCATTTCAAAGACGTGTCCTGGCACGCCATGAACTCCTTCGTGCATGGCGGCATCCATCCCTTGCGACGCAGCGCCGATGGATTCCCTGTGCACCTAACCTTGCAGGTGCTGCGCAACTCGAATGGCCTGAGCACCATGACCGGCATGACGATGGCGGTCCTCACCGGCGATGAAGCCATCGCCAAGCCGATGAGTAAGATCCAGCAGGCATTCGCCGACTGCCTGCCGGATCTGCTCAAACCCTGAGAAACAGGGCGCCAATGGCGCCCTGGCGGTCGGTCAGACGATGATTCGTCCGGCCAGCCGCGCATCGCGCGTGTAACCGCTCAACCGCTTCTCGGCCCGGAAATGCAGGTCACGCTCGACCGGCAAGCCCAGCCGTCCATGCAATGCAGCGATCTCCTGCAGACTGACCCAGCCGATTTCCGGCATCCCCAGGCCCAGGTCGCAAAGCCCGAAGGCATGGTCGTGGTCATCGGGATCGATCTCGGTCAGCAGCCAGGTCGCGCCGCCATCCGGCGTGAACAGTTTGACCACGGGTGCCGGATCGAAGTCCGGGTTCTGCAAGGATTCGCGGCCGTTGGCCAGCAGCACGATACGGTGCTCGTCGGTGATGAGTGCGTTGTTCATGGTGAACTCCTGAAAGGTTTCCGGGCGGGATTGCCCGACCCTTCCGGGGCACGGCGCAGCGCAAGCAGTCAACGATCGAAGACGGCCGCCAAGCCGCAAGCGTGCCCGCACGCGCAGTCATTGACGGCGAGAACGCCGTGGCACGATGAAGGGAACAGCAAGCCAGCCCTCCAACCAGCAGTCCACGAAGTCGAAACGGTCTCGTGCCATGCCATGGCACGCTGTCTACCGCGCATCAAAACCGGGAGCCTATGCGGCTCCCGGTGACGCGGGCTCAGATCAGCCCGCGCTCGGCAAAGGACAGGATCGTCGCCCTTGCCACGATCAGGTGATCGATCACCCGCACGTCCACCAGCGCCAGCGCGTTCTTCAGCGTTTGCGTGAGCATCTCGTCGGCCCGCGACGGCTCGGCCACGCCCGAGGGATGGTTGTGCACCAGGATCAGCGCCGCCGAATTGCGCGCCAAGGCTTCCTTGACGATCTCGCGTGGGTACACCGAGGTCTGGCTCACCGTGCCCCGGAACATCTCCACGTACTCGATGACCCGATGCTGTGCATCCAGGTGGATCACCGCGAACACCTCGTGCTCCAGCGTCCCGAGCTTGATGCGCAGGAAGTCGCGCACTGCCTGCGGCGAGGACAGCACCTCACTGCCACGCAGTTGGCCTTCCAGCACTCGCAGTGCTGCCTGCAGCACCTCTGCTGGATCGGCCGCACGGTAGCTGCCTGTGACATCGCGCACCAACAGGGATGCGGGGACAGCAGCATGGGAAGAAGAAGGAAACAGATCGAGCGACATGGCGAACTCCAGTGACCGGGCGGGATTGCCCGGGACCGGAACCGGCACATCGCAGCGCAGCGGTCACAGGTTCGAAGACGGCCGAAGGCCGCCAGCGTGCGCAGCACGCGCAGACCTTGATCCGCGAGAACGGTGTGCAAGGATGACGGGAACCAGCAAGCCAGCCCACCACGGCACCCCACACATCGCCGGTGTTCACGGCAAGCGCAGCGCGCAGGGCCGGCACAGCCGGGCCGGAGGCGTCAGGGATCAAAGCCGGATGGCCGGGATTCGGCACGAAGCCTGGGGCGCAGCCCGCGAGCCCGGCGGCGCAGCCGAGATGCCCTCACGACCTTAGCGACGCGATCGAAGCGCAACCACAAACTGCGTCCTTCCCATGCGCGTACGTTTGTTTATGATCAAACAAACATGTTAGAATGGAGAGGGTATGGCTGAAAACTTTTCCTATGTCTTTCCGGCGATTCGAGGGGTGCAAGCGGGGCGAGAGTACTACGTCTCGATGTGCCCGCTACGCCTATTGACGCGCCTGTTTACCTTCGACGAAGAAGAGCTGGTGCCGGAGTTGCGCGCCCAGCGAACCTTGAACCGGGCACGGGTTCCGGACATCGCCCGGTATGTCATCGACAACAAGGCGAGCTACACCTTCTCGGCCATCACTGTCTCGATTGATGGAGCGATTCGCTTCGAGCCTGTGGGTACCGATGGTCCTGCCAACTTCCGCATGGGCGCGTTGACGGTTTCGATGGACGCAAAGTTCATCGTCAACGACGGTCAGCATCGCCGAGCGGCGATCGTCCAGGCGCTGGAGGCCGCGCCCGAGTTGGGCGAGGAGACCATCGCTGTGGTCTTCTTCCTTGATCGGGGGTTGGAACGCTGTCAGCAGATGTTCGCGGACTTGAACCGACACGCTGTCAAGCCGTCGGCTTCGCTCGGCATCCTGTATGACCACCGAAGTGCAGCGGCAAGCCTGGCACGCCACCTCAGCCTCACGTCGTCTGTATTCAAGAACCTCATCGAGACGGAGCGCTCGTCGCTGTCGCCCCGGTCCCGCAAGCTGTTCACGCTCAGTGCCGTGAACTTCGCGACTTCCGAGCTGCTGCTCGACAAGGAACTCGAGGACTTCGCATCGGCGAGCAAGAAGTGCCTGGAGTTCTGGGAGTTGGTCGGCGAACAGATCCCGGAGTGGACCTATGTGCGGGAGTCGAAGATGACCTCGGGCGAAGTCCGCCGCGACTTCATCCACTCACACGCCATCGTGCTGCAGTCGCTCGGGAGGGCCGGGCGCGCGCTTTATCAGCTGCCTGCCGCTGAACGCCAGCGGCGGATCAAGAAGTTGCGGGACGTTGACTGGTCGCGGCAGAACGCTGCTACGTGGGAGGGCAGGGCGATGGTAGGCGGTGCCATGGCCAAGTCTGGCCAAAACATCACATTGACGTGCAACGAGATCAAGCGGGTGCTGGGTCTCAAGCTGACTGCGGACGAGAGCATTGCGGAGGCGGCTTGGCAGGCCGCACGCGCTCCGAGCCGCGGATCCAAAAGGAACGAAGAGAAATGAGCACCCCTTCTGACCAGATCGTCGCTGAGATACGCGATCTGTACCTGGCCGATTCGATCCCGTGGATCGTCGGCTACAGCGGCGGCAAAGATTCGACCGCTTCACTGCAGCTGCTGTGGACAGCCCTTGCTGCCTTGCCTCCTGACCAGCGGATCAAGCCGGTCCATGTGATCAGCACGGACACCTTGGTCGAGAACCCTGTGATCGCCGCGTGGGTCGAAACGTCCCTGCTCCGGATTGGTATCTCGGCGAAGCAGCAAGGCCTGCCAATCACGGCGCACAGGCTGCTGCCTTCCATGGAGAACCGGTTTTGGGTGAACCTGATCGGCAAGGGCTATCCCGCGCCTCGTCCCAAGTTTCGTTGGTGCACCGACCGCCTGAAGATCAGCGCATCGACGAAGTTCATACAAGAGCTGTCCGAGAACAACGGCGAAGCCATCCTTGTGCTGGGGCAGCGTCGAGGCGAGAGCCAGGCACGCGACAAGGTGATGGACCATTACAAAGACAGCACGCGGGCAAGGCTCAGCAAGAACCGCGACCCACGCCTGTCGCGGGTCTGGGTTTATCCGCCGATCGAGAGCTGGTCGAGTGATGACGTGTGGGAATACCTCATCACTAACGAGAACCCCTGGGGCATCGATAACCAGGAGCTATTTGGAATCTACCGTGGCGCCACGCCTGATGCGGAGTGCCCCATTGTGGTGGACTCATCGACCGCGAGTTGCGGTGACAGCCGGTTCGGCTGCTACGTCTGCACGATGGTGTCGCAAGACAAGTCGATGCAGGCCATGATTCAGAACGATGAGCAGAAGCAGTGGATGCAGCCTATTCTGGACTTCCGTAACAAGCACCTTGCGGTAGAGGACCGCGAGGTCCGCGACTTTCGCCGAATGAACGGCCGGCTGACTGTCTTTCGCGGAGAGCTTGTGCATGGGCCGTACAACCAGGCGCATCGCGCGAAGCTGCTGCGTGAGCTGCTGCACACGCAGCGTGTGGTGCGCAATGCAGACCAGAAGCAAGGAACGCAGCTGATCGAGCTGATCTCCGTCGACGAACTCGACGAGATCCGGCGTATCTGGGTGGAGGAGAAGGGGGAAATCGAGGATCAGGTGCCGCGCATCTACACCGAGGTCTTCGGCATTCCCTATCCCGGCAAGGAGCGTGAGCAGTCGCCATTGGCTGCCACTGACCTCGGCCTTCTGGAAGCGGTCGCAAGCGAAGTTGACCCGCAAGCTGCACAAGAGCTCTACAAACTGACGCGCAGTCTGCTCGCGGTGCAGTTCCAGTCGATGGAAACACACAAGCGATCCAAGCATTTGGATCGCCTGGAGGAAGTTCTGCGGCACTACGCCTTCCGCGACGAAGGCGAAGCCCTGGAGTTCGCGCTCGCGGGCACCCCGGTCAAGGAACAGGATGGGGACGCGTCTGACGCGTCGGCGTTGATTGCATGATTCATGGCAAAAATAACAATATCAAGTCTCTCAATTGAGAACCTAGGACCATTTCGCGAACGACAGACGCTTGATCTTTCGGTGACGAGCGGACGACCCGTTGTCCTCGTCAAAGCCCTCAATGGCAGCGGCAAGACAACGCTGCTGACTGCGTTGCAGATCGGGCTCTATGGGCATAAAGCCATGGACGGACTCAAGCGCTCGGAATACGAGCAACTGTTGCTGGGCCTGCAGCGCAAAGACGCCACGGGCAATGCCGCAGTCGATATCAGCGTGACCGTTGAGGTCGGTGGGAGCCAGCGGCACCTTGAGGTGCGCAGGGAGTGGCATCGACGGTCTGATGGCTTGGTCGAAGAGCTGAGCATCTTCGAAGGCGGCAGCAAGGACCTCGAGTTTTCGCAGACCTGGGACGAGTTCATTGGTTCGATCTTGCCGGCGGAGCTCGTGCAGCTGTTCCTGTTTGACGGCGAGAAGATCGAAGAGCTTGCCAACCCGGAGCGCTTGCCCGACCTGTTGCGGCGGGCGACCGAGGTTTTTCTGGGTATCGGCGGTATCGACGCGCTTGGCAACGATCTGAAAGCGCTGGAGCGCCGCGCCGCGCTCAAGAACAAGAATACTTCTGCGGAGTTCGAGTCCGCGCGCAGCGGCCTCGGAGAATGGGAGCAGCAGGTCAAAGTCCTCGAAGCGAAGGTTCAGACACTGACCCAGGAGCAAGGCGCTGCCAAAAACGATGCCGAGCAAGCGCAAGTGCTTCTCGATAAGTTCACCAACGACGCGCAGCGGCGTGGTCTGACTGCCTATGAGCAAGCTGCGGTCATCCGCAATGCCGTGGTTGCGAGCAAGGACCGGGTTGATGCCGCCCGAGGCGGTCTCGCTGAGATCATGGCGGATCCAGTGTTGCCGATCGCATGGCTGTCGAAGCTTTGGACGCAATACAGCGATGCGTGGGATCAAGACCAGCACGCTCGGCATTCGAAGCTGCTTGGGCAGGAGTTCAAGAAGCGGGATCAGCGTGTGATGTCGGCCATCGCAGCGGTGGCTCCAAAAGCAGCCCTGGATGCGCTTCGCAAGGCACTGGCAGATGATCTGCAGGCCTACACGCGATCGCGCACGGCTGCTGTGCCGCCACTGCAAGACGCCAATCCCAGGGACGTTGAGCGGCAACTCAAGGATGCAACATCGCGTTTGGGCGGTGAGTTGTCGCGGCTGCAGTCCGCCCAGGTGGAACTCGATAAAGCCGAGCAGCGTATCGGTCAGATTCCGGCCGAGGAGCAGATTGGCGAGATCCTCAAGTTGCTGCAAGACAAGTCCAAGGCGGCCTCAGCAGCAGAAGCCCGACTCGCTGGCATCACGGAACGTCTCGAAGAGGCGCAGAGCAACCTGGCGCACACGAGGATGCGGCTCAACGCCGCCCAGGAGCGTTTGGGTACCGAGTTCAGGGACCGATCGCTGGAGGCCAAGAGTCTCGATGCGTCCAGTCGCGCGCGGCGAGCGCTGATGATCTTCAAGGATCGGCTGCTTGCCTCGAAAGCGCAGTGGCTGTCCGAGATGATCACCACGGAGTTCAGGAACCTGCTGCGCAAGCGGAACCTGATCGCCAAGGTCGTTGTGGACCCCAAGACCTATCGCGTTTTCATCGAGGATGGCAAGCATCAGGAGTTGCCGATGGACCGCCTGTCGGCTGGCGAGCGACAGCTCCTTGCAATCTCAGTGCTCAGCGCCTTGATCAAGGAGCGCAAGGGGCGCTTCCCGGTGGTTGTCGATACCCCGCTGGCGAGATTGGACCAGCAGCACCGCTCCGCACTCATCAAGAGGTTCTTTGCGACGGTGTCCCACCAGGTTGTTGTGCTGTCTACCGACCAGGAAGTCGACGGGCCGGCCTATGACGCCTTGAAGCCCTTTACCAATGCAGAGTACACACTGGACTACGACGACGCCGCAGGCCGTACGTCGATCCATGCAGCCCAGCCGCCGGAGGCCAACTGATGGAGCGCATCAAACTTACCGCTGCAGCCAAGAACCAGTTGGTCACGCTCAAGCGTCGGACCGGGATCGAGCACAACAACGCCATCTGCCGCCATGCGCTGTGCCTGTCCTTGGCGAATCCCTCGGTGCCGCCCGAAGAAACTTTCAGCTTTGGTGGGGGGGTTGAGATTGACTGGCGTACGCTCACGGGTGGGCAGGACGAGCTGTACTACAACCTGCTCGTGGTCCGCTTGCTGGCGGAGGGGAGGCGAGTGACCGAGGATTCGATTCGGCAGACCTTTGTGCAGCACGTGCACAGAGGTCTCTCTTACCTGGCTAGCCGGCGAGAAGACGACTTGTTGGTCGAGATGGCGAAGTCCATCCAAGCAGGTGCTTCCCAATAACGCTTGCCGCTCGCCGAACATTAGAGGGCGAATGCAGGGATATCCATCGTGTTTGACTCGACGCGAAACTTTTTCTCGACCATCAGGCTGACGATGGCGGCGCCGTCTATTAAGACGACAGGGATGGCTCCACGTTGGATTGAGGCCCCGATGGCTCCCTTGGAGAACGACGCGGTCGTGAAGAAGATTCCTTGCTCATAGGCACCTTGACTCGCACCGCGGAACTTGTCGATCTCAGGGCGCTGGATGTTCCCGTTCGTCCAGCGCTTGCACTGGAATGCAACGTTGAGGTGCGCAAGTCCCACTTTGAGCTTGCCGTGTCCGTCGATGCCGCCATCCCGAGAGATTGATGTGACGACCGTCCCCGTAAAACCGTAGGCTTCGAGAAGGTCACGCGCGAAGGCTTCGAAGCCCGCCGGGGAAAGCCGCTTCAGCTCACGCAGCATGTGCTCTTCGAAGAGCTCCAGGTACCTCGCATGTAGGCTCCAGAGCTGTGTCTCTACCTCGGTGAGCGGATTGGTGACGCTTGACTCGATCGTTTGGTTGCCCGTGTCGGCCGGTGTGTGCCTTCGCGATGTCCGTGGACCTTTCAGCACGGACGGAAGCGGCGAGTACCGATCGTCTCCATGGATCTGAAAGTGCTTTGTCGGCGCAGCACTCGGGAACTCTAAGCCAGCGCAGTGGCGCCGAATTTGCATGGTGACGACATGCAATGGGTCCTTGGCGTGAAACTCATACAAGGAGTTCTCGGCGATTGCGGTAAAGGCTTCGCGCGCGGTCAGCGGTCGCTGCGCGTCGTTCATCACCAGCTTGATTGCCTCAACGATGGTCATCCAACACCTCCGATCATTCTGGTTCTTTGTCGAAGGCCTAGCCTGCGGCGTTAGTGCCCATCAGAGCCTTCGTCAAGCGCTCCACCGTCGCATCTTCAGCTCTCTTGTTTGTGCCGTCTGCGGTGGTGCAGGCGAGAATATCTGCCTGAATCGGTGAAAGGTACGAGTGAAAAAAATCTCTTGAGAGATTCCCTTCATCTAATCCTCGCTTTGCCACAGAGCCCAGTATTCGCATAAATACTTTCATGCCGACGCTCCGAAGCACGTACTTCTCCCAGTTCTCTCCCGCTATCCCTTTCAGAGCCTGAAGATAGTTTCTGACAATCTTTGAGAATACGATCGTGTTGCCTTCCATATAGAGTTGGCGAAGCGGCAAGCTAGGGTCTGGCTGAATCGGCTGGTTGTCTCGCGCCCTTCGATCATCTTGCTTTTCGTTCTTCGAAATCAGTGGAACGATGGCATCAACGAGCGCACCCTGCGACAGCACTTCGGTGTCGTTGAGCTTTCGCCCCAGCATCTTGATGCGGCGGGACAGGGGGCCATCCTGGTCATAGTTGAGCGTCTTGCAGACGTCGTGTCCAAACTTGGTGGGAGTGTTCTTGTCGGTGTAGTCGAAGAGGTCGTATATGTACGACTTTGGGACCTTAACCTGATTGCTGTTGATAGTGCCGAACACCGTTGCTTTGTCTTCGACCATCAATTTGACGAATATGCAGACTGGCACCTCGTACTGGTGGAACGGTGCAGCACTTTTTAGGCCTTCATATCGGTGCTGCCCGTCGATGATTTCTCCCCACGGAGAATCTTCTCGAGTCGGAATATGCATGACGTGGAAGCCATGGTCGTCGGTATGCAACTCTGCAGATTCGACCGAAATTACAAGCGGTGTAGGAAGCACGGCGTCAGCAGTCGACAAATAATCGGAGATCTCTCGGGTCCGACGTCCGGTTAGGTCGCGTTGAACGCCGTCCGCGTTGGTAGACCTGCGGATGACACTTAGCTTTCCGAGTAGGTCCTGTGCCTTGAATTTTCCATAGTAGAAGGTGCCGCCAGGCTGCTCAATTGGAAAGACATTGATGTCCAGCATAGTTATCCTTCAAGGTTGATTTTCTTTTCGCCAATGCTGGCTGCAATGGTCGAGTCCATCTCATTGGCCGCGCTGATTGCAGCATCGGTTTTCGATTTCATGTCTTCGGCAACGCTCGGTTCGACGACCGAGAATGTGATGTACATGAAATATGACAGCAGGACGCCTGCTATGTAGAGAATGGTGTTGTAGTACACAAACCAATCTGGCCAGCTGGTTGGCGATGTTGTGCTGTTGATGTATATGTAGTTGAGCATGGCCAGGAAGGCCACGATCATTGCCAGCAAGAGCCAGGTGATACGGAGGAGGAAGAGCGCGCGTATTGGTTCTTCACCGTATTCCTCGAAGTAGTAGGCCAGGCAGGACAGAATCAACGATATTTCGAACGTCAGGAAGTTGCCAGACTTGCCTTGCTTCGCGAGGGCCTCCATGAACCCCTCGCCATTGATGCCTGCCCATATCAGCGACGTGATAATCCCGATCTGGCCCAATGTAACGATGAAGAACCAGAACGAGAAGAAGCGTTTAGGCGTTTTCTCCCTGTTGAATCGCTCCCGGCGGAGAGTCCACTCGCGGGCAAATTGGCTGAAGAAGACCAGCATCGAATCTTTTATGAAGTACACGTGGCCTCCGTTCAGCCGTTATTGTTGGTATGAGAATTTCTGACGAGCAAGGTGCAAAAGTACTACTCCGCGACCGCCTTCATCATTTTCTGGTAACGCGTAACCACCTGGGCTACCTTTTCAAGGATGGGCTCCAGGTGTTCTTGCTGCGAGACCAGGGTGTCGACCTTCAGCTCCTGAAGGGCCTTCAACAGGGTGCTCAGCGCGTCGATCGGTGTGCGCTGGGTCTTGTGCATGTTGTACTCAGCCTCTACCTTCCTGATGGGTTGAGCTTCTGAGGGCGCTTCGACGTCGAGCTGCTTCGCGAAACTCGTTCCGGCGGTCGCGTCGTATCGCGACATCTGATGCCACGAGCGGATGCTCTCTGCCTTGTAGAAGATGTTGTCGTTCTCATCCTCCTTACCGTTCCTGGGTTTGGCAAAGGCCCACTGGAACAGTACCTCCTCGGACTCCGAGGGCAGCTTCAGCATGTCCTTCGTGAAGCCGAACTGCTCCTTCGGATAGCTGTTCTGGAGGATCAGCTCGAAGAAGTAGTGGTCTGCATCGCTGAAGCTGTCGCCTTCGGGCAAGCGGTGCTCGAAGTCGCGTTTGAAGTGGCTGAAGGCCGATGCGGCCTGAATGTTCCGGCGTGTCTTGGTGTCACCGAGCGACACCATGGCGGCGACCGCCTTGACCAGATCATCTTCTAGGCGCAGGTCGGTCTTCGTGCCATGGCGCTTGCGGAACAGGTCTTCGTAGAGCGACAGGATGTACAGGTTCGTGGCGAACGGCTTCCATTCCTTGGCGTGACTGATGTGGCGCACGCCCAGCAGGCGGGGCAGAATGGCTTGAAGCTGTTCCACCGTCGTCGCGGCGACGGGGAAGACGCGCAGCATGCTGGTCTTCTCGACGATCTCTTCGAGACGCCGCACCGTCTCTTCTTGGACCTTGACCTCTTCGCCAAACCTGGACTTTTTGACCTTCTCCAGCTTCTTGCGCTCACGCTCAAGCCGCTCGCCACGCAGGGCGCGCAGAGCCACCGTTCGGGTGTTGCCCTCGACGACCACATAGTAGCCCGGCCGGTCGGGGTGCTCCCAGACGATGATCGAATCGATCGGGACCCAGCCATGGGTAAGGATGGACTCTTCCAGGTTGGTGACCTCGTAGACCGACCTCACCTTGACCTCCAAAGGACCCTGAAGCTCGTCGTTGAACAGGGCGTCTGGGTCGGTGTAGCCAGGGGGGTCTTCTGGCGCGATTCGCGGGTTGTTCGGATCAAGGTAGATTTTGTCGAACGGCACCATTTTGGCGCCCTGTAGTTCCGCGATGGGCATTTGGTTGTCAGGCATGGTCTACCTCTTTCGTTTCGTGATGAGTCGTATCGTTGAGCTTGAGGATGCGCACAGCCCGATCGGGCGCAGTCAGCAGGAACTCGGCGCGCGAGAGCAAGCGGTTGGGCAGGGATCGATGATTTGAGCCTGCGATGAACCCTGCGAGCACGCTGAACTGCTCGCGGGGCTCTGCGTCGGCCAACTGGCCGCGCAGCGCTGTAGTGGCAGCGTCGAGCTCGGCTTGACTCAACTCGTTGAGCAAGAAGGCTTCGGCACCTCCCAGCGGCAGGGGCACCTTCACGGCAGCAGCGTATCGAGTGGGGCCATCAAGGTATTCGGCTTCGATCTGCGTGGCGTTGTGGCAGTCGCGGAGAAACTCGGCGAGCGCGGGCGGCACCGCAGGACGGAAGCTGCAGGTGATGTACTTCAGCCAGGTCGTCGCGCCGTTGGCTCGGTATGGACGGCTACCGGGTGATTCAATGGCCGAGGGGCCGTGCACTTCGCGCTTGGCGAAGTAGCTAGCGGTTAGCAGACCCATCATCTCCAGCCATCGGCTGCCGGGCGCCAGATCCTTGTTGACACCGTGTGCGGCACCGTCGCGAAGCAGAAAGTCCGACGGGTCAGACAAGTCGGCGCCGATCGCGCAGAAGCTGTTGAAGATGCTGCGCAGCAGCACCGATGACTCGCTCGATTCGAGCAAAGCGCCCCAGCGTGCTTCAGTCGCGAACTCTTCTTCGGTGCCAAAGAAGGGGAGGCCGTAAAGAAAGAGCCTGCAGGTCTCACCTGGTGTCACGGTCGCGAGACGGTTCAGCACTCTCGCGCCCGCCGCGGGATCGACGTTGTGAATCTGGAGCAGCTTGGTCACGCGTTCGCGCAGTTCGCCCAGGCTTCCATACTCGACATCCTGGAGCTGCGGCCGGAGAAAGTCGTCGATCTCCTGGTACAGCCAGCGCTGATCGAAGTGATAGGCGATGCTGTCGTTCCTCGCCTGGACCACGTATGCATGCCGCTTGCCGGGCGCATATCGAACGCAGCGTCCCGCCGCCTGCATCAAGCGAATGATGCTGGTGGAGGGGTAGGTCAAGACCACTGTGTTGATGCCTGGGTCATCGAACCCTTCGAGCAGCAACTGTGCGGAGATGAGGACTGCGCGCGGCTTGCTGGCGAAGCGCGCGAGGAAGTCCTCGTTGCCGATTCCCAGTGAGTTGCCGGCGCCGTGGACATAGCCGATGTCTTCGACCTCCAGGGGGTGGTCCTCAGGAAGACGCTCAACCAGTGCCTGGTAGAACTCCTCGACACGATCGACTCTCGGGGCAAGCACGAGGGTCTTGGTGAACTCGGTGGACGTGCGATCAATGACGTAGTCCGCCAGGTCGGCAACCGCTACGCTTGACCAGTCGAAGTCGTCAACCGGGAAGTCCAGGAAGGTCGGCGTGAGAACGGCTCGCCGTTCCGCCAGTTCGCGGTAGGTGATCGTGAACGCAATCTCGTCGATGCCGATCGGTAGCTGGTCGCCGCGGTTGGGCGTCGCTGTCAGCAGCAGCACTGGGGCTGCCCA
Organism: Paucibacter sp. PLA-PC-4; assembly: GCF_026241155.1. Lineage (GTDB taxonomy): Bacteria > Pseudomonadota > Gammaproteobacteria > Burkholderiales > Burkholderiaceae_C > Roseateles_E. The sequence goes on from NZ_JAPFGP010000014.1 coordinate 74,224, forward strand.
CGGGTTTGCGAAGACCGGCTGGTAGGAAGGGGCGGCCGCGTGATGCGCCTCATCGACAACGATCAGCGCTGGTTTGACTGCGGCGCCCTCCAGCAGGGGCGTCAAATCACCGACCATGACGAACTTGATGCGGTTGGCGAGCTCCAGCAAGCGATCGGCCGGCAGTTGTTCATGGCCGTCAGAGACGAGCTTCTGCAGTTCGCGGTGCGCCTGTTCGCGCAGATTGCGGCGGTGCGTTACCCAGTAGGTCGGCGCCTTCGCATCGGCGGCCTTATTGAGCATGGTGAGCACGATGCGGAGCGCGGTTCGTGTCTTGCCGGCCCCGGTGGGAAGGATGAGTCCAGCGCGGCCGCTCGGACGGCGGCTGAAGGCTTCGACGCATCGCAGCACGGCGATGTCTTGGTAGCTCCAGTCCGGCGGCTCTTGGCGCCGCTCTGTGAGCTCGTCGGTCGCTTTGCCGATCAGAGGCTGAGCCGAGTCGGTTGCGAGCGACTGCCCGTGCAGCAGTCGATAGGCGACGGCAGGAGGGATGCCCAGGCGCTGCGTCAGTTCTTCAGGCGCGGCACCAGCGAACAGATGCAGGCGCTGCGCTTCGGCTTGTAGATCCTGCAGAGCCTTGGTGGCTCGATCAGGAATGGTGTTGTCGCCCGCGAGCGCGAAGCTGGCAGCCTGCTCCGCGAGGTCAATGGTGGCTTCGTTCAGTCCGCGTGCGATGTCGTTAGACAACAAGGCGTGCAGACGGTTGGGGTGAAGTGTCCCGGCGGCTCCAGCGTTTCGCAGTGCGTCGTTCAAGGTCTTCGTGAGGCTGGCGATGCTGCCCGCAGCCAAGAGAAGGGGGATGACCTTGTCGGAAATCAACTCCTGTACGCGCTCGCTCTGGATGTTCAATCTGGCCAAGGTCTGCTCCTATGCTTCAGGGCGGTATTTTGCAGAAATGGAATAGAAAGATCAAGTTCCAAAAAAACGGAATTAAGAAGGGTGCTTGATGATTTGGCCTGCTCGGGCAGTGGCGCGCAGCCATCGTCTGGGATAGAATTGCATGAAATTTCAACGAGAGTTCCATCATGCCCGGTGTGACCCAACAGCCAGCAAAGTCCAAGCGAGACGCGGTGGCGCGACTTGCTGGTGAGTTGCGCTCGGGGCGCGTCTACAGGCGCGAGGACCTCCTGCCGTTCTCCACGGCGGTGGATCGTCATCTGCGTGAGCTTGTGGATGGAGGCAGCTTGGCGAAGCTGGCTCAGGGGCTTTACTACGTGCCTCGTCGCTCGCGGTTCGGCATGCTGCCGCCAGATGAGGAAGAGCTTGTTGCTGCCTTCTTGCGTGACAAGGAGTTCCTGCTGTTCTCGCCATCCGCGTACAACTCGGCAGGGCTTGGGGCAACCCAGCTCTACAATCGCACCGTGGTCTACAACCACAAACGCCACGGTGTGTTCAAGCTGGGCAACCGGCAGTTCGACTTCCGCATGAAGCCGCGCTTCCCAAAGAAGCTCTCGCCCGAGTTTCTGTTCGTCGATGCGCTGAACAACCTCGGCGATCTTGCGGAAGACCAGGCGGCATTGCTGGAGCGCGCCCAAGGCCGGGCAGCATCCTTTGATCGAAAGCGGCTGCTGCGAGCCGTCGAGAGCTACGGCTCGATGGCAACCAAGAAGCGCCTCGCGGCCTGGCTACATGCCTAACTTCCTGCACGACCGACGCGACTTCGCGCAGCTCGTCTCGGTCGTGGCCGACGAACGAGGCATCGATCCAGTGCTTGTCGAAAAGGACTATTGGATCATGCATAGCCTCTGGGGTCTGCAAGCCCAGGGCTTCCGGTTCGAGCTGAAGGGCGGTACCTCGCTCTCCAAAGGCTTCGGTGTCATCCACCGATTTTCGGAAGACATCGATATCCGGATTGAGCCGCCCGAGTCGATGGAGGTCCGAACGGGGCGGAACCAGGACAAGCCCGCGCATGTTGAATCGCGGCGTGCCTTCTACGATTGGCTGGCGGCAGAGATCAAGATTCCAGGGATCTTGAGCGGGGAACGCGACACCGCGTTCGACGACGAGAAGCTGCGCAGCGCCGGCGTCCGCCTCATCTATCCCACCGTCAGCCGAGCCCTGGAAGGCGTGAAGACCGGCATCCTGCTGGAGTTGGGGTTCGACGACACGGCGCCAAATCGCGCGGTGACGATCTCGTCTTGGGCCTACGACACGGCGGTGGCCCGAGGGGTGAAGGTTGAGGACAACCGCGCTCAGCAGGTGCCTTGCTATGCGCCGACGCACACCTTCGTCGAGAAGCTGCAGACGATTTCGACCAAGTACCGACGCCTCGATGCAGCCCAGGAGTTCCCCAAGAACTTCCTGCGGCACTACTACGATGTCTATTGCCTGCTCGACTTGCCCGAGGTCCAGGAATTCCTCGGCCAGGTCGCGTATGAAGAGCGAAAGCGGCAGCGCTTCCGCGGTGGCGACGAACTTCAGATTGCGAAGAACGCAGCGTTTCGACTTGAAGACGCAGCGCAGCGGAAGCTGTTCAGCGACGAGTACCAGAAGACTGCGGCGCTCTACTACCTTGGTCAGCCGCCGTTCGAAGACCTGCTCAGCCGCATACACGAACACATTCTGGTGATGTGATGGTCCACGTCAGCCGGCGACTCTAGCCGAGGAGGCGACAATGAGGCGCGCCGCAGCGAGATGATCGTTGACGATAGACGCGGTGGAGTAGCCGCCCGTCAAAACGAGTCCATCTCCTGCAACAGCGAAGCGCTCGTTTTATGACGGTAAAAATGACGGTAAAACTCTAAATGTGCACCAAGAGATCTAGTGTTCATGAGGGTTTCCGGGCCTCAGAAACCATTGAGTGGGAATGAAATAAGGTGATGCCGGGTCGTCCAAGGCGGTCCGGCGTTTTGAAATAAGCGTAATGCTGACAGGGACTTAAGTGTCCCATCCGTTCCCCGCAAGTCCCAGCAAAGCTCACCCTAAGCGACGACTCCAAGAACGGTATCGAATCGCTGTCCCCCAACGACCTGTTTTGATACCGTCAGCCCCGCTGACGGTACTGATAGACGGTATCGGAAAGGGGGTAGCGTATCTGATGTAATCTTGAACGAGCAGTTTGCGAAACTGATCGACGCATCATTTACTGTGCCAGAGGCTTGTAGCCCCTGCGCTCATAGAAATTCGTGTGGCGGTGGAGAGGCCTACCATCGTTATAGTGCTGCGCGAGGTTTTGATGCTCCGTCCATTCATTGTGAGGCCCTTCTGGGTGTACACAATGCTGTTGTTGACGTCCTAAAGCGAAGCGGGATGGAATCCGGTCGAATAGAGCGGCGCCTGAGTGCTGTATCCCAAGCTGTCTTCTGATCTAGTTCAAGAAAGTAGAGTGGTCGCAAAGAAAATGACAGACATGCTTCGAAATATTGTGGCATTCACAGGCCCTGTGCTTACCTCGCTGCTAACACTGATGGTCGGCCCCTCTGAAGCAGCGGGAACATCAAGTACAAATACTGGCAATGAACGCTCCACTGTTGCAAAGGAAAATCCAATGCAGCGTGTGGAGGTGAACGGAAAGAGCAGTCTTGAAGATGCCAACTCTGGTGTTGTCAAACGTATTGTCACGCGAGCGGAGTTGGAGAATATCCCGAGCACGAATTTGCTTGATGCTATGCGACATATTTCGGGGGTTGCAATTAACTCGAGCGGCCGGACCTCGCAGATATCACTCAATGGGCTGGGTGGTGGATACGCGAAGATCTTGGTCGATGGCGCCAGCCCACCGCCAGGTTTTAACCTTGAGACAATTGGGATTTCACAGATCGAGCGCATAGAAATTAGTCGGGTGGCAACGGCTGAGCAATCTGGCCAAGCCATTGCGGGCGTCCTAAATATCGTCATGCGTCTGACGCAGGCAACGAAGCTCAACGAGCTGAAAACAGTTGGTTCTGGATCTGGGGAAAATGATGATTATTCGCTGAGCTATGTCCGAAACGAAAGGATTGGGGCGCTTGCAAACGTATTGTCCGCCCAGGTGCGAAGTTTTTACTTCAATAACACAACCTTTCGAACCCGAGTGACGGCGAACGGAAGTGGCCAGTCCTCGAATTACATCGAAAACTTCGATCACGTAGACAGTCTGAGTGGAAACTTGTCTGGCCGCGCGAATTGGAAATTGGAAGAAAATGCCAGTGTCCAAGTCGACTATGGAGGAGTTTTTCGTCGGACTGACTATGAGAGTCGTGAGCTGGATCGATCAGCGAGTAGAACTGGTTCAAATTCGGCGCCGAATGTCATGGACCGTAGTCTGCGCGCAAGGGTTCAGTACAACGAAAAGCTGACGTCTGGGGTTTCGTACGACATTCGCGCTTCATGGGGCCGGGCGGAGCAGACCGAGCACCGGCTCTTCCAATCGCAGGCAGCAGGGGCTACGGAGCAGATCAACGCGGATCGAACTGACCGGTCGACGCTCATCGGTGGAACCTGGCGGATGTCGACAGAAGATCTGGGAAAAGTCTCCGCAGGTATGGAGTGGGATCGCTCCAGGCGAAGCGATAGCAACTGGCAGCCGCTCTCCTCGGGGACAGTAGCCAATACGACTGGCGCAGTCGATACGACTCGAGCATCGGCTTTTGCGCAATCGGACTTTGATATCACTACCCAGATGCCGGCTTATCTGGGCCTGCGCTATGAGCGCATTGCCTTAGATACCAATTTCGTGCATGGGCGGGTGCCGCAAAATGGAGAGTGGTCGGACGGGCAGTGGTCTCCCGTGTTTCAGGTTAAATATCGGCTGACGGAAAGTAATTCGAGTCCTGCACTCCGTGCCGCAGTGCGGCGCGCGTACAAGCTTCCGACTCAAGATGAGCTTTCGCTTCGGCGTCGCCAGTCAACCATAAATAGCCCTCTTTCTCCTGATGAAATAGGGAACATTGACCTTAAACCTGAATCTGCTTATGTATATGAGGTTGGGTTTGAGAGCCCGCTGCAAAAGTGGGGGATGTTGTCGATCAACTTGAGTCACAGGAAGATTGAGGATGTGATTCAACGCATTTTGCGTTTTGATGGCTCACGCTGGTTCTTTGCACCGACAAACCTTGGCAGTGCCATCGCGAATGGGCTGGATGCGGATGTGAAGGCTTCGCTTCAGAAGGTGAGCAAAGAGCTGCCAAAGATTGATCTGCGTGCGAGCTATGGAGTCTATCGATCGCGGATAGAGGCGTTGCCTTTTGAAAGGAATAGCCTCCTGCAGCAACTGCCGTGGAATGCCAGTGCAGCGATCGATTGGCAATGGGAAAAGCTGCCCGTGACGGTCAGTTTGTCCTACTCCAAGTTTGGTTCAAAATTGGTGCAGTTGGATGAAAGACGTACTGTTGGTGCACCATCTATTGAAAACGTCGAAATTGCTGCTACTTATAGATCTCCCACTTTGGGTGTGTTTCGTGTGGGTGTTACGAATGCAAGCGCCCCCACCATTTATTTGAGTGATTACTTTTCTGATGACGGCGCGACGGTTTCGCAAGTGTCGCGCTATCGACGCCCCGCAGGTATAAAGCTCGGGTGGGATTTGAAATTCTAAGGGGCTGCTTGCGCATGTCAACGCGTTCAAATAAGCGGGTTCCCCTATTGGCGATGCCCCGCGAGAGCTGGGGGGCTGCACCGTTTCGAGGAAACGTTGAACCACTGCCTTTCATTGAAAGTATCGTAGTTCACCACACGCCGAGCTTCGCCGCTTGAACTGACGGCGAAGGGCTGAATGCCGCATGTGCAATCCAGCGATTGCATCAAGATATCAATGGTCGATGCTGGAGTGATATTGGTTATCACTATTTGATTGATCTGCGTGGACGGCTTATCGAGGGACGCCAAGGGGACCCACGCGGTCGGATGGGCTTGGCTGTCGGTGCACATTGCTACGGTTACAACTCTAAGACTGTTGGGATAGGAATACTCGGGTGCTTTGATGTGGATGACAATCGCAGTCAGGCGAGCGTGCCGCTAGCGGTTTTGGAAACTCTGGGGCGGTTGCGAGACCATGTTTCATGGCATGCTGGACGTACCGTTCCATTGTTGGGGCATGCTGAGCTAAATGGGTCTACGCGCTGTCCCGGCAAACTGGTGGCCGATGCTTTACGAAGCCTGGAGGGCTGGGGAAGGTCTGCATAACCCCGAGCAAATCCGCTACCCGTCCGGGTGAACAGCGAAGACGATTGAAGGCATGAAGCAGACAAGTCTTGGGTTGGGCCAATCGAACAAGCGCACGCGACGGCGTGTTCCTCGAAGAGATGGACCGGGTGGTGCCGTAGTCGGAGCTGGTTGCCTTGATCAGCCCGTACATGCCCGAAGGCCGGCGGGGCCGGCCATCGTTCGCGTTGGAAGTGATGCTGCGGATTCACTTCATGCAGCAATGGCTCCGCCTGAGCGAACCGGCGATGGAAGAGGCGCTGCACGACATGGCGTTGCTTCTAGACTTCGCGGGTCTGGGCGGCTGGGATGAATCGCCCCGGGTTTTCTAGACACCTCTGAGCCTCAAACGTGAGGCACCATCTCGACGGCGAAGACGGGGACGACAGCCTGTTCGACCTCGGGTCGGACGACGTGCTTATCGGCGGCGCCGGCGCGGACTACCTCAGCGGCGACGCCACCGTCGTAAGCGTACGGCGATGTCAGGTAAGGCCGATGCGCGCCTCGTACTCGGCGATGTAGTGCTCCACGAGCCGTGCAGTGCCGGTCGCCACGATCTCTCCGGAACGCCGGTTGACGATGAGCGGAGAGTTCCCTGCCAGGGCGTACTTGATGTCGCCGGTGTCACGGTACAAGCGCGACGTGTGACCTGCCCCCTCCCGCCGTACCAATCAGGCGGAAGTTCGGTTTGAAGATTACCTGATCTCGTTGCTTGAAGCCGATGGCGGCGGGTTCTTGGTGCGGTGGCGTTGAGCAAGCTCTGCTGGCGGTACCGTCACTGATACCGTCGCAACATGCTCCGAGGTCGGCGTTGATACCGTCACTCGTCCATATTCCATGGGTGAGCGGCTAACGTTGGCAGCTCGGCTGAGGGAAAGGCAGGGGCTTTGTACTACCGGTGCCGCTGCCGGGTGGTCAGTAGAGCCTGGCCGTTCGACAGTACGGATGACGGTATCGCGATGGACGAGGTACCTTTTCCCGGTGCTTTTCCCAAGAGAGCCAGGTCAGGTTGACAATTGAGTGGGAGTGATGTCTTGCGCAGCCTTGTTCCGAGTCGACAGGATGTGACAGGCGCCTCTTGAAACCGTTTGCGCTGGCCCTATCTCGGGGCGGGGTGGAGGGTACGCTTGGCCGTGACCGCTGCTTGAGGGCAGCGGCGCTTGGCATCTGATTCGGCTTTTCAAGCTTGCAGTCTAGACCGCCCGGCATTGCCCGGGCGGTTTGCTTGGCCCCTGAAAATCGGCGAGGACGACACGCAATGGCTTTGTATCGATGACTCCAGCTTCTAAGACGGTGTCCCTGGTTCTTGGCAGTGGCGGCGCACGCGGCTTGGCCCATATCGGCGTGATTCAATGGCTCAGCGAGAACGGCTACGAGATCCGGTCCATCTCGGGCACCTCCATCGGCGCCCTGGTGGGCGGCATCTACGCTGCGGGCAAGCTTGAGGTCTATGCCGAGTGGGTGCTGGCGCTGGAGCGAATGCATGTATTGCGCCTGCTCGACCCGACCATCGGCCAACCCGGCTTGTTCAAGGGCGAGCGCATCATCAGCGTGCTGCGCGAGCTGATCGGTGACTGTCCTATTGAGGCGCTGCCGATCACCTACACGGCGGTCGCGACGGATCTGGGGTCTCGGGAGGAGGTCTGGCTACGCGAGGGCCAAATGTTCGACGCGATCCGCGCCTCCATTGCGACGCCGCTGGTCTTCACACCGTTTCGACACGGCAGCCGTACGTTGCTGGACGGTGCGCTGGTCAACCCGGTGCCAATTGCGCCCACCCTGGACGATGCCACCGATCTGACGGTGGTCGTCGATCTCAGCGGCCCGGCCGAGGCCGTCGTGCTGCCGCCGCCCAGTGCCTCCTTGATCGGCGACAACAGCTACCGCCGGCGCATCGCACGGTTCGTTGACGCGCTCCAACCGTCCCGCTCGCCAGCCGAGCCTCGTCACGGCCTGCTCGATGTAGCTTTTGTGTCTATGCAGGCAATGCAAGACACGATCTCGCAATTGCGCCTGTCAGCGTACGCGCCCGATGTGTTGGTCGAAGTTCCGCGAGATGCCTGTGGCTTCTTCGAGTTCTGGCGCGCCGAGGAATTGATCGAGCTCGGGCGGGAGCGGGCTGTTCAAGCTTTTGCGCGCATCGAGCGATAGTTGGATGCCGGCGGCAATCACTGTCAGGGCTGGCGACCGAGATGACGTTCCAGGCCATCGAGCAGCAATTCAAGCCCGAAGGCGAACTCGTCGCCGTAGGCGTAGTCCTTGCCGAGAACCTGCTCGCTGATCATTTCGACCAGATGCGGGTACTTGTCGGCGGGCAGCAATTCGCGGATCTCGGCGACGAATTCGTCGGCGTTTTCGCCGGTGCCGAAGGGCAAATTCAGCTCGGTCAGCACAAAACCGTAGACATAGGCATCGATGGCCGAGAACGCATGCATGGCCAGGGCGACCGGGAAGCCGTTGTGGCGCAAGCATGCGAGCACGGTCTCGTGATGGCGCAACAGCGCCGGTCCGGGGCTGCGGCGGGACTCGATCAGCCCGAGGGTCCAGGGATGCAGAGCCAGGACGCGTCTGGCCGCCTCGGCGCGCTCACACATCGCCCGGCGCCAGGGCTGGCGTGGGTCGGGCAGCTCAATCTGTGTGAACGCCCAGTTCGCAAGCCCATCCAGCAGCGCATGCTTGCCATCCAGGTGGTGATAGAGGGACATAGCCTCGACCCCCAGTTCTTGGGCCACATTGCGCATGCTCAACTGGGCAAGGCCGCTTCGGTCCGCTACCCGGACGGCTGCGTCGATGATGCGCTCATGGGTGAGGGCGGGGCGCCGGACCATGGCGAGACTCTCTTTGATGAATTGAACGGGACTTGTTGACTTACAGTCGTAAGGTTAGCATCTGCTGCCTAGACTTACGAATGTAAGGTAGGCGATGCGAGCAGCTCTTGTTGACCGGTACGGCGCACCCGAGGTGCTGCGCATCGCCGATGTGCCCCAGCCCGACCCCGGCGCCCATGAAGTCCTGCTGCGGGTGGTGGCAGCGGCCGTCACCTCGGCCGATGCGCGAATCCGGGCCGCCCGGTTTCCGGCTGGTTTGAGCACTCCCGCGCGGCTGGTCTTCGGCCTTCGGCGGCCGAGGCGCCCGATTCTTGGCGGCGCCTTCTCTGGCGTGGTCGAGTCGGTGGGCGCGAGGGTCAGCGATTTCGTGCCGGGGGACGAGGTCTGCGCGATGACAGGCATGGCGATGGGGGCACATGCCGAGTTCCTGGTACTGGCTGCCAACAAACTGGTTCGCAAGCCCGCTGCCGTTAGCCACCAAGATGCGGCTGGCGTGCTGTTCGGTGGTACGACGGCCCTGTACTTTCTGAGCGAGAAAGCGGTGCTGCGGGCGGGGATGTCGGTGCTTGTCAACGGCGCATCCGGCGCGATCGGCACGAATGCCGTGCAGCTCGCCCGGCATTTTGGTGCCAAGGTCATCGGGGTGTGCAGCGGCGCCAATGCCGAGTTGGTCAGGCGCCTGGGCGCGGACCGGGTGATCGACTACCGAACGACCGACCTCTCCTGCGTCGCTGAGCGTTTCGATGTCGTGCTCGACGCTGTCGGCAATTTGACCATTGCGTCGGGTCGGCGCCTGCTGACTCCTCAGGGGCGGCTGTTGCTGACCGCTGCCGGTTTGGGCGAGATCATGCGGGCGCGCGGCAATGTGGCCGTCGGGTCGGCGCCTGAACGGGCGGCAGATATCGAGCGGCTGCTGCAACTGGTGGCCCAGGGGAGGATCGAGGTGGTGCATGAGCGCAGCTTCGAGTTGGCAGACATTGCGCTCGCCCACCGGCTTGTCGACAGCGGCCGCAAACGGGGCAATGTGCTGGTCTGCCCAGGACAGTCATAGTCTTGAAAAAACATCTTTTCACATCGCGATATCGAATTGCAGGAAAATCGCGCGCGTCGCTACGACAAGCATCGGTTCAGGCCGCCGCTTGCCAAGGCTCATTTGACGACGCGCCCTGCAGCCTGTGCCAGCGGGGCAAACAATTCCAGGACACCGACCCATGAGCACCCAGCAGCCCAACATCATCTACACGCTGACCGACGAGGCACCGATGCTCGCCACCAGCGCGTTTTTGCCCATCATGCAGGCCTTCGCCGAGCCGGCAGGCATCCGCATCGGCACCAGCGATATCTCGGTCGCATCGCGCATTCTGGGCGCGTTTCCGGAGTTCCTCAGCGAGGCGCAGCGCGTGCCGGACAATCTGGCTGAGCTGGGCAAGCTGACGCTGACGCCCGACGCCAACATCATCAAGCTGCCCAACATCAGCGCCTCAGTGTCACAACTGCTGGCCGCGATCAAGGAGTTGCAGGGCAAGGGCTACGCCATTCCGGACTATCCCGAGAATCCCAAGACCGAGGAAGAGAAGGGCATCCGCGCCCGTTATGCCAAGTGCATTGGCAGCGCGGTGAACCCGGTGCTGCGCGAAGGCAACTCCGACCGCCGCGCCCCCAAGGCCGTCAAGGAGTACGCACGCAAGAACCCGCATGCGATGGCCGACTGGAGCCAGGCCTCGCGCTCGCATGTCTCGCACATGCACCACGGCGACTTCTATCACGGCGAAAAGTCCATCACGCTGGACAAGGCGCGCGAGGTCAAGATGGAGCTGATCACCAAGAGCGGGCAGACTTTGGTGCTCAAGCCCAAGGTCGCGCTGCTGGCCGGCGAGATCGTCGACTCGATGTTCATGAGCAAGAAAGCTCTGCTCGAGTTCTATGAGAAGGAAATCGAGGATGCGCACAAGACCGGCGTGATGTTCTCGCTGCACGTGAAGGCCACGATGATGAAGGTCTCGCACCCCATCGTGTTCGGGCACTGTGTGCGCATCTTCTACCGCGAGGCCTTCGAGAAGCACGGCAAGCTGTTCGATGAGCTGGGCGTGAACGTCAACAACGGCATGGTCGATCTCTACAACAAGATCGCCACGCTGCCGAGCGCCAAGCAGGACGAGATCAAGCGCGATCTGCACGCCTGCCACGAGCACCGTCCTGAGCTGGCCATGGTCGATTCGGCCAAGGGCATCACCAACTTCCATTCTCCCAACGACATCATTGTCGACGCTTCGATGCCTGCGATGATTCGCAACGGCGGCAAGATGTGGGGCGCCGACGGCCGCTTGAAGGACGTCAAGGCCGTGATGCCGGAGAGCACCTTCGCCCGCATCTACCAGGAGATGATCAACTTCTGCAAATGGCACGGCAATTTCGATCCGAAGACCATGGGTACCGTGCCCAATGTCGGCCTGATGGCCCAGCAGGCCGAGGAATACGGCTCGCACGACAAGACGTTCGAGATCAGTGAAGACGGCGTGGCCAATATCGTCGATCTGGCCACCGGCGAGGTGCTGCTGACGCAGAACGTCGAGCAAGGCGACATCTGGCGCATGTGCCAGGTCAAGGACGCGCCGATCCGCGACTGGGTCAAGCTGGCCGTCACCCGCGCCCGCAACTCCGGCATGCCGGCGGTGTTCTGGCTGGACCCCTACCGTCCGCACGAGAACGAGCTGATCAAGAAGGTCAAGCTCTACCTCAAGGACCACGACACCAGCGGTCTGGATATCCAGATCATGAGCCAGGTGCGCGCCATGCGTTACACGCTGGAGCGCGTGATCCGCGGCCTGGACACCATCTCGGTGACCGGCAACATCCTGCGCGACTACCTGACCGATCTGTTCCCCATCATGGAGCTGGGCACCAGCGCCAAGATGCTCTCCATCGTGCCGTTGATGGCCGGCGGCGGCATGTACGAGACCGGTGCCGGCGGTTCGGCGCCCAAGCATGTGCAGCAGCTGGTAGAGGAGAACCACCTGCGCTGGGATTCCTTGGGCGAGTTCCTTGCCTTGGCCGTTAGCCTGGAAGATCTGGGCCTGAAGACCGGCAACACGCAGGCCAAGATACTTGCCAAGACACTGGACACGGCCACCGGCAAGCTGCTGGACAACAACAAGAACCCCAGCCCAAAAACTGGCCAGCTGGACAACCGCGGCAGCCAGTTCTATCTGGCCATGTACTGGGCCCAGGAACTGGTCGCACAGACCGAGGACAAGGCCCTGGCCGAGCGCTTCGCGCCGCTGGCCAAAGCCCTGAGCGACAACGAGCAGACCATCGTGGCCGAGCTCGCCGAGGTGCAGGGCAAGCCGGTCGATATCGGGGGCTACTACCAACCCGATATGCAAAAGCTGGCCGCCGTGATGCGTCCCAGCAAGACCCTCAACGCCGCCCTCGCGACGGTGCGCGGCTGAGCTGAGAAGGCCGGGCCCTTGTGGCCCGGCCGCTCTCCCGGTCGGTTCGAACTTTTCTTCTGAATCCCATGTCCAATATCACCGACCGGCTGTTCTTCGCGATCCGCCCCGATGCCGCCGCCTGCGAGCGCATCGTGGCCCTGCGCAGCCAGCTCTGCGCCGAGCAGGGGCTGACCGGCCCGCTGCAGCCCACTGAGCAATTCCTGATCACACTCCATCATCTGGGTGACTTCGCCCGCTTCCCGCAGGCCATGGTTGACAAGGCGATGGCGGCAGCCGCATCGCTGGATGTGCCGGCCTTCGACATCGTGCTGGACCGCGCCGTCAGCCTGAAGCGCCGAGAGCCCAGGCATCTGCTCTGTGTGTTGCAAGCCGGTGAGCCACTAGGCCCGCTGAAGGCCTTGCACGAGGGACTGGTCAAGGCTTTGAAGGCGGCCGAGGTTTACCGCTACGCCGCCTTTGCGCCGCAGCTGCCACTGCTGAACGACAACATCCCGGTCGAGTCGCAGCCGCTCGGGCCGGTCGGCTGGCGGGTCGGCGAACTGTTGCTGATGAACACCCGACTCGCCAGCGGCGAACAACAGCAGCTGGCGAGCTGGTCGCTGAGATAAGTCGGAGCCCGGCTTCGCTGTGCGGTCCTGTCCGTATCGGCTCAGGCGGCTCCAGCTCCGGCGCGTTGAACGCTCATCTGTTCATTGGCTCATTGTGCGTGCCGTGCTCGCACTAGCGCGCCCAGAGACTCGGTGCATGGCACCCGATCAACGGCTCTTCTTCGCCCTTGATCCGGACACCCTGACGGCCTTGCGCATCGCCGCGCGCTGGCTTCGCGGGTGCATGCCGAGCTGAGCCTGAAGGGGCGGCCGCAAGATTCGCATCGTTTGCGCCTCACCCTGGTTCATCTGGGCGACTCCGTTCGCCGGCCGTGGTGCGAGTGTGCTGCCACCGATTCTGCGGCGGGCGCTCTGCGCAGTGCGCCGCGGGTGCTGCATTTCAATCACTTCAGCTTGGATCTCGACAACGCCAAGAAGCTCCCACCGGTGCAGGGCGGCTGCAGCGGGCTGGATGTCGCCAGGCAACTGCAGCGGCGGCTCGGCGAGGTGTTGGCCCCCCGGGCCGATCAATCCCGGCAGCATAGTGCTGCAATTCACGCCTCTCTATGTCGATGCGCTGGTGCCGCAGTGGCCGATCGCGGGGCTGGGCTGGCGCGCCGACGAGCCGGTGATGGACAAGGGCCTGATCGGCCAGCATGGCCGTGTGCCGCTGGCGCGCTGTTCCTTGCGCGCCTGATCAGCCGCCGCCGGTTCCGACGCACAATCGTCTTTGCCGCCGGCGGTTGGCGCCGGCCTTGATGTGCAGCGGGAGAGGGTGGCGATGCGTGCAGCCTTGAGCATTCTTGGCCTGGTGTTGGTCATGGCCATCGTGCTGACCGTGATGAAGAAGCAGGCGGCGCGGCTGGCGCCGCCTGTCGCCGTGCCGGCCAGCGCGCCTTCAGATACACCTGTCAACTCGCCAGCCAACGCGCCTCAGGCGGTGCGCCAGCAGTTGCAGCAGGCGATGGAACAGGCCGCCTCGCGGGCCTCAGACGCTCAGCCTTGAGCCGGTCGGGGATCGACGATCTCACGCGCCAGCGCCCTCACCGTCAGCGGCGCGCAGCCCTCGGCCTTGTTGCTGATGGTCACATAGGCCCGGTGCCCGGCGGAGGTGGTGCCGCGCACGACCTTGGCCAGCAGGGCGTGGGTGTGTGGGTCGGGATCCAGGCGCTGGTCGAAGTCGCCGTAGCGCTTTTGCGCGTCCTCGTAGCCAAAGGGTCCGTGGATGCGGTTCAGATTCCAGCGGCACACCAGCGGGCCGGGCCACAGCGCGCGCAGCAGCGGCAGCTGGTTCTCGATCGGCGGCAGCTTGGGGTGCAGACCCAGGCAGTAGGTGGCGCCGGCCTCGCGCAGCACGGCGACGAAGTCCGGACTCAGCCACTGAGGGTCTCTGACCTCGACCGCGATCACGCCATCCGGTGCCGTCGGCCGCAGCGCGGGCAGGGCCTTGAGCATCAAGCTCAGCCGCTCCAGCAGTTCTGGCATGCGCGCCAGCAGGCTTGGAGGCAGCGGGCTCAGCTGGAACACCAGCGCGCCGATCTTGCCGCCTAGGCCTTCCAGCGCCGGCTGCACGAACTCCTGTACCGCCAGCGCCGGGTTCAGAAAAGCGCTGTTGAGCTGCTTGCCGCGCCCGCTGTCCTCGCTGCGGACCAGTGCATCGGCCACCATGCTGGGTGCCTTGACGGTGAAGCGAAAGCCGGGCGGCACCTGGTCGGCATAGCGCTGGTACTGGCTGGCCGTCAGCGGGCGGTAGAAACCGCGGTCAATGCTGACGGCGCGCAGCAGCGGCTGCTGGCTGTAGGCAGCCAGGCCGTGCTTGGACAGCAGGCTGTCCGAATAGGACTTGTCCCATACCAGGCCGGCCCAGCCGGGATAGGTCCAGGACGAGCTGCCCAGATGGGCCAGCGGCGACAGCGCTGCCGCCAGTGCCGTCTGCTCTTCATCGATGGGCTGGGGTCGGACCCGTGCGGCGGGCGCCTTTGCGAGCGGCGGTGCCGCGTCCGGGAACAGTGCATCTTGCATGGCCGCGAGGATAGCTGTTGCTACACTGCCCGGCCGCCATGAACACCACCGCTTCCCCCTCCGCCGCCGACGACTACGCGATGCGCCTGGCGCTGGACCAGGCCCACAACGCTTGGCTGGTCGGCGAGGTGCCGGTGGGCGCGGTCATCATGCGCGCCGGCCAGGTGATCGCGACCGGCTACAACCGCCCGATCACCACGCATGACCCGACCGCCCATGCCGAGATCGTCGCGCTGCGCCATGCCGCAGTCCTGCTGGGCAATTACCGCCTTCCCGAGTGCGAGCTCTATGTGACCTTGGAGCCCTGCGCGATGTGCGCGATGGCGATGATGCATGCGCGCCTCAAGCGCGTCGTGTTCGCCGCACCTGATCCGAAGACCGGCGTGGCCGGCTCGGTCCTGGACCTGTTTGCCGAAGGCCGGCTGAACCACCACACCTGCATCCAGGGCGGTGTGCTGGCCGGGCCCGCTGCGCAACTGCTGCGCGAATTTTTTGCCGAGCGACGGGAGGCGGCGCGCCAGCGCCGTGCCGCCGCGCGGTCGCAGGAACCCGAGGCCATCCCCACCGGCGAGGCCCGCCATCTGGACGACATCCCCCCATGAGCAACTCCCTGACTCTATTTACCCCCGCCGGCGTGCTGGCCCAGGCGCAGCCGCTCAAGCGCGCCGCCAAGCGCCTGGCCAAGCTGGGCTTCGATGTCAGCATCGACGCCGACGCGCTGAGCAAGCACCAGCGCTTTGCCGGCGACGACGCGACCCGACTTGCGGCGCTGCACCGCGTGGCCAAGGCGGCGCCCAGCATCGCGATGGCCACCCGCGGCGGCTACGGCATGACGCGGCTGCTGGACGCAATCGACTGGAAGTTGCTGGCCCACAGCGTCGAACACGGCACGCGCTGGGTCGGTCACAGTGATCTGACGGCCCTGCATCTGGGTCTGCTGGCGCACAGCAAATCGCCCAGCTGGGCCGGCCCGCTGGCCTGTTACGACTTCGGTCGTAGCACGCAGGAGGGCGGCGTCGATGATGTGACGCAGGACTGCTTTGTCGAAGCCATGGACGGACTGCTGGAGGCGGTAGGCTTTCGCTGCGAGGCCGGCCACGACGGCTTCGAGGCGCGCGGTGTTTTGTGGGGTGGCAATCTGTGCGTGCTGAGCTCGATGCTGGGTACACCGCATTTCCCCAAGGTCAAGGGCGGCATCCTGTTTCTCGAAGATGTCAATGAACACCCCTACCGGGTCGAACGCATGCTGCTGCAGTTGCAGCAGGCGGGTGTGCTGGATGCGCAGAAGGCCGTCATCCTGGGCGAGTTCAGCGACTGGAAGAAGTCGCCGCTGGACCGCGGCTACACGCTGAAGACCGCGATCGAGGCGGTGCGTGCGCGCACCAAGACGCCGATCTTCACCGGTCTGCCTTTCGGCCATGTGCCGACCAAGGTCAGCCTGCCAGTCGGCGTCAAGGTGGACATGCTGGTGCAGGGTCGCGAGGCCCTGCTGGCCTGGGGAGGCGATCAGCACCAGGGTCACCAGCATCACGACCACCATCATCATTGAGGCCTGACTTTCGTCATCCCCGGAATGTGGGGTGACTGCTGGTATCCCCGGGCAGAACCCGGCGCCGCTGCGGCCAGCACAACCGATATGATGCAGGCCTTGCCTCCAGAGCATGCGGTCACGAGCCGCCGGTGCCGGAGGCTCGTTGTTTTTCATTGCCGCCGCGCCGACCCTTACGCAGGTGTCGGTCAGCGACGGCCGCTCTGGAGGGGTTTTACATGCATGGGCTTGGACGTGGCCAACAATGGTGCCGCAGCATCTGTCTGGGCCTCAGTGCCGCCGCCGCACTGCTGCTGGCGGCCTGCAACAACAGCCCCTATCCGCTCGGCGCTGCCGCGGACAACACGCTCTACAACTCCTTCGACGAGCGCTCGCCGCGCTATCTGGACCCGATCGCTTCCTACAGCAATCCGGAGTCGGTTTACACCTATCAGATCTATGAGCCGCTGTACGCCTATCACTATCTGAAGAGGCCTTACGAGCTGGTGCCCAAGACCGCAGAGAAGGTGGTCAAGCCCTACTACCTCGACAAGGACGGCAAGCGCCTGCCCGACGATGCGCCGGCCGACCAGATCGCCCAGAGCGTCTACGACATCTCGATCAAAAAGGGCATCAAGTACGCGCCGCATCCGGCGCTGGCCACCGACGCCAAGGGCAACTACCTGTACCACCACCTGAGCCGCGAACAGCTGGGCGACAAGCGCTCGCCCTGGGACTTCGAGGTGCAGGGCACGCGCGAGATGGTGGCCGAGGACTATGTCTACGCAATCAAGCGCCATGCGACCCCGCGCATCGAGGCGCCGATCTACGCGATCTTCTCCGAGTATGTGCTGGGGCTGAAGGAGTACGGCAAGCTGGTGCGCCAGGAAAACGCCAAGCTGCTCAAGGGCCTGCCCGAGACCATCCGCGACAAGCCCTTCTTGGACTTCCGCCAATGGCCGCTGGAGGGTGCACAAGCGCTGGATAGCCACACCCTGCGTGTGCGCGTCAAGGGAAAGTACCCGCAGTGGCAGTACTGGATGGCGATGACCTTTATTGTGCCGCTGCCCTGGGAGGCCGATGCCTTCTATGCCCAGCCTGGCATGAGCGAGAACAGCCTGTCGCTGAACCAGTGGCCGGTTGGCACCGGGCCCTTCATGATGACCGAGTATGTGCAGGATCGGCGCCATGTGATGAAGCGCAATCCGAACTATCGCGGCGACATCTATCCCTGCGAGGGCTCGGATGCCGATCGCAAGGCCGGCCTGCTGGACGATTGCGGCAAGACCATGCCTTTTGTCGACACCATCGTCTCCACCATCATCAAGGAGAAGGTGCCGCGCAAGGAGATGTTCAAGCAGGGTTATCTGGACGTACCCGAGATCGAGAGGCCCGAGTGGGGCGTGGACTTCCAGGTCGATATGGACGACTCCGACGAGGTCAAGGCCGCCTATCAGGCCAAAGGCTTCAAGTTCCCGCTGGTCACCGACATCAACAGCTGGTATCTGGGCTTCAACTGGATGGACCCGGTGGTCGGAAAGGGCGATACGCCCGAGCAGCAGGCAAGGAACCGCAAGCTGCGCCAGGCGCTGTCGATCGCGATCGACTGGGAAGAGGGCTATGGCCGCATCTTCCGCACCAAGGGCGGGGTCGCGGCCCATGGGCCGGTGCCGCCGGGCGTGTTCGGCTCGCGCGAGGGCACGGCCGAGGGCTTCAATCCGGTGACCCATCATCTGGTCAACGGTGAGGTCGTGCGCCGCCCGATCGAGGATGCCAAGAAGCTGCTGGCCGAGGCTGGCTACCCGGACGGGCGTGACGCCAAGACCGGCCGCCCGCTGGTGCTGAACTACGACTATCAGCGCACCACCACGCCCGAGATCAAGGCCGAGCTGGACTGGATGGTCAAGCAGTTCGCCAAGCTGGGTGTGCAGCTGGAGATCCGCGCTACCGACTACAACCAGTTCCAGGACAAGGTCATCAAGGGCAAGCACCAGATCTTCTGGTGGGGCTGGCTGGCCGACTATCCGGATGCAGAGAACTTCCTGTTCCTGCTTTACGGCCCGAACAGCAAGTCCAAGCACGAGGGCGAGAACGCCGCCAACTACGAGAACCCCGAGTACGACCGCCTGTACCGCCGCCTGCAAAGCATCGACGACGGCCCGGAGAAGCAGCAGGTGATCGACCAGATGGTGCGACTCGTGCGCGAGGATTCACCGTGGGCCTGGGGCTACTGGCCTTATGTGGGCCTGGCATTCCAGCCCTGGGTCTACAACGGCAAGCCCGGCATCATGGTGCGCGATATGGCGCGCTATTACCGCGTCGACGCGCAGCAGCGCGTGGCCCGGCAGGCCGAGTGGAACCGGCCGATCTGGTGGCCGCTGCTGCTGCTGATCGCCGGTGCGGCCGCCATTGTCTGGACCACGCGCCGCAGCTTCCGCGCTCGCGAGCAGGCCACCGCGCGTGGCTATGTCAAACCGCAGACCGTTGCCTGAGGGACGAGCGATGCTGAGCTACATGATCCGCCGTCTCGGCTACGGCCTGCTGATACTGATTGGGGTGAACCTGTTCACCTTCTTCCTGTTCTTCTCGGTCAACACGCCCGACGATATGGCCCGCCTGAACATCGGCGGCAAACGTGTCACCCAGGAGCAGATCGTCAAGTGGAAGGCCGAGCGCGGCTATGACAAGCCGCTGTACTGGAACGAGGCCGAGGCCGGCGCACACAAGCTGACCAAGACGATTCTGTGGGAGCGTTCTGTCTCGCTGATGATGCTGGACTTTGGTCGCTCGGACGCGCGCCAGGCCGTCAATATCGGGCACGAGATCAAGACCCGCATGGGGGTCAGCCTGCAACTGGCGGTGCCTCTGTTCATCCTCCAGGTGATCGTCAGCACCGCCTTCGCGCTGATGTTGGTGTTCTTCCGCAACACCCGCATCGACTTCTGGGGCGTGGTGCTGTGCGTGTTGATGCTGTCGATCTCCAGTCTCTTCTACATCATCGTCGGCCAATACTTCTTCTCGCGCCTGCTCAAGCTGGTGCCGATCAACGGCTATGCGCCGGGCCTGGACGCGATCAAGTTCCTGGCCCTGCCGATCGCGTTGTCGCTGCTGGCGCGGCTGGGCGGCGAGGCGCGGCTGTACCGGGCGATGTTCCTGGAGGAGGTCGGCAAGGACTATGTGCGCACCGCGCGGGCCAAAGGCCTGTCCGAGCAGATCGTGCTGTTCCGCCATGTGCTGCGCAATGCGCTGATCCCCATCATCACCAGCGCCGGTGCCTATCTGCCCTATGTCTTCATGGGCAGCCTGGTGTTCGAGAGCTTCTTCGGCATCCCCGGCCTGGGCGCCTTCGTGATCGAGGCCATCACCGGCCAGGACTTCGCCATCGTGCGCACCATGGTCTTCCTTGGTGCGGTGCTCTACATCGCGACCAATGCGCTGATCGATATCGCCTACACCTGGGTCGACCCCCGGGTGCGTCTGGCCTGAACGGATAGATCGCTGACCATCATGGGATTCAAGCTTGTTTTCTTGTGGACCGATGTGGCGCTGTGGGCTTTGTTCGCCGCGCTGCTCGCCTATGTGTTGCGCATTCGTTCGCATCCAACGCTGCGTGCCACTTGGAGCCGCGTACTGCGCGACCCGGCCGCCGCCTCGGCTGGCCTGGTGATGCTGCTGTTTGTGCTCGTCACGGCGCTGGACAGCGTGCACTTCCGTCGCGCGCTGCCGGCGCAGAACGCACAGGTCTTCTACGACACCCGCACCGAGTCGCTGCTGGACCTGGCGCTGACGCGCCAGATCGAGATGCGCGAGACCACCTACTCGGCGCCGCTGGCCTATGTCGGCCTGAACAAGGAGAGCGTCACCGACGCCGCCGGTAAGACCACGCGCGACTTTCCGCGCCTGAGCTTTGGTGGCGCGCACTTGTCGGACCCGGCGGCCGACTGGGCAGGCGACGTCGGTCGGCGCGCGCTTGGCGGCATGGCCGCCGGCCTGTTGCTGGCCCTGCTGGCGGCGCTTGCCACTGCGGCGGCGCTCGCGGCCGGGCACGGCGGCTTTGCGCGGGCCTGGCGCGATCTGCTGGCCGACCGCACCCACTACCCGCTGCGTGCGCTACTGCTGACCCTGGGTGCGGCTTTGCTGCTGATCGGCCCGACGGTGGCATTGATGGGGCACTACCACGTGTTCGGTACCGACCGCACCGGCAACGATGTGCTCTACCAGGCCCTCAAAAGCATACGGACCGCTTTTGTGATCGGCGCGATCTCGACGCTGGCGACCCTGCCGCTGGCCCTGGTGCTGGGCATTCTGGCCGGCTACTTCAAGGGCTGGGTCGACGAGGTGATCCAGTACATCTATACGACCTTGAGTTCGGTGCCCAATGTGCTGCTGATCGCCGCCTGCGTGCTGATGGTGCAGGTATTTCTGGACAAGAACCCGGAGCTGTTCGAGACCGGCGCTGAGCGCTCGGACCTGAAGATGTTCCTGCTTTGCGTGATCTTGGGCGTGACCGGTTGGGCCGGGCTGTGCCGGCTGGTTCGGGGCGAGACGCTGAAGCTGCGTGAGCTTGACTATGTGCAGGCGGCCACCGCATTCGGCGTCAGCCATGGCCGCATCATGGCCCGCCACATCGTGCCCAATGTGATGCATCTGGTGCTGATCACCGTGGTGCTGAGCTTCTCCGAGCTGATCCTCTACGAGGCGGTGCTGACTTATGTGGGCGTCGGCGTCGACCCCAGTATGAACAGCTTCGGCGGCATGATCAATCTGGCCCGCTCCGAGATGTCGCGCGACCCGGTGGTGTGGTGGAGCTTTGTAGCCGCCTTCGGCTTCATGGTGACTCTGGTGCTGGCCGCCAATCTGTTCGCCGACGGTGTGCGCGACGCCTTCGATCCGCGTTCGCGCAGCCTGCGTCCGCGTGTGCTGTCTCTTGCGAAGAAGTAAGAAGCCATGTTGAAGATTGAAGATCTGAAGGTGGCGCTGGACGCCGATGCCGGCCTGGTGCGCGCCATCGATGGCATGCGTCTGGCGATCACGCGCGGCCAGACCTTTGCGCTGGTCGGCGAGTCGGGCTGTGGCAAGAGCATGACGGCGCTGGCCCTGATGCGCCTGCTGCCCGACAACGGCCGCATTACTGCCGGCCGGTTGGACCTGGAGGGTGAGGATGTGTTCGGCCTGCCCGAGGCGCAGATGCGCTCGGTGCGCGGTGGCCGCATCGGCATGATCTTCCAGGAGCCCTCGACCAGCCTGAACCCGGTGATGCGTGTCGGGGCCCAGATCGTCGAGGCCATCGAGGCGCACACGCCGCTGCGCGGCGCGGCGGCCCGGGCCAAGGCGATCGACTGGCTCAAGCGCGTGGGCATTCCCGAGCCCGAGCGCCGTATCGACGAATATCCGTTTCGCCTGTCGGGTGGACAGAAGCAGCGCGTGATGATCGCGATGACCCTGGCGGCCGAGCCGGATTATCTGATCGCCGACGAACCGACCACGGCACTGGATGTG
This sequence comes from Paucibacter sp. PLA-PC-4, assembly GCF_026241155.1. GTDB lineage: Bacteria > Pseudomonadota > Gammaproteobacteria > Burkholderiales > Burkholderiaceae_C > Roseateles_E. The sequence goes on from NZ_JAPFGP010000014.1 coordinate 96,299, forward strand.
ACCATCCAGGCGCAGATCCTTGACTTGCTCAAGGACTTGCAGCGCGAGCGCCAGTTGGGCGTGCTGTTGATCACCCACGACCTGGGCGTGGTCTCGGGCATGGCGCACCAGGTCGCGCTGATGTATGCGGGCCAGATCGTCGAGGTCGCGCCGGCCGAGGAGTTCTTCGCCGCGCCCAAGCACCCCTATGCGCGACTGCTGCTGCAGGCGCTGCCGGACGCGGGCAAGCGCGGCGAGGCCCTGGCCGCGATTGCCGGCACCGTGCCGCCGCTGTGGATGGAGTTCAGCGGCTGCCGCTTCGCGCCACGCTGCGACCGAGTGATGCCGGCCTGCCACGACCAAGTGCCCGAGCTGACGGCGCTGAGTGCTACCCACCAGGTGCGCTGCCGTCTCTATACTCACCCTGGCGAGGCGCTGCCGGTGCCGGCCGCGGCGGCGGCGGCTATCGCGCGGCCGGCCGTGCCGGCCAGCGACCCGGACAAGCCCTTGCTGGAGGTCAGGAATCTGCGGGTGCGCTTTGCCTTGAAGCGTGGCCTGCTGGAGCGCGGCGCCCCGCGATACTTCAATGCGGTGGACGATGTGTCCTACCGTATCCTGCCGGGCCGCACGCTGGCCCTGGTCGGCGAGTCCGGCTGTGGCAAGACCACCTCGGGCAAGGCCATCGTGCAGTTGCTGCGCACTCAGGCTCAGATCGAGGGTCAGGCCTTGCTCGACGGGCAAGATCTGTTTACCTTGCAAGGCGATGCGCTGCGCGAGGCGCGCCGTCAGGTGCAGATCATCTTTCAGGATCCGTTTGCCTCGCTGAATCCGCGCATGCGGGTTTACGAGCTGCTGGAAGAGGGGGTGCAGGCCTTGCGGCCCGATCTCGATGCGGCGGCGCGGCGGCGCAATCTTGAACTGCTGGTCGACCAGGTGGGCCTGCGGCGCGATGCGCTGGAGCGTTTCCCGCACGAGTTTTCCGGCGGCCAGCGCCAGCGCATCGCGATCGCTCGGGCGCTGGCCGTGGAGCCGCGCCTGATCGTCTGCGACGAGCCGACCTCCGCGCTGGATGTGTCCGTGCAGGCGCAGATTCTCAATCTCTTGCGCGATTTGCAGCGCGAGCGAGGCTTATCCTATCTGTTCATCACTCACAATATCGGCGTCGTCGAATACATCGCCGATGAGGTGGCGGTGATGCAGTCGGGGCGCATCGTCGAGGCCGGCGGCAGTGCTGCCGTGTTGGGGCATCCGCAGAGCGACTACACGCGCACGCTGTTGGCGGCGGTACCTCGGGTGCAGCACCGCGATGTGCAGGCCGGCGTACCGGGCTGAGGGCACGCCGAGCTCGACCGCGCGCCGTGTGGGCGCTCAGCACCCTGTTTCAAGGGGTTCATGGTGAAAACCCTGAATTCTTAGGCCGGTCCGCCGGCGAAAGTACCAGTAAGATACCACTGTGGGTTCGGCGTTGAAAGTGAAGATCAGGATACGCCGGAGTTTCAGTGTGTAAGCGCTTGGTCAGCTCGGGTAAGCCCCATGCCGGTTGGCCGGGTCAACTCGTTTATGATCTAGGCCGCTTCATGGTCCGGTGATCTGTAGTTTAACTACAACGCTGTTCCGACTTGAAGAACCGCCCGCGGGCCACAAGCCAGTGGGCATTTTTGTTGAGTGTGGGTTCCCATCGTGCCCCGAGTGATGAGTTGTGATGTCCATTCTGCAGCCAGCAGATGCACCCGAGCCGCAAGCATGTTGCGGCTGCCAGCGAACGGCGCCTCTGTGCCCGCCCCTGGTGTCTGGTGCAGTCTCTCGCACAGCCGGCAAGAACTGCTCCGAGCTCCGGTCTGAGTTGGGGCTCGTAGGTTTCTAAGCAGGCGCTGTGTAGAGCCGAACTCCCCGCATATGTCGATGAAAAAGTTTCGCAGTCTTATGAAGGAGCGCGCATGAACTTTGCGCAGGAGAAGCAAGGGGCGTCCCGCTTTACAGGTATCGGTATCGTGATCGTGATTCACGTGCTGATCATCTGGGCGTTGGCCAGCGGTCTGGCCCGCAAGGCCGTCGAGGCGATCAAGGGTCCGATCGATGTGAAGGTGGTGGAGGAGAAGGTCAAGCCGCCGCCGCCGCCGGAGAAGGTCGTGCCGCCGCCGCCGGACATGAAGGCACCGCCGCCGCCGTTCGTGCCGCCGCCCGAGGTGCAGGTGACGGCGCCGCCGCCGCCCAACGCGATCCAGGCACCGGTCAGCAACACGCCGCCGCCGACGCGTGAGGTGGCCGCTGCGCCGCCGCCAGCCCCGGCACCGGCGCCCGCACCGGCCCCCAAGCCCGCCAAGATCACGGCCGGCATGGTCTGCACCAAGATGGGCAAGCCCGAGGTGCCGGCCGTGAACTGGAGCGGTGATGCTTTGTTCAAGGTGCTTGCCACGGTCAAGGCCGGTCGCGTCAGCTCGATCGAAGTGACCAGCTCGCAGATGCGTGGTGGCAATGATCGCAAGGTGCAGCGCGCCCTGATCGCCGCCATCACTGACACGCTGCAAAGTACCTACGAATGCCCGGGCGACCACGTGTTCGAGCAGGAGTTCCAGTTCCGCATCGAATAAGCAAGACCCCATTTTCCGGGCGACCGGGCAGGGCCAGAGCCCGCCCCGGTGCCTCTCAACCGACAACCGATCTCTCGATCTCTATTGCGTAGGAGTTGACTCCATGATCTCTCGTATCTCCGGCCTGTTCGCCGCAATCGCATTTGCCGCGACCCTGGCTGCATCCCCTCTGGCCGCTCACGCCCAAGCCGCTGACGCTGCCTCCGCCCCGGTGGAGGCCGCTGCGCCCGCAGCGCTGGACGCTGCCGCTCCGGCCGCGCCCGCTGCCAAGGCCGAGCCGGCTGAGAACCCTTATGGCCTGAAGGCCATGATCGACCACGGCGATGCCGTGTCCAAGGGCGTGTTGTTGCTGCTGGTCATCATGTCCATGGGCAGCTGGTACATCCTGATCACCAAGCTGTGGGACACCCAGAAGCTGGCGACCGAGGCCAAGAGCGTGCGCGTGAGCTTCTTCAAGAAGGCCAGCCTGGCTGAAGGCGTCAAGGGCCTGAAGGAAGGCAGCGCATTCCGCTTCATCGCCGAGTCGGCGATCGAGGCCTCCGAGCACCATGAAGGCGCGCTGACCGAGAACATCGACCACAGCAGCTGGGTGACGATGAACGTCGAGCGCGCTGTGGGCGAAGTCAACAGCCGCGTGCAGACCGGCCTGGGCTTCCTGGCCACTGTCGGTTCGACCTCGCCGTTCATCGGCCTGTTCGGCACGGTGTGGGGCATTCTGCAAGCGCTGACCGCCATCGGCGTGGCCGGCCAGGCTTCGATCGACAAGGTCGCGGGCCCGGTGGGTGAAGCGCTGATCATGACCGCCATCGGTCTGGGCGTGGCAGTGCCGGCCGTGCTGGGCTACAACTGGCTGGTCAATCGCAACAAGGCCGTGATGGGCCAGGTGCGTGCCTTCGCTGCCGACCTGCACGGCGTGCTGATGGGCAACCGTTCGGTCGCCAAGCGCTAAGCCGCTTCGACCCGGAGCATTAATCATGGGCATGAACGTCGGATCCTCTTCCGGCGATGACGAAGTGGTCTCGACCATCAACACCACGCCACTCGTGGACGTGATGTTGGTGCTGTTGATCATCTTCCTCATCACCATTCCGGTGGTGACGCAATCGGTGACCTTGTCTCTGCCCAAAGAGACCAATGTCGTGCGCGTGACCAAGCCGGAGAATATCGAGCTGGCGGTGACCAAGGACGGCGACGTCTACTGGAACACCGCCCTGGTGCCGGACAGCGAAGCGCTGGTGGCGCGACTGAAGAAGGTGTCGGTGCTTGACCCGCAGCCCGAAGTGCATATCCGTGGCGACGAGAAATCGCGCTACGAATCGGTGGGGCGCGTGATGGTGGCCTGCCAGCGTGCGGGCATCGTGAAGATCAGCTTCGTCACCGAGCCTCCGGCGCGCGGTGGTTGAGGCGAGGAGCTAGAGCATGGGAATGAATGTAGGCAGCTCGTCCGGTGGTGACGAACCCGAGGTGATGCTGGACGTCAACACCACGCCGCTGATCGATGTGATGCTGGTGCTGCTGGTGATGCTGATCATCACCATTCCGATCCAGCTGCACTCGGTGAACCTGGACATGCCGGCGGGCAACCCGCCGCCGCCGACCAAGGAGCCGGTGGTGCACGAGGTCTTCATCGACTTCGACGGCACGGTCAGCTGGGACGGTGTGGCGCTGGCAAATCATGCCGAGGTCGAGGCCAAGCTGGCCGAGATCGCGGCGGAGCCGGACCAGTCCGAGATCCACATCAAGCCCAACAAGCTGGTCGAGTACGGCAATGTGGCGGCGGTGATGGCGGCTGCTCAGCGGCTCGGTGTCAAGAAGATGGGCATGGTCGGCAACGAGCAGTTCATCGACTGATGCAGGCATGATCGAACGAACGCGCTGCCCGCAAGGGCGGCGCGTTTTTTTCTTAGGAGAATGCAATGATGAAGTTCAAGACCCTCGCTAGCGTCGCCGTCGGTACTGCGGCCTTTGTGTTCGGCGCCGCCCCGCAGGGCGAGCTGGGTTTCGCCAGCGCCGCGGCCCAGGCCGAGTCAGTGCGTCCCGAGGTGGGCAAGCACCTGAAGGACGCTGCTGCGCTGATCAAGAGCGGCAAGTACAGGGAAGCGCTGGCCAAGGTGCGCGACGCTGAAGGCGTGTCAGGCCGCACTGCTGCTGAGAACAATGCCATTGAAGGCACACGCTTCTCTGCCGCGATGGGTGCCAACGATCCCGATTCGATGGCCCGCGCCTTCGAAATTTTGAAGCCCCGCCTGGCCGGTGCTCAGCAATTGCAGTACATGGAGGCCGTGGCCGGCACCTACTTGCGCGCCAACAATGCGCCGAAAGCGCTGGAGTGGGCCAACAAGTACTTCGCCGCCGGCGGCTCGAGCGGCACGATGAAGACGGTGCAGCAGCAGGCTCAGTTCAAGTCGGGCGATATGACGGCTGTGCTGAAGGACACGCTGGCCGAAGTGCAAGCCGACGAGCGTGCCGGCAAGGCGCCGTCGCAGGATAAGCTGAATCTGCTGCTGTACGCGGCGCAGAAGAAGAACGACGTCGCCACCGAGGCACTGGCCACCGAGAAGCTGCTGAATTACTACCCGCGCAAGGAGCTGTGGGCGCAGATCCTCGGCGGTCTGCCGCAGAAGCGGGGCTTCTCGCCGCGCTTTGGCCTGGACGTGTTCCGCCTGAAGCTGGCGACCGGCAATATGCGTGATGCCAACGACTATATGGAGATGGCTCAGCTGGCCGCCCAGGCCGGCTATCCGGAAGAGGGCAAGCAGGTGGTCGAGAAGGGGCTAGCTGCCAATGTGCTGGGTCAAGGTGCTGAAGGTGCGCGGCACAAGCGCCTGCTGGACCTGATGGTCAAGCGCATCGGTGAGGCCAAGGCTGCCCAGGCGGGCGCCGAGCAGGCCGCCGAAGCTGCCAAGGAAGGTGACGCTTTGGTCTCGCTGGGTCTGGCCCAGGTCTTCCGTGGCGAGGCCGCCCATGGTCTGAAGCTGGTCGAGGCTGGCATCGCCAAGGGGAGTCTGAAGCGCCCCGACGATGCCAAGCTGTATCAGGGCTTGGCCTTGTTCACGGCCGGTGACATCGCCAAGGCTCAGACCGCCTGGCGCGGCGTCAAAGGCAATGACGGCGCGGCCGAACTGGCGCGCCTGTGGACCATCCATTCGCGCAGCGCCAAGAAGTAAGGCCCGCTGTGGGTTGTATCGCCTGAGTGCATGAGAAACGGCCTCCTCGGAGGCCGTTTCCTTTGATCGAGAGCGCTGCTTACTTCGGCGCCAGCCGGATCGCACCGTCCAGGCGAATCACCTCGCCGTTGAGCATCTCGTTAGTGATGATCTGGTTTACCAGCTTGGCATAGTCTTCGGGCGTGCCGAGGCGGGACGGGAAGGGGACGCCGGCGGCCAATGCGTCCTGCACCTCCTGCGGCATGCCGAACAGCATCGGCGTGCCGAAGATGCCGGGCGCGATGGTCATATTGCGGATGCCGTTGCGCGCCAAATCGCGGGCGATGGGCAGGGTCATGCCGACCACGCCGCCCTTGGAGGCTGCATAGGCCGCCTGACCGATCTGGCCGTCATAGGCAGCGACCGAAGCGGTCGAGATCAGCACGCCGCGCTCCCCGGTGCTCTCGGGCTCATTCTTGCTCATGGCCTCGGCGGCCAGGCGGATCATGTTGAAGCTGCCGATCAGATTGACGGTAACGACTTTGCTGAACAAGGCCAACGCATGGGCGCCTTCCTTGCCGACTGTCTTGGCGGCTGGTGCGATGCCGGCGCAGTTCACCAGGCCCATCAGCTTGCCCATCGCGACCGCCTTGGCGACCACGGCCTGGCCATCGGCCTCCTGGCTGACGTCGGCTTTGACGAAGGCGCCGTGCAACTCCTTGGCCAGCGCCTCGCCGCGCTCGACCTGCAGATCGGCGATCACGACCATCGCGCCTTCGCGCGCCAGCATGCGAGCCGTGCCTTCGCCCAGGCCCGACGCGCCGCCGGTCACGATGAATACCTTGCCTGCGATGTCCATAAAGTCTCCTGTTTTGATTACGTTGACGTAAACGTCAATTGTCGATCAAGAAAAAGCCGCTGAACAGCGGCTTTGTCAGATCTGGCGTGCAGCTGCTTCAGCTGAGAGCGGCCAGCGCGCGTGCGGTGATCTCGTCGACCGAGCCCAGGCCCTCGATGCGGCGGTACTGCGGTGCGTTGGCATCGCCCGAGGCGGCCCACTGCGAGTAGTAGTCGACCAGTGGGCGGGTCTGGGCCTGGTAGACGTCCAGGCGCTTCTTGACGGTCTCTTCCTTGTCGTCCTCGCGCAGGATCAGATCCTCGCCAGTGGCGTCATCCTTGCCTTCGACCTTGGGCGGGTTGAACTTGACGTGATAGGTGCGACCGGAGGCCACATGGACGCGGCGGCCACTCATCCGTTCGATGATGGCGCTGTGCGGCACATCGATCTCCAGCACGAAGTCCAGCTTGACGCCGGCGGCCTTCATCGCATCGGCCTGAGGGATGGTGCGGGGAAAGCCGTCGAACAGAAAGCCCTTGGCGCAGTCGGTTTGTGCAATGCGCTCCTTGACCAGGCCGATGATGATGTCGTCGCCGACCAGGGCGCCCGAATCCATCACCTTCTTGGCGGCCAGCCCCATCTCGGTGCCTGCCTTGACGGCGGCGCGCAGCATATCGCCAGTAGAAATCTGCGGGATGCCGAACTTTTGGCAGATGAAAGCGGCTTGGGTGCCTTTGCCAGCGCCGGGGGCGCCAAGAAGAATCAGTCGCACGGGGTCTCCTCGATTTTCAATGGAAAGGGCGGCCAGCCATGAAGGAAGTCGCCCTTGCAAACTGCGGGCGAGGATAGCATGGGAGGGCCTACGCCCCGCTGACGCGGGACGCGGTTGTCATGCCTGTGTAACTCAGGCGCCGGCCTGGACCAGGGCGCGTACCCGCGCCAGATCCTCAAGCGTGTCGACGCCGGGTCCAGGACGCTCCGCGCTGATGTGCACCGCGATGCGCTCGCCATGCCAGAGCACGCGCAATTGCTCGAGCGACTCGATCTGCTCCAGCGGGCTGGCCGCCAGACTCGGGAAGCGGCGCAAGAAGCCGGCCTGGTAGGCGTACAGCCCGACATGGCGCAGGGCCGAGCCGGGCCGGGGGCCTGAACCGTCGCGCCAGCAGGGAATCGGCGCGCGCGAGAAGTACAGCGCCGTGCCGCGTGCATCGGTCACCAGCTTGACCACATTCGGATTGGTGAACTCGGCCCGGCCTTGCGCTGTGTCGTCCAGCGCGTGGGCTACTGTGCTCATCACGCAATCGCTGCGCTCGCGCAGCAGCGCAGCGCAGGCGTCGATCATGGTCGGCGCAATCAGTGGCTCGTCGCCCTGCACATTGACAACAAGATCGCTGCCGTCCAGCCCCAGTTGCTCGCAGGCTTCGGCCAGCCGGTCGCTGCCGGAGGCATGGTCGGCCCGGGTCAGCAGCGCGCGTACGCCATGGGCGTGGCAGGCTGCCAGGACCTCGGGTGCGTCGCTTGCGACCACCACCTCTCGGGCCTGCGACAGCGCTGCGCGCTGCGCGACCCGCACAATCATCGGCAGACCGCCGATATCGGCCAGCGGCTTATTGGGCAAGCGCGTCGAGGCCAGCCGTGCCGGCACGATGACCGTGAAGCCCTGGCTCATTGCGGCGCGTCCAACACCCGCGCCTCGCTCTCCAGCATCACCGGGATGCCGTCGCGCACCGGGAAGGCCAGGCGGTCGGCATGGCAGATCAGCTCGCGATCACCGCTGCCGTCGCCGCTGCGCTGATGCTCCAGAGGCCCTTTGCAAATCGGGCAGACCAGCATTTCCAGCAATCGGATGTCCATAGCTATCGTTCTTCTATTTCAGCAGCGCCTGCAACACTTGCTGCAGTGCGCGCTCAAAGGAGTCGTCGGGCCTGAAGTCTAGCGCCACCACCCAGACCCGGGTGCGACCCAGGCGCTCGGGTCGCAGCTTGACAGCGTCTTTCTCGGTCAGCAAGACATCGGCGGTGTCGGCCGGCCAGGGCAGTTCGCTGAAGTCGTGATGGTCGGGCAAGGGCAGGGGCAGGATGTCCAGCCCCTGGGCGCGCAGCATCGTGAAGAAGCGCTCCGGCTGTGCCAGACCGGCGGCCGCCAGCACCGGGCGGCCGCGCAGGCCTTGCAAGGCCTGCGGATCGACCGCTGCGCCCTGCCACCATGCGGTCAGTTCCACCGCGCCGGCAAGGTGGCGTCGCGCCAGGTGGCCTGGCAGCTCGGTGCTGGGCGCGCCGGCGTTGTACAGCACCAGGCTGGGCTCGGCGCTCATGGCCCGGCGCTGGCGCAGCGGCCCGGCCGGCAGCAGCCGGCCGTTGCCCAGGCCGCGCTCGTCGAACACCAGCACGCTCAAGCTCCTCGGCAGCCGCCAGTGCTGCAGCCCGTCGTCGCTGATGAGCAGGCGTAGCTCGGGCTGCACGGCCAGCAGCGCACGGGCGGCAGCCACCCGGTCGCGGCCCACGGCCACCGGCGCGCCACTGCGCAGATGGATCAGCAGCGGCTCGTCGCCGACCTCGTTGGCCGCGCTGGTGCGCCCGACCAGACGGACCTCGTCGTTGTCGCGTCCATAGCCACGCGAAATCACACCGGCCGCAATGCCCTGGGCCTGCAGCAGTCGCAGCAAGGCCAGCGTCGTGGGGGTCTTGCCGGCGCCGCCGACAATCCAGTTGCCGACCACGATGACCGGAACTGGCAAGGCCTCGGCACGCCGCAGGCCGAGCCGGTAGAGCAGGGCGCGGATCTCGATCAGCAGCCCGTAGATCCAGCCCAGCGGGCGCAAGGCCTGGGCCAGCGGGCCGCCTTCTTGCCAGGCCCGCTGCAGGCGCTCGGCGAGGCTCATCGGGCTACTTCGCGGCGTCGCCCTGGGCGGCAAAGGTCAGGCGGTTGAGCCCTGCGCGGCGTGCCGCATCCATCACGTTGACGACGGCCTGATGGGCCGCGTTGGCATCGGCCGAGATGATGATCATGGTCTCGGGCTGGCCGGCGCTGGCCTGTTGCAGCGCGGCGGCCAGCAGTTCCGGCGTGCGGCCCTCGACAGTCTGGCGGTTCACCGCATAGCGACCATCGGCCGAAATGGCGACGATGATCTCGCGCGGCCGCTCCTGCAGCTTGTCGGCATTGGCCGTCGGCAGCGTGACCTGAAGCTCGGTGAAGCGGGAATAGGTGGTCGACAGCATCAAGAAGATCAGGATCACCAGCAGCACATCGATGAAGGCGATCAGATTGATCTCGGGCTCGTCGGCCTTGCGCTGGCGGAACTTCATGGGCCGGGGCGCACCGCGGGCTGTGCGGTCTGGGTGAAGCGCGTCAGATGATTCATGAAGCGCTCGCTGGCCTGCTCCAGCTCCAACACATAACCCTCGACCACGCCACGGAAATAGCGATAGCACATCAGCGAGGGGATCGCGATGATGAGGCCGAAGGCGGTGTTGTACAGCGCAATCGAGATGCCGTGTGCCAGCTGCGCAGGGTTCGCGCCGCTGGGGCTCTGGCTGCCGAAAATCTCGATCATGCCCACCACCGTGCCCAGCAGGCCCAGCAGCGGCGCGGCCGTCGCTATCGTGCCCAGCGTGTTCAGATAGCGCTCGAGCTTGTGGATGGCGGACCGGCCGGCCAGCTCGAAGGTCTGGCGCAGCCTGGCGTCGGGAATGCGTGGATCGGCGATCACCGCACGCAGCCCGCTGGCAAGCAATTGGCCCAGCACCGAGTTCTCGGCCAGCTTGTTGACGATCTCTGCGCTAGGCAGGTGCTGGTTGGTGACGCTGAGCACCTCATCGAGCAGGGTGGGCGGCGCGATGCGCGCGCTGCGCAGGCTGGCCAGTCGCTCGATGACCAGGGTCAGTGCCACCACGGAGCACAGGAGCAATGGCCAGATCGGCCAGCCGGCGGCTTGTATGATCGAAAACAAAGGCGCTCCCTCTTGAGAAGACAGGGCCGACCGTTAACCGGCCCGCCGCGATGCGCGCGATTATGGCCCGAAGGCGGGCCTGCTTCGGCAGTCTCGGCGTCAGGTCTTGCCCGCAGATCCGAACAGTCCACTTTCGCTGTGGATAACTTTGTGGGCAAGCCGGCCCGGTGGCCCGCCGAGGCCCGAAAAATCAAGGGCTTGGACAAATTGCTCATTTTTTAGGCATGAAAAAAGACTTGAAAAACAAGCGTTTATGCGCGTGTGTCATATCCGTGACGCGCCGAATAGTCCGCCAGGCCCCATCTGGCGCGGCTGTGGAGTTCTGCCCCCGCGCCAGCCATGGGTTTGCGCATGATTGATGCCCTCCAAGCCGCGCCAGGCCGCATGGTCTGGGGTGTCGCAGCCCTGCTGCATGCGGTCTCCGATGCCTTGCAGACCCGCTTTGCGGTCTGTGTGGTGCAGGGCGAGATTTCGGGCTTCACACGGGCGGCCAGCGGCCATTGTTATTTCAGCCTGAAGGATGCCCAGGGGCAGAGCGCACTGCTGCGCTGTGCGATGTTCCGTCGCGCTGCTGGGCTGCTGGACTTCGCGCCCGGCGACGGTCAACTGGTCGAGCTGCGCGGCCGGCTGACCCTGTATGAGCCGCGCGGCGAGTTGCAGTTTGTCGTGGAGAGCATGCGCCGCGCCGGGGCCGGTGCGCTGTACGAGCAGTTCCTGCGCCTGAAAGCCCAGCTAGAGGCGCTGGGCTTTTTCGCGGCGGACCGCAAGCGACCGCTGCCGGCCTTCCCTCGGCGCATCGGCGTGATCACCTCCACCGCCGGTGCCGCTCTGCACGATGTGCTGACGGCGCTGCGCCGCCGTGCGCCGCAGGTCGAGGTCGTCGTTTACCCGAGCCCGGTGCAGGGTGCCGAGGCGCCGCCGGCCCTGGTCCAGGCTGTGTTGACGGCGAATGCGCGCGCCGAGGTCGATGTGCTGTTGCTGTGCCGCGGCGGCGGTTCGCTGGAAGACCTGTGGGCCTTCAATGACGAGCGGGTGGTGCGCGCGGTGGCCGAGTCGGGCCTGCCGGTGGTCTGCGGCGTCGGCCACGAGACCGACGTGACGCTGTGCGATCTGGCCGCTGACCTGCGCGCGCCCACCCCCACCGCCGCCGCAGAGCTGGCCGCCCCGGCCCAGGCCGGCGAGCTGGCCCGGCTGCAGGCGCTCGCGGGCGCGCTGATGCGCCGCATGGACCAGCGCCTGGACGCTGCCGCCCAGCGGCTGGATCGCGCGGCGCTGCGCCTGGCTCGGCCGACCGAGGCCTTGCAGCATCAGCGTCGTCGCCTCGCCTTGCTGGCCCAGCGCTGGGGGCAGGCCTTGCCCCGGACGGTGGAGCGGCACATCCAGTCGCTGGATCGCCTGCAGGAGCGACGCGACCGGGCGGCCGAGAACCTGCTGCAGCGCCATGGCACGCGACTGGACAGCCTGCAGGCACGGCTGCAGGCGCTGGACCCCAAGCGTGTGCTGTCTCGCGGCTACGCCTGGCTGGACGACGGCCAGGGGCGCGCGCTGAGCTCGGTGCACCAACTGAAGCCGCAGACCCAGGTGCATGCGGTGCTCGCTGACGGCGAGGCGCAGCTGCAGGTACTCGCCACAAAGCCAAGGGCATAGCCAAGCTGCCTACAATCGTAGCCGGACTGAAGTCATCCACCCGAACGATCGATTGAAGAGGAGTTGATATGGAACATACCTTGCCCGCTTTGCCCTATGCCAAGGACGCCCTGGCGCCGCACTACAGCGCCGAGACGCTGGAGTTTCACCACGGCAAGCATCACAACGCTTATGTGGTCAACCTGAACAATCTCCAAAAGGGCACTGAGTTCGAGACCAAGACCCTGGAAGAGATCATCAAAACCTCCAGCGGCGGCATCTACAACAACGCGGCCCAGATCTGGAATCACACCTTCTTCTGGAACTGCATGAAGCCCCAGGGCGGCGGCGCACCGAGCGGCGCGCTGGCCGATGCGATCAACGCCAAGTGGGGCAGTCTGGACGCTTTCAAGGAAGCCTTCACGAAGAGCGCGGTCGGCAACTTCGGTTCCGGCTGGACTTGGCTGGTCAAGAAGGCTGACGGCTCTGTGGACATCGTCAACACCGGCGCTGCCGGCACGCCGCTGACCACCGCAGACAAGGCACTGCTGACCGTCGACGTGTGGGAGCATGCCTACTACATCGACTACCGCAATCTGCGTCCCAAGTTCGTCGAGGCCTTCCTGAACCACCTGGTCAACTGGGAATTCGCGCAGGCCAATTACGCCTGAGCGTCACTGCCTTTGAGCCTGAGCCGGTCTTGTACCGGCTTTTTTCATGATCGGGCCAAGTCTTGCCTGTAGTATGGGCCGTCATCGCGAGGGTCGCGGTGCCTCTACGGGGAGATGTGGCGATGGGACTGTTCAGCAAGATTCTCGACAAGCTCGGTTTCGGCTCTGATGCAGCCGAGCCGGCTCCTGCGGCGGACGTGCCCGCCGCGGCGCCAACTGCGCCGGCGGCACCGGCCGCCCCGGTGGCGATCTCGGCGGTGGATGTGGTGGCGCAGCTCGAAGCGCTGGCCGCCAAGAGCCCCGAAAAACTCAACTGGAAGCTCTCCATCGTCGACCTGATGAAGCTGCTGGCTTTGGACAGCAGCCTGGGTGCGCGCAAGGAGCTCGCCACCGAGCTGGGTTGCCCCGCCGACAAGATGGGCGACTCGGCCCAGATGAATATGTGGCTGCACAAGACCGTGCTGCAGAAGCTGGCCGACAACGGCGGCAACATCCCCAAAGAGCTGCTCTGAGGCGGCGGGCCGGGCCAGCGCTTACTGCCAGGGCTTGCCTCTGAGCTTGGTGCCGGCCTTGATGCCGCGCTTGGCGAACCAGCCCTGGTTCATCTCCAGCGCATAACGCACCGGCTTGGCCGAGCAGTGTGAGGCCTCGGACATGGCCTGCATCTCGGCGATGTTGACGATGCTGCCGTCATCGGCGACGAAAGCGATCGAGAGCGGCAGCAAGGTGTTCTTCATCCAGAAGCACTGCACGCCGGCCTCTTCGAAGACAAAGAGCATGCCGGCATTGGTGGGCATGCTGGGCCGGTGCATCAGGCCGATGGCGCGCTGCTCCTGAGTTTGGGCCACCTCGGCTTGGATCAGGTGCATGCCCGCAGTCAGCGGGGTGACGGGCAATTGCTGAGGCTTGTCCTGCGCCTGGGCCAGGCCCAGGGCGAGAACCAGTAGGAGAGTTGCGCTTGTCTTGATATAAGTCATGTCGAAGAAGGCGAGTTCTTTTTAGATTATGGGCTGACAAGAGGCACACACGCCGACCCATGAGCGCATCGACCCTGACCGAATCCCTGCCTGCCGGCTTTGGCCGGCCTGAGCTTGGCTTGACGGCCGGCTCGGAAGTGATCGATCAGCGCGAAGCCCAGGCCGCTTTCACCGAATGGTCCGGCGAGGACCGGGCCACCTCGCAATTGCGGCTGGCCGGCATGCACTGCGCCGCCTGTGCCGGCATCATCGAGCGCACCTTGCTGGCCGAGCCCGGGGTGCTGGGTGCCGAGGTCCACGCGGCGGCTGAGCGGCTGCAGCTGCGCTGGAATCCGCAGCAGGTGCGGTTGAGCCAGTTGCTCGGTGCTGTGGCGCGGGCCGGCTACGAGGCCCAGCCTGATGTTGCCGCGCCGGCGCGTCAGTTGCGCCAGCGCGAGAAGCGCCGTGCGCTGTGGCGCCTGTTCGTCGCCGGCTTTCTAATGATGCAGGTGATGATGCTGGCCTGGCCCATCTACGTGGCCGCGCCCGGCGAGATGAGCGCCGATCTGCAGCATCTCTTGAACTGGGGTGCCTGGGTGCTGAGCCTGCCGGTGCTGCTGTTCTCGGCCGGCCCTTTCTTTGCCAGCGCATGGCATCAGCTGCGTCAGCGCCGCCTGGGCATGGATGTGCCGGTGAGCCTGGGCATTGCCGTGACCTTTGTGGCCAGCAGCGGTGCCACCTTTGATCCGGGCGGGCCGTTCGGCCATGAGGTCTATTTTGACTCGCTGACGATGTTCGTCTGCTTTTTGCTGGCCGGTCGCTGGCTGGAGCTGTGCGCGCGCCATCGCGTCGCCGAGGAACTGGAACGCGCCACGGCCGGCCTGCCGGACTGGGTGGAGCGCATTGAGCCCGATGGCAGCAGCAGCCGGGTCAGCCCGGCCCTACTGCGCGTCGGCGATCTGCTGCGTATCGCGGCCGGCCAGGCCTTTGCCGCCGACGGCCGCATTGAGCAGGGCCGCAGCGAGGCCGACGAGGCGCTGCTCAGCGGCGAGTCGCGGCCGGTGCCCAAGACGGTGGGTGACGAGGTCGTGGCCGGCAGCATCAATCTGAGCGGTTCGCTGCTGGTGCGGGTCTTGCGCGTCGGCGCCGATACCCGCTTTGACGCCATCGTGCGCCTGATGCGCAAGGCCTTGACCCAGCGCCCGGCCGAACTGCGGCTGGCCGATCGGGTAGCCGGCCCGTTTTTGTGGACGGTCCTGGCGCTGGCAGCCGGCGCGGCCCTGGTCTGGAGCCAGATCGATCCGCAGCGCGCCGTCTGGGTCGCGGTCTCGGTGCTGATCGTCACCTGCCCCTGCGCGCTGTCGCTGGCCGCGCCTTCGGCCTGGCTGGCCGCTGCGGCCGCGCTGGCGCGGCGCGGCATGTTGCTCGCGCGGCTGGACATGCTGGAGCGGCTGGCCCTCGTCGACACCATCGTGCTTGACAAGACCGGCACCTTGACCGAGGAGGGCATGGTCTTGCTGCAGAGCTGGCCGGCCGAGCCTGGTGCGCTGATCGCCGAGGCCGCCGCGCTGGCCCAGCACTCCCAGCATGTGTTCGCGCGCGCGCTGGCGGCTGCGACTGCCGCGGCGCCGACTGACTGGCGCGATGTGCAGGAGCTGCCGGGGCGCGGGCTGCAGGCTTTGGACGCCGGGGGGCAGGTCTGGCGGCTGGGAGCGCCGGCCTGGGTGGCTGAGGGTCAGGTCTTGCCGAAAGACTCACCCCTGCCCGAGGCCCAGCTGTGCTTTGGCCGGCCCGGCGAGTCGATGCTGCTGCTGCAGTTCGGTGAGGTCTTGCGGGCCGATGCCCGCGAGGCGGTCGCGCGGCTGCACGAGCAGGGCCTGCGTACCTTGCTGCTGTCGGGCGATGCGCCCGAGCGCGCCGCGGCGATGGCGGCGCGGGCCGGCATCACGGCGGTACAGGGCGGCGCCAGCCCTGAGGACAAGTTGGCGACAGTGACACAGCTGCAGGCCGAGGGCCGGCGCGTTCTGATGCTGGGCGACGGCATCAACGATGCGCCGGTACTGGCGCGTGCCGATGTCAGTCTGGCGATGGGGCAGGGCGCGCTGATCGCACGCGCGCAGGCCGATGGTGTGCTGCTCTCTGGCCGGCTGGTCGATGTGGCGCTGGCCCGCGCGCTTGCGCTTCGCACCCGCCGCGTGATCCGGCAGAACCTGGGCTGGGCGGCGCTCTACAACGCCACTTGCATTCCGCTGGCGCTCGCCGGGCTGCTACCGCCCTGGGCTGCCGGCCTGGGCATGGCGGCCAGCTCGCTGCTGGTGGTGATGAACGCTTACCGCCTCAGGCGCTGACGAGGCAGCTCACACGATGGACATTCTTTATCTCTTGATCCCGATGTCGGTGCTGCTGGTGCTGGGCATCGTGGGCCTGTTCGGCTGGGCGATCAATAGTGGTCAATTGGACGATCTGGAACGCGAAGGCGAACGGATCTTCGAGGGGGAAGCGGCCGGGGTTGATGGCGATCAAGCCTCCCGAGCGCTGGCGGGCAGACAATTTTCTGCATCTGAGGAAGACAGGAGCGAGAAGCATGTCAATGGCTAGTGTTTCGCAGCCGGCCGCGCCGGCGAGGGCTGCCGGGATTTCGGGGCCCCATTACGAAGACGGTGTGGTGCGGGCGTTCGCGCTGGCCGCCGTGCTGTGGGGTGTGGTGGGCATGCTGGTGGGCGTCATCATCGCCGCCCAGTTGGCCTGGCCGGAGCTGAACTTCGGCATCCCATGGCTGAGCTATGGCCGCTTGCGGCCGCTGCATACCAATGCGGTGATCTTTGCCTTCGGCGGCTGCGCACTGTTCGCGACCGCCTATCACGTGGTGCAGCGCACCGGCCAGACGCGGCTGTTCGCGCCGGGTCTTGCCTGGCTGACCTTCTGGGGCTGGCAGCTGGTGATTGTCGCGGCGGCGGTGACGCTGCCGCTGGGCCTGACCAGCGGCAAGGAATACGCCGAGCTGGAGTGGCCGATCGACATCCTGATCACCGTGGTCTGGGTCAGCTACGCCGTCGTGTTCTTCGGCACTGTGGGCACGCGCAAGGTTCGCCACATTTATGTGGCGAACTGGTTCTTCGGCGCCTTCATCATCGCGGTGGCCCTGCTGCACTTGGTCAACAGCGCGGCGATTCCCGTCAGCTGGACCAAGAGCTATTCGGCCTACGCAGGCGTGCAGGACGCGATGGTGCAGTGGTGGTACGGCCACAACGCTGTGGGCTTCTTCCTGACCGCCGGCTTCCTCGGAATGATGTACTACTACATCCCCAAGCAGGCCGGCCGGCCGGTCTACAGCTACCGCCTGTCCATCGTCCACTTCTGGGCGTTGATCTTCACCTATATGTGGGCGGGCCCGCACCATCTGCACTACACGGCGCTGCCGGACTGGGCGCAGAGCGTGGGCATGGTGTTCTCGCTGGTGCTGCTGGCGCCCAGCTGGGGCGGCATGATCAACGGCATCATGACTCTCAGCGGTGCTTGGCACAAGCTGCGCGATGACCCGATCTTGAAGTTCCTGATCGTCTCGCTGAGCTTTTACGGCATGTCGACCTTTGAGGGGCCGATGATGTCGATCAAGACGGTCAATGCGCTGTCCCACTACACCGACTGGACCGTCGGCCATGTGCACAGCGGTGCCTTGGGCTGGGTGGGCCTGATCTCGATGGGCTCGCTTTACCACCTCATCCCGCGCATGTATGGCCGCACTGAGATGTTCAGCAAACGCGCGATCGAGCTGCACTTCTGGGTCGCGACCTTGGGCATCGTGCTCTATATCGCCGCGATGTGGATCGCCGGCGTGATGCAGGGCTTGATGTGGCGCGCGGTCAATCCGGACGGCACCCTGGTCTACACCTTTGTCGAGAGCGTCAAGGCCACCTATCCCTTCTATGTGATCCGTCTGCTGGGCGGCTTGCTGTACCTGGGCGGCATGCTGATCATGGCCTGGAACGTGGTGATGACGATGCGTGCCGGGCGACCCGAACCGGTTCGCATCCCCGCCGTGGTGGCGCATGCCTGAGGGAGCAAACACAATGGCTGACAACAACAAACCCGTCGCTGGTCACGAGAAGATCGAGACCAACAACTTTCTGATGATCGTGCTGGTGCTGCTGACCGTGCTGGTCGGTGGCGTCGTCGAGATCGTGCCGCTGTTCTTCCAGCGCTCGACCACCGAGGCCGCGCCCGGGCTCAAGCCCTATACCGCGCTGCAATTGGCCGGCCGCGACATCTATGTGCGCGAAGGCTGCTACAACTGCCACTCGCAGATGATCCGCCCCTTCCGCGCCGAGACGCTGCGCTACGGCCATTATTCGACCGCCGGCGAATTCGTCTACGACAGGCCGTTCCAGTGGGGTAGTAAGCGCACCGGACCGGATCTGCACCGCGTCGGCGGCAAGTACAACGACGAGTGGCACCGCATCCATCTGATCAATCCGCGCGACCTGGTGCCCGAGTCGAACATGCCGGCGTACCCCTGGCTGGCCACCGCGACGGTCGATCCGGCCGAGATGCCGACCAAGCTGAAGGCGCTGCGCCTACTGGGTGCACCGTACAGCGACGCCGAGATCGCCGGTGCGGCCGAGGCCGTCAAGGGCAAGACCGAGATGGACGCCGTGATCGCCTATTTGCAGGTGCTGGGCACCGCTGTCAAGTAAAGGAGAAGGCGCATGGATATCAACACCCTGAGAAGCGCGGTGACTCTGCTGCTGCTGCTGATGTTCCTGGCCATCGTGGTCTGGGTATACAGCCGAAAGCGCGACCAGCGCACCTTTGACGAGATCGCCGAGCTGCCGCTGCAAGGCGAGATGGGAGAGCCCAATGACAAGTGATTTTTTCTCTAACGGCTGGTCCATTTTTGTCGCTGCGAGCACGATCGCGGGCCTGCTGCTGTGTCTGTTCCTGCTCATTATTGCCAGCCGCCGCAAGGTGATGGCCAATGACAACAGCACCGGCCATGTCTGGGACGAGGACCTCAAGGAGCTCAACAACCCCTTGCCGCGCTGGTGGATGGGCTTGTTCGTGCTGACGGTTCTGTTCTCCGGCATCTATCTGGCCCTCTACCCGGGCCTGGGGAGTGCGGCCGGCACGCTGAAGTGGAGCAGCACTGGCCAGTACGAGGCCGAGCAGGCCAAGGCACGCACGGCGCTGGCGGCTGTCTACGCGCCTTTCAGCGCAATGCCGGTCGAGGAACTGGCCAAGAACGGCCAGGCCATGGGCATCGGCGAGCGTCTGTTTGCCAACAACTGCGCTGGCTGCCATGGCTCCGACGCCAAGGGCAGCAAGGGCTTTCCGAATCTGGCCGATAGCGACTGGCTGTATGGGGACAAGCACGAGACCATCATCGAGACCATCAGCAAGGGCCGCAACGGCGTGATGCCACCGATGGCTGCGGCGCTGGGCAAGCCCGAGGACGTGCGCAACGTGGCCAACTATGTGCTGAGCCTGTCGGGCAGCGCGCACAACTCGATTGCGGCACAGCTCGGTCGCAGCAAGTTCGGTGTCTGCGCGGCCTGCCATGGCATGGACGGCAAAGGCAACCAGGCTCTCGGTGCCCCCAATCTGACCGACAAGATCTGGCTGCACGGTTGGGGTGAAGACGCCATTGTGGCCATCATCAACAACGGCAAGAACAATATGATGCCGGCCCATGGCGAGCGGCTCAGCCCCGAGCAGGTCCGCGTGCTGGCCGCCTATGTCTGGGGCCTGTCGCGGTCCTCGACGGCCGTTGCTGTCAAGTAATCGTCTGCAGCCCCGATGGACAGCCCCCCGCGCAAGGTCATCCCTCTGGTGGCGGCCGACGATGCCGCCACCGAGATGGTGTCGCTCTACCAGGCCCAGCAGAAAATCTACTCCCGGGCCGTCAGCGGCTGGTTCGCCACCTGGCGCTGGGTACTGGTGTGGGCGACGCAGCTGCTGTTCTATGGCCTGCCCTGGCTGGACTGGGGTAGTCGCCAGGCGGTGTTGTTCGACCTCGAATCGAGGCGTTTCTACATCCTAGGCCTGGTCCTGTATCCGCAGGACTTCATCTACCTGACCGGGCTGCTGCTCATCTCGGCCTATGCGCTGTTCCTGTTCACCGCTGTAGCGGGGCGGCTGTGGTGCGGTTTCGCCTGTCCGCAGACGGTCTATACCGAAATCTTCATGTGGGTGGAGCACAAGTTCGAGGGTGACCGCGCCAAACGCATGAAGCTCGACGCCGCACCCTGGGGCCCCGAGAAACTGCTGCGCAAGGGTGGCAAGCAGACGGCCTGGATCGCCATCGGGCTGTGGACCGGCTTCACCTTTGTCGGCTACTTCACGCCGATCAAGGTGCTCAGCCAGGAGGTCATGACCCTGGGCCTGGGTCCCTGGGAATGGTTTTGGATCCTCTTCTACGGTTTTGCGACCTATGGCAATGCGGGCTATATGCGCGAGCAGGTCTGCAAATACATGTGTCCTTATGCGCGCTTCCAGAGCGCGATGTTCGACAAGGACACGCTGATCATCAGCTACGACGCCGAACGCGGCGAGCCGCGCGGCTCGCGCAGCAAGAAGGCCGATCCGGCCGCGCTGGGCCTGGGTTCGTGCATCGACTGCACCCTGTGCGTGCAGGTCTGCCCGACCGGCATCGACATCCGCAAGGGTCTGCAGTACGAGTGCATAGGCTGTGCCGCCTGCATCGACGTCTGCGACAGCGTGATGGACAAGATGAGCTATCCGCGCGGCCTGATCCGTTACGACACCGAGAACGGCCTGTCTCAGCATCTGAGCCGCAGCGAAAGGCTGCTGCGCATCTTCCGACCTCGGGTATTGATCTACGGCGCTGTGCTGCTGCTGATTACTGCCGGCCTGTTCACCAGTCTGGCGCTGCGCGCGCCTTTCAAGGTCGATGTGGTGCGCGATCGCGGCGCGCTGGCGCGCCTGGTCGACGACGGCTTCATCGAGAACGTCTACCGGCTGCAGATCATGAATACCACCGAGGCCGTGCAGCACTACCGCATCGCGGCCGCGGGCCTGCCCGGGCTTGCCACCGCACAGCCGGTGCTGCTGGAGGTCGGGCCTGCCGAGGCGCGGTGGGTCTCTGTGGCTCTGCGGTTGCCGCCGCAGAGCGCGGCTCAGGCCGGCAGCGGCGCCCATGAGATCCGTTTCGCCATCGAGCGCGAGGCCGGGACAGACGAGCATCCCGCCTATACCTTGAGCGAGAAGTCAACCTTTGTCGTGCCGCGCTGAGCGTGGCGGCATCCTGCAGGAGCAAACATGAGTCAACCGCAAGCAAGCAACACGCCGAGCCGACCCTGGTGGCGCGAATCGATGATGTGGCTGGTGATCGGCGGCCCCAGCGTGGTGGTGGTTGCGTCCTTTGTGACGCTCGCGCTGGCCATCACCTACCCTGACCCGGTGATCGAGGTGGTGCCGGCTCAGGCCAGTGCCGGCAGTGAAGCGGCAATGAGTTCGGCACAGACACCGGCCATGAAGGCCCGCAACCATGCCGCCACCGGGGGGCGCTGATGGACGAGCCATCACGGCGCTCGCGCCTGGTCATGGCCATCCTGTGGCCTTCGTTCTTGATGGCTGGGGTGCTGGAAGTTCTGGTCTTCAGCCTGCTTGATCCGGCCGCATTGGTCGAGGCCAGTTCACTGTCCGGCACCAGCATCTACACGCTGGGCTTTCTGGGCTTCTGGATCGTGACCGGGCTGAGTTCGGCGCTGAGCCTGTGGCTGGCCGGCTTGCCGCTCGCCACAAAGGACGAGCGCTGAATCAGCAGTTGCTGCTGTTCACCAGGCGCTGCAGACCGGCCTGGTCGAGGATCTGAATCTGACGCTGCTTGACGTCCAGCAGGCCCTCCTCCTGGAACTTCGAGAAGGTGCGTGACACGGTCTCGAGCTTCAGGCCCAGGTAGCTGCCGATCTCCTCGCGCGTCATGCGCAGCACCAGGCTAGAGGCCGAGAAGCCGCGCGCCTGCAGGCGCTGGGTCAGGTTCAGCAAAAAGGCCGCGAGGCGCTCTTCCGCACGCATGCTGCCCAGCAACAGCATCACGCCATGATCGCGCACGATCTCACGGCTCATGATCTTGTGGAACTGGTGCTGCAGATCGGTGAACTCGCGCGACAACTCCTCTAGCTGCTCGTAGGGGATCACGCAGACCTGGGAGTCCTCCAGCGCCACCGCATCGCAGCTGTGTCGGTCATTGCTGATGCCGTCCAGCCCCAGCAACTCGCCGGCCATCTGGAAGCCGGTCACCTGGTCGCGGCCGTCCTCAGAGGACACGCAGGTCTTGAAGAAGCCGGTGCGCACCGCATAGAGTGACTGGAAGGCGTCGCCGGTGCGGAACAAGGTGTCGCCGCGCGCCACCTGGCGGCGCGTGGCCACCAGGCTGTCGAGCTGCTCCAGATCGGGCTTGGACAGGCCCACCGGCAGACACAGCTCGCGCAGATTGCAGCTGGAGCAGGCGACCTTGAAGGGCTCGATCTTGATGGCGGGTGCGGTACTCATGCCACGCATTATGGTCTGCCCGGGGCAGCCGGAGTCCTTGCCGGTGTCCGGGGTGGGCGCAGAGTGGAGGGGAGTCAGCATGATGTTCCTCAAGGTTGCCGTGATTGTTGTCGGGGCCATGCGCAGCAAGCTTGATGCAGGTCAATCGCCCGCCAGCTAGGCTTGGCACAGTGGCGGACATGCCAAACAGCACCACCGCCACAACACTCGGAATCAGCGAAGAACTGCTGCGTCGCTACGACGTGGCCGGCCCTCGCTACACCTCCTACCCGACCGCCGACCGCTTCGTCGAGGCTTTCACGGTCACGCAGTACGAACAGGCGCTGGCCCAGCGCGCCGGCGGCTCGCTGGTCGGCGGCGGCACGCCGCTGTCGGTCTATGTTCATGTGCCGTTTTGCGAATCGGTCTGCTACTACTGCGCCTGTAACAAGGTCATCACCCGCCATCATGAGCGGGCCGGCGAGTATCTGCAGGCCCTGAACACCGAGATGGACCTGACGCTGGCCCATCTGGGTCGTGCACAGACCGTGTCGCAGCTGCATCTGGGTGGTGGCTCGCCGACCTTTCTGAGCGATGCCGAGCTGAGTCAGTTGATGCTGGATCTGCACAGCCGCTTCAAGTTGGCGGCGGGCGCCGAGATCTCGATCGAGGTGGATCCGCGCACCGTCACCGAGCAGCGCCTGACGCATCTGCGCAGCCTGGGCTTCAATCGGCTGAGCTTCGGAGTACAGGACTTCGATCCCGAGGTGCAGAAGGCGGTGCACCGCATTCAGAGCTTTGACAGCGTGGCCAGTCTGATGAGCCAGGCCCGCGCGCTGGGCTTCGAGTCGACCAATGTCGACCTGATCTACGGCCTGCCGCTGCAGACCCCTGAATCGTTTGCCCGCACCGTTGCCCAGGTCGCGGCGCTGCGGCCTGACCGCATCGCGCTCTATGGCTATGCCCATCTGCCGCAGCGCTTCAAGCCGCAGCGTCGGATCGACATCACCCAGCTGCCACCGGCCGCTGACAAGCTGCACATGCTTTCGGGAGCGATCGGCGGTTTCATTGCCAAGGGCTACAGCTATATCGGCATGGACCATTTCGCCTTGCCGACCGACTCACTGGCGGTGGCCAAGCGCCAGGGGCGCTTGCACCGCAACTTCCAGGGCTACAGCACCCAGGCCGACTGCGATCTGATCGGCCTGGGCGTCTCGGCCATTGGCCGGGTCGGTGCCACCTACAGCCAGAACGCCAAAACTCTGCCCGAGTATTACGACTCACTGCGCCAGGGCCAGTTGCCGGTAGTGCGCGGCCTGGCGCTGACGCGCGACGACCTGCTGCGCCGCGCGATGATCATGGCACTGATGTGCCAGGGCCGGGTCGAGTTCGAGTCGATCGAGCTGGCCCATTTGATCAAGGTGCGCGAGTACTTCCGGCCCGAGCTGGAACAGCTGGCCCCGCTGCAACAGGCTGGTATGGTCACGATCACGCCGGATGCGATCGAGGTCACGGCGCTGGGCTGGTATTTTGTGCGGGCCGTCGCCATGGTGTTCGATCGTTATCTGCAGGCCGATCGCACAAGAGAGCGCTTTTCTAAGATCATCTGAGCATGGATGCAGCTCTTGCCGGCTCGGCCCTGCTGATGGGCCTGGCCGGTTCCCCCCATTGCCTGGCGATGTGCGGCGCGGCCTGCGCCGGCCTGAGCGGCGGCGCGCCGCGCGCTATGGTCTCGTTTCAGCTCGGGCGCTGGCTCAGCTATGCGGCCGGCGGTGCGCTGGCGGCCGCCAGCGTCGGCTGGGCCGCGCAGCTGGGCCAGGCCACGGCGGTGCTGCGACCGCTGTGGGTGATGGTGCATATGGCGGCGCTGGGTCTGGGTCTTTATCTGTTGTGGCGCGGGCGCCAGCCGGCCTGGCTGGAGAACCTCGGCCAGCGGGCTTCGCGCGAGGCCAGCGTCTCGCTGGTGGGTCTGCGGCACGGCCAGGCCGTCTTGGGAGGGGCCCGACCCACCCGCGCGCTGCTGGGCGGCCTTGCCTGGTTGGCCTGGCCCTGCGGCCTGCTGCAGTCGGCCCTGGTGGTGGCGGCGCTGGCCTCGGGGCCGGCGCAGGGGGCGCTGGTGATGACGGCATTCGCCGCCGGCTCCGGCCTGGGCCTCGTGCTGGGGCCGGCGCTGCTGCGCCGCCTGTTCGGGGGCGGGGAGGGCGGTCTGGTCTGGGCCATCCGGCTGGCCGGGCTGGGTCTGGCGATGGCCTCGGTTTTCGCGCTGAGCCATGGGGTCTGGGTGCAGATAGCCGACTGGTGCGGACGCACTTTTTGAGTCCAACACTTATATAAGACTTGAGCCCCTACCCGGGCTTGACGGCATAGAATCGGCGCCTCAGTCGTTTCACCCCTTGCGCTTTGCGCGGAGCAGACCACACATGTATCAACACATCAAGGTGCCCGAGGGCGGGCAGAAGATCACCGTCAACGCCGACTTCTCCCTGAATGTGCCCGATCAGCCGATCATTCCCTTCATCGAGGGCGATGGCACCGGTTTTGACATCACGCCGGTGATGGTCAAGGTGGTCGATGCCGCGGTGGCCAAGGCCTATGCCGGCAAGAAAAAGATCCACTGGATGGAGATCTATGCCGGCGAGAAGGCTACCAAGGTCTACGGCCCCGACGTCTGGCTGCCGGCCGAAACGCTGGAGGTGTTGCGCGAGTATGTGGTCTCGATCAAGGGCCCGCTGACCACGCCGGTCGGCGGCGGCATTCGTTCGCTGAACGTCGCGCTGCGCCAGGAGCTGGACCTGTATGTCTGCCTGCGCCCGGTCCAGTATTTCAAGGGTGTGCCTTCGCCGCTGAAGGAGCCCGAGAAGACCCATATGGTGATCTTCCGCGAGAACTCGGAAGACATTTATGCCGGCATCGAGTACGAAGCCGAGAGCGACAAGGCCAAGAAGCTGATCAAGTTCCTGCAAGAGGAGATGGGCGTCAAGAAGATACGCTTTCCCAATACCTCGGGCATCGGCATCAAGCCGGTCTCGCGCGAGGGCACCGAGCGCCTGGTGCGCAAGGCCATTCAGTACGCGATCGATAACGACAAGCCCAGCGTCACCATCGTGCACAAGGGAAATATCATGAAGTACACCGAGGGTGGCTTCCGTGACTGGGCCTACAGCCTGGCGCAAAAAGAATTCGGCGCGGAACTGATCGACGGCGGCCCCTGGTGCAGGTTCAAGAGCCCGAAGAGCGGCAAGGACATCACGATCAAGGATTCGATCGCGGACGCCTTCTTGCAGCAGATCCTGCTGCGTCCGGCCGAGTATTCGGTGGTCGCGACGCTGAACCTCAACGGCGACTACATCTCCGACGCGCTGGCCGCCCAGGTCGGCGGCATTGGCATCGCGCCCGGCGCCAATATGTCGGACTCGGTGGCGTGCTTCGAAGCCACCCATGGCACCGCGCCGAAGTATGCGGGCAAGGACTATGTGAACCCGGGCAGCGAAATCCTGTCGGCCGAGATGATGCTGCGCCATATGGGCTGGACGGCGGCGGCCGACCTGATCATCAGCTCGCTGGAGAAGGCCATCGCCAGCAAAAAAGTCACCTACGACTTCGCCCGCCTGATGGACGGCGCGACCCAGGTGTCCTGCTCGGGCTTCGGCCAGGTCATGATCGACCAGATGTGATTCCCTTCATCCGGCACCTCCCGGTGCCGGATGAGCGTGGCCGAGGCCGCAGCCAACGCCGCAGTCAGTGCCGCATCAGGCGGCGCGAAGCGCTTGGCTTTCCTGCATCAGCTCGGCCTCGTCCAGCGGGCGGATGTTCTGTGCCAGCTGCCCCTTGGGACCTTGCACCAGATCAAAGCTGACCCGGCCACCCTGACGCAGCGTGCGAAAGCCCTCCATCTGGATGGCCGAGAAATGCGCGAATACATCTTCGCCGCCCGCCTCCGGTTCAAGAAAGCCGAAGCCCTTGGCGTCGTTGAACCATTTCACCGTTCCTACTGCCATAACCGTCTCCACCCCACTGGTTTTTGTACCGGCAGGATTCTCAAAGCGGGGTCCATCGGCTGTCAATTCGGGGCCTGCCCGGGGGGTAGTTGTACGGAGAGGGTGCGCTGGGGCGTTGAAAAGGCGCGTAGCTCGCCCCCATATTCCAGGCTGCTTGTGGAATGCTTGACGGAAGATCCCCTTGCAGCGGCGCGCTCCGGCCCCACTCTATAGAATCAGCCCATGCCCGATCTACCCAACAAGCCCCCCGAACCGCCGGTGAATACCCCGGGCGTCGGGCCCGGCCGCGACGATGCGGACGGCACCACCACGCTGGAGCGGGTGACGCAGAAAACCGAGCCGCCGCGCCTGTACCAGGTGCTGCTGCTCAATGATGATTTCACGCCCATGGAGTTTGTCGTCATGGTGCTACAAGAGTTTTTTCGCCATGACTTGGATACTGCAACCCAAATCATGCTGAAAATTCACCATGAGGGCCGGGGCGTTTGCGGTGTTTTCACCAAGGACGTGGCGGCCACCAAGGTTGAGTTGGTGCTGGCCGCCGCAAGGCGAGCCGGCCATCCCCTGCAGTGCATTATGGAGGCCGCATGATTGCGCAAGAGCTTGAAGTCAGCCTGCACATGGCGTTTGTCGAAGCGCGTCAGCAGCGTCACGAATTCATCACCGTCGAACACCTGCTGATGGCCCTGCTGGACAACCCGTCCGCAGCCGAGGTGCTGCGGGCCTGTTCGGCCAATATCGATGATTTGCGCAAGAGCCTGGCGCAGTTCATCAAGGAAAACACGCCCACAGTGGGCGGCAGCGAGGAAGTGGATACGCAGCCGACGCTGGGCTTTCAGCGCGTCATCCAGCGCGCCATCATGCATGTGCAGTCCACCGGCAGCGGCAAGAAGGAAGTCACCGGTGCGAATGTGCTGGTCGCGATCTTCGGCGAAAAGGACTCGCATGCCGTCTACTACCTGCACCAGCAAGGCGTGACCCGGCTGGACGTCGTCAACTACATCGCCCACGGCATCAAGAAGAGCGAGCCGCCCGAGCCTGCGAAGGGCCAGGAAGGCAGCGGGGGCGGTGAGAGCGAGCGCGAAGAGGCCGATGCGCAGGGCGGCGGCAAGGGCTCGCCCTTGGAGCAGTTCACGCAAAACCTCAACCAGCTGGCCAAGGACGGCAAGATTGATCCGCTGATCGGCCGCGAGCACGAGGTCGAGCGCGTCGTGCAGATCCTGTGCCGCCGGCGCAAGAACAATCCGCTGCTGGTCGGCGAGGCCGGTGTCGGCAAGACCGCTATTGCCGAGGGCCTGGCCTGGCGCATCACCGAAGGCGATGTGCCCGAGGTGCTGTCCGACAGCGTGGTCTATTCGCTGGACATGGGCGCGCTGCTGGCTGGCACCAAGTACCGCGGCGACTTCGAGCAGCGCCTGAAGGCGGTGCTCAAGCAGCTCAAGGACCAGCCCAATGCGGTGCTCTTCATCGACGAAATCCACACCCTGATCGGTGCCGGTGCGGCCTCTGGCGGCACGCTTGACGCGAGCAATCTGCTCAAGCCTGCTTTGTCCTCCGGCGCGATGAAGTGCATAGGTGCGACCACCTTCAGCGAGTACCGCGGCATCTTCGAGAAGGACGCGGCGCTTTCAAGGCGCTTCCAAAAGGTCGACGTGGTCGAACCCTCGGTCGAGCAAACCGTCGAGATCCTGAAGGGTCTGAAGTCGCGCTTTGAGGAGCATCACAGCGTCAAGTACGCACTGGGTGCGCTGCAGGCGGCGGCCGAACTGTCGGCCAAGTACATCAATGACCGACATCTGCCGGACAAGGCCATCGATGTGATCGACGAGGCTGGAGCCGCGCAGCGCATCCTGCCCAAGAGCAAGCAAAAGAAGACCATCACCCGCAACGAGGTCGAGGACATCGTCGCCAAGATCGCGCGTATCCCGCCGGCCTCGGTGTCCAGCGATGACCGCGGCAAGCTCAAGAGCCTGGACCGCGACCTCAACAGCGTGGTGTTCGGCCAGGAGCCGGCTATCGATGCGCTGGCGGCCGCGATCAAGATGGCGCGTTCGGGCCTGGGCAAGCCGGACAAGCCCATCGGCAGCTTCCTTTTCAGCGGCCCCACTGGCGTCGGCAAGACCGAGGTTGCCAAGCAACTGGCGTATATCCTGGGCATCGAGCTGATCCGCTTCGATATGTCCGAATACATGGAGCGCCATGCGGTCAGTCGCCTGATCGGCGCGCCTCCGGGCTATGTCGGTTTTGATCAGGGCGGTCTGCTGACCGAGGCGATCACGAAGAAGCCGCATGCGGTGCTGCTGCTCGACGAGATCGAGAAGGCGCATCCGGATGTCTTCAATGTGCTGCTGCAGGTGATGGACCATGGCTCGCTGACCGACAACAAC
Organism: Paucibacter sp. PLA-PC-4; assembly: GCF_026241155.1. Taxonomy (GTDB): domain Bacteria; phylum Pseudomonadota; class Gammaproteobacteria; order Burkholderiales; family Burkholderiaceae_C; genus Roseateles_E. The sequence continues at coordinate 124,930 of NZ_JAPFGP010000014.1, forward strand.
GGACGCAAGGCCGACTTCCGCAACATCATCATCATCATGACGACCAATGCGGGCGCCGAGACGATGAACAAGTCGACGATAGGCTTCACCAATTCGCGTGAGCAGGGCGACGAGATGGCCGATATCAAGCGCCTGTTCACGCCCGAGTTCCGCAACCGTTTGGATGCCATCGTGTCCTTCCGCGCGCTGGACGAGGAGATCATCCTGCGCGTGGTCGACAAGTTCTTGCTGCAGCTGGAAAGCCAGTTGCAGGAGAAGAAGGTCGAGGTCACCTTCAGCGATGCGCTGCGCAAGCACCTGGGGAAGAAGGGCTTCGATCCGCTGATGGGTGCGCGGCCGATGCAGCGCCTGATCCAGGACACGATTCGCCGCGCCTTGGCCGACGAGTTGCTGTTCGGCCGTCTTGTCGACGGCGGACGTCTGGGCGTCGACGTGGACGAGGCGGGCGCGGTGCAGCTGGATATCCAGCCGCTCAAGCGTGCCAGCGATAACAAGCCCAAGGCCGAGCCGGCGACGGCCAGCTGAGCACAAGAGGCCCCTCGGGGCCTTTTTTACGGGGCTGGGTCTTGCCTGAAGTAGGTGGCCAGTAGGTCATACAGCGCCGGCTGCTCCCACTTCAGCTCGGCCGGTGCGACAAAGAAGGCTTCGGCCGCGACGGCGAAGAACTCTTCCGGACTCTCTGCGCCGTAGGGATCGATCAGGGTCTGCGCTCCAGCATCGACCTGATCGCAGAACCATTGCCACTCGGCCTCGATCACCTCAAGCCAGCGTTCGCGCTCGGCCACTGAGTCCAGCGGCGGCACACCATCTGCGAGGCCGTCACCCATGTCCAGGACATGAGCGAACTCATGGATGACGACGTTGTAGATGCTGTCTGGCTCTGCGGAGGCGGGGTCACCACTGTCGACCTCGCTCCATGCCAGCATCAAGGGCCCGCCCTCCATTGCCTCGCCGGCCAGCACCTCCTCGTAGTGGTGGACCACACCGTCCTCGTCGACGAATTCGCGCTGCGCAACCACCTCGCCGGCATGCATCACGATGCCGACAAAGCCGTCGTAGGCCGCCAGTCCCAGGCGCAGCACCGGCAGGCAGGCCTGGGCCGCGACGGCCAGCGCGACCTCGTCCGTAACCTGGAAGCCGTCGACGCCATGGAATTCCTTGGTGGACAGAAACAGCGAACACAGGCGCCGCAGCTCAGTCAGTTCCTCGCTTGAGCGGGTGGCGATGAAGGGGTAGCGCAGCAGCGTCAAGCGCCACAGGGGCTCGGGGATGGCGTAGTCGCGCAGCGTCTGCGCCTCCCGCCTGGCCTGCCAGGCCGACCACAGGCGACCCAGCATCAGAGCGAAGCGATGCGCCGCAAGCCCTGGGCGTCCAGGCGCAGGACATCGGCGCGCGGGAGTTGGGCCTCCATGTCCCAATCGGACAGCACCCAGCGCCTCAGGTCTTCGCCCAGGTCATGAACGGCGGGACGGTGCGTGTGACCATGCAGCAAGACCTGGCACTGGGCCTGCCGCAGCCAGTCACGGCAGGCGGCTGCATCGAGGTCGGACCAGACTTGCGGGCTTTGCTGGCGTTTGTTCAGCTCGCTGGCTTCGCGCATTTGGCGCGCGATCGCGCGTCGCTGCAGCAGCGGTTGGGACAGGAATTCACGCTGCCAGTCCGCTCCGCGGACCTGGGCGCGAAAGCGTTGGTAGTTGTGGTCGTCCAGACACAGCGCGTCGCCATGGCTGAGCAGGATGCGCTGGCCGAAAGCCTCGAGTGCGACCGGGTCGGGCAGCAACTGCAGACCTGCGTCCTGCGCCATCGCCTCGCCGAGCAGGAAGTCGCGGTTGCCGGCCATGAAGAAGAGCCGACGTTTCCGGCCGGCGCGTTGCAGCAAGGCCGTGCACTCGGCTTCGAAACCTTCGAAGCGGGCATCGTCGCCGATCCAGACCTCGAAGATATCGCCGAGCAAGAACACCGCCTGTGCCGGCGTGTGCTCCAGGTGCTGCTCAAGCGCCGCCAGCGTCAGCGGCGTGGCGGGCGCTAGATGCAGGTCCGACAGAAAGTCGATCACGCCCCACTCGGCAGGCGCGATCAGGGTCGGGGCGTCGATATCAGGCGATTTCAACCGCGCGCTCGATCACCACATCTTCCAGCGGCACATCGTCATGAAAACCGCTGCGGCCGGTCTTGACCTTCTCGATGGCATCGACGACTTCCTTGCCTTCGATCACCTTGCCGAACACGGCATAGCCCCAGCCCGATGGTGTCTCGGACTTGAAGTTCAAGAACCCGTTGTTGGTCGTGTTGATGAAGAATTGGCTGGAAGCCGAGTGCGGGGCATTGGTACGGGCCATGGCCAGCGTGTAATGCTCGTTGGTCAGGCCGTTGTTGGCCTCGTTCTGGATCGTTGCGTCGGTGGGCTTTTGTTTCATGCCGGGCTCCATGCCGCCGCCCTGGATCATGAAGCCCTTGATGACGCGGTGAAACACCGTGCCGTCGTAATGGCCCTTGCGCACGTAGCTCAGGAAGTTTTCGACGCTCAGCGGTGCCTTGGCATCGTCGAGTTCGACCTTGATCAGGCCGTGATTGGTATGCAGTTCAACGATCTTGCTCATTTCTTGGGCTCCACAATGGCCTTGGTGATGATCACGGGTGCAACAGGCAGGTTTTGGTGCATGCCTTGGTTGCCCGTGGGTTTGATACGAATCTTGTCGACGATGTCCATGCCCTCGACAACACGGCCGAACACCGCGTAGCCCTTGCCGTCGCGTGCGTTGGCGGCGTCCAGGAAGGGGTTGTCAACGACATTGATGAAGAACTGGGCGGTGGCGGAGTTGGGGTCGCCGGTGCGGGCCATGGCCAGCGTGCCTCGCACATTATTCAGGCCGTTGCCGGCTTCCAGAGGGATCGGCGGACGTGTCGGCTTTTGCTCCATCTTCGGTGTGAAGCCGCCGCCCTGGATCATGAAGCCCTCGATCACGCGATGGAAGATCGTGCCGTTGTAATGCCCGGCTTTCACATACTTGACGAAGTTGTCGACGGACTTGGGCGCCTTCTGGGCATCCAGCTCGATGCGGATATCGCCCTCGGTCGTGCTCAGCTTGACTGTCTGAGCCGAGGCCGGAGCGGCGGCCAGCAGCGTCAGTAGGCCCAGCACAGGGAGGAAGGAGTGTTTTTGCATGAACATGTTTGCGAGCTGAAAAACGCGAGAGCGCTATTGTTACCCAGGCCGTCAGCGCGTCGCCGCTGCCGGGGCCAGGCTCTGCAAGCGGCTGCGCTTTAGTTGCAGGGCACTGGTGTCGCCGCTGCCATGCTTGAGCGCCAGCCCGTAAGCCCGGGCCGCCATGCGCAGCAGCACGTCGCCGAGGTTCTCCTGGGCCTGGGCGTGCTCGGGCTGCAGCCGCACCGCCTGTTCCAGCGCGGCATGAGCCATATCCAGCTCACCCCGGGCGGCATAGAGCACGGCCAGGTTGTTGAACGGGTCGGCCAGGTCGGGGTAGTCCTGTGTCAGGGCCAGCAGACCGGCCTCGGCCTGGCTGGCTTGTCCCAGTTCCATCTGCATCACCGCCTGGGCAAAGCGCAGCTTGGCGTCATTGGGGTTGAGCAGCAGCGCGGCCTGCACGGTCTGCAGTGCCTGGGTTTTCTGACCTTGCAGCCACAGGGCCTGCGCCGCGTCGAAATCCTGCGCCCCAGCAGGCAGCGCGCACAGCCACGCGGCCGTCAGCAGGGCTGCAAGGCGCAGCCTGTGGGGACGGGAAAAGAGACGCAAGCTGGCAGCAGGACTGTGCATAAGTTCTTGGGCGCTGAGCCCGGGGCCTGGGCGCCGCCGAATAGCGAGCCGCTATACTGGCCGATTCTACGGGGCCCACCGCTGCGCGCTTGATGCGATCTCGAAGTGCCTGATTTCGAAGTCCCAATCGCTACAGTGCGTCCGCAGCCCAACCCTGAGCTCGCCGCCGATTCACGACCGACGCTGGCAAATCAAGATCCCATGTCCCTGCGCATCTACAACTCGCTGACCCGCAAGGTCGAGCCCTTCAGCCCTATCGATCCTGGCCATGTGCGCATGTATGTGTGCGGCATGACGATTTACGACCTCTGTCATGTCGGCCATGCCCGCATGATGATGGCTTTCGATGTGGTGCAGCGCTGGCTCAAGGCCTCGGGTTTCAAGGTGACCTATGTGCGCAACATCACCGACATTGAGGACAAAATCATCAGGCGTGCGGTTGAGCGGGGCATCAGCATCCGCGAGCTGACCGACGAGATGATTGCCGCGATGCGCCGGGATATCGGCGCTCTGGGCGTCGAGACGCCCACGCATGAGCCGCGTGCCACCGACTACGTGGGCCAGATGCTGGACCTGATCGGCACCTTGGAAAACAAGGGCCTGGCCTACCGCGCGAGCAATGGCGATGTGAACTACGCGGTGCGAAAGTTTCCCGGCTACGGCAAGCTGTCCGGCAAGTCGCTGGATGATTTGCGTGCCGGCGAGCGCGTCGCCGTCGATGACGGCAAGCTCGACCCGCTTGACTTCGTGCTCTGGAAGGCCTCCAAGGACAGCGAGCCCGAGGATGCCAAGTACTCGGGCCCTTACGGCCCCGGCCGCCCCGGCTGGCATATCGAATGCTCGGCCATGGCTTGCGCGCTGCTGGGCGAGCATTTCGACATCCACGGCGGCGGGCAGGATCTGCAGTTCCCCCACCATGAGAACGAGATCGCGCAGAGCGAAGGCGCCAGCGGTGGTAAGCCTTTCGTCAATGTCTGGATGCACAACGGCTTCCTGAATGTCGACAACGAGAAGATGTCCAAGAGCCTGGGCAACTTCTTCACAATCCAGGATGTGCTCAAGCGCTACGATGGCGAGACGCTGCGCTACTTCATGCTGCGCACCCATTACCGCAGTCCGTTCAATTTTAGCGATGCCAATCTGGACGATGCGCGCAGTGCGCTGCGCCGGCTCTATACGGCGCTGGATGGCCTCGAGGTTGAGGCCGGCGAGATTGACTGGACACAGCCGCAGGCGGCCGCTTTCCGGGTCGCGATGGATGACGACTTCAATGCCCCGGGCGCGGTGGCCCAGCTCTTCGAGTTGGCCGCCAGCCTGAACCGCAGCCGTTCGCTGGATGAAGCTCGTTTGCTGAAGAGCCTGGGGGCCGTGCTCGGGATTTTGCAGCAGCCGCCGCGCCAGTATCTGCAGGCCGGCAGCGGCTTGGACGAGGCCGCGATCCAGGCACAAATCGAAGCCCGTGCGGCCGCGAAGGCGGCACGCAACTTCGCCGAGGCCGACCGCATCCGCCAAGAACTGCTGGCCGCCGGCATTGTCTTGCAGGACTCGCCCCAGGGCACCACGTGGATGAAGGCCTGAGGTGGGACGTACTGCAGCGGGGGTGACCCCGGACTACTGGGACGAGGCTTGTCGCCATCTGGCCAAGCGCGACCGCGTGATGAAGAAACTCATCCCGCAGTTCGGCGAGGCGCGGCTGCAGGTGCGTGGCGATGCGTTCACGACCCTGGCGCGCTCCATCGTCGGCCAGCAGATCTCGGTCAAGTCCGCGCAGGCGGCCTGGGAAAAATTCGCCGCGCTGATCAGCATGCCGACCGCTCGCGTGATCCAGCCCGCCGCTGTGCTGGCGCTGCCGGTAGTTGATCTGCGAGCGGCCGGCCTCTCGGCCCGCAAGGTCGAGTACCTCAGCGATCTGGCCCAGCATTTTGAGGCGGGTCGCGTGCATGTGCGTCAATGGACGCAGATGGACGACGAAGCCATCATCGAGGAACTGGTGGCTATCCGTGGCATCAGCCGTTGGACGGCCGAGATGTTTCTGATCTTCCACCTGATGCGGCCCAATGTGATGCCGCTGGACGACCCCGGTCTGCTCAAGGGCATCAGCCAGAACTACTTCAGCGGCGAGCCGGTATCGCGCGCGGAGGGACGTGAGGTCGGGGAGGCCTGGGCCCCTTACCGCTCGGTAGCCACATGGTACATTTGGCGCAGCCTTGATCCGCTCCCGGTGGAGCCCTGACCCTGGTATCTCGGCCCGCATCTACCGATCGCGGGCCGTCATCTCTGAAAGACCTAAGCAGGATGAGCAAGAAACATTTTCTCGAATTCGAGCAGCCGATCGCCGAGCTCGACACCAAGATTGAAGAGCTGCGCTACGTGCAAAGCGAGTCCGCCGTCGATATATCCGAAGAGATCGACCGCCTCAGCAAGAAGAGTCAGCAGCTCACCAAGGACATCTACGCCAATGTGGCGCCCTGGCAGGTTTACCAGATCGCCCGGCACCCGCAGCGCCCGCAGACCCTGGACTATTGCGCCGACGTGTTCACCGAGTTCCAGGAACTCCACGGTGATCGCCATTACGCCGATGACGCGGCCATCGTCGGTGGTCTAGCCCGCTTCAACGGCCAGGCCTGCATGGTCATCGGCCACCAGCGCGGCGCCGATTCGAAGGAGCGCACCAAGCGCAATTTCGGCATGCCGCGCCCTGAGGGCTACCGCAAGGCCTTGCGCCTGCTGAAGCTGGCCGAGAAATTCGGTCTACCGGTCTTCACCTTTATCGACACCATGGGCGCCTATCCCGGCATCGGTGCCGAGGAGCGTGGCCAGTCGGAAGCGATCGGTCGCAACATATTCGAGATGGCGCAGCTGGAAGTTCCCATCATTGCCACCGTGATCGGCGAGGGCGGTTCAGGCGGCGCGCTGGCTATCGGCGTGGCCGACCAGGTGCTGATGCTGCAGTTCGCCGCCTATTCGGTGATTTCGCCGGAGGGTTGTGCATCGATTCTGTGGAAGAGCGCCGAACGCGCCTCCGAAGCGGCAGACGCTCTGGGTATCACCGCCCACCGTCTGAAGGCCATGGGCCTGATCGACAAGATCGTCAACGAGCCAGTCGGTGGCGCTCATCGAGACACCAAGGCCATGGCCTCCTATTTGAAGCGTGCGCTGTCCGATGCGCTGCGCCAGGTCAGCGATCTGAAGCCCAAGGAATTGCTGGAGCGCCGTTATGAGCGCCTGCAAGCCTATGGTCGCTTCACCGACACCAAGAGCCGCTGAGCCCCAGCCTCGCCGCTGCGTAGCGGTCGCCTACAGCGGCGGCCGCGATTCCACCGCCTTGCTGCACGCGACGGCCCATCAGGCCGGCGAACTCGGTCTCGAGGTCGCAGCCTTGCATGTGCATCATGGGCTCAGTGCCCATGCTGACGATTGGTTGGCTCACTGCGAGCGGCAGTGCGAGCGCTGGGCAGCCTCGGGATTGCCCGTGCGCCTGCTGTCGCAACGTCTGGATGGCGCACCGGCGGTGACGCAAAGCGTCGAGGCCTGGGCCCGCGAGGGTCGTTATGCGGCGCTGAGCGCGATGGCCCAGGTGGCCGGCGCCGATCTGCTATTGCTTGCCCAGCATCGCCGCGATCAGGCCGAAACCCTGCTGCTGCAGGCTCTGCGCGGCGCCGGCGTGGCTGGCCTGGCGGCTATGCCGGCGCAGCAATGGCGCGATGGCCTGCTCTGGGCCCGCCCCTGGCTGGCGCAGCCGCGCGAGGCCATCGAGGCCTATTTGCAGGCCCATTGCCTGGACTACATTGATGATGACAGCAATGGCGACCCTCGCTATGCGCGCAATCGCCTGCGCTTGCAAGTGTGGCCGGCGCTGAGCCAGGCTTTTCCGGCCGCCGAATCCAGCCTGGCGCAGGCGGCCGAGTGGGCGCAACAGGCTTTGGCCTTGCAGCAGGAGATGGCCGCTGCGGATCTGGCGCAACTCGCAGGCCTCGAGGACCTGGATATGGAGCGTCTGCTGACTCTGTCGCCGGCACGCGCCAGCAATGCCTTGCGGGCCTGGTTGCGCGTCCGGCTCGGCCGACCGGCGCCGGCCAGCCTGGTGCAGCGCCTGTTGCGCGAGTCGAGTGCGGGGCAGGGTGCCTGGCCTTGCGCCAGCGGTTCGCTGAGGCTGTATCGGTGGCGCTTGCTGCATGTCCCCGCCCAGGCTGCGACCGCGGCGCCTACGGTTGAGGTGAATTTGGAGCGACCAGGCGTCCATCCCGTGCCGGCTTGGCAGGGCGAGTGGATTGTTGAAGCCGTCGAGCAAGGCGGCGTAGCCGCTGCACGCCTGGCAGCGCTCGTGATGCGCGCGAGAGAGGGCGGTGAGCAGTTCCAGCGTCATGCGGCCGGCCCGCCGCGTAGCCTGAAGAAGGCGTTCCAGGGAGCGGCCTTGCCTGCCTGGCAGCGCGGCGCACCGCTGCTCTATGCCGGTTCCCAGCTGCTGTTCGTGCCAGGCCTGGGCCTGGATGCACGCTGCCTGGCCCGGCCAGGCGAGCCGCAGCTGCGCCTGGACTGGCGTCCTGTGCCTCGCATGTAACGCCCAGGCGTCGCTTGTTGCAGTGCGGCAGCTAGAATCGAGGGCTGCGACCGCGGCGCACCCCTTGCCCGATTCAGGGCCTCGACCCCCGCGTTGAAGAATCCCCATGGCACTGATAGTTCACAAGTACGGCGGAACCTCGATGGGTTCCACCGAGCGCATCCGCAATGTGGCCAAGCGCGTCGCCAAATGGGCGCGTGCCGGGCATCAGATGGTGGTTGTGCCTTCGGCAATGAGCGGTGAGACCAACCGCCTGCTGGGCCTGGCCAAGGAGCTGTCACCGGCTTCATCGAGCCCCGAGCTCAACCGCGAATTGGACATGATTGCCGCCACCGGGGAGCAGGTCTCGGTCGGCCTCTTGGCGATAGCGCTGCAAGCCGAGGGCCTGGAAGCCGTCAGCTATACAGGCTGGCAAGTGCCGGTGCAGACCGACTCCTCGCACACCAAGGCCCGCATCGAGAGCATCGATGACGCGCGGGTGCGCGCCGATCTTGCCGCCGGCAAGGTCGTCGTCATCGCCGGTTTTCAGGGCGTAGACGAAGATCAGAACATCACGACCCTGGGTCGTGGCGGCTCCGACACATCGGCCGTGGCGATCGCAGCCGCGATGAAGGCCGACGAGTGCCTGATCTACACCGATGTCGACGGCGTCTACACAACCGACCCGCGCATCGTGCCCGAGGCGCGCCGCCTGCACACCATCAGCTTCGAAGAGATGCTGGAGATGGCCTCACTGGGCTCCAAGATCCTGCAGATCCGCTCGGTCGAGTTCGCCGGCAAGTACCGCGTGCCGCTGCGCGTGCTGTCGAGCTTCACGCCCTGGGACATCGATATCAATGAGGAAGCCAAGTCCGGCACCCTGATCAGTTTTGAAGAGGATGAAAAAATGGAACAAGCCGTCGTGTCGGGCATTGCCTTCAACCGTGACGAAGCCAAGGTGACCTTGTTGGGCGTGCCGGACAAGCCCGGCATCGCCTTCCAGATCCTTGGCCCGGTGGCGGAGGCCAATATCGATATCGACGTCATCATCCAGAACGTCTCGCAGGACGGCAAGACCGACTTCAGCTTCACCGTGCATCGCAACGACTATGCGCGCACGATGGAGTTGCTGGAAAGCACCGTCGGCCCGGCTACCCAGGCTGCCAAAGTGCTTGGCGATCCGAAGATCTGCAAGGTCTCTATCGTGGGCATCGGCATGCGCTCGCATGTGGGCGTGGCATCGAAAATGTTCCGTGCGCTGAGCGAAGAGGGCATCAATATCCAGATGATCAGCACCAGCGAAATCAAGACCTCTGTCGTGATCGACGAGAAGTACATGGAGCTGGCGGTCCGTGCGCTGCACAAGGCCTTCGACCTGGATCAGGAAATTTCTGCCTGATATTCCTTGAAGCCTTGAATTCTTCGTATAGAATGCGAGGCTCAGCTGGAGTCGTGACCGAGTGGCCGAAGGTGCTCCCCTGCTAAGGGAGTATGTGGGCAAAACCTGCATCGAGAGTTCGAATCTCTCCGACTCCGCCAAGTGACTGTTTCGTACAGTCCCAAGGCATACCAAGAAACCCCGTAAATCGTTGATTTACGGGGTTTTTTCATTCTAGGACGGTTTCACGAGATCCCTTGGCATATCCCCCTGCATCTCAGGCAAATGGTGGGAAGGGGGGGGGAAGTAAAAGTCTGGTGGGAAGAGATTTGGCCTGGTGGGAAATGCTGCCGATCATGCGCAACACCCTGTCACCAGCAGCCTTGCAGTCGCAGTACAAGGCGGCTATCACCCTCGCGAAGACCAGCGCAAATCCGTCCAGATCTCCGACGGTGATGGGCTCATGCTTGTCGTTCGAGCAAGCGGTGCATCTTGGGTGCTGAGGGCCCGGATCCATGGATAGCGAAAAGACATCACCCTCGGACGGTGGCCGACGTTTGGGTTAAACGATGTCCGTCAGACAGCCGATCTGGCTCGCAAGAGCGCCGCGCTTGGCGTCGATGTGACGGCGAAGAAGCGCGCTGAACGGCATGAAGCGATGACTGTTACTGCCGCCAAGGCGGACAGCGTTCGTCAGCTCTACGAAGACTGGCTGAGCCTTCGTGGCGACACGATCAGCGACGTCTATCGTGGGAACATCGAGGCCGGCTTCCTGAAAGATGTATTGCCGGCAATCGGCTCTGAGGCGCCTCACGAAGTCACTCGTGCGGATTGCGTGGCTTTGTTGCGGAAGGTCGAGGTGCGCGGTGCTACGGTCATGCTTCGTCGCTTGCGCATGTGGCTGCGGCAAATGTTTGAATTTCGCATTGACGACGAGCGGCGTCCCCTGTTGGCATCGTTGGTGGTGCCGACCGGGCACCTGACCAGCTTCAAGCGCGACAAGAAGGGAAGCTTCCCTGCGATCACCGACCCGGCGGGAGCGCTCAAGCTGGTCAAGGAGATCCGCCGGCTCGACAAGTACATCAATCGAGCGGCAACCGTGGCTTGTGGTGGGAAAGATGAGAGCCTCTGTCATGCAGGGCGTAATCTTGTCAATATTCCTATCAATCCGGCCATGGTGAGATAAGATTACGATCTATTCTTGTCATGTGGCGAGAATGATGAGATTGACAAGATTCGTTGCACCATGACGCCTCCCACGCTGTCGCCCCGCCATGAGGCGCTGCTGCGCCAAGTCCTTGACGCCTGGGAGCCTGTCGCGCCAAGTGCGCTGGAGCACGCGCTCCAGGTCTCCCGGCCCACCATCAACCGGGACTTGCGAGACCTTCTTTCCGCCGGCTTTCTGGAGAAGCGGGGGGATGGCCGCTCGACCCGCTACCTGGCCACCGCAGCTGCCGAGGCAGTGCTGCGCGCTTTGCCCTCTGGCGCCCAACCGCCGGTCCGGACTGGCGCCCTTCAATGGTCAGCGGCTGCACAGCCTATCGTCGAGGCGCTTCGCGCACCGTTGGGCACCCGCACCCCTGTGGGCTACGACAACGGGTTTGTGAACAGCTACATCCCGAACCAGTCGAGCTTGCTACCGCCCCAGCTGGCCACGGAGCTGTACAACGCTGGACGCAGCCGGGACCAGCAACCGGCAGGAACTTACGCGCGCGAAGTACTCGAGCAGTTGCTCATCGACCTGTCCTGGTCGTCATCGCGTCTTGAGGGCAACAACAAGAGCTTGCTGGACACCAAGGAACTCTTCGAGCTCGGCCAACAAGGCGGCCCGCTCGATGAGGACACGCTGATGCTGCTCAACCACAAGAGCGCCATCGAGTTCATGGTCGATGCGGTTCCGACCGAGGGGATTATCGTGCCCGTCATCGTCGACTTGCAGGCCAAGCTGATGCGGGACCTTCTTCGCGACTCACGCGACATCGGCAGCATCCGCCGGCGCGTGGTGAACATCGATGGCTCGGTCTACACCCCCAGCAGCATTCCCTCACTCCTTGAGGAGACGCTGAACGCCATCGTCGACAAGGTGCGGAACATCCGCAATCCGGTTGAGGCCGCCTTCTTCCTGTGGGTCAACCTGGCCTATCTGCAGCCCTTTGCGGACGGCAACAAGCGCACGAGTCGTCTGAGCGCCAACATGCCGCTCATGCTCTATAACTGCGCGCCGCTGTCCTTTCTTGACGTGGAGCGCTCAGACTACGCGACCGCCATGCTCGGTCTCTACGAGCAGCGCAACGTGGCTGCGGCGGTGGACTTGTTCGAGTTCATCTACCGCCGCTCGATTCAGAAGTACAGCGTGCTGCGCGCCTCGTTGTCGGCGCCCGACCCGATTCGGATCAAGTACCGGCAGGCCATGAACGAGCTGATGCAGTTCGTGGTCTTGCATGGCCGAACGCTGGAGGCCGCCTTCGCAGATGTGCATGTCGATGCCGCTGACAGCGCGGCGCTGCGCCTGATCGCAAACACCGAGCTCGACCAGCTGGAGCAATACAACTGTGCCCGGTACAACCTTGCACGAGGCTTGACACAGCGGTGGATAGACGCGGGGCGGCGCAGATGAGGCCGCGCCTGGCGGCAAGGGGAGGCGGTCTTTGCAGACCTCTCACTGCTGGGGCGGTGACCGAAATGAACCGCTACAGCGCGACGCTGAGTGTGCTGGCCGCAGGCCTGTCGGATCTGCGTGTCAGCGGGCAGTACAAGACCGGCGATAGCGAGGGCTTTGCGCAGGCGGTGGCCGCCTTGCACGGCCTGGCGGTCCAGGCGCATGCCGGGCGGATTGAGCCGGGGTCGGAAGTAGAAGGGTGGATTCGGTCTGAGGGATGTCCATGCCAGCCAGTTCGGGGCTCCGGCATCACATTGACTCGTTAAGAAGGATCGCATCGCAGCATGTGCTGCCGACAGTCGCTGGTGGGCTCGCCCATGTTGCTGGGTGACGAGTAGTCGGTGGGGCTGGCGAAGAGCCCTGGCTGCCCAGCCAATTGATTCCTGTCTGTCAATCACCCCCAGGGCCGATCCTTCATTTGCTTACGAATTGCTACGATCCGTGTCATGTGGCCTCTGGTCACTAAAGGCAAAACCGGTGTGAGCCGGTGACGCAAAGCCTCCGGTCTCGTGCCTGCCCAGTGGGTGGTGCGACAAGATAGCGGGGTTGCCGTCCGAGTGATCGGTCGTCAAACGCTGCGTGCACTGCCCTTGTGACGACCCAGCAAACTGTGCTGGACCGCGTCGCTAGTCTGAGCGCCGGTGGCGTGATGGTGATGCTGGCCGGGCGAGATGTTGCGCTGCAGGCGACGCAGATCACGCTGGGCGGCGCGGGCGGCAAGGACGCCGGTGCGCAGGGCGGCGTGTTGATCCAGGCCGGGCGAGACCTGACCCTCAGCACGGTGCAGACCGCCAGCGCGAGCGAGCAGAACTGGAATGCGAACAACCACAAGAAGGAGAGCCGCACGCCGGCAGGACGTCGGCGGCGAGATCCTGGCCGAAGGGGTCATTGTCCTGAAAGCCGGACAGGACCTGAAGGCCACGGCCGCCACCAACAGCGGCGAAGCCGGCGGCATCACGCTGGCGGCGGGCCGCGATGTGCAACTGCTGGCCGGCGAGGCCAACGGGGTCTTCTCAAGAAGGGCTTGAGTTGGGGCGATACCGCTTCGGGTCAACGTAACTCAAGCGCGCGAGCGGCGCAGAGCCAGCAAGCCCAGGCCCATTGCCAGCATGGCCCAGGTCGTCGGTTCAGGCACCGGCGTCGTGAAGTTGGCAATGGATGCGACCTGCTCCGTGCTCAGGCCATCCAGGCGCGGAGCACTCAGCAGCGCTGCGCCGGTGGATTGGGCGAGCCACAGGTCGGACACGGTCGGGCCGTTCACATCGCTGGCGAGGAAGGCGAAGTTGAGCAAGCTCAGACTCTCCCCAGGCTTCACTGTGACGGAGAAACTCACGTTGTAGCGGTCGGGTGTGATCGTTGCCTGGCCCAAGCCGTTGTTGCCGGAGACCAGCGCCAGCACTGGATCGCTGCCACAACTGCCGCTGCCGTCGTCCTCGCAACTGACAAGCAGGCCGGGCTCGGCGGCGCTCACCAACTCGTCGCCATCCGAGCCCAGGTTGCCGAAGAAGTTGAGCGTAGTCGTGATGCTGCTCGCACCGTGGTTGGTGAAGGTGTCGAAAAAGCGGAAGACGTTCCCGCTGAGCAGCTCGACCTGGCGCGTCTGGCTCAGGGCGCCGACACCGCTGTTGTAGAAGCCAAAGGCGTCAAAGGCGCCATTGCCGCCATCAACCACCTGGCCCAGCGCCTGGTTGTAGAGGGGGGTCGTGCCGCCAGCGCCGAGGTAGCTCTGGCCATAGCCGTTGCCGTTGAAGACGTGGGCCGAGGCCTCGAACTGTTCGGCCGCACCGGCCGGAGCGAGGGCGGTGGCGAGCGCCACAGCCATAAGAAGGCGTTGAAACATGGGAAAGTACTCCAAGGAATAGGTGGCCGCAGTGGCGGCTGGCAGCATCAGTTACGGCGCGCGGTGAGCCACTGTTCGGGCGGGATGGGCTTGCCGACCAGACGCATCTCGCCGATCCAGCCGTAAAAGCCGTCGTCGAGGACTCCGTCCCACCAGCCTGCACCGATGATCCAAGGCAGGGGTGAGTTCTGCGAGCGCGTGCCTGTTGCTGCGTTGCTCACATTGCGCAGAACCGGCGCGCCTTCGACGTACAGCGTCGTGGTGGCCGTCGCCGGATCGTTGACGATGGCAACGTGGTACCAGGTGTTGCGGATCAGCTCTCCCGACCAGTTGGTCTGGGCGTAGCGTGAGTTGGATGCCGGCACCACCTCCCACTGCACTTCGCGCAGGCTGGAGATCGCGAACAGCACGCTCGAGGCCTCCGGGTCGCCGCCCTGGTAGCCGCCGGGCACCGCGCCTCGATTGCCTTGGCGGCCCAGCAGATTGCCCCAGCGATGCTTGCTCGCGTCCCAGTCGGCGGGGATCTTGACGAATGCTTCGATCGTGTAGCCGGTCCAGAAGCTGCGGCCGTTGACGGGGGCGCCCATCGCGGTCAGGAAGGCGCTGAGGCGGCCCACCGTCTTGTCGCTGTTGAGAAAGCGCACGCTGCCCGGTGCCGACGACAAGCGGTGTTTGTCGGTCGACCAGGTCACGTCGCCCACCATGGCGGGCCCGATCAGGCCCGCGCGCCGCATGTCGTGACCCGCGAAAACATCGGGCAGTGTGTCGCCAACCTTGACGATCTGGCCCTCCGAGATGGTGGTCGGCG
Source organism: Paucibacter sp. PLA-PC-4 (assembly GCF_026241155.1). Taxonomy (GTDB): domain Bacteria; phylum Pseudomonadota; class Gammaproteobacteria; order Burkholderiales; family Burkholderiaceae_C; genus Roseateles_E. The sequence goes on from NZ_JAPFGP010000014.1 coordinate 139,930, forward strand.
CGCGCCAGTGCGCGTAGGTGTCGGCCACATAGGGGAAGTCGTTCGAGTCGACCGGCGGGCGGCTGAGCTTTGGCGGCGGCTCGACATAGTTGGCCAGGAGCTCGGTGCGCACGCGCGGCAAGATGGCCGCACCGTTGCTGGACATCGTCGGGCGCCAGCGCAGGAAGCCTGCAAAGCGCTTCTTAAAGTTGATTGGGATCGTGAAGCGATGGTTGGCCTGTGTCAGCTCCGCGAAGTCGAACTGGTTGAGCGTATGCTTGGGCTTGCTGACCACCCAGGGCGAGAACGACATCACATCGATCTTGTTGTTGCTGAAGTCCAGCTCATAGAGCCGCATCATGGCGTTGCCACCCTGATAGTCCATCTGGTAGTCGACCACCATCTGGTGCACCTCGTTGCCAAAGGCATTGAACTTGCGCAGATGGGCGGCGCCATGGTGGTGACCGTTCAAGGTCATGAAGATCTGGTCGTTGTCGTTGATCAGCCTGGCCCACAGCATCTTGCCGTAGGCCGTTTCCAGCGGGCTGATGCCGTCGCTGTCGATGTTCAGCAGTTGGTGGTTCGACAGGATCACCGGCAGTGTCGGGTTGCGCGCGATGACGCTGCGTGCCCAGGCGATGCCGGCATCGGAGATGCGCCATGACAGCGACAGCACCATGAATTTGATGCCGTGGGATTCGAAGACGTGGTATTCGTGGAAACCGGAGCTGTCACGCTCGCGGAAGGTTGCCTGTCGGGCCGCCCGGCTGCGCGGGAACCACTGCAGATAGGGCTCGGCCGCCAACTGGCGCTGGGCGTCCGTGCCAAAGCCCTGGTCGGAGGGCTGGTGGTAGTCGTAGTCGTTGATGACGTCGTGATTGCCAGCCAGGATCGAATAGGGCACGCCGGCGCCCTCCAACTGCTGCATCGCGGCATCGGCCACGCGCCACTGGTTGGGCTTGCCCTGCTGGTCGACCACATCGCCCAGATGGATGACGAAGGGGATGTTGTAGCTGCGGGCGTTGCTGGCGATCCAGCCGGTCTGTGCCGCATAGGGCGTCGAGCCGTAGCGGCTTTGGAACTGCTGGCCCTCGTCGGTGGTGGCATAGCGGGCGTAGAACTGTGTATCGGGCAGCACCGCAAGGGCAAAGCTGGTGACGGCGCTGCCCGCGGCCTCGGCCGGCTCCGCGCCGCCCAACAGGCTGCCGCCCATCGCGTATGCCGAAAGCCCGGCTGCGCCGCGCAGCAATTGGCGACGGTCAGGGGTAGGCGCGTCTTCGCCGCTCAAATTGTGGTCGGCGTTGCCGGTGTAGTCGCTGTTCATGCGGGGGCCTAGGGGAGTCAGTGCTGCGTCCAGTGTCCCCACGGGCTGCGACCCGCCAATGACGCCTGCATTAGCCCGTTTGCGCTGTCGCTGTGCGGTGGCCGTGCAAGGCGCACCGAAGCGAGGCGTGGCGGGAGGGCGGTTGACCGCGCAGACATTGGACCCACAAGCGTTGATCGAACAAACTGTTACGCGGTCGCTTGAGCTGCGCCGATGTGCTTCATCACGGTGTCACCTGATCCGACCACACTGACGCCTAGCGAAGCAGCTTTTTGCAAACTTCTCATTGACCCGAGATTCCGATGACCTCGCCCAACGAAACGCACCCGAAGCATCTATGGTCCACGCTGGCATCGACCTTGGAGCTAGCGGGTTTCGAACCCAGCGATTTCGAGATGTCGGAGGGACGACCGGATGAACTCCGTCATGTCGGTCTACCCGACCGGCTGCTGACAGTGCGTCGTCGCTCCACCGGCCATCGTCAGCTTTATGCCGTGGCACCGGGCTGCCCCTGGCTGTTCACTGCGTTTGCCGATCTGACTGCCGGACGTTTTGGGCGGCCGTCCCGTAAGGCCTTGAGCTGAATCGACGCGGCGGTCTCGCTGCGTCAGCCAGTGGACTCGCCTCCAACAAGCGGGGACGACTCGAAGGGGCCAGTCATTGACGCATCCCACGAGTGCAAAGGGCAGGAAGCGCAGAGTGTGTTCAAGAATACGCATCTTCCGAAGCCCCGCTTTCCCGGAATGGAGCCCGGGGCCGAGGTTTTCGCAGCGGTGACCTTCATTGAGGCATTCATGCCCCAGGTTTCCTAGCATGGCTTGTGCGAGTTCGGCGCCCCGAGCTTGCTTCAACCACCGTCTTGCCAGGCGCATCCTATGACCGCACACATCATCCGGCGCTCGCGCACCGGCGCTGCCATCGCCGCCATGCTCTCGGTGTAGACCTCGGCGCAGGCCGCCATCTTCGATGTGATGGTCACGGTCCGCAATCTTGCACCCGTCAACAGCGTCAGCTTCGCCCCTTTCACGTCGGCTTCAATCACGGCGGCTTTGACACGTGGCGCCTTGGCGGCGTGGCCACTGCCCCGAACTCCACGGTGGCCGAGGCGGCGCTGGCCGCGCCTGGCACTCGGCATTCGCGGCCGCCGATACGTGCGCAACGCGCGCCACGCGAGGCACCATCGGCGGCTTGTTGCTGCCAGGTGTCATGACCGCCGCTGGCTGAGGTCGATGGCGGGCTGATGTCCCAGGTCCTTTTCGGGCGTTCGTCAGAGCGCAACTGATGTCATCGCGGGACTGCAGGCCTAGGGCATAGGCCGGTACTGCGTTGTTATCGTGGGTTGCCACACCGCACGTCACACAGCGTCTACCAACCTATGAACCGGAATGTAGGAAGCAGTCCCGATCTCGCCCAGCCTTTGGTCGCATCGCGACGCACCGGAACACTACCGCCCGGCGCGGTGCCTCCATTGCGGATAGGCCCCTGTGTGGCGACACAGCTGCTACTCCCGCAAGGCTGACCCCCTCAACCCTGCGCAGGTGTTGCGCCTGCTGTGTGGGTCCTGCCCGCAGAGCTGCTCGCCGCTGCCGGCGCTCACCTCGCCCAGGCGCTGGTACGACTGGGCGGTTCGGCAGGCGGATGCTCCTCGGGGAGTCCCTTCACGGCTGCGCCAGGTGCGCCGCAGTGGGGCGACGCACCGCGCGGCGGTGGCGGGACTGGCTGCACGAACGAGACGCTCGGTTCTGCTTCGCGCTTCGCAGTCGCTCGCAGGAGCTGGGTTGCGTGGCTGACTTCGGCCAGACGGGCAGGGCGAGGCGACGCTGAACAGCAGGCGGGGCGCTTCGAAGGGGCGCGTCCGGTCTATGCAGGCTCGATGAAGCTTCGGTGCCAGGAGCGAGGCGAGCGCTTAGATACGTTTATTTGCAAATGAGAATGATTGCGGTTACTATTTATACTCCGAATCCATTCAATTTGCCGTGCTGTTGGCGGTACTCGACCTGATTAAACGTATGGTCCCGATGTTCTGAGGCTGAACGCCAATCCTCCTTGCCGCGCTTGTTCGCACGCCTGCTGAGCGTGTGTGCGACTCCGCCGCCACCCCCTCCAACCCACGTCCGCCGTCGGCCCTGTAACGGCTCGCGGTGTCGTGCTTCCTGCGCTCAGTTTCCCATGTCCTTGCTCCTGCCTGACGACGATTCAGTCCCCCTTCCCATGCACCCCAAGGTCTCGCTGCTGCGCCTGCTGCCAGCGGCCTGTCTGTTGGGTCTGCCCGGCGCGGGGGCCTGGGCCCAGCAGGGGGCGTCGGCCGACGCCGCAACGCAGGGCCAACCCGCGGCGCCCGTTCAGGTGGAGGCGGTGGTGATCTACGGCAGCGTGCAGCGCGACACCGGTTTCTCGCCGACCCAGGGGCTGAGCGCCGGCAAGGCCCCGATGCGGCTGCTGGAGACGCCACGCTCGTTGAGCATCGTCACGCGCGAAGTGATGGACTCGCGCCAGATCACCAGCCTGCAGCAGGCCCTGCAGACGGTGCCGGGCGTCAGCCCGGTGAACTTCGGCCGCCGCGGCTTCGATGACATCAATATCCGCGGCTTCCGCTCCACCGAATCCATCCTGGTCGACGGGCTTGTGCAAAGCCCGGGCATGTGGACCAAGCTCACGAGCTATGCCTACGAGCGCTTTGAGGTACTCAAGGGTGCCTCGTCCATCCTCTATGGCCAGGTGCAGCCCGGCGGCCTGGTCAACGCGATCAGCAAGCGCCCCGAGAGGGTCCGCCGTCTCGACACGGGCCTGGAAGTCGGCAGCTTCGGCCAGCGCACGCTGTCGGCCGACATCAACCAGCCACTGTCTGCCAATGGCCGCACGGCGCTGCGGTTGACGGCCCAGGCCAGCAATGGCGACGACCCGACGGACTTCGTCTATCGCAAGGACCGCTGGCTGTCTCCCTCGCTGTCGATTGACTTCGGGCGCGACACCGATTTCGTGCTTTTCAGCAGCTACAGCAAGAGCCAGTGGCTGCGCCAGCAAGGCGTGTCGCCGTACGGTACCTTGCTGCCTAACGTCAATGGCAGGGTGCCGCTCACGCGCTTTACCGGCGATCCATCGTTCGGCGGTTACGACGTTGAGCAAAAGACCCTGGGCTACAGCCTCGAACATCGCTTCAGCCCGCAATTGACGTTGCGCCAGGGCCTTCGCTATGAAGAGGAGTCAGGCACCGGCAACTTCGTCGCAAACGGCGTGTTGCAGCCGAACCATCGGCTGCAGAACCGCACGGCCAACCGCCAGTACATGGACTATGACATCCTCGTCAGCGACACCTCGCTGCTGGCGCAACTGCAGACCGGGCCGGTGCGGCATCAACTGGTGGTCGGCATCGATGCCCGCAAGGGCCACAGCCTGCTGGGTGCGCGGGCCTGCCGCATCGCGCCGCTGGATCTGTTCAACCCGGTCTATGGCGTGGCGGCTACTTGTCCGGATAAACTGACCTCGGATGCCCCCTCGACGCTCAGCGTTGCCGGACTGTATCTGCAGGATCAACTGAAGTTCGGCGACGGCTGGACCGCGCTGCTGGGCCTGCGCCACGACCGCTCAAAGGAGCGCACCGAGGACCGCATCCGCAGCACGCGCCTGGACCAAAACAGCGAGGCTACCGTGGGCAGCGCGGGGCTGGTCAAGGAGTTCGCACCGGGTTGGTCGGCCTACGCCAGCTGGGCCGAGTCCTTTCTGCCGGTCAGCGGGCTGACCTTCGGCGGTCGCCCCTTCGACCCCGAGACCGGCGAGCAATGGGAGCTGGGCCTCAAGCACGAGGCGCTGGACGGGCGTATCACGTCCTCGTTGGCGCTATTTGAGCTGACCCGCCAGAACGTCACGACGGCCGATCAGATCAACACCGGCTTCAGCGTGCAGACCGGCGAGCAGCGCTCGCGCGGGCTGGAGCTGGAGCTCGGCGCGAGGTTCAAGAACGGCCTGAACCTGACGGCCGGCTACGCCTACACTGACGCCAAGGTCACGCGCGACAACAACGGCGCTATCGTCGGCCTGCCGATCAATTTGCAGCCGCGCCACACTGCCTCGCTGTGGGCGCTCTACAAGCTGCCCGCCGTGCCGGCGCTGACGTTGGGCTTAGGTGGGCGCGCCGTCAGCGAACAGCGCGGGAGCCTGCCGTTCACGCTGCCCGGCTACGCCGTGCTCGACGCCAGCCTGAGCTACGGCGCCCCGACTTGGCGCCTCACTGCAGGCGTCAAGAACCTACTGGACCGCACCTACTACGACGGCGCCATCAATGCCAACGTGGTGTCGCCGGCGATGCCGCGCAACTGGTCGCTGGGCCTGCAGCTGATGTACTGATGCGCCTGCCGACGATCCAGCCATGACCAGCCGTCGCACGCTCAATATGCTGTTCATCCTGCACTCCTGGGCCGGGGTGGTGACGGGGCTGTTGCTGTTCGCGGTCTGCTTCTCGGGCGCCGTGCTGGTGTTCAAGCACGAGATCGACTTTTGGGCCAACCCGGTGCTGAGGGCCGTGCCGCGCGCCAGTGAGCCGGTCAGCCTGGACACGGTGATGACGACGCTGCAGCGCGCCTATCCGCAAGCCGCTGTCGAAACCCTCGCGCCGCCTGATGCGGTGAACCCGGCCTATATGGCTTTCTTGCGCCTTGACCCGGGCGATAACGCCAGCCGCACCAAGCTGGCGCTGCGGGCCGACACTGGCGCGCTGATCGGGCCGGTGGACAGCCAACTGGGCCAGTTCATCCGCAGCCTGCATGTGTTTTTGTTCTTCGGGCCGCGCTGGATCGTCGGCTTTCTCGGTGTGGCTCTGCTGGTGCTGATCGGCACCGGCATCGTGATCCATCGCAAGATCATTGCCGAGCTGTTCACTCAGCGCTGGGACCGCAGCCTGCGCGTCGTGATGTCCGACCTGCACAAGTCCGCTGGCGTGTGGGGCCTGGCCTTTCATTTGCTGATCGCCTTTACCGGGGCCTGGCTGGGCCTGGCCCCGGTGTTCGAGCGGGGCTTCGAATACATAGCCCAGGCTGGCGCACAGCGCCCGGCCAAGACCCCGAAACCCAAACTGACCGGCCCCGCGCCGGCCATGGCCTCGCTGGCGCAGATGGCGCGGCAGGCGAGTAGCGCCGTTCCCGGCTTCGAGACCCGCTATGTCTCGCTGCAGCGCTGGGGACAGCCCGGCGCCAGTGCGCGTTTTACAGGCAATCTCTCGACTCATCTCTACAGCACTGCGCAGTTGCAGTTCGATGGCGCCAGCGGCCGGCTCACCCAGGCCCATGATCCCCGCCAGCAGGGTTTCTGGAGCCAGGTCAACGGCCTGATGGAGCCGCTGCACTTCGGTGACTTCGGCGGGCTTGGGCTGAAGTGGCTGTATTTCCTGCTCGGGCTTACGCCAGCCTTTCTGTCCCTGAGCGGCACGCTGATCTGGCTGGACGGACGGCGCCAGCGCCGGGTTACGCGCAGCGCCCGCAGCGCCGGCAAGGGCCAACCAGGACTGGCAGGATGAGTGATGAAGTCATCTCCGTCGGCGAACGTTGGTTGCTGGGCCTATTCGCCGCGCTGCCCGCCGCGCTGGTGGCGGCCAGCCTGCTGCAACTGGCACCGCCCCCTGGGCTGTCGCCGCTGTCGCAACGGCCGCTATGGTTAGCCTGGGCCCTGATCGTAGGCTGGCTGTTGATGGCTGGCGGCTTGGCCTGGGCCGGGCGGCGCCCAGTGCGGCTGTGGCGCCTGAGCCTGAGTGCCTTGGCGGCCTTGCTCTTGCTGGCCGCGCTGCTCAGCCTGGGGGCTGATTTGCCGCAGGGCCGGGCGATGGCCTTGTCGCTGGCGCTGCTGGCGGCGGGCGCGCTTGGACTGACTCGGATTGTGAAGGACGGCCCGGAGCGGCCGGGCCGTCTGACTGGGCCAGTCGTCCTGGGCGCGGCGCGGCGCACATGGTGGCGACAGGTCGTACCCCATCTGCGTCGGTATGCCGGATTTTGGCTGAGCGGCGCGTTGATGGTGGAGTGTTTTCGCATGGCCTATGTCGTGGCGGTCGATCCGCAGCGCGGGGTCGGGATGCTGGGCATGCTGCTGGTGTTCTTCCTGGTGCTGCCGGCCGTATCGCTGGCGGCCTGGCTGCCGCGCAGTGCGGCCATCTTGCTGGCGCTGGCATCGGCTGGGTTCGCGTTGCTGGCCTGGCTGTCCGCACTGCAGCTGCCGCTGCTGGCGACCGGCCTGCTGATGGTTCTGGCCTGGCGTTCGCTGCAGCCGCCTCGAGCATCCCCGGCGCCGCTGGCTCAGGGCGCTTCGATATGACGGGCGGCATCGCGCTGAGCGCTGTGCTCGCGATCTCCGCAGCCACGCCGCTTGGGCTGGCGTGGTGGGTCTGCGGTGTGGGCGCGCGCAGCATCTCTGCCGACCCGGCTGCGCAGTCGCTTTGCGCGTTGGCGGTCCGGCTGCTGCCGCTGGTCGCGCTGCAATGCGCCTGCGGCGGGTTCGTGCTCGGCCTCGTGGCCGGGTTGGCCAGCGTAGCGGCGGCCTGGATGCTGATGGGCTGGGCCTTTGTGCTCGCACTCAATGCCACGCCCGGCCTGGCCCTGCGCGTCAGTCGCTGGGTGGGCGGCACTGGTGCGGTGGCCTGTGCGCTGGTGCCGCTGCTGGGGCGTACCTGATCCGATGCAGCTCAACAGCGTGGGCTGGTAGCGGGGAGCGCGCCGCCGGTACAACCCTGCCAAGGCAGCGATGCCAGCCTGTTCAGGATGGTGAAGACGAGGGGCTTGCCAGAAAAGAAGCCGTGATTGAAGTACAGGCCTGAGCATGAACTTGCCGCCTGAGTCGCTTGCCCGCTTCACGATGGCACCCTACGCGTTTGCGCTTGCTGCACTGGCACTCGGCCTGCGCGCAGTCCTGTTCCCGCAGGAGAGTTACATCGCCTATGCGACGGCTCTATCGGGCCGTGCAGCGACTCAAGACCCTGTCAGCCAATGTGACCGGGACCAATCAGAGCGTCGGCTGGCGCCATCAGCAGCTGCGAGCAGTCATCGACGAGTAGACCGAGATGCATTTTCGCTTCGATGCTCGTAGTCACATGATCTTTGCCAACCCTGCGGCCCGTGCCGCCTTCGGCCCTGGCCAAGGGAGCGCTGCAGACGACCTGGCATGGTCTGTTTGATCCGCAGGAGCACTGCGCTGTCGCATTGGCCATGCAGCAGCTCTCGCCGGCCTGTCCAGTCATGAAGGCGGTGCTGCGCTTGCATGACCGTGAGAAGTCGCTACGTTGGGGGAGTCCGTCCATTGCGCGATGCTCGACCCGGCCGGCTGCAGGTGATCCAAACTGTCGGGCGGGATGCGGCTGAGCGGAGCGAGCTGCAGCCTGCAGTCCAGGAACTCGCCCGCCGGCTGCAGGACCTTCATGACCACGCGCCCTGTGGCGACTGCTCGCTGTATGCGTCGGGCCTGTTTTGTCACCCCAACGCGGCGACCCAGGACTGGCTGGGCTGCAGCGCCTGCGAGGTGATCGGCAAGCTCGGCCCGCGCGACTTTTCCACCCGCGAGAGCGCGGTGCGTGCCGGCGAGAGTTTGTCCTCGCTGCCGCAGGCGGGCTCGGTGGGGCCGGTGGAGTTCGATCTCGTCAGTCGGCAAGGCAAGCTGCGGCGCGTTGCCGTCACGGCAACGGCAACGGCAACGGCAACGGCCACGGCAACGGCGATCTGCGACGGCGACGGCGAGGACCGTTTCGTCCGCAGCCGTTTCGTGATGTATGACGTGACGGAGCTGGATCTTGCTCGCAAGGCGCTGCAGGTGCTGAATCGGCAGCAGGCGGCGATGCTGGGCAACGAGCTGGTGGGCATCCAGAAGCTCAGGGACCTGCGCATCATCTGGAGCGCCTGTGCCAGCGAGCGCCTGTTCGGCTATCAGGCCGGCACGCTGATCTGCATGCCAGCGCGCCTCACGCTCTCTCGCGTGGGCGGCGACGAGTTCGTACTGATCCTGCCTCATCTGCGCGACAGGCAGGGGTACGCCCTTGTCATCGCCCACATCGAGCAGGCGGTGGTCACGTCGGTGCCGCTGGTGACAGGCTTGATCGTGCAGGTCGTAGTGAGCATCGGCGAAGCCCGCTTTCCAGACGACGGAGCCACCGGGACGAACTACAGCGCGCCTCCGACCGGGCTATGTACACGGCCGAGTCCGAGCGGCGTGAGCGCGGTCTACCGCCCGGGCGCTGAACACTGGGCCCAAGGTGCTGCCGATCACCGGTACGCCTCAGTCGATCAGCGCGCCGTCCTCGTCGTAGAAGGGATGCGGGCCGTCGAACTCGCCGATGGCGGCTTGGTGCGTGACCAACTGGCCGGCTTCGGACCAAGCATGGACCAGGAAGCCTGGAGGTTCCAGCGCGAAGCGGGAAGCCGCATCGGGCGCCAAGTCCAGGCAGACCTGGTGGGCGGTGGACGGGGCGGTCATTGCCAGCGTGCCGCCCCAAAGGGCCTGGATGGGCCGGTGCAGATGGCCGCAGATGACCCGCTGCACCTGCGGCTGTCGGCCCAGCAACGCAGCCAGCTCGGGCCCGCCGTGACGCAAGCCGATCACATCCATATGGCCGATGTAGGTGGCAAAGGGCGGGTGGTGCATGGCCAGCACGGTGGGTGTATGCGGGTCGGCGCTCAGCAGTGCGTCGAGCCGTTGCAGGCGCTCGGTGCACAGCTCGCCGTGCGAGGCACGTGGGGTCACCGTGTCCAGTGTCACCAAGCGCAGGCCGCCGAGGTCGACCGCATATTGCACGAAGTCATCAGCAGCCTCGGCGGATTGCATATAGGCATGCTCGGCGAAGGCCTGGCGCAGGCCGGCGCGGTCGTCGTGGTTGCCCGGCATTAGATAGCAGGGGCAGGCCAGAGGCTGCAGCAGCGCGCGCAAATGGGCGTATTCCTCGGGCGTGCCGAAGTCGGTCAGATCACCGGTGATGATGACAGCGCGAGGCGCCTGCGGCAGCGCGTTGACGGCGGCGATAGCGCGCCGCAGATACGCGGCGGTGTCCACGCGGCGGTAGGTCAGCCGGCCAGGCGCGCGGATGTGCGGGTCGCTGAGCTGGACGAGAAGTTGGGGTTTCATGCAGGCATCAGATGTTCGGCGCGCACCTGGGGCTGGACGCGGTCGCCGGTCTTGAAGGGGCTGTCCTTGGGCGCATCGCAGACCAGCGGCGCGGCCTGGCCGGGCAGGGCCAGATGCAGTTGTACCCGTTCGCCGAGAAAGACGCGCCGCGTCACGCTCAGACCCTGGCCGGTGCTGTCCGCACCGAGCTGGATGTCCTCGGGGCGCAGCAGCACGGTGGCGCAGCCGGTCAGCGCCGGGCAGGGCAGGCGCAGCGCGCCGAGCTGCAGCGTGCCCTCGCGCATGTCATCGGCCGAGCGGGCCAGCCGGTTGACGCGGCCCAGAAACTCGGCGACGAAGGGCTGGGCCGGCTGCCGGTACAGCTCCTCGGCCGTGCCCAGCTGCACGATGCGCCCGGCCTGCATCACGGCCAGGCGGTCGGCAATGGCCATCGCCTCCTGCTGGTCGTGGGTGACGTGGATCGCGGTGATGTGCAGGCGGCGCAGCAGCTCGGCCAGTTCGTCGCGCAGCGATTCCTTCAGCTTGGCATCCAGCGCTGTCAGCGGCTCGTCCAGCAGCAGCACGCGCGGGCGCACCGCCACCGCACGCGCCAGCGCCACGCGCTGGCGCTGGCCGCCGGAGAGCTCGGCCGGACGGCGCTGCTCCAGACCGTTCAAGCGCACCAAATCGATCAGCTCGCCGATGCGCTGGCGCTGCTGGGCTTCGGGCACACCGCGGATGCGCAGGCCGTAGCCGATATTGGCCTGCACCGACATCTGCGGGAACAGCGCGTAGTGCTGGAACACCATGCCGATGCCGCGCTGCTCGATGGCGCGGCGCGTCACGTCCTCGCCGTTGAACTTCAGCGTGCCGCCGGCATCGGGTGCCGCCAGGCCTGCGATCAAGCGCAACAAGCTGGTCTTGCCGCAGCCCGAGGGGCCCAACAGAGCCAGCACCTCGCCAGGCTCGACGCGCAGGTTGGTGGGCTGCAGCGCCCGCGTGCCGTCGGCGTAGGTCTTGCTGCAGTTCAGCACCTCGACGAGGGTGCGTTCGGAAGCGGTAGGCAAGGACTCATCCATAGCGTTTTTCCAGACTTTTGGCCAGGGCCTGCATGCCCCAGAGCACGGGCAGGATGACGATGAAGAACAGCAGGGTGTAGGCGGAGCCGATCTCGATGCGCATCGAGGCATAGCTGTCGGCTAGGCCCACCGGCAGGGTGCGGGTCAGCGGGGTGTGCAGCATCCAGGTCAGGTTGAACTCGCCGACCGAGAGCGTGAACACCATCAGGCAGCCGGCCACGATGGATGGCGCCACCGCCGGCAACAGCACGCCGACAAAGCGCTGCGCAAAGCTTGCGCCCAGCGAGCGCGCCGCCTCCTCCAGCGCCACCAGCTCCTCGCGGGACAGCGCGGCGGCCACCGTTCGCACCATGAAGGGCAGGGTGAACAGCAGATGGCCCACCAGCACGAAGGCAAAGCTCTGGCGGAAGCCGCGCAGCTGGCCGTAGGCCAGGATCAGGGCCAGCGCGCTGGCAAGACCCGGCACCGCGACCGGCAAAGTCAGCAGCTCCTCGAACAGGCGTGCCCAGCGAGAGCGGCTGCGCGCCAGCGCATAGGCGCAGGGCAGGCCCAGCAGCAGGCAACCGATCACGCAGGCAAGCGCCAGCAGCAGCGAATGGCCGGCCGTGCCGCCGTACTGCTGCCAGACCTGGATCAGCCAGCGCGTCGTCAATCCGCTGGACAGGCCCTGGCTGTAGTTGTTGACCAGGCCGGCGCTCAGCGAGACCAGCATCGGCAGCACCGTGAACAGCGTCACCAGCAGGGTCAGTGCCGCCAGCAGCGGCGTTGCGTTGCGGGTATCCGTTCTCATGCGGCGGTCCCGGTCGGTGCGCCGCCCAGGCGGCGCGCGATGAAGAGCACACCCCAGGTCATCAGGCCCAGGGCCAGCGACAGCGCGGCGGCCAACGGGAAGTTGGCGTAGTTGGTGAACTCGTTGTAGATCGTGATCGGCAGCACCTCGAAGCGGCTGGCCAAGGTGAAGGCGGTACCGAAGGCACCCATCGCGGTGGCGAACAGCATCGCGCCGCAGGCCAGCGCGGTCGGCGCCAGCGCCGGCAGCCAGACATCGCGCGCCAGCTGCCAGGGCCGCGCGCCGAGCGAGCGCGCCGCCTCCTCGATCTGTGGCTCCAGCGTCTCGGCTGCCGCGGTAAAGGCCGAGATGGCGCGCGGCAGCGAGAAGTACAGATAGGCCAGGAACAGGCCGCTCAGACCATAGGCGAATGTGATGCTGCTGCCCAGCAGGGCCTCGCTGAGTTGCGCGAAGAGGCCTTGCCGGCCGCCCAGCAGGATGACGAAGAAGCCGACGATGACGCCGGGGAAGGACAGCGGCAGGGTCAGCAGCGCCAGCAGTAGCGAGCGGCCGCTAAAGCGCTGCCGCCCCAGGTACAGGCCTACCCCAGCGGCCAGCACAAGGGTCACCGCGGTGACCGTCAGCGACAGCGCGGTGGTCTGCACCAGGCTGGTCAGATATCGCGGCTCGGTCAGAACGGCGGTGTAGGTGGCCCAGCCGGCGCTGGCCGGCAGGGCCGCCAGCCGCGCCATCGGCAGCAGCCAGAACGCGAAGAACAGCGCCGCCGCCGGCGCCGCGCAGGCCAGACCCAGCATCACTGGGCCTCGCGCAGATAGCGCTCGGAGAAGGCCTTCTGCACCTCTGCCATCTTGGCGTAGTCCAGCGCCTTGGCGCGGGCGTACTCGCTGGCCGGCAGGAAGCGCGTCTGGGCTTCTTTGGAGATCGCCGAGGCGCGCACCGGGCGCAGGAAGGCATTAGCCCAGATCGCCTGGCCCTCGTCGGAGAGCACGAAGTCCAGCGCCTTCTTGCCATCGGCCGCATGCGGGGCCTGAGCCGTCAGGCTCATCACATAGGGCACGACTACCGTGCCCTCGGTCGGGATCACGAACTCGACGCGCGCCTTGTCCTTGTGCTTGGCGCGGTAGGCATTGAAGTCATAGTCCAGCAAGATGGCGATCTCGCCGGACAGCACGCGCGCATAGGCGGTCTGCTTGGGCACGATGGGCTCGTTCTTCTGCAGCGCCTTGAAGTACTCGATGGCCGGCGTCAGATTGTCCAGCGTGCCGCCGCGGGCGCTGTTGACCGCCACCGCGCCGACATAGCCGACGAAGGCCGAGGCTGGGTCCAGATAGCCGACCAGACCCTTGTATTCGGGCTTGAGCAGATCGGCCCAGGACCTGGGCACCGGCTTGCCCTTGAGCGCATCGACATTGACCATGAAGCCCAGCGTGCCGGAGTGGATCGCGAACCAGTGGCCATCGGCGTCCTTCAGCCCCTCGGGGATCTCGTTCCAATGGGCAGGCTTATAGCCGGCAGTGACACCGGCCTTCTTGGCCTGGATACCGAAGGTGACGCCGTAGTAGGCCATATCGGCCACCGGGCTGGCCTTCTCGGCCACCAACTGCGACAGGCTCTGGCCGGAGTTCTTGTTGTCCGGCGGCACGGTCACGCCGGTCTTTGCCTTGATGGCCTGCAGCTGCGTGCCCCAGTCGGCCCATTCGGGAGGGCAGTTGTAGCAGATGGCAGTCTGTGCAATGGCTTGGCTGCTAAAGCCCGCCAGGGCGATCAGGGCCGCAGCGATGCCGTGTGTCAGGGGGCGGAAGATTTTCATCATGAATTCCTCGTGTGAGTAGGTTGGGTTAAAGAGTGGAGCAAGAAGGGGCGCGCATCGACTCGAGCTCGCGCAACTGGTGGGGCAGGGTCAGACTGTCGGCGGCGCGCGGCGCTTTGCCTCTGTCCAGACAGTCCAGCAGCCAGGCCACGCTTCGCCGGCCGATGCCTTCATTGGGCTGGGAGATGCTGGCCAGCGAGGGTCGCAACTCGGTGCCCAGCGCCATGCCGTCGAAGCCGATCACGCTGAGGTCCTCGGGCACCCGCAGCCCGGCCAGCGCGGCGGCTCGCATGCAGCGCAGCGCCAGCAGATCGTTGGAGCAGACCAGGGCCGTCGGCCGGTGCTGGCGGTCCGCGCCGCCCAGGCGCTGCAATAGCTGCTCGGGCGCGTTGTCTATGAAGGGCAACTCCAGCAGTTCGGCCGCGCTGTGGGCGGCTTGCATCGCCGCGGCATAGCCGCGATAGCGCTGCTGGGCACGGTCCGACGCGCTCAGATGGCCGCTGACCATCAGGATGCGGCGGTGGCCGAGCTGCTGCAGCCGTGCCACCAGTTCGGCCATCGCGGTCTCTCCATCGACGCTGACGCAGGGATGCCGGGGGTGACGGTTATAGGCCAACACATAGGGCCGACGCGCCCGCTTGAGCGCGGCCAGCGTGGCCGAACGCTCGGCATCGGCCACTGTCAGGATCAGTCCGTCCACGCTGCGCCCGCTCAACAGGCGAAGCGCCTGCAACTCCTGCGCCTCCCGGTAGTCGGTGGTCAGCGGGATGATCGAGTAGCCGGCATCGGCCGCCGCGCCGGCAATGCCGGCCAGGGTCTCGGCAAACACAGGGTTGAGCAGCGTTGGCAGCACCACGCCCAGCGTGCGGCTGCGCTGCGTGCGTAGCGTGCGAGCACTGAGGTTCGGTTCATAGCCCAGCTCCGCAGCCGCAGCCGTGACGGCAGTACGGGTGGCCGGGGCGACGGATTCGGGAGCGTTGAAGGCTCGCGAGACGGTGGCGATGGACACACCGGCTTGGCGGGCGACGTTGATGATGGACATACGGTGTGTTGGATGTAAACGTTTTCATTACAGCCGTGTTGCGTGAAATCCTCGTGACAATGCGCAGTTCCTCTATTCGGGCTGGCTTGCCGCCGCCACTTGCGAGACCTTGAGCACTTGGCACCGGCAGGCTTGGGCTGGCGGCCCTGCCGCGCAGAGTGCGAGCCTAGGCTGAAGTTGCGGACTTCGACCGAGCTCTGACCGCCTGTTCTCCCCTATCGGGCAGGCTGTTCTCTACGAGGCTTCGACTCTTGACATGTGGTCGGACCTGGGAAGTCCGTTTCGGCAAATGGAGTGACAGCGTCGGACTGCCAGTAAAGCACTGGTGATCGGTACGTCACGCGGCCGGTAGCCGACGCATCGTGTTTGGTTTTGCCAAGGCACCCATCCTGCCCATGCCGCCCAAGAGCGAGCCCGCACATTGCGCGATCAAGGCGAACAGAACGTACCTCAGGCCGCTGGCCAGCAGTTGGCGCCACAGCGCCCGCATCAGTCATCGGAGGTTGAGCCCGGCCGCGCACAGTTCGGCATGCAGCGCGTCGCGCTCGCAGCCCTTGAGCCAGCGCTGTCGATCCAGAGATCGTGCTACATATGCCTGATGGTGGGATCGGTCGCCTGACGCAGCTAGAGTCAGCGCTTGTGATCTTGGCTTGAGGACTTGTACGTGCCCCATGAATCACCTCGACCGGTGCGACGTCTTTGTCCACGCCGCGATAGTCCAGATCGACGACCGAGATCTTCAGCGCTACGCTGATGTCTTGCAGCAGGGCGTCGGTATGCAGCAGCTGACCCGCCAGCGCTTGCCCGTCTAACGATTGCCAGGGAAACTGCGGGCGCCCATGATCAGCCCGCCCTTGTGCGCCACCGCCAGGCTGACCCTGACGCCGAACTCGTAGGGCTTGCGGGCCTTGCCGTTGGGCAAGGACACGCCGTCACCAGCATCCCTCCCCTCACAACCGTGCACGCGGGTTGCTCACCAACGTGTGGGGAGCGGAGTAGTAGTTGCGGTTGAACCACACGTGATAGTCCCGGTGCAAGGTGACGCGATGCCGCGCCCCCAAGTCCGGTGCCACCGCCGGCAACCGCGCATGCCCAGCCGAGCAACTCAATGACACCTTGGGTGTCGTTTGTGAAGGCACGTGCACGCTTGATGCGCTGGCCCTGATCGTCGATCACTGCGCAATCCAGCTAGTTGCGGGATACGTCAATTCCAAAGTGAAGCATGTCGTGCCTCCTGGTTGTAGCGCGCCATGCCCTTTTGGGCCGATCTGCCTTGGCAATGCAGGCTCATCGCACACGGCTGGGCCTTTGCCACCGTCCGATCTCTGGTTGGCGCAAAGGTTAGGCGTGGCGCTAAATCTACATCCCAGGCTCGGGGCCTTGCGTCATGTCCGTGCTGTTCCCTGCTCGTTTGGCAACTACTTTTCGCCACATCTCCAAGATACAAGGTCTGGAGCGGACCATCGAGCAGCTCCGGCCGTTTCTGCGTGGCTGGATGAACGACTTTCAGTACATCCAAGGTCCAAGGGTGCTCGAACATATGGAAATCTTGGTGCGGCGTCGGATGCGAGTCACCGAGTTGCGACAGCGGAGACGGCCAGCTACGTGCGCCTCGCGCATGCGATCACTCGGCCTGGACGCGCACCGCGCGTAGAAGTCGAGTGTCAACGGGCGAGAGCGGTGGCGCAATGCCTGGGCCAAACACATGGTGTCCGCAATGCCATCGAGACACCTTGCCAACATCGGGCTGGTCTCGCTGGTGGATGTCCACCATACCGGGACCAGAGATTCTCTTGAACTGCCGGCTGCTCACCCATATGTCCGGGGGTGTGGGAGGGCAGAGGGAGCGACTCCTTACCCTGCTCGGTGCCCGTCAGCCTCGCATGGCGCGCAGGCGGCCGGCTGCGGTAACGCCAAGCGCCAAAGCGGCAGCACCCATCAGCGCCAGAGCCAGCAACTGACTTGTCGGCGATTGGGGCGATCGGGCTGGCGGGCTGAACACCGGCTGTGCAGCGAAGTCACGACTGCCGAAACGCAGATCATTGAACAAGTACGGGTAATAGAAGCCCCGCAGGCCTGCATGGAACTCGGCGATGCGATCCTGGTAGGCCAGCTGCGCCTGCAGATCGGTGTCGGCCTGGCGGTGCAGCGCGGCCTGCACGCCGACGCCGGGCAGCAGCCAGCCCAGCAGTGAGGTCAAGTGCTGGCGTGCCAGCAAACCGTCCCGATACGCCGCCACCTGCGGCGCCACGCTTTCGTCGCCGAGCTGCTGGAAGGCGTAGTACCACTTCCAGTGGAAGCCCGCCGGCAGCGGCGCGGTGTGTCGCCATTCGGGGTGGTTGCGGAAGAATTTCTCCATCGTGGCCTCGGGCGGCACATCCCAGGCCCCGTGCACGGCCTGGCGCTGCGCCAGCATCAGTTCCACCCCCTGGTGCACCGGCACGGCGCGCGTCAGCGCTGCGTTGGCAAAGGTGGGAAGGATGAGGGTCAGGACGGCCCAGCAGCCCATCAGCGTCATCGCATGGGCGGCGGATCCGGCCTGGCGCGTTGCGACGATCAGCGTCAGCCCGGTCCAGAACGCGAGGTAGGCTGCGGCGCTCGCCAGCACACCGGCCACTGCGGTCATCGGCGTGCCGCTGCTCAATGCACCCACAAGCACGGGCAGCACGAGGCTGACAAAGACCAGCGCCGAGCGCAGGCCCGCGCGGCGCAGCCACAGGGCCCGGCCGGCACCGGGCATGGCCAGCAGCGTATCCAGACGGCCCGACCGGCGCTCGCCGGACACCAGGTCATACAACAGCGCGATCAGGAAGAGCGGCGCCAGATAGACCAGTACGAAGGCAAAGTCGAAACGCCCGGCCAATGCCAGCTCGGGATTGAAGCTTTCGCCTTCATGCAACTGCGCCTGCAGCGCCAGCGCCCGTACGCGCAGCACATAAGGCGCGGCGTCGCGCAAACCCAGTGCCAGGAAGGCGGTGGGAGAGGGCGCGTCCCAGGTGTTGTGAAAGGTGTAGTAGGCGGCCGAGCCGGCATCGCCGCCCTGCGTGTATTTGCCTGCCTGAGCGGCCAGGTCTTGCTGCTGCAGCCCGGCCAGGCGTGCGATGGTCTGCTGCTGGCGATCTACCTCGCGCAGCCCCGACAGCACGGCCAGGGCCGACAGCAACATCAGCAGCGCCAGCGCGATCAGCGCCAGTCTTGAGCGCCGCAGCAGGCGCCATTCGTGGGCAAGCCAGTTCATCGTTTGATCCTTCCCAGGCGGTGCGCGGCCAGCACCAACAAGGCAGTCAGGGCCGCCAGCCAGAGCAGCAGAACACCCGCAGCGGGCGCGGTGCGTTGCAGTGCCTCAATGGGCGGAGCGGCTTCGTAGTGGAAGTCGGCCATGCCGTGCCAGTGCTCGGCGCCGATGCGGTTGTCGCGACTGGAGCGGTCGCTGGCAAAGCTGAGTTTCTCGGCCTGCAGCCGGTTGAGCTCCTGCACCAGCCGGTAGCGATGGCGCTCGGCCTGCTCGACAAAGCGACGGTAGTTCTGCAGATCGGTACCGGCCGCCGCCATGGACAGGCGGCGCAGCGCGATCACCGGACTCAGCCAGGCAAAGTTGTCGACCAGACGCAGCTGTGCGGCCTGGCGCTCGAAGCCGTCATTGGCGTAGCGCACGAAAAGCGCGCTGGTCAGCCGCTCGCCCTCCATGCCCAGCAGCCCCTTGTAGTTGACCGGAAGATCCTCCACACGGCTGACGCCGTACTGCGCAAGCACCTTCTTTTTGAAGCCGGCGAAGTAGGGGTCGTTTGGGTTGTGGCTGTCACCCAGCGCGGCCAGATCGCGCGCCACCGCGATATCGGTCTCGAAGCGTGTCGGCAAGGCCATGGCCGAGGCGGCCAGTTCCGGGGCCAGGCGCGGCACGAGCACGACGCTGATGGCCCAGACCGCGAGCAGCGCCACGAGCGCATCGCGGGCACGACCAAACCATGCCGACAGACCGACAATGCCCAGCGCCCAGATCAGCAGCCACAGCCCGTAGCCGGCCACCAGCACGGCGGCCAGGCCCAAGGGCGCCGGCGTTGCGACGCCTATCCATAGCAGCGCCAGCAATGCGGGCAACAGGGCCGCTGCGGCCACGGCGCTCATGGCCAGCACCTTGCCCGCGACGATCTGCCCGGGCGCAACACCCTGCGCGAGCAGCACGCGCAAGGTGCCGGATTCGCGCTCTCGCGCCAGCGACGCATGGCCAACGAAGATCAGCAGCAGCGGTGCCAGCACCTGCAGCACGAAGGCCGGCGTCAGCTGGCCGAAGCGCAACAGCAGCGAGGACTGCCGCACATCGCCAAAGTTGGCGCTGTTCTGCCGGTGGCCTTCGAGGAAGAGGGTGTGGCCCGTGTAGGCGTCCACGCCCGCATCGAAGGCGGCCAGCGGGTTCAGAGGCCTGAACACGAAGTGCCCGTAATGCACCATCCGGTGCGGGTGCCGCTCAGGCTGGGCCTCGAATTCGTGATCCACCTGCGCCTGGTGGCGCGTGCGCTGTGCATCGGTGCTGCGGCGCTGCTCCCAGGCCGTGAAGGAGGCCACGGCCGTCAGCAAGAGCAGCAGGGTCAGGCCCAGCACGGCCACGCGGTCGCGGCTCAGCAGGCGCCACTCCTCGCGCGCAATCCGGAGCATGGCGCTCATCGCTGGGCCTCCTGTGCGGCGTAGCGCCGGTGCAAGGCGCGCACATCGAAGCGCTCTTCGCCATTGGCCGCGACCTCCTCGATCAGACGTCCGCCTTCGATGAAGCCGATGCGATCGGCCACATCGGCGGCGCCGAGCAGGTCGTGCGTCACCATCAGCACAGCCACACCCTGCGCGCGCAGCAGCCCGAGCAGGCGGCTGAACTCGGTGGTGGCCTGCGGATCCAGGCCGGACGTCGGCTCGTCCAGCAATAGCGCAGGCACCTTGCGTGCCAGCGCCAGCGCAATCGCCACCTTCTGGCGCATGCCCTTGGAGAAGCCCGAGATGCGCCGCCCATGCGCGGCGGCATCCAGGCCGGCCGCCGCCAGGGCTGCATTGATCGCCGGTGCATCGGTGGGCTGGCCCGCGAGGTGGAGCAGGTAGGCCACGTTCTCACGCGCGCTGAGGTGCTCGTAGAGCGCGACGTTTTCTGGGATGTAGGCGAGCTGGCGTCGGGCTGCAGTCGGATCCGCCACTGGGTCAATGCCGCTCACGCGCACCTGGCCGCTCGCCGGCCGCACGAAACCCAGGAACAAGCTCAGCGTGGTGGTCTTGCCGGCACCGTTGGCACCCAGCAAGGCGTAGATCTCACCGGCTCGGACCGTCAGGTCCAGGCCTTGCAGGATGGTGCTGGCGCCATAGCCGGCGATCACGCCGCAGGCTTGGAGGGCAGGAGGGTGTGGGGCCACGGCGGGCGGCACGGAAAGGTCGGTCATGGGCATCGTGTCCATCTACTCGGGTTCAGAACTTGGCCTGTAGGCCGACGGTGGCGCTGCGCGCGGTTCCAGGTGCCACCCACAGGCGGCTGTAGGAGCTGGTGTAGTAGCTGGTGTCGAACAGGTTGTCGACATCGAGGGTCAGGCGCAGCTTGGGGTTCACGCGCCAGTAGGCGACCAGCTTCGCCGTCGTGTAGGCCGGTAGATCGAAGGCTGGCGTGCCGGCATTGGCCTCGGCCTGGGTGCGCGCCTGGCCCAGTCGCTTGCCCATGTGCGTGACACCGCCGCCGATGCTGTAGCGCTGTCCGTTGGCAAGATCGCTCTCGTAGACCGCGAGCACGCTGCCGTTCACCTTGGGCACATTGAGCAGCCGTCCGCCGACCTCCAGGCTGTTGTCCTTGCTGATCTCCACATCGTTGAGCACCAGGCTGGCGTTCAGGCGCCACTGCTTGCTGAGCTGACCGGCCAGGTCGAACTCCAGGCCGCGACTGCGGATCTCGCCTGCGGCGATGGAGAAGCCGACGTTGACCGGGTCGGCGGTCAGCACATGGCGCTTGCGGATGTCAAAGAGTGCTGCGGTCGCGCCGATGCGCCGGTCCGCGCTTTCCCATTTGCTGCCGAGTTCGAGGGCGCGGCCGGTCTCCGGCTCGAAGCCCTGTGAGGCAGCGCCCGAGCCGACATTGGGGCGGAAGGAGCGGCCGGCGTTGGCATACACGGTCCATTGCGGTGTCGCCAGCCAGGAGAGGCCGACACGGGGCGCGCTCGACGAGGGCTGCTGGCGCGCGGTGTCGCCCTTGATGCGGTTCGCCAGCGACTGGCGGTAGTCGTCGAACCGCACGCCCGCCACCAGGCGCCACGCGGGCGCGAGCTTGATCGCGTCCTGCAGGTAGAGCGCGGTGTTGCGCTGGCGCTCCAGCGTGTCGGTGTTCGGCCCGGGCACTGGCTGAGCCTGGCCGTAGACCGGGGCGTGGATGTCGATCGCGTAGGGCTGGGTGCCCGTCGGATTGGCACGTCGCATCACCGAATCCATGCGAAAGCGAAAGCTCTCCAGCCCGATCAGCAGCTCATGCTCGATGGCGCCGGTCTTGAGATTGCCCTGCAGCTCAGCCTGTAGCGCGACGTCTTCCGAGCCGTAGTCGCGAAAGCGCCGCTGGCGCGTGAGCGTGCTGTTGTCGGGGCGCAGTGCCGTCGCCTCAGTAGAGAAGCCGTGCATTGCGGTCTCGCGGTAGGACAGACCGAAGCGGCTGCGCCAGTCGGCATTCCACTCATGCGACAGGATGAACTGATGGGTCTGGTTCTCAACCGTCACCTTGCCGTCCGCCGGCTCGCCCAAGAATCGATGGCGGGGGACGGCCCCCAGTTTGTTGTCAACTGCCACCACGCCGCGGTCCAGCGGCGTGGCGTGCCGCAGAAACTCACCCGCGTAGTCCAGCTGGGTGGCGCCGCCGAACTTCCAAGTGAAGGCCGGTGCGATCACCTCGCGCCGGGCGCTGATGTGCTCGCGAAAGCTGTCGCGGTCTTCCACCGCGACATTGAGCCGGTAGGCAAAGCTCTCGCCGACCGGGCCGGTGCTGTCGAAGGCGCCGCGCTTGAGGCCGTAGCTGCCCAGATAGGCCTCGACGGCGTGGGCGGTGTTCCACAGCGGACGCTTGGAGACGATGTTCAGCGTCCCGCCGGGCTCGCTGCTGCCATAGAGCGCGGCCGCCGTACCCTTGAGGAACTCGATGCGCTCAACGCCGGCCAGATCGCGCGGCGCGTTGAAGCCGCGGTTCGATGAGAAGCCGTTCAGCAGCGTGGCCATGCCGGTGTTCTCGTTGCCGGGCAGCCCGCGGATGGCGATGTTGTCCCACAGGCCGCCGAAGCTGTTCTGGCGCGAGACGCCGCCGACATAGTCGAGCACATCGTCGAGCTTGGTGGCGCCGAGGTCGTCAATGGCCTGGCGCGTGACGATGCGCACCGACTGCGGCAGCTCGCGTAGCGCGAGATCGGTTTTGGCGCCGGCCGCCTCGGCGGCGTGATAGGCGCCCGATTCGCTGCGGCCGACCACCTCGACCGCCGGTAGCTGGGCGGCGTCGGTGCTGGTGTCGGTCTTGGCAGGCTGGGCGATGGCGGGCCCCCCATACAGCGCTGCGAGCGCAACAAGCAAAGGAAGAAGGCGCGCGCCGGGCGCGAGGCATTGGGTGGACAGCATGGGAAGACTCGGGAAGACGAACGAGGACGCAGTGGCGCCGGCGTCACGCCGGGCCACGAAACTGTGTAAGGAGCGAACACACCGCCAGGATGGCGGTCTTTATGCAGCGGGCGGGTCGCGCGAGGCGAAGGGCCAGCGGCCGGGGCAGGGGACGAAGGTCAGCGCTTCCTGCGGGCGCCGCAGGGCGGCCTGCCAGGCCAGCGCGTGGACGGCGGGCGAGCCTGCGAGCGCGATGCCCAGATCGGCATAGGCCAGACACCAGGCGCAAGCGCCATCGGCCCCCTCGTCATGCTCCGCCGCGTGCTCATCGTCGTCGGCAGGCTGTGCCGCCGGCGCCGTGCTCTGCGCCAGATGCTTGGCTTCGTGGACAGGCATGCCCACCACCGCGTTGAAGAACACGGCCAGCAACAGCCATAGGATCAGCCGGTGGCGCAAGCGCGTACCAAGACCGCTGTGTTTGTTCGACGGCAAGGAGTTCCCCGTCAACGCGGCAGGTGGCGGTGAGCCTGGGTCTTGCTTTTGCCCGAGGCTGGCACGGGGCAGTCGTTGCAGCGACCGTATAGCGTCAACTCATGCCGCTCTACCGTGAAGCCCGCCGGAGCCAGTCCCGCGAGCTCGCCCGGGCATTTATGCACATCAAATACCCTCAGGCACTGCGTGCACTGGAAGTGGTGGTGGTGCTCATGTTGGGCCGACTCATATCGCGGGCTGTCGCCCGGCAATGACACGGCACTGACCTCGCCGGCATCCAGCAGCGCCTTGATACAGCGATAAACCGTGGCCAATGACAGGGCTGGCACCTTCTCCTGCGCCGCTTCCAGCACTTCCTGGGGCGACAGCGGTCGCCCGGCCGCATCGATGGCGGCACGGATGGCGGTGCGTTGGCGGGTGGATCGTTCCATCAGGTGAATGACTTGGTAGGCACGCTGTCTTGTATGCTGCATTATTGCAAATGCATTCGCATTTGCAAGGTGCCATGTCCATGCTGTGAGGTTTGCGTTCGAGTGGGGTGCGCCGCGCTCCTTCCACTACTTCGGATTGATTCCTACGCGCTGCTTGAGCAGCTCGCCCGGAGGCCGGGTCTGGTGAAGCACGTAGTGCGCACATGCGGAATGTGTGGCGATCGGCAGGCACCCATCTTGAACATCCTGCTCATGTAGTGCAGTGCGTCGCCCGCCACGGTCGGGGCAGCGTGGTTACGGTCCGGGTGAGCACGAGGTCGACATGTGTGGGTCGCACGTCCTTCGGTGATACCGAGCCGATGACCGGAAAGATGTGCTTTTGGAGGACTCGCACCACGACGTTGGGGGGCTTGTACTTTGGCTAGATATAGCGTGCATGCCATTGTTCTCCGAGACTGCGGACAGTCGCGGCCTCGGTCAGGCGTGCTTTGATTGCCTGCTTCATCGTCGCTATATCGACGCCTTGCTCGACTTGCGCGCGGTCCTTATGAGCTTGCTCTCGGGCGTCCTTCAGTGACAACTCCGGGTAGCGGCCAAGTACGTTTTCGCGGGCGCGGTTGTTCAAGCGAAACCGAAGGACCCAGGTCGCCTTGCCGTTGCGAGCCGCCGTCGCGCTGGCGACGAAGGTCAGGCTGTCGCCATTGCTTCGATCGGTGGCGCCATTGGCGAGGAGAGCTTTCAGCTCTCGGTCGGTGAGAGGTCGTCGTTGCTGGTCCATTCCCATCCGCTCCTTTGGAGTTTGTGGGGGTTTTTCGGGCAGTCGCCCGAAGAGGGGCGAATCCTGAAGAACCCCACAAAAACCCCGCAGGACGCGCGCGCTTAGCTGCGACGTTGCGGGATGGATTGGGACGAAAAATTCTTACAAATCAACAGGTTGTGAGGTGCTTCCGGGAGGTGCTAGAACCCCCAAAAACACTACTCAATGTTCTGGACCTGCTCGCGCATCTGCTCGATTGCCACCTTCATCTCGACCGAGACATTGGTCAGCTCCAGTGCGGCGGATTTCGAGCCCAGGGTGTTGGCTTCGCGATGTAACTCCTGTATCAAGAAGTCGAGTCGTTTGCCGATTTCGCCTCCTTTTTTCAGCAGCCGGGCGATCTCTTCCAGATGGGCGCGCAGTCGGGCCAATTCCTCCGCCACATCGATGCGGATCGCATAGGCGGCGGCTTCGTTGAGAGCGCGCTCGCGCAGCGCTTCTTCCGGGATGCTCTGCGCAGCCCCGGTCGAGACCAGGGCCTCCTGCCAGCGCTCCAAGAAGCGCTGCTGCTGACGCTGCACGACGGCCGGCACCAGGGGCTCGGCCTGGGTCGCCAATTCGCGCAGCCTGCCGATGCGCTCCATCAGGATGGTGACCAGCTTCTCACCTTCGCGCTCGCGCGCCTCAACGAGACCTGATAGGCAGCGGCGTGCGGCCTCCAAGGTGGCCTCGTCCAGTTTTTCGGTGACGCCGCCACCTTTGCACCACTGCATGATTTCGTGGACCGACAGGCCTTGTGCCTTGGGCAGCCAGCCTTGCACCGTGGACTCCAGGCGGGCCAGCCGGTTGAGCTGCTCGGGCTGGGGTTGGGGCCAGGTGTTGTCACCTTCGCGCTGTGTGTTGATGCGCATCTCGACCTTGCCGCGCTTCAACCCGGCGGTCAGCAGCTCGCGCAGCGCCGGCTCCAGGCCGCGTAAATCCTCGGGCATGCGAAAGCCAAGGTCGAGAAAACGCCCATTGACCGATCGGAGTTCAACCGTCACGCTCGCGCCGGTTTGAGTGCCGGTTTCACTATGGGAAGAGGGCTGCGAGCTGGCGCTGGCATAACCCGTCATGCTGTAGACTGGCATCTCGCAATCGGTGTAGCTATCAAAACGCGATTATGTCAAAGCCGAAACCGGCGCCCTTGCCTGCGGGTACGGTGGTAGGGGGCTACCAGATCATCAAGAAGCTGGCAGCAGGCGGATTCGGTGTTGTCTATCTGGCCGAAGACCCCGAGCACCACCTCGTTGCCCTGAAGGAATACCTGCCTTCCAGCCTGGCCGAGCGCTCGCCCGGAGAACTGACGCCGCGCGTCAAGCCTGAGAAGCAGCCGCTGTACCGCCTCGGCTTGCGAAGCTTCTTCGAGGAAGGCCGCTCGCTCGCGCAGATCTCGCATCCGAGCGTGGTTTCGGTGCTGAACTTTCTGCGCGAGAACGAAACCGTCTACATGGTCATGAACTACCTGCAGGGCGACACCTTGCAGGACTTCATTGTTACGGCCCGCGACCTCAAGCGCGACAAGGTGTTCCGCGAGTCGACCATACGCAGTCTCTACGACGAGATCCTGCGCGGTCTGCGCATTGTCCATCAGCACAAGATGCTGCACTTGGACATCAAGCCGGCCAATATCTTCATCACCAACGACAACAAGGCAGTGCTGCTGGATTTCGGCGCCGCGCGCGAGGTGCTGAGCAAGGAAGGCAATTTCATCCGCCCGATGTACACGCCCGGCTTCGCCGCGCCCGAGATGTACCGTCGTGATGGCTCGCTGGGCCCGTGGACCGATATCTATGCGATCGGCGCCTGCATCTATGCCGGCATGCAGGGCTATCCGCCCAACGACGCGCCGCAGCGACTGGAGAAGGACCGGCTGGCGCTCAGCCTGTCGCGTCTGCGCAATGTCTATTCCGACAACCTGATCGAGGTGACGGAGTGGTGCATGTCGCTGGACCCCTTGTCGCGACCGCAAAGCGTGTTTGCGCTGCAGAAAGAACTGGCCCGTGAGACCGAGAGGCGTTACACCAAACTGAGCTTCAGTGAACGCCTGAAGCTGCAACTCGAGAATCTCAAGACCGGGGCAAAAGCGTGAGATTTGGCATCTACCAGGTCAGCCGACGCGGCGGCCGGGAGAAAAACGAAGACCGCATGGGCTACTGCTACACCCGCGAGGCAGGGCTGTTTGCGTTGGCCGACGGCATGGGTGGGCACCCTGAGGGTGAGGTGGCCGCGCAGATCACCTTGCAGACCTTGGCGGCGATGTTCCAGCGCGATGCCAAGCCGACCCTGGCCGATCCGGCACGATTTCTGGAAGACGCGGTGCTGATCGCGCATCAGACCCTGCTGCGCTATGGTGCCGACAAAAACCTGGGCGACACGCCGCGCACCACGGTGGTCGCCTGTGTACTGCAGGGCGGCTATGTGTTCTGGGCGCATTGCGGCGACTCGCGGCTCTATATGGTGCGCGCCGGCCATCTGATCGCCCGCACCCGCGACCACTCCTATTCCGAGCTGCAGGAGGCGCTGGGCCGTAGCGCGAGTGGGGCCGAGCGTTTCAATCGCAATGTGCTGTTCACGTGCCTGGGCAGCCCGGGCAAGCCGATGGTAGACATCAGCGGGCCGCTGGCGCTGGAGCCGGGGGATAGGCTGCTGCTGTGCTCCGACGGTCTGTGGGGTACGGTGGGCGACCCGGAGCTGGTGACGCAGCTGGCCGCACTGCCGATTGCCGATGCGGTGCCCGAGCTGGTCGAGCAGGCGCTGCGCAATGGTGGCCCGCGCTGCGACAATGTCACCGCACTGGCCGTCGAATGGGAGGGCGAGGATGAGCCCGAGGGCGCCATCTCCACCCAGGACCTCGGCGAAGAGGGCTTCGCGTCGACGATTCAGGCCGCGGCCGCCGCCATGCAAGCGCAAGAGCGCAAGCACGGCGAGCTGGACGAGGCCGAGATCGACCGTTCTGTGCGCGAGATCAACGAGGCCATTGCCCAGGCCCGGCAGCGCGGCGCATCCAAGCAAAAGTAGAGACTGAAGGATTTTCGATGAGCAAGATCAATGACGCGCTGCGCCCCGCCGGACGCGCGGCCGATGCGCTGCGCCCGGTGCGCCTGACGCGCCACTACACCCGCTATGCCGAGGGCTCGGTGCTGGTTGAATTCGGCGAGACCAAGGTGCTGTGCACCGCCTCGGTCGAAGAAAAGGTTCCGCCGCACAAGCGCGGCTCCGGCGAGGGTTGGGTCACGGCCGAGTACGGGATGCTGCCGCGCGCCACCCATACCCGTGGCGACCGCGAGGCCGCACGCGGCAAACAAAGCGGCCGCACCCAGGAGATCCAGCGCCTGATTGGCCGCTCGCTGCGCTGCGTGTTCGATCTGAAGCTGCTCGGTGAGCGCACCATCTCGCTGGACTGCGATGTGATCCAGGCCGATGGCGGCACCCGCACCGCCGCGATTACTGGCGCCTATGTCGCCGCCCATGACGCGGTCAGCTGGCTGATTGCCCAGGGCAAGATCAGCAACTCGCCGATCAAGGATGCGGTGGCGGCGATCTCGGTGGGCATGCTTGACGGCCGGCCGCTGCTGGACCTTGAGTACACCGAGGATTCGAGCTGCGACACCGACATGAATGTCGTGATGACCGGTGCCGGCGGCTTTGTCGAGCTGCAGGGCACGGCTGAGGGCGTGGCCTTCACCCGCGCACAGATGGATGCCTTGCTCGACCTGGCCGAGAAAGGCATCCGCGAGTTGCTGGCCGCGCAGAAGGCGGCGCTGACGGCATGAGCAAGATCGTGCTGGCGTCTAACAACGCCAAGAAGCTCGCCGAGCTGCAGGCACTGTTCGCTCCATTGGGCGTCGAGCTCGTCACGCAGGGCAGCCTCGGTATCCCGGAAGCCGAGGAGCCCTTCGACAGCTTTGTCGAGAACGCGCTGACCAAGGCCCGCCATGCGGCCAAGCTCAGCGGCCTGCCGGCGCTGGCCGACGACTCGGGCCTGGCGGTCGAGGCCCTGGGTGGTGCACCAGGTGTGCTTTCGGCCCGCTATGCGACGCTGTTCGGACGGCCCAAGAGCGATGCTGAGAACAACGCCGTGCTGCTGGAAAAACTGGCCGGCGTTGAGCAGCGCGCTGCCCGCTTTGTCTGCGCGCTGGTCGCGGTGCGATCGGCGCAGGACCCAGAGCCGCTGATCGCGATGGGACGTTGGCAGGGGCAGGTCTTGCAGGCGCTGAGCGGTGAGGGCGGTTTCGGTTATGACCCGCTGCTCTTCATCCCCTCGCTGGGCCGCAGCGTCGCACAGCTCAGCGCTGCGCAGAAGAACGCGCTGAGCCACCGGGCCCTGGCCGCCGCCGACTTGGCGCTGCAGATGCGCGAGACCTGGCACCTGGGCTGATGCGATGGCCGATGTGATCAAGCTGATGCGTCCGGGCACTCTGAGCCTGGTCGCCTTGCCGCCGCTGTCGCTTTACGTGCACCTGCCCTGGTGCCTGCGCAAATGCCCTTACTGCGATTTCAATTCGCATGAATGGCAGGGCGGCAAGGAGTTGCCGGCCGAGACGGCGCGCGAGTATCTGGCGGCTCTGCGTGTCGATCTCGAGGCGGCGCTGCCGCTGATCTGGGGTCGCCCGGTCGTCAGTATCTTCATCGGTGGCGGCACACCGAGCCTGTTCGCGCCCGATCAGATCGCCGAGTTGATCTCGGACCTGCGCGCCCGTCTGCCGCTGGAGCCCGGCTGCGAGATTACCTTGGAGGCCAACCCCGGCACGTTTGAGCGCGACCGCTTCAAGGGCTTTCGCGAGGCCGGCGTGACGCGGCTGTCGATCGGTGTGCAGAGCTTTGACGATGCGAAGCTGAAGGCCTTGGGCCGCGTACACAACGCGGCTCAGGCCAAGGCCGCGATCGCCGAGGCGGCCGGCTGCTTCGAGACCTTCAATATCGATCTGATGTACGCGCTGCCGGGCCAGAGCCTGGACGAGCTGGCGCTCGAACTCGATACCGCGCTGGCTTATGCGCCGCCCCATCTGTCGGTCTACCACCTGACGATAGAGCCGAACACCGTGTTCGCGACGCGGCCGCCCGAGCAGCTGCCCGACCCCGATCTGGCCAGCGAGATGCTGGACCTGATCACGGCGCGCACCGGCGCGCTGGGCATGGACCGCTACGAGGTTTCAGCCTATGCAAAGCCGACGCACCGTTGCGGCCACAACCTGAACTACTGGCAATTCGGCGACTACTTGGGGATCGGTGCCGGCGCGCACAGCAAGCTCAGCTTCCCGCACCGCGTGTTGCGCCAGGTGCGCTGGCGCGAGCCGGCCAGCTATATGGCAAAGGCTGCCGAGGGCCACGCGGTGTCGAATGAGAACGAGGTCGGACGCCGCGAGCTGCCCTTCGAGTTCATGCTCAATGCGCTGCGCTTGCGCGAAGGTGTGCCGCTGGCGCAGTACCTGGAGCGCACCGGCCTGCCGCCGTCCAGCATCGCCAAGGCGGTGGAACAAGCGCGCGCCAAAGGCCTGCTTGAAGCCGATCCGGCACGGCTGACGCCGACCGCACACGGCTTCGATTTCTTGAGCGATCTGCAGTCGCTGTTCCTCGACGCCTGAGCGCCGCGTCGGTCAAACCCGGTTCAGCGACATGCCCGAGGTGCTGCGCAGGCGCTCGATGAGGCGAGGGGCGATCTGCTGCAGCGGGAGAACCTCGTCGGCCGCACCGGCGGCGATCGCCTCGCGCGGCATGCCGAACACTACGCAGGTGGCCTCGTCCTGCACGAAGTTGTAGGAGCCGGCGTCCTTCATAACCTTCATCGCCTTGGCGCCGTCGGCGCCCATGCCGGTCAGCATCACGCCCAGCGCGTTCGGCCCCACCACGCGCGCCGCCGAGTGAAAGAGCACCTCGACCGAGGGCTTATGCCGGTTCACTGGCTCGCCGTCTTGCACGCGGGCGATGTAGTTGGCGCCCGAGCGCTCGACGCTCAGATGGAAGCCACCCGGCGCGATATAGCCATGGCCGGGCAGGATACGCTCGCCGTCCTGCGCTTCCTTGACGCGGATGCGGCACAAGCCGTCCAGCCGCGCCGCATAGCTCTTCGTGAAGCCCGGCGGCATGTGTTGGGTGATCACGACGGCCGGGCAGTCAGCCGGCAGATTGATCAAGACGTCCTTGGTCGCCTCGGTGCCGCCGGTGGAGGCGCCGATGAAGATGATCTTCTCGGTCGACATGCGGCCCAGGCTGGCCATCGTCACCGGCTTGGCCGGTGCCGCTGGCGCGCCGCCGGCTGTCGGCGCTGCGGCGGCCGGCGCCCTGCGGATGTGGGCTTTGGAGGCGATTCGTATCTTGTCGGTGATGTCGTCGGCCAACTGGCGGATACCATCGGCTACACCGATCTTGGGCTTGGCGACAAAGTCCACTGCCCCGAGCTCCAGTGCCTTCATCGTGACCTCGGCGCCGCGCTCGGTCAGCGTCGACACCATCACGACCGGCATCGGCCGCAAGCGCATCAGCCGCTGAAGGAAGTCGAGCCCGTCCATCTTGGGCATCTCGACATCGAGCGTAATGACGTCCGGGTTCAGGTTTCGGATCATCTCGCGCGCAACCAGCGGGTCGGCGGCGGCGCCGATGCATTCCATATCCGGCTGGCGATTGATAATTTCGGTGAGGATGGAGCGCACCAGCGCTGAATCATCCACCACCACCACTTTGGTCTTGGCCATTTACTTCTCCTCGGGGTCGCAGGCTCAGAACAGATCGACGGAGCCGCCTGTGGCGACCACCGGCTGAGCCTTCTGGGCAGCGGCGCGGTCTTGCTGGACCAACGCATCGGTATTGGTGGGGGCCAGGCGCTTGACCATGGCCTTGCCGCTGTGCGGCAGGAAACAGACCTTGCGCGGGTAGACGTCCATCACGTCCTTGGAGACGATGGGGATGCGCTCAGTCTTCAGATAGTCGATCACGAAATTGGTGTTGCGCTCGCCGACATTGATGGTATTCATGCCGGCAATCACAGCGCCGCCGCCAAAGATCTTGGCTTCCATCCGGCTTTTGGCCGCACCGCGCTTCATCATCTCGTTGATCAGCAGCTCCATCGCGAACGAGCCGTAGCGACCCGAGTCGCCGGCGCCCTCGGGCAGCATGAAGTGATTCATGCCGCCCACCATCGCGTGCCGATCCCATAGGCAGGCGGCGATGCAGGAGCCCAGGGTTGTCATCACCAAGATGTCTTCGTTGTCGACGAAATACTCGCCGGGCAGGATCTTGACCGCCGCATTCTTGAAATGGGCGTCGTAGAAAAAGAACGACGCTTCGCCCTGCTTGCGCGTCTGCGCCTTCAGTTGCGCCACGCGCGCCGCTCCTGCACCGCTGGAGATCACACCGGCGTTGCCGGATTGGGTCTGGGGCGTGCTCATCATTCTTTATCGGCCAGGGTGGGGAGTTCTTGAGAGGCGGGGCGCTCAGACCTTTTCGTAGATCGTCTTGCCACGCAGCCGGAAAAGGTCGCGCGATTCGGTGAAATTCTCGGAATGGCCGACGAACAGCAGGCCATGGGGTTTCATGACACGGTGGATGCGCTCCAGCACTTTGCGCTGCGTGGGCGCATCGAAATAGATCATCACATTTCGGCAGAATACGATCTGGAAGGGGTCACCCAGCGACCATTGTTGGTCCATCAGATTCAAGCTGCGGAACTCGATCCACTTTTGCAGCTCGGGCTTGACTCGAATGCGGCCCTCGTTGGCACCGGTGCCACGCATAAAGAAGTTCTTCAGACGCTGCGGCGACAGGCCGCGGGCGTCTGCGTTGTAGACGCCGCGCCGCGCGGTGTTCAGCACATTGGTGTCGATATCGCTGGCGACGATCTGCACCGAGGCGCTGCTGCCCAGCGCTTCGCTGCAGCTGATCGCGATCGAGTAGGGCTCTTCGCCGGTCGAGGCGGCGCAGCACCAGATGCGCAGCGGCTTGCCGGCCAGCGGCTTCAAGTCCTCGGCAAGCGCATGGAAGTGATGGTCCTCGCGGAAGAAGGAGGTCAGGTTGGTGGTCAGGCAGTTGACGAACTCCTGCCATTCCTGGTCAGCCTGCGGGCCGGTAGCGGCCTCCAACCACTGCAGATAGCTGGCGAAGCTGCGGTGACCGGTATCGCGCAGCCGGCGCGAGAGCCGGCTGTAGACCATCGCATGCTTGCCGTCGTGCAAGCTGATGCCGGCGTGCTTATAAATCAGCTGACGCACCCGGTCAAAGTCAGCGCGGCTGAAATTGAACTCATGGTCGATGGCTTCGGTGGGGGAGGCGTTGTTGGGTGAAGCGGCCATGGTTGTCATTGGTTTTGTGCGCACCGTGCACGCTGGATAGATTTTGCATCCGCTGTCAGTGTCTGTGGTGGTCAATGCCCAAGATAGTGTGAACAGCTGGGTGAACCCCTCACTATTTCCGCGTCTGTTCGGGATAACCCGCCTGCTAGACTGCCGCCACACCTTCGGGAGCCTCTTGGACTCAAGCCTACACCCCCCTTCGCTGATCAATGCTCGAGATCTGCAGTTGGACCTTGCCTTGCAGCTGCTGCAGCAGGCCGGCGCCTTGCTGCCTGAGGCCGAGCCCTACGGCGCCGAATGGCTGCAAGGGCTGCTGGACGCGCTGTGCGATCTCTCCAGCAAGGACGCGCTGACTGGCCTGGTCAATCGCCGCAGCTTCGAGATGTCGCTTTCTCGCGAGGTCGATCGGGTAGCCCGTTCGGGCGAGCCGGCGCTGCTATTGATGGTGGATATCGATCATTTCAAGGCTGTCAACGACAGTTACGGCCATGTCGCCGGCGATATGGTGATTCAGGCAGTGGCACGCAGCATCGCGCAGACGGTGCGGCCAATGGATACCGTGGCACGGGTCGGCGGCGAGGAGTTCGCCATCATCCTGCCTAACTGCCCCAGCACCTATGGCGCAACCGTGGCTGAGCGGCTGCGCGAGCGCGTGGCCGAGCAGAAAGTCGAAGTGGCATCGGGTCAGATGCTGCAGGTCACGGTCAGCCTGGGCGGTGCTTTCGCACCGCAATGGGTGCGCTCCTCGTCCCTGCTTTGGATTGAGCGGGCCGATCGCCAGCTCTACCGCGCCAAGGCCGAAGGCCGCAACCGCGCCTGCCTGGAGCCGCAAACCGACTCCTTGGTCAGTGCCGAGGAAAAAGGCATGTTGTTCGCTGTAACGCAACAGGATAGTGAATGAATACAACAACACCTGCTGCAAACCCGTCCGGCGCGAGGCTGCGCCCGGGTGCCCGTACGCTGGCCGTCACAAGCGGCAAGGGAGGCGTGGGCAAGACATTTGTCACGGCCAATTTGGCGGCCGCACTGGCAGCCCGCGGCCAAAAGGTACTGGTGCTGGACGCCGACCTGGGTCTGGCCAATCTGGATGTGGTGCTGAACCTGCACCCCAAGCTAACCCTGCACGATGTCTTCACCGACAAGGCAACGCTCGACCAGGCCATCCTGCCGGCGCCCGGCGGCTTCTCGGTGCTGCTTGCCGGCTCGGGCATGGTCGAATACTCGCGGCTGACACCCGAGGTACGCGACAAGCTCTTGCATATCGTCGAGCTGGTCAAGCCGCGCTTTGACTGGGTGCTGCTGGACACCGGGGCCGGCATCTCGGATGTGGTGCTGTTTGCCGTATCGCTGGCTAGCGATGTGCTCGTGGTGGCGACGCCCGAACCGACCTCGCTGACCGACGCCTACGCGACTATCAAGGTGCTGGCGACCCAGCAGGACCGCCGCCATGTAGGCCTGGTCGTCAACCAGGCCTCGCGCGCCGGCGAGGGTAAGATGATTTGCGGCCAGTTGCAGCAGGTGCTCCAGCGCTTTGTCGCCGCCATCCCCGGGCAGAGTTTCAAGCTGGAGTTGCAAGGCGAGGTCAGGAACGATGCCTCTGTTCGTCAGGCGGTGCTCAAGCGCCAATTGCTGCTCGAGCATTTTCCGGGCAGCGAGGCGGCCCAGGGCATCAAGGCGCTTGCGCTGAAACTGCTCGGCTGACGGCTCGATGGACTCCAACAACACTCCGGCCACGGCCTTTGCGTGGGTCGGCGGCGAGGCGGCGGTGCGCCGCCTGGTCGACCGCTTCTATGACTTGATGGACTTGGAGCCCGGCTATGCGCAGTTGCGTCTGGCGCATCCGGGCGGCTTGGATAACGCGCGTGACAAGCTTTTCTGGTTTTTATGCGGCTGGCTGGGCGGGCCAGACCACTACATCGAGCGCTTCGGTCACCCGCGCCTGCGTGCCCGCCACATGCCGTTCCGGATTGGCATTGCCGAGCGCGATCAATGGGTGGCCTGCATGGCGCAGGCCATGACCGAGTGCGAACTTGATCCTGCATTGCAGCAGCGCCTGACCGAGTCCTTCATGGGTACGGCCGATTGGATGCGCAATGTGTGAGCCATCGAGCGGGTACGCCGCCGGCCCCTCAAGGCGACGCCCTATCCCTAACTGCCGCTGAGCAG
The DNA here is from genome assembly GCF_026241155.1 of Paucibacter sp. PLA-PC-4. Classification (GTDB taxonomy): domain Bacteria; phylum Pseudomonadota; class Gammaproteobacteria; order Burkholderiales; family Burkholderiaceae_C; genus Roseateles_E. The sequence goes on from NZ_JAPFGP010000014.1 coordinate 174,780, forward strand.
CACCATCAGAGCCCCGCTACCGCCGTCGCTGGCCCGCGCCTGCACAAAGGCCAGCACCTCCTGCTTCTGTACCAGCCAGCGCCTGACCTTGGCCTTGAGTACCGGCTCGCGGCCCGGCGAGCCATTACCCTTGCCGTGGACCACGCGCACGCAGCGCAGGCCGCGCCGCGCACTCTCGTGCACAAAGCCGCCCAGAGCCTCGCGCGCCTGATCGCGGCGCAGGCCATGCAGATCGATCTGCGCCTGCAGCGCCCAATGGCCGCGGCGCAGCTTGCGCACCACCTCGGTGCTGATCTCTGGGCGGCGAAAGGACAGGGTCTCGTCGGTTTCCAGCAGGGTGTCGACATCGAAGTCGTCCGACAGCGCCTGCTGCAGCGCCAGCCGCTCGTCGGCCTCGCGCTGCAGCGGCTCCGGGGCAGGGGGCTGGCGTTCGTGCAGTACGCGCAACTGCTTGGGCTTGAGTGCGGTTACCTCGCCGACCGTTAGCTCGAAGATGCGCCGTTCCTGGTCCAGCAGCCGCGCCTGCGCGGCCGCACGTTCGGCGCGTTCCTCAGCCAGCCGACGTGCCAGTGCAAGCTCTTGCTGCAGGCTTTTGAGATCCTGCAGGCTGCGCAGCGACTTGCCGTTCATCACAGCAAGCCTCGCTCGGCCATTGAGATCACGTCAGCGCTGCCCACCACGAAATGGTCCAGCACCCGCATGTCCACCAGCGCCAGCGCCGAGCTCAGCCCCTGAGTCATCAGCTCGTCGGCGCGCGAGGGCTCGGCCACGCCGGAGGGGTGGTTATGAGCCAGGATCACGGCGGCCGCGCCCAGGTCCAAGCCGCGCTTGACGACCTCGCGCGGGTACACACTGGTCTGGGTCAGGCTGCCGCGAAACATCTCCTCCATCGCAATCAGACGGTGCTGGGCATCGAGGAACAGCACCGCGAATACCTCATGGCCCAGGGGCGCGAGCTTGAGTCGCAGGTACTGCCTGACGGCCTCGGGGGCGTCGAACACCGGCCGCTGTGCCAGCTCCTGCAACAGCGAACGGCGCGCGATCTCCAGCACGGCGGCGATTTCGGCGCGCTTGGCCGGGCCCAGGCCTTTGACGCGCGCCAGATCGCCCGCGCCTGCATGCAAGAGGCCGCTGAAGCCACCGAAATTGTCGAGCAGCTGCTGGGCCAGCAGCAGCACTGGCAGACCCTGGATGCCGGTGCGCAAGAGCAGGGCCAGCAGCTCAGCATCGGCCAGCGCCTGGGGGCCGCGCGCGAGCAACTTTTCGCGTGGTCGCGCATCGGGTGGCAGGTGGTTGAGCGGCATGGCGGGCAGGGCGCAGGCGCGGGGCCTTAAAATCCGGCGAGTCTATCGAACAATGTGCCATGAACCTTATCCAAGCCGGATCCTTTCTGACCCTGCATTACCGCCTCGCAGGGCCCGATGGCGGCGACCTGATCAACACCTTTGACGACAAGCCCGCCACTTTGTCGCTGGGGACCGGCGAGCTCGCGCCAGCCATCGAGGCACGCTTGATCGGCCTGCCCGAAGGTACACGCACCCAGTTTGAGCTGGCGCCGGGTGAGGCTTTTGGCGAGCGCAATCCCGAGCTGCTGCAGCGCATCAAGCGCAGCCTGATGCGCGAGTTGGGCGATCCGGACGAGGAGTACAGCGTCGGCGACGTGGTCCAGTTCCCGACACCCGACGGACGCGGCGGCTATGGGGGCGTGGTGCGGGAGCTGGGCGAGGACTGGCTTCTGTTCGATTTCAACCACCCGCTGGCCGGCAAGCCGGTGAGCTTTGAAGTCCACGTGATCGGAGTACTGTGATGAGCCCGATCGAACCCCAGGAAGTGATCCTTGCCGAACCGCGCGGCTTCTGCGCCGGCGTCGACCGGGCCATCGAGATCGTCGAGCGCGCGCTCGTCAAGTTCGGTTCGCCGATTTATGTGCGCCACGAGATCGTTCACAACACCTATGTGGTCAACGACCTGAAGTCACGCGGCGCAATCTTCATCGAGGACTTGGCTGAGGTGCCGCCCGGCGCCACCCTGGTATTTAGCGCCCACGGCGTCAGCCAGGCGGTGCGCCAGGAGGCGGCCCAGCGCGGCTTTCAGGTCTTTGACGCGACCTGTCCGCTGGTGACCAAGGTCCATGTCGAGGTGGCCAAGCTCCATCGCGAGGGCTACGAGTTCATCATGATTGGCCACAAGGGGCATCCCGAGGTGGAGGGCACGATGGGCCAGCTTAGCGATGGCATCTACCTGGTTGAGGAGGCTGGCGACGTGCCCCATGTCCGGGTCAAGGATCCGAGCAGGCTTGCGGTCGTGACCCAGACGACCTTGAGCGTCGACGATGCAGCCGAGATTTTGGCGGCGGTCAAAAGACACTTTCCGCAGGTGCGCGAACCGAAGAAGCAGGACATCTGCTACGCGACGCAGAATCGCCAGGATGCTGTCAAGGTGCTGGCGCCCCAGGTCGATGTGGTAATCGTGGTCGGCAGCCCGACCAGCTCCAACAGCAATCGTCTGCGCGAGCTGGCCGAGCGACTGGGCACGCCTGGCTATATGGTCGATGCGGCCGAGGATCTTCGGCCCGAATGGCTGGAGGGGCGCTCGCGCGTGGGCCTGACGGCCGGTGCCTCGGCCCCCGATGTGCTGGTTCAGGCGGTTATCACTCGGCTGCGCGCCCTCGGCGCTACCACTGTGCGCAGCCTGCCCGGCGTCGAAGAGCATGTGCGCTTCCCGCTGCCGCTGGGCCTGGGCGACAAGTCGATGGCCGAACACAGCTCCTCCCGATCTTGAAGCGGGCGCCTATCGCATGACGCGGCGCCTGCACGAGGCGCCGTTTTGCTTTCATAGAATCGAACGAACACCAAGGACATCCCATGCTGGACATCACCCTGCTGCGCAAAGACCTCGACGCCGTGGTCTCGCGCCTGAACACTCGCAAGAGCCCGCAAGCCTTTCTCGATGTCGAGCGCTATCAGGCGCTGGAGACCTCGCGCCGCAGCCTGCAGATGCGCACCGAGGAATTGCAGGCCCGTCGCAACAGCCTGTCCAAGCAGATCGGCATGCTCAAGGGCAAGGGCGAAGACGCCTCGGCCGTGATGGCAGAGGTCGGCGGCATCGGCGACGAGCTGAAGGCCGGTGCCGAGCGCCTGGACGCGATCCAGCAGGAGCTCAACACCATGCTGATGAGCGTGCCCAATCTGCCGCATGAGAGCGTGCCAGTGGGCAGCGACGAAAGCGGTAACGTCGAGGTGCGCCGCTGGGGTACTCCCCGGACCTTCGACTTCGAGCTCAAGGATCATGTGGACCTGGGCGCGGCGTTGGGCCTGGACTTCGAGACGGGCGCCAAGCTCAGCGGCTCGCGCTTCACCTTCATGCGCGGCAAGGTCGCCAAGCTGCATCGCGCGCTGGCGCAGTTCATGCTCGACACGCAGACCGAGGCGCACGGTTACACCGAGTGCTACACGCCCTATATCGTCAACCGCGAGGTGCTGGAAGGTACGGGCCAGCTGCCCAAGTTCAAAGAGGACATGTTCTGGGTGCTACGTGGCGGTGACGAGGAGGCCGCTGAGCAGTACCTGATTTCGACCTCGGAGATCTCACTGACGAACACCGTGCGCGAGCAAGTGCTGGACGAGGCCGTGCTGCCGATCAAGCTGACCGCACACAGCCCTTGCTTCCGCTCTGAGGCAGGTAGCGCTGGGCGCGATACCCGCGGTTTGATCCGTCAGCATCAGTTCGACAAGGTTGAGATGGTGCAGATCACTCATCCGGACAAGAGCTACGAGGCACTGGAAGAGATGGTCGGCCATGCCGAGGCCATCCTGCAGAAGCTCGGCCTGCCCTATCGCGTGCTGACCCTGTGCACCGGCGATATGGGCTTTGGCTCGACCAAGACCTATGACCTCGAGGTTTGGGTGCCGGCGCAGAATACTTACCGCGAAATCAGCTCCTGCTCGAACTGCGAAGGTTTCCAGGCACGCCGCATGCAGGCCCGATTCAAGAATGCCCAGGGCAAGAACGAATTGGTGCACACGCTCAATGGCTCCGGTCTGGCGGTCGGCCGCACCTTGGTGGCCGTGCTGGAGAACTATCAGAACGCCGACGGCAGCGTCACGGTGCCCGAAGTGCTGCGCCCCTATCTCGGCGGCGCAGAGGTCTTGCGCGGCTAAAAAGCCAGCGAAGACTTGGAAACCGAAAAAAGTCCGCTATACTAGCGGGCTCAACTCGCAGCAAGCCAAACTTGCTGGGGCACCAGAATTCGGAGAGGTGGCAGAGTGGTTGAATGTACCTGACTCGAAATCAGGCGGACGGAAACGTCTCGGGGGTTCGAATCCCCCCCTCTCCTCCAAGATTCACCTGGTGAATCATGCAAGAGCCAATCCGCGAGGGTTGGCTTTTTGCTTTGTGCGCTCAGCATGAGCGCACTCTTGCGGGTGCAAGTCCCGCCGTAAGTTGATCACAGCGAACGAAGCGAAGCGCAACTGCACGAGGGCGACCGAATGTGGGGAGGAAGCGTGGAGCGA
>NZ_JAPFGP010000015.1 GCF_026241155.1 Paucibacter sp. PLA-PC-4
CTTGGTTCGACCGCCTCGGATTACCTCGCCTCTCATGACCTCAAGCTCTCGAACCGCCCGGTGCGGACCCGCATGCCCGGTGGTGTGGGAGGGGTGGAGTCGATAATGACTCCCCCCTATCCCGATTGAAAGTCAGTGCTTACTCGGCGGCCAGGCGCTGCTCGATCTTCGCCTTGGTGGCCGGCAACTCGGCCGGCAGATGGTAGGCCAGCTGCTCGAACAGCTGCGCGTGCAGGCCCAGCTCGGTCTGCCATGCAGCCTTGTCGATACTGGTGACCTGGTCGAACTGGGCCGGGCTGAAGTCCAGGCCTTCCCAGTTCAGGTCCCGGTAGCTCGGCGTGATGCCGAACACATGCTCTTCGCCGTGTCCTTGGCCTTCGACGCGCTCCAGCATCCACTTCAGCACGCGCATGTTCTCGCCATAGCCGGGCCAGACGAACTTGCCGTCAGCGCCCTTGCGGAACCAGTTGACGCAGTAGATCTTGGGCAAGGTAGCGCCGCTGGCCTGCAATTTCTTGCCTAGATCCAGCCAGTGCTGGAAGTAGTCGGCCATGTTGTAGCCCATGAAGGGCAGCATCGCGAAGGGATCGCGGCGAACAACGCCTTGCTGGCCGGCGGCAGCGGCAGTGGTCTCGGAGCCCATGGTCGCGGCCATGTAGACACCCTCGATCCAGTCGCGCGCCTCGGTCACCAGCGGCACGGTGGTGGAGCGGCGGCCGCCGAAGATGAAGGCGTCGATCACCACGCCCTCGGGGTTGTCCCACTCGGGGTCCAGTGCCGGGTTGTTGGTGGCGGCCACGGTAAATCGGGCGTTCGGGTGGGCGGCCTTGGCGCCGGTTTCCTTGGCGATGGCCGGGGTCCAGTCCTGGCCCTGCCAGTCGATCAGGTGTGCCGGCGGCGTTTGGCTCATGCCTTCCCACCAGACATCGCCCTCATCGGTCAGCGCCACATTGGTGAAGATCACGTCGCGCTTCAAGCTGGCCATGCAGTTGAAGTTGGTCAGCTCGTTGGTGCCCGGGGCGACGCCGAAATAGCCGGCCTCGGGATTGATCGCACGCAGCTTGCCGTCGGCACCGGGCTTGATCCAGGCGATGTCGTCGCCGATGGTCGTGACCTTCCAGCCGGCGAAAGCCTTGGGTGCGATCAGCATCGCAAAATTGGTCTTGCCGCAGGCGCTGGGGAAGGCGGCGGCGACATGGAACTTCTTGCCGTCCGGCTTGGTGACGCCCAGTATCAGCATGTGCTCGGCGAGCCAGCCCTGGTCACGTCCCATCGTCGAGGCGATGCGCAGTGCGAAGCACTTCTTGCCCAATAGCGCGTTGCCGCCGTAGCCCGAGCCGTAAGACCAGATCTCGCGCGTCTCGGGGTAGTGAACGATGTACTTGGTCTTGTTGCAAGGCCAGGACACATCCGTCTGGCCGGCCGCCAGTGGCGCGCCGACCGTGTGCACGCAGGGCACGAACTCCCCGTTGTCGCCCAGCACATCCAGCACCTTGCGACCCATGCGGGTCATGATGCGCATATTCACCGCCACATAGGGGCTGTCGGACAGCTCGACACCGATATGCGCGATCGGCGAGCCCAGCGGGCCCATGCTGAAAGGAACGACATAGAGGGTCCGACCGCGCATCGCGCCCTTGAACAGGGCAGCGTCGCCGGTCTGCAGCAACGCACGCATCTCGGCCGGCGCCATCCAGTTATTGGTCGGGCCGGCGTCGGCCTTATCCGGCGAGCAGATATAGGTGCGGTCTTCGACGCGCGCCACATCGCTGGGATCGGAGCAGGCCAGGAAGCTATTGGGGCGCAGCTCGGGGTTGAGTTTCTTGAAGGTACCGGCCTCAACCAGCTGCTGGCACAGGCGCTCGTACTCGGCCTGGCTGCCGTCGCACCAATAGACGTCGCGCGCTTCGGTCAGCGCGGCGATCTCTGCCACCCAGGCAATCAGGCGCTGGTGCTTCACATAGGCGGGTACGTTCAAGCGCAGCCCTTCCATCAGAGGTTGGTTCATGTCGATCCCAATCAATTAAAAAGCAGAATTGGGACAGGCTCGATCTCATGGTGACGCGTCGGGCCTGACCCAATGCCGCTTCCCGCCGGGGCGGTGATACGGGCGCTCGGCAAGCCGAGGTGGCCATTGTCATCCCAATGTAACCACGCCGTAACCGCCATGCTTCAGGGGGTCATGCAAAACCCGTATGACCTGATGCGCGCTTTGTTGGGGTTTGCCAGGGCTCTGCTTACCCTTGTTTCAGTCGTTGACAAGTTGGTGTCGAAAACCGTTCATGTCTGAACTTCGTTCGTTCATCTCTGAACTTTTTGGATGGCGCCCTGGCGGACTCGCCGAGGGGAAGCGGGAGAGAAGGGTGCCGGTTTGCGCTGAGTTTGGAATTCCGTGCGCTTAACTTGGAACTCCGTCGGAGCTGCCCGCGCCTTGGGTGCAGGGGGCGGTCAGAAGGCCGCCAGAGGCCCTTGGATCGCCTGACGGCCGGAGGGAGTGGGAAGGGGCCCGCGAGTGCGAGGCCTCGGCAGCGTCTGGGGCCCCTGGCACGATGTGGCGATCCGCTTGTGGCGTGGGGTGGTGGCGCGGCCGACCAGCTGGCCGGCCGCCCCCCCTAAGAAGCCCTCAACCTCAACTGCTGAGGCCTGGCTGCCGCAGTGCCCAAAAGTTCCAAGTTGAGCGACTCAGAAGGCCGATAGTTCCAAGTTGGGCGACGCGCAGGTTCAATACTGGATGGCTCAGCTTGCGGCAAGACCCTGATCCACCGGCGAAACCGGGTGGCGCGCTTTGCGCGAAGCGACATCGGCCTTGTCAGCCGGTATGGGCAACAATCTCGGCTGCCACGCACCTCACGCACCGGCTGTGCCTGCCCTCGACTTTCATCATCGCCGGCGACGCCTTCTTGAAAACGTGTTGGTTCCAGCATTCGCTCGTCTGGCGGCCCACCTGAACGTCGCGAAGGAGCATGACGAAGCCGGCCACCCCGGAGAGCAGCGACGAGAAAGCAAAGGGCACATCGACGGCCTTCTTTGCCTCGGTCAAAGGCACCTTGCCGGTCGCGCAGAGCACAGGGAGGACAGAGCGCAGGGGCTCGCCGATGATGCGCTCAGCCGGCACGCCCTTGGCTTGCGCCACCTTCTCAGCTTCGGCCGAGGTGAGCCCGCGCGCAGAATCAAGCAGCTCGCGGACGATATCTGGCAACAAGCCGGTTTGCTTGTGAAACAGCGTGACCTCGTCGAGCGGCGCTTCTACAGGTTCTGGATAGGCACAGACCAGGCAACCGCGCCCGTCGCCGGGTACGTATTGACCCGCGCCGATGTAGTGCTCGCTCGTCCACATGTTGAGCGTGCGCACTGCGTCTTTCAATCCCGCCTGACGCCTCGACTCTTCGGAGTCCAGCCCCGCGACGATCCGAAAAAACGGCCGGTCGTAACCGCGCTCCGCACAGTAGACGTTCATGCCGAGGTTGTGGGGCTGTGTCGCCAGAGCAGGATGCGCTGCGTTCAGGCGGGCCGCAACCGCGTCGACCTTCGACGTGCCGACGTTTTCCTGCTTCATGAACGCGTACCGTTGCCCGTTGCCATCGCCGTAGTTGTCACCGTCGACAAGGTGCAGCGCGCCCGAAATCGGCTCTGGCCAGTTCTCGATCATCCATGCCATCGAGTGCGTGACCGCGCCAACGCCGAACACATGCGTGTCCTGTAGTTCGAACGGGCAGAGCTCGAGTTCGGGTGCATGAAAGAGGTCCCTCACGTCCGCGCTCCAGTTTCCGAGTGGCTGCAGGCGCGCCCCGTCCAGCGCGGTCGCGAAGCAGGTCGCAAAGACCTGCGCCGCGGCCAGGCCAGCGGAAAAGGCGGGGCCGACAGGGTTCAAGCTGCCGCCGCACGTGGCGCCTTCGCCGAAGCGAACGTGCCACCCATCGGCGCCAACCTGGATGCAGGGTGACTTGCCCTCGGGCCCAGGTCCGCCGACGCTGACGACGATGTCGTACGGCGGTGCCCAGTCGACATTCAAGCCGTCCACTGGCGCCCGGCCGGCCAAGGCAGCATCTTGTCCGACGACAAGCAGACCGCAAGCAATTTCGCCGGAGAAGTCGATGTTCGGCCACAGCCTGGCCAATGCATCAACCAGCACCTTGGCCAGCAGGACCGCGCTCGCGGGTGTGTTGTCCGACGGCGTCACCACGGCGATCCGCGTACTGGACAACTTCGACACGAGAGCATCGTCACCAAAAAGCGCAAGCAGCGCCTGGCGATTCTTTTCAGCGGCACTCATACGACCACCAGCCTTTCGCGCGCTTCGGCCGGCGACCACAATCGCCAGTCGTCTTCCTCGCGTTCGTAGACATTGGCATGGGCGCCCAACTGCAATCCGAAGCGGCAGTAGTGCGGAACGATGATGCTCAAGGCGCCGACATGGCGTACTACTTCCCACGCGCGATCCAGCCTGGACATGCGCACGTCCGCGCTCGGATGCGTGTGGAGCTGGATCACGCTTCGACGGCCGGCCTTGAAGTTGTCGAGCTGGATGCGCTGCAGCTCACTGCCTTCGATATGCACCCAGACGCCATCCTCTGTCACCCCCGGGGTCTGTCCGGGAATGATGCAACCGTCGACTGCCATCTCATCGATGAGGTCAGTCTTGACCTTCTCGGCCGACCAGATTGCGAACACCTCGTGCTCGCCACTGCGCAATGCGACCTCCGTTTGGGCAATCACCCCGCGGTCGATCTTCCATTTTTGGATCTTCATGCCAGTGAAACCCCCGTTTTGTTCAGCTCGCGCTGGAGCTGCAGGATCAGTTGAAGGACGGCGTACCTCGGCACAGCGCGAATGCTGGGCCAAGGCAAATCCTGATGGCTTTGGTGGTCGTGGTACTCCCGCCAGCCGGCGAAGCAGAACCAAGGCGCCGGTGTCGTTCCGTCCTGCTTGTTCGCGTGAAAGCCGTTGTTCACCGGTACTGCCTGGTGGCCCGGCAACAAACGTGCGCCCGAAGAATCGATCCACCACCCGCCCACCGGCCGGTACGGAAAGTCCGTACCGTCGACGCGAAGTCGGATGGCCCGCCCTTGGGCGGGCCAATCCAGATCCACGTCGAGGAATGGGAACGAGTACGAGACGAGGCGAACCCCGAACAACGTGAATCGTTCCCGTCCGGTGAGCAGCGGCTGGATCGCCTTGCCGAAGCTGGCGGACGCCAGCTTCGGGTTGACGATGGCCGCCGCGCTCAACCGCCGCCGCCGTTCTTCTTGGTGATGGACAAGACGTGGCCGTCGCGCACGCCCGCGGCCTTCAGCGTCAAGTTGACGTCGAGTGCGGCGGTGCCGAGGTTGCCGTCCACCATGTCGAACTCGGCCGCGTTGGGGCGGTCGCGGGGCGGCAGGCTGCGGCGGATGGCCTGCAGCACCGTCATGGAGGCGGGGAAGCGGCGCGCCTTGTCCTCGCCGTCGAGGATGACCGTGACCTCGTAGAGGCGATCCTCCTCTTCGCGCGGCACCGAGATGAAGTGGTCCGCGGGTTGGACCACGACACGGTCGGTCGGCAGCAGCAGCTCGTCGGCGAGGCCATCGAGGTCGATCCAGATGTCCTGGCCGCCGCCGCCGGCCCAGATCACCAGTTCAGCAACGGACGCTTTGCCGTGGCGACCGCCGCCGTAGGTCGACAACGGCTGTTCGTTGAGCGTCGCCGCGACCGCCTTGCGCATCAGCGGGTTGTCGGGCAGTTGGGGGCTACCGTCGCCCACGCTGAAGCGCTCGCCGCCACGTACAACGATGACGTCATTCGGGCTGATCGCGATGTCAACGTCGCCGTCCACCTCGAGCACCAGTTGCTCGGGCGCCGTCACGTTGCCCAGGTTGATGAGTTCCTGGCCGCGCTTGGCGCCAGGGGGAGTTGCCAGCTTCTTGCCAGCGATATCGATATGAACAGTGTTCAACGGAATCTCCGTATCAAGTAAGGAACCCATGCGGCCGGAATCACTCCGGCCGGACTACGGCCTTTACTTGGACGGGTTGACGCCTGAACGGCGCTCGTTGACACTCTTGGTCGCCAAACCGGATGAGTTGTTAAGTCAACGAGTCCACTCAGGGGGTCTTGCCGTCCAGGTAAGACCCCTTGTTTCATTCCAGCTGCTTCATTTCATCTCCTCCGCGCCTACAAGGCGCATTTTTTTGACCATCCCGGCATGCCTTCACGTGCCGATCCCAGTTTGCTGTTGAAAAGCAGGGTCATGGTAGCACATATCAACCAATATGAGAGAAATTGGTGTGCCAAAATGCCTTTCTTGTGAATTTGGCTGACATTCAAACTCTAGGTTTAGCTGGATGTCAAGGTTGTTGACATTTCTGTCAAGTTGGGCTAGACTCCGATTAACAGCACCGGGGGAATAGACAAAGTGATTGACGAGAGACGCCTCTATCAACTCCTTGGCGAGCGCATAAAGAAGCTGCGCGAGGGGAGCGAGACGCCTGATGGCAAGATGACTCAAGCGGATCTGGCAGCCATGGTCGACTTGGAGCGAACCTCCATCACCAACATAGAGAAGGGGGCTCAGAAGCTCAGCCTTCATGTGCTGTACAAGATTTGCGAAGTGTTCGATGCCAATGTCCTTGACATCCTTCCCCGTCCTTCAGAAGTCGAGCAAGAGCGCGCTCTTCCAGAGATGACCTCGCTTGAATTTGCGGGGAAGACCTACACCGCACCGCAGAAGACTTTGCAGAAAATTGCCGCCATCCTAGAAATGGGTGAACCGCGATGAGTCAACTCTCTGCAGCAGAAATCGAGCGCAAGGCTCAACAGGTTCTCCGTAATGCCGGCGCGCTGACGATTCCAGTGGACCTGGACAGGGTCTTAGAGAGCCTCAATGTTCGCGTCCATGAAGAAGACATGGACGACGAGACCGCTGGCGTTCTCATCGTTAAGGACGCGCAACGTCACGTGCTCGTTAACAAAGAACACCCAAAGAATAGAAAGCGGTTCACCATCGCCCATGAGCTGGGTCATCTCGTCCTTCACGACGACGAGGCCAATGGGGATTCTTCTGGTCAGCGCATGTTCATCGATCGTCAGATCCGTGTTTACCAGCGCGTTGGCGAAGCAAGTTCCGCCGTCTATAACCAAGAAGGCTCACTGACGTCAGTGCAGCAGGAGAGAGAGGCGAATTCGTTTGCGGCTTGCCTCTTAATGCCGGCTCCTCACGTCATGACCGCAGGTCTCGAACGTGACCTCTTCGATGAGATCTCGGTCGCGTCGCTTGCCCGGAACTTTGAAGTGAGCGAGCAAGCGATGTCCATTCGTTTGCAGCAGCTTCAGGTGTTGGCAGTGGTTGGTCTGCCGGCGGAGGCGACTGCTTCGACACCGCCGCCAGCTGCGGTTTAAGTCAATCCGTGCGTCGAGCTTCATAGCTCGTGCCCCGGTCCAGCGTTCGACTCGTTTGGCTTCTTGGGCGTTCAGGCAACACCCGGAACGTTGCAAAGGTTCGAGTCCGGCCATACACTGTATAAATAGACAGCTTTCAAGTCCTTGATGAGCTGTGATGACATGCAGCGGGAGAACGTCATGAGCAAAGGGTCGAGGAACCTGGCCGTTCTGCGTCCCCAGTGCCGCTTTTGCCAGCGGTACTGGACGCCCGAGGACGGCGTCGTGGCGAGTTCGACGTATTGCTCGTTTTGTTCGGATGAGCGCCGTGTCGTTGCAGCGGGCCATCTGGACCTCAAGCTCATCACGGCGGCGGACGTCGTCGGGCCGTACTTGCTGCCTCGACTGCTTAGGCCGGCGTAGCTGCTACGCCTCGAGGAATGCTTCGAGTTCGCGCATAAGCTGTGCCTTCGGAATAGAGGTGGCGGAGCCGCCGAGCGTCATGTTGCGCCCAGGCCTACCGACCGGTTCGCTCCAAGCCTTCCACTCATGCTTCCTGGCTGAGTGCTCGGTCCACTCGACGAGCCTGCGTCGGTCGCCGAGCCTTTGCTCCCACATAACTTTTCCGGGCGCGACGGTCGTCGACCAAGCCGGAGTTGGCAGCACGGAGAGAGCATTGAGAACCTGAGACGCAGACTGGTATCGGAGGTCTGAGTCGTCATTGAGCATCTTCCGGATCACTCTGCGCCATGCCTTGGGGACATGGGGAAGCCACCGAAGCGTGTCGCTGAAGCTACCGTGCTTAATCAAATCTTTGGGCGGCGGTGAGAGTTCGTACCAGGCCTTTCCGTGCAAGAGGCGGTACAGAGTCATCCCGAGCGCCCAGATGTCGGTCTTCCGACTGGTCGGGCCACCGTGCCAAACCTCATAAGCGATGTGATCGAAGTATCCCGCCTGGGATCCATATCCCAAGATCAGGTCGTCGGTCACAAGGCCAAAGTCGCCGAGCTGAGAAACACCTGAGGCCGTCAACAAGATGTTGCCCGGCTTGATGTCACGATGAAGCATCTCTCGAGCGTGCAGCGCTTCGAGTCCTAGGGCCACTTCTGCTCCGACCTTACGAACCTGGAGCAAGGGCATGGGCCCGGCGTCGAACGCGCCTTGGAGCGAGCCACCTGGGCAGTACGCCATGCACAAGCGGACGCTACTGCCATCTGGCAGTTCGTGGATGCTATGGACCTGCACCACATTCTCGTGTCGAGCCTTCGATAGGTGCTGAGCCTCTGCAAGCAGGCCGGCTCGCCGGGCCAGCCAATCGCTGTCGCTTTCGCCCACGCTGCGCGAAATGACCTTGACGGCAACCTCCCCGTGGACGCTGTCTAGGCCAAGAAAGACGTCTCCGAAGTGACCACTTCCAAGCTTCGAGCCGAGCTTGAGTTGGGGGATCACAGTTCCCATCAAGAGCCCCTCGTTGCGAGGACCAGCATCGCCGCTTCACGACTAGTCTTCTTCAGCTTCTCGCCGGTGGCCTGCGCGCTCCAGAAGGCATCGTCCTTCAGGTATTCGTCGACCTTGCGCTCCCCGTAAGTACGGCAGATCAGCGCCTTTTGTAAGCACGTTACCCGAGTGGCCGAAGCTGCTGCGGCGATAACGACACCTCGGACCTCCGCGCTTTCCAATACTGCCAGCTTGACGGAGCCGCCCTGAGGAACGGCGCTGGCCTTGACGATGACTAAGTCGGCTGAGTGTTGCTTAAAGAAGTTCGCGCACCGCTGATGCAAAAGGGCCAACGCAGGGCCGCGGTCGCCTGTCTGAAGCGTCCAACTGGAATCTGAAAGGATGCTGATCGGCAAGCTCGGATCGGCCGGCACCTCCGCTAGAACGACCGTTACGACACCGCCTACGACGGCGATTCCCGCCCGAAGTTTCGTCATTGTTAGCCTCCCTTGCGCGCCAGATTCTTCCCGGCCTTTTGTTCAATCTAGTCTATCGCAGCGCTTGCCTGACAGCGTACGGCTCTGAGGCCGTTGCCAACGCCTGCCGGGGGTCAAGCCCTTGGGCGAGCAGTTGCGCCACGCACTCGCTGCTCAACCAGGTCTTCCTGTCCTGGATCTTTGCGCCGCGATACACCTTCGTCCCCCTGCCGAACACGAATCGAGCGGGAGGCGCCGTCCGGATTGGTGCCACGCAACTGTTGAGCCGAACTGTGGGCAGCAAGCCGCCAGACTTCGGCCTGCGGCGAAAGACGGCTAAGGTTGTGATGCTGCTGGGCTCGGCTTGGATGCTGAGTCCTTAACAGCGCGCTGGATGCGAGCGCATCCAGCAGCTCAATGCTGAAGCTCTGGGGGCACACTGGCGTCACGATATCCTCGATGGGACGCCCGATTTTCCAGGCGTTGCGCACATATTTAGTGGGCATTGAGAAGCTGCCGAGTTCGACCACGCCAGTCGAGTCGATCGACCCAACCCTGAAATTGCTGGGCGGCAATGGCGTGGACGCCGCTGTGCTAGCGGCCGATGCGGGCAAACCTGCCGATGAGGACGAAGAAGCCGGTGGTGAACCTACCTGCGCCGCTGAGGCCGTCGGCGTTGACGCAGCTGCAGAAGCACTTGTGCCGGACGTCGGAGGGTTTGCCAGCAGGCGATTTGTAGGGCGGGGTCGAGGCTCGGCTAAATGGTCACGTTGTAGAGCATGCACGCCTTCGGCCCCCCTTTCGTTTCCAGCAGCCTAGAGTCGGACTACGACAGCAGCGTGGTGATGCTGTCGTCGGGCGCACTAGGAAAGTCGCTTTCGGGCCGTGAGAGTAGCGACCACAGAGCACGCTACGCGGCATTGGTGCTTCGGCAGTGCTGGGCATCGAATGCCCATTGATGTGCGAGGCGCCACCGGAATACAAAGTGCCAGCAATACTGGCTCATTTGTGCACTCTCCGGGGAGCTACGTAGTCAGGCTTTTTGAAGGCTGCTGAAGTAGTTCACAGACATCTGCTTATAGACGGCCATGTCCTTGTCGGACGCAGCCTGCTCCAACACTACTTCTGAACCGCCTTTGCTGTTACCAGTGACGCCAAGAGTGCTTGCTGGGTCAACCCGACTATTGAGATCCATGAGCAGCCGCAACTCAAGCTGCTGTGTTGTCTTGTCCTGGGGCTTTGTCATCGTTGATCTCACTCGGAAGAAGACTGTGGAGCTGAAGGTCCTTGGTCTCGATTTCTGCGACTACGACCTCTTCGAGCCGAGGAATAGCCTTGAGGCTGACCTGAGTCAGGGGAGTCGCCTGTATCCGACCTTTTAATGCTAACACTCCGGCCTGCTTGCGAGAGCCGCCTTCGAACATCTCGATGAAGCGCCGTGGCGCAATACCGTCGTACTGTCGTACCTGGACTTTGCCCTGCGCATCGGTCGATTCGGTGAGAGCGTCCTCGTGGAGCCGTGTTGCAAGACTCTTGCGGTACGGCTCGATGTAATGAACCTCCGCAATGCCTGCGGCGACAAGATGTCTGGCGCAGGAATGGCAGGGATAGGTGGTCACGTAGATGCTGCCCCCCACTACTCGGTCGCCCGCGACTCTACTTGCACCCAGGATCGCATGCATCTCAGCATGCACGGCGCGAGAAAACTCAATCAGATCCTTGACCCGGGTGTCAGCAAGAATGGCCTTGATCGCCGTCTCCTTGGACTCAGAAGACAAGACGCCACCGCTTATCAGGCTCTCGACGACTTTGTCAGCTATTGCACTTTTTTCCTCATCATTTCGGCACTTTCTTCCGGTCTGCGCGAAGCAGCGTTGGTCTTCCGCTTGAGCTTGCTGAACGATTCTTGCGGCGATCGGTTTCATGCCGTACAGGCCGCCGCCGCTTTGCGGTACATCGTTCCATCCCACGGCTAGCAATTCGCCCGTCGAGCTTGTCACCGCGGCACCTACTTGGCGAGACATGCAAGCTGAATTTCTTGCGGCAGAGGCGGCCGCGTACATAGCACTCTCT
This sequence comes from Paucibacter sp. PLA-PC-4, assembly GCF_026241155.1. GTDB lineage: Bacteria > Pseudomonadota > Gammaproteobacteria > Burkholderiales > Burkholderiaceae_C > Roseateles_E. The sequence goes on from NZ_JAPFGP010000015.1 coordinate 11,340, forward strand.
TCAGCAGAGGGCGTGACAACTGCAGTTCTAAAAATCAGATCGAAAAAACGGCGAATGCGCTCGTTTAGCTGCCCAACCGCTCTTGGCTCTGACGGACCAACCACTGCATGGTCAACTCGAAGGAAGAAGTCGCATCGCGGGAACGTATCCCGAACAGACTGACCATGAGCAAATTCCTCTCCTGAGTCGGTATCAATCAACAGGCCTATTTCATCTTTTGAGAGCTTGCCCGGACGCTCCAAGTTGATCTTGCGAAGCTCAAGAGGGGAAAAGACTCCTACTGCAAATAGTGCGTCTCCATAAATCAAACGCAGCAGATCTAGCTCGGCCTTGTTTTTTATCGAGTCAATGACGTGGCAAATGCGTTGGTTGCGAATCTTCTGGTCGTTCGGCTTGGCGCCCTCGGCTGCCACGTCCTCAAAGGCACCATAGCTCTTCTTTCGGTCTGCGCCGATCTTGGCGATCGCAAGCTTTGCCAGCACGTCGCTGCCATACTGGTCACGGAGTTGATCGCCAATCTCAATGAGCGCCTTGATCTCCCGAAATTTTGAAGAGGTATCAATGGTCTTGCTCACCTTCTTTGCATTCAGACGAATCAGATTGCTCAGGCGAACAGTCTCAGTCTTGTAGTTGAATTCACGCAAGGTGTTCTCAATCTGAGTCGCTGTCTCGTGGAGTGGCGAGCCGATCGGACCGCAAAGCGCAATTACCAACTCGGGGGTCAGGCTTTCAACGGCTTCCCCGGTGGCATTGACCGACATCGATTGTTTGCTTGGCGCCGGAGGCGCCTCAGCGGCCAGTGCAGACATGGATCCTCCTGAACTGCGCTTCGAAGATTGTCACCGTAGGAAGGCGACAAGCCGCGGCGCTTATGTCGCGTGATTATTCGCGCTTGTGCCTCTAGTGCGCCTTGGGGTTGAACCTAGGGGGCGGACCCAATTCACATGAATCGATCGGCAACGCAGACCGACTGGACCGGTCTTGGCGGAGGCGATCAATCAAGCCCAGCAGATTCAGCAATTGAACTTAGCTGTTCCAATATCTCGGCCTGCTGCTGACTCATGTACTTCGCGACTGTCTTGCTCTCGATCAGCATTGCCAGAAGGACGCGCATGAGTACCAGATTAGGACGTCCCGCCTCTGAGACCGCTCAACAATGCGGTACTGGCTCTGGACGTTAGCCATATCCTCTCCATGCGTGCAATCTGCTCGGCGGAACGTTGGATTTGTCGCATAAAGAAAAAGGCGCTCCCATTCGGGAGCGCCTTTTATAGGTGAGGAGTTACACCGTTCGCCACAAGGCCCGCTGTTACTGCTGCGAAAACACTGAACAACGACTTGAGAATTGCGAAGTTGACTGCTGGATATGAAAAAATAACCATATTGGTACCTCCGATAATGAAATTGATGACTGTTTGAAAAAATGTCGGCTCAATGCAAAAAACAGTGAGGCCAACACAGGTCAAGAACAAAATCGCGGACCTAAGCAGCGACGGGTTCGAACCGCCCACACCTCCGAAGACTTAACTATCGATAGTTTATCATGGACTAACCCGCGGGTCCATAGTTCGCAGGTAATTTGCCGCCAGTGAGTCGAAACTAGAGGGGCGTCGAGATCTCAATAGGAAGTGTGTCGAAATATATTATTTACTATACAAGCGACCGTCTGTATAGTAACTACGTCCACGAGACGCATGAAGTTAATAAGTGCAATCTCGGATAGTGCTTTGATACACACTTGATTTTGCCGATCGCGACCAGCCAACCTTCATTTATCAATCTTTGGTAGCCGCCAAGAGGACGCGGTCTGGACTGCCCCTAGTCATTTGGACACCCCTGTCCTCACGCTGCGACGAGCGCAAACGCCATTCGGCAGGCGACCTGCTGCGACGAGCTGCAATGCTCAGGTCTCCAAAGCCGGGATTCCGAAGTGCCGGTCCACCAGCCCAAAGAACGCGTAGAACACGGCGGTCGCGTCATCAACTTGCCGCACGAAATCCTCGAGGCTCATGTAAACACTTACGTCCCCACGGTTTGGCGACATGTCCCAGTCGAGTTTCACAAAGGCAAGGATAGGCAATCGAGATGAACTGCCATCAGATGGCTCCGCCCACCTGCCCGGCACGGAGACGGCAGCTTCGGCCGTCGCTTGGCCCAGTTGGCCCGACTGGACCTGCTTGTCTTCGACGATCTCGCGATCGCTCCCACCGCTGCCCAGGAGCGTCAAGACCTGTTCGAGTTGCTGGACGACCGGGTGGGCAGCCGCAGCACACTCATCACCAGCCAGATGCCCAGCAGCGCCTGGCATCAATGGCTGGGTGAGCCCACCATCGCCGACGCCATCATGGACCGGCTGATGCACGGTTCACACGCGATCGCGCTCAAGGGCGAGTCACTGCGCCGGGGCGCTTCCCTGGCCTGACCCATGGGCCAGTTCCACGCTGATCGCGGACACCGTTCCAAACCGATGGCGGACAGTTGGCTTACCATCTGGCCGTCACTCAGGCACCCCACCGAGGGCGTCCGTGATCGCCCGGAACACTGTCCGCGATCAGCCTGGAATGGGTGTCCGCGATCAGTGGAATACGCACATTGCTATGCACATTGGATTCGAAGAGAACACCGGCCACGTGTACGAAGGCGCAGGTCGTCCGGAGTACGCGGTCGTGCCGCCACCGCTGCTGACGCAGGCCAAGCTCATCGAGAGCGAGGAGGATGCGGCCAACCTACCGCGGGGCATTTCGATGGACGCGCTGCGGTGGCTGTTTCGAGAGGATTCATTTGACCCGGTGACGAGGGTCCGACGTGGGCGGCTGTACCAGCCGTTCCCGGCTGGTCAGCCGGATGAATGCCTCACTCGTGGCCATCCAAGCATGCAATTCGCGAACCATCGTCAGGGCGAGTCGATGACAAAGCGGCTGCACCACCACTGGCCGTGCCAGGAGCTGCTGGGCAAACCGAGGGGTGGCCAAGGAATGACGCTTGCGCTCGGTCGGGACCGTGCATGGTCGATGTGGCGAATCGTTCAGGTAGAACAGGTGGTTGGTGACGATGTGCTCGTGACGCTAAAAGCGCTCTCGTCCTTCGGGGTACTGCCTGAGGCTCGGCTGGACTCTCTTCTTGAGGAGCACCGGCAGCCGGTGCAGCGAGCTCTCGAGCGCGTTCTCGACTCGGCATTCCGCGAGACTGCCATCTCAGTCATTGACCAATGTAGAAATGCGTTGGTGGTGCTCCTGGGCCGGTGGTTGGCAAGTCAGTCCTTGGACTCGAAGGTCGTCGAACTCGACCTTGGGAAATTGGTTCGACGCATTCGTGAAGCACCGTATGAGCTGAATGCTGCGGCCGGTGTGGCGGAGGCTGTTGCGAAGCTGCATCCGCGAGGGAAAGCCAACGAGCAGGAGACGCGTGGACTACGTCTCGCCCAAGAAGAGGATGCCGAGCTCTCAGTGCATGCCGTGGGCTTCGTGATGCGAGAACTCAGGCTTGCGCAGTAGCCGACCCGACTGAGGGCCTCGATATTTCCGTTCTACATTCCGGAACAGCTGCAGTGAGTTCGAGAACACGGGGGCTAGAGCCCGCTGATCGTCTCGGCCAGCGCGTTGTCGTAGCTGTCCCCCTTGCTGCCCACGGACGGTTCGACGCCTGCTTCCGCCAAGCGTTCGGTGTCCGCTGTTCGGTTGACGTGGCGAGAAGTGAGCAAGAGATCGGTCGCCAAACCGGACAATCAATAGCGTCAAGCTCGTGCCTACCAGCTGATTCATTGCATACACTCTGAACGAGCTGTGGCAAGCCTTACGCGCAGCGCGGAGGAAGCTATGGGCGTATTGAAAGAGTCCCTGGAAGAAAGTTTGTCAGGCTTCTTCGCGCCCGTGACGGCGGCAATAGCGGCGGTCAAGCACTCCTTCATGTCTGATCACGGCCGAACCGGCACGAATCAAGTGCCGAACATGGTCAGGCCAATGCCCGCGGCCAAGGCGCAAATCTCGACCGAGACGAAAGGCAAACCCAAGCGGTAACGCTTGGCGGCTCATTGACGGGGAAATGCTGCTGCACGGGACGCCGGCGCGATGGGTCGTTAGGCACACCAGCAGCCATGTCTGGTCCGGCCTCGCCCCCAAGTATCCGCGCAGCGGTCCCTCGCCGCGGCTTCATCGTGTACTCATGTCTAGGAATGACGCCAGGCGCGGAACGTCAATCCATCCATGTCTCAGCCATCGCTCATAGTCCGAGACCGTCAGACGAGGGCCGAGCAAACTTTCCGCAATTCCATACAGGCTGCCAGATACTTCAATGGACACCCGATCCACCACGAGCGAGTGAAGCAGTAGCGCTGCAAAGCCGAGATCCAGCTGCCGCCCAGAGCTTTGAGCAATCTGTTGCCAAAGCGTTGGATTCGGATGTGCCATGTGCTCGGCGAGGAAAGAGAACAGGGCCTCCTCCCGATCCCTTGGTGATCCTGCAAGAGGGAACGGATCGCTGTTCATGGCTCGATGGTAGTGCCGGATATGAGTTTGACCTGGGTTCGGTCCCTGTCATTCGGATGTCGATGATGGAAGCGACATTGGCATAGCAACGGGAAATGGGAAACGCTGCTGGTGATCCCGCCACACGCCGAGTCTGCGACGGGCCTCGTTCACGCAAATCATTTTTATCCGCGAGAACCGTGATGTGCCGTGGGTGCCGACTACCCCTGTCGCCCAGTCCAAATCCGTGCAGCTATGTCCGGTCCGAGCAAGGTTCCCGATCAAGCCTTGGACCGCGACCAGGATTTGCACATCCTCATCCAGAAGGCCGACCTGTTTGGCTTGGCGCAGCGTGACGGGCGGCAGATTCATAAGCGAAGCACCGCAGCTCCGGCAATGCGCGAGGCTGATGTGACGGCCGCCCGCGCCTTGCTTGCTAAACAGGCCGACAGGGAGGCGCGCAGGGATGCTGCAGTTTGGGCATGCATCCTCCAGGAGGCAATCATGCGCCGGACAATACCGCCACTCGTCGAAGCGCCAATGGACCGGGAAGTACAGCGTCGTGGCGTCATGCAGGCACGGAGCGCAGAAGCGTGAAAAAGGAAGGGTTCGAGTCCCTGCCCGTTCGTAAAGCGGCCGGAGAACCGAACTCGACCCGGCGCGACGGGCAAAACCCGCCATGTGGACCGCCGCGCGTAAACCGGCAAGCGCCGGTAGCGATGCCAAATGCTGGCCAAACCAATCTACGAATTCCAAGTCGAGATCCCCGCCGGAGAAGTACCTGACCCCCAGGAAACGCAAGAACTCGGTAATGCCGACACCTTGGTGTAGCGCGGCTCGACTCAGCCACGAAGTGGGCGATTCATCGGGCATCGCCGCCGGCACGTTCGTTAGCTGATGGAGCTTGATCAGCATAGAGCTCCCCCCGTTTCGTTCTCGCCCTTTAGTTTCTGCACCGTCGTCACAGCCGGGGAAGTCCTGGCTGGCCAGCTTGCTCCCTCAATCACAAGCTGTCCTCAAACAGCTCTTGTTGCTGAGGACATCGAGGCACCGCGTTGCGCCACCGGCGCCCCAACTTCAACCGTCGTACCTCCCGTGCGGCGACCGCGCGATCCCAGGCTGTGACGCCGGCCTCTGCTTGCTCGGCCAGCGCAGAAGGCGTGCCCGCCTTGGTCGGGAGCAGCACCCCCCTTGCTGGGGCCTGCAAGGCAGCGAGCCCGTCGCGCAGTAGGCCGGCCATCTGCGCACTGCTGAGCCATGTCTTTCCGCCCAGCATCTGCTCGCCGCAGAAAGCCTTGCCGCCACCTGCAAAGGAGTAGATCAAACGGAATGCGCCATCCGGACTCAGGCCCCGCACCTGTGGCGCAATGCGCTCAAGATCAGTGGGTTGGGGTGCACTGCAATCCGTCAGTAGCTGCATGGACAGCCACGCAACCCAAGCTTGCAGGGCCGGATCGATAGCGGCCGTTTCTCCGGTCGCAGCCGCGATGAATCCGCCGCAGTTGCACACCTCAAGCGATGGTCGACGAGGGCTAATAGCTCTTCCGCAGGACCAACACATGTCTTGCAGAAGAACCTTGTGGATGTGGCATGCAGGGTAGGCCATCAGATCCCACTCCAGCCGGGCGATGCCTTGTTCGCGCAGACATACCGGGCAGACTTGTTGATGGAGATCGCGCAACAGCCAAGCGCTTCTCCAACGCCGACCGAACAAATCAACCTCTCGCCACCGATCGCGGGTGTGAGGTGCAGGGAGTCGGTTGTGGAACCAAGCCACCGGTACTCCTGTGAGCTCGGCAAACAGTTCGGCGTCGGAGGCCAGCGGGCGCATGCTGCGTGCCGTGCGGCAATATGCCATGGCCTCTTTGACGTGGGCACCATTCAGGCTTAACACCCGAAGCATGTACCCGGATGCGGACTCCGGCTGCCGCGGAGGCGCTGATATCGGTAGAGGCGACATCTACACCCCCCACGGGTTGGGTGTCTCGATGAGCCCACCCAGTGCAACGGGAAAGGCGCTGCGCAGATCATCGGTGCACAGATCACTGCGGTGGGCGTCCGCTGCAACGAGGATGGCTTCCACCACGATCATCTTCAGCGCTCGCAGATTGCCCCGTGTCGCCCTATGGAGCAGCACGATCTGCCGGGATTCTGTGAGGAACTTCAAGCAATGCTGCTGGCTGTGTGCGGCAAGGCCATGCACAACCCCAGCCCAATCGTTATCGAGCGCAAAATTCCCCAGCATGGCCTTGCTTGCGCAGCGGCTGTGCAGGTACTTGTCCCGCTCCGGAAGCTGCTCCAGGCCAGGCCCCCCGGTCAACACCAAACCGATCTGCGCATCCATGATCTCCCGCAGGTACTCAGTGATCTCGTTGCCCTCCTCGCTGCCGGCCGGCCAGGCGGAGGTGCGAATACACAAGTTGTGTGCTTCATCCACAAGCAAAAGGTGGGTGCGTTTTTGCTTGAGTGCGTCGATGGACATGTCTCGCTTCAAGCCCACGCTCTGATTGCTGACTTTCGGGAATGGATAGCGCAGCGCTCTCAGGATCGATTCCACCGTGTGTCGCAGGGTCGGGCGATGGCGCAGCCGGATTCTGATCGCGCCACATCCACGATCGAACAGCTCGCTGCCCGGTACAGAATCGGCGTAGTACCGAAGCAGGGTGGTCTTCCCGGAGCCCGGCGGACCGATCAAGCGAAGACCGGCTGGTATGGTGAGCGCCTTGCCCAGTTGGAACACACGATCGGCAGATGCCAGAGCTGACTGGAAGGCGCCGTGAATGACGATGGCCTTGTCAATCTCCGTGCCGCGACGTATCGCCTCAATGCTGTAGGTCTTCTGGCGGCGCTCGGCGACCCGGCGATCAAGCTCATCGGTGTCGATGTCGTCAAACATGGCGGCCACCTACGAAAGACAAGGTATCGAAGGCCGGGATCTGAAACGCTGGCACCTCCATTTCGTTGATGGCAACGAGCTTTGGCGCCGATGGCGCCATTGACCTGGCTTCAGCCGACTGCGATCTCAGGACATCGACCGACGTCAGCCCGCTCATGGCGCGCAGCTGCGACTGCTTCAGCCGCTTGCCGTGCACTGCTTGTGAATTCCATAGGTCCATCAACTCCAGCTTGGCTGCCGCGAGCTTCTCCGGGATCTTTCGCCTGGCCAGGTCGCCCGTGAGCCGTGCCCTGATCGCCTTGTGTTGGACTAAGGAAAGGCCCGCTGTGTACTCCGGTTGACAGCTGGGAACTCTCAACCAGCCCTTGGTCCGGGGATCCTGCACGTGGACGTAGCTCAGATCCTGGGGATTGAACTTAACCGTCGTCTTGAATGACTGCGCCGTGGCGCGGCGCAACTCGGCGAGTTCGACCGAGCTGTAGCGGATGTAGTCAGACACAACGCCCTCTTGGTTAACAGCCAGCGACTTGCTTGCCGCGACGATGATGTCGAGTTCTTCGGTACTGGTCGGCAGTGCCGGCGGTAGCAGTCTTTCCATCCCCTCGCCAAACCGGTCGAATGCCAGGCCGAGGTTGCGCCGGTTGATCTCGAACGGGTGAACATCGACGAACGCTTTGAGCAGGCCGCTACAAATCGCGCTGAAAGTGATGACGGCGGTCTTGTCCGGATTGAGCGGCAGGTAGTTGCTTTTGGGCTTCTCAACGCGGCCCGGATGAGGCAGGTATTGGAGATAGGTTCCTAGCGCTCGCTCAACGAAAGGCTTCAACCATGGCTGGCGAACGGCGCAAAACAGCAGATCTGTGTTCAGGTGCTGCGCTACCGAATGAAACTGCGGCGAATGGAACTCCAGTCCGTTGTCGACGACGAACATCATCGGGATGCCATAGGCCAGCCACGGGTTTGACAGCCCTTGCCCAGCTGTCAGATCGCCTTTCGGCGAGATTGCGACCTTGAGCGCTGAAAGCGTCGTCGACAGGCCAGTTCCCCAGAAACTGATGAAGAAGCCGCAGACATACCCGCTGTGCGAGTCAACAACGATCGTGATCGTCGGGCGGCCCAGTGGCATACCGTTGATATCGTTGATGACCACCACATCCACGATGGTGTGGTCGATCTCGTAGCGCTGCATGACGCGATCGGCCGCGATGCCTTTGAGTGCATACCGCCATTTGTTCTGCGCATAGGAGAGGTTGAATCGAGCTGCATCACGCTCGTATGGCGAGGTTTCCTGGGTGAGGCGTCGTAGCGTCGAGGTGCTGATGTGCGCTTCGTCCTCAGAGATCTGATTGGCGGCAGCCAAACGCTCAAGCTTGCGATCGACCAGCAGCTTCGTCATTTCTAGCGTCGGCCGAGACCGCTGGAAATAATGCGTTCTTAAAAGCTCGCGCCCAGCTTCGACGACAGCCGGGTGCAGACGACGACGGGGCCGCCGGGTGACTACTCGGTTCAATAGGGCGGCGACATTGCCGCCGCTGACTTCCCATCGCCGCAGCCACTCCATCACGGTTGAGGCTGACGGGGCTGCATGGTCCAACACCTCAGCGCTGTTTTGCATGGGCATCTTGCCCTGCAGATCGCGGATTGCCTTCTCAATTTGACAGCGCTGTCCGCGCGTCAGCCCTTGCCGGCTGACGTAGGTGATGTAGGCGTGACGGCGCGAAATTTCGGCGCGGTGCTTCGGCGGAATGTCGTCGAGCGTCGTGACTAGGCGGACCGGCCCGTTCCCCTGCGCAGCCAATGGGGGCGCTTCGGCTGCGACCACGACCAACCGCTTCGCCAGCACCTCACGCTGCAGGTGAGCCAAGGTCATCGTCCTTGTCATGCCGGTCACCTGATCGACAAAGACTAGGCTTTTCTCCTTGTCATTGACTTCTCGTTCAAATCGCCACGTTCTGTCCCCATGGCGGACTACCAAGCCAATCGCTACAACGTACGTGCTCATCCTCGTGCTCCATTGATGTGAGCCTGTTCGAGGGGGAAATATCCAGCTGCGGCCCAGCCGTCAAGAGCCGGCGACCCACTGCGTGACCGATCACGTGGTGGCTGAAACCTTGCGCAAGCGCGTCTGCAATCAAGAGATCCTGACGCGAGCGCACGAGGTTCAACAGCCCGGCCAATTCATCGGCCGGTGCTGAGCGCCTGGCTTGGTCTCGAAGGCACTCTGCCCGCCCGACGCGTTCGTCGGTCAGCCATGCGTCCGTACAGACGTAATACTCGATGCCAGCGTTAGTCAACTGCGCTGAGCAGCAATCAAATTTGCGCCGGTGCTCGTCCAACAAAGCCTCTGGCTTTACTTCCACGACGATATGCGTCCCATCCCTTAGCCTTACTTGGAAGTCCGGGATGTGGCGGCGCTCCGTGTCGTCAACCATATAGGTCAACGTCATCGGCTGATGTCGGATCTGCTCCGCCATTGGCATCAACAGCAGTATTTCGATGCAGCTCTTCTCCAGGAAGGACTCGTGATGAATCGGGTCGCTCTGGAACCAAGATGCATGTACGGCACCAACTGATCGATGTGGCGATGTCGTAATGACTTGGCGTGCTGGTTTCATATCCCCGAACAGACAAAAGAAATCCACCCCGACGGGAGTCAGGGACTTGACGACAGGCACGGGGAGGACGAAACTAGCGATTCCACACGGTTGTTTCGACAGCCACGCGCCGGCCCTTCGAAAGATTGGTCGGCGTTTTCTTTTCTACATCTTGGCCTCCTGGGAAGTTGGTGCTTCCATACGCAGAACGGCTTGATCCATTGGTGGTTTCAAGCCGAGTGCCTGCGCTATCTGGTGAGATGACCCACGCCTTGCGTGGCAGCGCCCGCTAAGGACTTGATAGACCATGTTTGGGTCGAACCCATGATCGCGCGCCCACGACGCGACGGACTGGCCCCTGAGGTAGAAATCCTCCCGAACGCGCGTCAGATCGTCGCTAGTGAACATATTCATGGCTGCAAAACTTTACTGAACAAGTTTGTACAAAACAAGTTTGTTCAGTAATTCCTTGAATGGGGCCGCGATGGTAGCGGCATTACATAAATGGCGCAAATTTCTACTATAAGAAAAGCACTCTTGATTCGATCTTTGCCATGCGTGACGTGAGTGCATTATTCGGGCACTAACTATTGATGCCCGAATAACCAGGTATTTTCCAGAATAGATGCAGTGCATCAAATGCGGCATTTCGTAGAGTTCAATGACTCATTCCCTAGTTGAAACAGCTATTTGAGTCGCGAACTTGAAACATTCAGCCGGACGGGGGCTGCTTTATAGATTGGTGGTAACCCGGGCAGTTCACTGCATCTGTTCGCCCTCACCCAGGAGCAATGCCAAGCGCGCCTCTCATGCCTACGCACTCCGTGCAAAAGTCTCGGTTGCGAGCGCTTCCTTTGATGGCGCGGCCAGTTGCAACGCATGGAAGCTGCACGATGGCGGTTTCTACGTTCTGGTTGTCTTGCTCGAACGTCAAGACCGTCGATGACTACGCAGCGTTGCTGCACTGGCGCATCAAGCTCGCGGCCACCTGGGCTATGTCTAGGCCGCCGCCGTGGCGGTGGCAAGGGGTGTAGTTAATTGACCACTTATGGTTGGCCCAACGTTCCACCTAATTCAATCAACGGGAGGGTTGATGGGGATCATCGACTTCAGGGAAATCGTTTCGCCAAAGGCCGGTCACGCATCAAGCGAAAACGCGCCGATAGGAAGGTCGAACCTTTCAGACGACTTTGAGGTGTTTTGTCAGGACTTCTTCCTGAAAGTCCGCGAGTTCACAATCTTCAAGTCCGTGTCCAAAGGCCCCGATGGTGGCATCGACCTCGGAGTAGAGGAGAAGCTTCTCGACGGCACTACCGTGCGTTGGCTGGTGAGCTGCAAGCACAACGCGCACTCTGGCAAAGCAGTTTCAGAGGTTGAGGAAAGAAACATCATTGAGCGCGTCGGAAATTGGGAATGTGACGGCTTCATCCCCTTCTACACGACCGTCCCAGCCGCGACAGTCGGAGGGCACATAGATGGCGTTGAGAAGCTGGGGAAGCGGGTCGAGCGCTTCTTTAAGGATCGCATCGAGCGAGAGCTTCTCAGCTCCCCTGCGGGCATCCAGCTCGCAGCGCGCTACTTCCCGCGCTCAATGGTTAATCACTATACGAAGATCATTGAAACGGCTCAGCTCTACACCGAGGAGGACTTGATCATTGAGAACGGCTTTCTGTACGCGCCGGGTGGTATCTCTCGATTCGTACATGGCACGACGGAGGCCGAGCTGGCCGCAACAAAGTCGAACTTGACACATCTAGCCAACGTGTTCGCGACAATGAGCATGCACGCTCCGTACTTTGTGCACGCTCTTAACGATGCTATCAAGCTGGCGCCCAATTTTTTTACGAACCACCACGACCCCGCGGCAGAGCTGAAAGACTTCGTCGACATCATGCCAACGTGGTCCCCTAATGCACTGGCGCGCGCATCACGTGTTGAAGGGCTGGCTTTCATGTACTTCGTTGCATCAGTTTGGTCGTTCTGGGACTGGGAGCAAGCTCACGACGTGTTTGCTCAGGCGATGGCTATTCGAAGCAAGTTGGGTTTCAGCTATTCCGACTCTGACCTCGATGATTTCGTTGCTTCCACGGACTTCTGGTCCAAGGTCGACTATCACAAGAAGAATGGACTCCTTACGTCAGGACTAGTCGCTCTCAAACTCCAAGAGGAAGCACGCGATGTTTTGGCCCGGTTAGTGGCGTTCGCCAGTCCGATACCGAAGAAACTTCGCAAGAACGACACTGCGCCGGATCACCAGCAGGATGCTGAAGCGCAATGAATCGGCCTTTAGCTTACCTCGTTGGTGCAGAGGTAACTTTGATTGTCAGTTCAAAGGGGCTAGTGGCTTTGCCTGGTGGTCGCTGGGTCTCCAACGGCCGCACAGGTGGTAGGTGTTAGCCCGGCCGCGGCGTATCGTCGAGCACGTCGGGATACGTCGTAAAAGTTCAGACTTGAAAGAACAGAAATCGGAAAAGTTCAGACTTGAGTGAGCAAATAGTTCAGACTTGCCGGAGCAAAGTTTCTCTAAGTGCTTGTTCTGTCTATCGAGGTTGTTCAGAGATGAACGGTTTTCGACAGTTGGGCATTGATTGAGAATCGGTGGCCGCTTTCCAACTGCACGGACTCACTGTGTTCACGTCTATCCAATCCGCTGCCGCGTCATGGCCGGCCTGAGTTTCAAGGCCCGTCTGGCCTTGGTGATGGCCTCGTTGCTGGGGCTGATGGCCTTGCTCGGGCTGGTGGCGCTGCTGCAGCTGCGTGGCGTGTCGCAGGCGCTGGAGTCGGTTTATGCAAACCGGCTGGTGCCGGTGCAGCAACTGCGCAAGATCTCGCATGCGATGCTGGCCGAAGTGCCGGCCAGTGCGAGCGGGCTGGTCGAGGGGCGGCTGGCGCCCGAGCAGGGGGGGCAGCAGATCAAGACCGCACAGTCGCAGGTGGAGCAGCTCTGGGCGGCTTACAAAAGCACGCTGCTGGTCGAGGAAGAGTTGCACCTGATCGCCCGGGCCGAACCGCAGCTGCGGTTTGCAAACGAGGCGTTGCGGCAATTCGAGCGCCTGGTCGGCGCCGGTGATGCCGCCGCGCTGCGCGCCTTCGCCGCACTGAACCTGCGCTTGGCACTGGAACCGCTGGGGCAGACCCTCAGCGAGCTGATCGATCTGCAGCTGACTGTGGCGCGCCGCGAGGCCGATGCCAGCCAGGCCAGTTTCGAGCGGGCGCGCTGGAATCTGCTGCTGATGATGATAGCTAGCGGTGGCCTGGCCGCCGTGCTGGCCGCCTGGGTCTGGTCGCAGCACCGGCGCGAGCAGCAAAGCGCCGCGGCCGCCGAACAGCGGGTGCAGCAGTTCTATATTGCGCTGTCGCAGTGCAATCAGCTGATCGTGCGCGACCCGGCCTCGGACCAGCAGCTCTACCAGGACCTGTGCCGCATCTGCGTGGACACCGGCCACGCGGCGCTGGCGGCCGTCATCGTCAGCGGCGGCCAGGAGGCCTACCGCGCCTGTCTGCACGGCCAGGCCGAGCTTCTGGCCGGCGTGCCCGAACGCTGGCTGCTGGACTCGCTCTATGGCAAGACTTCAATCACCAGCCAGGTGATACGCAGCGGCGCCCACCTGATCAGCAACGAGGCGGGCCTGGACCCGCGTATGGCGCATTGGCATGACAGCGTGGTGGCGCGTGGTGGACGGGCGATCGCCGCCTTCCCGCTACGTCGGGGCGGCCTTACGGTTGGCGCGCTGCTGCTGTTTGCCGCCGAGCCCGGCTTCTTCGATCCGGCCTTGGTGCGCCTGCTCGACGAGATGGCCGGCGATGTCTCGTTCGCGCTGGACAATCTGGACCGCGAACAGGCGCGTCGCCAGGCGCTGCGGGAAGCGCAGCAGGAGCGCGACCGGTTCCAGCGCCTGTTCAATGCCTACTCGGTCAGCGCCGCGCTGACGACGCTGGCCGACACCACCATCCTGGAGGTCAACGAGGTGCTGTGCCGCCGCTATGGCTACAGCCGCACGCAGATGTTGGGGCGGCGCATGTCCGAGCTGACCGACGTGGGGCTGGAGCCGGCAGACCGCCAGCGCTATTACGAGCTGCTCAAGCGCGACGGTCGGGTGGAGAACCTGGAGGTGCGGGTGCGCAGCCGCGATGGCCAACGCCTGCATGCCCTGCTCAGCGGCGAGCTGATCGATTACCAGGGCCAGACCTGCGTGCTGTCCACCAGCGTGGACATCACTGAGCTACGCCTGGCCCAGCAAGCCACGGCGCGGGCCGGCGACAATCCAGTCCCCAAGCCCGACAACCGCTCCGACGCATGAAGCTGCTCAGCATCAACACCGCCCCGGCCCAGGCCCTGCTCACCGCGAAGGGCAGCGTGCTCAGCGGCATCCGCAAACAGCCGCAGACCGGCCCGGTCGCGGTGGCGCCGCTGGGCCTGGCCGGCGACGAGCAGGCCGACCTGAGCGTGCACGGCGGCCTGGCCAAGGCGGTCTATGCCTATCCGGTCGAGCACTACCCCTTCTGGCAGACCGTACGGGCCCAGGCCAAGGTGGCCGGTTGGGACGAGGCCTTGGCGCTGGGCAGCATGGGCGAGAACCTGAGCCTGCAGGGCCTGCTGGAGAGCCAGGTCTGCATCGGCGATATCTTGCGCTTCGCCGATTGCGAGCTGGTGGTCAGCGAGCCGCGTTACCCCTGCTTCAAGTTCAACGCGGTGATGGGCTTCAGCCAGGCTGCCAAGCTGATGACGCAGAACGCCTGGTGCGGCTTCTACCTGGCGGTACAGCGCCCCGGCAGCCTGAGCGCCGGGGAGTCCTTCGAATTGATCGCCGGCCCGCGCGAGGTCGGCGTGACCGAGCTCTTCAAGGCTCGGACCAGCAAGAAGAACTGATCAGGCGGCCAATGCCGGATAGTCGATATAGCCCTGGGCATCGCCGCCGTATAGCGTGGCCCGGTCCACGGGCTGCAGCGGCGCATTGAGCTTCAGGCGGCGAACCAGGTCGGGGTTGCTGATGAAGTCGCGGCCAAAGGCCACCATATCGGCCTGGCCCTCGGCCACGGCCTTGAGCGCCATCTCGCGCGTGTAGCCGTTGTTGACCATCCACGGACCCTGGAAGCGCGCGCGCATCGCCGGGTAGTCAAAGGGCGCGACATCGCGCGCGCCGCCGGTCTGACCCTCAATGATGTGCAAAAAGGCCAGCTTCAGCGGCGCCAGCTGCTCGGCCACATGGTTGAACAGTGCCTGTGCATCGCTGTCTTGGCCGGCGTCGTTGACCGGGGTCACCGGCGACAGACGCAGTCCCGTGCGGCCCGGGCCGATCGCCTCGGCGATGGCCGTCATCACCTCGATGGTCAGGCGGGCGCGGTTGGCGATGCTGCCGCCGTAAGCGTCGGTCCGGTCGTTGATGCTGTCGCGCATGAACTGGTCCAGCAGATAGCCGTTAGCCCCGTGCACCTCGACCGCGTCGAAGCCGGCCTCCATTGCGCAGCGTGCGGCATGCACGAATTGGGCGATCACGCCCGGGATCTCCTCGGTCGCCAGCGCGCGTGGTGCCGAAACATCGACAAATCCCTCGGCCGTGAAGGTCTTGCCCTTGGCCGGCTTGTCGGTGGCGGACAGCGGGGCGGCGCCGGCTGGCTGGAACACCACATGCGAGATGCGGCCCACATGCCAGAGCTGCACCGCGATCTTGCCGCCCTCGGCATGCACGGCGTCGGTGACCCGCTTCCAGGCAGCGATCTGTTCGGGCGTGTGGATGCCTGGGGTGTCCAGATAGCCCTGGCCTTGCGGAGCGACCTGGGTGCCCTCGCTGATGATCAGGCCGGCGCTGGCGCGCTGGCGGTAGTACTCGACGGCCATGGCCCCGGGCAGCAGGCCCTTGGAGCGGCTGCGTGTCAGCGGTGCCATGACGATGCGGTTGGCAAGTTCGAGATCGCCGATCTTGATGGGGTCGAAGAGATTGGGCATGGGGTGAGCTGTTAATTACGGAATGATCGCTATGATACTCAGGCGTGCGATTTGCCGCCGTCCGGTGCGCGACAGCCGTGCCAGCCCCAAGGGCTTGGCGTCATCAGGCCTCGCTAGACTGGACAAGCTGCTACGGGAGGCCATGCGATGAGTGCTGCGAGAGTCGGGGAGGCGCCGGGGCGCCGCGAACTGCTGGGCCTGGCGGCGGGGCTGTGCCTGGGGCGACCGGCGCTGGCGCAGCCTCAAGCGACGCCGACGCCGGCGCTGCTGCGCGTCGGCCCCAAGCAGGCAGTGCGCAGTCTGGCCAGCGCGGCCCAGCAAGCGCGCGACGGCATGGTGATCGAGGTCGAGGCCGGCGACTATGTGGCCGATGTGGCCAGTTGGGGCCGCAATGATCTGAGCCTGCGCGCGGTCGGCGGTCGGGTGCGCCTGATCGCCAATGGTGCGGTCGCTCAGGGCAAAGGCATCTTCGTGATCAGCGGCCAGCGGGTCAGCATCGAGGGCTTCGATTTTATCGGGGCCACTGCCCCGGATACCAATGGCGCCGGCATCCGCTTTGAGCGCGGCTCGCTGCACCTGCGCGATTGCAGCTTCGCCGACTGCGAGATGGGGCTGCTGACGAACAACGATCCTGCCGCCGAGCTGGAGATCGAGAACAGCGAGTTCTCGCGCGCCGCGCGCCGCGCCAATGGCCGGCCGGCCCATCTGCTCTACGCCGGCGCGATCGCCCGGCTGAGCGTCAGCGGCTGCTATTTTCACCATGGCCGCAGCGGCCATCTGCTGAAGAGCCGCGCGGCCGTCAACCACATCCTCTACAACCGCCTCAGCGACGAGCTCGGCGGCACGGCCAGCTACGAGCTGGAATTCCCCGATGGCGGCCGCGCCGTCGTGATCGGCAACTTGATCCAGCAAAGCGCGATGACCGAGAACGCCCACCTGATCTCGATTGGCGCCGAAGGCTACAAGCATGCCGACAACGAGCTCTGGCTGGCCCACAACACCCTGGTCGACAACCGGCCGCGCGAGGGCGTCTATTTGCGCGTCGCGCCCGGCCGCGTTCGGGTGCGTGCGGTCAACAATCTGCTGGTCGGCGGCGGGCGCTTCAGCGCCGACGCAGACTGGGATGTGCGCAACAACCCGGCAGTCGACTGGGATGCCTTCGTGCTGGCCGCGCGCGAGAACTATGCGTTGAAGCCCGACTCGGCGCTGCGCGGCAAGGCCGTCGACCCCGGACCGGGGCCGCAGGGCTTTGCCTCGTTGAGGCCGCTGCGCCAGTACCAGCACCCGCGCCACAGCGTTGCGCTGGCCGGGCCGGCCCTGCATCCGGGGGCGCTGCAGCAGCCGTGAACAGGCCCGGGCAGGCTACAGTTCGCCCATGCTCGCCTATCGACACGCCTTTCATGCCGGCAACCATGCCGATGTCCTCAAACACCTCGTTCTCTCGGAGGTGTTGCGTTACATGGCCGAGAAGGACAAGCCCTATACCCTGGTCGATACCCATGCTGGCGCTGGCGGCTACTCGATCGAGAGCCGCTATGCGCAAAAGAAGGGCGAATACGCGCTGGGGGTCTCTCGCCTGTGGGATGCCAAGGATCTGCCGGCCCCGCTGGCCGCCTACCGCGATCTGCTGCGCCAGTTCAACCCCGACGGCCAGTTGCGCCAATACCCCGGCTCGCCAGCGATTGCCAACCTGCTGATGCGCGAAGATGACCGGCTGCGCGTCTACGAGCTGCACCCGACCGACTTCCGCATTCTGCAAAGCTATCTGGAGACGCGCCCCAACACCCAGGTGGCCGATACCGACGGCTTTGCCTCGCTGCGCGGCGAGCTGCCACCGCCCTCGCGCCGCGGTGTGGTGCTGATGGATCCCTCCTACGAGCTCAAGACCGACTACGCCAAGGTGCTGACCGCGCTGCGCGAAGGCCTGGAGCGCTTTGCAGACGGCGTCTTCCTGATCTGGTATCCGCAACTGCAGCTGCTCGAATCGCACCAGCTGGCCCAGCGCATGAAAGCCGCCGCCGACAACCCCAAGGCCGGCGCCAAGAAGGGCTGGCTGCATGTGCGCCTGACCGTCAAGCCGCAAACCGATACGCGCGGCTTCGGCATGCTGGGCAGCGGCATGTTCATCGTCAACCCGCCGTTCACGCTCCACGACAAGCTGCAGGAATGCCTGCCCTATCTGGTCGACAAGCTGGGCCAGTACGACGGCGCCAACTTTGTGCTGGAGCAGAAGACCGTCTGATCGTCAGTAGCCGACCGTGAAGCGACGCTGGATGTGCTGCGGCGTCTCCAGCTCGTCGACGATCGCCACCGCCAGATCGGCCACCGAGATATGCGCCGGGCCCTTGCTCGGGTCGGTGTCCATCACCGGCGACTCCAGCCCCAGCCGGTAGCGGCCACGGCGCTCGCCCGGCTCCAGATGCACGGCCGGCGACAGAAAGCTCCAGTCCAGCGTGGTCTCGGCACGGATCAGGTTCAGCGCCTCACGGGCCGCCAGCGCACCCTGCTTCCATTCGGCGGGGAATTGCGGCGTGTCGACAAGCTGCAGGCCCGGCGCCGCATAGAGGCTGCCGGCACCGCCCACCACCAGCAGCCGCTTCACGCCGGCTTGCTTGACGCCGGCATAGATGGCGCGCGTGCCGTCGAGGAACTCTGTGTAGATGTCGGCCACGCCCCAGCCTGGGTTGTAGGCGCTGACCACCGCGTCCACGCCCCGGACGGCGGCGGCCACCGAGTCGGCGTTCTTGGCATCGGCTTGGACCACGCTGAGGCCGGGCTGGGCCGCCAGCTTGGCCGGGTTGCGGGCCAGGGCCAAGACCTGGTGGCCGCGCGCCAGCAATTCCTGCAAAACCGGGGCACCGACGAAGCCGGTGGCGCCAATCAGGGCGATCTTCATGAGCAGTCCTTTGGAACTCGTTGCAATGGAGTCAACTGTATGAACTTCACAGTGAATCGATAAGCCGGCAAAATCCGCCAGCATTGTTTAGAGAAACTTCATGCTGGACCAGTTGAAACGGATGGCGGTGCTGGCGACGGTGGTCGAGCAGGGCAGTTTTGCCGGCGCCGCCCGGCTGCTTCAGACCAGCACCTCGGCGATCAGCCAGCAGGTGCGGGCGCTGGAGCGCGATATGGGCGTGACCCTGTTGCACCGATCCACACGAAAGCTCAGCCTGACCCCGGCCGGCGCGCGTTTTCACGAGGGCTGCGTCGCGATGCTGGCGGCCGCGCGTGGCGCCCAGGCCCAGCTGCTGCAGCTGCGCGACGCGCCCGAGGGCGAGCTTCGCGTGGCCGCGCCGGTGGGGTTTGGCCGCCATCTGGGGCCGGCGCTGGCGCCGCTGCTGGCCGCCCATCCGCGCCTGAGTCTGCACCTGGAGGTCGAGGACGGCTTCACCGATCTGGTGGCTCAGCGCATCGACCTGGCGCTGCGCTTCGGCCGCCTGCCCGACAGCAGCTGGGTGGCCCAGCCCATCGGCGAGAAAAGCATGGGGCTCTACGCCGCGCCGGCCTATCTGGCGCGCTGCGGCGTGCCCGCCAGCCTGACCGAGTTGGGCCGGCATGACTGGCTACTGCTGCGCCGGGGCGCCGCCAGCGTGATGCTGCCGCTACAGGACGCGGCGGGTCAGCAGGTTCAGCTGACTATCCAGCCGCGCGCCAGCAGCAATAACCAGCTGAGTCTGCAGCAGCTCTGCGAGGCCGGCATGGGCCTGGCGATGCTGAGCCCCAGCGATATCGGCGTCGCGGCCCAGGACGGCCGGCTCGTGCCCCTGCTGCCCAGCTGGCGGCTGCCCAGCCTGCCTGTTTATGCGCTGACTCCGCAGCGCGATGCCCAGCCCGCCAAGGTGCGTTATGCCATCGAGGCGTTGAAGTCCCATCTCGCCGCACCAAGCCCTCCATGAGCCAAGACACTCTGCGCATCGGCGCGCTCGCCCGCTTGAGCGGCGCCACCCCCAAGGCCTTGCGGCTGTACGAGGCGCTGGGCTTGATCGCCGAACCCCGACGCCAGGGCAGCTACCGCATCTATGAGCAGCGCCATCTGGACGCGGTGCG
Organism: Paucibacter sp. PLA-PC-4; assembly: GCF_026241155.1. Classification (GTDB taxonomy): domain Bacteria; phylum Pseudomonadota; class Gammaproteobacteria; order Burkholderiales; family Burkholderiaceae_C; genus Roseateles_E. Next base: position 31,287 of record NZ_JAPFGP010000015.1, read on the forward strand.
CCTGATTCGCCAGGCCCAGGCTGTGGGCTTCAAGCTGCAGGAGCTGCGCGCGCTGACAACGAGCGCCAACCGGCCCGCCCCGGGCGAGCCGCTGGCCCGCGAGGTGGCGCTGCAGGCGGTGCTGGCCAAGCGCGCCGCGTTGGCCGCTCAGCAGCAGCGCCTGCAGCAGCAGCTCGACGAGCTGGCCGTCTGCGAGCGATTACTGCTACAGGCCTTCGACTGCCCCGATGTGCAGCCCGCTTGACTCTGTCCCTAGGGACAGGGTGGATGCTGGCGGGCATGAACACGACAGCCAAGAAAACCATACTCGTCATCAATGCCAACCCCAAGGCGCACAGCCTCAGCGAGGCCCTGGCCCGCCGCTATGCCGATGCCGCCGCAGCGGCCGGCCATCGCGTCAGCCTGGTTCAGCTGCGTGAGCTGCGCTTTGCGTCCGATCTCTCGCAGGGCCATGACGCCGATGCCGCGCTGGAGCCCGATCTGCAGCGCCTGCAGCAGCAACTGGCCGGGGCGGAACATCTGGTCTGGGCCTACCCGGTCTGGTGGGGCTCGGTGCCAGCCCTGCTCAAAGGTCTGCTGGACCGGCTGCTGGTGCCTGGTTTTGCGTTCCGCTACCACCAGGGTCAGGCCTTGCCCGAACGCCTGCTGAAAGGGCGCAGCGCGCGCCTGCTGGTCTGCATGGACACGCCGGCCTGGTACTTCCGCTGGCTGCAGGGCGCCCCGGCCCACCGCATGATGAAAGACGCGGTGCTGGAGTTCTGCGGCATCGCCCCGGTACGCATCAGCGAGTTCACGCCTGTCATCAAGAGCACGCCGACGCGGCGCGAGCGGTGGTTGGCCGAGGCGGGACGGCTGGGGGCACGCGGTGCTTGAGCGGCGGGCCTGAAAAAAGTATCTGGCCGAGAAATTGGCCGAAAGGGTGCTGCATCTGCATGAACCTGCGCGCCATGTCGTCTTTGCGCTGCGCGATGTGTTTTGCCGTCGAGACCCTGGTGGACTCTGAGATGGCATGAGTGCGGTCCCTCGAGTTTGCCGGGCTGGCTGGCCAACTGGTCATTTGCGTCGATCAGCGGTTCTTGGCGGGTGGCTTTGGCGGCCGCCAATCGTCGTGAAGCGCCAGGCTGCCTTGAGGCGATGTGGGCGGCCAGTTCTCGGCCGCGACACGGCTCTGGAACCAGCGGTGCATGGCTGCATCTTCCACCCCGTATTCACTGCGCGATGACTTCCACACCAGAGCCGGTGTGCGTTGGCGCAGGGCCTCCAGCGCCTTTTGCGCCTGCTGCACGCTCACCGGTCGGCCCAACTGCTCGCGGTAAAAGCGCAGGGCCTCGGCGTCGTAAGGACGAAAGCGCGGCCCCTGGGCCAGCATGCGCCACAGCACGGCCTGCTCTGTGGGTTTCAGGCCCAGGTAGTCAGACTCCATCTGCGCTTCGTCCTGCGCCTGCTGGTCCAGGGCCGCTTGTTGCAACGCAGGCTCAAAACGCCCGCTGTGGCCGGCCAGCGGGCTGAGCACCGCGCCCATGGCTGCCATGAAGAACTGCGGCCGGTGGCCGAAGCCCACAAAAGCGGCCTGCAGCGCGGCGCGGTCCACCGGGCGCAGGTCAGGGCGCTGCGCTTCCACCAGGCCGGCCACATGGGCGATGAAATCGGTGTCCAGCGGCGGCAAAGCCTGGATCTGCGAGCCGTAGAACGGCGCACCGGCGCTGACCACCAGACGCAGCAGCTTGTCGCGGTCCGAGCCCGACATCACCAGCATCAGCCACACCTGGCCGGGCTGGTTGAGCTGGTCGCGGGCTGATTTGAGCGCCGTCATGGCGGCCTCGCCGGCCTCGCTGGTCAGCGCGTGCTGTGCCTCGTCAATGATCAGCGCCACCCGCTGGCCCGTGGCTTGCTGCAGGCTGCGCAAGGCCTCCACCAGGGTCAGGCCGTCCACCTGGCCTATCCTGCTGGTATCAATTTCGAGCGCACCCGCCACCTTCACGCTTTTCAGCCCGGCCTTCTTGGCCGTTCGCGCTACCAGGCCCAGGTGGGGCTGCAGCGCACGGGCAATGGCCTCGGCGATCAGAGTGCCGGGGTCGCGGCGCGGGTCGGCCCACAGGTCGACATACACCACCTCTACGCCGGCGGCGCGCAGCGCGGGCGTTAGATCAGCTTGTAGGAAGGTGGACTTGCCGGTGCGGCGCGGGGCGGCCAGAAACAAGCCGTTGTGTGCGTCACCCAGCAGCGCCACGCCTTGGAGGGCCTGCACCAATTGCTGTGCCAGCGCAGCACGGGGGTAGGCGATCACGAAATTATCCTTTTATATCTTTGACGTGGATAATTTATCAATCCTTGGATAAAAGTCGATAGTTCACACCACAGCCCTGGGGATCAGACATTTGCATCCGGCGGGACGAGGCGGGCTGCCTGCACCTGAATTGGCACTGCTGTAGATAACGCGTGCCATCAGCGCTGGCATCCTGGCTTTCCCCGCTGCTCGACACGGGCAGCAAGGAGCCGCTCCTCGGCCTTCCAGCGCTGGGTGAGGAGGGAAGAGATGTTTGTGTCATCTCGAAATGTCGAGCGATCGTCGAGCGGCTGGCTCCTGCGCGCAGGGTCGTGCGGCTTGACTCTGCTGTTGCTCCCGATCAACTGCCCCCTCGCCACCTGGTTTTGCTCACCGAAGGCTCAGAGGATTGGTCGGTCGTCATGCTGTGCGCTTGCGGATGCGGCGATCGTGTTGAGCTTCCTCTCTTCGCCGAGGCCCGTTCACGTGCAATCTGCGGACAGACTCCCGTGGTCGGGCAACCTTGCACCCCTCGATTTGGCGCAAAGATGGGTGCAGGTCGCACTATTTTGTCCGCGCGGGCAGGGTCGCCTGGGTTAGATGAGGATGTATGGGCAGTCGCCTCATCGAGCACTACCTGGAAGCGGCATAGCCGGTACCTCCGGCCCAGCTCGCGGCGAAGCGATATTGGTTCGAGCCCAGGCGCTGGTCACGGGCCTGGCAGCTAGCCAGTCTTCGCTTTCACGAGCAGGAGGAACTCGGTCACCAGGCCGCTGACCTCCCGCTGCGCGAGTGCCCGCTCTTCGGGATCATCGAGGCCGTGGAACGACGCATATCGCCCGGGGCCATCTTTTTCATGGCCGGCCGTCGTACCGTCGTCGCAGAACTTCATTTCCAGAATCGTCAACGCCCCTCGCAAGGGCGCCTCATGTTGGCCCGAGTTGAGTTTGGCGGCAAACTCGGCGGCAATCGACTCTGGCGAGGCCTTGTAGTAGCGCAGGACGTGGATGACGTCGGCGACGTCTTTGTGCTCGTAGCGGTGCTCCATTGCCAGCGCTTTGAGGGTGACGAATGCAACGGCATCGGCATGACGAACGGTCTCGACCGAGATGCCATCGCCGTCCGGCCGTTCGACGCGGAGTTCCCGCTCCAAGTACCAGTCGCTGGCGATCCCCGCGTAGGGAATGCGGCAGGCCGAGATCTCCTCGCCGCCCAGGGACTCCACGCCCTTGCCGGCTGGATCGTCGGTGTTGACCAGGAACTCCACAACGATCCGCTCATTGTGGATATCGCGGGCCCACTGCCAAGAACTCGGCTTGCCATTCTTGACGTGCCGCTGGAAGCCAGCCGCCTTCAATTGATCGCGCAGCGAGCTGTAGTCCTCGCCCGCGGCCAGCACAGCGACATCGAGCACGACATCGACGTCGGTGGTGCCGACGTGTGCCGGCACGTCGGGTGGCGCTTCGGGTGCCAGGTACCGCGGCACGAGACCACCGATCAGGCGAACCGTGGGCTTCAGGGTGCCAAACGCCTGGAGCAGCAGGACGAGCGCGATCTCGCAGGCCAGCGTCTTCCCCTTGCTGTATGCCTCCGCCGACTTGTGCTTTTCAGTCATGGTCCGGCTCTCCCAGCTTCAGGACTCGTTCGCGGTATTCGCGGGCCAGTTCCTTGTTTCTTCCGACGCCGTCGAGCAAGTCGAGATACTGGATGAACGGACTGGTGAAGCGTGATTCGGGACGCTCCGGGTGCTCGTCAAGGAACTGCAGCGATGCCCCGGAGCGCTCGACGAAGGTGATGTTCGAGCCTTTGTCTGCTCGCTCGAGCCCCATCTCTTCGGCCCATGGTTTCGCCAGGCCGGGAGGCACGATGACCAGGACGCGGTCGACGACCGTCAGGTGCGGGACTCTTGCATTGGCGGCTGCGGCCCCGGAGATTGCCCATCCGCTGCGGCCGTCCATCTTCTGGAGGATGCGATCGACGATTCCGCCTCGACCACTTGCATAGGTGTAGAGCCGGGTGCGCGGCTCAGATCGAGCACGGCGCATCCATTCGCCGCTCCAGGCATCGAGCAGCCCACCCGCATTCTTGAGTCGACGTCGCTGCGAGGGTCCGGATCCGGTCGCTTCGACCCAGTCGTGCTTCTCAAGCTCCTGCAGTGTCTTGGACACGGTGAACGTGGAGGTTTCAGCGTTAGCGGCCAGCTCGTTGCCCGCCACCCAGCCTTGCTCGCCCGTTCGATACCAATGCATGAACAGGGCATGGACCACCTGTTCACGCGCTCCGTTGAAGAGACTGCCGATCTTTCGGTGAGGCGGCTGCTTGGAGGGGCGCTCAATGTCGATGAGCCAGGTGCGGTAGCGGAAGAGGAGCGTGCCCGAAGAGGATTCAAAGTAGTTGATGCCGGCGTCTCTCAGCACATCTTTCGCAGCGCTTGTGAGATGCCGTGCGGCGACGACGGGGACTGCCGGTGGCGCATCTTGCCCACGCTGGTCATTGAAACATGTCAGGAATTCAGCCAGGCGGTGGGCGTCACGGGGATAGATAGCGTTGACAGCTTCCACAGCAAGGTCGACAGCATCGGCCTGGTTCGGAAGCTTGACACGTAGAAGTGCGTCGAGTCTCTGACGCACGTCGAACTGTATTTCCTCGTGTTGGTCAAGGAGCTGGCTGTCCGTGGCCGCCTGGAGGGCATCCATGAACTCTTTCACCAGCATCTGCTCAGCTGCTTGCATGGCTGTATATTAGCTGCGCAGCAAATATAGGTCAAATAGCTAACATATCTGCTAGCCTTTCAATTGCTGCACAGCAAATATGGCCTCAATAGATAACATCGAAGCTTCTGATCACCATGGGCGGTCGCCAGCCTTTCGAAGGGGGGCGCGCAGCAGCATGGTGAGATTGCCGGCATAAGACGATCGCCAAGGGTTTCAAGTGACTGTAGGTGGGCGCCCAGCCAACGACAAAGAGGTGCACGTTCTGTCGCAACAGGCCGAGAGGTTGAGGCAAACAGGTGTGGCGGACGGCCGAACCGCAACAAACTCGGCGCGCATGAACTTCAAGGTGCCGCAGGTTATGCCTCTTGCCGACCTCGGTGCCGAGGCGCCAGTGGGCCGGCTGTTCAGCGAACGGATCGAACCGTTTCTACAAGGCAAGGATTGAGCCGGTCGAGTCGGCTGCCCTGCTGAACCGCCTCTCGACATCACTTTGGCCCGCTTTCGGCTTTGTATCTCAGACCTGTAGTTCAGCTCAGCGCGCGAATAGAAAAAGCCACCTCGCGGTGGCTTAACCTGTTGATTCCTATGGTGCGCCCGGCTGGGATCGAACCAGCAACCCCTGCCTTCGGAGGGCAGTACTCTATCCATTGAGCTACGGGCGCAGCGCGTCGCATTCTAGCAGCGCTTGCGGCACCCGATGCCGAAGGCCGTTGGGGGCTCGCTATAATCTCGCGGTTGTGCTGCCCGCGCCTGAGCGGGGGCCCGATCTACTCCACTGCCCGACGCCAACGAGGATTTCATGAGCGGAACCCAAGACCACGTGCACGACCACGACGCCCAGCACGAAGAGGCGCATGAGGGACCGATCAAGACACCCAAGCAGCTGATCTGGGCCGTGGGGTTTGCCTTTGTTGTGCCGGTGATCGTGATCGTGATGCTTGCCAGCTATGTGACCTCGGACAGCAAGCCCGCCGCCGGCAGCGAGGGCCTGGCGGAGCAGGCAGTGGCTGCCCGGATCCAGCCGGTCGGCGCCATCGAGATCAAAGACCTGTCCGACGCCAGCGCGCTGAAGACCGGCGAGCAGGTCTACCTCGCCCAATGCGCGGCCTGCCATGGCGCCGGCGTTGCCGGTGCGCCGAAGTTGGCCGATGCGGCTGCCTGGGGCCCGCGGATCAAGACCGGTTTCGATACGCTGCTGACCTCGGCCTTGAAGGGCAAGGGTGCGATGGGTGCCCAGGGCGGCGGCGATCACAGCGACTTCGAGATCGCCCGTGCGGTGGTCTATATGAGTAATCAAGGTGGCGCCAAGTTCGACGAACCGAAGGCCCCGGCTGCGGCCGCTTCCGCCGCCCAGTAATCAAGAACCCAGCGGCTTCGGCGCGCACCGCAAACAACCGGCTTCGGCCGGTTTTTTTGTGCCCGCGCGCGGCTATGCTGGCGACGTGAAGATCTTGCAAGGATGGACTCTTGTTGTCCTGCTGGCTTGGCAGGCAGCGCCGCTTGCCGCGCAGCCCTTGAATTGGCGCGTTTGCGTCACCGACATCGTCGTGCCGCCCTATCTGCACAACAATCCGCACCGCTTGGGCGTAGCTGAGCGCCTGCTGATCGATGCCGGCGAGGCGGTCGGCCTGCGTGTCGAACTGCTGAGGCTGCCGCCGCTGCGCTGCCGCCTGATGCTGGACAGCGCACAAGTCGAAGCTACGCTGGCCGCGCCGACGGCGCAAAACATGGCCGAGTTGGGCTTTCCTTTGCGCAATGGCGCCGTTGACCGCACGCGCAGGTTGGCCCATCTGCGCCTGCTGTGGGCCAAGAAGTCCGGGCGCGATCTGGACTGGGATGGTCAGCACTTGTTGGGCGCCGAGCCGGCCGCATTGGTCGTCGGCACGCGCGTCACGATGCGCGCGGCGATCGAGGTCTTGCAAAGCCAGGGCTTCAAGGTCGATAGCGCCGCGCTCAACACCCGCCAGCTGCTGGGCAAGCTGCTGGCCGGCCGGGTTGACCTTGCTGTCGGCATCGAGGAGGACCTGCGCCACGCGATCAGCGTGTCGAAGATGCAAGACCTGATCCTGCTGCCCCAGCCCTTTCTGGCGGTGGACTATTACGCCGCTATTGCGCCGGGGCTGGTGCCGGCGCAGCGGGAGCTGGCCGAGCGCTGGTGGGCCGAGATCACTCGGCTGCGCGAGCTGCCGCCCTATCGGCCCAATTGAGGCCGGTTTCAGAGCGGCGCCGGCCGGTCCATCACGCCGTGCCGGTGCAGCAACTCGGCATGGCTGCTGGGCTCGGGCTGCCACAGCCCGGCCTCGACGGCGTCGGCGGCCAGCTCCATGTCAAGGCTGTGCACCAGGCCCAGGCCCAGCTCTGTGCTTAGCAGCAGCCTGTCCTGCTCATCGAGCCAGACGGCGTTCACCTGCCGGGCCGGCAGCCCGGTGTGGCTATGGATCAGCGGCGCGGTCGTCGTGCCTGTTGTCAGCCGCCAAATCCAGGGCGCGGCCTCCAGCTCGACATAGACGCGCTGCGGTCCGTTCTGGAAGTACCAGGCGCCCTGCGGATCGGCGGCGTAGTTGCGTTCGATGAATTCGCGCAGCTTTTCGTGATTGATGCGGCTACCCTTGACCTGCGGGAAGGCCCCAGCCGCCTGGATGCGCTCGTCGCGCATATACCAGTCGCCGCGAGCGTCCAGCGCCAGCCAGCCGTAGCAATGCGGGACATTGGGCCATTTCTTCAGCGCGGCTTCGACGATGGGGTCCATAACGGCAGTCTAAATCGCTTGCGCCAGCCAGTCGCAGACCTGGCCGGGCATCGCCAGCACATGGCCCGGCGGTGCGCCGGCTGGGAAGCCGACATGGCCGCCCTGGGCCGGTTGCCACAGGGTCACATGGGAGCCGGTGTCGGCCGGGCCGGGCAGGCAGGCGGCTGGCACAAAGGGGTCGTTGAGCGTGTTCAGCACAAGAGCCGGGATGCGGATTTGGCGCAGATGCGGCTTGGCCGAGGCGCGCGACCAATAGTCCTCGGTGTCGCGAAAACCGTGTAGCGGCGCGGTGAACAGATTGTCGAACTCGTAGAGATCGCGCGCCTGGCGCAGCCGTTCGCCGTCGAACAGACCCGGGTGCTGCTGCAGCTTGCGCAAGGCCTTGGGCACCATGGTGCGCAAGAACATGCGGGTATAGACCAGGCGGTTGAAGCCACGGCCGATCGCGTGGCCGGAGGCCGCCAGATCCACCGGCGAGCAAATCGAGCAGACCGCGCGCGCGGTGGCCGCCGCGCTCTGGCCCATCTCCTCGGCCCAGCGCAGCAGGGCATTGCCGCCCAGCGAGACGCCGGCTGCGATCAGCGGCCCGGTGTGGCCGGCCTTGAGCCGGGCCAGCATCCAGCCGATCTCTTCGAAGTCGCCCGAGTGGTAGGCGCGCGGCGCGAGGTTCAGCTCGCCCGAGCAGCCGCGGAAATGCGGCAGCGCGAAGGCCCAGCCGCGCGCGCGGGCGATCGCCGCGAAGGCCTGTACGTACTGGCTTTGCGAGCTGCCTTCCAATCCGTGGAACAGCACCAGCAGCGCTTGGCCTGGGTTGGGCGGTGCGTCGAGAAAATCGACATCGACGAAGTCGCCGTCCGGCGTGTTCCAGCGCTCGCGCCGGAACTGCGGCGCGGCGCCCTCGAAGCGGCGTGAGAACAGTGCCGGCCAGATGGTTTGCGCATGGCCGCCGGGCAGCCACGGCGGCGCCCGGTAGGCGAGCGCCATCAATGAAGGGTGGCCGGTTCCTCGACCACTTCCTGGATATCGTGCGCGGTGCCGGGGCTGGCATGGTGGACCACCATGCGCCAGCCCATCGCTGTCTTCAGATAAACATTGGTGGCAATGACCCAGGCGCTTTGCTGGCCCTCGGGGCCTTGCACCTGAACTCTCTCCAGCACCTGATGGATGGCGGTGTCGCCGGTGTGCAGGCGCCGCACCCGTTCGGGATGGACCGAGATCGCACCCTGGCCGAACACCGACTCGAAGGCCGCACGGATCGCGCCCAGGCCGACTACGCGCGGGCCGCCGGGGTGCACGCAGGAGACCTCCTCCTCATCGGCCCAGACCTCCATCAGCCGCTCAAGATCGGCGCTTTGCAGCGCCTCGTAGAACTGTTGCTCGGTGTCTTCCGGCGAAGCGAGCAGGGCGGCTGTCTGGGCTTTGGGTCGCATCATGATGGGTCGATTGTAAGAAGCGGGGGCGGCGCTGGCATGTCAAAGGGTTGTCCATGCATCCAAATCCAAAGCCGGCACGTAAGAATGGGGCATGAGCACACCCAACCCCGCATGGAGCGAGCGCAGCCAGGAACTGGCCCAGCTGCTCGCCCGCACCGCCCTGGGCGACCGCCAGGCCTTCGAGGCCCTGTACCGCGCCACCAGTGCTCAGCTGTTCGGCGTGGTACTGCGCATCAATCATGACCGGGCCCAGGCCGAGGAAGTGTTGCAGGAGGTGTTCGTCAACATCTGGCGCGCTGCCGGCGGCTTTGACGCCCGGCTGGCCCAACCGCTGACCTGGCTGACCAGTCTGGCCCGCAACCGCGCGATAGACAGCCTTCGCCGGCGTGCCGCCGAGCCGGCCACCGTCAGCCGCTTCCAGGGCCTGGACGATGGCAGCGATGAGGGGGGTGAGCGCGATCTGCTGGAGGCCATGCCCAGCGCCGAGGCCGGCCCGCTGGACCTGCTCGACGCCGCCAGCCAGGCCCATGAGCTGCAGCGCTGCATGCAAGCCTTGAGCGGCGAGCAGCGCTCCAGCTTGGCGCTGGCCTATTACCAGGGCCTGTCGCATGCCGAGGTGGCCCAGCAGATGAGTCAGCCGCTGGGCACGGTCAAGAGCTGGGTGCGGCGCGGCCTGCAAAGCCTGCGCAACTGTCTGGACCGCGCGGCCGGCCTGGTCGGCGCCAGCAAGGGAGCGCTCTGATGGACTACAGCCGCCCCGATCTGGCCGAGAAACTGGCCGCCGAATATGCGCTGGGTGTGCTGCGCGGTGGCGCACGGCGACGCTTCGAGCGCCTGCTGCCGGCCCATCCGGCGCTGCAGGATGCCGTGCAGGCCTGGCAACAGCGCCTGCAGCCGCTGGCCGCGCCGGTGGCGCCGGTGACGCCGCCGCCCCAGGTCTGGGCCGCGGTGCAGCGCCGCCTGTTCGGCGAGCCTGAGCGCTCGCCGAGCTGGTGGCAGCGCCTGGGCCTGTGGCAGGGCTTTGCCGGCGTGGCCGGCACCGGTGCCCTGGCCCTGGCCCTGCTGCTGGCTCAGCCGCAGCCGGTGCAGCCGCCGTTGGTGATCGTGCTGAACGCGACGCCTGAAGGCGCCGGCTTTGCCAAGGCCGGCTTTGTCGCCAGCGTCAGCGCCGACGGCGGCGCCCTGGTGCTCAAACCGCTGGGCGAGCTGACGGTGGAACAGGGCCGGGCGCTGGAGCTGTGGGCCGTGCCGGGCAAGGGCGCGCCGCGCTCGCTGGGCCTGGTCTCGACGGCGGCGGCAGCGACGACCGTGCTGCGCGCCCATTTGCTGCAGGACACGGCTGCTTTTGCCGTCAGCCTGGAGCCCAGCGGCGGCTCGCCGACCGGCGCGCCGACCGGGCCTATCGTCTCGGCCGGGCACATCTAGTTTTTCTTTGCATCCGATCCTCCAAGGGCTGCGTAAGAGAGGACTCCAACCCCCAAACCTTCGAGGAGTTCGCGATGAAAAAGACATCCCTGATGCTGTTGCTGCCGGTCGCCCTGCTGGGCGCCTGCGCCTCCACGCCGATGATGACAAGTAGCATGGTCGACAACGCTGCGCTGCCCGAGGCGGTGCGTGCGCCGGCCGGCAGCAAGCAGACGATGTGGACTGTCGGTGCCGGCGAGATCACCTATGAATGCCGCGAGAAGGCCGCGATGGCCGGCCAGTACGAATGGGTCTTCGTGACCCCGGTGGCCACGCTGAAGAACGCGGCCGGCGCGGTGGTCGGCAAGTATTACGGCGGCCCGACCTGGGAGGCCAATGACGGCTCCAAGGTCACCGGCAAGCAGCTGGCCGTGGCGCCGAGCACGCCGGGCAGCATCCCGTTGCAACTGGTCAAGGCCGACCCCGCGATGGGGATGGGCGCGATGCAGGGTGTCAGCCACATCCAGCGTCTGAAGACTCAGGGCGGTGTGGCGCCGGCGGCGGCTTGCGGCATGGCCAACAAGGGCGAGCGCCGCCAGGTGGCCTATCAGGCCGATTACGTGTTTTACAGCATGTAAGCCGCAGCTGGCGGGGGCATAGAGCTCCCGCCTGGCGCTTGCTCAGTGAGCGCCGTGGAGCACTTCGCCGGCTTTGAGCTTGTAAACCGTGCCGCAGTAGGGGCACTTGCCGCCGCCCTCGTGTGTGACGTCGATGAAGACCTTGGGGTGGTTGCTCCACAGCGCCATCTTGGGGTTGGGGCAGGCCACGACGCCGGGGCCTTGTACGTCCTGGGCGGTGACTTCGATGATGGATTTGTTGGTGTCGCTCATGTTCTTTTTCTCTGTCTGATCAGACCAGGCTCAGCCACTCGGCGTACTTGGGGTTGCGGCCGTTGACGATGTCGAAGAAGGCCGTCTGGATCTTCTCGGTGATCGGGCCTCGGCTGCCGGCACCGAGCTCAATGCGGTCCAGCTCGCGGATCGGCGTCACCTCGGCGGCGGTGCCGGTGAAGAAGGCCTCGTCGCAGATATAGACCTCGTCGCGCGTAATGCGCTTCTCGACCAGCTTCAGGCCCAGGTCCTGGCAGATCGCGAAGATGGTGTTGCGGGTGATGCCGTTGAGCGCGCCGGCCGACAGATCGGGCGTGTAGACCACGCCGTTCTTGATCACGAACAGGTTTTCGCCGGCGCCCTCGGAGACAAAGCCCGAGGCGTCCAGCAGCAAGGCCTCGTCATAGCCGTCCTCGGTGGCCTCCATATTGGCCAGGATGGAGTTGGTGTAGTTGCTTACCGCTTTGGCCTGCGTCATCGTGATGTTGACGTGGTGGCGGGTGTAGCTGCTGGTCTTGACGCGGATGCCGCGCTTGAGGCCCTCCTCGCCCAGATAGGCTCCCCAGGCCCAGGCGGCGACCATCAGGTGAATCTTGTTGCCTTTGGGGCTGACGCCCAGCTTCTCCGAGCCGATCCAGGTCAGCGGGCGCAGATAGCAGCTCTCCAGCTTGTTTTCGCGGACCACCTGCTTTTGCGCTTCTTCGACCTGCTCGATGCTGAAGGGGATCTTCATGCGCAGGATCTTGGCGCTGTTGAACAGGCGCTCGGTGTGCTCGCGCAGGCGGAAGATGGCCGTGCCCTTGTCGGTTTTGTAGGCGCGCACGCCCTCGAAGGCGCCGCAGCCATAGTGCAGGGTGTGGCTCAGCACATGGATCTTGGCGTCGCGCCAGTCGACCAGCTGGCCATCCATCCAGATCTTGCCGTCGCGGTCTTCCATGGACATGGGGAACTCCTGTTGTGCTGAGAGAATTGGGTGAGAGCGAGATTCTATGCAAGCCCGGGCCGTCCGACGCCGCGGCTTGTTGCGCGGTGCGCGGCGTGACCCATCTCATACCCGCGTCGCGGGCGCGCGGCCGCGACTGTGGTCGACCCCCGTGGCTGCGGGAGGCTTGCCGGCAGCAGCACCCGAAGCGACCGATACATTGCGGCGATTCCCCTGCGACCGGTCCCCTTTCATGCAAAAAGCCATCGCCATTGCCGCCCTGAGTGGCCTCGCACTTGCCCATAGCGCTTGGGCCGCCAAGCCTTCTGCTTCGCAGCCCGAATTGGGCAGCCCGGTCTGCACGGCCGGCGGCGGCGCCTCGGTGACGGCCTTCATCGACTGCGCCGGCTCCTTCAGCGGCAATCTGGGCGGCGCACTGACCCAGGGCCAGATCGAGGTGCTGAACGCCCAATTTGGCGACAAGGGCTTCAGCTACGGCAGCGGCCTGACTTACAGCAAGAGCGATGCGACCGGCCACGGCCTGTTCACCGATCTGGGCGACGACTTCACGCTCAGCTTCGACAGCGGTGCCAAGGCCACCGGCCTGTTCGTGATCGGCCTGAAGCAGGCCAACCGCTACAGCTTCTACCTGTTCGACGGCGGCACGGCCGGCATCGGCACGATCGATTTCAAGGTGCTGGGCGTGGTCAGCAAGCAGACCGATGGCCTGTCGCATGCCGTCTACCTGGGCAATGCGCTGACCGCGCCGGTGCCCGAGCCCGAGAGTTCTGCACTGATGCTGGCCGGTCTCGGCGCGATCGGCTTCATCGCCCGGCGCCCCGCCGGCCGCTGAGCTCGCCCGGTTTCAGTCCTGGCCCGTCTCGGGCCGTTGCAGGGTCCAGTGCGTCACGCGGCCCTGCTCCAGCACCACCTCGACCGAGACCTCGCCCGGATCGGTCCAGACAAAGGTCTCCGGCTCGCTGGCGGTCTTGCGACCCAGGCTGCGGGCCAGCGGCAGCACCTCCAGCAGCCGCATGCCCACCTTCAGCTTGGCGTTGAGCATGACGGCGCTGTCGATATGGCCGATCGGCGCGTCCTTGGCCATGCGCATCACCCGCATCAGCCGGCTGAACTGCATCAGCAGCCAGAACACCACGCCGGTGAGCGCAAAGATCACGCCCTGCCAGCCGAAGAACACGCCACCCGCCAGCAGCGCCGCCAGCGCCAGGGCCAAACCCAGTTTCTGATTCATGGGGCGGCATCCTAACGCCTGAGCGCTTGAGCGCTGAGGCGGGCCGCTCAGGGCCAAAACACGGCCAGCCAAACGCCCACGGCCAGCAGCAGGCTGAGCATCACCGCCGCGCTGCCCAGGTCCTTGGCCCGGCCCAGCAGCGGATGGCGCTCCACCGTCACGGCATCGGCCAGAGCCTCGATGGCCGAGTTCAGCAGCTCCACCAGCCAGACCTGGACGATGGCCGCCGTCAGCAGCAGGGCCTGCCAGCGGTCCGGTGCCAGCCACCAGGCCAGCGCGATCAGCGGCAGGCCGACCGCCAGCTCCTGGCGAAACGCGGCCTCGTGCCGCCAGGCGGCGCGCAGCCCGGCCCAGGAGTAACCGGTGGCCCGCCACAGGCGGGCAAGTCCGGAGCGGCTCTTGAAGGCGCTGGTCGGGGGGGTGTTGTCGGGTGGGCTCATGAGGCGGAGTCTGACTGGGGATGGCCGCAGCATAGGCCGGCTTGCTTAAGCTCAGCTTCATCGGCGCCGGTTGCAATGCGACCGATGCAAAGCCTGTCCCTCCCATTTTCCCGGTGGCGCCGCCACCGCTTGGCAACCCTGGCGCTCGGTGCGAACACCTGGCTGGTGCTGGCCGCGCTGTTCTGGACTCTGAGCGCCAACCGCCTGTTCCTGGGCGCGGCCCTGCAGGGGCGCAGCGCGGCCGAGCCGGCCAGCTGGGGTTTCGCGCTGGCGCTGCTGCTGCTGGTGTTCTCGCTGCATCTGCTGCTGCTGGGTCTGCTGGCCACGCGCTGGACGCTCAAACCGCTGCTGGTGCTGCTGACGGTGGGCACGGCGTTCGCGAGCTACTTCATGCAGGCCTACGGCGTCTTCCTTGATCCGTCGATGCTGCGAAATGTGTGGCGCAGCGATGCGGCCGAGGCCCGCGAGTTGCTGAGCCCGGCCCTGCTGCTGCATCTGTTGCTCTTCGCCGGGCTGCCCCTGCTGGTGCTGGGCCGGCTGCAGCTGCGGCCCGAGCCCAGCTGGCTGCGTGCGGCCGGGCGCCGGTTGGCGCTGCTGGCTCTGGCGCTGCTGACGGCGCTGGCCAGTCTGATGGCCATCTACCAGCCTTTCTCCTCGCTGATGCGCAATAACAAGGAGCTGCGCTACCTGATTACGCCGGCCAACTACCTGTGGTCCGGCGCGGCGGTGGCGATCGGCGAGGCGCGCGGCGCCGCCCAGCCGCGTCAGCCGGTGGGCCTGGACGCGGCACCTGGCCCCTCCTGGGCGCAGCGCCGCAAGCCCCTGGTGATGGTGCTGGTGGTGGGCGAGACCGCACGCGATGCGAACTGGGGGCTGTCGGGCTATGCGCGCCAGACCACGCCGGAGCTGGCCAAGCTGGGCGTGGCCAACCTGGGGCCGGTGGTGGCCTGCGGCAGCAATACCGAGGTGTCTGTGCCCTGCATGTTCTCGGCGGTGGGGCGGCGCGACTATGACGAAGCCCGCATCCGTGGCCAGGATTCGCTGCTGCATGTGGCGGCCCGCGCCGGCGTGGTCGTGCAGTGGCGTGACAACCAGAGCGGCTGCAAGGGCGTCTGCGCCGGCCTGCCCAGCGAGCAGGTCGATGCGCAGAACGCGCCGGGCCTGTGCGCCGAGGGCCGATGCCTGGACGAAGGCCTGGTGCATGACCTGGGCCGGCGCCTGCGGACCGCACAGGGCACACAGCTGTGGGTGCTGCACATGCTGGGCAATCACGGCCCCGCCTACCACCGCCGCTACCCGCGCGAGTTCGCCCGCTTCCTGCCCGAATGCCGTAGCGATGATCTGCAGCAGTGCACACCGCAGCAGATCGTCAACGCTTATGACAACGCGCTGCTCTACACCGACCATCTGCTGGCCCGCACGATCGAGCAGCTCAAGGTCCAGGCCGACAAGGTCGATTCGCTGCTGATCTATGTCTCCGACCATGGCGAGTCCCTGGGAGAACACGGCTTGTTCCTGCACGGCCTGCCCTATGCCATCGCGCCCACGGTGCAGACCCGCGTGCCCATGGTGGCCTGGGCCAGCCCGGGCTTTGCCGCCGGCGCCGGCTTAGCGGACGACTGCCTGCGCCGTGCCTTGCAGCCTCAGGCGCAGCGCCCTGTGAGCCATGACCATCTGTTCCACACCGTGCTGGGCCTGCTCGATGTGCGCAGCAGCGTGCACGAGCCGGCCTGGGACTTGAGCCGGGGCTGCCGATCATGAGGCGCCGTGCCGATCTCCGGCTCACCGGGCTCGCGCTGGCAGCCTTGCTGCTCTGGGAGCTGCTGGGCTGGGACCTGGGCCTGACCCGGCTTTACGGCGGTCCGGCCGGCTTTGCCTGGCGCGACGCCTGGCTGACTCGCGACCTGCTGCATGAAGGCGGCCGGCTGCTGGGCCTGGCCGGACTGGCCCTGCTAGCTTGGCGAGTTGCGCACCCGCCGGCCGGTGGGCCAGGGCGGGCCGAGCGCGGCTACTGGCTGGCGGTGATGCTGGCTTGTGCGCTGCTGGTGCCAGCGCTGAAAAGCCAGAGCGCCAGCAGCTGCCCCTGGAGTCTGGCCGAGTTCGGCGGCAGCGTCGCCTATGTGCCGCATTGGCTGTTGGGCGTGGCCGATGGCGGCCCGGGCCACTGTTTCCCATCGGGCCATGCGGTATCGGGTTTTGCCTTCTTCGGGCTCTATTTCCAGTGGCGCGACCATGACCGGCGGCGTGCGCGCCGCTACCTGGCGGCGACCCTGCTGCTGGGCACGGCCTTTGGTTGGGCTCAGCTGGCACGCGGCGCGCATTTCGCCAGCCACAGCGCCTGGTCGGCCTGGCTGTGCTGGACCTTGCCGGAGCTGGCCGCGCGCTGGGCGCCGGCCAGGAAGAACCCGGGCACCGAGCCGCCATCGCACGCTCTCCCCATGCGCTGACGGCCCGGGGCCCGGGGCTTCACAACTTCCTGTCGATCAACGCACCACGGCCAGCGCCTCGCGCGCGCCGGCCTTGTAGGTGTAGAGGGTCAGCGCGCCGTTCTTGATGTCGCCTTTGGTGTCGAAACCGATCGTGCCGGTCACGCCGGGGTAGCCCTCGGTCTTGGCCAGCACCGGCAGATACTTGGCCGGCTCGGCCGAGCCGGCCTTGACCATGGCCGCGACCAGCACGCCCACCGCGTCATAGGAGTAGGGCGCATAGACCTGCACCTCCAGCTTGGAATACGCCTTGAAGCGGGCGCGGAAGTCGTCCATCGCCTTTTTCTGCGTCGCGTCGACGCCGCCGGCCTCGGCGCAGAAGACCTGGCCGTCGGCCATCGTGCCGGCCGCCAGCTTGGGCAGCTCGGCAGTGCAGATGCCGTCGCCGCCGATCAGCTTGATGTTCAGGCCCAGGGCCTTCATCTGGCGCAGCATCGGGCCGGCCACCGCGTCCATGCCTCCGAAGAACACCACATCGGGCTTCTTGGACTTCAGGGTGGTCAGGATGGCGCTGAAGTCGGTGGCCTTGTCATTGGTGAACTCGCGGCCCACGATCTTGCCGCCGCTGGCCTTGGCACCTTTCTCGAACTCGTCGGCCACGCCCTGGCCGTAGGCGGTGCGGTCGTCGATGATGGCGATGGACTGGCCCTTGAGCTCCTTGACCGCATAACGACCCAGGGTGCCGCCCAGATGCACATCGTCGGCGACCACGCGGAAGGCGGTCTTGTAGCCGTTGCGGGTGAACTTGGGGTTGGTGGACGAGGGGCTGATCTGCGGAATGCCGGCATCGGCATAGACCTTGGACGCCGGGATGGTGGTGCCTGAGTTCAGATGGCCCACGACGCCGTTGACCTTGGCGTCTGCCAGCTTCTGCGCGGCCTGGGTGCCCTGCTTGGGATCGCCGGCATCGTCCTCGCCCATCAGCTCCAGCCGCACCTTCTTGCCGCCGATCACGACGCCCTTGGCGTTGAGTTCTTGAATCGCCAGGCGGGCGCCGAGCTCGTTGTCCTTGCCCAGATGGGCGATGGGGCCGCTGGTCGGGCCGACATGGCCGATCTTGACGACCTGCTCCTGGGCCAGGACGATGCCGCTGCACAGTGCCAGCGCGGCGGCGGCAATGGTGTGATGAGGACGGTGGGTTTGCATGGTGGATGTGCTCCGTTTGAGAGTAAGCCGCTGCAGGCTCAGGGGGTGGGCAGGGAGAGAAGCCAGCGCGCGGCTTGCTCGGCCTGGGCCGGGCTGAGCTGCGTGTTGGCCGGCATGCGCGCGGTGCCCCAGATGCCGCTGCTGCCTTCGAGAATGCTCTGCTTCAGATGGGCCAGCGCTCCGGGCTGACCCCGGTAGCGCTCGGCGATGCGCAGAAAAGGCGGTCCCGCCAGCGGCTCGCTGAGCGTGTGACACAGCACGCAGCTGTCGGCCCAGGCCGGCGGCTGCATCGCGGCAGCCGCGGCCGGCAGGGCCAGCGCGAGTAGACAGGACCGCAGGATCATCACTGCTTGGCCGGCAGCTCGAAGACCGGCGCGCCCAGCAGCGGGCTGGAGATCGCGTAGCCGCCGTGGTTGGTGAAGACCCAGATCAGCTTTCGGTCCCATTCGATGAAGACGCCATGGGTCTGGTCGCCGAAGTGCTGATTCATCCTCGGATCCACGGTCGGCGGCACGAAGTAGCCGGCGATCTTGGGCGCGGCGGGGTTGCTGACATCAAAGATCTGGGCGCCGGCGTTGTAGAAGGCGTAGACCAGGTATTTGTCGCTGGGCGTGCCCGGCTGGTGCCAGTAGCCAGTTCGCTTGGGGCCGAAGCTGCCGCGGCGCTGGCAGTAGTCGGTGAAGGCCGCGCCCTTGGGTGGTGTGGGCCGTGGCAGTGTCGCGATCACCTTGGGGCTGGCCGGGTTCTTGACGTCGATCGCGTAGATGTCCTTGTAGGGCTCGTAGCAGTCTTCGTTGAGAGGGTAGCCGCTGTAGTAGACGACGCCGCTCTTCTCGACCTTGCTCACATCGATGTTGTCGCCCTCGGTGCCGGCCTGGCTGACCGGCATGTCGAGCTTGCCGACGCGCTTGAGCTGGGCCGGGTTGGACACATCGATCACATGAAAGCCCATGCCGCCCATCGCCGCATAGCCATACTTGCCGCCCTTCTCGGGGTCCTTGGGAATGAACAGCGGCATGCGCGCGCCCATCCAGGCGGTCTTCTTGCCCACGCGCGGGTTCTTTTTGTATTCCTCTTCCTCGCCGACGCGAGAGCCCGGCACCCACCAGGTCGACAGCCGCTTCGGTGCGCGCGGGTCGCTCAGGTCGAAGGCCATCTGGGCCTGGTTGTAGAGGAAGTTGGCGTATTCCTGGTTCGAGAAGCTGTCGTCTGGCGCCCCCGAGACGAACAGGTATTTGCCGCCCCAGTAGACGGGGATGTCGCCGCAGCCTGAGCCCTGCTGCGGGAACTTGTCGGCGCTGCTGCCGGCGTCCAGCGGCAGCTCGGAGAGCTTCTTCCAGTTGGCCGGGTCCGGGCCATCGAGCTCGAAGACGCGAAAGCCGCGCAGGATGGGCTGCTTGCGGATGATGTCTATCTTGTCCTGCTGCTCGGGCTTGTACTTGTTCTCGAGGATGCCGAAGCGGGTGACCTCGTAGCACTGCACGGCCACATGCTTGCCGAGCTTTTCATTGAACTGGATCGTCAGCGGGCCGAACGGGTGCTCGCTGCTGCCCCAGCCCCATTTTTTCTGCGCGATCAGCTGGGCCTTGCGCGGGTCGGTGATGTCAAAGACCTTGTAGAAGGACTTCTCGTGAATGACCATGTAGCGGCGGCCGTTCATGTCCACTGTGGTCTGCCAGCTGTGATACGGACTGCCCAGCATCTCCGGGTGCAGGGCCTCGACCTTGGTGTTGTGCAGATAGCTGCTCTGATCCAGATAGTCGAGGCTGCCCTTGAAGGGATGAGTGCCGCCGATGCCGGGGGTCTCGGCCGGGTGCTTGTAGACGCCGGTGGCCGGATCCAGGCCGTAGCTGGCGGGGTCGGGTCTAGCGGGCTCGCCCGGTGTGCCCTTGGCGGGTTCGGGGTTCTCCTTGACCGGCAGCTTGGGTGTGCCGGCGGCCGGCGCGACGATGGTCTGCGCCAGCGCCTGCTGGGCCAGGCCGGCGCTGATCAACAGCGCGATGAGCTTGAGTTTCATGACGGGATCTCCTTGATCAGAACTTGTGGCGCAGGCCCAGCTGCAGGCCGCGCGGGTTTTCGTTGGACAGCGGGGTGGCGTGGTTGAAGCTCACCGGGAAGCGCATGTTCGAGTCGCGCGCATGCTTGACCGCGCCGACGATGGCGTAGAGGTCAGTGCGCTTGGACAAGCCGTAGAGATAGCCGGCCACCCAGCTGGTGGCGTCGGACAGCGCGGCGTCGAGCTTGTCGTTCTTGCGCACCAGGCTGGCGAACACGCGCTGCTGCGCGTTGAACTCGTAGCGCAAGCCCAGCTGCACATCCTGGCCCTTGGACGTGAAGTCCGCATACGGCGGGTAGGCGTAGTAGCCGTTGTAGCGGTGGTAAAGAAAGGTCAGATCCAGCGCGCTGCTGACGCTGTAGACGCCGCCCAGGTAGTAGTCGCGCGATCGCCGCATTTGGCTGGCGTCGGACAGATCGCGGCGGTGCTGCTGGTCGACCGCGGCCATCAGGTAGAGATTGCCGGCGAAGTAGTCGAGCGCGGCGCTGCGCACCTGGGCGTCTTTGCTGGCGTCCTCTCGGCCGGCGGTGGCGGCCAGCCGGGCCTGGAAGTTGGCAATGCGCGGCGTCGTGTAGAACAGGCCGTTGCTCTCGCGCCAGGGCGCGTAATAGAGCATGGCGTTGCTGATCGGGCTGTAGTCGCCCGAATAGGTCGGGTCGATATAGCCGTACATCTCGGCCGAGGGCAGGTCGCGGCGGCCGGCGCTGAGCTCGCCCCAGTCCTTGGAGCCGATCTGCGCATAGGTGTGGCGTGGCGAGCCCTGCTGGCCGCTGTCGGCCTTGAGCGTGATCTCGTGCACGGCCGTGACTTTGAGGCCGCCGCCCAGGTCTTCCTGTGCCTTGAACTGCAGGCGCGAGGTGTTCAGGCCGCCGGAGCTGAGGCCTTTGATGGATTTTCCGCCGGACTTCGCGTGCTCCATATTGATGTCGACGAAGCCGGACAGCGTCACCTGGGCCAGCGCCGGCCCGGCGGCCAGCGCGGCGGCCAGCGGCCACACACTCTTCTTGATACTTCTCTTCTTCAACTTCATCTTCATGGGAAGCTCCTGGACGGGGTAGGTAAGAGCAAGCGCAGGGAGAGTGCGGGGAGGGAGGGAAACAAGAAACTCAGATCACGGCTCAGGTCACGGCCTTCTTGGCCTGGTGCTCGGGCAGCGCCCATTCGCGCCGCGCCATCACGGTCTGCAGCGCGGCCACCGCATCCCAGACATCGGTGTGGCTGAGGTAGAGCGCCGCAAAGCCGAAGCGCAGGATGTCGGGGGCGCGGAAGTCGCCGATCACGCCGCGCGCGATCAGGGCCTGGACGATGGCGTAACCCTGCTCATGGGTCAGCGAGACCTGGCTGCCGCGCAGGGCCGGGTCGCGCGGCGTCGCCAGGCCGAAGCCCTGGCCGGCCAGCTGTTGGTCCACCAGCGCGATGAAGGTCTCGGTCAGCGACAGGCTCTTGGCGCGCAGCAACTGCAGGTCCACGCCGTCGAAGGCCGTTAGCGCCGCCTCCAGCGCGATCAGGCCCAGCTGCGGCGCGGTGCCGACCAGCATGCGGTCCATGCCGGTGCCCGGTGCATAGGTCTGGCCGAAGGCAAAGGGATTGGCATGGCCATGCCAGCCGGTCAGCGGCTGTTGCACGTCGGCCTGGTGGCGCCGCGCGACGAACACAAACGCCGGAGCACCGGGGCCGCCGTTGAGGTATTTGTAGCCGCAGCCGACCGCGAAATCGGCCTCGCAGGCGTTCAGCTCGCAGGGCATTGCCCCGGCCGTATGGGCCAGATCCCAGACCACCAGCGCGCCGACCTCGTGAGCGCGCCGGGTGATGGCCGCCATGTCGTAGATCTGGCCGCTCTTGTAATTGACATGGGTCAGCGAAACGACGGCCACTTCCGGGCCGTGCTGGTCCAGCGCGGCCAGCACGGCATCGGCGTCAACGGCGCGGAACTCGGCCCCCATGAGCTCGGCCACGCCGCCGGCTACATAGGCATCGGTCGGGAAGTTGGCGTTCTCGCCGAGGATGACCTTGCGGCCGGGCCGCAGGCGCAGTGCCGCGACCAGCACCTTGAAGAGGTTGACCGAGGTCGAGTCGGCCATGATGACCTCGTCGGCCGCCGCGCCGATCAGCGCCGCCACCTGGCCGCCGACCCGCTGCGGCGCCGGATACCAGTGCGCATCGTTCCAGGATCGGATCAGGCCCACGGCCCATTCCTGCTCGATCGCGCGCTGCATGCGCGCCGGCACCGCGCGCGGCATCGCACCCAGCGAGTTGCCGTCCAGATAGATCACGCCCTCGGGCAGGGCAAAGCGCGCGCGGCAGGCGGCTAGCGGATCACGGGCGTCCAGGGCCTGGCAGTCTGCGCGGGTCAGCGCGCGGGTGGCAACAAAGGGCAGGGCAGAGTTCATGTGAGCTGGAATGCTGTATTTGCATTCGTGTTTATGTATACAACGAGGCCAGTCTATGCATTGCGTGTCTTGTTTATCACCCTGCTAACCCTACCCATGCTTGTTTGGGGCAAATTGATCCCGTAAGCTGGCTTAAGGAGATTTTTTTATGCAAGTAGAGATCGACGCGACCGACCGACTGTTGCTGCAAGCCCTGCAGGCCAATGCCCGGCTGACCACCTCGGAGCTGGCGCAGCAGACCCAGCTCTCGCAATCACCCTGCTGGCGCCGCATCAAGCGGCTCGAAGACGCCGGGCTGATCGCGGGCTATCACGCGCGCCTGGACCGGCGTGCGCTGGGATATGGGGTGATGGCTTTCGTGACTATCAGCATTGAGGGCCAGGACGAGGGCCACTCGCTGGACTTCGAGCGCGCTGTGCGCGACATCCCCGAGGTCGTGATGTGCCACGGCGTCTCCGGCCCCGAGGACTTTGTGCTGGTGGTCGTGGCCCAGGACCTGGACGCCTACTCGGCGCTGATGCAGCACAAGCTGCGCCGGCTGCCGGGGGTCAAGATGGTCAGGACCAGTTTTTCGTTGCAAGAGGTCAAGGGGCTGGATGGTTTACCGATCCCTGCCTGAAGGGGCGGGGCCGTGAGCAGCTGGTGAGAGGCTCCGCGCCTGCCCGGGACTGAGCCCGGCCTGCTGCGTCCTCTATTGCCTCGCTGGGCCACTCACTCGCCACGCTCGGCAACAGGCGCTGGAGTTCTCCTTCAGCGCAACGTCCGATATCAGATCAGGTTGGCTCGGGCTTTGCGAAGCGAAGTAGAGGAGTGTCCTGGGCAGAGTAGGGCTGGCACAGTCCTGAGCACATGAGCGGAGTAAAGCCGGCATTCGGCCTGATCATGCGGCGACGCCAAGTACTTCACAGCACCTGACAAGCCTCGTCGAAGCTCAACCTCGGATGCCTCGCAAACAAGCCCGCCGGATCTCCATAGCCCAGGCAGCAGATGAAATTCACCACCACCTCGTCGCCGAAGAACTCGCGGTTGACGCTGGCCGCATCGAAGCCCGACATGGGGCCGCAGTCCAGCCCCAGCGAGCGCGCCGCCAGCATCAGGTAGGCACCCTGCAGGCTGCTGTTGCGAAAGGCGGTGGCCTCGGCCAGCGCAGGGTTGGCCGCGAATGGTGCGGCGGCGCCCGGGTTGTGCGCAAACAGCTGGGGCAGCCGCTCGTGAAAGCGCTTGTCGTAGCCAATCAGCACGCTTACCGGCGCCGCCTGGACCTTGGCCTGGTTGCCGGGCGCCATCAGCGGTACCAGCCTGGACCTGGCCGTCTCGCTATGTACGAAGACCAGGCGGGCCGGCGAGCCGTTAGAGCTGGTGGGCCCGAGCTTCATCAGCTCGTAGAGCTCGTACAGCTGGGCCGTGCTGACCGGCTTGTCGAGCCAGGCGTTGTGGCTGCGCGCGCTGCGAAACAGCAGGTCCAGTGCGGCGTCATCGAGGCGGGGCATCAGCAGTCCTCCAGCAAACAGGCGGTGGCGGTGATTTCAACACGCATGTCCGGGTGTGGCAGCTGGTGCACCGCCACCGTGGTGCGTGCCGGGCCGCTGAGGTCGGGGAAGAACTCGGCGTAGGCGGCGTTGTAGGCGGCGAAGTCGGCCATGTCGACCAGATAGCAGCTCAGGCTGACGCAGTCAGAGAGCTCGGCGCCCTCGGTCGCCAGTGCCGCGCGGATCTTCTCGATGACCAGCCGAGTCTGGCGGGCCGCATCGCCGGGCACCGTGCCGTCGGCCTGGCGTGCGCTCATGCCCGAGACGAAGAGCCAGGGGCCGCGCCGCCGCAGCGCCGGATAGTTGCCCAGCGGCGCAATGTTGGTGCCGGCCGTCACAGCTTGAAGCCGGCCTCGGCCAACTCGGCATGCAGGGCCTGCGCGGCCTCGGGCGCGAGGCCCACCAGCGGGGCACGCAAACGGCGCCAGCCCGGGTCGCCCAGGCCCTCGGCCAGCACCTCCTTCAGCGCGGCAATCATCGGCCGGGCCTGGGCGATCCGGCGCACCGTGTCGACTCGGGCCTGCAAGACCTGACCCTCCGGGTGGTCCCACTGCTCGACCAGCCGGCTGATCGCGCCGGGGTTGATATTGACCGTGGCGGAGATGCAGCCACGCGCGCCCAGCGGCCGGGTGCGGGAGATGAAGCTCTCCGAGGCCGGGAAGATCGCCAGCTCGGGGAAACGCTCCAGCATTGCCCGCAGATTGTCCCAATCACCCGAGCTGTCCTTGATGCCGACGACGATGCCGGGAAAGTCGCGCAGCAGGCGCTCGATCACGTCATGGCTGATCGGCACGCCCGACAGCGCGGGGATGTGATACAGGTACAGGCGCAGTCGCGGATCGGCGATGCGCGTGATCACCTCGGCGTAGAAGGCATACAGGCCCTCGTCGCTGATGCCTTTGTAGAAGAAGGGCGGCAGCATCAGCACGCCAGCGCAGCCGCGCTGCACCGCGTGGCGCGACAGCTGGGCGGCTTCGGGGGCGGAGCATGCGCCGGTGCCCGGCAGCATGCGCTGCGGCGGCAGGCCGGCATCAATCAGCGCGTCCAGCAGGGCCATGCGTTCGAGGGCACTCATCGAGTTGGCCTCGCTATTGGTGCCAAAGGGCGCCAGCCCCGCGCCTTGCTCAAGCAGCCAGCGGCAATGGGTGATGAAGCGCTCCACATCGGGCCGGCCATCGGATAGGAAAGGGGTGACGACGGGCGCGAACGCGCCGGTCAGGACATCGTTGACCATGGGCAAAACTCCAGCAGGAAGAACAGAAGAGTGGGCGGGCGCCGGCTAGGGGCTCAGGCCGCGCGCAAAGCTCAGCAGGCGCTGGCCGAAGCTGTCGTCGCCAATGCCGCTGTCGAGATGGGCGACGATGGACGTGTGGTTGTGCTCAGGCGCCCAGACCAGCTGTGGGCTGCGGCCCTGTGCGAGGCCTACGCGGTGGGCGAACTCCATCGCATAGACATCGAGCCAGGGGTTTTCGTACTGGGCCACTGCCAGCAGCAGCGGTACCCGCACATGCGCGGCATGGCTGACTGGCGAGTCGGACTCGTAACGGTGCTCGTGATCGCCGAAATAGGCGCGCACGCCGGCCGCGTTCGGGTTGTCGGCGCGCTGATCGGCGCGCAGCCGTGCGCTGATCAGCACCGCGCCAGCGATATGCGTCATCAGGGGGCCGGCCAGCGCTTGCAGGCGCGGGTCACTGAGCAGACTGGCCACATGGGCGCCGCCGGCCGAATGGCCCACCAGCAGCATGCGCCGCGCATCGCCGCCAAAGCCAGCCGCGTTGGCGCGCAGCCAGTCCAGCGCCATGGCCAGGTCTTGTGCGCCTGCCGGGAACGGCGCCTCGGGCGCCAGCCGGTATTCGACATTGACGCCGACAAAGCCGTGGCGCGCGAAGAAGCGCGCAACGTTGCCATAGACTTGGTCATTGCTGTCCTTTTGCCCGCGCAGGAATGCGCCGCCGTGGACGAAGACCATCAGGGGCAGGCGCGCGCCGGTGCGCCGGGCCTCGCCGCCCTGATAGATGTCCAGGCACTGGCGCGCGTGCGCGCCGTAGGCGACGTCGCGCGTGACTTCCAGCCCCTGCAGCGGGTTCGCGGCCAGCAGCGGTGTGTAGGCCTCGATGACCTGGGCGCGGTGCTTGTTGATGTCCTCGGCCCAGCGCGGGCCGATCTCGCGCAGCAAATGCTCCACCATTTCAATAGACGCCCATCAGCTGCGACAGCTCGGCCATGTACTCGGCATAGCGCGGGTGCTGCTTGATCGTCTCCGGCCGGCGCGGGCGCGGCAGGTCGATCGTGACCTCGCGCACCACCTTGCCGGGTCGGCCCGACATCACCAGCACCCTGTCCGACAGGAACACCGCCTCGGAAATGCTGTGCGTCACCAGCAGCACGGTCTGGCGCTGCTCCTGCCAGATGCGCAGCAGCTCGACGTTGAGCTTGTCGCGGGTCAGCGCATCGAGCGCACCGAAGGGCTCGTCCATCAGAAGGATCTGCGGATCCAACGCGAGGATCTGGCCGATGGCGGCGCGCTGGCGCATGCCGCCGCTGAGCTGGTGCGGGTGGTTGTTCTCGAAGCCCTTGAGCCCCAGCATCGCGATCAGCGCGGCGATCTTGGGCGCGGCCTGGGCCGCGGGGATCTTGCGCAGTTTGGCACCCAGTGCGATGTTCTGGCCCACGGTCAGCCAGGGCAGCATATTGCTGCTCTGGAACACCACGCCGATCTCGGGGCTGGGCCCATTGACGGGCCGCTGGTTTACCAGCACCTCGCCGCCCTCGTAAGGCGTCAGCCCGGCGACGATGCGCAGCAGTGTGCTTTTGCCGCAGCCGCTGGGGCCGAGTATCGAGACGAACTCATGGGGCCGGATCTCCAGATCCACCGCCTCCAGCGCCTTGACCTCGTGCTTGCCGGCGAAGGTCTTCAGCACCGCGCGTGCGCTGATCGCCGGCAGGCTTGCTGCGGCCACCGGCTTGGGAAGGACTTGATGCAACATCAGGACTCACCTTAGAAAGAGATGCCACGCCACCAGACGGCTTTGGCCAGGCGCTCGACCGCCGCATACAGCAGCACGGCCAGCGCGGTGATGGTCAGGATGGCGGCAAACATCAGGTCGGTCTGCGCATTCGCGGTGGCCATGGTCATCAGATGTCCCAGCCCCTCCTCGGCGCCGATGAACTCGCCAACGATGGCGCCGATCACGGCCAGCGGCATCGCGATCTTGATGCCGTCGACAAAGGCCGGCAGCGCCGCCGGCACCTGCAACCGCCAGAAGGTGTCCACGCGCGAGGCACCCAATGCACGGAAATGCTCGTCAAGATTGATGGCCACGTTTTGCATGCCGCCCAAGGTCGCGATCACGATGGGGAAGAAGGCGAATAAGAAGGTGGCCGCCACCTTGGAGCCGAAGCCATAGCCGAACCAGACGATCATCAGCGGCGCCAGCGCGATCTTGGGCATGCTTTGCAGCGCCGTGATCAGGGGATAGAGGGTGCGGCGCGCAAAGCCGCTCAGATGGATCAGCACCCCCAGCAGCACGCCGCCCAGCACTGCGGCCGCAAAGCCCACCAGCACCTCCAGCAGGGTCACCCAGGTGTTCTCCAGCAAGGCGCCGCGGGCGTTCCAGCCGGCCAGCAACACATCGGACAGCGGCGGTAGCAGGTAGCGGCGTATGCCCAGCCAGCCGACGCCGAACTCCCACAACAGGGCCAGCAGGCCCCAGAACGTCAGGGTCTCCAGCCAACGCTTGAGCATCGGGTTCATCAAGCCTGACCTCCGCCATCGGTCTTGTCGGTTTTCGCGCCACCCTGCTTGGCTACGACCACGGCGGCCGGCGGCGGCACGACAAAGCGCTCGAAACGGAACTGATCGAACGATTCGATGTTGCGCTCCCAGACCCTTGCCTCGTAGGGCCGGTCGACACTGATCTGTGTCATCTCGCAATAGAGCTCGACGTTGTTGCCGTCCGGATCCTTGAAGACCAGGAACAGGTTCTCGCCGGGCCCGTGCTTGCCGATGCCACGCACGATCTCGACGCCATGGGCCTGCAGCACGCCGACGGCCCGCTCCATCTCGGCCATATCGTCGACCAGGTAGGAGAAGTGCTCGACCCCGGGGCGGTCGTAGCGCGGCAGATCGTTGAGCGCGGGCGAATCCTTCGGGATCTGCGACAGCGCCAGATCATGGTGGTCGCTGCTGGCGCGCAGAAAAACCATCTGGTCGCTGATCCAGTCCGATACGGTCAGCCCCATCACCTCGGTGTAGAAGCGCACCGAGGCGTGGATGTCGCGCACCATCAGCACGATATGGCCCAGGCGACGTGGTCTTAGGCTTGCTCTTGTCTCCATGCTTGTCTGCTCCTGCTTAGGTCTGCGCGCTTCAGTCGCCGATGACGAAGCGGTTGGTGTAGATCTCGGCGCCGCGCACGGCGGCCGTCACATTGAAGGCCCTCTTCGCGAACTCCACCGTGCCATGCATGCGGTCGGCGCGGATATAGCCAGGCTTCTTGTTGTCGGCCGCGGGGTCGCTGATGATGGCCGTGGTTTCCTTGATCTGCTGCAGCAGGATTTCGCGGTTAAGCAGCTTGTTGCCGGCGACGATCAGGTCAGCCGCCTCCTCGGGGTTCTTGCGCATCAGCTCGTAGCCGCGGTAGGTGGCCTTGACGAAGCGCCGGACCAAGTCGGGGTTGCTCTCGATCAGCTTCTCGCTGGTGACGAGGCCGTTGCCGTAGATGTTCAGATTGAAGTCGCGGTAGGGCAGGGCGCCGAGCTTCTTGCCCTCGCGCGCCACCAGCGATTCCAGCAGCGGCTTGTTCGCGCCCTCCCAGCACTCGGCAAGGTCGATCTTGCCCTGCAGGAAGGAGGGGTTGATCACGGTGGGGTCCAGGCGCAGCAGCTTCAGATGGTCGGCCGGCAGCCCGTTGGCAGCCAGCCAGGCCGGCACGATGTTCTGTAGCGGCGAGGCCGCACCGCCGCCCAGGCTCAGGCCCTTCAGATCTGCCATGTTGCGCAAGGGCTTGCGCTTGCCATCTTGCAAATAGCACAGCGCGGCCGGCCACACCGTGTTGATCGCGCCCACCATCACCGTCTTGCCGCCGTTGGCGCGGTTCAGCATCACGCTGATCGGGTCGCCGTAGCCGAATTCGAACAGGCCCTGGTCGATCTCGTTGACGGTGCGCTGGCCGCCGTAGCCGCGCTGGGTCTGCACCTCGATGCCGGCCTCGGCGTAGTAGCCCTTGGCCGCGGCCACCAGCACGCCGCCGGTGCTACCCTGAGGCAGCCAGGCGAGGTTGAACTTGACCTTGTCTTGCGCAAGCGCGCTGCCTGCGCTGCAGGCTAGCGCGAGGGCGATGCCGCGCAGGACGGTGATGGAAGAGGGCATGGGGCTTCCTTGGCTGGGTTGGGGTGGGAGGTTCAGAGCGTGGCCGCGACGACGCGGTTGCGCAGCGTGCCGATCTGCTCGATGCTGGCCGTCATTACATCGCCTGGCTGCAGAAACCTGCCCTGGCCCATACCGACGCCGGTGGGCGTGCCGGTGGCGATCAGGTCGCCGGGGCGCAGCGTCAGCATCGACGACAGATAGGCGATCTGCTCGGCGATATTGAAGATCATGCCCTCGGCAGTGTCGTTCTGCATCAACTCGTCGTTGACCACCAGCCGCATGCGCAGCTTCTGCGGCTCGGCGATGCATTGTGCCGGCACCACCCAAGGCCCCATCGGGCCGAAGGTGTCGAAGCTCTTGCCGCGGAACCAGTCGTGTGTGAAGGGATAGTCGCTGCGGCGGTTCAGGTCGCGCGCGCTGATATCGTTGAAAACGGTGTAGCCAGCGATTACCTCATGGGCCTGCTCGACCGAGACGTGGCGGCAGCTGCGGCCGATGATCACGCCCAGCTCCACCTCCCAGTCCAGCTTGTGCGTCGCGGCCGGCTTGACCACATCCTCCTCGGTGGCAATCACGCTGCTCTCGGCCTTCATGAAGCAGTAGGGCGCGCTCTCGCTGCGCGCGATCAGCTTGGTGCCCATCTCGGCCGCATGCTCGTAGTAGTTGGACGCGGCGCCGAAGATGCGGCCCGGCTGGTAGGGCACCAGCAGCTTGTAGCTGCCGGGGGTCAGTGGTCGGGCGCGTCCGGCGGCGCGCTCGGCACGCAGGCGCTGCGCCAGCGCATCGACTGCGGCGCGCTGCTGCTCCCACTGCGTGATCACATGCTGGCTGCCCAGCAGCAGCGGGTTGGCCTCGGCGCCCAATGCGGCGGCGTCGTAGAGCTGCTCGTCCAGCACCAGCGCCGCGCGCGGGCCGGCGCCCTGCTCGTAGTTGGCGATGGCATACCAGTTGTTGTGCATCGGTGGTGGTCCTCGGTTTGTTGTTATGAATACAATATCATCCACATGTATACATGACAAGCAATTCAAGCGACGACTCCGGGAAGTCACCTACACGAAAGCGATGCGATGACCATGAACGATCCCCAGCCTGACCGCGAGCCGCTGCTGGTCCTGATTCCCCTGCAGCCCGAGGCGCTGGCGGCTCTGGACGAGCGCTATGCGCTGATCTACGAGCCGGCGGGCCTGCACGATGCCCAGGCCCTCAACTCACTGGGAGCGCGCCTGGGCGAGGCGCGGCTGGGCCGGCTGCGCGCAGTACTCAGCAATGGCAGCACCGGCCTGAGCGCGGCCGCGATGGCAAGATTGCCGGCGCTGGGGCTGATCGCCAGCTTTGGCGCCGGCTACGAAAATATCGACCTGGCGGCGGCGCGCGCGCGCGGCATCGCGGTCACTCACGCACCGGGCGTCAACAACGCCACCGTGGCCGACCATGCGCTGGGCCTGATGCTGGCGTTGGCGCGCGGCCTCGTCGGGCTGGACGCGGCCGTCAAGCGCGGCGATTGGGAGACCAGTCGCGCCGCCCGCCCGACACTCAACGGCGCCCGCCTGGGTCTGTTGGGTCTGGGGCATATCGGCCAGCACATCGCGCGCCGCGCCGAAGCCTTTGACATGCACATCGCCTACACCGCGCGCACGCCGCGCGCCGAGCTGCCCTACCGCCATGTGGCCGCGCTGACGACCCTGGCCGCCGAGTCCGACTTCTTGGTGCTGGCCTGTCCTGGCGGCCCGGCCACTCGCCATCTGGTCGGTCGCGAGGTGCTGCGCGCGTTGGGGCCGGCCGGCTATCTGGTCAATATCGCGCGGGGCTCGGTGCTCGACACGGCCGCGCTGATCGCAGCGCTGGAGGCCGGCGAGATCGCCGGCGCTGGGCTCGATGTGCTGGAGAGCGAGCCCGCCGTACCGGCTGCGCTGGCCGCCTCGCCCCGGGTGCTGCTGACTCCCCATGTCTCGGGCCGCTCGCCGGCCGCCCAGCATGCCCAGGTGGACAATGTGATCGGGAATCTGCAGGCCTTCTTCGCGGGCCGGGTGCTGCCCAGCGCCGTGCCCGTTTGAGTGGCTCTGATAATGGGGCGATGCGCGCTGCTCCCCGTGTCTTGATTCTCGTCATGCTGTCCGCTGTGCTGGCCACCGCCGCTCAGAGTCAGCCAGCGAGTTCCCCCTGGTTCGACCCCAGCGACCCCGGCCGGCCCACGCCGCAGGCCAGGCAGGCACTGGCGCTGCTGCAGTCAGCCGCTAGCCATGGGCTGGAGCCGCAGGACTATCAGGTTCAGGCGCTGGAGCGCTCACTGGCCGAGCTGCAGAACGGGGCCGAGCCGGCGGCCCGGGAACGCTTTGCCGAGCGGCTCAGCGCCGCGACCACCCGCTATCTGCAGGACCTGCACCGGGGCCGCATCGATCCGCGCAGCATCCACTACCGCTTCAGCCCGGCCGAGCGTCAGCCCTTCGATGCAGCCGCCTATTTGCAGCAGGCCCTGGCTGGTTCAGGTCTGGCGGCAGCAGCAACTGCTGCGGCCCCTCAGCTGCCTCTGTATGGCGATTTGCGCGAGGTGCTGGCCCAGTACCGCGCACTGGGCCAGCAGCACCCGGCCTGGCAGCGGCCGCTGGCGCCGCTGCCCGCAGCCGGCAAGGGGGGAAGAAAGCTTGAGTCCGGTGAGCCCTATGTGGACCTGGACCTGCTGGCCCGGCGCCTGGTCGCGCTGGGCGATTTGCCCGCTAGCCCTGCCGCTGCCGGCACTGATGCCGAGCCGGCGCAGCGCTATGCCGAGCCGCTGGTTGGCGCGGTGCGTGCCTTCCAGCGCCGTCACGGCCTGGGCGACGATGGCGTTATCGGCCCGGCCACGCTGGCCGAGCTGCAGGTGGCACCGGCCGCGCGGCGGCGCCAGATCGAGCTGACGATGGAGCGGCTGCGCTGGACCCCGCTGCAGCTGGCGCCGCGCATGATCACGATCAACATCCCGGAGTTCGTGCTGCGTGCCTACGAAGTCGGGCCCGGCCCCGAGGGTGCGATCAGGGTGCGCGAGGAGATGCGCGTCATCGTCGGTAAGGCCTTCAGCAGCATGCGCACCCCGCTATTCGATGAGACGATGCGCTATATCGAGTTCAGCCCTTACTGGAATGTGCCGCCCTCGATCGCACGCGGGGAACTGGTGCCCAGACTGCGCCGCGACCCAAGCCATTTCGAGCAGCAGGGCTTCGAGTTTGTCGACAGCGCCAGCGGCGCGGCCCGCGCGGGCGGACCCAGCGCCGCCACGCTAGACGCGGTGCTGGCCGGCCAGTTGCGCATCCGCCAGCGACCCGGGCCGCGCAATGCGTTGGGCGATATCAAGTTTGCATTTCCGAACAGCGACCATATCTATCTGCATCACACCCCGTCGGTGGATCTTTTCCAGCGTGAGCGGCGCGACTTCAGCCATGGCTGCATCCGCGTCGAGGACCCGCTGGCCCTGGCCCGCTTCGTGCTGCAGGAGCAGTCCGGCTGGGACGAGCCGCGCATCCGCGAGGCGATGAGCGCGGGCAAGTCCGCGACCCTGAAGCTGGAGGCCCCGATGCCCGTCCTGATCGCCTATGGCACGGCCCTGGTCAAGCAGACCGCCGGCCCGGTGCACTTCTTCGCCGACATCTACGGCCATGACCGCGTGCTCGATCAGGCGCTGCGTCAGCGCTCCGCCGCTCTGGCCAAAGCGGGGGCTGCGCAGTGAGCGGCCGGCGCGACTTCATGCGCCGTAGTGGCGCCGCCGCCTTGGGCGCAACTGCGTTGCTGGCGACCTCCAGCGCCGGCGCCGCCATGGCGGTCAGCGAGGCATCTGGCGCGCCGCAGCGTCTGCTGTCGCTGGCCCACACCCACACCGGCGAGCGCATCGCCCTGGTCTATGCCGCGGGGGCGTATTACCTGCCCGACGCATTGCAGCGGCTGAACCGCTTTCTGCGCGACCACTACAGCGGCGAGGTCGGTCGCATGGACCCGCTGCTGTTTGATCAGCTGCACCGCCTGCGTCAACAATTGAGATTAGAGCCGGACGCGGCTTTTGAGGTGATCTCCGGCTACCGCTGCGAGGCCACCAACAGCCGGCTCAGGAAGGCCGGCGGCGGCGGTGTCGCTACGCGTAGCCTGCATCTGCAGGGCCGCGCCATCGATGTACGCCTGCCCGGAGTGCCGCTCACCGCGCTGCGCGACGCCGCGCTGGCGCTGGGCGCCGGCGGTGTCGGCTACTACCCGGCGGAGCGTTTTGTGCATCTGGATACTGGGGCAGTCAGGCGCTGGTAGGTTTTGCGCAATTGGCTGATCTGACCCGCCTGACAATGCCTGCTGCATTAAAGAAACAGGCCAGGGCGGTCGCCCTTGCTCTGCATGGGCCAGCCCGCAACCTCACTGGAAATTGATATGTCAGGCCAAGAAACCACCGCCAGCGATGTTGCCGCCGCCCAGGCGCGGCTCGGTGCGGACCTTGTTGTCCCCGCATCGATCACCGCCGCGCTGAGCGGCTGGGCTAGACAGTTGGCGGAGGACGCGGCTACGCCGCTGCGTGATAGCCTAGCGCAAACAGAGGGCGACCTGGCTGCACTGCGGCAGTCGAACGAGCAGGCGCAAGTCGCGCTGGCGGATCGCGATGCCAGCATCGAGCGGCTGACGGTAGAACTGCGCCATGCCCGCGACATCGCGTCCAACGCCCTGGTCGGCAAGGCCAAGGATCAGCTGGCCATCGAGGGCAAGGACGCCCAGATCGCCGAGCTGCGCCGCCAGCTCGAGCGCCAGCTGACGAGCTCTGCGGGCGAGTCCGATGCGCGCCTGGCCGCCGAGATGGAGCTGGTCGGCGCGGTCACCGCGCGCGACAACCTGGCCGCCGAGGTCGCGGAGCTGCGCGCCCAGCTCGACGCCGCCCGCGCCGCGCGCAGTGCCTGATGCCGCGAGGGCCCGTGCCCTGACAACATAAGAAACACAGAGATACGCCGCGCGAAGCGCGGCCGATAACTGCGCTTGTGACACTGCCTCTCGTGCGCCATCCCGGCGCGTCGACCCGAGAGGCCCCGATGAGCATCCCCCTGTCCGCGCTGCTTCGCCGCTACGCCATCGCGCTGCTGCTGGGATCGATGGCGGGCGCGCTGTGGGCACAGGATGAAGGCATGCAGGCCTTCAAAGCCGTCTTTGCCGGCAACAAGCTGACGGGGCTGGAGCAGCTGATCGCGCGGCACCAGCGCAGCGGCGAGCCCTTTCCGATTGACCCGATGGGCGGCGCCACCGTGTTGCACAAGGCGATCCACCTCGGCGCGGGCGAGCCGGCGTTGCAGCGCCTGCTAGATGCCGGCCTGGACCCCAACGCACGCACCAGCGATGACGCTGAAACTCCCCTGCACTTTGCGGCCCGCTTCGGCTGCGGGCCTTGCGCGCGGCTGCTGATCGCACGTGGGGCCCACATCGCTGCGCTGGATGCCGAGGGCAGGCAGCCCATCCATATGGCCGGCTACGCAGCGGTGGAGGCCTTGCTGGACGGCGGTGCCGATCCGCTGGTCACCGACCCGCGCGGCAACGTGCCCCTTCACACGGTGTTCCACCCGCGCCTGCTGGTGGCCGGGGTGAATGTGCGCAACCAGGGCGGTCTCACGCCGCTGCACTTTGCCGCGCTGCACGACAGCGTGCGCGGCATCGACTGGTTGCTGGCGCATGGGGCCGACCCGCAGCTGCGCACCACGGCGCCTTACCGCTACCGAGCCCCCATCATGTCGCGCGCCTTCGGGCCGGGCGAGCCTCTCGCCGTCGGGGCACGCCCGCTCGATCTGGCGCGCCAGCGCGCCGAGGCCACGGCCTGGAACCTGCAGTCCCACAAGCACTCTGTGGCCCGTCTGGAGGCGGTGACGAAGACGCGCTGGCTGGGCCTGTGGTGAGGCGGCCCAGGACGAGACAGCCACGACTGCTGCTGCTGGCGCTGGCGCTGTTTTGGCGGCCGGTGTGGGCCGAGGACTTTGCCGGTTTCCACGCCCGTTTCCGTGCTGCCGTCAGCGTCCAGGACGGCCCGGCCCTGGCCGGCCTGAGCCGACTGCCCTTTTTGTTCGAGGGGCGCGCGCTAGACCGTGCCGGTTTCGTGCGCGAAATGCCGCGGCTGCTTTTTGCTGACGCTCAGCGCCGCTGCCTGGCCAGGCAGGCGGCGCTGCCGGATGGCGGCGATCGCTGGGTCGTGTTCTGCCGGCCCTACGCCTTTTATTTCGGCCGCGTGGACGGCCCCTACCGCTTCCTCGAGTTCGCCGCCGATGGCGAGGACGCTCCCTGAGTCATCGGTGCCACACCATCTCCACCCTCTGTCGCAAGGAGCATTGCCGTGAAACCCTGGAAAAAGATTGCCGCCGCCCTGTTGGGCCTGGCCAGCGTGGCGGTCGGCGCCGGCCTGTACCTGACTGCCGGCCTGGCCAGCACCGCCGACCAGTTCTTCAGCGCCGCACGCCAGCGGGACATGGCCGGCGCACGCGCGCTGCTGGCCCGCGAGCTGCGCGACAGTCTCAGTGAAGAAGGCCTGACGCGCCAGCTGCGCGGCCAGGGCATGAGCGACATTGCCGACACCAGCTGGTCGCAGCGCAAGGTCAGCGGCGCGCGCGGCGAGCTGCGCGGCACGCTGGAAGCTGCGAGCGGCGGCACCATCCCGGTCAGCATCACGCTGGTCAAGGAAGGCGATGCCTGGCGCATCCAGGCCATCGGGCGCGACCCGGCTGGCGTCGCCGACGCCACGACGCCAGAGCCGCAGCCGGCCTTGCCCGACGAGCGCGCCAAGGCCGAGATGGTCAAGCTGGCCATGCACGAGTTCACTGTCTCCACCCGCGAGCGCAGCATGGCGCGCTTTCATCGCAATATCTCGCAGCTGTGGCAGCGTCAGTTCAGCGTTGCCAAGCTCGACGAGGCCTACCGACCGCTGTTCGACATCGGCGATCTGACCGTGCTGAACAAGCACGAGCCGCAGATCGAGGCCGCCCGCGTCGACGCCCAGGGCGTGCTGGTGCTGCCCGGGCACTACCAGCTGCACAAGAGCCGTGTGGACTTCGAGCAGCGCTATGTGCTGGAACAAGGCCAGTGGAAGCTTCTGGCCTTCGATCTTGAGGTTCGCAGCTGAGCGCTGAGCGGCCCGACCTGCTGTAAAAAATACATAGATGTTGTCAATGTTTGATTTTTTCGACTATTTATGAATAAGCCCTGCTTGGAGTTGTCGAGCCCATGCCGAGTTCTGCGGATGCACACGAAGCCATTACCGCCTCAATTATTCATAGGATTGCAAAAAAACACAGATCAAATAATATCTATGTATGCCGCGACAGAACACCAGCCCTGCCAACTATCCTCAGGCGGTCTTGCAAGCGATTGAGCAGCTGGCTCAAAACATCGTTGTTGCGCGCAAGCGGCGTGGTGAAACGCAGGCGCAATGGGCCAGGAAGCTGGGGGTGTCGCAGCCGACCATGGCCCGCATCGAGCGTGGTGATCCGGCCGTGGCCATGGCCTCCTATGTGATGTGCATGTGGTTGATTAACCGGGCCGAGGGCCTGGCCGACCTGATTTCCCCGCTCCAGGACCATGCGGCCTTGGAGCGCGAGATCGGCAAGCTCGGTGGCAGGAAGCCGGTACCGGCCCGAACCCGGGCCGGCGCGAGCCGTACTGCGGCCGACGGCCTGGCTGCCTTGTTGTCGAGCACCCCACCAAAAGTCGGGTGAGCGGATGACGATCCCCGCCGTCACCCCGCAGACCTACATCCCTCAGGACCGGCTCTACGTCTGGATGCTGGTGAATCCTGCCGCGCCCACCCTGGTGGGCGAACTCGGGCTGTCGCAACTGGTCGCTGACTGCGCGAGCTTTCGCTACGACGCCCAGTGGTGGCACTTTGCACTCAGCGAGGACCTGCCCCTGCTGCAGGGCCAGGACTTCACGGCCGGTGAGAGAGGCAGCGCGCCGGGCGCGATCGACGATGCGCGGCCCGACCGCTGGGGGGAGCGAATCATTCGCCATATCGACCGGCCCGCCCGCTTGTCAATTCTGGAGATGCTGCTGTTTGCCGGCGACGACCGCTTCGGTGCACTCGGCGTCTCGGTCTCGGCCCAACAGTACGTGCCGCGTGCGATGGGCCCCTACCCGCAGCTGCGCGATCTGGCGCCGCTGAGTGCTGCTATCGAAGATGTGCAGACCCAAGCACCGCTTACGGCTGACATGCAGCGGCTGATCCAGCCCGGCGTGACGCTGGGCGGCGCGCGACCCAAGGCCTTGCTGCAGACCGACGCCGGGCCCTGCGTCATCAAGTTTGCCGAGCTGGATGACGCGGTGGACACGCCCCTGGTCGAGCATGCGACGATGACACTGGCGGCGCTGGCCGGCATCGAGGTGGCCGCGACCGGCGTGCTGCCCATTCCCCCGCGCCATGGCAGGGCGCGCCATGCGCTGACCATTGCGCGCTTCGACCGCCGGGGCGACTATCGTATGCATTGCCTGTCGGCCCGAACCGTGCTGCGCGCCGCTCGCCTGGACGAGAGCTATAGCGATCTGGCCACTGTGCTGCTGCGCCTGGGGCACCCGGATCGCCAGGGCGCGATGCGCGAGGAACTGTTCCGGCGCATGGTGTTCAACATCCTGATGGACAACACCGACGACCATGAGCGCAACCACAGCCTGCGTCTGGGCTTCGATGGCTACTACGAACTGGCCCCGGCATACGACGTGCTGCCCACGCTGCAAAACCTGGGCTACCAGGCGCTTTCGGTGGGCCGGGCCGGGGCACAGTCCAGCCTGGAGAATGCGCTGACCGGGCTCAATGAGTTCGGCCTCAAGAGAGCGCGCGCCATCGAGCTGATCCAGCAGGTGGCGCGCATGGTCGATCGATGGGAGCCGCACTTCAGGCGACTGGGTGTCAGCCCCGCCGACGCAGAGCTGTTGCGGGCGAGCATAGACCGGGACGCGCTGAGGCTGCAGCGCAAAGCCTTCTGCTGAAGCCTTCGCGCCGGCCGCCGCCTGTCAAAGCCCGCTGCGCTCGGCCTTTAGGTCCGGATGCCGCAGGGCCGGGCCGTCGGGTTGGGCACCGCCGTCCTTTGAGGCGCCGCCCCAGCCATGGTCGGTCAGGTCGATGATGACGCCGTTCGGGTCGCGGTACTTGACCTCGTAGAAGCTGTTGCCCTTTACCGGCACCTCGCCCATGTAGTAGGTGCCACCGGCGGCCTCGCACTCGGCCCGGGCCTGCTTGATCTCGTCGACCCAGAAGCCGATGTGGTGCAAGCCCACATAGTCGCGGCCGCGCTCGCCGGCGGCCTCGTCGGTCTTGTATTTCAGCAGTGCGATCGTCACGGTGCCGTCGCTCAGATAAATGCCGCGGGCCAGCGAGGAATCGGTCTCGCCGACCTTCTTCAAGCCGAAGGACTCGATGTAGAACGGGGCGACGGCCCAGGGGTCGGGCACCGAAATCGCGATGTGGCGCAGCTTGCCATTAGCCATGTGAGGGTCTCCTGTGGATGGGTAAGTGAGTGTCTTGGGTGATTGAGGTCGTATGTATACATGATAATTACCATGTATTCAATGAGCGCAGAACACGGATGTTATGTGTTTGGCGCAGTTAAAATCGCCGGGGCCAGGTCTTGCGCGCGCCCCTGGCCGAGCACCACGAACAAGGGCTGGCGCAGCCCGCACCCGGGGATTGATCACGCATGGCCAACAACGCATCCGCCGCCATCTGTCGCAGCCTGACCGACGACATCGTCAGCGGCAAACTGCCGCCGGGCCAGAAACTCGAGGAGCTGGTGCTGGCCGAGCGCTTCCAGGTCTCGCGCACGCCGATCCGCGAGGCGCTGCGCGAGCTGGCTGCGCGAGGGCTGATCGATCTGCAGCCGCGCAAGGGCGGCATCGTGCGCAGCATCGGGCTGAGCGATCTGTCCGACATGCTGGAGGCGATGGTGGAGCTGGAGGCGCTGTGTTGCCGCATCAGCGCCGAGCGCATGAGCGCAGTGCAGAAGAAGCAGTTGCAGATGCTGCAGCAGCAGAGCGAGGACTGCGTGGCGCGCGGCGATGAGGCCGGCTATCTGGAGCTGAACCACCAGTTCCACCAGCTGATCGGCGCCGGCGCGCAGAACCGCACGCTGACCGGCGTGCTCGACAGCCTGCGCGAGCGGCTGGCGCCGTTCCGCGCGGCGCAGAAGAAGGTCGAGCGCCGACTGAGCGTCTCGAACGACGAGCACCAGGCGGTGATCGCCGCCATCGTCGCGTCGAACGCCGAGGCCTCTTACGAAGCGATGCGCAATCACACGGCCCGCCTGTCCATCAATGTGCTGGAACTGCTGCGCGAGCAGCAGGCCGGCGAGGCGGCGGCGCCGACGGCGAAGGCCGCGCGGTCGCGTCGGACCCCGGCGGAGGCCAAGCCGCCCGCCAAGGCCGCGACGCGCGGCCGGCCGCGCAAATCTGCCGCCTGAGCCGCGATCCGGCATCGCTGCGCCCTCAGAAGCGATGCGTGATGCCCAGGCCCAGGCCCTGCGGATCCTGCCCCGCCTGCAGCCCGGCCAAGCTGTTGGCCGACAGGTTGTAGAGCGCGTCGGCGCCGTTGTTGATGCGGGTGTAGGCGGCCCACAGCTCGGTACGCTTGGACAGCGTGTGGCCATAGCCCAGCGACACCTGACTGGCGCCCGAGTCGCTGCCCGCCCGCGCGATGCCGCCGATGGCCGAGCTGGCATTGCCGCTGGAGCGCCCGGCCCGCACATAGGAGGCGCGCAGGCTGCCGCTGACGCCCAGCTGATGGGTCAAGGCCAGCTGCCAGGCATTGCGGCTCAGGTGCTGGCCCGGCGCCGGTTCGTAGCGCAGCCGCTCCCAACTGCCGCGCAGCCGTGTCGGTCCGAATGAATAGGCGATGCCGACGCGGTGCGCGCTGTCGGCGCTGCCGGGGCCGAAATACTCGCGGTGAAGCTCGTAGCCGTAGGCGGCATACAGCGGGCCCTGGCTGTAGCTGAGCAGGCCGGAGAACAGCTCGGGCGCGGTTCTGTCGGTCTTCTCCTCGCTGGGCGCCCAGGCCAGCCGGGCGCTGAAGCCCTTGATGCTGGGGCTCCAGTACTGAATCAGATTGGGCTGGCGGCGGTCGAAGGAGGAGGCCGCCGCGCCATTGGCCGCGGTCGCGAAGCCGTTGCCTATCAGGCTGTTGGAGGCAAAGATGCCTGCCGTGAAGGGATCCACCGCATAGATCGAGACAAAGCGCAACGGTGTCTCCCATTGGCCCAGCACCAACTCGCCCAGGCTGCCCTTGAGCCCGATGCCGGTGTTGCGGCCGCCCCAGGGACCTTCGCCGGTGTCGGCCCGCACATTGGTTTCGATCTGGGCCCAGACGCTGAGGCCACCGCCCAGATCTTCGCGGGCGCGAAAGCCCAGCACCGAGAGGTTATTGGCCAGACGCTTCAGGCTGCCCTTGCTGCCGCCGCTGACGATCTCGGCATCCACCTTCAGAAAACCGTAGATGCTGACCGCGCTGCCCTCGGCCTGAGCGAAGGCGGCGCCACTGGCGCCCAGCATGGCCACAGCAAACAGCGCGGCCAGCCGGCTGGTTCTGCGCGACACGGGGGTTGGAAAGGTCTTCTTCATAACATCGGCCTCGTTGCAATGGATGCTTAAATGATGCCATGTATACATGTAATGTAATAGGTATCCAAAATGTCTGAACTCCTTTGCATTCCGGTGAGGCAATCAATTCAGAAACAAAACAGCTGAATCAACAAATATTTTGCGTTTGTATTGCTGCGTTGCCCTGTGTCCAATCGCTCCCATGCCTACCGAACAAGCCGCTATCCACGACGTCGCCTGCGCCGGTTTCCTGCGCGTCGAAGACCCGGCCCTGCTGAGCGGGCGCGGGCGCTTTGTCGGTGACATCCGCCTGGCCGGCCAGGCCCACGCGGTCTTTGTGCGCAGCCCCCACGCCCATGCGCGACTGCTCGGCCTGGAGATGGCCCAGGCGCAGGCCCAGCCGGGTGTGCTGGCGGTGCTGGGCCCGGCCGATTTTGTCGGCCTGCGCCAGCCCCGCGTCAACCGCCTGCTCGCCGACATGAACCTGCCCGAGGCCGAGTTGGTGCCGCCCGACCGGGTGCTGGCGGTCGGCGCGCCTGTCGCCCTGGTGCTGGCCGAGAGCCGGGCCCAGGCCCAGGCGGCGGCCGATCTGGTGTGGGCTGACTACCAAGACCTGGCTCCGGCCTTGGATCATCAGCAATACGACGCGCCTGCTCTTTATCCCGGCCTGCCCGACAACGTCGCGCTGCGCAGCGAGTTCAGCGTGGGGCGTCTGCCCGAGAGCCCGCCAGCGGCCGAGGCGCAGATCGCCTTGCCCCGGGTCGCGCCGGCGCCCATGGAGCCGCGCGCCGCGCTCCTGAGCTGGGACGGCCAGGGCCTGCATGCCTGGCTGTCGACCCAGACCCCCAGCCGCGCCCGCGAGGACCTGGCGCTGGCGCTGGGCCTGGCGCTGGAACAGGTGAGGGTGGTGGCGCCCGATGTCGGCGGCGCTTTTGGCGGCAAGGCCTCGGTGTTTCCGGAAGACCTGATGCTGGCCTGGGCCGCACGCCGACTTTGCCGGCCGCTGCTGTGGCAAGCCACGCGTGGCGAAGACCTGCTGTCAGCCACCCATGGTCGCGCCGCTCGGCTGCAGGGCCGGCTGTGGCTGGACGCCGATGGCCACCTCGCTGCGCTGCAGGCCGATCTGCGCTTTGCGCTGGGCCACTGGTTGACCTACAGTGCGGCCGCGCCGCTGCGCAATGCCTGCCGCATCCTGCCCGGGCCCTACCGCGTGCCGGTGCAAGCGGTGTGCGGCGAGGGCCGCCTGTCCAATGCCGCTGCGGTGGGCATCTACCGAGGTGCCGGCCGGCCCGAGGCCGCCCTCTTGATGGAGCGGCTGATCGACGAGGCCGCCGCCGGCGCGGGCTTGGACCCGCTGGCGCTGCGTCTTCGCAATTGCTGGGCGCCGCAGCAGCTCCCCACCGACTGGCCCAATGGCCAGCGCCTCGATGCCTGCGATCTGCCGGCCCTGCTGCGCCGCGCCGCCGAGCTGTTCGGCTACGAAGAGCGCCGTGCCGATCAGGCTCGCCGCCGCGCGGCCGGCGAGCTGCTGGGCCTGGGCATCGCCCTGTATGTCGAGCCCTGTGGCCAGGGCTTCGAGAGCGTGCGCCTCACGGCCCATGCCGATGGCCGCTACCTGTTGTCCACCGGCGCCACGGCCCAGGGCCAGGGTCGCGAGACCAGCTATGCGCTGATCGCTGCCCAGGCGCTGGGCTGTGCGCCCGCCGACATTCGCGTGCTCCATGGCGACACCGCCACCTGCCCGGTTGGCATTGGCGCGCTCGCCAGCCGCAGCACGGCCATCGGCGGCAGCGCGGTGCTGAAGGCGGCGCAGCAGTTGCGCGCGGAGTTGGCCGCCGGCGCGGCGCGCCCGCACACCGTGGACCTGGTGCACGAGGTCGCGCACGAGGCCTGGGCGGCCGGTTGCGTGATGCTGGCGCTGGCCATCGATCGCGAGACCGGCCAGCCCCGCATCGAGGATCTGGTCTGGGTCGACGATGCTGGCCAGGTGGTCGCGCCGGCCCTGGTCCATGGGCAGCTGATCGGCGGCCTGGCTCAGGGCCTGGGCCAGGGCCTGATGGAGCGTCTGGTCTATGACGAGCAGGGGCAGCTCCTGACCGGCTCGCTGATGGATTACGCGCTGCCGCGCGCCGATGACATGCCGGCTCGCCTGCGGCTTGCGAGCCTGCCCACCCGCAGCGCCGCCAATGCGCTGGGCGCCAAGGGGGTCGGCGAGGCCGGCTGCATCGGCGCGCCCGCCGCACTCCTGAACGCCGCGCATGACGCGCTGCGGCCGCTGGGCGGCCGCCCACAACTCGACTTTCCGCTGACGGCCGAGCGCCTGTGGCGGGCCCTTCATCAAGACAACACGCAAAGCAAGCCATGAACTACAGCAAGCAGGACGCCAAGGCCTATGCCAAGGCTCACTTCACCGGC
Organism: Paucibacter sp. PLA-PC-4; assembly: GCF_026241155.1. Lineage (GTDB taxonomy): Bacteria > Pseudomonadota > Gammaproteobacteria > Burkholderiales > Burkholderiaceae_C > Roseateles_E. The sequence continues at coordinate 74,300 of NZ_JAPFGP010000015.1, forward strand.
GTCTGGGCCGCGACCCTGACGCCTTTCGATACCAGCGGCGCCGTCGACGAAGATGGCTTTCGCGCCAATCTGCGCCACTGGATGGGCGGGCTCAAGCTCGGCGGACTGTTCGTCTGCGGCAAGCAGGGCGAGTCTTTCTCGATGTCGCTGGCTGAGCGCAAGCGCAGCTTCGAGATCGCCGCCGAGGAAGCGTCACGCCTGGGCTCGCGCACCGTGATGTCCTGCTCCGACACCAATCTGGACACTGTGTTGGAGCTGGGCCGCCATGCCCAGGTGGTGGGCGCCGACTGGATCGTCGTGCACAGCCCTGTGCTGCATTTCGGCGCCGATACCGACGAGACCATCTACGAGTACTACCGCCATATCAGCGAGCAGCTGGACATCGGCATCGCGATGTGGAACCACCCGGACTGCGGCTATCTGATGAGCCCGGAGCTGTGCGCCCGCATCGCCGCGCTGCCGAACATCGTCGCGATCAAGTACAGCGTGCCGCGCGAGATGTATGTCGAGCTGAGCCGCCTGGTCGGCGAGCAGATCCAGGTCAGCACCGCCTCGGAGGAGGAGTGGCTGGATAACATCGAGGAATTGGGCTGGCGCCTGTACCTGTGCTCGACCCCGCCGCTGCTGCTGCAAACCGGCGCTGACCAGCGCATCAACGACTACACCCGGCTGGCCTTCGAGGGCAAGTTCAAGGAGGCCAGGGTTGTGCGTGACAGCCTGGAGTCGGCGCGCCAAGCCTTCAAGGCCTGCAAGCCCAAGGGCAAGCCGCAGGCGCACAGCAAATACTGGCTGGAGCTGATGGGCCGCGTCGGCGGGCCGGTGCGCCGGCCGCTCTTGCCGCTGACCGAGGCCGAGAAGGCCAAGATTCGCGAGCAGTTTGCCCTCAGCGGCTTGAAGCTGGATTGAGCGCGATGCCGCGCCTCACACTCACCGTCAACGGCAAGGCGCAGGACATGGACCTGCCGGCCAACACCCTGCTGCTGGACCTGCTGCGAGAGCAGCTGGGCCTGAGCGGCAGCCACCGGGGCTGCGACACCGCCCAGTGTGGGGCCTGCACCGTGCTGCTGGACGGTCGCGCGGTCAAGGCCTGCAATCTGCTGGCCCTGCAGGCCAACGGCGCTGCGGTGCAGACGGTCGAGGGCCTGGCACCTGCAGTGGGCTGGCATCCCTTGCAAAGGGCTTTCTCCAAGCACCATGGCCTGCAATGCGGCTTCTGCACGCCGGGCATGCTGATGCGGGCTTGCGCGATGGCGCATGAGAGCGTGCCTGCCGAGCCCGGCCCGGTCAGCGCGGCGCTGGCCGGCAATCTGTGCCGCTGCACCGGCTACGAGGGCATCGTCACTGCGGTCTGCGAGGGCCTGACGGAAATGCGCGAGGGTGCGGACCATGCATGATTTCGAGTATTGCCGTCCCGGCTCGGTGGCAGAGGTGATGGCCCTGCTGCGCGACGGCGTCGATGCCAAGCTGCTGGCCGGCGGGCAAAGCCTGCTGGCGGCGATGAAGCTGGGCCTGATGGCACCGGCGCGGCTGATCGATCTAGGCGGCATCGCGGCGCTGCGCGAGAGCCGCGAGCAGAGCGGCTGCTTGCTGCTCGGCGCGATGCAGACCCATCGCGAGCTGGCCGCGTCGGCAGCGCTGCGCGCCTGGGTGCCGGGTCTTGCCACGATGGCCGGCCATATCGCCGATGCCCAGGTGCGGGCGATGGGTACGGTGGGCGGTTCGGTAGCCAATGCTGATCCCGCCGCCTGCTGGCCGGTCGGGCTGCTGGCACTGGACGCGAGCTTTGCGACCGACCGGCGCGAGCTCGCCGCAGATGATTTCTTCACCGGCTTCTTCGGCACCGCGCTGGCGCCGGACGAGCTGCTGTGCGGCCTGCGCCTGCGCCGACCGCGGCGTTTTGCCTATCTGAAGATCGAACAGCCGGCCTCGCGCTTCGCGCTGGTGGGCGTGGCCGTGGCACAGCTGAACGACGGCGCTGTGCGCGTCGCCGTCAGCGGTACGGCCCAGGGCGTGCAGCGTCTGCCCGCCTTCGAGGCCGCGCTAGTGCGCCGCTTCGAACCGGCCGCGCTGCAAGGTCTGCGCGTCGATCAAGACCTGATGGCCGGCGATCTGCATGCCGGATCCGACTACCGCGCCCATCTGGCGGCCGTGCTGGCCCGCCGTGTGGTGCATCAAGCCCTGGAGATGGCAAGGTGAAGCAAGACAACAAAGCAATGAGAGTGGCCCTGATCGGCCACGGGGCGATCGGCCGTGTGATCGCCGCCGAGCTGCTGGATCTGGGGCCTGCTGCCGGTGTCGAACTGGTGGGCGTGCTGTGTCGCCATGCGCAGGAGGGCGAGGGCCTGGGCGTGCCGGTGATGACCGAGATTGACTCACTGCTGGCTCTGGGCCCGCAGCTGGTGGTCGAGGCTGCCGGCCACGATGCGGTGCGCTGCCACGGCGAGGCCTGCCTGGAGGCCGGGGCGGATCTCTTGATCGTCTCGGTCGGCGCGCTGTCCGACGCGGCCCTGCTGGATGCGTTGCAACGCAAGGCCGGCGCCGAGGGGCGTCAGGTCTTGCTGCCGTCGGGCGCGTTGGCCGGGCTGGACTGGCTGCAGGCTGCGCGGCTGGCCGGTCTGCACAGTGTCTGCTACCGCTCGCGTAAACCGCCTCGGGCCTGGCGCGACACGCCGGCCGAGGCCTTGCTGGACTTGGCCGCGGTGAGGGAGCCGACTGTGTTCTTCAGTGGCACGGCCCGCGAAGCGGCGCGCCAGTATCCGAAGAATGCCAATGTGGCCGCGACCCTGGCGCTGTGCACGCTGGGGCTGGATGAGACCCAGGTCGAGCTGATCGCCGACCCGCAGGCCAGCGGCAATGTGCATGAGATCGAGGCGCACAGCCGGGTAGGCCGGATCAGCCTGCAGGTGCAGAACCTGCCGTCGCCCGACAACCCCAAGACCTCGCTGGTGACGCCTTACTCGGCGCTGCGCACCATCATGGCGCGGCGCGCCGCGGTGAGCGTTTGACAGCGACCGGAGCCTGCAGATGCGTCCTCAGATGCTCGACCATGGCGCGCGCCGCCGGCGACAGCGAGCGCTGCTTCAGCTGGGCCAGGCTCAGCTGGCGCAGCACCCGGGGCTCGGTCAGCGGCACGCCGACCAGGCCCTGCGGCGCGGCCCCGCCAGCCTTCAGCGCATAGGCCGGAAGGATGGCCACACCCAGGCCGGCGGCGGCCATCGCCATCGCGGTGCTGATATGGGCCACTTCTTGGGCCGGGCGCGGGCAGCCACCCAAAGGCGCAAAGCTCTGCTCGACCAGGGCGCGCAGCCCGCTGCCGGGCTTGATCAGCAGCAGCGGCTGGTCCAGCAGATCGGCCCAGCGCAGCTGCTTGGCGCCGGCCAGTGCATGGCGGGCGGCGCAGACCAGCACCATGGGATCGGCCAGCAGCGGTTCGAACTGCAGGTCGGGCTCGGCCGCGTCGTCGAAGGTGGCCAGTGCCAGGTCCAGCTCGCCCAAGCGCAGCTGACCGACCAACTGGTCGGCGCTGGCGTCCAGCAGGCTCAGTGCGATGCCGGGGTGGGCTGCCTGGAAGCTGTGCATCAGCTCGGGCATCATGCTGGCGGCCAGCAGCGGCGTCGTGCCCAGTCGCACCCGGCCGCGGCGCGCCTCGGCCACCGCGCGCAGGTCATGGGCGGCATGGTCCAGATCGGCCAGCACCCGCTCGACGGTGGGCACCAGCTCATGGCCGGCCTCGGTCAGCTCCAGCCGGCGCGTCGTGCGGTCCAGCAGGCGCAGGCCGAGCTCGGCCTCCAGCGCGCGTATCAGGGCCGACAGCGCCGACTGGCTCAGGAACAGCTGCTGGGCCGCACGGGTGAAACTGCCCTCGCGCGCGACGGCGGCAAAGCCGCGCAGCTGCTTGAGCGACACATTGGCGGGCCGCAGCTTGGTGGTGGTCGTGCTGGGAAGAAGAGGGTCGTTCGACATGGGCGGCCGGATCATAGATGGAGACTTTTCTAAATGCTTAAATTTGGACCCCCGCTGAATCTGCAGCGCTGGATTGCCGCGCACGCGGCCGAGCTGAAGCCCCCGGTGGGCAATCAACAGATCTGGCAGGACGCCGACTTCATCTGCACCGTGGTCGGCGGCCCGAACCAGCGCACCGATTTCCACGATGACCCGCAGGAGGAGTTCTTCTACCAGCTCAAGGGCACGGCCCATCTTCTGCTGTGCGAGCGCGGCCAGTACCAGCGCGTCGGGCTGCGCGAGGGCGACATCTTCTTGCTGCCGCCCCATGTGCGCCACTCGCCGCAGCGGCCCGAGGCCGGCAGCGTCTGCCTGGTGATCGAGCGCCAGCGCGCGCAGGGCGTGATCGACGCGTTCGAGTGGACCTGCGCTCATTGCGGTGGCCTCGTGCTGCGCCGCGAGGTGCAGCTGCAAAGCATCGTCAACGACCTGCCCAGGGTTTACCAGACCTTCTATGACACCCCGGCCGAGCAGCGCCGCTGCGCCGGCTGCGGCGAGATCCACCCCGGCCGTGCCTGGCGCGACTGGCATGCGGTGTTGGCCGCCAAGCATGGCCACGCCGCCGTTCCTCTGTCCACGGACCTGCCCTCAACATGTTGATCAAGAACGAGAAACTGCTGCGCTGCGGGCAGGCCGCGGTCTGGGCGGCGCTGAACGACGATGCGGTGCTGCAGGCCAGCATTCCCGGCTGCGAGAGCCTGCGGCGCAGCGCGCCCGAGCAACTGGAGGCGGTGGTCGCTGCAGCGCTGGGCCCGGTGCGCGCGCGCTTCACCGGAAAGCTGAGCCTGGCCAATATCGAGGCGCCGCATGGCTACCGACTCAACTTCGAGGGCCAGGCCGGCCCGGCTGGCTTCAGCAAGGGCACGGCCAGCGTGCGGCTGACGCCGCAAGGCCCGGACCTGACCCTGCTCAGCTACGAGGCCCAGGTGCAGATCGGCGGCAAGCTGGCCCAGATCGGCTCGCGCGTGATCGAGGCCGCCGCGCAGAAGATCATCGGCGAGTTCTTCGGTCGCTTTGAGGCCCAACTGGCGGCGCCGGTCGCAGCCCCACTGCCCGTCAGCGACGGCCTGTGGGCCCGGCTGCGGCGCTGGCTGCGCGGCCGACTGTTCTAGGCCTGTCACCCGGCTTGCCGTATTCTTGGCCCCGTCTGGGCTGCGGCGGGAGGCCGTTGTGTGTCGTCAAAAGAAGCACTGGATGCTGCTGCTCGTGCTGGCCGGCTGCCTGGGCCTGGCGCAGGCCAGGCCCGACTGCTCGCGCCCGCTGAGCCTTGCCTTGCATGACCATGGCCTGCTGTATTCTGCCGAGACCGGTGAGGGCATCGACAAGGACATCGCTGATGAACTGGCGCGGCGCAGCGGCTGCCGCTTCCATGTCTCGCTGCTGCCGCGCGCACGCATCTGGCAGCTGATCGAATCGGGTGCGCTGGACTTCAGCCTGTCGGGTATCAGCAACGCCGAGCGCGAGAAGTTCGCCGCATTCGCCTGGTATTTCTCCAACAAGTACTATCTGCTCGTGCGCCGCGATGCTCAGGTCGCGCGGTTGGAGGACTTCGAGCGCAACCCCCGGCTGAAGCTGGGTGTGATCCGCAGCTTCCGCTATAGCGCTAGCGCGAATCGCCTGGTCGATGTGGTCGGTGCCCGGCAAGGCATAACCCTTTCCTCGGGCCTGGCGCCGCTGTTCAAGGCCCTGCAGGCCAGCCAGATCCAGGCCATGATCGTCGAGCCCTTCGACTACCCGACGCTGGAGTCGGAGCGCTTGCGCGAGCTCAGCCAGATCATCGAGTTCGGCGACCCACCGGTGCCGCACGGGCTCATCATGTCGCGCGCCAGCCTGTCAGAGGCCGAGCAGGGCCGCTGGCGGGCCCTGGTCGACGAGATGCGGCGTGATGGCACGGTGCTGCGCATATTTGAGAAATATTTCAAACCCGAGCTGGCAAGGGCTATGGTTCAGTTCTGAAGTCAAGAGGTCCTGCATCTTGGGCACCACCGCTCCACATGCCATGGGTTTGCGCTGGCGCGGCTTGCCGTGGCTGGTGCTGGCCGCCGGCCTGGGCCTGAGCCTGCTGGTCTGGCAGCAGCAGTGTCGTCACGAGGAGCGGCAACTGCGCACCGCTTTCGACGCCAGCCTGCGCGATGTCGGTCAGCGCGTCGAGCAGCGCATGGCGGCCCATGAGCATCTGCTGCAGGGGCTGCGTGGTTTTGTCGAGGCTTATCCGCAAACCGATGCTGCGGCGCTGCGGCGCTATGTCGATGCCTTGCCGCTGGGTGCCGACTACGCCGGGCTGCAGGGCCTGGGCCTGGCCTTGCTGGTCAATGCCGCCGACCTGCCCGAGCTGCTGCGCCGCCAACGCCTGGCCGGCAACGAGTCCTTCCGGATTTGGCCCGAGGGCCAGCGCCCGCATCATGCCCCGGTAGTGCAGATCGAGCCCGGCGTCGAGCGCAACCAGCTGATGCTGGGTCGAGATCTGCTGGCCGAACCGCTGCTGGCCGAGGTGCTGGAGGCGGCGCGCGACTCTGGCCGGCTGGCGCTTTCGACCAAGCTGGCCCTGCCTGGCCTGCAGAACGGGAACCCGGCTGGCTTCTTGATGGCCTTGCCGATCTACCGCGGCAATGAGCCGCCGACCTCGGTGACGCAGCGGCGCGAGCGGCTGCGCGGCTGGGCGGTGGCGCCGGTGCTGGTGCAGGAGCTGATGGCCAGCCTCTACGGTGAGCTGCCGCCCGGCCTGCTGCTGGCGCTGTACGACGGCCAGGAGCTGGCCGCGGACCGGCTGCTGTACCGCTCGGTGCTCGCGACCGAGGACGAGCGCGTCCGGCCGTTGCTGCAGGCGCAGGAATTTCTGGTGGTGGGCGGCCACACATGGACGGTGAGCTTGCAGGCTCAGCCGCGTTTTGCCAGCCTGCGCGGCGCGCTTGGCACCGAAGCCGTCTTGCTGGCCGGCGCCGGCCTGTCGGGGCTGCTGTCGCTGCTGGCCTGGTTGCTGGCCACCTCGCGAGGCCGAGCGCTGGCGCTGGCCGAGCGAATGACCCGGGCGCTGCGCGAGAGCGAGCAGCGCTGGGCCTTCGCCCTGGAAGGGGCCGGCGACGGCGTCTGGGATCTGCACACCGCCGATGGCAGCATCAGCAGCTCGGCGCGCTGGAAGACCATCATGGGGCTGCGGCCCGGCCAGGGCGAGCCGAATCTGTCGCAGTTGCTGGCCTGCACCCATCCCGAGGATCTGCCGCGCCTGCAGTCCGAGCTGCAGCGCTGCCTGGATGGGCAGAGCCCCAGCCTGGTCAGCGAATACCGGGTGGCCAGTGGCAGCGGCGGCTGGAACTGGGTGCTGGCTCGCGCTACCGTGGTCGAGCGCGGCGAGCAGGGCCGGCCGCTGCGCATCATCGGCACGCTGTCCGATATCAATGCACGGCGCCAGTCCGAGGAGCGGTTGCGCTTCATGGCGCTGCACGACCCGCTGACCGAGCTGGCCAATCGCGCCCATTTCGACGAGCGCATGCATTTCGCGCTGGCCAATTCGCGCCGCTACAACGAGAACCTGGGCTTGATCCTGCTAGACCTGGACCGCTTCAAGCCCATCAATGACCAGTTCGGCCATGCGGTGGGCGACCAGCTGCTGCAGACCGTGGCGCGCCGCATCAAGGGCTCGGTGCGCGAGACCGACACGGTTGGCCGCATCGGCGGCGACGAGTTTGTCGTGCTTCTCACCGGCCCGGTGACGCGCGAGACCGCCCAGCTGGTGGCCGACAAGATCTTCAACCAGGTAGCACTGCCGATGGAGCTCAACGGCCTGCATATAGAGATCACCTGCTCGCTGGGCCTGGCGCTCTATCCCGAGGACGGCCAGGACGAGCTGAGCCTGACCAAGGCGGCCGATGACTCGATGTACCGCAACAAGCGCGCCGGTCGGCGTCTGATGGGTGGCGAGACTCGGGCGCCGGGCGAGTTCAAAGCCCCCTGACCAGATCCATCGCGTCCTCGATGCGCTCGACCGCATGCACGGTCAGGCCTTCGATGGGTTTCTTCGGGGCATTGGCCTTGGGCACGACGGCGACGCTGAAACCGAGCTTGGCCGCCTCTTTGAGCCGCTCCTGGCCGCGCGGCGCCGGCCGCACCTCGCCGGCCAGACCGACCTCGCCAAAGGCGATGAAGCCTTTGGGCAGCGGCCGCCCGCGCAGCGAGCTCTGAATCGCCAAAAGCACGGCCAGATCGGCCGCCGGCTCGCTGATGCGCACGCCGCCCACCGCGTTGACGAACACATCCTGGTCCATGGTCGCGACGCCGGCATGGCGATGCAGCACGGCCAGCAGCATCGCCAGCCGGTCACGGTCCAGGCCGACGCTCAGGCGGCGCGGGCTCGGTCCGCCGCTGTCGACCAGGGCTTGCAGCTCGACCAGCATAGGCCTGGTGCCTTCCAGCGTCACCAGCACGCAGCTGCCCGGCACCGGCTCGCCATGGGTGGACAAAAAGATGGCGCTGGGATTGGCCACGCCCTTGAGTCCCTTGTCCGTCATCGCGAACACGCCGATCTCGTTGACCGCGCCGAAGCGGTTCTTGATCGCGCGCACCAGGCGGAAGCTGCTGTGGGTGTCGCCCTCGAAGTACAGCACCGTGTCGACGATGTGCTCGAGCACCCGAGGCCCGGCCAGCGCGCCCTCCTTGGTGACATGGCCCACCAGCACCATCGAGCAGCCGCTGGCCTTGGCCGTGCGGGTCAGATGGGCCGCGCATTCGCGTACTTGGGCCACCGAGCCTGGCGCCGAGCTGAGATGTTCGGAGTAGACGGTCTGGATCGAATCGATCACGCAGAACGCCGGCTGCTCGACCTCGATCGTCGCCAGGATCTTCTCCAGGCTGATCTCAGCCAACACCCGCACCTTCGCGCCGGCCAAGCCCAGCCGGCGCGAGCGCATCGCAATCTGGGCGCCCGATTCCTCGCCGGTCACGTAGAGCACCGGCAGCCGGGACGACAAATCGTCGATTGCCTGCAGCAGCAAGGTGGACTTGCCGATGCCCGGGTCGCCGCCGATCAGCACCACGCCGCCGGCCACGATGCCGCCACCCAGTACCCGGTCCAGTTCCTCCTGGCCGGTGGGCGTGCGCTCGAAGTCACTGGCCTCGATCTCGCTGAGCGTGGCCACCGGCTGGCTCTTGGCCAGGGCCTGGAAGCGGTTCTTGCCGCCGCTGCCGCCGGCCTCCGCCGGGCCTTCTATCAAGGTATTCCAGGCCCCGCAAGCCGGGCATTTGCCCAGCCATTTGGCGCTGGTCCCGCCGCATTCGGAGCAGGTGAAGATGGTTTTGTCTTTGGCCATGAGGGCGGATTGTCCTAGCTGTGACGCCACAGGCTCAGCGCATGTGGCAGCGACTGCGCGTGGGGCAGCCAGTGGTCGATCGCCGCGCCGAGCGCCACACCAAACACCAGCGTCGCCAGCGCCCCTCGCCAGGTGTGCCCCAGCGCCCGCAGCAGCCAGCCCTCACGCTGGCGCCGCCAGGCGAAGCCACCGGCCAGCGCGGCCAGGGCCACCTCGACCGCCACCGCCATCAGCACCTCGACGCCGAACAGCGCAAACACCCCGGCGCCCAGCAGCCCGGCCAGCAGGCCGGCGATGGCCAGCACCGCGACCAGCGGCCGAACCACCACCGCGCCCTCGTCGAGGGCCCCCAGTGCCTCTCCGCCAACCTTCAGTGCGCCCTCGGCGAAGTCGCCGCTGGCACCGCCGCCGCCGAAGTCGCCGCCCCCACCGCTACTGAACTCAGGCCCGCAGGAGCCGCCCCGGCGCGGCAAGGGCAGTTCGCCGGCGAGCTCGGCCGCATCGAGCGAGCCTTCTTCGCGGCTGAGCAAATAGGCCGCCCAGACCCGCAACAGACCGAGATAGACCAGGTAAGTGAAGGGCAAGACCAGCGCAAAGCGCCAGGCCAGCGATTCGACACCCGCTATGCGCAGCAGGGCGCCACCCAGCCACAGGCAGCCCAGGGTGCAGGCCGCGATCAGCAGTACATGCAGGCGTAGCCAGCGCTCTTGCCGCAGGCGATGCCGGGTTTGATCGATGAGCTTGCGCTCACTTCGAAGCTGAGAAGCCTGATTGTGCATTGATCCTCCTGCTATTGTCCGTACCGTTCCCGGCACCGTCTGCCGCACGACTGTAAAGCCCGTGACGGCGCGATCCGGCCCGCCCGTGCTACAAAGCCTGCTTGCGGCGGGCGATGAGTCCGCCGTCTTGCGTTCAGGAGCAGTGGTGATGGATTTGTCGGTGTGGCTGGCTTTTTTTGCGGCGTCCTGGGCGATCAGCCTGTCGCCCGGTGCGGGCGCGATCGCGGCGATGAGCGCCGGGCTGAACCATGGCTTCAAGCGCGGCTACTTCATGACCTTTGGCCTGGTGCTGGGCATCCTGACTCAGATCGTCGTCGTCGGTGCCGGCCTGGGCGCGCTGATCGCGGCCTCGTCGATGGGATTCGCCATTGTCAAATGGCTGGGTGTGGCTTATCTGGTGTTTCTCGGCGTGCAGCAATGGCGCGCGCCGGCCGAGCCCATGGTTGCGGCCGATGCCGAGGGTGCCGCGCTGACGACGCGCGGTCGTCTGGTGCTACGTGGCTGGGCCATCAACGCGGTCAACCCCAAGGGCACGGTCTTTCTGCTGGCCGTTGTGCCGCAGTTCCTGGATCTGGGCCGCAGCCTGGCGCCGCAATACCTGGTGATCGCGGTGACGCTGTGCTTTACCGACCTGGTCGTGATGGCCGGCTACACGGTGCTGGCCGCCAAAGTGCTGGCGGCGCTGCGCTCCGAGGCCCATCTGAAGCTGCTCAACAAGACCTTCGGCTCGCTATTTATCGCTGCTGGCGCCTTGCTGGCAACGTTTAAGCGCGTGGCTTGAGTTCCTTCCCTTGCCTTTGAAGGCGGGCCGCCGATCTGGCGGCCCGATTTTTTGATGCCCACCATCGCGCAGCAACGCTGGCTTTTCTGGATCCCTACGCTGATCTGGGCCAGCACCTGGCATGTGATCCTCTATCAACTGGCTTCGCCGGTGCCGGTGCTGAACTCGGTGGCCTGGCGCTTTGCGCTGGCGGCCCTGCTGCTGGTGGGCCTGGCGCGCTGGCGCGGCGAGAGCCTGCGATTGCCGGCCTCGGCCCATCTCCTGATGGCGGCCACCGGCATCGTGCAGTACAGCGGCAACTACTGGTCGGTCTACGAGGCCGAGCGCCACATCCCCAGCGGTCTGGTGGCGGTGCTGTTCTCGCTGATGGTGTTCGGCAATGCGCTCTCAGGTCGGCTGTTCTTCGGCCAGTCGGTGACGCGGCGCTTTTTGCTTGCGTCCAGCGGCGGGGTGCTGGGCGTGGTGCTGATCTTCTGGCCCGAGATCGCCGCCACCGGCGCGCGGCCGACTGCCGCGCTCGGTCTGGGACTGGGCCTGCTGGCAGTCCTCTGCGCCTGCATCGGCAATGTGCTGACTCTCACACTTACCAGGCGCCAACTGCCCCTGGTGCCCATCTTGGCCTGGAGCATGGGCTATGGCGCGCTCTTCCTGCTGGCGCTGTCGCTGGGCAGCGGGGCCGGGCTGCAGTTCGATACCAGGCCGGCCTACTTGCTGTCGCTGCTCTATCTGGCGGTGTTTGGCTCGGTGGTCGCTTTCGTGCTTTATTTCAAGCTCGCTCAGGCGCAAGGGCCTGCGCGGGCGGCTCTGACAGGCGTCGTGATCCCGGTGATCGCGCTGCTGATCTCGGCGGTCTTCGAGGGCTGGCGGCCGACGGCGATGTCGCTGGCCGGCATGGGGCTGAGTCTGGTCAGCCTTTACTTCGCGACCCGCGTCGCTACTCGGTGACCCGGCCGCGCCCTGCCTTGATGCCCGAACGCAGCGACTTGCCCTGCAGCCGGCGCTGCTGCGAGCCGTAGGTGGGCTTGGTGGCGCGGCGCGCCTTTGGCGTGTGGGCCACGCTCTGCACCAGTGCGACCAGCCGCTCGATCGCGTCGGCACGGTTCATCTCCTGGCTGCGGTGCTCCTGGGCCTTGATCACGACCACGCCCTCGCCGGTGATGCGCTGATCGCTCAGGGCCAGCAGCCGTTGCTTGATCAGCGCCGGCAGGCTAGAGCGCTGGATGTCAAAGCGCAGATGGACGGCGCTGGAGACCTTGTTGACGTTCTGACCGCCTGCCCCCTGGGCACGAATGAAGCTGAGCTCCAGCTCCCAGGGCTGAGGTTGCCAGGCGAGTTTCAACAAGCCCCCGGCTGGCGGATCTGCTGGAAGCGCTGCTCCAGCTCCTGGCGCAGCTCGCGGCGCAGCTGTGCCGAGGCGAAGCGTCGGCATTCGTCAGGCGTTACCGGCTTCAGCGGCGGTACCTTGGCCGGCTTGCCGGCGTCGTCGACCGCCACCATCGTGAAGAAGCAGCTGTTGGCATGGCGCACGATCTGGCTGCGGATATTCTCGGCCACCACCTTGATGCCGATCTCCATCGAGGAGCTGCCTGTGAAATTGACCGAGGCCAGAAAGGTCACCAGCTCGCCGACATGGATAGGCTGGCGGAACATCACCTGGTCGACCGACAGGGTCACGACATAGCGCCCGGCATAGCGACTGGCGCAGGCATAGGCGGCCTGGTCCAGCAACTTCAAAATGGTGCCGCCATGCACATTGCCGGAAAAATTGGCCATGTCCGGCGTCATCAGGACCGTCATGCTGAGTTGATGTGCGGGCATGTCCATCTGATTCACTCCATATGTTGAATCGTTACAGGCACTCTTCGTGCCAGCGCACACATCAGCTCGTAGCCTATCGTGCCACCGGCCTTGGCCACCTCGTCGATGGCCAGCACTGCGCCCTTGGGGCCGCAGCCCCACAGCGTGACCTCGCTGCCAAAATTGGCATGGGGCAGCTCGCTCAAGTCGACCGCGAGCATGTCCATCGAGACCCGGCCCACTGTGCCTGTGCGCTGGCCCTCGACCAGGATGGGCGTGCCGCTAGGGCAGTGGCGCGGATAGCCGTCGGCATAGCCGCAGGCGACGATGCCGATGCGCATCGCTCGCTCGGCGGTGAAGCTGCTGCCGTAGCCCACAGTGTCGCCGGGCCGCAGGTTCTGGATGGCGATGACCCTGGAGCGCAGCGTCATCGCCGGGCGCAGGTCCCAGTGGGCGGCGTCGTGCTCGGGATAGTCCGGCACGCCGCCATAGCTCATCACGCCAGCGCGCACCCAGTCGCTGCGCACCCGACTGGTGTGGCGCAAGGTGGCGGCGCTGTTGCTGACCGAGCGCTCTCCCGGCAGGTCGGCCGCGACGGCATCGAAGGCTGCCAGTTGGTGGGCGATGCCGTCGCCGCCCAGGCGGTTGGCATCGGCGTCGGAGAAATGCGTCATCAGTGAAATCTCGTCGACCTGGGGCAGGGCGTTGAGCCGGTTCCAGGCGGCGCGCAAGGCGCTTGGGGTGAAACCCAGCCGGTTCATGCCGCTGTTCATCTTTAGGAAGACGCGGTGCGGCTCATGGGTCTTGTGCATCGCCAGCCAGTCGATCTGCTGCTCGCAGTGCACGGCATGCCAGAGCTTCAGCCGCGAGCACAGCTCCAAATCGCGGGTCTCGAAGCAGCCTTCGAGCAAAAGGATGGGACCGCGCCAGCCCAACTCTCGCAGAGTCTGGGCTTCGGACAGATCCAAGAGCGCAAAACCGTCGGCGCCGCGCAGCCCCTCGTAGGCGGCGGCCAGGCCGTGGCCATAGGCATTGGCCTTGACGACAGCCCACACCTTGGCGTCGGGCGCGCAGGCCCGGGCGCGGGCGAGGTTGTGGGCCAGGGCGGGAACATGGATCAGGGCTTCGATAGGGCGCGGCATAGGCCGAATTGTGGCATCGCCCTGGCAGGCTGATGGCGCAGGCTCGCCGTCCCCCAAAAGGGGTGCATGCTATAAAGCCGCGCTCTTGCCCATTTGTGAAACTTTGCTTCCGGGGGCTAGGCTGGCCCCAGTTCCCGCAGCATTTCTACGCAGTTCACTTACGGGCAGATGAAAAAAGGTTTCTACACCATCATGTCGGCGCAGTTCTTCAGCTCGCTGGCTGATAACGCGCTGTTTGTCGCTGCCGTGGAACTGCTGCGCACCTCGGGCGAGCCGGAGTGGCAGCGCGCCGCCCTGGTGCCGATGTTTGCGCTGTTCTATGTGATCCTGGCGCCTTTTGTCGGTGCCTTCGCCGACGCCGTGCCCAAGGGCAAGGTGATGTTCTATTCGAACAGCATCAAGGTGGTGGGCTGCCTGATGATGCTGTTCGGCAGCCATCCGCTGATGGCCTATGCCATCGTCGGCCTGGGCGCTGCGGCCTACTCGCCGGCCAAGTACGGCATCCTGACCGAGCTGCTGCCGCCCTCTCAACTGGTTAAGGCCAATGGTTGGATCGAGGGGCTGACGATTGCCTCCATCATCTTGGGCGTGTTGCTGGGCGGGCAGTTGGTCGGCCCGCATGCCTCGGCCTGGCTGCTGAGCCTGGGCCTGCCCGGCATCCACAGCGCGCCGCAGGCGGCGATTGCCAGCCTGGTCGGGCTGTATGTGATCGCGGCCCTGTTCAACCTGCGCATCCCGCGCACCGATGCGCCGCTGCAGCCGGTGGGCCTGGGCCCGCTGGGCCTGGTGCGCGACTTCGCCAACTGTAATTCACGTCTTTGGCAGGACAAGCTGGGCCAGATTTCGCTGGCCACGACGACGCTGTTCTGGGGCGTTTCCGGCAATCTGCGCTATATCGTGCTGGCTTGGGCCGCCGCTGCGCTGGGCTATGGCACGACCCAGGCCTCCAGCCTGGTCGGCGTGGTCGCGATAGGCACGGCGGTCGGCGCCGTCGTCGCCTCGATGTATATGCGACTGGAGCGTGCTACCGCGGTGATCCCGCTGGGCATCGCGATGGGACTGCTGGTGATCTTGATGAATGTGATCAGCAACGTTTGGGTGGCCGCGCCCTTTCTGATCGTGCTGGGTGGCATTGGCGGCTTCCTGGTCGTGCCGATGAATGCGCTGCTGCAGCATCGCGGCCACAATCTGATGGGCGCCGGCCGATCAATCGCGGTGCAGAACTTCAATGAGCAGGCCTGCATCCTGGGCCTGGGTGCGCTCTACACCGGCATGACCAAGTTCGGCATGTCGGCCTTCGGCGCGATCACGATCTTCGGCGTCGTCGTCGCCGGCACCATGTGGCTGATCAAGCGCTGGCACCGCAACAACTGCCTGCGCCACCCCGAGGAACTGGAGCGCCTGCTCAAGCTCGCGCGTAGCGACTGCCACTGAAGCGGGCCCGGCCGTCTGCCCAAGACCGGGCGCCTAGATCTGACTCAGGAGCGAGCCCGAGACTGGGCCGGGCTGCGTGGCAGCGGCAGCCCCGCGCGGTCCAGCACCGCCTCGATATGCTCCGACCAGGCCCGCGCGATCTTGAAGCTGCCGCTATGGTTGAGGTGGATCTCGTTGTGCCAGTCGCCGCTGATGCCGGCACTACCTGGCGTGGCCAGCGCCAGCGGCACGGCGGTGGAGTCGAACACATGCAGGCCAGGGTAGGCCGCCGTATCGGCCGCCAGTCCCTTCAGCAGTTGGGCCAGATGCATCACCATCAGGCGGCTAACCGCCGCCCAGTCGGCGCTGGGGATGTTGTAGGCCTTGAAAGCCGGGTACAGCCAGGGCCCGGCACCCTCGGTGCCGGCCGGGCGAGGCATCGGTACCGCATAGCAGTGCATGAAGACGGGCTTGCCGGCGGCAGGCCCCTGGTCGCGCAGGCTCAGCAGATGGCGCAGATTGGCGCTCAGATAGGTTGCCAGCGTATGCCAGCCCGGCTCGGAGAAATAGCGTGCCACGCCATGCGAGGGCGGGCCCCATTCGGTCTGGTGGCGCAGCAGGCGCAGCTGAAGCGGGGTCAAATCGGCCGCCGGGGCCGGGTCTTGCCCGGGACGGGTCTCCGGGTGAGCCAGCACGCGGGCGGCGGCGATCAGGTCATTGCCGCCCACTGACAGCAGCACGCCGTCCCAGGCTGGCACGTCAGCGCCGGTCAGCAGTTGCACGAAATCGGGCTGAGCCTGCAGATCGACCAGGTGGGCCAGGCCCTCGCCCTGGCCGGCGCAGTTGACGGCCACAGCCGGCTGCTTGAAGACCAGCTCCTGCAGTAGATTGGCATGGGCATCCAGCTTGGCGGCGGCGTTCGAGAACCATGAGTCTCCCTGCGCCAGCAAACGCCAGCGATAGCCGTCCAGTGTGGGCGCCGGGTTCGACCGCAAGTCCCCCGGCGTGAAGCAGGCCAGATGATCCAAGAGCTGTTCTCCCATAGGTAGTGTTGGTGCCGGCGCGCCGGGCGACCCGCATGCGCCCGCCGATTGGAAGGCCTAGAGCCGGCATTTCGCCATGCTATAAACCCTGGCCATTGTTGGCCGGCGGCGCACCGTCTAGCCAGCAATTTGCAGAGTTTTCCCCGTGCTTTGGGCCAGGATGTTGCGGCCAGCCAACCGGGCTTGCCTACCCCTAGTCGCTTCTGTTGTCTTGGCCTACCTCGCGCTGATCTTCAATGCCCTGATCTGGGGGCTGTCCTGGTGGCCGTTCCGGCAGTTCCAGGCCGCCGGCCTGCATCCCTTGTGGGCCACGGTAACGCTGTATCTGATCTCGCTTGGCGTCATCAGCCTGAGCGCCGGCCGTGCCTGGCGTGAGTTTCTCGGCACACCTTCGCTGTGGCTGATCATGCTGGCCGCCGGCGCCACCAATACCGCCTTCAACTGGGGCGTGGCGCTGGGCGATGTGGTGCGGGTGGTGCTGCTGTTCTATCTGATGCCGCTGTGGGCGGTGCTGCTGGCGCGGCTGATCCTGGGCGAACGGCTGACCGGGCTGGCCCTGTTGCGCATGATGCTGGCGCTGGGCGGTGCGGCCGTGGTGCTCGCGCCGGAGCAGGGCGGTTTTCCGCTGCCCTCGGGCCTGGCGGACTGGCTGGGCGTGCTGGGCGGCTTCACCTTCGCGCTGAACAATGTGATGCTCAGGCGCGAATCACACCGGGGCGCCCATGCCCGGGCGCTGGCTATGTTCAGCGGCGGGGTGCTGGTGGCCGGTTCGGCGGCGCTGCTGATGGGGGCCCAAGGCATGGTGCCCTGGCCCAGCCTCCCGGGCTGGATCTGGCTGCTGCCGCTGACCGGCATGGCCGTGCTTTTCTTCTTCTCCAACTTGGCCCTTCAATATGGCGCGGCGCGCCTGCCGGCCAATGTGACGGCCATCGTGATGCTGGTCGAAGTGCCGGCAGCGGCCATCTCGGCCCTCTGGCTGGGCGGCGGCAGCCTGGACCTGAAGACCGCCATCGGCGGCGCCTGCATCGTCGCGGCCGCCGTGCTCGCGGCGCTTGAGCGCAACAGCGGCCATTGAGCTAGCATCTGGCGCCAAGACCAGAGGAGACCCCCATGAGCCAGACCGTCTACGACTTCCAGGCCTTGTCCATCAAGGGCGAACCGGCCGATCTGGCCAGCCAGCGCGGCAAGGTGCTGCTGATCGTCAACACCGCCAGCGCCTGCGGCTTCACGCCGCAGTTCGCCGGGTTGGAGCGGCTATGGGAAGACTATGCGGCGCGTGGCCTGGTCGTGGTGGGCTTCCCGAGTAACGAGTTCGGCGGCCAGGACCCGGGCAGCAACGAGGAGATCGCCTCCTTCTGCGAGCTCAATTACGGCGTCAGCTTCCCAATGATGGCCAAGACCAAGGTCAATGGCGCCGAGGCTCATCCCTTGTGGAAATGGCTGAAGGGCGAGAAGCCCGGCATCCTGGGTACCGAAGCGATCAAATGGAACTTCACCAAGTTCCTGGTCGGCCGCGACGGCCAGGTGATTAAGCGCTATGCCCCCAATGACGCGCCCGAGAAGCTGCGCGAGGATATCGAGGCCGCGCTGAAGATCTGAGCCAGGCGCTCACCAACTCAGTGGCCACGTCTGTCACCGCCCGTGTCAGCTCCTGCACCTGCCCACCCCTGAGCTGCACCACCCGATGCTCCCCGGCAATCGTCTCCGGCCGGTGCGCGATGATCGGCCGGGTCAGGCTGAACTGGCCCTGCGCGGCTGCTTGTTGATCGCCCAGTCCAGCAGCAGCGGCCACTGCTTCTGCCCGCCTGACAGGCCCAAGTCCAGATCGCCCAGTCTGAACCGCTGACCGGCCTGACGGCCGACGGCGCGGGCGGCAAGGGTTCGCAACGAGGCCGTCTCGCCGTCTGCAAGAGGCTGGAGCTAAGCATCTGGGAGGCCTGGAGCGGCTGTCACCGGCGCAGTCTCGTGCAGACCAAGTGCGCTGTTTCCTTCAAGCGCCAAGTGGCGGAGTTGAATGTGTGCGGGGGCGCAGCTCAATCGCTCCAGCCAATCGGTCGTCCTCAGACGGTCGCCGTAGTGTGCGTGTATCCGGGATTGGGGCTATGGCGTCTGGAATTCGATTTGTGCAACAAATTGATTGACAGCTAGTCAAAACCTGGGGGGTGCTCTAGATTATCTCTTATTCGCTGCAAGTCGTTCCCAGAATAGATATCAAACTTTGGCGCCTGCGGCTTTCCATGTTCTTGTAGATGAACCCGGAGGCCCCCATCCCCGTCCCCTTGGAGCTCTGCAACGTTAGCCAGTTCATATTGGCGAACGTGATAGGTTTCACGAAGTATGAACCACTTGGGCTGCGTTATATATATGTCCGTCCAGGAACTGCCAAATGCAGCGTAGCGCAGCGCAAACGCGGTGCGCCCGTCGCTGAGTTGCGCGCGCTTGGTTGCGTGAGCCACGCCATCTGAGGCAACATTAAGGAACTGAACGATGCATGTTGCAGCGGTTAGCGCTATTGCGCGACGAATC
Organism: Paucibacter sp. PLA-PC-4; assembly: GCF_026241155.1. Lineage (GTDB taxonomy): Bacteria > Pseudomonadota > Gammaproteobacteria > Burkholderiales > Burkholderiaceae_C > Roseateles_E. The sequence continues at coordinate 93,086 of NZ_JAPFGP010000015.1, forward strand.
AACTTGCTGCGAGAGTCGCTTATGAAATAGAGCCCCATTGTCATTACAAGAAGGCTTAATAGTGAGGCCGCGCAACTGACTGGGATGGCATGGCCAGTTCGGTTCCATATCCATTCATACCTTGAGATGCCAACGCCTACTGCCAGGGTAACAGGGCCAAGGAGCAGAAGCGTGCCGAACAGTCGTCTTCGATTCATTTTCTAACGCCGCCCAGTCACGCAGCCCCGTCATTTACTGGTTTGAGCCGGGATGGGTAGGGAGACATTGACCTTCCCCGCGCCACCACCGCATCTTCCATAGCAACCTGCAGGAGGTGAAATGGACCTTCCTTGCCAACCACCAAGGGGTGTTCCGGGATTGCCAGGCGCATCATTTCCACTCAGTGGTGGGTTTCGTGGGGAAGTCGGCGGAGGTTCGCAAGCTTGCGCATCGCGAAAACCACCCTGGATAGTCTATGCATCGCCGGGTGAGTCTCCCATTCCACTAATGGCTGCGAAAGTCACGTTCGTGAACATTTCGCCGACTTCGAGTAGTCGGCCCCCCGTGTTCTTCCAGTTCTGGACTTGCTGAACCACAGCGCCAGCGGTTACAGCGGTATTCTCCGTGAACCCTATTCGCCGGGTTGCCATACCGTAGAAGTCGTTAACGAACTGGGATGTTGCGCCTGGTTAATTGGGATTAACAGTGAGATCATACGGCCTATTCACGTTAAAATTGGCCGACAGAATAATGCTTCTCGCAAGCGGCTTATCTACCGGTCCAAGCGATTCCGTTGTCTTCTTCATTGCTGTGAACTTTGCCAAATGCTCGTCCAAATCGAAATTGGCTGGTTTTCCGGCTGGTTGCCTCTGTCCAGATGCACAACTGGTGCTGGTTGTTGTATTCAACCCTATCGCACCCTCGAAAGGTGAGCTCGCAGGAATGCTGGGTAGGTTGTTGGAGCAATGAACACCCGGTTTTGGAACGCAGCCTTCAGGCGGCTGAGTGAGCGGCGCCGAGATATTCGATACATTGATGATTGCTATAGCATTGGCATCTTTGATGCCAAAACTGACGCTGATGATCTTGTTGGACGTTAGCGCAGTTGTGGGAAGCAGAGAGAAGCCGATCCGTCCATTGAACTTGCAATGCGTTTGCGCTCCCGCAAATCATCGTTGCGAGCAGTGCCGAACTTCCCAGAAGTTTCATACTCCCCCCAAAGAAGAGACGGATGGGCCTCGTTGCGTAGTCACGCGGTTTGGACCGGCTGCCCGAAACCGGTAGTACGGCTGGTTGCGTGCAGTTGTGCCTGCAACATAGCCGTTGTCGATGAACCTGCTCCCTCTGCTCAAACTCAGCAAAGTCTGGCCTGGGCGGCGCTGAGTAGGGTTCTTGGGCCGCAAGTGTGTCCAGTTGGGGGGGAGAGGGCTACCCCCCTGAGGGGTGTGACGGGACAGCCCGTGCAAGCCCTTCAATTCGGAAGAATCAGATCTTGTCTGCGCTTTGCGCATCAGCCCTGACCCACAAGCGCCTATAGCCGCTGCGCAGCCGCCCCTCGGCCACTGCCTTGCGCAGCAGCTCGTTGACGGTCTGGCGCGACAGATTGGCCAGGGCGGCCAAATCGGCCTGGGTGGCGGCGATGGCCTGCCAGCCTTGGGCATCTGGCGGGCCGTTGGCACGCTCACGCGCCAGCTGGCTCAAGGCCAGGCCGAAGCGCTCGGCCGCACTGCGGTGCCGCGAGGCTTCCAGCAGACCCAGGGTGCCGGCATAGCGCTGCGCGAACTCGCAGAGCAGAGCGCGTGCAAAACCCGGCACCTCATCCATCAAGAGCCGATAGGCTTGCGGGCCGAACACCCATAGACGGCTTGGCCGGCGGGCCAGCGCCTCGTAGGCCGAGGGCCGACCGGTGGCGAAGGCGGCCAGACCGAAGAGCTGGGGTGGCTGCACATGCTCCAGCACCGAGACCGCGCCGTCGGCCGCTGTGAAGCGCGTCTCGATCTCGCCCTCGGCCAGACCATAGAAGTCAGTGGTTGACTGGCCCTGGACGAACAGGCTGCGGCCGAGCGCCAGCCTGCGCACCGTGACCAGGCTGTTCAGCCGGGTGCACTGGACGACGTCGAGCGTCAGCCCCGGGAAGTTGGCGCGCAGCAGGGCCAGCAGATCATCTGACATGACCCAATTGTCGGGTACCCGACATTGATCGCAACGACCTGACCTTAGGCTGGTGCGATGAATGACAGTCAGACACTAAATCAATGGGCGGCTCAATATCGCCACTTCGCCGACGTCGAATGTCCGCAGGACCCGCTCTATGTCGCGATCTGCCGCAGCGTAGCCGATTCGCCCGAGCTGTTGGCCCTGATGGCTGAAGCGCCGGCCACGCAGCGCCGGCCCAATCTGCTGTTGGCCGCGTTGCACGAACTGGTGCTCGGCGGCGCGGATGATGGACTGGCCGCCTACTACCCCAGTGCCGACGGGACTCGCCTGCCGGATGCCGAGCTGCCGGCGCGACTGCTGGACTTCGTGCGCCGGCAGCGGTCGGCGCTGGTCGCGAATCTGCGCTCGCGCAGCACCCAGACCAACGAGATCGGCCGCTGTGCGGTGCTTTGGCCCGCGCTGCAGTACATCAGCGCATTGAGCGGTCGGCAAGACCTGGCCCTGCTGGACTTCGGCTGCAGTGCCGGGCTGAATCTGGGCGTCGATGCCTACCGCTATGACTACGGCGGTTTTGCGCTCGGGGCGCCGGCGGCGGCCGAGCGTCCCACCATCCACTGCCAGTGGCTCGGTGACTCTGTGCCGCCGCCCAAGCCCTGGCGGCTGCACAGCCGGCTGGGGCTGGATCCGGCGCCCATCGATGTGCAGGACGAGGCGGCGGTGCGCTGGCTGCGCGCCTGCCTGTGGCCGCATGACCGCGAGCGCGCGCGCCGGCTCGATCAGGCACTCGCGCTGGCACGCGCGGCCGACCATCCGCTGAGCCCGGCCGAGGACTGCCTGGCTGAGATCGAGCCCTGGCTGGACGGCCTGCCGGCCCGCGTGCAACCGCTGCTGTTCAACAGCTGGGTGCTGAGCTATTTCGAAACCGGGGCGCTTGCCAGGCATCGCGCCGAGGTCGAACGCTTGCTGCGAGAGCGTGGCCTGATCTGGCTCAGCGCCGAGGCCGCGGCGTTGCGCCCGCCCGGGCTGGCGCTGCCGGCGGTTTGCGGGGCAAGCGACACCTTGTGGACGCTGCAATGGGCCGACGAGGCCGGAGTCCTGTGCCAGGCGGCGCTGGCCTGCTCGCATCCGCATGGTCGCTGGCTACGCTGGCTGGCCCCACCGATTCGCGGGTGAACCTGTAAGACTTGTCAGTGGTGCGCGTCGGCAAATCAGGTGCTGGCCTGTATGCTGGACTTTCAGGGAGATCTACCCGCCACGATGCGAGTCCGCCGTCACTGTTGCCTGCTGTTGAGTGTGCTGCTCTTGCTGGCGTCTTGGGCCTTACAGGCCCAGCCGGCTGTGCTGCGTGTCGTGGGCAGCGCCGATCCGCCATTTCGCATCTTTGCCGAGGGGGGGGCGACCGGGCTTTACTACGACCTGATGAACGAGGCGGTGCGCCGCCTGGGCTGGCGTGTTAGCTATGCCGAGGTGCCGTCGGCGCGGGCCTTCAAGCTGATGGAGCAGGGCGAGGCTGACCTGATGCTGGGCCCGCTGCGCACGCCGGAGCGGGAGCTATTCCTGAGCTACACCCGCGTCGTGCTGCCCAGCGAGGACAAGGCCTTCTATACCCGGCCCGATGCCGCGCCGGTGCGCAGCCTGGACGACTTGGGCGGCCGCAGCATTGCCGTGCATCGCGGCAAGCGCTACGGCCGCGCCTTCGATGCCGATACCCGCTTGCAGCGTCAGGAGGTCAACGACTATCGGGCAGCGCTGGAGATGGTGGCGCGCGGCCGAATCGACATTGCGGTGGCGCCGGAGCGTGAGGGCGATCTGCTGCTGCGCGAAACCGGGCTGGGCCTGCTCAAACAGCCCTGGCTGCTGGCCGGCGAGCCGCCCTATGTGGTGCTGGCGCGTGCCTCGCCCTGGCTGGCCCGCCAAGCCGAGCTCGAGCGTACCTTCGTGGCCATGCGCGAGGATGGCGCCTGGCGCCGCATTCTGGAGCGCTACGGTCTGCGGGCCGGCCCATAATGCCGGCTGTCCCGATTGGAGTTGCACACCATGTTCAAGCACGTCGACGCCTATGCAGGCGACCCCATCCTGAGCCTCAACGAAGCCTTCCAGAAGGACGAGCGCGCGGGCAAGATCAATCTGTCGATCGGCATCTATTTCGATGACGATGGCCGCATCCCGATGCTGGACTCGGTGCGCCGCGCCGAGCTGGCCGTGGTGGCCGAGGCCGGTGCCCGGCCCTATTTGCCAATGGAGGGTGCGGCCAATTTCCGCAGCGCTGTGCAGGCCCTGCTGTTCGGCGAGAACCATCCGGTGCGTGCGCGCACGGTGACGATTCAGAGCGTCGGCTCCAGTGGCGGCCTGAAGGTTGGCGCCGATTTCATCAAGCGCTACTTCCCCGACAGCGCCATCTATGTCTCCGACCCGACCTGGGACAACCACCGTGCGGTGTTCGAAGGCTCCGGCATCGAGGTCAAGACCTACCCCTATTACGACGCCAAGACCGGCGGCGTGCGCTTCGCCGACATGCTCGAAGCCATCCGCGCCTTGCCGAAGAAGAGCGTTGTGCTGTTGCACGCCTGCTGCCACAACCCGACCGGTGTCGACCTGACCCCCCTGCAGTGGGACGAGCTGATCCCGGTGCTGGCCGAGCGTGAGCTGCTGCCCTTCCTGGACCTGGCCTACCAGGGCTATGGCGAAGGCATCGAGGAAGACGCCTTCGCGATCCGCGCGATGGCCGACGCCGGCCTGTCCTTCTTCGTCGCCAACAGCTTCTCCAAGAGCATGAGCTTGTATGGCGAGCGTTGCGGCGCGCTGAGCGTGGTGTGCCCCGACGCCGCCCAGGCGGTCAATGTGCTGGGCCAGCTGAAGTTCATGATTCGCCGCAATTACTCAAACCCACCGCTGCACGGCGGCCAGATCGTTGCCCGCGTGCTCAGCGATCCGACGCTGCGTGCGCTGTGGGAGGGCGAGGTGGCCGAGATGCGCCAGCGCATCATGGCCATGCGCAACAGCCTGTTCGAGGTGCTCAGCGCCAAGCAGCCGGGGCGCAATTTCGACTACTTCCTGACCCAACGCGGCATGTTCAGCTACACCGGCCTGTCGGCCGAGCAGGTGGACAGGCTGAAGAACGAGTTCGCCGTCTATCTGGTGCGCTCGGGCCGCATGTGCGTGGCCGGGCTCAACAGCAAGAACGTCGAGGCTACTGCCGTGGCGATGGCTGCCGTGCTCGGCTGAAGCTGCGGCCACATGTGGCCAGGTTATAGGCGGCGCTCGCGCTTTCATTGGTCCTGAGCCCGGCTTGTCCTTACTCTGCTGGAAGATCAGTGTCCAAGAGTCGGGATGAGTCAACATATTGTGGTGATCGGGGGCGGGGTGGTCGGTCTAACGACTGCCTGGACCCTGGCCGAGCGCGGCCATCGGGTCACACTGCTGGAGAGGGAAGCTGCGCTGGCTTCAGGCGCCAGCCGCGCCAACGGCGGCCAGCTCAGCTATCGCTATGTTTCGCCGCTGGCCGACGAGGGCGTGCCGCTGAAGGCGCTGCGCTGGTTGCTCGATGCCGACGGGCCGCTGCGCTTCAAGCCCGAGCTGCGCTGGCATCAATGGACCTGGATGCTGCAGTTCCTACGCGCCTGCCGGGGTCCGGTGAACCGCCGAACGACCGCGCGGCTGTTGGAGCTCGGCGCGTTGAGCCAGGCCGCGTTCGCCGAGCTGCATCGCAGCGCCCGGCTTGACGCCGACGACATCGCGCTGCGCGCACCCGGCAAGCTGGTGGTCTACCGCAAGCCCGAGGAATTTGCCCGTGTCGCCGCGAAAGTGCGCGCCCAGGGTGATGTCGCCGAGCGGGCGCTGAGCCATGACGAGTGCGTGACGCTGGAGCCGGCGCTGGCCGACGGCGATGCCCAGCTTGCCGGTGGCATCTTCACCGAGGGAGAAGCCGTGGCCGACTGCCACCGGCTGTGTCTACAACTGGCCGAGCGACTGGGTCGGCATGGACAGTTCCAAGGCGTCGTGCGGGCGCAGGCCCAGGGCTTTGTTCTCTCGCAAGGCCGGGCGGTGGCGCTGCAGACCGATGCCGGCGAGGTGCCGGCCGATGCTTTTGTGCTGGCCGCCGGCCTGCACAGCCGCGGCCTGGGCAAGAGCGCCGGCCTGAACCTGCCGATCTACCCGCTGAAGGGCTACAGCCTGACCGCGCCGATCGGCGCCCAGCATCGCCCGCCCGAGGTCAGTGTGACCGACTTTGAGCGCAAGGTGCTGTACGCACGCATCGGTGAGCAGCTACGCGTGGCGGCCATGGTGGATCTGGTCGGCAACGATGCGCGCATCGATCCGCAGCGCATTGCCTCCTTGCAGCGCGCGGTGCGGGCGATGTTCCCGCAGGCGGCCGACTATGAGACCGCCACCACCTGGGCGGGTTTGCGCCCGGCCACGCCCAGTGGCGCGCCCATCCTTGGCGCTTGCCCGGTGCGCAATCTTTGGCTCAATGTCGGCCATGGCGCGCTGGGGTTCACCTTCTCCTTCGGCTCGGCGAGCATCCTGGCCGAGCTTATCTCCGGCCGGCCTAGCCCGATCATGCTGGACGGCTTGCGGCTGCCGGCATGAGCGGGCGGCTGATTCCCGCGCTGCCCTTTGGCGCGACGCTGGGTCTGATTGCTCCGGCCGGTCCGCCCGCAGCGGGTAGTCTGGAGCGGGTGCCGGCTCTGCTGGCGGCCCATGGTTTCAAGGCCAAACTGTTTCCCGGCTGCGCCGGCCCCACGCATCTGGACTATCTGGCCGCCAGCGACGCGCAGCGCCTGGCCGATCTGCATGCCGCCTTCGCCGACCCCGAGGTCGACGCGGTCTTGGCGCTGCGCGGCGGCTATGGCTGCGCGCGGCTGCTGGAGCAGATCGACACCGATCTGCTGCGCCGTCAACCGAAGCTGTTGATCGGCTTTAGCGACATCACCGCCTTGCACGGGCTGCGCGACGGCCTGGGGCTGGTAGGCCTGCATGCGCCGATGCCGGCCTCCAACCTGCTCGACGCCGACGCGAGCGCCGACGCCCATGCCTTGTTCAGCCTCTTGCATCGGGGCTTGAGCGCCGGGGAGCAGATCGCACCGGCCCTGCCGGCCCACGATCTGAACCAGGGTGAGCGCGCGGCGGGTCGTCTGATCGGCGGCAATCTGGCGGTCTTCACGGCCCTGCTCGGCACGCCCTGGGCGCCGCGCGCCGACGGCGCGATCCTGTTCATTGAGGATGTGGGCGAGGCGCCCTACCGGGTCGACCGTCTGCTGGTGCAGTTGCGCCAGGCCGGCGTTCTCGACGCGGCGGCCGGCTTCCTGATCGGCAGCTTCAGCGACGCCGAATCGCCCGACGCGGTGCTGGCCGATCTGCTGCGCCCGCTGGGCAAGCCCATGCTGGCCGGCTGGCCCTCGGGCCATTGCCGCCCGCATATCGCTTTGCCGCTGGGCTTGCAGGTCGAGATGGATGTCGCGGCGGGCTGTCTGACCGTGATCTGAGCGAGCGGCGCGCGCTTCGCTACGCTGTTCTGGGGATGTTGGCTGGCCGTCCGGACGCAAGAATTGCGGCCTTGTCCCACTGATGACAGGGAGATCGCCATGCTGCCTCATCCCACACTGGCGCTCGGACTGGCCGCTGCGCTTTCTGCCGCGCTTTTTGCCTCCGAGTCCTTGGCTCAGGACGGGCTGCTGACCCCGCAGGAGATCTAGTAGACCCTTGTGGGCGACAAGCATCGCTCGATCGTCGAGGCAAACGGCGTGGTCACCCAGAGGGAGATACGCGCCGACGGCACCATGCAGCTCTTCTATCCGGGCGGCACTGACGGCGGCACCTGGCGCCTCGACGACAAGGGTTACTGCACGATCTGGCGCAAGATGCGCGAGTGCAAGCAAGCAAGCTTGCTTCACCGTGCGCCGCCAGGGCGACAAGCTGGAGATCCTCAATGCCGAGGGCGCTGTCGGATCGACGATCAGCTTGGGGATGTGAGTCCCAGCGCACAATAAAAAGGGCCCGCCATCGGCGGGCCTTGGGATTGCTGGCTTACCGCCTTACTTGAATGCGTAACGCAGCGACAGCGAGAGTGTGCGACCCAGGGGGCTTGCGACACGCGGGTCCCAGCCGGCACCGACCACATCATCGACGTTGTGATAGGTAAACGGCGGTTCGGTATCGAACAGGTTCTTCAGGCCTGCCGTGATCACCATGTCCTTGATGCCCGTGTAGCTGCCGAACAAGTTCACCGTGGTGTAGCTGTTCACTCGGCGGCGCGGTGTGCCATAGCGCGTCAGGTCCTGGTCCAAATAGCTGGACTTGTAGTTGGCGCTCAGGGTCGTGCTCCAGTTGTCGCGGGCCCAGCCCAAATCGGCGCTGAAGTTGTTTCGCAGATACATGGTGCGCAGACCGAATTTGCCGACAAACTCCACCAGTGGCTGGCTGGCCACGGTGCGCTCCTTGTGGCTCAACATATGGGTGCCTTTGATACCGGCGCGCCAAGTTCCGGTCTGGTGGCGTAGCTGGTAGGCGGCACCCCAGTCAAGGCCTCGGGTGCTGCTGTCGGCCGCATTGATCCAGCCGGCCGAGACCAGACTTACATGACCGCTGGCATCTCGGGTGAAGTTGCCGACGAAAAGGTCATAGTTGTTCAGCACCTCGCTGAGGGTCAGCTTCTTGATGCGATCATCCAGGTCAACCCGCCAGTAGTCGGCAAATAGGGTCAGGTCCCGTACCGGGGAAAAGACGACACCGATCGTGCCTTGCTTGGACTTCTCGGGCTTCAAGTCCGGGTTTCCGCTATCGGTGTAGTCGACGCGCCGCACGCATTCCGGGTTCGCCGGGTCCAGCACTGGGCAGGTCACCGGGTCGCGCCAGTCGGCAGTTGCCAGACGCGGTGCGGTGTTCAGGCTGAGTTGCTGGAAGCTGGGAGCCTTAAATCCGGTGTTCAAAGAACCGCGCAGCAGCACCATGTCATTGGGCTGATAGCGGAACGCGATCTTGGGATTGGTTGTTCCGCCGATACGGCTGTACTCGTCATGACGCAGGGCCAGCTGCAGGTCGAAACCCTTGAAGACCGGAACCGCCAGCTCGCCGTAGATGGCGTGAATGTCACGCGAGACCTTCGGGATGGCAGTATTGCCAGGGCACAGCAGCACATCGGTAGCACCGTTGTTCTGCACGAAACCGGAGACGCAGTTGAACGCACCGGGCTCAGGGGCGAACTCGTAAGTCTCCTTGCGCAGGTCGAAACCCAAGGCGAAATCCAGCGGGCCGGCTGGCAGCGTCATCAGCTCGCCCGACACCGAGCCGTCAAACTGGCTCAGTGTGGTCTTGCCGCCCTGCAGGCGACCCCGTGCCTTGGTTGATTCGATCAGATCCATCGCCGCCTGGCTCTGCTTCTCGCCGGGCTTGACCCAGGGATTGATGATGCCGGTCTTCAGCGCATCGTTGAGTTTGGCCGTGTAGGCATAACCATCGATCAGATTGGCCCAGCCCTCCGCCTTGGCGGTCGACAGGCCTACTTTGTAGAAGTAGCTACCGATCTCGCCGTCCATGCCGACCAGAATGCGCTGGTTCTCGGAGACGTTCTCGATCACACGGTTTCCGAAGTCCTGCATGCGCCAGCGGTAGGCGATAGGCAGATTCGGGTTGAAGTCGTTGACGCCGGAGTCTCGCAGGTTCAAGTAATGCGGGCCGTTGACGGGGTAATAGTTGCCGGCGGCGGCCGTGGTGCTGAACTGTCCAGGGGTCAGCTCGGACTTGACCTTGGTGCGCGAAGCCGTCAGCTCGGCAAATACCGTGTGCTGGTCACTCAGCGCATAGGTGCCTCGGGTCACAAGATTGAAGGCATCCTTCGGCGCCGTCAGCATGAACTGGCGACCGTAGTCCGTGTTGCAAAGATAGCGGCTGGTAGCCTGGCTGGCGTTCCATAGCTGCGGCTGGTACTGGATGCCGGTCGCGATGGCGTCGCAGTCGTTCTGAAGGCTCAGCAGGTTAACGCGGGTGTAGCGGGTCGCATCACCGGCGCCTACCGTCGAACCCGTAGTGCCCATGGCCGAGCCGGCGCCAGTGATGATATTGGCGAAGGGATGGCTGGAGGAATCCGGCGACAGGCGGCGCTCGGGCTGGAAGCCGTTGGCCCAGTCGCGCTCGTTTCCGCGCAGGATGTCATTGTTGTCCAGCGCCACACTGCCCATCAGATTGAAGCGGTCGCGCTCGAGATTGCCGAAGCCGCCCGTGATGGTGGCGCGCCGGGTTGTCCCGCCGCCCGACTCCAACGGCTGTGCATAGTCGACGCCGAGGGATACACCCTGGATGTCCTTCTTCAGGATGAAATTGATCACGCCGCCAATTGCGTCGGTGCCGTAGATCGCGGAAGCGCCATCTTTCAACACCTCAATCCTGTCCACTGCGGCCATCGGGATCGCGTTCAGGTCAACAGCCCCGCCGCTCATCCCATGGGTCGAGACGCGGCGGCCGTTCAGAAGAACCAGAGTGCTGCCAGGGCCGAAACCGCGGAGATTGGCATTGGCCGAGCCACCCGTCAGTCGGTCCGTGTCGGCACCGAACACGTTGTTGTTCGCGGTAGCCCCATCGGCGCCGATGCCGTTGATGCCCATCTCGCGCAGCATGTCCTCAGCCGTCAGGATGCCCTTGCTATTTAGCTCATTGGCTGTGATCACCTCGACCGGCAGAGCTCCCTCTTTGGCCAGCCTCTTGATGCTGGAGCCGGTGATTTCAATTCGCTCTACTTTTTGGACAACAGGCGCCCCCTGCGCCCAAGCCATGCCAACGAACTGGGCGCCGATACCGACCAGCGCAAGACTGCGCGCGAGTTTCTTCAGTTTCACGGTTACTCCTTTTTTGACTTGTGCGGCGCTGCTGGAACGCCCCCGAACGATGGATGGATCAATGACTGCATTCATGATCAAGCACACCCAGGGTTTGCCACCATAGGGCTGCCACCTGTTTGTTGCGCGCGCCACGATGAATGCTTGTCGCCCGTATATAACCTGTTGGAATGCGGGCCGGGATTGTCGCGTCTGCCGGGCCATTCCTGCCGGCTCGAGTGGGGGCGCAATAAGTTATGAGCAGGCGGCGTCCCGGGCGCGGCAGTACCGATAAAGTCGGCGTGCTGCTGAATCTATCGAGCTTACCCATGCTGCTGATCACCGAAGCCCAGGTCGCTCAGGCCTTGAGCCTGGCCCCGGCGGCCGCCATCCACTCGGCCTTGCGCCAGGCCTTTGTCCATCTCGCCGAAGGCCGGGCCGCCGTCTTGGCGCGCGGCCGTGCCGGCGCCACCGCCGCCGATGGCGCTGCCCTGATGGTCAGCGCGATGGGTGCGGTGCTCGACGATGTGATGGGCACCAAGGTCTATTCGACCCGCAACGGCCAGTTCCAGTTCGTCATCACGCTGTTCGATAGCGCCAGCGGCGCTCCGCTGGCTACGCTGGAGGCCAATGAGCTGACCCGGCTGCGCACGGCGGCCACCACAGCGCTCGCAGTCGACGCGCTTGCCGCGCCCGAAGCCAGCGTGCTGGCCCTGTTTGGCGCCGGCACCCAGGCGCGCGCTCATGTCCAGGCCTTGCGCGGGCTGCGCCGGTTCGAGCGAGTGCTGGTGTGCGCGCGCAGCGGTGGCGAGGCCTTTGCAGCCGAGATCGGGGCCGAGCTCGTCGATGCCGCCAGCGCCGCTGCTCAAGGCGATGTCATCGTCACCTGCACCCGTGCCAGCGAGCCGCTGTTTGACGGCACCCTGGTGAGACCCGGCGCCCTGGTCGCGGCGGTCGGTTCGAGCAAACCAGCGGCGCGCGAGCTGGACGACACCCTGCTGGCGCGGGCGGCGGCCGTCGTGGTCGAGTGGCTGCCGGCCGCCCGGGCCGAGGCCGGCGAGCTGGTGCGCGCCGCGCCCGGTGTGATTGTGCCCGAGCGCCTGATCGAGCTGGGCAGCCTGCTGGCTGCCCCACTGCCACAAGATCCGCAGGCCATCACTGTCTACAAGAGCGTGGGCATCGGGCTGGAAGACGTGGCCCTGGCGCGCCTGGTCTACCAAACCCTGACGAATGGCTGAGGAGGCCGCAACGATGTGGACGAGATCCTTGAGTCTGCTGCTGGTCGCGCTGAGTTTGGCCGGCTGCGCCAGCCTGGCGCCCACTGCGTCGTCGCTGCCCATCGGGGTCAGGTCGGCGCTGGACGCTGCGGGCATGCCCGAGAGCGCGCTGGGCGTGGTGGCCTTTGCGCTCGACGCGCCGGGTCAGGGTCTGCGCCTGCAGGCCGAGCGCCCGATGCAGCCCGGCTCGACGATGAAGCTGGTGACGGCCATCGTTGCGCTCGATAGGCTGGGGCCGCACAGCCGTGGCCGCAGCGAGCTGCTGGCCGAGGCCGCGCCACAGGGCGAGCTGCTGGCCGGCCCGCTGTATCTGCGCGGTGGCGCTGACAGCGACCTCGACTGGGGCGCGCTATGGCTGATGCTGCGCCAGCTGCGCGAGCAGGGCGTGCGCGAGATCAAGGGCGGTCTGGTGGTGGACCGCCAGCTTTTCTACCCGGCGCGTGCGGACCTGGGAGCAGTGCCCTTCGACGAGGCGCCCGAGTTCCCCTACAACGTCATCCCCGATGCGTTGAACCTGAACGGCCAACTGCTGCGCTACCGGCTGCAATCTGACGGCGAGCGGGTGCACGCCCGGCTGTTCCCGGCCTGGCCCGGCATGCGGGTCGACACCAGCAGGCTGACGCTCAATGAGCGCGCCTGCAAGGACTGGGAGCGCGACTGGCAGCTGCCCGAGCTCGGCCGCGATGCGGGTGGCGAGGTCGTCTTCCTGCGAGGCGCCTTTCCGAAGCACTGCCAGGCCTCGCCCGACCTCAACCTGGTCGACCGTCAATTGCTGGCAGCGCAGTCCGTGCGCCAGCTCTGGCGCGAACTGGGAGGCGTGATCGAAGGCCCGGACCGCGAGGCCGCGACCCCGGCCGGCGCCGTCGTGCTAGCCAGCCACCAGGGCCGGCCGCTGATCGAGGACCTGTTCCCGATGATGAAGCGCTCGGACAATGCCCTGACCCGACTGACCTATCTGCGCCTGGGCGCGGCCGCAGCGGCGCCCGGCGAGCCCACGGCGGCGGCGGCCGAACGCGTGGTGCGGGCCTGGTTCGCCGAGCAGGGCATTGCCGACCGGGGCCTGGTGCTGGACAACGGTTCCGGCCTGTCGCGCAGCGAGCGCATCACGCCGGCCCAGTTGGCGGCCCTGCTGCAAGCGGCCCAGCGCGGCCGCCATGGCCCCGAGCTGCTGGTGAGCCTGCCGGTGGCCGGCGTCGACGGCACCTTGGCGCGGCGCCTCAAGGGCGGGCCGGCCGAGGGCCGTGCACGCCTGAAGACCGGCACCTTGCGCAACGCGATGGCGCTGGCCGGCTATTTGCCCGATGCGCGTGGCCGGCTGTGGGTGGTGGTGGCCTTGCTGAACGACGAGCAGGCTGCGGCCAAGGGACGGCCTGTGCTGGATGCGCTGATCGAGTGGTTGGCGCGGCACTGAGGCGGCGGCTCAGGCGGGTGCCCACTCGATCTCGAAACAGCTGCCACGGCCCGGTTCGCTGTCCACGCTCAGCCGCGCTCCCAGGCGCTGGCTGCAGGTCACATAGGCGATGAACAGACCCAGGCCGCTGCGGCCGCGGCCGAACTGGCTGGAGACATAGGGGTCGAAGATGCGCAGCAGCAGCTCGGGCGTGATGCCGGTACCGGCATCACGCACTCGCAGGCGCTGCAACAGCCCGGCGTCGGCGTCGATCTCAACTCGCAGCTCACCGTGACCGCCGCCATAGGCGTGCTGGCGGGCGTTGTCGAAGAGCTGGGTCAGCACCTCGCTGAGGGCCTCGGGCGCGACCATGGCTCGCAGGCCGGGGTCGAAGTCCAACCGCAGCTGTAGCGCATCCTCTCCATCCTCGGCCCGGCTGCGCTGCCAGATCGATTGCAGCAGTGCCGCCAGCTGCACCGGCTGGCGTGGCTCGGCATCGACCCTGAGCTTGCCGTAGCTGGACAGCAGGGCAATGGTGCGCTCCAGGCTGCGCGTCACCAGCGCGCAGGACTGCTGGCATTGCTGCAGCAGGCGTTCGAACTGGCTGCGCGTCAGCCGGCCGGCCGCGCTTTCGTCGGCCAGCTGCTGCAGCTGCTCGGCGGCGGTGCTTGCGGCCGTCAGTGCCGAGCCCAGCGGGGTATTGAGCTCGTGGGCCACACCGGCCACCAGGGCACCCAGGCTGGCCAGCTTGCCGGCCTCGACCAGGCGCTGCTGCAGCGCCTGCAGGCGCCGCATGCCTTCGGCCTGTGCGGCCGCATGCTGCTCGGCGCTGAGTCGCTCGGCTTGTGCGTGCTCCAACTGCAAGCGCTGATGATGCAGGGTCAGGTCTTGCCTGGCGGCCTCGCGCACATCGTCCAGCTGCAGCTCGTAGGCGCGCGCCTGCGCGGCCAGGGCCTCGTCGAACCGCCCCAGCCTGGCCAGCAGCGGCGCGAGTTGCTTGAGCCGGCGCGAGATCTGCGGCAGCGCGCGGCGCTGTTCGTAGTGCGCCAGCACCTCCTGCAGCGCCAGCACCGCTGCCTCGGTCTGGCCGCTGGCTCCCAGCCAGACGCCCTCTGCGCAGCGCATCTCGGTGCGCGCCATCGAGACCTTGTCGCCGCCACGGGCCACATAGTCGAAGCCGCGCGCCAGATCGGCGGCGGCCGCCTCCAACTGGCCCAGTGCCACCTTCTCCTCGATCACACCGGACAAGGCATTGGCTGCCGCACCCCAGCGCTGCTGCGTGGCATTGACGGTCACGCCCTCGTCCAGCGCGGCCAGTGCCGCCGCCGGCCGACCCAGCGCGCGCTCGCACTGCGCGATGCCGACGAACATCTGTGCCCAGGGACCGGCATCGCCGCTAGCGCGGCACAGCGCAATCGCCTCACGCCGCACCGCGATCGAGCGCTCGAACTGCTGCAGGCGCTGCAGCGCAAAGCCCAACTGCATCAAGGCCTGTGCCAGCAGGGCGGGGCGACCCTCGGCGCGCGCCAGGCCCATACCGCGCTCCAGCGCCTGCAGACCCGGCTCGAAGCGACCGCTGCGCACATGGCTGCGGCCCAACGCCACCTGCAGTGTGCTTTGCGCCGCCCGGTCGCCCAAGGCCTCGGCCCAGGGCAGGGCGGTGGCTACCAAGGCGTCCAGCTCCGGATAGCGCATGGTCTCGGTCAGCAGCTCCACCAGCAGCAGCGCCAGATCGACCCCCGCAGCGCTGGCCGCCTCGGGCGGCAGCGCCGTGAAATACTGCAGCGCCGGCTCTACCAGCTCGGATGCCATCGTGGGTTGGGCCAGATAGCGCGGTCGCTGCTGAGCCAGCCAGTCGGGGAGGGAGTCTGCAGCGGTCATTTCGGGCCATTCTGCCTGCGGCTCATGCCGGCACCGGCCACTCGATCTCGAAGCGGCAACCCTGGCGCGGCCGGCTCTCGACGCGGATGCGGCCGCGCAGCCGCTGCATCACTGCGGCCTGCGCAATGAACAGGCCCAGGCCGCTGCGCCCGTGGCCGAACTGGCTAGAGACATAGGGATCGAAGACGCGCGGCAGCAGCTCCGGCGCGATGCCCGCGCCCTGATCCTGCACTAGCAGTCGCGCCTGCCCGGCACGTACGCCGGCCTGTACCCGCACATGGCCCGGCGCACCGGGCGCATAAGCATGGCGTTCGATGTTTTGGAACAGCTGCACCAGCACCTCGCCCAGTGCCTCGGCATGTGTGTGTAGGTCCAGCGCCGCATCCAGCTCCAGGCACAGCCGAGTGCCAGGGCTTAGCGCCCGCTCCCAGGCCGAGCGCACCAGCGTGTCCAGGCGCAGGCGGCGCGGCAGATCTGGGGCTTGGCCGGCCGCTTGGTAGGCCTGCACCAGGGCAAGGGCCTGTTCGATGTTGCGCCGTGCCAGCTCGGCGCCCTGCTCGCAGCTGTTCAGGTCGCTGATGAAACGGCTGCGCGACACGGCCCCGCCTGCCGCACAGCTGCCCAGCGCGCGGCTCAGGTCGGCGGCCGTGCTCAGCGCGGTGAGCGCGGTGCCCAGCGGTGTGTTCAGCTCATGCGCCATGCCGGCCAGCAGCTGGCCCAGGCTGGCCAGCTTGCCGGCCTCCAGCAGCTCGGCCTGCAGCTCGCGCTGCAGCGCCAGGGCCTGTTCCAGCGCGGCGTTCTTGGCCTCCAACTCCAGCGCATGGGTCTCGCTATGGGCTTGCTGGCTGCGCGCATGAGCCAGCTCGGCGCGCTGCAACTGGGAGGCGGCGTCCTGGCGGCCGGCCTCGGTGACATCCTCGAGCTCCAGCGCATGGGCCTGTTCCAGCGCCGTGCAGGCTGCCTGCGCCCGGCCGTCCTGCAGCAGCCAGGGCACGGTCTGGCGGATGCGCCGCGCCACCTGGCGTCGCATCGACCATTGCCGGCTCTGCGCCACCACCTGCTGCATCAGCTCGACGGCGCGCGCGAACTCGCCGCGCCGCGCCGCCAGTAAGGCCTCGGCCGCCAGCAGCTCCTTGACGATGCGCTCGGCCCCCGGGCCGGCCAGCGCCAGGCAGCGCCGACCCTCCAACAGCGCGGCCTCTGCGGCCGCCTCATCCTCGCAGGCCAGGCTTTCCTCGGCCACGCCGGACCAGCTGTTGACTGCCGCGATCCAACGCCGCTGCTTCATCGCCATTTGCGCGCCCTCGCGCAGCGCCGCTAGCTGGGCCTCGGGCTCGCCCAACGCGCGGTGCGCCACCGAGATCGACACCAACAGGTCCACCCAGCGACCGCCATCGCCGCCACTTGCCGCCAGCCGCAAGGCCTCGCGCATGCAGTCGATCGCGCGCCGCCATTCGCGCTGGGCTGACAGGGCCTGGCCCAGCACACGGGCGCGATGTGCCTGGTCGGCCGGCTGCGGGCTGCCCTCGCTGAGCGCGGTCAGCGGCTCCAGTAACGTCAGGGCCTCGGTCAGGCGGCCAAAGCGCAGATGCATACGGCAGCGCAGCGACAGCGCGGCGATGCGGCTGCTCAGCGTGCCATTGCCGGCCAGCAGCCAGGGCAGCACCGGGTCGAGCACCGCCTCGATCTGCTCCGAGCGCCACATCTCGCCCAGCATCTCGGCCAGGTGCTGGGCGAGATCGACCGCAAAGTCGCTGGGGCCCTCGGCCAGCACCTGATCGAGCAGCGCGTGCGCCGGCCCGATCAGCACATCAGCGACGCAGGGCTCGGCCAAATAGGCCTCGCGCTGGCCGTGCAGCCAGCGAGTGCGGGCCTCGGGCGATGAGGGGCTGGCGCTGCTTTCGGACATGGATCTGTACCTGAAGCTGGAGCTCAGGGTCGATTCTGCGTCATTGCGCGAACCCCTGCTGTTCGGATCGGGGTCGCTATCAGGCCGTAATCGCGGCTGGCTAGCTTCTGGTGCTCAGAATATCCACCGAAGATCTATCCGCCTGTCTGGCGCTGGGCGAGCCTGTCAGCTGCCTGCGCGTCTCGACCAGCAGCGCTTTGACAGCGCCGATATCAGCTACGGCGCCCGAATGCCGCCAACCGCGCGCCGGCGCTAACCGGCTCGGGGCCTGACCGGGTTCGGCCTCGGCCCGGTACTCTCCTTACGCGCGGCGACGCCGGGCCAGCAGCAGCAGGCCCAGGCCGGCGCCGAACAGCGCCCATGTTTGCGGCTCGGGCACTGCACTGATCAGCGCCAGCGCGGTGGCCGGGTCGTCGCTGATCAGCCCCGAAATCTGGCCTTCGACCCACTGGCCATCAATCAGGCGGCTTGACTTGAGCGAGATCAGGTCAGCCATGGTCTCGGCTTCGTTGACGGTCCAGACGAAGACCCGCAGGTCGCGGCTGGACGCCAGCGAGAGCAGATCGCCCCACAGCGGCTCACCGCCACTGAGCAAATCGGCAAACGACAGCGCCAAGCCATCAACGCCACGACTCACCAGCCCGTCGAGAAAGGCGCCCCGTGCTTCCAGCCCGCTGGCAGCCTTGAAGCCGCCGAAGAAGCCCAGATGGAAGACCTCGGCCTGGCCCAGATGGCCGACCAGATCGGCCACCGCCGCATCGTTCCAGCCGAAGGCGACCACCTGATCGGCCCCGTATCCGGTCTCGGCCATCGTCTGGGCAATGGCGGCACCAGCGTTGTCGACCTTGACGTCGAGCACGATCTTGCTCCCACCTTGCTTGGCGAGTTCTAAGGTCTCCTTCAGAGTCGGGATGCGTTCGGCGGCATAGCGCTCACCGAAGACACTGGCCATGCCGGCCGACAGCTGCCCCAGCTCTGCCGCCGACGTATTGGCCACCGACTTGTTGACACCGCTGGCGCGCAGCGTGCTGTCGTCGTGCGAGAGTACGGCCACGCCGTCCTTGCTCAGGCGCACATCGACCTCGAAGCGCTGCGCGCCGGTTGCGATGGCCTGGCGGTTGGAGGCATTGGTGTTCTCAGGGGCGAACATCGAGTTGCCACGATGCGCGATCACCTCGAAGCCCTTGGCGATCGCGGTGATCTTGGGGGCAGAGGCTTCAAAGCTCTTGCCGCTGCCGAGTTCGTAGTGGCTGCGAATCTGGGTTTCGCTCAGGGCCTGGCCGTAGACCGCCACCTGATCGATCTGGCCAATGTCCAGGAAGCTCTTGGGGCTGCCGTTGTTCCAGTCCGCGCCGATGGCGGCCAGCTGGCCAGCGGCGATGCTCGAGCCCAGTTTGACGGCGGTATGGCGATCGCGCAGCACGCCGTTGATGTAGATCTTGGCGCTGGCGCCGGCGGCGTCGTTCTGGTCAAGCATGCCCACCACATGCATCCATTCGCCCTGGCGCTTGTTGACGATGCTGGCGCTGGCGCCCGGACGTTCGGCATAGCCATTGGCCGTGGTCACCTTGAAGCGCAGCTCGCCATTGGCCTTGTCCAGATACATCACGTAGCTGTCCTGGCTGCTGTCGAAAATGCTGCCGTAGGCTTCCTTGGTGCCGGACAGTGGTGCATCCAGCTTTACCCAGGCTTCCACGGTCAGCGAGTTGCGGCCCGTCATGGCCGGCAAGGCGGGGGCTTGCAGATATTGGCTGCCGCCGGCGGCGGCACCGCCGAACAGGCCACTGGCAAGCGCGCCGCTGCCCAACGGTGTCGCGTGCATGCCGTTGCCGCTGGCATCTTGGCCGCTAAGCGCGCCGGCGGCAGCGTCCAATGTCCAGTAGGCCAGTGGTGAGGCATTCAGCACCGAATCGCGGTAACGGGTGGCGGCCTCGGGGCTTGCGCCCGCATTCAGGCCAGTAGCGAGCAGGGTGGCAAGGGTGATCAGGCGCAGCGGTCGGCGGCGCAGTGCAAGGGAGTCGCGGCTCATGTGGCGCTCATGGGGTTGTGAGGAGGCTCCGGAGCATGCGCTGTGGCGATGACACTGCCGCTGCCGCCTTAGTCCGTTGAGCTCATAAGCCGCCTGGCGGTGTGCGTTGAACGGATCTCATATCACCACCGGCCGCAAGATCTGCAAGGTGCCCGCGTCCGCGTCGATCTCGGCGTCGGCGCCGACTGGGATCGTGAACTTGCGTTTGATGTGGCCGATCATTGCACCGCGATAGACCGGCACGTTCAGCGGCAGGAAGTAGTCGTCGAAGACCTCGTCCAAGGTCAGCGTGCCGAAGCCGTCGCCGGGCTCGCATTTGGTGAACTTGCCGATCACGACGCCGGCAAGCTGGTCTAACACGCCGGCCAAGCGCAGCGTCGACAGCATGCGGTCGACCCGATAGATGTACTCGTTGATCTCTTCGAGGAAGAGGATGGCGCCGCGACAGTCGGGAAAGTAGGGGGTGCCGACCAGCGAAGCCAGCACCGCAAGATTGCCGCCGACCAGATGGCCGCGCGCCCGGCCGCCGCGCAGCGTCGTGATGCGATCCTGGGTCTGCACCAGGTGGTCACCGCGCTCGCCTGTGGGGTTCTTCAGCAGCGGTGCCTTGGCCTGCATCACCAGCTCGCGGAAGTGCGCAACGCTGAAGGCATTCCATTCCGACACGGCGACCGGCCCATGAAAAGTCACCAGGCCCGTGCGCTGCTGGATCGCGTTGACCAGGCTGGTGAGGTCTGAGAACCCGCCGAAGAACTTGGGCTGGCGCGCGATCAACGCGTAGTCCAGCCGGTCGACGATGCGGTTGCAACCGGAGCCACCGGTCATCGCGAGGATGCCGGCCACTTGCGGGTCTGCAAACATGGTGTTGATGTCCTCGGCGCGCTGCGCGTCGCTGCCGCCGAACTGGCCGTAGCGGCCGCGCAGATGAGTGCCGTGCCTGACCTTAAAGCCCAGGGCCTGCAAGGCCTCAGTGGCAACCACGATGGGCTCGCGCTCATAAGTCGCGTTGGCCGGGCTGACCAGGCCCACGGTGTCGCCGGGCTGCAGGCGATTGGCATAGAGCGCCGGACGGCGGGTGTGGGCTAGCGCCGGGGCGGCGGCCAGTCCCGCTCCGGCGATCAGGGATTGAGCAAACTGGCGCCGTTGCAGGGTCATTTCTTGCCTCAAAGAACGCGGGGCAGGTCGCGGCGAACCGCAATACGGTCGCCGAAGTCGAAATGCCACCACTCGGTGGCAATGCCTTGGAAGCCAACCTCGCGCATCGCTGCGCGCAGCCAGCCGCGTTCGGTCAGCTGGGCGGCGCTCAGCAGGCCGCGCGCCAGGTGCTCGGCCTCATGGTCGGGGTGCGAGGTCAGTGCCATCTCGTCGAAGCCCGAGCCCATATCGACCTCCTGGCCTCGTGGGTCCAGCAGGGTCACATCGACCGCCATGCCAAAGCTGTGGATAGAGCCGCGCTCGGGGTTGGCCAGGTACAGGGTCAGCGGCGTGCCCTGCAGCTCGGCCCACAAGACTTCCTGCACCCGCTGCGGCCGTAAGGCGTCCAGCACCCGCAGCCGGTAGCCGGGTCGGTGCACGCTCAGCCAGGCGGCGGCGCGCTCCAGCGCATCGGCGGCCTCGCGGCGCAGATAGCTGCAATCGAGGCCGCCGTAGACATTGCGACCGACGAAGTTGTCGCGCGTGGCGTAGCGCAGATCCACGTCAATACGGGGAATGCTCAGCAGCGCGCGGAAGTCGGGGTGCTGCGGTACCTCTTCGCAGGGAATCATCGTCACAAGCTTTCCAGATTCTGTTTGGCGGCCTCACCCAGGTACTTGACGAGGCGGCGCGCGCTCTGCGCCAGCGGCGCGTTGGCGGCGGTCAGCAGATAGAGCTGCACCGGCATGGCCGGGGCCAGCGGGCGCAGGCGAACGCGGCTGCGGTCGGCACTGGCGGCAGTGAAGGGATCGACGATGCTCATGCCGACGCCAGCCTCGACCAGGGAGCGTGCCAGCTGGTAGGTCTGCACCGTCAGCCGGGTCACCGGCTGCAGGCCCAGGGCCTCGCAGGCATTCATCACCACATTGCCCAGCGGGTCCTCAGCCGGCAAAGCCACCAGCTCGGTGCGGATCTGCTCCAGCGGCAGCGGCCCGTCCTCGGCCGCCTCGGGCGAGCCGACGGGGCACAGCGCGATCATCGGGCCGCTGGCTAGCACTTCGGTCTTGATGCCGGGGTGGCGCGGGTCCTGCAGCGACAGCGCCAGATCGGCCTCGCCCAGAAGCAGGGCCGAGACGATTTCGCGCGTGTGGTTGGTGGCCAGCGTGCAATGGCCGGCCGGGTAGGCTCGGCACCAATGCGTCATCGCCGCCGGAATCACCGAGGCGCCCAGCGTCGGCGTCGCGACCAGGCGCACCTGCTCGGACTCGCCGCTGCGCAGATTGGCTGCCAGCCGGCGGATGGACACCAGATCGCGGTTGAGCTTGTCGATTTCGACGAACAGGCGCTCGGCTTCGGGCGTCGGATAGAGCTTGCCGCGCACCCGGTCGAACAAGGCCATGCCCAGCTGCAGCTCGCAATGCTGCAGCACCTTGGTGACGGCCGGCTGCGAGATGTGCAGTAGCTGGGCGGCCCCGCTGATCGTGCCGGCCTGCATCACTGCATGGAAGACCTCAATATGGCGCAGCCGCATGGTCAGGCCCGTCCTTGCTGACAGGAGCGGTTCAAGGGGCGGGCGGGGGACGGGGAGGGCTTCATGGCGCGGGAGCAATGGTCGGAGAGCATGCCGACGCTCGCAACTGAATAGGGCTGGACAGAATATAACTTTTGGTTATCCGCTGCCGGGCGCAGCCCGCACGGCCAAGAAAAAGGCAGGTCGTTGACCTGCCTTGCGCTTCGAGTTCGCTCCTGCCTCAGAACTTGTAGCGTGCCTCGAAATAGTATTGGCGGCCGCTGGCATCTACCTTTTGCTGTTCGGCTTCACTGTAGCGGTACTGGGCTCGGGTTGGATTGGTCAGATTGGTTGCGCTGAAGGACAACTGAAGCTGGGGAGTCAGGTTGTAGTTGGCCGAGAAGGCAACGTTGCTGACGGGTGCTGCCATTGTTGGGGCCACGGGCATGGTCACGCCGTTGTAGACCACCGTGCCCTGGCTGGCGCCGGTGGGGGCCGGTGCCGTGGTGCTGGCCACGTACTCGCTGCGGTAGTTGTAAACGAGCCGTGCGCTGAAGGTGTCGTTCTCGAAGTACACGCCCAGGTTGGCGGCTTTGCGCGAGGCGCCGATCATCGGGCGACCGTCCTCGACCTTGGTGTCGGCCAGGCTGACGTTGGAGGTGAAACCGAAGCCGGCGCCGATAGGCTGCTCATATGCCAGCTCTACGCCCTGGATGCGGGCATTCTGCTGCGAGGTCGTCTGAATCTGGTAGGTCCGCATCATGTCAGCAGACGAATCCCACAAGTCGACCGTGCCGCCATTGCGGAATACGCCAGTTTTGGCATAGCCCTTGATCATGGAGTCAAAGACACTGACCGACACCATTGCGCGACGGTCGAAGAACCAGGCGAGCGAGGCGTCGAAGTTGCGGGCCGTCAGCGGCTTCAGGTCCGGATTGGGGCCATTGACCGTGCAGACGCCAGCATTGCAGACCTGAGCGCTGAATGCAGCGCCGTAGAGGTTGTAGTTTTGGCGGCCGATGGTGTGCGAGTAGCCCAGGCGGCCGATCAGGTCCTTGGCCAATTCCACGCGCAGGTTCATGCTCGGCAGCAGGTTGTCGAACACTCGGTTGGAAGGGCGCTTGTACCAAGTCTGGCCGACCGGGTTCCAGACGGCACCGTCGAAGTAGGACAAGGCATTGCCAGCCGTGGTGATCGCGTTTGGGAACTCGGCGCACGGCACCGCTGGCTTGCCGGGCTCGGTACGCGCGCACACGCCGGCAGGAATCGGCGTGGCGATCATCGCGTCGACTGCAGTGCGCACGAGGCGCAAACCGATGTTGCCCGACCACTTGTTGCCTTCCAGGTTTTGCATCAGGTAGACCGCGCTTTGCTTCTCCTGCAGCTCGATCTCGCTGCTGACGAAGCGCTCCCACTCGGGTGTGGTCTCCTTGCTGCGCTGGTTGGCGTAGTAGCTGTCGATCACCGAGGTCGGGAAGTAGAAGCCGCTGCGGTCCCAGTTGCCGCTGCCACCGAGGGAGTTGCCAAAGTCGCCGGGGTAGGGCACGGCCAGCGCCGCGTCAAAACTGGGTACGACCGACGTCCTGTTGGCCTTGATGCGGCGGCGATAGTCGCGCTGGTGATTGGCGTGGCGCAGACCGAATTCCAGTGAGCTGAAGATGCCGCTGTCCTGGGTGTACTCGGCGTCCAGCGTCACGCTGCTCTCGCGGTCCACTGTGTGGTGGCGGTTGGAGCCGTTGGCCGAGAAGATGGCGTAGCCGCTGCCGTCGGCATTGCGCACCGGCACATTGGGGCCAGCACCCAGGACGCTGAAATCTGGTGCCTCGCCCAGGCCGTTGTAGTTGTAGCTCACCCCGGTACCGTTGCGGGCCCAGGAGATCACGCGATCGGCCTCGGTCAGGCCCTCGCCGCGCGTGGTGCTGAACAGGCCCTTGATCTGCAGCGTGTCGCTGACTTGGTACTTGAAGTCGAAATCCAGGAAACCGCTGCTGGCGCTCGCGCCCGACCGGCTGGCGTGCTCGGTGTCGCCGATGTACTGCGGCGTAGTGCCGGGCGCGAATACGATGTCGGCACTCTTGAGAACCTTCAGCTTGTGGCCGTAGAGCGTGGTCTCCTCGACGACCACCGGGTTCTTGATCTGCGCATAGACCCGCTGGCCATTGGAGTTGGTGAATGCCGTGCCGCCCTGGGCGCCGCCGAGGCCGCGCAGCATGCTGTTGAGTGCGTTGGACTGCAGGCGGCCATAGTTGGAGGCGTTCATCTTCGACATGAACCCGACCACGCTCAGGTCAAGGCTGCTGGTCGGTCGAGCCTGCAAGGACAACATGCCTCCCTTGCGATCACGCACGCCTTCGACGAACTCGGTGGCGATGCTGCCGGGCATGCGCACGCCGTTCAAGTCGGCGGCCTTGTAGCCCGAGCCGGCCAGCGAGGCGTCGGTGATGCCGGGCATGGTTGTGGTGTTGATGATGTCCCATCCGAAGACACCATAGCCGTTGCTCGACACCGTGTCGCGGCGCACATAACGTTTCTCGGCGAATACCTGGGCGATCAGGCCAAAGGTGTTGGCCTCATTCTTCCAGTTCATGCTGGCGCTCAGCTGCGGACTGGTCTTGCCCGGCAGGTCGGCGTAGACGCCGCCGACGTTGACAACGCCGCCGACGCGCTCCCTTTGCTCCAGCGGCTTGCGGGTGGTCACGTTGATCGTTCCCGCCAAGCCACCATCGACGATATTGGCCTGCGAAGTCTTGTAAACGGTGGCGCTGTTCAGGACCGAAGATGGCATCAATGACAGGCTGGTCGAGCGGCTGCTGGACATCTGGTCGGCCACGAACCAGTCGCCGCCGCTGACAGTGTGGCCGTTGAACAGGATCAGGCTCATGTCCGGGTTGGTGCCGCGCATCGAAACCTTCTCGGCCTCGTCGTAGTCAGTGCGCACCGCGACGCCAACGATGCGCTGTAGCGAATCGGCCAAGTTCTTGTCGGGCATCTTGCCCACGTCCACCGCCGTGATCACGTCTACATTGGCCGAGGCCATGCGTTTCAGATTGATCGCCTGCTCGACCGAGGCACGGATGCCGGTGATCGTCACGGTGCCGAGTTGCTGGGCCTTGGCCTCGGCCGTCTTTTCAGCAGCCTCGCGGTCTTCACGCACCTTGCGCTGCTCGGCCGTCTCGGTCTGGGCTTCGCTGGTGCTCGGGGCGCCTGTCTGTGCGCCGGCGACGAGTTGGCTGCCCAGCAGCAGGCTCAGCGCGGCGGCTTGGGCAATCTGGGTGTGTTTGAGTTTCATGCAAGGGCTCCCCGGCACTGCGGACCGCTGGTTGGTGTTGCTTGGACCAGCGGTGCGAGACCGGGAGCGCTTGTGCTCCTACACGCGAATTGTTGCTGGCATATGCATGATGGGCAGCGCCAGGGGCGCGCAACAATTCATTGTTGGCGGTGTTGCATGACAGACAGTTATGGGTCGGCTGCCGCCACCCCACTCACCAACGCGAGGTATAGGGCTGGGGCGGCCCCTCGAGTGGGGTCGCGGCCATGCGCATGCCGCCGGGTGTCGTCGCGGTGTCCAGCAGTGCGGCGGTTTCGGCGTCGAGCACGCCGTCGTAGAGCGCCGTGCGGTACTTCATCTGGAAGGTGACAAGGGTCTGTTTGGTCAGTTCGTCGAACTCGCCGTGGCGCGGCACGTTGTAGCCGATGCGGGCCAGCTTGTCCTGGGCCCAGGCGATGTCGGGCAGCAGCGATGCATAGCCGGTGATCTTGGCCGCCACCTGGGCCGCATCGGGCCAGGCGATCAGACCGGCCTGGTGTAGCTGTTTCCACGGGAACATCGGACCCGGATCCTGCTTGCGGCCTGGTGCGATGTCGGCATGGCCGATCACGCGCTCGGGCTTGATGCCATGACGCGCCACGATGTCCTTGCTGAGTCTGATGACCGCGTCGATCTGCGGCTGCGAGAACGGCGCGTAGACGCGGCCCTCGGGCGTGTCCTTGTAGCCGGGGTTGACGATCTCGATGCCGATCGAGCTGGCATTGAGGTTGCTGTGGCCCGCCCAAAAGCTAGGCCCTGCATGCCAGGCGCGGCGGTTCTCGTCGACCAGGCGGTAGATGGTCGGCGGCTCATCGCGCACCAGATAGTGGCTGCTGACCTGGCCGCCGGTTGTCAGCACCCGCAGCGACTTCTCGTAGTCCAGCACGGTGTAGTGCAGCACCAGGAAGAGGGCGCGGCTGTCCTGGTTCTGCGAGGTGTGGCTGGTGTCGATGTGCAGGCTCTGTGGGCCGGTGGCGCAGGCGCCGAGTAGCAGGGCGCTGGCAAGGACGAGCAGGGTGTTTTTCATAGACGGGCCGCCAGCCGGGCAGCGGTGTGGTGAGGTTGCAGATCTTGCACGCGCAGTGCAATGGACTCGGGCAGGGCTGCGCGTAGCCCCTCGATGATGAGGGGATGGAGTTGCAGCGCACGGCCGGCGGCCACCACGGGTCGCGGCCCGTAGCGGCGCAGCATGGCCAGCGCCAGCCGGGCCAGCTCGCCGCCGGCGCGCCTCAGCAGCGCGCGCGCATCCTCATCGGTCTGGGCGGCGCCGGCCACTGCCAGCGCCAGCCGGCCTATCGTGCCGCGCTCGCCGCCATAGATGAACTGGCGGGTCAGTGCCCACTCGCTGCCGCCGATGGCCTCGAACAGCGCGCACGCCAGTACCGAGTCCTGCCAGCTGCCGGGCGCCTCGTCCTCGCGCCGCCATATTCCTGCCAAGGCCTCGCGGGCGATCCAGAAGCCGCTGCCCTCGTCGCCCAGCAGCGCGCCGCGGCCGCCGGCCCGCTGCATGCGGCCCTGCGCGTCGATGAATGCGGCGATCGCGCCGGTGCCGGCATAAAGCAGATAGCCCTGGCCGGGCTCGAAGGCGCTGCGGTAGGCGATGTCCATATCGCTGCCGCAGACCATCGCGGCAGGTTTCAGCCCCAGGGCCTGCGACAGGATGTCCTTGAGCTGGGCTGCGGCCGGGCCGTCGGCCTCGCCCAGGCCGGTGATGCCTGCGTACAGGCCGCTGGGCCGTCCGTGGGCCAGAGTCGCGAAGGCCAACTGGTGGGCGGTCTGCGCCAGGGCCACCCGGCCCTCGACGCTGGCCAATTGCAGGCCGCTGAGGCCGGCCACATGACCCTCGGCCATGCAGCGACCAGCGCCGTCTGCCAGAGCCCAGCGGGTCTGGGTACCCCCGGCGTCCAGACCAAGACCGAGTCGGGCGTTGCTGGGGGTGTCTAGTGGAACAGCAGGCATGCGGGAACGAAGTATGGGTGGTTCAGCTTAGAGGCGCGGCCCCGGGCTCGCCAATGTCAATGCACGCACCGGGCATAACTTGAATCAATGCGCCGGCGCGCCGGTCAGCGCGCCCACCACCTCCAGAGCGGTCTTGACCTTGAAAGGCTTGAGCATGATGCGCTTCACCTGCAGCGGCTTGAACAGCGCCAGCAGGCTGGCGTCGACACTCTCGGCCGTCAGCGCCACAGGCACGTCGGCAGCGCTGCGCAGCGTGCCATTGCGCAGGCTTTGCAGCAGGCTCAGCGCCCCCAGGCCGTCGCCGATGTCCATCAGCAGCGCGTCGAAGGCCTGCGATTCGAGCAGGCGCTGCGCTGCCTCATGGCTGCTGGCCTCATGCACATCGGCGACATCAAGCTCGCGGGCCACCAGTGCCACGGTGCGACGGAACAGCGAATGAGGATCGACCAGCAGCAGGGTCTTGCGGCGTGCCGGCATTCTCAGGCCTCGCCCATGCCACGGCCCTGCAGCTCGGCCAGCACCAGGTCGCGCAGCGAACCGAGGATAGCCAGCTCGGTGCGGTCGAGCCGGCGCGGCCGCGGGTCCAGCAGGCACAAGGTGCCGACTCGCAGGCCGCAGGCCAACTCCAGCGGCGCGCCTGCATAAAAGCGCACATGTGGCGGCCCGGTCACCTGCGGGTTGTCGAAAAAGCGAGGGTCCAGCAGCGCGTCCTCGATCATCAGGATGTCGGGCTGCAAAATGGCGTGGCCACAAAACGAGCTGCTGCGGGGGCTCTCGCTGGCCTCCAGGCCAGTCTTGGCCTTGAACCACATGCGGTTCTCGTCGACCAAGCTGATCAGCACTGTGCCGACCTCGAATTCCTCGCGCGCGAACTGTGCGATGCGGTCGAAGCGCTGCTCCGGCGGCGTATCCAAGATCAGCAGCTCGCGCAGCGCCTGCAGGCGCTCGGCGTCGTTGGCGGGAATGGGGGCGGCTTGCATGTCTGGACTGTATCGAATTCAAAAGCAAGCAGCGGGATGTCGGCACCGGCGGGTCCGCCTAGATTTCGGTCATCATGCAACGGAGATCGATCATGAATATGAGCAGCAAGACCGAAACCCGGGCCCTGGCCGCGCTGGACGACCCACGCTGGACTGCGCTGCGTTCGCGCGATGTGGCGGCGGACGGGCAGTTTTTCTATTCGGTCCGGACCACCGGCGTCTATTGCAAGCCCTCCTGCGCGGCGCGGCCGGCGCGGCCCGAGAACATCGCCTTTCATACCACTGCAGCGCAGGCTGAGGCCGCCGGTTTTCGCCCCTGCCGGCGCTGCAAGCCCGACCAGCCGCCGCTGGCGCAGCGCCAGGCAGCGCTGGTGGCCGACCTGTGCCGCTTCATCGAGCAGGCGCCGAACCCACCCAGTCTCGATGTACTGGCCGAGCGCGCCGGTCTGAGTCCGCACCATCTGCACCGCCTCTTCAAGGCCCAGACCGGCCTGACGCCCAAGGCCTATGCCGATGCCCACAAAGCCAGACGGCTGCGCGAGCTGCTGCAGGAGTATGGGAGCGTGACCGACGCGCTCTACGGCGCCGGCTATGGCGCCAGCAGCCGCTTCTATGCCCAGGCCGACGCGCTGCTCGGCATGGCGCCGCGGCGCTACCGTGATGGCGGGGCCGCGGCGGAGATCCGCTTTGCACTGGGTCAGTGCGCGCTGGGCGCCATCCTGGTGGCGCAGAGCGAGCGCGGCCTGTGCGCGATCAGCCTGGGCGACGATGCCGGGGCCTTGCTGCGCGAGCTGCAGGACCGCTTTCCGAAGGCCCGGCTGATCGGCGGGGATGCCGGCTTCGAGCAACTGGTGGCGCGGGTGGTCGGCTTTGTCGAGGCGCCTGGTCTGGGGCTGGACCTGCCGCTGGATGTGCGAGGCACGGCCTTCCAGCAGCGCGTCTGGCAGGCGCTGCGCGAGATCCCGCCGGGCAACAGTGCCAGCTACAGCGAGATCGCCCAGCGCATCGGTGCGCCGCGCGCGGTGCGTGCGGTGGCCTCGGCCTGCGCCGCCAACACCCTGGCTGTGGCGATCCCCTGCCACCGCGTGCTGCGCCAGGACGGTAGCCCGGGCGGCTACCGATGGGGCGTCGAGCGCAAGCGCGAGCTGCTGGCCCGCGAGGCCAAGCCATGAGGCCTCCCATCGACTGGGCCGCCGCCGAACGGGCGCTGGACGAGCGCGGCAATGCGCTGCTGCCTGGCTTGCTCAACGCTGAGCACTGCGACGAGCTGATCGCGCTGTATGAGCGGCCCGAGCTGTTCCGCAGCAAGGTCTTGATGCAGCGTCATGGCTATGGCCAGGGCGAGTACCAGTATTTCGCTTATCCGCTGCCGGAGCCGGTGGCCGCGCTGCGCGCGGCGGTCTACCCGAAGCTCGCGCCGATAGCGAATCGCTGGCAGCAGGCTCTGGGGCTGGGGGCCCGGTTCCCGCCGACCCATGCCGAGTTCATTGCGCGCTGCCATGCGGCGGGCCAGTGTCGGCCGACGCCGCTGCTGCTACGCTACCGCGAGGGCGACTACAACTGCCTGCACCAGGACCTGTATGGCGAGCAGGTCTTCCCGCTGCAGATCGCTGTGCTGCTGTCGCAGCCGGGCGAAGATTTCGAGGGTGGCGAGTTTGTGCTGACCGAGCAGCGCCCGCGCCTGCAGTCGCGCCCCGAGGTGGTGCCGCTGCTGCGGCGCGGAGATGCGGTGCTGTTTGCCGTCAACCAGCGGCCGATCAGCGGTACGCGCGGGGTCTACCGGGTGACGATGCGGCACGGCGTCAGCCGCCTGCGCGCCGGCCGACGCCATACCCTGGGTCTGATCTTCCACGACGCGACATGAATGGCGAGTTGTTCGCGCCCGAGTCCGGCGCGCCGCAAAACCTGGCCCCCGGTGCCTGTCTGCTGCCTGGCTTTGCGCTGGCGCAGGCCTGCGAGCTGCGGGAGGTGGTCGAGCAGGTGTTTGCGGCTGCGCCGCCGAGGCGCTGGCTGACGCCTGGCGGGAGGCGTATGGCGGTGGCGATGAGTAACTGCGGGCCCTTAGGCTGGGTCAGCGACGAGCACGGCTACCGCTATGCCGCGCTGGACCCCGACAGCGGCCGGCCCTGGCCAGCGCTGGATGCGCGGCTGGCCCTGCTGGCCGGCGAGGCGGCGGCGACCGCCGGCTTTGCCGGCTTCGTGCCCGACGCCTGCCTGGTCAACCGCTACCAGCCCGGCACCGCGCTGTCGCTGCACCAGGACAAGGACGAGCGCGATCTGGGCCAGCCCATCGTCTCGATCTCGCTGGGCCTGCCGGCGGTGTTCCTGTTCGGCGGCCTGCGGCGCGCCGATCCCTGCTTGCGGATGGCGCTGCACGATGGCGATGTGGTGGTCTGGGGCGGGCCGGCGCGGCTGCGCTATCACGGCGTCGCGGCGCTGAAGCCGGGCCGCCATCCGCTGTGGGGAGAACAACGCATCAACCTGACCTTGCGCAAGGCCGGCTGAGCGCGCCGCAGCCACTATCATCACGGCGACCCGTCGCCTCGATGTCCCGGGGGCTGCGGCTTGATCGCTCAAGGGAGGGACTCCGAAATGCTATTGCGTCGCGCCTGCCGGCTGATGGGCCTGGGGCTGAGCCTGCTTTGTTGGATCTGGCCTGGCTTGTCCGCAGCGGCCGAGCCCACCGTGCTGAAGCTTCTGGCCGACAGTTTTCCGCCGCTGCAATACGAGCTGCCGAGCGGCGCACCTGCTGGCTATGTCCATGCCTTTGTGCAAGAGGTGGTGCAGCGAGCCAGCCGCAGCCACGTCCTGAGCGCTCAGCCCCTGCAGTTCCTGCCGCTCAAGCGGGCCCTGGCCCAGGCCCAGGCGGAGCCGAATGTGCTGGTGCTCAGCGTGGCACGCACGCCTGAGCGCACCGAGGCATATCGCTGGCTGCGCGAAATCGCGCCCTACCAGCTCTGGCTGTACCGGCTACGCACGGCGGGCGCGCCGCCGGTACGCTCGCTGTCCGAACTGAAGGGGCGCGGCCTGCGCTTCGGCGTTCAGGAACAGTCCAACTTCCAGGAGTGGCTGCGCGCCCAGGGGGTGGGACAGTTCCCTGACAACAGCGTGATCGATCCGGTGCGCACCAATGCGCTGAACCTGCGCAAGGCCCAGTTGCAGCGCATCGACCTGTTCGCCCACCCCGATGTCAGCTTTGCCTACCGGGTCCATGAGGCGGGCCTGCGGACGGAGGACTTCGAGCCGGTGCTGCAGATCCAGGCGCTCAGCGCGCCGCTGTGGCTGCTTATCAGCAAGAACAGCGAGCCGGCCTTGGTGGCGGCGCTGCTGCAGGCGCTGGACGCGCTGATCGCGGCCGGCCGGCTCGAGGCGCTGCGGCGCGCCGAACTGGCGCAGTTTTTGGGTCGCTGAGTGATTTGAGTTTTGCCGCATGGCGGTCGCCTGTCGGTGCTGGGTCCGGAGTCTTGGCCGGGTTTTCTTGCATCGTTGGAGGACAGTTAGCTTGCGTGCCGGCGATATTTACCGCTATCCCATCCAGACATCGGCATTCGCTGTCGACCCCGTGCAGCAGCATCGCCAGCGGGCGAAGGGCGCACTGGCACATGACTATCAGCCGCTGGGGGGCGAGCCGCAGCCGATCAAGAGTTCGAGCACACCAGCCTACAGCCGGGGCAGCACGACGCTGTATGCCGACGAGCGGCTACGCGTTAGCGTCGAGCTGGGGCCCTTGCTTTGGTTTCATACCGCGCGCGGCGGCGCGATAGGCGGGCTGGTCGATACCTTCGCTTAGGGCGCTCAGTCCAGCGCCAGCGCCAGCCGCGGGCTCTCGTTGCCGACCCGGTCTATGGCCGAGATCACCAGACCCATGAGGCCTGCGTGTGGCAGGCTCAAATCGCTACCGCTGATGAGGCGCAAGCGCCAGCCCTGGTCCCGGTATCGCAGCCACAGCGCATGGCGGACCACGGGCTTGCCGGGGCCGGGCTGGACGGCTAGGCGCAGCGTCTGCTCGTCCAGCCCCACGAGGCTGAGCAGCGGCGCGCTCGGCACATCCGCCTCCAACCAGGGGCAGGCCGGCGGCAGCGCCTCGTGTGCATAGAGGCTGGCCGCCAGCGCGTCGGCCAGGCCGCGGCGGTTCTGCTGCAGCGCGATCATGCTGAAGTGGGCATGGCCGCTGCCGGGATAGCGTGTGCGCACCTGCTCAATCTGGCCGAGGATCTCGGCCACCGGCCAGCTGTCGGCCTTGTCGGTGATCTTGCTGGTGAACAGGCCGGGCCAGACATGGCGCTTGTGCGGGTTTTGGCCGTGCCAGTAGTCCAGCAGCGGCACAAAGGCCTGCGCCCTCTGCGCCATCGGCCAATAAAGCTGGGGCACCAGATAGTCCAGCCAGCCTCGCTCCAGCCAGCGCTCGACATCGGCATAGAGCTTGTCGTACTGGCTGAAGCCGGCAATGCCCTCGGGGCGCAGCATCGGCTTGCCAAGACCGAAGGGGCTGATCCCGAAACGCACCCAGGGCTTGGTCGCGCGGATCATGCCGTGCAGGCGCTCGATCAGGTCGTCGACATTCTTGCGCCGCCAGTCATGCCGGGCCAAGGTGCCGCCGGCCTGGCCGTAGCGCTGCCACGCGGGGGCGTCGGGAAAGTCCAGCTCGAGTTTGGCGGCGGGGTCGCTGTCGGGCAGCGCAATCGGATAGGGGTAGAAATAGTCGTCGATATGGATGCCGTCGACCTCATAGCGCTGCAATACATCCCGAAACACCGCCAGCGTGTGCTCGGCGGCGGCCGGCTCGCCAGGATCGATCCAGAGCTGCTCGCCGTAGCGCTTGACCCATTGCGGCTGGGTCTGGCTCAAGTGGCTGTCCGCGTTGGCCGACTTCGCGCTGTTCTGGCGAGCGCGGAAGGGGTTGAACCAGGCATGCAGCTCAAGACCTCGCTGGTGGGCTTGGTCTATCCACAGCGCCAGCGGGTCGTAGCCCGGCGACCGGCCCTGGACCCCCGTGAGGTACTCGCTCCACGGCTCCAGCGCCGACTCGTACAGCGCATCGGCGCTCGTGCGGATCTGCAGAATCACCGCATTGAGCTTCAGCGCGGCGGCGCGATCCAGCATCGCATGCATCTCGGCTTGCTGCTGTGCGGCGCTCAGGCCCGGCTTGCTGGGCCAGTCGATATTGGCCACGGTGGCAACCCAGGCGGCGCGGAACTCGCGCGGCGCAACCGGCGCCTGGGCCAGCAGCTCAGGTGCGGCGCGAAGCCGCGGCCCGGCCGGCAAGAGCGGGTTCGAGGAACAGGCGGCCAGCGCGGCGGTGCTGGCGAGGACGGTACGACGAGTGAGCATGTTCAGACTTTCACAAACCATTGCTTGCGCCACATCAACCAGGCGATGCCGTACATCACGCTCAGGAACAGCAAAGCAAACATCAAGGAGGCATTGATCGGCGCCAGGCCCAGGCCCTGGATGGGCGCATAGATCCAGGCTTTCAGCGAGCGGCCCTGCCATTGGAAAAATCCCAGCAGCTTGGCAAGCAGGCCCGAGAGCGCGAACAGGAATAGCGCGTTCATGCCGAAGACGATCAGCGGTTGGGCCAGCCGGGCGACGCGTGCGCGCAGCAGCGGCAAGGGCATCGCGTCGAGCAGCCAATAGCAGATGCCGAACATCAGATAGGCCCAACCGGCCATGGCGAACACGTAGGACGGGGTCCACAGGCTCTTGTTGATCGGCATCAGCCAGGCATCCAGCAACTGGCCCAGCCACAACCCGGCAAGACCCGCCACCATCAACCACATCGCCTTCTCGCCCGGATCGCGCCGGGCGGCCAGCAGATGGCCGGCCAGCACGCCGAAGAGCTGGCTGGCCACGGCCGGCACGGTCGACAGCAGGCCCTCTGGGTCCCAGGTCCGGCTTTGGCGCCATAGATGGTTTTCTCCGATGAGAAGCCGGTCCAGCCATGCGCCCACATCTTCGCCCGGCTGCAGCGATCCGGCGCGCCAGACGCCGTCCGGCCCGGGCACCGGCAGCAGCAGCATCACCAGGCTGTAGGCCGCCAACAGGCCCAGGGCCCAGGCCAGCTGGCCGCGCCAGCTGCACCACAGCACGATGGGCGCGGCCAGCAGGGTGCACAGGCCCAGGCGCTGCAGAACGCCGGGGATGCGCAACTCCGCGACATTGAAGCTGGGAATCAGGTTTAGCAGCAGGCCGATGCCAATGATGACGGCAGCTCGTCGCGCGGTCTGGGCCAGCAGGGCCGACTTGTTGGCGCCTTGCTGTGCGCGTCGGCCCAGGCTGATCGTCATCGCGATGCCGCTGATGAAGACGAAGAAAGGGAAGATCCAGTCGGTGAAGGTCCAGCCATGCCAGGCGGCATGGGCCAGCGGGCCGTAGAGATGGCCCCAGTCGCCGGGATTGTTCACCAGCAGCATCGCGGCGATCGTGAATCCCCGGAACGCATCCAGAGACAGCAGCCGAGCTGCGCTCATTCGTCGACCTTTCTGCCGAAATCCGCCGGGATCTTCACCAGCGCCGCAACGGCGAACGAGGGAATCGTGGCGACCAGCACCCAGATGAAGAAGTTCAGGTAGCCGATCTGGTCCTGCAACCAGCCGCTCCACATGCCCGGCAGCATCATGCCCAGGGCCATGAAGCCGGTGCAGATCGCGTAATGGGCCGTTTTATGCGGGCCGTCGGCCACCAAAATCATGTACATCAGATAGGCGGTGAAGCCCAGGCCGTAGCCAAACTGCTCGACCGCCAAGGCCGTACTGATCAGCCAGAGATTGCCCGGCTGCGCCAGCGCCAGCGCCAGGAAGGCGATGTTGGGCACATGCATGCTCAGTATCAGCGGCCACAGCGCGCGCTTCAGCCCGATCTTCGAGATCACCCAGCCGCCAGCCAGACCGCCCAGGGTCAGCGCCGTCAGGCCGACCGTGCCGTAGGCGATGCCGACCTCCTTGTTGCTCAGTCCCAGACCGCCGAGTTCGGGCTTGTCGAGCAAAAAGGGCGTGGCCAGCTTCAGCAGCTGGGCCTCGGGGAAGCGGTAGAACAGCAAAAAGGCCAGGATCACCCAGATGCCGGGCTTGCGGAAAAACTCGGCAAACACGCGGAAGAACTCGCTGACCCAGTCATGCTGGGGAGCGGCACGCTGATCGCTGGCCGGGCGGGGCAGCATCACGGCGTGATAGGCCCCCATCAGCAGGAACAGGCCACACAGCACGCCGAACACCAGGCTCCAGGCCGTCTGCATGCTGCCGGTGCGCTCCTGCAGCTCGCCGGCCAGATAGACCAGGCCGCCCTGGCCGCCGATATTGGCAATGCGGTAGAAGGTCGAGCGCACGCCGACGAAAGCGGCCTGGCTGCGCTGTTTCAGCGCCAGCATATAGAAGCCGTCGGCGGCGATGTCGTGCGAGGCCGAGGAGAAGGCCATCAACCAGAACATCGCCAGGGTCAGTTGGAAAAAGCGCTCGGCCGGTATCGTCAATGCCACCAAGGCCAGTGAGGCACCCACCGCGAACTGCAGCGCGACGATCCACAGCCGCTTGGTGCCAAACAGCTCGATCAGCGGTGACCACAGCGGCTTGATCACCCAGGGCAAGTAGAGCCAGCTTGTGTACAGCGCGATCTCGGTGTTGGAGACCTCGAGATTCTTGTACATGATGACCGACAGGGTCATCACGACGACATAGGGCAGGCCCTGGCCGAAGTACAGCGTCGGGATCCAGGTCCAGGGGCTGCGAGGGGTCGGGTCTTGCGGGTGGCTGTTCATGCGCTGGTCGGTGGCGTGGGATGCTGGAGGCGTCGCCATTCTCGGCTCAAAGGCGAGCTCAGCCCGCCAGGGCCTGGCGCACGCTGTCCTGGTGACGTGCCAGTGCCGCGCGTGCCTCGTCGATGCTGCAGCTGCGGCGCAGCGCCACCACGGCCACCTTGACATGGAAATCGCACTGTTCCAGCACCGCGCGGGCTGCCTTCTCGTCGACCCCGGTGGCCTGCATCGTCAGCGCCACCGCACGTTTGACCAGCTTGATATTGCTGGCGCGCAGATCGACCATCAGATTGCCGTAAACCTTGTTCAGCCTGACCATCAGCGCGCTGGAGAAGGTATTGAGCGCCATCTTCTGAGCGCTGCCGGCCTTCAGTCGGGTGCTGCCCGAGATCACCTCGGGTCCGGTGTCCAGCAGGATTGCGATGTCAGCTGCCGCCAGCACCGGCGCGCCGGGGTTGTTGGCAAAGCCCAGGCTCAACGCGCCGGCCGCGCGCGCGGCCCGCAAAGCGCCCAGCACATAGGGCGTGCCGCCCGAGGCGGCCAGCGCCAGCAGCACATCTTTCGAGTCCAGGGCCAGGGCCTGCAGATCACGCTCGCCCTGGTCCTCGTCGTCCTCGGCACCCTCGACCGCGACAAACATTGCCGACTCGCCGCCTGCGATCAGGGCCAGGGCGCGTTCGCGCGGCCACGAAAAGGTGGGGCCCAGCTCGACGCTATCGAGCACGCCCAGCCGACCCGAGGTCCCGGCGCCGGCATAGATCAGCCGCCCGCCGGACTGGATACGCGGCAGCGCGGCCTCGACCGCCTGCTGCAGCGCCGGCAGTGCGGCACGCAACGCGGCGACGGCCTGCAACTGGTCGTCCGCCAGCACCTGCAGCAGCCGGGCGTTGTCATAAAGGTCGAGATCGGAATGGTCGCTGTTGGGGGTTTCTGTCTTGAGCATGGGACTTCTTGGCTGATGCAGGAACACTTTTGGCCGGCCGCCCTGTCAGGCGGCAGGCTCCGGGTCGGCGGCTGTCGGCGGGCGGCGCACTTGCAGCTCGAAGCGGTAGCGGTCGGCGCGATAGAGGCTCTTGGCGAACTCGATGATCTCGCCGCTGTCTCCCAGCGTCAGGCGCTCCACCAGCAGCGAGGGTGAAAAGGCGGGCACTTCGAGCAGATCGGCCTCCTCCTCGGACAGCACGGTCGCCTGCACCTGCTGCATGGCCGATCGGACATGGATGTCGAAGCGCTGAGCCAGCAGCTCGTAGAGCGAGTGCCGGGTCAGCTCGGCGGGCTCCAGCGTTTGCAATTGGCTCGGCACCAGATAGGTGGTCTCTAGCGCCATCGGCTCGTCGTTGGCCATTCGCAGGCGCCTGAGTTCCATGACCGACGAGCCCGGAATCAGCTTGAGCCGGCTCGCAAGCTTGGCCCCGGCAGCCACCCGCCGGCATGACAGGATCTCGCTGGAGGGGGTCAGGCCGCGTTCGCGCATCTCCTCGGAGAAAGAGCGCAGCTGCGGTTGCTTGAGAACCGGTTGGCCGGACACAAAGGTGCCAGCACCCTGCTTGCGCTCCAGCACGCCGTCCTGCTCGAGCTCGCGCAAGATGCGTCGCAGGGTTTCACGCGCGACCGCGAAGCGTTCGCTGAGCTCGCGCTCAGGCGGAAGGCGGCCGCCGTTGGCATTGCTCTTGATCATGGCCAGCAATTGCTGCTTGATCTGCTGGCGTTTCTGGGCGCGGTCCATGGAGGGTCTTGATGAAGGGAGAGAAAGCCGTGACGTCAGCGGCCGGGTCCGGACATCGTAGGAGAAAAGGGGCGGGGCGCGAGGCCCCGCCAGGATTCCGACGCTTTGGTTGCGACTGATGTCGGACGTCAGAATTTCATGCGCAGGTTCAGGTAGAACTGGCGCCCGCTCTCATGCCAGTAGCCGGGGGCGTTCTCGCTGAGGTCATAGGTGTGGCGCACCGGGTTCAGCAGGTTGTTGCCATCCAAGTGGATGCTCAGGTCCTTGTTGATGCGATAACCCAGCGAGGCCGCCAGCGCGCCGTATCCCTTGTAATAGCGCAGGCCGTTGTACGTGGTGACGACACCGGCTGGCGTGGTCGGCTGGACGTTGGTGCCGTTACCGACGAAGCCGAAGCTGTAGTCGGTGCGGTAGTTCCAGGCCAGGCTCGCGGAGAACTTGTCGTCCTCATAGAAGCCGCGCAGGTTGTAGGTCCACTTCGAGGTGCCCAGCATCTCGACGCCATCCTTGTCCTCGGAGTCGATATAGGTGGCGTTGACGCCGAAGCCGAAGCCGCCAGCGATCGGCATCTCCAGCGCGGCCTCGGCGCCTTGCAGCTTGGCCTTCACGCCGACGCGCGAAGTCACGGTGTAGGTCGTGTTCTTGCCCTGGCTGATGTTGAAGTACTCGATCGCCGAGGTGCCGGCCTTGACGTAGTTCTGTAGCCGCTGCGTGAACAGGCCGCCCGACAGCACGGCGCGCGGAGCGAAGTACCAAGACAGGGTGGCGTCCATATTCGTGGACAGCACGGGCTTGAGCTGAGGGTTACCGCTGGTGCCAGTCAGCAGGGTGTCGTTCAACGAGACGGCGCCGGCCAGCTCGTTGTAGTTCGGGCGGCCCAGCGAGCGCGAGGCCGAGGCGCGCGCGATCAGGTCGCTGCGCAGGTCCCAGCGCAGGTTCATGCTCGGCAGGATCGCCGAATGCTTGGTGCTGGTCAGGCGCGGCAGATAGGTGCCGAGCTTGGAGCCGACGATGGCGCCGGGCACGGCGCAGGGCTGCAAGGCCACGCATTGCGTCAGCGCCTGGTAAGACAGCGAGTCCACCGAGGTGCTGACATGGCGCAGGCCGGCGTTGCCGCTGATCTGCGGGCTCAGCTCGAACTCGCCCATGAAGTACAGCGCGTCGTTCTTCTCGTCGACCGCATAGCCGCTGGTCAGCGAGCGGTTCAGCACCGGGTCCCAGTTCATGTACTGGGCGCCGAAGGCGCGCAGCTGCTCGGCGCTGTAGCGGAACAGGCCCTGGGGCAGCTGGGCCTTGACGCCCGAGGCCCAGTCCGAGGGGTAGGCGCCCGCCGGCGCCGGGAACGTCCCCGGCGGGATGATGTTGTCCACCAGCTGACCGCCGGTGACGGGGATGAAGGCCACGCCCTGGTCGGTGGCGTTCCAGCGGCCGCCGACGACGTCATAGCTGCGCTTGTGCTTGGCGCTGCGCAGGCCCCACTTCAGGTTAGTGATCAGCGAGCCGCCTACCGCGTACTCGGCGTCCAGGTGCAGGTAGTCCTCCTTGTCCTTGGACACCACGGCGGCTGCGGTGTTGCTCATCATCACGAAGTTCGACACATTGCCCATGTCAATGGGCTGGTTGGCCGAGTTCAGCATCGTCCAGCTGGTTCCCTTGGACGGGTCGATGCTGTAGCTCATATTCGGGTTGATCAGGCCGAAGGTCAGCTGCGGCTGCTGCTTGGTCTCGCCCTGGCCCTTGGTGGTGCCGATGCGGCTGCGCAGGGTCAGTTTGTCGGTGGGCGTGAACTTGAGGTCAAAGTCGTAGAAGGAGCTCAGCGACTCGGCGCCGTCGCGCAGGATCTTGTCGTACTCGAAGCCGACCACGCGCTGGGCGGCCGGCGCATTGGCCGGGCGCTCCAGGCGCGCGCTGGTGATGACGTTGCCGTCGAACTTAGCGTCCTTGATCAGCCAGCCGGCGCCCACCAACCCGGTCGGCAACGCGAAGCCGGAGGTGTTGTAGTTGTCGGCCTTGAGCACGCTGCGGAAGCCGCTCAGCGAGGCCTCCAGTCTATCGCTGGGCTTGAACTGCAGCACGGTCGAGATGCCGGTGCGCTTGCGCACGCCCTCGAACATCGCGTTGTTAATGCTGCCGGGCATGCGCTTGCCGGCCAGCTCAGAGTTGCCAGAGGCGGCCGCCTGGGCAGCGGTGATCACGCCGTAGCTGAAGGTCTCCTCGCCATCGCGGCGCAGGTGGCGGTCTTCCTTGTAGGCCTGCAGCAGCACGCCGAAGGTATTGCTCTCGTTCTTCCAGGAGACCAGTCCGCTGAGCTGCGGATCGGTCTTGCCGGGCAGGTCTGCGTAGATGGCGCCAACCGCCAACTCGCCGCTCAGGCGTTGCTTGAAGTCCAGCGGCTTGCGCAGCAGGATGTCCACGCTACCCGAGATGCCGCCCTCGGTCAGGTCGGCGCGTTGGGTCTTGTAGACGATCGACTGGCCGATCAGCTGCGAGGGCAGCAGGCCGAAGCCCACCGAGCGACCACTGTTGCCCTGGTCGCCGACGTGCCAGTCACCCGATGACAAGGCGTGGCCGTTGACCGTCACCAGGTTCAGGTTGGGGCTGGTGCCGCGGATGGCGACGCGCTCGGCCTCGTCCATCGCCAGTGCACCGCCGAACTGCACATTCACGCCAGGCAGGCGGGACAGTGCGTCGGCGATGTTCTTGTCGGGCATCTTGCCCACGTCCTCGGCCGAGACCACCTCGACGTTGGTGTCGGCATTGCGCTTGGTATCGATCGACTTCTGAATCGAGGCACGGATGCCAGTCACGACAACCTGTTCGAGTTGCTGGTTCTTTCCAATCTCGGTGTCTGGTTTGGGGGCGGCCTGCTGGGCCAATGCCAGGGTGGGCAGCAAGGCCAGCGAAACGGCGCTGGCGATCTGGGTGAGGGGGAAGCTCTTCATGGTGGTCGGTCTCCTGGATGGCGCGGCGCCTGTAAGTCTGGACCTCGTTGCCGCAGCGTTAGTAGACCTTTTTCTAGACCAAAGCGCAATCCACCCCATGAAAACCACTAAGAGGTCTCGCGAGACTCTGCCGTTTACTGAAGATCTTTTGCGGAGAATCGATATCAACGATCTTCTTAAGGTCTTGTTTTATGGTACCAATTTACACGCATTGATGTTCTTGGTCTCTGCGTTCGCCAAGGTGTTCGGCCGCAGAAATCTTGGGTTGGCGGTGTAAGGCCGGGTTCGGCGTTCGCGACAGAGCCCGTGCAAGCGATCTGACTTGCTTTACTGGTCCCTCAGGACCGAACGGAGATTCACCATGCTGACCAAGACCCAAGGCGCCTGCCTTGCCGCCGCCGCCGCAATGTTTGCGATGAATGCTTTTGCCGCCCCGGCGCCCGCCGGCAGCAGTGGCCTGGCCGTAGCTGCCAGCGACAAGGTGCACTGCTACGGCGTGCACGATTGCAAGGGCAACTCAGACTGCAAGACCAGCGAGAACGCCTGCAAGGGCCAGAACGGCTGCAAGGGCCATGGTTTCAAGGGAATGGAAGCCAAGGCCTGCCTGGACAAGGGCGGCGTGATCGCCGACCTTATGGCCAAAAAGTAAGCGAAAGGCCGCCGATGTCCGCCATCACGCGGCCCAGCCCAGGTTTCGGCCTGGGCCTGCGCAGCGCCCACTACGGCGCCTTTCTCTCCGAGCCCCAGCCGGTCGACTGGTTGGAGATCATCTCGGAGAACTATATGGTGCCCGGCGGCAAGCCGATGCAGATGCTGGAGGCAATCCGCACGCGGTATCCGATGGCCATGCATGGCGTGTCGCTGTCCATCGGCGCGGTGGCCGGCCCCGACGCCGCCTACCTGCGCCAGTTGCGGGCGCTGACGCAGCGGGTGCAGCCGCTGTGGGTCTCCGACCATCTGTGCTGGACCGGGGTGCGCGGCCGCCAGATGCATGATCTGCTGCCACTGCCCTATACCGAGGAGGCCCTGACCGTGGTTGCGCGCAATGTAGCTCGGGTGCAGGACGCACTGGGCCGGCGCCTGGTGCTGGAGAACGTCTCCAGCTATATCGAGTACCAGGACTCGGCAATGAGTGAGGCGCAGTTCCTGGCCGAGCTGTGCCAGCGCGCCGACTGCCTCTTGCTGGTCGATCTGAACAACATCCATGTCAGTGCGGTCAATCACGGCTTCGATGCGCTCGACTACCTGGACGCACTGCCACGCGATCGCGTGCAGCAGTTCCATCTGGCCGGCCATAGCGACTACGGCGACCACCTGGTCGACACCCATGACCACCCCATCGCCTCACCTGTCTGGGCCTTGTACCGGGCGGCGCTGCGCCGCTTCGGGCCGGTGGCGACGATGGTGGAGCGCGACGACCGCATCCCGCCGCTGGCGGAGCTGCTGGCCGAGTTAGACATCGCGCGTGCCATTGCATCGGAAGCTGATGAAGTGGAGCTCGCGGTATGACGGCGCTCGAAGTCCTGCAAGTCGAGTTCCAGGCCCTGCTGCTGGACCAGCCGCAGCAGTTCGCTGCTGCGGTCAAGACCGGCGGCATCGGCGTCGAGCGGCGGCTGGCGATCTACCATCGGGCCTACCGTGGCCGCCTGGTCGAAACCCTGCTGGACAGCTACGGCCATACGGCCGCCTATTTGGGCGATGAGGCGTTCGAGCGCGAGGCGTGCGACTACCTGATCGCCCATCCCTCAAGTCAACCCAGCCTGCGCTGGTTCGGCGCCGCCTTCCCGGCCTGGCTGGCCGAGCGCCATCCGCAGGATCTCGACATCGCCGAGCTGGCGGCACTGGACTGGGCCCTGCGCGAGGCCTTCGATGCCGCCGACGCTCAAACCCTGACCCCTGCCGACCTGGCAGCGCTGCCGGCCGAGGCCTGGGCCACGGTCGGCTTCGGCCTGCCGCCGAGCTACCGGCGACTGCGCCTGAGCCACAACACGCTGACCATCTGGCAGGCCCTGGATCAGGATGAAGCGCCGCCCTCGGCAGAGCCGTTGGCGCAGACACTGGATGTGTTGATCTGGCGGCGCGGCACCAGCCCGCACTTCCGCAGTCTTGCTGCGCTGGAGGCCGCCGCGCTGGATGCCCTGGCCCAGGGTCGAAGCTTCGCCATGCTGTGTGAGGACTTGAGCGAACGCTTTCCCGAGAAGGACACCGCGAGCGAGGCCGGCGGGCTGCTCTGGCGCTGGGTCGAGGAGGGGCTGCTGACGGCCCCTTGCTTCTAGACTTGGGCCTCGTAGTTCAGCCGGTGCATGACCTCGTAGGCACCGGTGATCCTGCCATGATGGTTCATCGTCGTGGACGTCTGGCCCCGGACTTCGTGGGCCCAGGTGACAGTCAGCTCGCAGCGCCTGACCAAAGGTGTCGTGACGACGCCGTTGTTCGCTGCGATGCTACGTTCGTTGAGTTTGATGTCTAGCACCGCAGGATCGACCTGGTAGGTCTGTCGATCTGCTGCGGCCGAGAGCAAATGGGCCGGCAACTGGGTCTCGGCCTCGAATCGGCTACCATCAACGCGCTCGCAGCGACCGGTGAGCAGATTGCGTGGCTGTACGCTTGCTGGCAGGCCCAGGACGACGGTGACGCCTGTGCCATTGCGGGTCTGGGTGACCGGGCCTACGGGCGCCAGCACCACGAAAGGCCGGGGAGGCGCGGCACTGCTGACATGGCTGTCGGCGCCGCGATGGAACACAACGCTGACGCTGGGCTGCTCGCCGGCATGGATGAAGCTGGCGCCATAGCGCTCGCGCCTACCGTCGCTCGAGTCGCGCAGCTCGATCAACTGGCCGCCAAAGCTTGCGCTGAGGCGATCGCCGCCGCTGGGGCGTACAACGGTTGCAGCATTGGCGCTCTGGCTCAGTTGCGCCTGGATCGTGACAGTGTTGCCGCTCTGACTGATACGGTGGCGCGCACTGATGTCCTCCAGCCGCAGGTCGGCCGAGTCTTTGCAGTTCAAGAAGA
Source organism: Paucibacter sp. PLA-PC-4 (assembly GCF_026241155.1). Classification (GTDB taxonomy): domain Bacteria; phylum Pseudomonadota; class Gammaproteobacteria; order Burkholderiales; family Burkholderiaceae_C; genus Roseateles_E. The sequence goes on from NZ_JAPFGP010000015.1 coordinate 136,838, forward strand.
TGCAGCCAATGGCCTCGCCAATACCTTCGCCAATATCTTCTGCGATGTCCGACCCGACGCTGCAACCGGCCAATAGTATGGCTGTTGCTGCCGCCGCGATGAAAAGACCTCGACGGGGCGGCGCAGTACGCCGCCGCACGGACTTCTTGTGTTTGGTTTTCATGACTCTCCCTGATGGATTGATCTTGGGCCCATGCCCAGACCCCACTTTTTGTGCCGCGCATGCTAGCGCAATAGTCCGGTCAGAGAGACGGGATCGACACCGTCGCTGTCAAGGCGCATTCATCGCAGTTGCCCCCCGGCCCTACCCTGTCAATCACCAGGAAATCACTCGGCGCCTGCAGCGCCAGCAAGGGGTGGTGCCAGACGCCCGGCGCGTAGTTGATGCCTTGATCGGCCCGGGCCACGAAGCAGTGCAGGTCCTCGGCCTGTGGCGCGGTGCCAGGTCTTGCCACAACGATCAGATAGGGCCGGCCTGACAGCGGCACGAAGGCCTGCGAGCCCAGCGGGTGGCGCTCCATCAGGGTCAGTGTGGCGGGCAGGGCGCGCGGCTGGCCGCGAAAGATGCTGAGGATCAGCCGGCCCTGCGGGCCGGGCTGCAGCTTCGCCAGGTCGTGATAGCGCTCTGTGGTGCCGCCGTTGATCGGGAAGTGCCGGGTGGCCGCGTCGGTGGCGATCACCTCGCCGAACGGGGCGAAGGCGGCGGCGGTCAGCGGCTGCGGCGTCAGCAGGAGGGGCGTGTTCATGGCCACGACTCTAGCGCCGGCGCCGATTTCGGCGATCATCAGGGCCTTGATGTCATCGCTGCGAAGGCCCTCCATGATGATCCGCCGCTTGCTCCTCTGCGCCGCCTTGCTGGCGAGCCTGCCCGCCGCCCAGGCGGCGCTCAAGCCTGGCGCGCCTGCGCCCGACTTTTCGGCCGAGGCCGCCATCGGTGGCCAGCCCTTCCGCTTCAGTCTGGCGGCCGAGTTGAAGAAAGGCCCGGTGGTGCTGTACTTCTACCCCAAGGCCTTCACCAGCGGCTGCACGATAGAAGCGCATCAGTTCGCCGAGGCCAGTGATCGCTTCAAGGCGCTGGGTGCCACCGTGATTGGCATCTCCAAGGACGACATCCAGACGCTGAAGAAGTTCTCGGTCGAGGCCTGCCGCAACAAGTTCGCGGTGGCGGCTGACGCGGGTGGCACAGTGATGAAAGACTATGACGCCGCGCTGCGCCTGCTGCCCGGCACTGCCGACCGCATCTCCTATCTGATCACGCCTGAAGGCCGTATCGGCGCGGTGTTCGCAAGTCTGAGCCCCGACGGCCATGTCGACGCGATGCTGAAGGCGGCGCAGCAGTGGAAGGCAAGCGCTAAATAGGCTGCCCACTATGCATGGTGCCCCGGTCCTGCTGGCCCTGCTGCTGATGCACGGGGCCGGGCTTGCCGAGACGGCGACGTCGGCCGCGCAGCCTCGCTTTCTGCTCGGCGCCTCGCTGTTCAATGCGCCCGAGTATTCGGGGGCCAGGCACAGCGAGGCCAGGCTGCGGCCTGTGTGGGCCTATCAGCATGGGCGCTTTCGCGTCAGCACCTCGCGGGCCGGCGGCCTGCTTGGCTTTGGCGGCGAAGCCGGCGGCTCCGGCGCCAGCGCGGAGCTGATCAGCGGTGAGCGCATCAAGCTGGGGCTGGCGCTGCGGGTCGATGGGGGCCGCAGCAGTGGCGATTCGCCGCGACTGGCTGGTCTGCCCGATGTCCGGCGAACACTGCGCGGTCGGCTTTATGCGGGCTATGCACTGAACCGGCAGTGGTCGCTGTCGGCCGGTCTTTCACAAGACCTGATGGGGCGCGGTGGCGGCGCGACGCTGGGATTGGGCCTGGGCTACCGGGCCCGACTGGGCGAGCGCAGCGAATGGAGCGCGGGAGCCGGCATCAATATCGGTGACCGCCGCCACCTGCGCAGCTATTACGGCATCAGCGCTCAGGCCGCAGATTCCAGCGGGCTGGCGCGGTACCGCCCTGGCGCCAGCGCGACTGATTTGCATGCGGGCCTGGGTCTGACCACTGCGCTGGGACCGCACTGGGTGGCCTTTGCCAGCCTGGGCGTGTCGCAACTGCTGGCCGACGCGGCCGCCAGCCCACTGACCGAGCGGGAACGCGGCTTCACCGGCGCTGTAGGGTTGGCGTATCGCTGGGGCGCTGAAACCCGCCGGTAACCGGCAGCAGCGGCTAGCATGCCGGGCTGCCCGCTCCCGCCGCCGATGTCCACTCCCGCCGCCCCGCTCGCTCGCCCCCGCCTGTTCTCGCTCGCCTGGCCTCTGTTCATCGAGTTGCTGCTGGGCATTGCGGTGGGCATGGTCGGTACCTTGCTCGCCGCACGCGTGTCGGACGCCGCCGGCGCCGCCTTCGCGTTGGCCAACCATGTCTCGGCCACGCTCTTCATTCTGTTTCGCATCATCGGCGCCGGCGTCAGCGTGGTGGTCACGCAGAGCCTGGGGGGTGGGAGGCGTGACCAGGCCCAGGCTCTTTCGCGTGCGGCGCTTGGCGCCAGCAGTTGGATCGGCGGCATCGCTGGCGGGGCTGCAATGGTCGGCGCCGGTCCGCTGCTGCGCTTGATGAATGCGCCGGCCGAGGTCTTGCCGCTTGCCTTGCCTTTCCTGATGGCACTCGCGCCGGCCCTGCTGCTCGATGCCTGGAACGCCGCGATGGCCAGCGTGATGCGGGCCCATTTGCGCACCCGCGACACACTGGCCGTGCTGGTGACCATGCAATTGGCGCAATTGGCGTTGGCGATCCCGTTGATGGGCTGGCTGGGCCTGCCAGGCTTTGCGCTGGCCCTGGTGCTGAGCCGCGCGCTGGCGCTGGGCCTGCATCTTTGGCTGTGGCGTGCCCGGCTGGACATTCATCCGGCCTGGGACGACTGGTGGCGCCTACCGCGCCGCGAGCTGGCGGCGGTGCTGCATATCGGTCTGCCCGGCGCGGCCGAGAACATCGCCTATCGGCTGGCATTCATGGTCAGCGTCGCAGTGGCCGGCCAGCTGGGCGCTACGGCGCTGGCCACCCATTCCTATGCATCGCAGTTGATGTACTTCGTATTGCTGTTCGGCCTGGCCACCGGGTTCGCCGCCGAGATCGTGGTCGGCCACATGATTGGCGCCGGCCAGCTGCACGCGGCGCACCAGCTGGTGCGCCGGGCGCTGGCGCGCGGCCTAGTGGTCAGCGTCGCGGTGGCCACCGCGGCGGCGCTGGCCTCGCCCTGGCTGCTGCGCTTGTTCACTGCCGACCCGGCCATCATCGCCGCCGGTACCTCGCTGATGTGGCTCACCGTGATCCTGGAGCCGGGCCGCACCTTCAATCTGGTCGTCATCAATGCGCTGCGCGCTGCCGGCGATGCCCGCTATCCGGTGATAGTGGGTGCCGGCTCGATGCTGGTCGTGCTGGCCGGTGGCAGCTGGCTCTTGGGCCAGGTGATGGGTATGGGCCTGGTGGGCATCTGGATTGCCTATGCGGCCGACGAGTGGATACGCGGCCTGCTGATGTGGCGGCGCTGGGCCACCCACGGTTGGGTGCCGCATGCGCGCGGTGTGCACCGGCGGCTGCGCCGTGGCCACACTGCCTGAGGGGCATTCAGTCCGCAACGGCACCCGGCAGCAGCGCCAGCCGGGCAGCCCGAAACTCGACCAGCGCACGCACCCGCAGCGGCTGGTGACTGCGCGCCACGCAGAGCAGGTGGGCGATCTGCTGCATCCCCGCCAGCGTTCGTTGCCGGTACTGATGGACACCAACGACATCGGCTGGCCCGGCAGCCCGTTCGCCCCGCACGAGGAGGCGGTCGATGCGTCGGCGCCGATCCAGGGCATTCCTCAGCTGATCGCGCTGACCCCGGTCCATCAGGTGCGCATCGTCGGCGCCACGATCCCGCCCATCGAGGGGCGCTGCAGGGCTTGCCGCTGAAGGGCCATTACAGCCCCGCCAAGGATCATGTTCGCGACGAGGTCAACCGATGGATACGCGAGAGCGGGGCTTTCGAAGCGGCGGTCGATTTCGTTGCCATGCCTGCGCGGCCCGACCCAGTCGCTTGCTGGCCCGCTTCGATTTCGGCGACCGTCTGCACCCCGGCGATGCCTGCCACCGGGCGATGGCGGCACTGATCGATCTGGAGCAGTTGCTGGGTCCGGCCCACGAGCGATAAAGGCGTAGACCGGCGGTGCCCTGGCTTGGCACGCTTCATGCAAAACTCGCGCATGGACTCATCCGCAGTGCCCGCCCCCATCGACCCCAGCATCCGCAGCCATACGCTGTTCGAGGACGCGCAGGCCATTTTCACCGGCGTTCTCTTCGTCTCGTTGGCGCTGATTCTGTTCGCCCAGGTGGGGCTGCTGACAGGAGGTACGGCCGGTGCAGCTTTTGTGCTGCACTACGCCACCGGTATCGGCCTGGGCAAGCTATTCTTCGTGATCAACATTCCGTTTTACTGGTTCGCATGGGTGCGCATGGGGCGGGAGTTCACCCTGAAGACCTTTGTCGCGATCAGCCTGCTGTCGGCGCTGACCGAGTGGTCGCCCCAGCTGTTTGCGATCGAGCGCCTGCACCCGGCATATGCGGCGGTGCTGGGCGGGCTGCTGCTGGGCTCGGGCTGCCTGTTTCTAGCGCGGCACCGGGCCAGCCTAGGCGGGGCCACCATCGTCTCGCTTTACCTGCAACAGGCCAAGGGCTGGCGGGCCGGCAAGGTGCAGATGGGCATCGACTGCCTCATCGTGTTGCTGGCGCTGACCGTGGTCGAGCCCTCGCGCGTCGCCTATTCGGTGCTAGCGGCTGTCGTGATGAACCTCTTTATCGCGGTCAACCACAAGCCGGGCCGCTACGCGGTGCTGTGAGCCGGCCGCGCGCGCGTCAAACCGCCAGCAGCGGTGCCGGTGCGGTTTGCCAGGCGTGGGCGCGGCCTTGTAGAACGTCGGCCAGGATTTCGGGCAGCTCGAACACGGCGCGGTTGTCGATCAGGCGCAGATTGGCCTTGAACTCGTCGAGCCGCCCCAGCAGCTCGAGCACCGCCGGCCGGATGTGGCGCGCCGAGCGGCTGACCACGCCCAGGCCCTGCTCCTGCACCCACTCGGCGTTGTAGCGCTCCTGCGGCAGAGTCCAGGCATTGCTAAAGGTGACGATGGGCAGGCCTTGCTGGGCTGCCTCACTGAGGCAGCCCGGGCCGGGCTTGCCGATGAAGAAATCGGCAAGCTGCAGATAGCGCTGCACCTCGGGAGTGAATTCCAGCACCGCGCGCGGGGCCGCGCAGGTCTGGCCGCGCAGCTGCTCTGCCAGGGCCCTGTTGTGGCCGCACAGCAGAATCAGCTGCACATCCTGGAGCTGGCGCTCGATGGCGGCCATGGCCATCGAGCCGTGGCCGCCGAACAGCACCACGCCGGTGGGCCGGTCCGGGTCGAGCCCGAGCCGGCAGCGCTCGGCGCGACGGTTCAGCGCCAGCGGGCGATAGAAGTCGGGCCGTATCAGCATGCCCGAGCTGCGGTGGATTTGCGCGTCCGGGTAGCCGGCGGCCCGGGCCTGGGCTACTGCCTTGGCCGTGCCGCAAACCAGATGGCCCCGACCGTCGGGCTCGATCCAGAAGTGCGGCGGCAGATCGGCCATATCGGTTAGCACCGTGACAAAGGGGGCGCCCGGCATCACCTCGGCCAAGCCTTCAGCCAACGCGCGGTTGAAATTTGGCATCAGCGAGACGACCAGGTCGGGCGGTGCGTCCTGCCAGTGCCGGCACAGGCGCTTGACGATGGCTGCGTGACCCAGCCGTATCAGCGCCTGCAGCAGCCACAGCTCCTGTGCCAAGCCCAGGGTCCATCCTCGGGCCAGCCGCAGGTTGTAGAGGTCTTCGGGGGCGATGCTGGTGAGGCGCCGAAAGCGCTGTTGCGGGTCCAGCATGTCAACCAGATTGACGCAGCGCACCCGCCAGGCGCGACCCTGCTGTCGGATGACGGCCTCCAGGGCCTGGGCAGCGGCGCGGTGGCCGCCGCCGGCATTGAGGTAGATCAGGTCAAGCGTTGTCGTCATCGTCGCTGCGGATCGGCCAGGCTGGGGACATGCTCGCCGCAGGGAATGACCGGGCCATGACAGCCAACCTCAGCCGGCCTTACCGGTGCGGGCCGAGCTGCCGGTCCGGGCCTTGGAAAACTCCTCCACCATCGATATCCGCAGCTGGTCCAGGGCCTGGATGCAGTCCAGTATCGCGTCCTCGAATGGGCCGCCTGGGGGGGTGTCTGCCAGCTGGGTCAGGCGGGTCTGTACCGCCCGGAACAGCACATCCCAGTCCTCGATCGAGACATCTAGCGCTTGTGGCGGCCGTGTGTCGCTCTGCTGGGAGCCGGTCTGGGCCGGTGCGGGAGCGGGAACAAGTCGGATCATGGGGCGGCCCTCAGGGTGGCGAATGATGAATGCTGGGATGTGGCCTGCCAATACAGCAGAATCCGGCCAGCGCAACGCAATGTAGGGTTTCGTGCAAGCTGGCCCTGTGTCAAAAGATGTGTTGCACCGGCCCGGCTGGTGTGTACCCCCAAGAGAGGGATCAACAAGAATGAGCGACGTCCTGCCCTGCAGCCAATGTCCCTTGCGGCCGCTGCCGCTGTTTCTAAGCCATAACGAAGAGGAGCTGGAGCTCGTGCAGTCGCTGAAGCGGCGCGAGCAACGCCTGGGTCCCGACGAGACCTTGATCGACGAGGGCCAGACCGACGCGCCGCTGTACACCTTGCTCAGCGGCTGGGCCTATCGTTTCAAGACGCTCAGCGACGGCCGCCGCCAGATCCTGAACTTTTTGCTCCCCGGTGACTTCATCGGCGTGCAGCAGAAGATGAGCGATGCTGCCGCCCATGGCGTCGTGACCCTGACCGAGGCCGTGTTCTGCGTATTCCAGCGTGACGCGCTGTGGGAGCTGCACCGGCGCAGTCCGTCGATGGGCTTCAACATCACCTGGCTGACCGCGCACGAGGAGTCGATGGTGGACGACACCTTGCTGTCTGTCGGCCGGCGCAGTGCCGAGGAACGCATCGCCAGCCTGTTGATCCTGCTGTTCAAGCGCGCCGCCGCACTGCAAAGAGATGGCGGCGCCGATGGCGTGCCATTCCCGCTGACCCAACAGCATGTGGCCGACGGCTTGGGCCTGTCCCTGGTCCACACCAACCGCACGCTGCGCCTGCTCGAGCGCCGCGGCCTGCACCAGATCAAGGGCGGCCGGCTCTATTTGCGCGATGTGAAGGCGTTGGCGCGCATCGCCGATCTGTACGGCGACGGCCGGCCGCCGCAGCGGCCGCTGGTCTGAGCTCAGACAGGCAAGACTAGACCCAGCAGAAACAGGATCGCCGCGCCGTAGGCGCTTGCCAGCGTGACCGGCTTGCCCCGCATACTGGCATCCCACCAGTCGACGCCCGGCCTGGCCGCGTCGGCGTCCTTGTCCTCGTTGATGTCTACCTGCCCCGAGCGCAGCCGCGCGCGCACCTGGGCCGAGGAGCTCAGCGCCGCCCGCGAGAAGGCGCCGGCGACGAGGAAGAGAAAGTACTGCGCCGGTACGATCAGTACCAGCCAGCCGATGATGGCCAAGCTGAGCGCGAGTGCCAGGATGAGTAGGGGCAGGACTTCAATCCCGATCGGGCTGCGCCGGTTCGCAGTGCGCAGATGCGCGCCACTGGCCACCAGCGGCAGGCCGGCCACCTGCAGGCAGGCGCCGAGGTAGCTCAACGGATTGGCCGAGACCAGAGCGGGGTTTTTGTCAAGCCCGCCCCAAGCCGCCCCGAAGGCGGCGGTCGCAATCGCGATGATCGGACCGGCGCCGGTGTACCAGTCGAGATAGCTGCGCGCAAAGATCCGCTGGAACACCCAGGCGTTGACCACGCACAGCAGCAACAGCCCGATGAAGGAGAGCGCGATGAGCAAGGTGCGTGGCTTGGGCTGAGCTACGGCGGTGGTGGGCATCATCACGATCCTCATGGGAAGCTTGAGATGATGGGGTCATTCCAGTCGTGCATGCAAGCGCCGTGGCGTTCGTGCGCAGCGCTCGCAATTAACCCGCACTCGCGTGGATATGCTCGCGCACCCTCGGGTAGATCTGCTGGTTCCATTTGCGGCCGCTGAACACGCCGTAGTGGCCGACGCCAGTCTGAATGTGGTGGGTCTTCAAATAGGGGCGAACATTGGAGCAAAGGTCTTGCGCAGCGACAGTCTGGCCGACGGCGCAGATGTCGTCGCGCTCGCCCTCGACCGTCATCAGCGCTGTGCGCCGGATCGCGGCCGGCCGCACCGGGCGGCCCCTGTACATCAGCTCGCCCTTGGCCAGGTCATAGGTCTGGAACACCTTCTCAACGGTCTCCAGATAGAACTCGGCGGGCAGGTCGTTGACGGCAAGGTACTCCTCGTAGAAGTCCTGTATCACCTTGGCCTCCTCGCGCCGGCCTTCCATCAGATGCTCGTACATCTGGCGGAATGAGGCCTTGTGGCGTTCCGGGTTCATGCTCATGAAGGCGGTCAGCTGCAGAAAACCGGGGTAGACGCGGCGTCCGAAGCCGGCGTGTGGCAAGGGCACATGGCTGACCAGGTTCTGCGCGAACCACTCGATCGGTTTGCTGATGGCCAAGCGGTTGACTTCGGTAGGGTTGACGCGGCAGTCCACCGGCCCGGCCATCAGGGTCAGGCTGCGCGGCTGGGCGGGATGCATGTCTTCGGCCATCAGCGCGGTGGCGGCCAGCGCGGCCACGCAAGGCTGGCAGACCGCGATCACGTGAGTGTCGGGGCCGATGGCGGCGATGAACTGCATCATGTAGTCGATGTAGTCGTCCAGGCTGAAGGCGCCGTGACGCAGCGCTACATCGCGGGCGTTGTGCCAGTCGGTGATGAAGACATCGTGGTCCTGCAGCAGGGTGCGGGCGGTCTCGCGCAACAGCGTCGCGAAGTGGCCCGACAGCGGCGCCACCAGCAGCACGCGCGGCCGGGTCTCGGGCGCCGGGCCGGTCTTGCGGAAGTGCAGGAGAGTGCCGAAGGGCAGCTTCAGGATGGGCAGCTCGTCGACATCGGCGATCGCGTAAGGCGGACGTGTGTGGGTCAGCCGCATCCGCGAGATCACGTCGCTGGCGGCGGCGATGCTGCGCAGCGCCGATTTCTCTGTCTTCTGGAACCACATCGATGCCGCCAGCTGCTGCGCCATCAGGCGCAGCGGCGACGCCAGGTCAGACTGCAGTTGATAAGCCTGATACAGCATATTGCTCGCCTCTCGGAGTCTGCTTGAGCTTGAGCAAGGAGCGGGCCAAGGCCTTGCGTCTTGGCACAGGGCTTGCGTCGCTCATCGCACAGCGGCAGGGGGTGGCGATGAGCAAAGCGGTGTTGACGATCAGCAGCAAGAACTACGGTGCTTGGGCCCTGCGGGGCTGGCTGATGGCCCGGCTGGCCAAGCTGGAATTCACCGAGCGCGTGATCCCGCCCGACGATCCAGACATGAAGGCCGAGATGCTGCTGCTGTCGGCCTCGATGCGGGTGCCGACCTTGGAACATGAGGGCGTCAAGGTCTGGGACACGTTGGCCATCGGCGAGTACCTCAACGAGATCAAGCCCAAGGCCGGCCTGCTGCCGGCTGACATCGCGGCGCGCGCCCACTGCCGCGCGATCTGCGGCGAGATGCATTCGGGCTTCAGCGCGCTGCGGGCCTCGCTGCCGATGAATATCAAGGCCTATTTCCCTAACTTCAAGCTCTGGTCGCGCGCGCAGAGCGATATCGACCGCGTCGTGATGATCTGGAACGAATGCCTGCAGCGCTACGGCGGCCCCTATCTGTTCGGCGCCAAGCCCTGCATCGCCGATGCGATGTTTGCGCCGGTCGTGACGCGCTTTCTCAGTTACGACGTCAAGCTAGACCCTGCCTGCGCCGCCTACTGCCAATTGATCATGTCTCTGCCGGCGATGCAGGAGTGGGTCAAGGCGGCGCGAGTCGAGCCCGACGAGATCGATGAACTGGATGCTGAGTTTTGACGCGCAGCGCACCCCGCTGGGGCTGCATGCTCACTTCCAGGGCGTCGGGTCCGGAATCGGGCAGACCGGGTCCACATCGATGGACTTGAAGTCCGCCGGCGAGACGATCTCCAGGTATTCCATGTCCGGCGAGTAGTCGAAGAGATAGTGGCGAATACCAGGGCGTTGGTGCACGCAGTCGCCGGCCTCGACCAGTGTTTCCCGATCCTCGTACATGAAGCGGGCCCAGCCCTTGAGCATGATGACGATCTGGAAGTCCGCCTCGTGGCGGTGCCAGCCCGTCCCTTTCTCAGGGGCCATATTGGCCTTGACCAGATGGGCGATCACTTGGCCGTGGGTTGCCTCGGCGATGCCGAGGTCGCGGTACAGGAAGAAATCGCGCAGGCCGCCGCTTACGTAGCCGGTGTCGGCGGGTTTGACGTGCGAGAACAAGGTGTCCGTGCGATCCAGCATGGGAGCTCCTTTCGAGGCATCGAGGCAAAACGCGCTAGGCTGCAGCCGTCGAGCAAGCATTTCCCGTTCCAGCCGCCGGGCTGGCCAGCAATGCCGGGTATCCAGGAGTGGCGTCGCCATGATCCGTATCGAGTTGCAAATCGACCTGAACTACACGATAGGCCCGCAGGGCGCCGATTTCGTCTTCAACATCCATGCCGCCCACACGGCCCACCAGCGCATCAGCGCCGAGAATTTGCGGCTGAGCCAGGCCATCGAGTCGCAGATCCACACCGACCTACTGACCGGCAACCGCTATCTGCGCCTGCGCGCCGAGCCGGGGCCGCTGAGCCTCTCTTACGCGGCCACCGTCGATATCGTGCACCATCGCAGCGCACCCGCGCAGATAGCCGAGGTGCCGGTGCGCAGCCTGCCGCCCGAGGTGATGGGCTATGTCTATCCGAGCCGCTATTGCCAGTCGGACCGGCTGCTTAAACTGGCCAACGACGAGTTCGGCGGACTCTGGCAGGGCTATAACCGCGTGCTGGCGATCCGTGACTGGGTGCAGCGCCATGTGACCTTCGCGTCCAACACGTCCAACTCCAACACCTCGGCGGTGGACACCTTGATCGAGCGGGTCGGCATCTGCCGCGACTTCGCCCATCTGATGATCGCGCTGTGCCGTGCGGTCAACATCCCGGCCCGCTTCACCACCGGCACCGACTACGGGGCCGATCCGGCGCTCGGGCCGCCGGACTTCCATGCCTATGTCGAGGCCTATCTGGGCGACCGCTGGTACATTTTTGATCCATCGGGCACGGCCATCCCGATGGGGCTGCTGCGCTTTGGCACCGGGCGGGATGCGGCCGATGTGGCCTTCGCCACCATCTTCGGCGGCGTGCAGTCTGGCCCGCCGGTGATCAGGGCACAGGCAGTGGAAGATGCCAGTCTCGGCCTAATGCGGCCGCATCACTGTGCCGATGCGCTGTCCAGCGACGCCGGCCGCAGGCTGAAGACCTAGGGCAGACTTAGGGCTGCGCCTTGGCCAGCTCCGCATAAGTGTGGTGCAGCCACAGCTTTAGGCGCTGGCGCTCCATCAAGCCCAGGCCGGGGCCGTCGGCGCCGCCGTTCTTGGCGGCCCAAAAGCTGGCGTTGCGTGCGTCGATCTTCTGCACCACGGCATCCTGCAGATGCTTGATGTCGATCACCGTGGCACCCAGGCCTCGCGCTCGCTCCAGCTGCCCCGACTTTTCCAGCTGCGAGAAGTCATGGCCGCGCAGCTGGTTGCGCACCAGCACATAGCGCAGGCGCTGGCCGAAGCGGTCCAGCAGCCGCGCCAGCAGGTCCACCGAGTCGCGGCCGGCGTCCATCACATGCCAGTAGTTCAGAGAGAAGCCCGACATATCGGCCATGTCCAGCACGCCCGAGTCATCCATCCAGGTGACGAGCGGCTCATGCGTCTGCGCCGCCAGGTCTACCAGCACCCGCGTGCCCGGCTGCTCGACGGCGCGCTCGACGATATGGTCCAGCATCTCGTAGCGGTCGACCAGCACCGGCGACGCGTAGTCGCCATAAAAGCGCAACAGCGCGCCATGCGAGCGGTCGGTGTCGAAGCCAATGAAGGGCAGTTGCTGGTCTATGAAGTGCTGGGCCAGCACCCGCGCCACCAGCGACTTGCCGACGCCGCCTTTCTCGCCGCCGATCAGGTGGATCTTGGAGCTGGGGTTCTTGTCTAGCGTGGGCACATCCATGGTGGGTTCCGGGCAGAGCAGAGGGTGGGGCGATTGTGCGACAGGCCGCCGCATCGGGGCATGACGGACAATGGCGGCTGTTTCCTTTCCATAGCAGTAAGCGGGCCCGACCATGAGCATGAAAAAGACCGACCTCGAACGCCACGCGGCGATGAAGCTGGACGGGCAGATGCGCGGCGCCGCCGTGCCCGGACGATTCGGCCAGGGCGCAGCCCAGCTGCCCGACCGCAAGGAGCGCCGCCGCCTCGATGCTGCGGCCGGCCTGGTGCCTTTTGCCTGTAAGCTGCCCTCCGAGCTGACCAAGACCTTGAGCGAGCGCGCCGCTGCCCACCCCGAAGGCATCAACGGCCTGGTGGCCGAGTTGCTGCGCAAGAGCCTGGCCTGATCTGAGTCGATGAAGGGCCTGCGCAACGCTTCCTGAGTTCAGGGGACGCGCAGCCCTGGTCAGCGCCGGGGCTTTGCCTCAGTATGGTGGGCTTGCTTTGTGAGGAGCCGCGCCATGAGCGATACGCCAGCTTGCAGCGACAACCAGACGCCCTTTGATTACTGGAGCCGCGAGCATGTGCGTGAGCTGGCCAGCATCACGCGTGCGAGCCGCAGCGCGGCGCAGGGCGCCAGCGATTTCTCGGCCGAGGACTTCGCCGCCGCCGATGTGCTGAGCGTCGAGTGGGCCGACGGCTCGGTGCTGCATACCGATCCGCGGGCCTTCCTGGCAGGTCTGGATGATCGGGGCGTGCTCGCTACGCGCTCGGCCGCCCGGCCCGGCCGGGTGATGCTGCCTTTCGACCTTGTCGGCGCTGCGGCGCTGACTCGCGGTGCGCCGGGCACGAGTCGGGTGCAGAGCTATGCGCTGGCCCGCCTGACCGAGCCCAGCACCCTGGACCGCGTTTACCAGTTCGGCGCCCTGTTCACCGACGGGCTGGACCGCTGGTTCGGCAGCAGCGACAGCGGTGCCGCCCGCCTGGTGGCAGCCAAGCTCTGCCGCGCCTTTGAGACTGCACAGCTCGATGGCGTCGGCCCCGAGCGCAACGGGGCGCTGTTGCATTGGCGCGCCGGCCGCTGGCAGCTGGCTGAGGCTGTGCCGACGGGCGGGGGGCGCGATGCCGTACTGTTCCTGCACGGCACGGCCTCCAGCACGGCGGGCAGCTTCTCTGGGCTCTGGGAGGGTGAGATGGCCGGCGAGGCCGACTTCCAGGCGCTAGCGCAGCGCTGCGATCTCTATGCTTGGGAGCATCGCACGCTGACCGTCAGCCCGCTGCGCAATGCGGTGGAGCTGCTGCGTGAGCTGGCGCCGCTGCGCGCCGGCCAGCGCCTGCACTTGGTATCGCATTCGCGCGGCGGCATGGTCGGCGATCTGCTGGCGCTGGGCCTGAGCCGGGACCCGAGCGGTGCTTTTCGCCAAGCCTTCGAGCAGGCCTATTCGCCCGATCACCCGGATCGCCCCGAGATCGAACGCCTGCTGCAGGACCAGGTCCCGCCAGCCCCGGCGCTTGAGCTTGGCGTGTTTGTGCGGGTGGCCAGTCCCTCGCGTGGCACTCTGCTGGCCGACCGCCGCACCGATCTGTTCCTGTCTCTGCTGCTGCGTAGCGTTGGCCTGGCCTTCGGCACCAACGGCGTGACAATGTATGAACGGCTCAACGGCTTTGTGCGCTCGCTGGTAGCGGCGCGTGCCGATGCCCGCAGCATCCCGGGGCTGGAGGCGATGATCCCCGGCTCGGCACTGACCCTGGCGCTGAATACCCCTGGCCTGCCCCCGCTGCCCGGGCGGCTGCGCGTAATCGCCGGCGACACCCAAGGCTTGGGCTGGGGCGGGATCTTGAGCCTGGTCGGCGATGTGTTTTACGGCCTGCACGACCATGATTTCGTCGTCCACACCCATTCGATGTTCGGCGGCTTCGCCCGCGCTGATGCCAAGAGCCTGCGCCTGGCCGACAAGACAGTAACGCACCTGAGCTATTTCGAGAGCGCCGCGCTGTCGCGCCAGCCGCTGTTTCTGGCCCTGGATGGCCATGACGAGGGCTTTCGGGCGCTGCAGGAAGACGAGGCCATCACCCGCGGCCTGTTCCAGGCGCTCAAGCCCGACCCGCTGGCACGCCGCAGCGCTGAGCGCTGGCAGGAGTCGCTGAGCGACCCGGCCCAGCGCGGCAAGCCCATCCTGCTTGTCTTGCCTGGCATCATGGGCAGCGAGCTCGGCGAGGTCGGCGGCGCAGCGGTCTGGCTGTCTACCGCCGCGATGGTTAACGGCGCGCTGGCGGCGCTGAACCTCGCCGGCCAACGCCGGCTGCAGCCCACCGGACTGACGCCGCTGGCCTATGAGCGTCTGCTGGTGGCGGCCGCCAAAGACTTCAATGTGCAGGCCTTCGCCTATGACTGGCGCGAGTCGATACCACGCAGCGCCGAGCGCCTGGGGGCGAGGCTCGACGCGCTGCTCCAGCATGCCGAGGCCCAGCAGCTGCCGCTGCATCTGCTGGCCCATTCGATGGGCGGCCTGGTTGCCCGGGCGGCGCTGTTCCACCGCGTCGACGAGCGCGGCATGCTGGTGAACGACGATGCGCGTTGGCAGCGCCTGTGCCGGCGCGGCGGCCGACTGCTGATGCTGGGCACTCCCAATGCCGGCTCATATGCGCCGCTGCAGTTGCTGCTGCGCCAGCACGGCCTGTCCAAGCTGGTGGCTGGCCTGTCGCGTGAGGTCACTGCGGCCGATCTAGCGCGCTGGGGTGCGGGTTTCGAGGGACTGCTGCAGATGCTGCCGCTGGCGCCCGACCCGCAATTCGGCGATCTGCTGCAGCCGGCCGCCTGGCAGGCGCTGCAGCAGTTCGATGCCGCGCTGCCGCTGCCAGAGCCGGCCCTACTGGAGCGGGCGCGGGCCGTACGCGGCGCGCTGCAGCTCTCGTTCGAGCGCCTGGGCAGCGAGCGCACCGAGGGCGTGTTCTACGTCGCCGGGCATGGCCAGACCCCGAGCCGGCTGGCCCTGTTGGGCGAGGGTGGGGCGGGCCAGCGCCTGGCGCTGCTGACTTCGCCGCAGGGCGATGGTACGGTGGGCTGGGACTCCTGCCTGAGCGCCGAGCGCTGCTGGTATGTGCGGGCCAGCCATGGCGATCTGGCCGACCACACGGCCTCGTTCAAGGCCTATTTCGATCTGTTGCAAAACGGGCGCAGCAGCACGCTGTCGCGTCAGCCGCCGCAGACCCGCGCCGGCGCCGAGCCGGCCTTTGTGACGGCCGATCCGCTGGCCCTGCCCAGCCTGCCCGAGGACCCGCTGGCCTATGTGCTTGGCATGACGCAGCGCCTTCCAGCCGCCGCGCTGACGCCGCGGCTGGAGCTGCGGGTCGTGCATGGCAGCCTCGACTACGCACGCTTCCCGCTGATCGTCGGCCACTACCAGCACGACCGCCTTGCTGGCGGCAGCAAGCGGGTGGACGAGAAGCTCGGTGGTCAGTTGCAGCGCCTGCTCGACACTCGGCTGTTCGTCGGCGCTGACCGCACCGCGATGTATCTGCGCCCGCCCAGCGAACAGGGCTGCCCAAGCGCCTACCCCGGTGCCCTGGTCGTCGGCCTGGGCGGGGTCGGCGAGCTGACGCCGGGCAGCCTGGCCGACACGGTGACCCGGGCCGTGCTGCGGTATGCCTTCGAGCATCTGACGCGCGACCCCTGGGTGCCCGCCCAAGGCAAGGTGGTGCTGCGGCTGTCGTCCTTGTTGATCGGCACCCATGTGCAGGCGGTCAGCATCCGCGACAGCCTGGCCGGCGTGCTCAACGGCATCTGGCGCGCCGCTCAGATCGTGCAGAACGAGCAGGCGCTCGGCCGCCAGATCGAGATCGCCGAGATCGAGATCATCGAGATCGAGGAGCAAGCTGCGCTGGAGGCGGCCTACGAGCTTAAGCGCCTGCTTAACCGTGAGGAGTGGCGCGAGCGTGCCTTCTGGGTGGCCCAGCTGCTGGAGACCCGAGATGGTGGGCTGCGCGGCTTCAGGCCGGGCGATAACGAGGGCGTCTGGCAGCGCCTGGCGGTGCGCCAGGATGTCGGCGGCGGCCTCAAGTTCGAGTTGATCGCGGAGCGTGCCCGGGTCGAGTCGACCCGGGTCTATTCCGATGTGGCCAGCCTGAGCGACTACATCGCCCGCGTCAGCGACGAGGGCGCGGTCGGTCGTAGCGACCCTGAGGAAGAGTCGGCAATGGGACGGGTGCTGTTCCAGCTGCTGCTGCCGCAGAACCTGAAAGGCCGACTCAACAACTTCGACAACACCGTGCTGGTGCTGGACGACAAGACCGCCACCTACCCCTGGGAGCTGCTGACCCCGCCCGACGACGGCCTGCAGGGCGACCCGGCGCGGCCCCTGGCGGTGCAGGCCGGCATGGTGCGCCAGCGCGTCACCGACGATTTCCGCAGCCTGCCGCCGCCCGGCCTGGTCGGCTGGCAGGCCCTGGTGGTGGGCGCGCCATGCACGGCCGGCTGGCGCGATGCGCGTGGCGAGCCCTTGGACTTCAAGCCGCTGGCCGGCGCCAAGGAGGAGGCCGAGGGTGTGGCCGAGTGGCTGGGCTGCGATGCCCGGCCCTGGCACGTGCACAAGCTGGTGGGCGAGACGGTGTCTTTCGAGCGGGTGCGCACCGCTTTGCTCGAGCGGCCCTACCGTATCGTCCATTTGGCCGGCCACGGCGTGGTCGACCAATGGGTGTCGGACATCGGCGCCGGCCAAGCCTTGCGCAAGACCGGCATGCTGCTGAGCCACCAGCAAGTGCTGGCGGCCGCCGATGTCGAGCAGATGGACCCGGTGCCGGAGTTCGTCTTCATCAACTGCTGTTATTCGGGCCGCGACGGCACCGAGGCCGAGGTGCTGGGCCAGCGCAACTACCCGCTGCTGGCCTCTAGTCTCGCGCTGCAATTCATCAAGATGGGCGCCAAGGCGGTGGTTGCGGCCGGCTGGCAGGTCAACGATGCCGACGGCCTGCGCTTCGCCCAAACGCTCTACACCGCCTTGCTGAGAGACGGCGCCGATTTCGGCAGTGCTGTGCGTGACGCCCGGGCGTCGATCTACCAGCCCGGCGGCGGCAGCAACACCTGGGGCGCGTACCAGTGCTATGGGGACCCGGCCTGGCGGCTGGAGGGCCTGGCCGGCAGCGGCTATGGCGATTTCAACGGCACCTCGCGGCTGCGCGGCGCCGAGGACTGCATGAGCCATATGGAGCTGTCCGAACGCATTCTGCAGGTGGTCGCAGTAGCTGGCGACAAGCGCTGCTCGGCGCTGCTGAGCCAGCTGAAGACGCTGGAGCTGCGCCTGCGTTCCGATCCGCTGCGCCAGGCCTGGCTGCACAGCTCTCGGGTGCGCGCCGCCTTTGGCGAGGCTTACCGTGAGCTGGGCGCGCACGATGACGCGGTCAAGTGGCTGCAGCTGGGCGCCCGCACCGCCTACTCGCGGCTGCAGCTGCGCCATATCGAGCTGATGGTCAACTCGCTGGCCCGACTCGGCGAGGAGCGGGCCCAGATCATGGGCCGCGACATCCTGGAGCGGCTGGAGGCCATCGACGACCCGCAGCTGCTGTGGCCCGAGCCCGGCGGCATCGGCGGCGCCGCCAGCGCGGCCTCGGAGCGGCGCTGCCTACGCGGCAGCGTGCAGATGCGCCGCGCCGCGCCTGCGCCCGGTCAGGCGCAGGGCTGGAACATTGCGCTGCTTGCTGAGGCGGCGCAGTTCTTCGCTGCCGGCTATGTGGACAAGCTGGCGCCGTTGAACGGACTGGGGCTGCAGGATGCGGCCGGTCGCGATCACGCCGACCGGCGCGCCTTCGCCCTGTCCAACGCGCTGCTGTGCTGGGGCTTGGCCCGCCTGGGTGGCACCGAGCCCCAAGGGGTAGACATGCTGCTGGAGCAG
Organism: Paucibacter sp. PLA-PC-4; assembly: GCF_026241155.1. Taxonomy (GTDB): domain Bacteria; phylum Pseudomonadota; class Gammaproteobacteria; order Burkholderiales; family Burkholderiaceae_C; genus Roseateles_E. The sequence continues at coordinate 154,873 of NZ_JAPFGP010000015.1, forward strand.
CACTGTGACTGGGAGCGCCAGGTGCGCGATCTGCTCGACGAGATCGAGTCCTTGGGCCTTTCGACCCGTTTCTGGCACTACACCAATACCTTCGAGCTGCTGGTGGCGCGCCAACTGCTGCGCATCGCGCTGGCCGGGCCGAGGGCTGCCGCGGGTGCGCCACCAGCCCCGGCCGATGGTGTGGGCTGCGCGACCCGGCCCGATCTGCAGCGCGCGCTGCAACTGCTGGAAGCGGCCCTGGTGCGATGGCCCTCGCCCAGCGAGATCGAAAGCATCCAGCACCGCTTCCGCGCCATCCTCGCTGTAGGCCAGGCGGCACAGCGCAACGGCGGCCATGGGCCGGCGCTGGACGAGTTGGTCGCGACTGCCGAGCGCGCGCTGAGCCTGCTGGCCGCGCACGAGCGCCGGCACGATGGCTGAGCGCTCAGCGCGAGGCTTTGCTTGCGTCTGGCTTGGCGGCCAGCCTGGTCTGCGCCGGGTAGAGCTGGGGGTGGCGCTGGCGCGGCGTCAGACCGTCTTCGCCGACCGGCAGCGCGCCCTGGATCCGGGCCTCGGCCAGTTCGGCCTTGACCTGGTCGCGGCTCTTGCCAGTGTCGCGGTCCGCCAGGGAGACGTGGCTGAAGGTGGCCAGCAGGCTGGCGGTGCAGAGGGAAATCAGAGTCTTGTTCATGGGTTGCTTTCGTTGTTGCGAGGGGATCAGTTGCCGCGGTAGGTCGAGAAGCCGTAAGGGCTCAGCAGCAGGGGGATGTGATAGTGCTGGCTGGCGTCATCGACCTTGAACACCACCGGCACCTCGGGGAAAAAGGTAGCCTGCTTGCGCTCGGCATAGAACTCGCCGGTGCGGAAGACCACGCGGTACTGGCCGGCACTCCATTGGGCGTGGCTCGGGAAGAAGTCGCGGATGCGTCCCTGGGCGTCAGTCACGGCGCTGCCGAGTTTTGTCCAGCTGCCCTGAGCATGCTGTCGCTCCAAGTCGACCCTCACGCCGGGGCTGGGCTGGCCGCTTTGCAAGTCGAGCACATGCACGCTCAGGGGATTGCTGGCCGCCTGGGCCAGCGTGGCGGCGAGGCCCAGGCTCAGGGCGGCGCCGAGTTTGAAGAGGTGGTGGGTCATGGGTAGTCCTCGTCGGTTGGAGATAGAAAGTGGATGTATCAGGACCGGTCGGCGGCAGTGGTTCCGAAGCCGCCGGCCTTGACGGCGGCCAGCGCGCAGGTCTCGTCGATTTCCGGACCGCCTCCACCGGCCACGGCCACGGCGCCGATCAGGGTGGTGCCCTGCCACAGCGGCAAACCTCCGCCGAGCAGCAGCAGCTCGGGCAACTGGGCCAGATTGACCGTGTCGGGATTGCTACGGGCGTTGCGGCCCAGGGCCAGCGTGCTGCTCTTGGTGGACAGCGCGGTATAGGCCTTGCGGCGCGCCGCCTCCAGGTTGTGCGGGCCGACGCCGGCTCCGCGTTGCAGCAGCAGGCTCTGGGCTCCGGCATCCAGCACGGCCACAGCGATCTCTCGGCCGCTGGCGGCGCAAGACTTGGCGGCGACAGCGGCCATCTGCTGCGCATCGGCCAGCGTCAGCGGCGCTGCGGCGCTCAGGCCGCAGGCGCTCAACAACAGCGTGCTCGTCACGAGCCTGGATTGCTTGTTCACGGTGGGGTCCGGGTGATTGCGAATGCGTTCACTGTAGAAATCGGACGCTGGCCGGACGCTGACCGCGCGATGACAAAGCTGTCATCTACAGCTTTCGCGGTTCAGGCATGCTCGGATGCTGGCAACTCAGGAGAAGGTCTTGCGCATCTTGGTGGTGGAAGACGAGCCCAAGACGGGCGACTATCTGAAGAAGGGCTTGGGCGAGTCGGGCTTTGTGGTCGATGTCGCCAGTGATGGCATCACCGGCGTGCACCTGGCCCAGCAGCAGGGCTACGACCTGATCGTCCTCGACGTAATGCTGCCGGGCATGGATGGCTGGCGTGTGCTGCGCAAGCTGCGCGAGGGCCGCGATACCCGCGCCACGCCGGTGATCTTTCTTACCGCGCGCGATGCGCTGGAAGACCGGGTCCAGGGCCTGGAGCAGGGCGCCGACGACTATTTGATCAAGCCCTTTGCTTTCGCCGAGCTGCTGGCCCGCATCCGCACGCTGCTGCGACGCGGGCCGTTGCGCGAGGAGGAACTGCTGGCCGTTGACGATCTTCAGCTGAACGTGCCGGCCCGCATCGTGAACCGGGCCGGCGAGCGCGTGCATCTGAGCGCGCGAGAGTTCGCGCTGCTGCATCTGCTGATGCGGCGCCAGGGCGAAGTGCTGTCGCGCAGCCAGATCGCTTCGCTGGTATGGGACATGAACTTCGACAGCGACACCAATGTCGTCGATGTCGCGGTGCGGCGGTTGCGACTGCGCATCAGTGACCCGGTGCCAGGCCGGCTAATTCATGCGGTGCGCGGCATGGGTTATGTCTGCGAGCTGCGCTCATGAATCGGCTGCCGCTGTCGTGGCGCCTGGGCCTGCTGTTCGCCTTGATCGTCGCCTTGAGCAGCGGCGCGCTGGGGCTTTACCTCTATGACTCGTTTGCCCGCCAACTGGTGCAGCGCGACGAGATACAGCTGCTTGGCAAGCTGCGCCAGCTGCGCCAGTTGCTGGCCAACACCGCCACGCCGCGCCTGCTGCTGGACCAGCCGCAATACTTGCGTGACACGATGAGCGGTGACAGCAATGCCTATATCCGTGTGCATGACTTGCAAGGCCGCCTGCTGCTGGACATACACCCGGGCCACGAGCACCTGCCTGTGCTGCAGCCGATGGCACCGACGCTGACGCCGGCACGGACGGATATCCGGCGCTGGAACACGCCCGCGGGCGTGCCGGCGGCAGCCGTGGCCGCGCTGTCGCCCCTGGGGGCGAGGTCCGCCGCCGGTGACGGCCCAATGGTGCAGATCCTGGTGGCCCGGCTTTATCAGGAGCGCGCAGCGCTGCTCGCCGACTATCGGCAGCGCATCTGGGCCAGCGCTCTGATTTCCGCTCTGGCTGCCGCCGCGCTGGCGGCCGGGCTGCTGTGGCAAGGCCTGGCCCCACTGCGCCGGCTGGCCCAACAAGCCGGTCAGATCACGGCGCAGCGCCTCTCGACCCGCTTGCCCGAGACTGAGGCACCGCCGGAGATGCGTGGCCTGATCGCCGCCTTCAACGCGATGCTGCTGCGGCTGGAGCAGGGCTTTGCCCAGGTCAACCAATTCGCCGCCGATCTGGCCCATGAGCTGCGCACGCCGGTCGGCAATCTGCTCGGCCAGAGCCAGGTGATGCTGGCACGCCCGCGCAGCGCCGAGGACTACCAGGCGCTGCTGGGCTCGAACATCGAGGAGCTTGAGCGGCTGAGTCGCATGATAGACAGCATGCTGTTCCTGGCCCGTGCGGAGCACAGTGCGGTGGCGCTGCAGCTCCAGGCGCTAGACCCAGCCGAGGAGCTGGCGCGCCAGATTGATTACTTTCAGGACCTGGCAGAGGAACGCGGGCTGCGCCTGGCCACGGCCGTCGTTGGTAGCGAGCCGCTGCAGGCCGACGCCATGCTGCTGCGCCGAGCTCTGGCGAATCTGCTGGCCAATGCCGTACAGCATGCGAAGCCCGGCAGTGAGATTCGGATGGCTGCGCGGCGGTTGCCTGATGCCTGGGAGCTCAGCGTCGACAACAGCGGCGAGCCGCTGCAGGCGGAGCTGCTTGAGCGGCTCTTCGAGCGCTTCTATCGTGCCGATCCGGCGCGCGCCGACTCGGCCCGCTCCAGTGGCTTGGGCCTGGCCATCGTGCGTTCCATCATGACGCTGCACGGCGGCAATGCGACGGTGGTTCAGCCGGCCGCCGGCGACATCAGCTTCCGGCTGTGCTTCCCCGATGCAGCTCCTCCTGCAGCCAGTCCCGCAGCGCCAGCAGCGGGGGCCAGGTCTTGAGGGCCGGTGGGTAGACCAGGTGATAAGGCAGGGCCTGGGCATGGACGATGCTCAGCGGCGAGAGCTGCCGCAGCCGGCCCTCGCGCAGCGCGTCGGCGGCCAGGAGCTCTCGGGCCAGGGCCAGGCCCAGATCCTGCTCGGCCGCCTGCAGCAGTAGGCCTACATCGTTGAACACCGCCACCGGCGTGACCCGGCGCTGCACGCCGGCTGCAGCGAACCAGGACTCCCAGGCCTCGGCATGGCCCAGCAAGGCCTCCTCGCCCAGCCCCTCGGCGGTCAGCGTGGCGCTGCGCCGGCTCAGACCCAGGCGCTTGGCGGCGGCCGGTGAGCCGACCAGTATCAGCGGAACCTGGGTGCCGATCAGCTCTTCCGAGGCCAGGCCTGGCCAGGGGCCGCGGCCATGGCGGATGCCGGCATGAATGCCCTCGCGGGCTAGGTCGATCAGCTGGGGCGAGGCGCTGATTTCCAGCGTCAGGCCGGGATGGCGATGACGCCAGCCCTGCATACGCGGCAGCAGCCAGCGCTGGGCGAAGGAGGGCACCACGCTCAACCGCAGGCTCTGAGCTTGCAGGCCGGCCGCCGCCGCCGCTGCGCTGACGCCGCGGTCCAGCTCGGCCAGGGCTTTGTTGACACTGGCCAGCAAGGCTTCGCCGGCGCTGTTGAGCAGCAGGCGGCGGCCGCGCCGCTCGAACAGCGGGTGGCCCAGCTGCGTCTCCAGCGCCCGCAGCTGGTGGCTCAGCGCGCTGTGCGTCAGATGCAGGGTCTCGGCTGCCGCGCGCAGGTTCTGGGTCTGGGCGATGACGCGGAAAGTCGGCAGGGTATTGAGGGGCAGACGCGTCATTGTGGGCTCTCTGCTGGTTACTTTTATCGACCATATCAGAGAAAAACAATCAATTCCGTTGCCCAGATCGGCGACCTATCCTGGATGCTCGATGACAGGAGCACGACCGTGAACACCCAAGCTTGCACTCCCGGCTGCGTCGGCTTGCCGCAAGGCCCTGCAGCGGCCTCGCCACCAGGCCGGTGGCGGCGCTCGCTGGCCCTGTTGGCCCGCCTCTTTGGTGCCGGCGCGGCGCCGGAGCGGATCGCCGATCTGGACCCGCACATACTGGACGACATCGGCTGCCGCGACCTGGCGCGCTGGCATCGCGACAGCCTAGGCGCGCCGGCCCGCTGCCCGACGGCGTTCTGGTGATCCGCCCTCAGCCGCCGCTGCGCTGCAGCCGGTACTCGCGCAGGCTGTGCTGTAGCGCCTGGCGCCGCGAGCCCTCGGGCAGTTCGGCCAGGAGGGCCTGGAACTGGCCATGGTTGGCCTCGTTGACAAAGGGCAGCAGGTTCTCAGCCACCGTCTGCGCTGCGAACAGGCCGCCCGTGCGCAAGGTGCCCAGCATCAGATCGTCGAGCCCGGCGTTCAGACCGAGCTGCTGCCAGCGGTCCAGCACGGGCAAGGCCTTCTTGAACAGCAGTGCGTCATGGCTGTCGGCCAAGGCCGCAATCACGCTGCCTACGGTCGCTGCGTCGGGCGGCAGCTGGGCCGCGAGCCGCAGCGCTTCGGCCTGCACATGGCCGTCGGGGAAGGCCAGGAAGTCGCGTGCCAGGGCGCCGAGCTCGGCCGGGCTGGCATCCCGCGGCAGGGCCCGCAGCTGGGCCACGATGGCATGGGCGGCGGCGAAGTGGGCACTGCGGCTGTCGGTCTCCGGGAACCCGCAGCTGTCGGCGAAGTAGCAGCGCCTGAGCCGCTGCAGCGCCTGCTGTGGCGTGGGCGGGGAGGCCGGCGTGGCGGCGGGTATGGGCGGGTCGTCCGACCCGAGCACGGCCGTCCCGTCCTGCCAGGGCATCGCCAGCGCCGCAGGCAGCGCGCGGGCGCTCGCGGCAGCCGGCGGCTGGGCCGGCGCAGGGTCTGGCGGCCACCACAGCAGGCCGGCCGACAGGCCCGCTGCGCCCAGACCCAGCCATAGAGCGAGGCGCGAGCCCATGGGCTACTGACCGCTTTGCAGTGGCTGCAGGGCCAGGAACAGGCTGGACGGCCAGCGGTTGGCGTAGCAGCTGGCGCTGTTGCCGGTCTGGGCCAGGCAGGCGGAGGCCAGCACACTGCCGAAGGGGCCGAACACCTCCTGCTCGGTCTGGCCATTGCGCTGCAGCGTCTCCGCGCAGTGGAAGCGGTGGCGCATCGAGCGTTCGGAGCCGCGCGGGCAGTCGAAATTGCCCCGGTAGGCCACGGCGGCGGCGCGGCCCCAGATCTGGGTCTGCAGCGGCCGGCCCTCCATCAGCACGCCGCGAGGCGCGCTGCAGCCGGCACCGCCGCCGCTGGCATGGCACTGGGCCGTGGCGGCCGCACTGAAAGGGCCGTAGGCGCTGGCGCTGCTGACGCAATGGCGCAGGTGGCTGTCGTACTGACTGCCGCTCGGGCAGTGCTGGGCCTTGAACAGGCCGGCCGGCGGCGTGGTCGGCTTGGTCCAGCTGGCCAGGGTATTGGCCGGATAGACATTGCCGGCATTGATCCAGCCGTCCTGGCCATTGGAATTGACAAGGTAGTAGAGATTGTTCAGCGAACCGATCGCATAGACCTCCTTGACCTGCAGCTTGGTGCCGCGCGGCAGCGAGCCGCGCAACAGGCCGGCCGGTGTGTCGCGCATATTCAGATTGCTGGTGGTTGCGACCTCGACCCAGTCGCCTGGATAGGGCAGCAAGGCACTGGCGCCCGCCGCCGGCACGGCCCAGCTGGCGATGCCGGCATGGCTGTCGCGGTCGCCGGCATAGATCCAGCCATCGAGTTCGCCGTGCTTGACGCGGTAATAGCGCTGCTGGGCCTGGGCGTCGCGCAGCTCGAAGTCGAGCAGCTGGTGGGTGCCTGCGGGCAGGGTGGCGATGACAGCGCCGTCCACCGCGCCTCGCAGCGGCTGTGGCGCAATGGTGGCGAAGCTCGCACCGATCGACAGCAGGCCCGGCACGCTGGCCCGGCAGAGCTGGTTGCGGTTGTAGTCGCGGCGTTTCTTGGCATTGATCTCGTAGCCATAGACCGTCAGCGCCTGGCTGCTGTCGAAGCTGGCGAAGGCGCTGAGACAGACCGCATCGCGCAGCGCATCGATGCAGTGCACGGTGTGTCCATCATAGACGCAGGCGCCGCTGCCTACCTTGAGCAGCTTCCCCGACCAGTCGCCGCCCGAGCTGGGCAGCGGGCATTGGCTGCCCATGTCCAGCAGGCAGGCCACATCGATGGCAGCTGGCTTGAGTTTGTCGTTGACATCTGCCTCCCAGTACTTCTTGACATAGCTGTCCAGATAGCCGTTGTCCTTGGCGGCATTGGCATCGGCAGCGTTCTGCCAGCGGCAGATGCGGGTCGGGCCGCCGTTGTAGGCGGACCAGGCCGAGCGCGCGCGGTCGCGCCAGTAGCTGTCGTCTATGGCGCGTCCGGCCAGGCAGCTGGCCGGCGCCTTCTTCCAGGCGTCGTAGTAGATCTCGATCGAGTAGGCAAAGTTCTGCATCAAGTTCCAGCCCTTGCCCTCGGAGACCGGCACGAAGTGGTAGCGGTCGTCGAGCTGCATCATGCCGTGGCCGTGGCCGGAGTCGCCGCGCATCATCTTCAGCTTGAAGGGCAGGCCGGCGCCGAGCTGGGCATCACGGTAGTGCGACCAAAAGCTCTCCTGGCGCAGCAACGCGAACACCCCCCACTGGAAGGCGGCCTTCTCGGCCGGGTCGACATCGGGCTTGCGCAGCGTCAGATAGCGGTCGGTGGCCTCGCGCACCACCGCATAGAGCTCCTGCATATAGCGCTTTTGCTCGGTGCTGCGGGTCTGTGCATCGTCGAAGATCACCGGGCCGTAGTTGCCGCGCACAAAGCTGTCAGGGCCGAAGGTGGCACCATCGCAGCCACTAGGTGCGCGCCCATGGCTCCAGGTGCCGCCGACCTTGTTGTCGCACAGCCAGTCATTGGGGGTCGGGTTTTGGGCGCGGGCCGCGCCGCCGGCCAGCAGGCCGCAACTCAGGGCCAGCCAGGCCATCCATTTCTTTGCAGTCATCGAGAATCTCCCAGGGACATGCGGGGGGGGGGGGATCGCCGCCAGGCTGGCGATCCGTGCAGGGTCTTTCGTGGCGCTCAGACGGGGCGTGAGCGCCGCCGCCAGGCCAGCGCGGACAAACCCGCCGCGAGCAGCAGTGCGGAGCCCGGCTCGGGCACGGCAGCGACATTGCCCTCATGCACCGCCCAGGCGTAATACTCGGCCGCCATCGGCGAGATACCCTGGTCGCCGAAGGCAGTGAAGAAATGGAACGCCTGGTCGGCAAAACTACCCGAGGCACTGCCGCTCCAATAGGCCGAGCTTTGCAGATTGATAAAAGGCCCGCTGTTGACCAGGCCAGCCTCGGCGGTATTTCCGAGATTGACGTAGAACATGTATCCCAGCTCTGAATGCAGGCCCGAGATATTGATGCCGCTGTCGCTGGAACCGTCGTCCGAATACTCGAAATTGAAGCCGTTGCCGTCCACCGGCCGCACGCTCGGCAGACGCCAGCCGGTGGCGCCACCAACGCTCAGACTGGCGGCCCAGTCGCGGGCCTGCTCCCAGCTCATCAGGCCGGTCTCGCTGTGGCCGCTGGTGTGGGCGTGGTTGGCGTCGACAAGCCAGGTCAGATTGGCGATATCGTCGTACACCATGCCGTTGCCATAATCGATCAGCGCGGCTTGCGCGAGGCCGCCCAGCGTGATGCCAAGAGCGAGTAGGGCGGGTTTTCGGAGTGTCTTGATCATCTTCAGATCCCTGTGCTGAAAAGCGGCCTGCCAGAGCTCCGCGACACCTCTGTAATGACCAGGGTGTGGTGATTGAATAGGCGGCGGCCGGCGGGGTTGCCAGTATGTGCAAAACCAGGTTGCGCTGTTTTCTGCAAACTGCTGGTCAGCGATTGGTATTTGCTGAACTGATGTTGTCAGGCGCGCTGCCGCCAACGCCTAGGGCTAACCTGGGGTGGGATTCACTTTTTGGCGGCGGGATATGAGGTTTTGATATGTGATGTCAGAGAATCATCCCCAGAACTAGGGAGGCGGCCAGGGCCCCCGCGTGGCAAACCCGGGCTCCGGGTCTGCGGTCCAGCCGTGCCTGTGTTTTTGAGCTTGCCTGGGAAAACCCCCTGTCTGTACTTTGTATCCAGAGTCCAATTGGCGACCGGCGGGCGGGCCGACTCAGGTCAAAATGGCGGCTGTTGTAGCCAGAGACAGCGGTGCGGTCGATGAATCTTGTGAGCGGCGGGGAAGCCCCGCAAGCATTTGAGTGGCAGAGCCGCGTGCGTCTGGTCGACGAGGTCGCGCGGGTGCTGCGCCAGCGCATCTACACCGGCTTCTACCCTCCCGGCGAGTTGCTGCGCCAGGTGCAGCTGTCGGAAGACCTGAAGGTCAGCCGCACACCGCTGCGCGAGGCGCTGCGCATGCTGCAGAGCGAGGGCCTGGTTGAGGCCGATGGGGTACGCGGCGTCAGCGTCGCGCGCGCCGACCGGCGCCGGCTGCTGGATGCCTACACGATGCGCGAGATGCTGGACGGCCTGGCCGCGCGCCAGGCCGCCGAGCGCGGTGCCGAACGTGCGCATGCGCTGCTCGATCCGATGATCGCCGCCCAGCGCGGCACCTTGGAGCCCTGGTCGCCGGCCGACTACACCCGCTTCAATGTGGACTTCCACTCGGCCATCATCGCGCTGGCCGACAACGAGTTCCTCAATGCCCAGCTGGCCCTGGTGCGTAAGACCTCTCAGGTGTTTGCGCCGGCCGTGCTGATCAGCCATGAGCGCGCCGGTCCGGCCATCGCGGAGCACGAGCGCATCGTTGCGGCGATTGCCTCGGGCGATGGCGACGTCGCCGAGCGCCTGGGCCGCGCGCATATCCACGAAACGATTCTGTGCCTGAAGCGCGAGCTGCAGGGCGAGTCTGGCTGTGCAGGTACGGTTGCGGTGCCACCTGCCGTGATCGGGCATCGTCGTCCAACCGCATGAGCCTCTTCCTGCTCAAGCGGATTGCGACCCTGATCGCCACCCTGCTGGCGGCCTCGCTGCTGGTGTTCGGTGTACTGGAAGTGCTGCCCGGCAACGCGGCCCAGCTCCTGATGGGGCCGGACGCCGCGCCCGAGGCGGTGGCCGCGTTGGCCGCGAAGCTGGGCCTGAATGACAGTGCGTGGAGTCGCTATGGGGACTGGATGGCGGGACTGCTGCTGCGCGGCGATATGGGCCTGTCCTATGCCTACAGCACGCCGGTGGCCGAGCTGATCGCCGAGCGCCTGGCGCTGACCGTACCACTGGCGCTGGTTGCGATGGCACTGACCACGGGGATTGCGCTGTCGGCCGGTGTCTTTGCCGCGGCGCGTCACAACCGGGCCGGCGATATCGGCATCATGGGCTTGAGCCAGCTGGGCATCGCGGTGCCGAATTTCTGGTTCGCGATCCTGCTGATCCTTCTGTTCTCTGTCCACCTGCAATGGCTCCCGGCGGGTGGCTTCCCCGGCTGGCGCGAGGATGATGGCGGTGGCTTCTGGCCGGCGCTGCAGGCCCTGCTGCTGCCGGCCGCCTCCCTTGCCGTGGTGCAGGCGGCCATCCTGGCGCGCATTACCCGCTCGGCGATGTTGGAGGTCTTGCGCGAGGACTTTGTCCGCAGCGCCCGCGCCAAGGGCCTGAGCCGGCGCGGCGCACTGTGGGGTCATGCCTTGCGCAACGCGATGATCCCGGTGCTGACCGTGATGGGGCTGCAGTTCGCCAATCTGCTGGCCGGCACCATCGTGGTCGAGAACGTCTTCTATCTGCCGGGCTTGGGCCGGCTGATCTTCCAGGCCATCGCCAACCGCGACTTGATCGTGGTGCGCAATGCGGTGCTGCTGCTAGCGGTCATGGTCATCGTCGTGAACTTCGTTGTCGACGTGCTCTATGCCTGGATCGATCCGCGTATCAAGGCGAACGATCTATGAGGGGCGCGCTGAAACATCCGAGCCTGGTGCTTGGTGGCGTGCTGAGCCTGTTGCTGCTGCTGGCGGCACTGCTGTCCTTGGTCTGGACACCCTGGCCGCCCTACGAGATCGACATCCCGGCCAAGCTGCAGGCGCCTAGCGCGGCCCACTGGCTGGGCACCGACGCGCTGGGCCGCGACATCGCCAGCCTGCTGCTGCTGGGCGCGCGCAACTCCATCCTGGTGGGCGTGATCGCGGTGGGCATCGGCCTGACCGCGGGCACGCTGCTGGGCCTGTGGGCGGCGGCGCGGCGCGGCTGGGTCGAGGAGGCGGTGATGCGCTTCGCCGACTTCAGTTTTGCTTTCCCGGCCATCCTGCTGGCCATCATGATGACGGCGGTGTTCGGCCCCGGCATCGTCAACGCCATCATCGCGATCGGCATCCACAACATCCCGACCTTTGCCCGCATCAGCCGCGCCAGCGCCAAGGCGCAGTGGGCGCGCGACTATGTGCTGGCCGCGCGCGCCTGCGGCAAGGGCGCCTGGCGCATCAGCGTCGAGCATGTGCTGCCCAATATCGCCTCGGTGCTGATCGTGCAGGCGACCATCCAGTTCGCGCTGGCGATACTCGCCGAGGCGGCGCTGTCTTATCTGGGTCTGGGCACCCAGCCGCCCGAGCCCAGCTGGGGCCGCATGCTGGCCGAGGCGCAGACGCTGATGTTCCAGGCGCCGCTGCTGGCGGTTTTCCCCGGTCTGGCCATCATGGCCGCGGTACTGGGACTGAATCTGCTGGGCGACGGGCTGCGCGATCTGCTCGACCCAAAGCTTGCAAGGGCGCGCTGATGCTGGAAGTCAAAGACCTGCGCGTGCTGCTGCAGACCCGGCGCGGCCCGGCCGAGGCGGTGCGTGGCCTGAGCTTCGAGCTGGCGCGTGGTGAAACGCTGGGCCTGATCGGCGAATCGGGCTGCGGCAAGTCGCTGACGGCACTGGCCCTGATGGGCTTGCTGCCCGAAAACGCCCAGGTCAGCGGCCACATCCGCTTTCAGGGTCAGGACTTGCTGGCGCTGAGCGATAGGCAACGCAGCACACTGCGCGGAAACCGCATGGCCATGGTGTTCCAGGAGCCGATGATGGCACTGAACCCGCTGCACCGCATCGGCGCCCAGGTGGCGGAGCCGCTGCGCCTGCATCGCGGCTGGAGCGCGGCTCGGGCGCAGGCCGAGGCCCAACGCTTGCTTGAGCGGGTCGGCCTGCCCGATGCGAGGCGGCGCGCCCAGGCCTATCCTCACGAGCTGTCCGGTGGGCAGCGCCAGCGGGTGAGCATCGCGATGGCGCTGGCCTGCGAGCCCGACCTGCTGATCGCCGACGAGCCGACCACCGCGCTGGACTTGACGATACAGGGCCAGATCCTGGACCTCCTGGCCGAGCTGGTCGAGGAGCGCGGCATGGGTCTAATCCTGATCTCGCACGACCTCGGCGTGATCGCCGAGAACGTGCGGCAGATGCTGGTGATGTACGGCGGCAGCGTGGTCGAGCGCGGGCCGACCGAGGCGGTGTTCGCGCGCCTCGGCCACCCGTACACCCAGGGGCTGTTCGCGGCCCGACCACGGCTGGGCATGGCGCGCGGCGCGCGACTGCAGACGATTGCTGGCAGCGTGCCGGAGTTGGCGGACCTGCCGTCAGGCTGTCCCTTTAGTGCCCGCTGCCGGCTGGCGACACCCGAGTGCTGGAGGACCCGCCCGCCGGCGCTGCTGATGGCGCAGGCCGGGCATGAAGTCAGCTGCCTGCATCTGGAGGAGGCGCTGCGTGGCTTATGAGACGCTGCTGAAAGTGCAAGACCTGCACCGGCACTACACCTTGCCGCGCGAGCGCCTGTTTGCGCCAGCGCCGAGCTTACATGCGCTGCGCGGCGTCAGCTTCGAGCTGGCGGCCGGCCAGTCGCTGGGTGTGGTCGGCGAGTCCGGGTCGGGCAAGAGCACCCTGGCGCGGGCTGTGATGGCGCTAGAGACACCAGACCAGGGTCGGGTCTGGCTGAAGGGACAGGACTTGCATGCGCTGCCGGCGGCCGAGCTGAGGGCGGCGCGGCGCGACTTCCAGATGGTGTTTCAGGACCCCTATGGCTCGCTGGACCCGCGCCGCAAGGTCGGTCGCATCGTCGCCGAGCCATTGGCGTCGCTGACAGCCACGGGGCCGGCCGAGCAGCGCGAGCGGGTGCTCGATAGCTTGGTGGCCGTCGGCCTGCGCGAGGCCGATCTGGACAAGTATCCGCACGAATTCTCCGGCGGCCAGCGCCAACGCATCGCGATTGCGCGCGCGCTAGTGACGCGGCCGCAACTGATCGTCGCCGACGAGCCGGTCAGCGCGCTCGATGTCTCGGTGCAGGCACAGGTTCTGAACCTGCTGCAGGAGCTGCGCGAGCGCTACGGGCTTTCTTACTTGCTCATCAGCCACGACCTGTCTGTGGTCGACCATGTCTGCGACCAGCTGATCGTTCTCTACCAGGGCCGGGTGGTCGAGCAGGGTAGTCCCGAAGCGCTGTTCCGCCTGGCCGCGCACCCCTATACGCAGGCCTTGCTGGACGCGGTGCCGCGCACGCGGCCGACGGGTCAGCGGAGGCGCTGCAGGTCGGCCGTCTTACAGATACAGTCACAGTCGATAGCAAGACCTGGCACCGGCTGCGATTTCGCAACGCGCTGCCCGCATGCGAGCCCACGCTGCGTGGCCGAGCTGCCGCCGCTGCGCGAACTGGGGGCAGGGCAGCGCGCGGCATGCCATCATGCCGAGCGGATTTTGCAAACCCGGGTTGTAGGGGAGGATTCCAGATGTTGATGAAGCAATTGATACTGGCTACGAGCCTGGCCGCGCTTGGGCTGCTGTGTGCGAGCGCCCAGGCGCAGGCCAGGAAGGACGGTCTGGTGCTGGCGATGACTCTGGAGCCGCCGGGCTTGGATCCGACCGCCGGTGCGGCCTCGGCGATTGCCGAGATCGTCCAGTACAACATCTTCGAGACCCTGAGCAAGATCGGTCCGGACGGCAAGGTCACCCCGCTGCTGGCAGAGAGCTGGGAGGTCTCGCCGGACTTGAAGACCTATACCTTCAAGCTCAGGCGCGGCATTAAGTTCCAGAACGGCGAGCCTTTCGATGCGGCTGCCGTGAAGTTCAGCTTCGAGCGTGCGGCCGACGAGAAAAGCGTCAACAAGGACAAGCGCCTGTTCGCCGCCATCGACTTCATCGCTACGCCCGATCCGCACACCGTGGTGATAGGTCTGAAGACCATAGAGCCCGATTTCCTGTTCCTGATCGGTCAGGCCACGGCCATCATCGTCGAGCCCAAGAGTGCCCAGAGCAATGCCATCCGGCCGGTCGGCACCGGGCCTTACAAGCTGGAGAACTGGGCCAAGGGTTCGGCCGTCACCCTGACGCGCTGGGACGGCCACCGCGCCGCGTCTCAGCTCAAGATCCGCCGTGTCAGCTTCCGCTTCATCAGCGACCCGGCCGCCCAGGTGGCGGCCCTGTTGTCGGGTGACGTCGATGCCTTCCCGCGTGTGGCCGCAGCGCGCAGTCTGGGCCAGTTCAGTAGCGACAAGCGCTTCCAGGTCATCAAGGCCGGTTCTCGGGCCAAGACCATCCTGGCGATCAACAACAAGAAGAAGCCGCTGGACGATGTTCGGGTGCGCCGAGCGATTGCCGCCGCGCTGGATCGCAAGTCCATCATCGAGGCGGCTGCCGATGGCTTCGGCGTGCCCATCGGCAGCCACTACGTGCCCGGCGCGCTGGGCTATGTGGACACGACTGGCCTCAATCCTTTCGATCCCAACAAGGCCCGCGCGCTGCTGAAGGAGGCGGGCGTGGTGACGCCGCTGGAGCTGAGTCTGAAGCTGCCGCCGACGCCCTATGCGCGCCAGGGTGGCGAGGTGGTCGCGGCCCAGCTGGCCAAGGTGGGCATCGTCGCGAAGATAGAGAACATCGAGTGGGCGCAGTGGCTGTCGAGTGTCTACACCAACAAGCAGTACGACCTGAGCCTGATCAGCCATGTCGAACCCTTTGATCTGAACAATTACGCCAAGCCCGGCTATTACTGGGGCTATGAGAACCCGGCGTTTGCCAGGCTGCTGGAGCGCATCAACAACACGCCGCGAGAGGGCGAGCGCGCCAAGCTGCTGGGCGAGGCCCAGCGCGTGCTGGCGCAGGACGCGGTCAACGCCTACCTGTACCAGCCGGTCTGGCTGACAGTGGCCAAGCGTCAGCTCAAGGGCTTGTGGACAGACATGCCGGTCTTCGTCAACGATGTGTCGGCGCTGAGCTGGGAATGAGCAAGGACCCGCTGCATGCGCTGAGCGCCCTCGAGCTGCTGGATGGGTACCGCCGCCGCGCTTTCTCACCGGTCGAGGTCACGCAATCGGTGCTGGCTCATATTGCGCGCTGGGAGCCGCAGCTCAGCGCGCTGTACGCATTGGCACCCGAGGCTGCGCTGGAACAGGCCCGGGCGTCCGAGGCGCGCTGGCTGAAGGGCGAGGCGCTGGCGCTGGACGGCGTGCCGCTGACGTTGAAGGAGAACATCGCGACACGCGGCACGCCGATGCCGCTGGGCACGGCCGCCACGGTGCTGAGCCCAGTCACCGAGGATGCGCCGCCTGCGGCCCGGATGCGCGAGGCCGGCGCCGTGCTGCTGGCCAAGACCACGATGCCGGACTACGGCATGCTCAGCTCGGGGCTTTCGAGTTTTCATCCACTGACCCGCAATCCTTGGAACCTGGACTGCAACCCGGGTGGCTCCAGCGCCGGTGCGGCCGCAGCGGCTGCGGCCGGCTATGGCCCGCTACATCTGGGTACCGACATCGGCGGCTCGCTGCGCCTGCCTGCGTCCTGGTGCGGCATCTTCACCTTGAAGCCGAGCCTGGGTCGCATCCCGATCAAACCGCCGTTTGCCGGCCGAGTCGCTGGACCGATGACGCGCACGGTGACCGACTCCGCTCTGATGATGGCCGCGCTGGCCAGCCCCGATTGGCGCGACACGATGAGCTTGCCCGCGCAGGACATCGAGTGGATGAATCTGGACCGCGAGCTCAAAGGCCTGCGCATCGGCCTGATGTTGAACGCAGGCTGGGGCCTCGATGTCGAGCCCGAGACACGAGCAGCCGTCGAGGCCGCCGCGCGGCTGTTCGAGGACGCCGGCGCCCTGGTCCAGCCGCTGCCTGGTTTCAGCACGCGCTCGATGATTGATGGCCTCGATAAGTTCTGGCGCATGCGCTCCTGGCTGGATATCTCGGCATTGCCGCCGGAGCGCCAGGTGCTGGTCCTGCCCTACATTCGCGAATGGGTGTCTACCGGCGGCGATTTGAGCGCCTCCGAGCTGTTCCACGGCTACAGCCAGATGGCAGCGTTCCGCGAGGCGGCCGTCGCTGCCTGCCAGCCCTATGACTTTGTGCTGTCGCCGGTCAGCCCGGTGCCGGCCTTCCCGGCCGAATGGGCCAGCCCGATCAACGACCCGCAGCGCCCCTTCGAGCACATCGCATTCACCTTGCCCTACAACATGAGCGAGCAGCCGGCAGCCTCAATCAACTGCGGCTACACCCAGGCCGGCCTGCCGATCGGCCTGCAGATCATCGGCAGGCGTTTCGACGACCTGGGCGTGCTGCAAGTGTCGCGGGCGTTTGAGAAAATGCGGCCTGCGCAGCGCGGCTGGCCGCAGCCGCCTGATGCCTTGGCTGTCGATCAGGCCGAAGAGGTGCCGCTGATCCGCCGCTCCAAGCCGATGGCGAATCGGGGGCGGGCGGGCTATTGATGAAGGTGCGGGAGCGCCGTGAATGAGTGAGGGGTCATCACTTGCCAAGCTGGTGTGGGCATTGCTGTTCCTGCCGGCTACCTGCTGCGTGATCTGGGCCGTTCGCCGCCGCTTACCTACCGAACATGGGGTGCGCAAGTTCGTGCAGAAGCATGGCGCTATGAAGTTGGCGTATTGGGGGCTGTTCATCTGCTGGGCGATGGCAGGCTCCATGCTGGCGCTGCTCTACCCCTGAATGCTCCTACCATGTTCGTGAACCACATCTGGCTCTGGGCTTCAAGCTCCTGTTGTCCCTGTCGCTGTTGGCGGCCCTGCTAGGCTTCATCGTTGCTGTGCCGCAGGCCTTGGCAGATCCGCAGGTGTGGGGCCTGTCGTCGATCTTGCTTTTGCTGGCCGCGCTGCCCTGGGTCTTTTTCGAGCGTCCAAGCCGGGGAGCTCAGCCTGTGTAGCATCGTCTTTGGGCTCGTTGCGGGATTGACTGCCTCTGCCCGCGATCGCGGTCGCGCTGTTCTGGGGCGGAGCTCGGTTCGTGCGGTGGGCCAATTTTGCGTGGGGGTCTTGACGAGGTTTAAGGCGATGGATCTGCAACTCAAGGGCCTGCGGGCCGTAGTCACTGGCGGTTCCTCGGGCATAGGCGCCGCTATCGTGCGCGCCTTGGCCGGCGAGGGCTGCGATGTGGTGTTTTGCGCGCGTGATGCGGGCCGCATTGAGGTCGCGCTTCGGGCCCTGCGCGGCTTGCCCGGTCGCGTTAGCGCCCGCGCACTCGATGTCACCGACACGCCAGCGCTGCGCGACTGGCTGGGCTCGCTGGGCGGCTTCGACATCTTTGTGCCCAATGTCAGCGCACTCAGCGGCGATTGGGAGCAGGCGATACGCAGCGACATCCGTGGCACTGTGGAGGCTACTGAGGCCGCCGTGCCTTGGCTGCAGGGCTCGCCGCACGGGGCCATCACCTACATCGGCTCCAAGGCCGGCTCGCTGGCGGCCCCCAACTCGGTCGCCTATGGCGCGGCCAAGGCGGCACTGGCGCATTACATGAAGTCGTTGTCGGCCCGCCTGCTGCCGCTTGTGCGCGTTAACACTGTGTCGCCGGGCGATACCCTGGTGAGCGATGGGTTCTGGGATCGGGTACGTCGCGAAGAGCCGGATCAATTCGCCAAGGTAGTGCAGCGCAACCCCCTGCAACGCTTGGCCACGCCCGAGGAGATCGCTCGCGTCGTGGCCTTTGTGTCGAGCCCGGCGGCCAGCTTTGTCGCGGGGGCGAACTGGTATGTCGATGGCGGCTCTACGGCGCATGTGCAGTTATGAGTCTTGACGTCCGAACAGGACCCGGCAATGCAGCTGTGCCGGTTGCGGTGCTGCTCTATCCCGGCTGCATCTTCTTCGAAATTGCCTTGGCGGCCGAATTGCTTGCAAGGCTTGGCTGTACGCTGCGTTACTACTCGCCCGATGGCAGGCCGCACCAGGCCTCGCTGGGCGCCTGTATCGCGCCACAGGGCGCTTACGCGGATCTGGCGAGGGAGTCTGGCGGGCTGGCGGCTGTGCTGGTTCCGGGCGGCGACCCGGGATCCATCATCCCGCAGCAACTTGCGACACCTTGCCTGCGTGCCGCCGCCGAACGTGGTGTCTTGCTGGCCGGCATCTGCGCCGGCAATCTGGTGCTGGCCAGTGCCGGTCTGCTGAGTGGCCGGCGCGGCACGCACAACTACACCAGCGAGCATGCCAGCTCTGAGGCTGTGTCCTTCACCGCGCAGTTTTGGGAGGGTCTGGCCTTTGAGCGAGCCGATCTGGTGACGGATGAGGGCGCTCGGCTGATCACCGCACAGCCCTGGGCCTATGTGAGTTATGCCGCAGCAGTGGCTCGCGGCCTAGGCTTACTCAGTGAAGCCGAATCCCAGGCTTTCAGGGCTGGCCATCAAAAGTCCTACGAAAGTCCGGAGCTTGCCCGCTGACAGGTCAGTCACAAACGATGCGCTTCTTATCACGCTTGCCCTTACAGCCGTTCGAGCGCGCCCGGCGCTAGATCGGCGTGTGGCCCGATGGCGCGGCCGACCTGCACCAGGCTCTGCTGTGCGCATGCGCCGAATCGCAGCGCCATCACCACTCGCAGCTGCACCAAGCCGAATGCCTGCAGAGCCTTCAGACGAAGCGGGGCCTGGCGCAGCGGCCGGCGAAGGTGGTGTCGGCGCCGTGGTTTCACGATGCCGTCTTTGAGGTCCGGAGCGGTGACAACAAGGGGAAAACCGCGCTCTGAGAACGCCGGGCTATGCAGGCTGCGGCGGTGCCGGCCGAGGCGGTGGCGCACGTCTATGAGCTCGAGATGGTGACGCGTCATAGCCAACTGCCCGCCGCCGGCGACGCGCAGTTGCCTGTGGACATCGATTTGCCCATCCTCGGTGCACCCGAGCCGCGCCTTTCGCAGCACGATCAGTAGATCCGCGCGGAGTTCGCTTTCGTGGCTGGTCGGGTGTTTCGCGTTACTCGCCGCGCCGCGCCGCGCCATCCTTCGCTCCTTCATCGAGCGGCCGCGCATCTTCGGCTGCGAATATTTTCTTCAGTTTTTGGAGCAGCGTGCCCGTCAAATCCCGGCGAGGACGACGGACTGGAGCGCCGGTGACGGATTCGGCCGCTTCAATTCACCAGCAACGCACGTACGTTCGCATCCAGCGGTATCGCGTAGTCATGGGCGGCCAATACTAAATTCCCCTGCTCGCCGCCGACCAGCTTGAGACTCAGATAGAGGAACTGGGTAGATGCCGTGTAAGTGCCAACCACCACGGCCTGGGCATGGTGGCTGCGGCTGATATCGCGCAGCTCGCGCGAGAGTAGCAGCGCACCCTCGCTGTGCTTGATGAACAGCTTGTCGCGCAACTTCAGTTCGATTACTGGATAGCCGCGGTTGACTAGCCGGCCGCAGACCTGCTCTGAGAAGAGCCTGCCCAGACGCGAGGACTCGGTCAGCACATCTAGATTCACGAAGGACGCCACCAGCATCGGTTGACTGAGGTCCAGGGGCGCACCATGAAGCAGCGCGTCGACGGCCTGCCGGTTTATCGCTATCAGGTCGGCCGGCGGTGTCTTTGTTGCAGCCGGAGTCGCTGCACATGCGCTCAGCAGCAGGGCCGTTGCGAACAGTGCGCAGCGGCGCAGCCATCTCTGCAGAGTTGTATTCATCATCGATCCCCCACCACTTTCCAGGTCTTCATCAGAGGCACCGCCTGGGCCGGCGCGGGCAGGTAAAGAGCCGCGTTGTCGGCCTCAACATAGTAGACATCGGCGGTGCGGGCCAGATAGGTTCCCTCGGCGCTGATGGCGGTGGAGATCAGCACCTCGCTGCCGGTCGGGCCGCCGGCGGCATTGCCTTCACGTGCCAGCCTCGCGCCGTCGGCCAGCGCACCTAGGGCCAGCGTGCTGCCGACCACAGACAAGCTGCTGTGTTCGTGGCGCACCAGGTCGCGCAGCACATGAACGCCGGCCGCCAGCGTCGTGAAGGGTAGGGGATTGGAATTGGGTGTGCGTTCACTATGACGCACCACCTGGGCCTCAATGCTCATCTGCAGTGCTGCTGAGCCAGGCTCGCTGGCCACACGAATGCCCTGTTCGAGCAGCCTTGCCATCAGCAGGCTGCGAAAGCTCTGGTGGAAGCTGCTGGGCTCTACCGCCGGCAACAGATAGAGCGGCGGCAGCGGTGCATGCGGCGTCTTGGTGTCGCCGAGTAGCTTGGTCGCTACGCGTTGAGCCACATCCCCAGCCAGCACGTCCCAATGATGGACGGCGCGGGCTTTCTTTTGGCTGCTGGCGGGATAGTTCTCGGCCTTCGGCACGTCGAGGCTGGTACAGCCACCGAGCAGTGACGCCAATGCGATCAGCGTCCCAGCTGCAACGGTTGTCTTGGAACTCATAGGTGGCGCCATACTTTTTTTGCTTGAAAGGAATTGGCGACGACTGGCTGGCCTCAATTAAGCGTTGTGCGGTGAAGATCGTGCATATTTCGCTCATTGGCCAAGCACGCTCGAGCGTCTAAAGGAAAACGAGAAGGTATGGACACGATGCCTGACGAGGTGACGCTGGTGCCGACGCTGGCTTATCCGGTCTCGATCAAGGCCGTGTTGCGTGCACCAAGTGGCGAGCTGGTGCTGATGCTCAACGAGCGCGATGAATGGGAGCTGCCTGGCGGCCGCATCGAGCCCGGTGAGTCGCCGCGTGAGTGCCTGGCTCGCGAGATCGAGGAGGAGTTGGGGCTGCGGGTGGAGGTCGAAGCGTCGCCGCTCGATGCCTATCTCTTCGAGGTGATCCCCGGCAAGCAGGTTTTCGTATGCACCTATAGGGTCTGGCTGTCAGCAGGAGAGAGTTTCGCGCCCCGGCTGAGCCACGAGCACTTGCAGATTGGCCTGTTTGCGCCCGAGGCTTTGCCGGCGAACCTGCCGGCCGGCTATCGGACCTCTGTTCGCAATGCCTTGGTAGCCGAGGAGGCCGGCGGCGATGAGTGAAACCCCGCAGAACAGCAGCGCCAGCATCGTGCTGGCCGAGCAGATTCGCAACATCGAACGCAGCCGTCTGCGCGCTCTGGTCGCTGCCGATATGGCGCTGGCCCGGCCGCTGCATGCTCCCGAATTCCAGCTGATCATGCCGGGCGGCGTGGCCTTCAGCCGTGACCAGCACCTCGGCCGGATCGAGCAGGGCTTTCTGCGCTACCTGCGCTGGGAGCCTGATGCCGAAATGGCGGTGCAGGTCAGCGGCCAGGACAATGCGGTGATTCGCTACCAGGCCACGCTCGCCTTCGAGGGCAGCGCGCCGTTGCGCTGCTGCCATATCGACACTTATGAGCGCAATGCCTAGGGTCAGTGGCAGGTCGTGTGGTCGCAGGCCACAGCGATCAGGCCTGTAGGCTGAGCCGCCCTCGGGCCGTCGGCGCATGCGCCACAATCACGATCAGACATCCATGTTCCGGAGACTTTTTCCATGACTCACGCCCACACCCTTGCCGCCGAATCCGCGCCCACCGCCAGCGATCGCCCCGATCGCCTGGAGGAGCAGCTGTCCTTCAAGTCGCGCTTTGTGCTGCTGTTCGGCGAGATCAGCGACACCGTTGCCCATGCCACCTGCCGCCGCCTGCTGGCGCTGGCGGCCGAGTCGGATGCGCCGATCACGCTGCTGATCTCCTCGCCGGGCGGCCATGTGGAATCGGGCGATGCGATCCACGACATGATCAACTTTGTGCGTGCCCCGGTCACCACGGTGGGCACCGGCTGGGTGGCCAGCGCCGGCGCCCATATCTTCTTGGCGCCGCCCAAAGAGCGCCGCGTCTGCCTGCCCAACACCCGCTTCATGATCCACCAGCCGGCCGGCGGCGCCGGCGGCCAGGCCTCGGACATCGCGATCCAGGCGCGCGAGATCCTGCGCACCCGCGAGCGCATCGCCCAAGTCATCGCCAAAAAAACCGGCCAGAAGCTCGAGCGCGTGCAGACCGATATGGAACGCGACCACTGGATGAGCGCGGCCGAAGCCATCGAGTACGGCATCGTCTCGCGCGTCATTGAGCGTCAGCAAGAGCTGGGCTGATATTGCATTCTTCACTGCTGCCAGCCGGCGATCAACTGCTGCTGCGCCCTTTCGATGACGGCGATGCGCCGGCGTTCGCGGCCGCTGCGCGCGAGTCGGTCGCGACAGTGGGGCGCTGGATGCCCTGGTGCAGCGAGGTCTACAGCGAGCAGGATGCGCTGGACTGGTTCGCCGCCTGCCGTGCCGGCGCTGCAGCGGGCACGGCTCATGAGTTCGGCATCTTCGACCGCGAGACAGCAGCCTTTATTGGCGGCACCGGCTTGAACCTGATCAACCGCCAGCATCTCTACTGCAATCTGGGCTACTGGGTGCGGCAATCGCGACAGGGGCAGGGGGTGGCGGGCCGCTGTGTCCAGACTCTGGCGGCGCATGCTTTCAGCGTGCTGGGGCTGCGCCGGGTTGAGATCATCGTCGCCGAGGGCAACCGGCCCAGCGAGGCGGTGGCCCGCAAGTCCGGCGCGCTGCTGGAATGCGTGGCCCGTCAGCGGCTGCATATTCGCGGCGTATCAGTGCCAGCCTCGGTGTTCTCGCTGGTGGCCGGGTCGGATCGCTGACCAGCAAGACCTGGCCCCTGCCTCAGGGGACATTCCGAGATTGCCTTGTCACGAGGCTTGCATCATCATGCGGCGCAGCCGCTGGCGGCAGTATGGATGGCCAGTGTGTTGAACCCTTTGGTGGAGGAAGAAACGATGACAACAAAGCAATATGGTGCGGAATTCCTGGGTACGTTCTGGCTGGTGCTGGGGGGCTGTGGCAGCGCGGTGCTCGCGGCGGCCTTCCCGGGCCTGGGCATCGGCTTCGTCGGCGTGTCGCTGGCCTTCGGCCTGACGGTGCTGACGATGGCTTACGCGGTGGGCCATATCTCGGGCGGGCATTTCAACCCGGCCGTCTCGGTGGGGTTGTGGGCAGGCGGGCGCTTCCCGGCCTCGCAGCTGCTGCCTTACATCATTGCTCAGGTGCTGGGCGGCCTGGCGGCCGGCGGCGTGCTCTATCTGATCGCCAGCGGCAAGGCCGGCTTTGATGTGACAGCCGGCTTCGCGTCGAACGGCTTCGGCGAGCATTCGCCCGGCGGCTACTCGCTGCAGGCGGCCCTGATTACCGAGGTCGTGATGACGGCCTTCTTCCTGATCATCATCCTGGGCGCCACGGACGGCCGTGCGCCGGCCGGCTTTGCGCCGATCGCGATCGGCCTGGCCCTGACCCTGATCCACCTGATCAGCATCCCGGTCACCAACACCTCGGTGAACCCTGCGCGCAGCACCGGCGTCGCGATCTATGTTGGCGGCTGGGCGGTGCAGCAGCTTTGGCTGTTCTGGCTGGCCCCCATTGTCGGTGCGCTGCTGGGCGCGACCGCCTATCGCGTTGTCGGCGCCAAGTCCTGATCTCACTCGGCAAGACCTAACCCGATAGCAAGAGCCGGCCTGCGCAGTCCGTGTCAATACTCTGACGCTAAGCTGAAGGCCTGAAGACAATGCCCTGCAACGCAAGTTGCAGGGCATTGTTCTTATGGGCTACGTGCAAGGACAGAGTCGAGACCAGGGCAGCCTGTTTCC